>NZ_CANMZW010000024.1 GCF_947502445.1 uncultured Brevibacillus sp.
CCTGTTCAATACAGAGATCATCTACTTGGAGCTGGTTAGACTTTTTTAAAAGTGTCCTTTACAAAGGGTACATTTTACAAAGGTTCTGCCTCTTTTTTGAAGTTTTCATTTCACTCTCTTACAAAGAGCCTGAGACCACATTTCCACGGAACATGACTGCCTGGCGCTTCGAGCGGCGGGCAACAGCCTCAGCAGCAGACGATGCATGGACAAATACGATATCTGCTTCATCCCCGACGTTTGGCCACAAGCGTTTTCCCTCTTTATCCAGCGGTGTTTTGCCGCCCGTAATAAAGCCTAAAGCCTGAGACAAGGAGCGCTCATCCTGCAAACGGAAACGCTCAGCCAAGCGACCCGCTTTTTCCAAGCTGTCTCCCTGACCAAATGGGGACCAGTGATCGGTAATGCTGTCGTCCCCTAGTGAAACGGACACGCCTTTTTCATGCAAAAGTGGAATCGGGATGGTCGGTTTAATGACCGGGACAGTAGATGTGATGGAAATGCCAAGCCCAGCCAGCATTTCAGCTACATCTGCCGCTTCCTCCAGGCTGATATCGCCCAATGAGTTCGCATGGCTGATCGTGACGCGGCCCTGCCAGCCTGCTTCCTCTGTCATTTTCGCCAGTCGCTTGAAGGTGAAAATCCCCAAATGATCCGGGTCGTGCAAATGAACGTCGATTGGTGCATTCGCCTCTACTGCCAGCTCGAAAATAGTTGCGAGTGACTTTTCGATATTTTGGTCAACCGTTGCTGGATCGACCCCACCGACGTAGGTCGCACCCATTTTCAGCGCCTGGCGGATGTTCTCCACCTGATTGCTGCGCAAAAGACCTTGCTGCGGGAAAGCGACAATCTCACATTGCAGCTTGCCACTAAAGGTTTCGATGGCAGCCAGTGTCGCCTCCAGGTTTTTCAGACCGATGTACGGATCGATGTTGCAATGCGAACGAATCTGGGTAGACCCAGCCGACAGCAGCAATGCCAGCATTTTTTCCGCACGCTCCTGCGCAGTAGGCAAGAGCTTTGGCATTAACTCACTTTCTTCTTCCAATCGTCCCAAAATATTTTTAACTGGAGTGACCGCTTTCCATGGTCCTCCGTAGTACGTTTTATCAATGTGGATGTGCATATCACGAAAAGACGGCAGCCCCAAAAGTCCGCGTGCATCTTGGGTAGGCAGCTCCGTTTGTGGAGCTTCGGCACCAGAGACGATCTGTGCGATGCGTCCATCCTCTACCAACAGATGAGCGACCTCTGTATCTGTAGCAACTACTTTGTCATTTTCTTTGCGATATCCGCTCTCCAAGCGAACATTGGTTATCCAATAAGCTGTAGACATCTATTCATGACATCCTTTCTATTTGCAAGTAGGATCGAAAAAGAGCTTACCACTCACCAGCTACCCGTGTTCCCTGATAGAGAACGACGCGGCGTTTGGCCCGTCTGGCTACGGCTTCTGCGCTGCAAGAGGCTTCGACAGCCATCAGGCTCGCCTCATCCCCGATCAACGGCCAAATCCGGTTCCCTGCATCGTCGAGCGGAATCCGCCCCTCTGTGACAAAACCGAGAGCTACACCCAGTCTGCGCTCATCAGTCAATCGAAAACGCTCTGCGAGTCGGCCTGCCTTTTCAAGTAGATCTCCACTGCCAAACGGCGTCCAGTTATCTGTCAGACTGTCGTTCCCCAGCATCACGGCTACACCTGCCTCATGCAGTAGTGGAATCGGGATAGTCGGACGGTTGATCGGAACCGTTGAGGCAATAGAAATACCCAATGCTGCGAGACGCTCTGCCACTTCCTTTGCTTCCTGAGGCGATACATCGCCAAGTCCGAGTGCATGGCTTACCGTGACACGTCCTTGCCAGCCTGCGTCCTCGGTCATCGCGGCAAGACGCTTGATGGTAAACACACCGAGATGACCGGGATCATGCAGATGCAAATCAATGTCAGCATCCGCTTCTACCGCCAGCTCCATCATGATGGCAAGTGAACGCTCGATATCTCCGTCTACCCCGCCTGGATCAACACCGCCCACATGGGTCGCTCCGTTTTGCAATGCCTCACGCACGTAGCTTTTGGCATCCGTACGCAGCATCCCATAATGGGGGAACGCCACGATTTCATAGGACAAGCGATCTGCAAACGTGTTGAAAGCTTTGAGCATGCCCTCCAAAAATCCGAGTCCTACCTGCGGATCAACGTGGCAATGAGTACGAACATGCGTGACACCTGTTTGGACGAGCAAGGACAGAATGCTTTCTGCGCCATTCTGTGCTTGCCCGAGGTACATCGGTAAAAGACTTCTGTCCTCGGCATGCCGCTCAAACAAGTTTTTAACAGGCGTCGTCGCTTTCCACGGTCCGCCGTAGTACGTTTTTTCCAGATGAATGTGCTTTTCTGCCATGGAAGGCAAAATGAGCAAACCTTTTGCATCCTTCTTGGGAATCCCGTCCTCCAAAATTTCACTGGATGGCTCGATCCGGGTGATCTTCCCGTTTTCAATCAGCAAATCGCAAAGCTCTGTTCGCGTTTCCCTGATGACTCCTTGGTCCCACACATACCCGCTCTCCAAGCGTGCATTAATGATCCAATAAGGGGATGCTTTCATGAGTAATCACTCCTTTACTGCGGTCACTTCTTCCACTTGACCTGCAGCCAGAGTCCCTTTAAAGAATACAGCGTGACGGTTCGCACGACGAGCAATAGCCTCCGCTGAGCAGGTAGCCTCAACCAGAACGAGACTCGCCTCATCGCCTGCTTTTGGCCACCGCTGTATGCCCTGTGCGTCCAGCGTTGTTTTGCCGCCCGTAATAAAGCGCAGAGATTGAGACAGCGCCAGCTCATCTAAATAACGGTTGCGCTCTGCCAGTCTCCAGAGACGCTCCAGCACATCACCATTTCCATATGGCTGCCAAGTGTCAAAAATATTGTCGCAGCCTACCGCTACGTCGACGCCATTTTGGTGCAAGAGCTGCACAGGTGGAATGATGCGGCTGTATGGAACGCTCGTAATGATCGTAATTCCTGCCTCGCGTAAAATCGCCGCCATTTCTTCCGCTTCTGCTACAGGAATATCTCCGAGTGCAAAAGCATGGCTGATCGCTACTCGTCCTTGCCAGCCAGCATCTACCGTCATTTGTGCCAGGCGCTTCATTGTGAATGTTCCCAGATGCCCAGGATCATGCAGATGCAAGTCTACTCCTGCGTTTGCTTCTACAGCGAGCTCCATCATTTGGCTGAGTGATTCCTCGATATCGCCATCCACATTAGCAGGGTCTACGCCTCCGACATGAGTCGCGCCTTGGCGCAGGGCATCACGGAGCAGTCCTTTCGCGTCGGTACGCAGCAAGCCGTGCTGCGGGAATGCCACGATTTCATGTGACAATCGCGTAGAATAGTCAGCCAACGCCTCTTTTACCGTTTCCAGATTCGTTATGCCAGCTTCGGGATAAATGTCTACGTGTGTACGTACATGTGTCGCTCCGTACGATTGCAGGACAGCGAGCAGATTTTTGGCACGCTCCTGTGTAGTCGTTGGCAGACCCGGAAGTGTACGCTTTTCAATCTCACACCGCTCAATGATGCTCGATACCGGAATGACTGCACGCCATGGTTCTCCCATGAGTGTCTTGTCCAGATGCACGTGCTTTTCTACAAACGATGGCAGTGCCAGCAGACCTTTGGCATCCTTTTGCGCAATCCCGTCTTCGAGCGTTTCAGTCTCCGGAGCAATCCGTGCAAATTTTCCGTCTTTTATCAAGATGTGAAACAAGGATGCCTCTGTTCCAGCCACAATACCGTTTTCCACACGGTAGGCCGTCTCCAAACGAACATTGGTCAACCAATAGGTAACACCCATTCACCATCCATCCTCTCTTATTGTCTATCCATGCCTTCCCTACCCATTATCTAGGAAGCACGAATACTTGATTTGCACAATCTTTACGTCTATTTTCACTATTTTTACGACTTGTTCAAATTGCCTTTACTTCATACATTTTTCTGATAACTTGAGACATAAGCAAAAGGAGGGTTGCATCATGAAGGTTGAGTACGCACCAACCAATCAAGCTCTTCCGCCAAAGGCAACGACTGCACGTCCAGGCAGATGGCGGACTTTTTACAGAAAGCTGCGCAAAAACAAACTGGCCATGGTCGGCGGCTGTATTGTCGTGTTTTACATCGCAATCGCCCTCTTGGCACCACTCATCGCTCCAAGCGATCCGTACGCAATTGATTTGGTGAACAAGCTGAAGCCGCCATCCGCTGAGCACTGGATGGGAACCGATGACAAGGGAAGAGATGTGCTTAGCCGTCTCTTATACGGAACACGCCTATCGATGTCTGTCGGTTTTGTCTCTGTTTTTATTGGTGCTTTCTTCGGAATTATTCTTGGTCTGCTTTCCGGCTACTACGGAAAATGGGTAGATACCATTATCTCCCGCGTTATTGATGTTCTGCTTGCTTTCCCAGGTATCCTGCTCTCCCTGGCCATTGTGAGTGCACTCGGTCCGAGTTTGTTTAACGTAATGGTCGCCGTCGGTGTATTCTCGATCCCTGTATTTGCGCGGATTGTCCGCGGTTCTACCTTGACGGTGAAAAAGCTGGAGTACATCGATGCGATTCGCTCTCTGGGTGCTAATGACTTCACTATCATTTTCAAACACATTTTTCCAAACATTCTGTCTCCAATCATCGTTCAAGCGACGATGCGTCTGGCAACCGCCATTCTTTCAGCGGCTGGCCTCTCGTTCCTCGGTCTTGGCGCACAGCCTCCACTGCCTGAATGGGGCGCGATGCTAAGTAACGGACGCGACTTTTTGTTTACAGCTCCTTATCTGGCTATGTTCCCAGGTCTTGCCATTGCGACACTGGTTCTCGGCTTCAACATTTTCGGAGACGGCCTCCGGGACGCTCTCGACCCAAGAATGAAACAATAGGAGGGAATGCTCAATGTTTGTCTACATTATCCGTCGCTTGCTGCAGATGATTCCCGTCCTGCTCGGTGTCATTCTGGTCGTCTTTTTGATCATGCAAATGGTTCCCGGCGACCCCGCTGTTCTGCTTGCAGGTGAAGGCGCTTCCGCAGAAACGATCGCCAAAATCCGGACACAGCTCGGCCTCGATCAGCCCATCATGGTCCAGTACCTCCACTACGTTACAGATGTAGCTACTGGTGATTTAGGTACGTCACTGCGTTCCAACTTGCCGGTTTTTGATGAAATTATGGCTCGTCTGCCTGCTACGATTGAGCTGGCTCTTGCAAGTATTTTTGTGACGATCGTGCTCGGTATGATCGCAGGTATCATCTCTGCTACCAAGCAATATTCCTGGGCGGATATTACGATCATGATCATCGCTTTACTCGGTGTATCCTTACCTAGCTTTTGGCTCGGTCTCAGCTTGATTTACTACTTCTCTGTGAAGCTTCATCTATTCCCTGTTGCCGGTTGGGGCACATGGCAGCACATGATTTTGCCAGCGATCACACTAGGTACAGGCGGCGCCGCGATTGTTGCGCGGATGACACGCTCCAGCATGCTTGACGTCGTACGTCAGGACTACATTCGTACAGCAAAAGCAAAAGGCCTCAAAGAGACGGTCATTATCTACAAGCATGCACTTAAAAATGCATTGATTCCGATCATCACTGTCGTAGGCTTGCAATTCGGTTTCCTGCTTGGCGGTACCGTTCTCGTCGAATCCGTTTTTGCCATCAATGGTTTGGGTCGCTTGATCGTAGATGCAATTCGCATGCGTGATTTGCCAGTCGTGCAGGGCGGTGTATTGATCGCGTCTGTTATCTTCGTGTTCGTTAACCTTTTAGTCGATGTGTTGTATCGCTACTTTAATAAACGAATTGATCTGAGCTAAGGAGGGAGTAATCATGCCAAAGCAACAAGATGTAATCCTGGAAGTTCGCAACCTGCAAACGCATTTTTTCACGGAAGATGGCGTCAGCAAAGCAGTGGATGGCGTTGATTTCTCTCTGAACAAAGGAGAGACGCTGGGTCTGGTTGGTGAATCAGGCTGTGGAAAAAGTATCACCTCCCTCTCGATTTTGCGTTTGATCGCCAGTCCTCCGGGAAAAATTGTAGGAGGAGAAATCCTCTTTAAAGGACAAAATCTGGTGACAAAATCCGAAGCTGAGATGCGCGCCATTCGCGGCAACGAAATTTCGATGATTTTCCAGGAGCCTATGACCTCACTCAACCCGGTTTATACGGTGGGTGAACAAATTGCCGAGGTACTTCGCTTGCACCAAAACATGGGACGCAAGGAAGCATGGGACAAAGCGGTGGATATGCTGAGACTCGTAGGTATCCCCTCTCCTGAAAAACGCGCAACGCAAGAACCACATGAGCTGTCCGGCGGGATGCGTCAGCGTGTGATGATTGCGATGGCACTGGCTTGCCGTCCTGAGATTTTGATCGCGGACGAACCGACGACGGCTCTGGACGTAACGATTCAGGCTCAAATTTTGGAGCTGATGAAAAAGCTTCAGGTCGAGATGGGCATGAGCACAATCATGATCACACATGACCTGGGAGTTGTCGCTGAAACATGCGATCGTGTAGCGGTTATGTACGCAGGAAAAGTGGTAGAGTATACAACTGCGAAAAACTTGTTTGCAAGTCCGAAGCACCCTTACACGGTAGGTCTGATGAACTCTCTCCCTCGCCTCGATGAGGATGTGGAGGAGCTGCAAGCAATCAAGGGAAATGTTCCCAGCCCATTCAATATGCCACAAGGCTGCCGCTTCGCACCTCGTTGCCCTCACGCGACGCAGTTGTGCCATGATAAGCTGCCAGAGCTGCTTTTGCAAGAAGATGATAGCAAAGTACGCTGCTGGATCTATACTCCTGAGTGGGACGGCGCCAACCAGACTGTTACGGGAACGGGGGTATGACAAATATGATCACACAAGCAGAGTCCAAGAAAAAACCGTTGCTGAAAGTAAACAACCTCAAGCAGCACTTCCCGATCAAAGGCGGAATCTTTGGTCGCACCGTCAACCACGTAAAAGCCGTTGACGATATCAGCTTCACGATCTACGAGGGCGAAACGCTCAGTATCGTAGGCGAGTCCGGTTGCGGAAAATCCACCACCGGTCGTGCGATTCTCCGTCTGGATGAACCGACTAGCGGCTCCGTATTTTTTGAAGGCCAAGATTTGCTTGCGATGTCCAAATCGCAAATGCGCAACATGCGCAAGCATCTTCAGGTCATTTTTCAGGACCCGTTTGCCTCCCTGAATCCACGTCAATCCGTGTCCCAAATTCTCGGTGAAGCGCTGGCGATTCAAAACATCGTTCCTGCGGGCAAGCGTCGCGAGCGAATCATCGAGCTGCTCGGCTATGTAGGATTGCGTCCAGACCAGATTGACCGCTTCCCGCACGAATTCAGTGGCGGACAGCGTCAACGGATCGGGATTGCCCGTGCCCTCGCCATGCAGCCTAAGCTGATCATTTGTGACGAGGCAGTATCCGCATTGGACGTATCGATTCAAGCGCAAGTACTAAATTTGTTAAAATCGTTGCAACGTCAGTTTAAGCTAACCTATTTGTTCATTTCCCACGATTTGGGCGTCGTTCGTCACATCTCTGATCGGGTCATGGTTATGTATCTCGGAAAAGTCGTCGAGATCGCTGATAAAAAATCGCTGTTTGACAACCCGCAGCATCCTTATACACAAGCACTCTTGTCTGCTATTCCGGTACCGGACGCGAGCAAAAAACAAGAGCGTATCATCCTGCGCGGAGACGTGCCTTCTCCAATCAATCCGCCAACGGGATGCCGCTTCCACACTCGCTGCCCACATGCAATGGATCGTTGCAAAACAGAAATTCCGGCACTAACAAGTCTGCACGATACTCATCAGGTAGCTTGCCATCTCGTTCAATAGAGATTAAATTTTTCTAAAAAGAAAATAGTTATCCAGGCAACATGATATGATGTAACTGCGAAAAATCACTACGGCTTCCGTACAGAAGGGATCTCATGATAAGCTTCGAGGGTTTCACGTTGCTCATTCTGTTGTTTATTTTGGCTCCTATCATAGGAGCTATTGCTTTATTGTTTTTGTTTATTTTTGAAAAGCGAATTGATCTATTGGAGAACCGCAATGTAAAAATCGAGCTGGAAAAGGAGCTGCAAAAGGCTCTGTACAATCAACTAAATCAACAAATCCAGCCCCATTTTCTGTTCAATACGCTAAATGTCATTTTGAGTCTGGCCAGGCTCAATCGAACAAAGGAGCTGGTGAGAGCACTAGAGGTCCTCTCCCAGTTCCTCAAGTTCAAATACAAGTCAACCGAGCCGCTAATTACGCTATCCAGAGAAATTCAGTACACGGAACAGTATTTGGAGATTCAAAAGCTGCGCTTTGGCAGCCGCCTTTCCATCCAGCTTGATTGTCCCGACGATCTACTGATGGCCTCAATTCCCCCTTTCGTTCTCCAAACCCTCGTGGAAAATGCTTTTAAGCATGGATTGGAGCGAAAGATGGGAGAAGCCCTGCTGGAAATTCGGATTAGCCCAAAGGAAGAAGATGTGCTGCTCGAGGTCATCGATAACGGCTCCACAGCTCTCACGGCTTTTCAGGAGAATAGCGAAGCAGTAGTGGATCAACACCATGAGAAGAGCGGTCACGGATTGGACAACATCCGCAGGCGGCTCCACCTTTGTTTTGGTGATCATGCAAGCCTGGAGCTGACACCTGTGGCAGAAGGCGGAACCCATGTAACCGTGCAATGGCCTTTTATTTATGAACAAATCGACGTGAGGTGAGAGCATGAACGTACTGCTAGTGGATGACGAACCGTTAGAGCTGGAACAACTGGAATATTTGATCCAGCCGATGTTTCCCTTGTGGAACCTGTACAAGGCGGCAGATGGCAGTCAAGCTATGGCTATCAGTCAGAAGGTGCCTCTTCATCTCGCCTTTCTGGATATTAATCTGCCGGGAAAATCAGGACTGGCGCTAGGTGAGGAGCTGCGTGCCCAGCATAAAGAAATTGAGCTGATCATCGTCACAGCCTATCAAGATTTTCATTATGCCAAGCAATCGATCCGTCTCGGTGTTGTAGATTATATTACGAAGCCTGTCATTGAAAATGAGCTCGTTGAGATTTTGAAAAAATATCAAAAAAGCCCTGCTCTGTCGGCTTACACGCGAATCATTTCCGATGCGATGAACATCATCCATCAAAAATTTGCTGAGAAGCTGAACCTCGCTGATTTGGCGTCCGAGGTTCATATCAATCCTACTTATTTGAGTCGGCGGTTCCATGAAGAGGTAGGGGTATCCTTTTCCGAGTATCTCATGCAATACCGAATCCAAATGTCCAAGAAATTTTTGATTGGCCACCCGGACTGGAGCATTTCAACGGTAGCGGAGCGAACAGGGTTTAACAGTCAGCATTACTTCAGCACCATTTTTCGAAAAGTGGTCGGAAAAACACCGAAAGAATATCGGGACAAGGGGAATGTAACTTGACCTATTTATCATTTCGCGAGTACGTGATGGGCGCTGCCAAGATCGGCATTGGCCTCGGAGTCGTCTCTATCCTCGCCCGCTGGGTGACGGGCAACACCATCTTTGGCTCGCCTGAGGCATTGGTCAAATACGGGATCTTTGGCGGAATCGGCTTTGCCCTGATGGGAGCTTTTGCGCTCAGTGCCTTCGGTTTTTTGGGGCGCAGAGTGCGGCGTGAATTGTCTGAAGGGATGACGATCGGGGATTACATGCGGGGCAAGCTCCATCCTTTTGGCTACTGGCTGATGATTATCATTTTGCTCATCACGACTGTCGAAGGCATGTTCGTTCAGGGCATGGCTGGCGGAGTACTTCTGAACATCCTGTTTGGCCTGCCCATTCCACTCGGTCTGCTCTGCTTTTTTATTTTTTGCGTCCTGTTTGCTGGAATTGGCGGGATTCGTTCCATCCACCGATTTGCCATCGTTCAAATTGTCATTACCTTTGCGGCGGCGATCTTGATTCCCGTCTACTTTTTTGTGGGAAAGGGCGTAGAGCATGTCTACAACGGCTTGCGGCTATACCATCCGTATTTACTGGTAGTAAACAATTACGAAGGATTCTTTTTTATTATCACGGGGCTTTTAATCGGCTTTGGACAAGTCTTCGTAGACCAGGCTTCCTGGCAGCGGCTTTATATGATGGAAGAAAAGAAAGTCGTACCGACCTTTTTATTGTCAGGCTTGATCTTTGCGACGGTCCCCTTATCGTTTTCCTCGCTCATCATTATCGTCATCTTCACTGGTGGCTTTGATGATATTTACTCGCTGCTTTTTGATCTGGTAAGGAAGATCGATACGATGTTTTTGCTCGTTTTATTTGTGCTCTGTTCATTCGGGGCGATTACGTCTGCATTTGGCGCAGGACTGCATTCCATGATCTCTCTCATGGTCAACAACGTCTATCAATTGTTTCGCCCACATGCAACTGAGCGGCAAAAGATTCGCCTGAGCTACATTTTGGCGATCGCGATTGGCGCGCTGTCATTTTGTCTCACCCTTTACTTTCAACCAACACTGCTTGACCTGCTGTTTTTCTTTGGGATCATATACGCTTCATTATTTTTACCTGTAGTCGTAATCGTTTTGACACAGGGAAAAGCACATAATTTCATTTTGATCAGTGCGGTAATTGGTTTAGCCGCCGGCTACGGCAGCAGGGTATTTGTGGACAACATGAAAGCGATCTGGATCGCTTCCTCCAGCACAGCCCTGACCTTGCTTGCGTACTTGTGCGTCACCTGGCTATGGAAAAACTATTTCCGTACACCAGAACGACCTGATTCGCAATAAATCCGCTTTGATTGAACAGGAAGGAACGAATGTTATGCTACGCTCCTACTTACTGCTCATCTTTTGCGTCACAGCCTGGGGTAGTAATTTTGTCTTCGGAAAAATGCTGGTCGCCGAATTTTCCCCCCTATTCTTGTCGGCGATGCGCTTATTGTTTATTTCTCTCTTTTTGCTGATTTGGGCAAAAGGACGACTGAAAATCCCTACTCTCTCTCGAAAGGACTGGATACTCCTAGCCGCTCTTGGCATCGTCGGAGTCTTTATTAACCAATGGTCATTTTATAAAGGACTTGTGACTGCTGATCCAACGACCTCGGCACTCATTTTGGCATTGACACCAATTACGACTGCGCTTTTGGCAGCCCTGTTTCTAAAGGAATCCTTAACTGGTCGCATGGCCATCGGATCGGTGATTGGTACCGCTGGTGTGCTGTTCGTCATCTATACGGGTGCCGAGCTGCATTTTGACGCAGGTATTCTCTGGATTTTTCTGACGATGCTCACCTTTGCGGCATCCATTATTCTCGTTCGGGTATTGGGACATCGGCTTCCGCCGCTCGTCACCACGCTTTTTTCCAATTTGATCGGATTTGGCTCCATGCTCCCATTTGTGCTCGTCAGCATTCCTGCGGCAACCATAAGCTCGAGCCTGTCTTCCTGGCTGCTCTTGTTTGTCACTGCCGTGATCATGCATGGAATCGTGACCCTGATCTGGAACAGTCAGCTGCAAAAGGTCGGAGCTGCCAAAGCAGCAATGTTTTCCAACCTGGAGCCGTTTATCGCCATGGTCTTTGGATTTTTCCTCCTGGCGAAGCCCGTCACCGCTGTACAATTATTTGGCGCCGTGCTAATCATTGGTGGCGTGACCTTGACCACTACCTCTAAAGAGCCTAAGCAGCAGCAACAACGTCAGCTCAAGCCTTTCTCCTCGTAGTGAAGATACCTGATCGTTAGCCAAATCCTTTTCATACAAAAAAGGTCGGAATTATGGTTGTGATTCACAAATCCTCTGGAGTATACTAGCAGTAAAGCGAGGAGGAGCGATCCATGTCTACTGTAAAGCTATCCCAATGGGAGACGATGTTGCTGGAGGCAGCTCGTGCCCATGGATTTGTTGATGAAGAAATTATTCACAAGCTGCGCTCAGGAAACAGAGAGCCTTTTTTGGATGTAGAGGGCGGCAAATACGATTACACGCATCTTTTTGAGCTTTCCAAAAACGATCCGCAGACGCTGGAAAAAGCGATCCGCAGACGCTGGAAAAAGCGATCCGCGAGGGCTATCAAATCAAATTCACAACATTTAACGGAATTAAATTCCTTTTGAATAAACGGTATGATATTCAGGCAGAGCGAGATTATCAGGTCGCTGGCGACACGCTTGATCAGGTGCCCCTCAAAGACGAGGCACTTGCTTGGCTGAGACAAGCGATTTCGAAAAACTGGCGGATTGTCGAGCTGGAAAAGCGTGCAAACTCTGGTGAGACGCTTGTACGCTTTGAACTGGCGACCCCTGCCTCGTAAAAAATATAAGAACTGAACAAAAGAGCACTCTCCCCCAGCGGAAAGTGCTCTTTTTTCATTCATTGATGACTCGTCAGCCTTTTACTGCTCCCTGCGTCAGCCCTTCGACGAGGTACTTTTGGCAAAACGCAAATAACAGCATGGTAGGGATGACAGATAGTACAGTTGCTGCTGACATCGCTCCCCATTCAATATCAAACTTTTTGATAAAAGCATTCATGGCTACCGGAATCGTCTTGACCGACTCTTCGTCAATGAACAAGACTGCCATAATCAGCTCATTCCAGCACTGAACAAATGCAAAGATGAATGTGGCGGCAATCCCAGGAAGCATGATAGGAACAATGACACGAAACAATGCGCTGATTCGGGAGCAGCCGTCCATCATTGCCGCTTCCTCCAAGGCCGTAGGAATACGCTGAAAGAAACCAGACATGATGATCGTACAAAACGGAATGAGCATGACCGTGTAGATCAGCATGAGAGATGTCAGGCTGTTTAAGATATGCATTTTGGACATCATGACGTACAATGGCGCCATTCCGATAAACATCGGAATCATCTGTGTGATCAGAAAGCCGAACATAACCTGGCGCTTCCCCCGGAAGGAAAAGCGTGCGAGTACATAGCCGCCGAGCATCGCGATGACAACTACAATGGACGAGGCGACGAGCGAGACGAGAAAGCTGTTCCAAATGTACACCTGAAAGTGGGAAATCCGAAAGATTTCGATGTAATTCAGAAAAGTAACCTGCTCAGGCCAATAGCTGATTGGCAGTGAAAAAATTTCCTTTTGCCCTTTGAGCGATGTGATAATAATCCAGTACAGGGGAAAAATCGCGAATGCCAAAAAGCTTCCTAGCACGACCACTCTTCCTGTCCTCCACCATTGATGGTCTCGATCCATCTAAAAGTCCCCTCCCTTCTCCACCTTGGTCGCTTTCACGTAGAAAACGGTAAACAGCAGCAGGATTACCACGATGATGACCCCAATCGCCGAGGCTTGACCGTAATCCTGACCGAAAATCACTTTGTCGATCATGTAAGTCGCGAAAATATGTGTTGAGCCTGCGGGACCTCCATTTGTCATCGAATAGATGATATCGGGGAAGTTCAGTATCCAGATCACCCTGAGCAAAATCGTCACAAGCATGGTAGGCATAATGTATGGCAGTGTCACACTCCAAAACTGTTGAAACCGCCCAGCACCATCCATCGCCGCTGCTTCATACAGCTCCTCGGGAATCGACTGGAGTGCAGCCAGAATCATGATCGCAAAGAAAGCGACTCCGTACCAAATGTTTGCGATAATGACCGCAGCCATCGCCCATTTACCGTCGGCTAAAAAAGGAATGGGGGCATCGATCAAGCCTGACCTCAGCAAAAGATCGTTGATCACGCCGAATTGTGCATTAAACATCCAGCGCCAGATCAGCCCGATCAAAAAGCCGGACATCGCCCACGGAAAGAAGACAAACGCCTGATAAATTCCTCTCCCCCGAAAACGGCGACGCATCATGAGGGCGAGAGCGAAGCCAAACAGCAGCTGAAAAAACAAGGAGATAACTACCCAGTAAAGGCTGTTCATCGCAACCCGAGGGAATTCGGGACTCGTCACTACATTTACAAAATTGTCCAATCCGATAAACTCGATATTGAGCAGATCAAACAAGGTGTAGTTTTGAAAGGACATAATCACGCCGCGCAAAAGCGGATAGTACGTAAATACCGAAACAAACAATAGCGCAGGCAAAAGGCACAGGAGGATGAATGCTCCTTCCCTCGAGACGCGAAATGTTTTTTTCCGTTCCGGCGCGAGCTGCTTCGTCTTCATGACGATGGGTTTTTGTGTTTGCACGACTGTCTTCCCCCTCGTCTATTTCCGTTCTGCCTTTTCTTTCGTCCAATACTGATCCCACTTCTTCAAGAGATCCTCTGCAGACAGCTGGTCTAGCAAATAGCTCTGGATTTCTTTGTCTGCCGTACTTTGCCACGCTCCCCAGCCCTTGTAATCAACTGGTCTGGAAACATCGAGGAAGGTAGCGGGCTGTTGATTCATTTCGATAAACGGCTTGAAATAGCCCGTCTTGTAAAATTCATCCTCAGCTGCACTCTTCACTACAGGAATGACTGAGGTCTTTTTGGCAAAATGCGTGGCTTGCTCCGGATCGGAGAGGAATTTAATCAGCTTCCACGCCTCCTCCTTATGCTTGGAATAGGCAGTCATCCCCCAGCCCGGGCCGCCTACTACCTGCTGTGCCACGCCAGATGGTCCGACTGGTATTGGAGCCGTAGCCCATGTGCCTTCCTGCATCTTTTCTTTGGCTCCATCGATGACATCAGGGTCTTGGATCAGCATAGCAGTAGAGCCTGCTACAAAGCCCTGCACCATCTCCTGAAAGCCCCAGCTCACGGAATCGGCTGGCGACGCTTCCTTGTACAGCTGCTTATAGTACCGCATCGCTTCGAGAGACTCCGGTGTAGAAAAGAGTGTGCGTCCATCCTTTAAGAAAAATGCCGAGGCCGGATCTACTTGTGGGCCGTTGTACGCCCACATCGTGATCAGCGCGTAATCCCAGCCGGTCGAGCCGCCACGGAAGCTGTAGCCGAAGCGATTTTTCGCAGGGTCCGTCAGCTTTTTCCCTGCTACAAGCAGCTCGTCCCACGTCTTCGGGACCTCTATGCCCGCTTCCTTAAACCAGTCTGTCCGGTAATACAGGACCCGCTGATACAGCCCATTCGGAATGTAATACGGGGTATTATCAACCCATGTCGCGCGGCGCTTGGCCACATCAGTGAGCTGATCGTAATTTTGCCATTTGTCCGTGTACGGCTTCAAATTCTCAATAAACCCGTTCATCGAAAACTGCTTGGCATTGAATTCTCGCACTTCCAGTACATCCAGCTCTTCCTTTGCCATAAGCATCTGGGTAATTTTTTGGTCTGCTCCCTCAAACGGAGGGGAAATTAAATCGACCTTGATACCCGGATTTTTTTCTTCAAACTTTGCGAGCATCCCCTTCAACATCTCGGTCCGTTGAGGACTGGTAATGCTCTCAACCATCTTCAGCTTGACGGTTTGTCCACTTTGCTCACTGCCAGACCCCGACGCCGGTGAATTAGCCTCTGGAGTAGCGGAAGGCTGGCTACATCCTACCAGCAATGCTGTCGCGACACTCACTTGGAGTGCCATAGAAATCCAGGAACGAATTCCCATACACGAACCCCCTTGTTCATATTTGCAGGACAGTTCGTATTATAATAAATATTCTGAATAATAAGTTTTGATATCTTTACCAATCTTTGCATTATCTTTACTCGTTTTCGCTATTAGGAAAGAGCCTCGTTAAACGCAGCTTCGATTACCTCAGCATCCTCGGAAACGACAAACAAAATATAGGATTGATTGGCTATTAATACTCATCATCAATCTTGCCTCCCTTGTTTTATCATTCCCACCTCACTACGTTTTTTGAAAGCAGCACTTCTGCGCCTGCCTGATTTACTGGATACCCTATCACGATTGCAAAAACTAGACAAACACGTTCAAGAGAAACCTGCAACGGAAAGATGCTATAATGTAAACGTTCAAGATGCCATTTACGTTCTGAAATAGGAAGGAGACTCACCCATGAATACAAAGCAATTGGATCGCATTCACACGGGAAAAGGATTTATCGCTGCATTGGACCAAAGCGGCGGAAGCACGCCAAAGGCGCTGTTGCAATACGGCATTTCAGAGGACAGCTATTCCACTGAAGAAGAGATGTATGCCCTGGTGCATGAGATGAGAACGCGTATTATCAAAAGTCCTGCGTTTCATTCCGAGCATATTTTGGGTGCCATTCTTTTTGAGAACACGATGGAGCGTCTCATTGACGGACAATTGACCGCTGACTATCTTTGGGAGCAAAAAGGCATCGTACCTTTTTTGAAAGTCGATAAAGGGCTTGCCGAGCTGGAAAACGGCGTTCAGCTCATGAAGCCTATCTCCGGCCTGAATGATCTTCTACAGCGGGCACGGTCGCGCAATATTTTCGGAACGAAAATGCGCTCTGTGATCAAGGAAGCCAATCCTGTCGGGATCAAAAAAGTCGTGGAGCAACAGTTTGAAATCGGCAACCAAATCGCGCAGATGGGACTGGTTCCGATTATTGAACCGGAAGTGGATATTTACAGCGCGGATAAGGCAGCATCGGAAAAGCTGTTGAAGGATGAGATTTCCGCTCAATTAGCTGCTCTAGGCAAAGACGTGAAAATCATGCTGAAGCTCTCCATCCCAACAGAAGACAACTTCTACCGCGATCTCATGGACGATCCACATGTCGTTCGAATCGTTGCTTTGTCTGGCGGCTACTCGCAAGCAGAAGCAAACGAAAAGCTGTCCCGAAACGACGGATTAATCGCTAGCTTCTCCCGTGCCTTGTCGCAGGACCTCACTGCTGGACAGTCTGACGAGGAATTCAACGCGACACTCGCTTCATCCGTTCAAAGCATTTACAAAGCCTCTCTGTAATTCCGTAAAAAGATAGACTGCAAAAATCCCGTTCCACATTGATTGTGAAACGGGATTTTTTATATGGCAGAGAATAACGCTCTAGGCACTCGCCCGAACCAGCATCCGAAGACCTAGTAAAGCAGCCCATGCCTGGCGTTCTGCCTTGAAGAAGAAGCGGAGGGGCATTTCACTTTCCACAAAGACGAGAGTGTCGCCAGCGCTTGCACACAGCTCGAATTCGGTTCCCGCTACATCGGCTACGGGGATGCCTTCACGCAGAAAAATGCGTAAATCTCCACCTTCTGTTGATTGATATGTACCGACCAGTCTCTCCAGCTCGTCTTTGCTCGCCTCGTAGACCGGCTCTGTCGGTTGTTTTTCCTCCACCGGCAGCTCTAGCGCTGCGTTCACAGCAGCTAGCCATACATTGCGGATCGGCACATTGTCGAGATTGGACAACACTGCTACTACCAGTCCTTGTTCTGGGACAAAGCCAAAGTTGGAGGAAACACCAGGCTGTCCCCCTCCATGCTCCACAAGTGTTGCGCCGTGATAATCAGGCGTCATTTTGAGGGCATAGCCGTACCACGTATTTCTCGCCAATCTGTGGACCGGCTGCCACATCGTACGGAGCAGCGCTGCACTAGCTATTTCTTTTTTCTCAGAGCAGCCTTCATTGACAAACAGTTGACCGTATTTCATCAGGTCGACAACGTTGGAGCGAATTCCGCCGCCGACCTCATAATTTCCGAGTGTTGGCCATGTCGCCTTCTCGACTGGTTTGCCGTCGCCTCTTTGCACATAGGGGACAGATACATCATCCAGGCGCGCTACCTCTTCGAGACTAAATGTGCTTCGATGCATCTCCAGTGGGTCCAGCAGCTGATCCGTCATATATCTGCGGTAGAGTCGTCCGGTTACGCGCTCAATAATGGCTCCCAGCAGCAAAAACATGTCATTACAGTAGCTAATGTACTCACCGGGCTCTCCGAGCGGCTCGTAAGTGAGGGAGCCTACGTACTCCAAATGATCATTTAATTTCGTCAATTCTTCCCGGCGAAGCAGTGGTGGCACTCCTGAAGTGTGGGATAGCAGATGACGAATTTTGATCTTTTCCGGATCAGCTTGTCCACCTGGACGAAAGGACGGAATGTATTTGCAAACGGGATCGTCAAGCGAAAGCTTTCCTGCTGCAGCCAGCTGCATGATTGCCACTGCCGTAAACGACTTGGTGACAGATGCGATTCCAAAAATAGTCGCTGGTGTTACTGGCTCCATTGTCTCCAGATCACGGACACCAAAGCCTTTTTGATAAATCACTTGCCCATGACGTGAGATAGCAAGAGAAATTCCCGGAACGCGATGCTCTTCCATAAACTTTTCGACATAGGCATTCAAACTCGATTCGCTTGCAAGCTTCATTACATCTCCCCCCATGCATGGACGATGCGCCCTTTTCTCCCTTTCGTCGTTACCGCTTGCGTAAGTGAATTGTAAATCGCTTCTTCTGTCGCTTCCGCAGCCGCCGCAAACAGCTGATTCATGAGGGGATGATCCTCTCGCAACTGCACCCGCGACTCCTGATAGCCCTCTGCCTTGTGCATAATGCGCTGCGCAGTAGAAAAGGCGATCACAATATCCCCGCTGCCATGTCCAAAATGACTGCCTGTACGTCCCAGCCCGATCCCCGCGCGCTTTGCGACACGGAGCAGCTGTCGATCACTTAGCGGCGCGTCTGTCGCCAGCACCATAATAATCGAGCCATCCTCAGCCTTTTCTACGGAAGGTGCTTCCTTTAATTGATCAGCAAACAGCTTGTCTCCCAAAAATTCTTTCTTGCTGCCAAAATTACTGAGTACCAGCGCCCCTACTGTAAAAGACTGCTCATCTCCTGCAATCACTCGTGAAGAAGAGCCGATGCCGCCCTTGTAGCCAAAGGCCACCATGCCTGTCCCCGCACCTACCGCTCCTTCCTCTACAGGGGCTTCTGATGCCCGCAGGATGGCTTCCCTGGCATCCTCAGGCCTTACGACACAGCGACGAATCGAATTGAGATGACCATCGTTGCATTCACCCACCACGATGTTGATCGTCCCTGTCGTATCTCCGATTTCCTCATTCGTATCGAGCATGTATTGCAGCGTTCCCTGCGTCACAGCAGGTACGGAAAAGGTGTTGGTCAGCATGATCGGCGACTCGATCACACCCAGCTCGTTAACCTGGACGAGTCCGGTCGTTTTGCCGAAGCCGTTAATCACATAGCTGGCAGCGGTCACTTTTTCCCGAAACAGACTGTCTCCATGAGGCAAAATTGCGGTTACACCTGTGCAAGCATAGTCTTCGTCCGCTCCCGCAAGCTCCTGCTGAATGGTCACATGACCAACGCGCACACCCGCTACATCCGTAATATCATTTTTTTCCCCTGTGGGGAGCTGTCCGATCGTCACGCCATATTCCCGAATTTTTTGCTTTTTCATTTGTGTCATCCTTCTATCCAACCCTTTCTCCCGTCCCCTGTGTAAAGGACCGCCTACAGAGGGCGATTGCGCAAAAAGTTTTCGGAGGCAAAGCCGCGTACTTCCTCCTCGGTATAACGCTTTAATAGCTCATTGATCAGGTTTTGGCTGACACCCGCGTGCTCCAGCCCTACTACCTTTGCCGTGATGCCATCAAAATCGGAGCCCAATCCGATGTTCCGTACTCCACCCAGTGAGCAAAAATGCTCGATATGTCTGATCAAATCGTCAATCGTGGTCACTCCTGACTCCTTGATAAACATCGGGCAATAGACAACATGTACGTTTGCCCCTTTGGCGAACATTGCTTTTGCCTGCTCGTCCGTCAAGTTCCGCGGGTTGTTACAGATCGCTTTTGCATTAGAATGACTTGCAATCGGGTATTTTGCTATTTCCATTGTATCCCAAAAGCTCGTCTCAGACAGATGGGAAACATCGGTCAAGATTTTATGTTCGTTATGAAATTGAATGATTTCCTTGCCAAATGTAGTCAGACCCGCATTTCTCGGCTCCAAGACACCATCTGCCGCCAGATTCGCAGGGTTCCATGTCAGTCCCACCGAACGCACACCCAATTGATAAAGAATGTTCAGCTTCTTCAGATCATTCCCGATCGGCTCGACCCCTTCCAGCGTCAGAATCGCTCCGACTTCTCCCTCTTTCAGCATGTCCAGCTCGTGCCATTCGCGAATCTGCTTCATCTCAGGATGTTTACCCAGGACCTCTACATAAAAATAGTGGATTTGATCCAATGCCGCCTGAAATCTTTGGTCAGATGGCATATCCGGAGACGTAAAAATGGCAAAGCATTGCACCTTTACTCCACCTTGCAGCAGGCGTTGTTTGTTGATATCCAGCTCCTCTGCATCTGCAAAGGCAAGATTCCCTTGGTTTTCCCAGATTTTCAATAGCGCATCGCAGTGAAAATCAATAATATTCATACCTGTCATAGCCATCTCCGTCCCTCATTTTTTTCTGCAAAGTATACTACCTATTCTCCTGATTTTACGGTAAGGTATTTTTGAGAGCGATTCCAATAAAATATTACAATAGGCATCTTCAAAAATTTGCATAATGGAGCCTTATCTATGAACATGGAGCAAATTGAAGCGTTTATTTTCGTCGCCCTGACTGGGAGCTTCAGTAAAACAGCTGATTTGCTATACCTCTCCCAGCCTACTGTCAGCATGCGAATCAAAGCATTAGAAACCTCGCTGGACTGTAAATTGTTTCAGCGCACCGGACATACGATCTCCCTGACCAAAGAAGGGGACTTGTTCCTCCCTTATGCCAAAAGTATCCTGCATATGCTGCAAGAAGGTCAACAAGCAATTCAGCGATCACATGGCGACGTCGAAGGCGAGCTCACGATCTCTGCAGTATTCGTCTCTGCCTTTTACATTTTACCAACCCTGATCGAGCAATTTCAGCTACTCTATCCCAAAATCAAGCTGACGATTCTAACGGGTCATTCCCATCAGGTACTCGATATGGTGCTCAATCACGAAGTCTCCTTTGGGATTGCCAGAGCCGTCACCCATCCGCAAATCAATCGGATTCAACTGATGTCGGATGATATGGTGCTGGCGATATTTCCAGAGCATCCTTTTGCTTTCCGGCACCAGGTCTCGATCGAAGAGGTTGCCCGCGAGCCGCTGATTTTGTTTAACCGCGGCTCTCTCGACTGGAAGCTGATTAACAACGCCTTCAGCCATTATCAGCTTCAAAACAACGTCGTTATGGAGGCAGACAATATCGAGGTCGTCAAACGGATGGTCAAGCAAAAGCTGGGGATTGCCTTTTTACCCCGTTTTGCCATCATCAACGACGTGGACGAGGGCCAGCTGCAAGAGGTTGCCGTCCTCAATCTGCCACAAATTAACCGGAATTTCGAGTTGATCTATTTAAAGGATACTCCGTTTCACGGGATCATGCGCACATTTGTTGACTTTTTGATGCAAAGCAAAGCCATGAACTGATAAAAAAGCCCGTAGCCAACTGGTTACGAGCTTTTTGCCTTGGTTTTTGCTGTGCGTAAATTATTTAGCGAGCTTGCTTGAACACATTTCTACAATCAATTCGTATACTTTCTCCGGGCTATCGACGTTAGGCAAATGAGCGGAGCTTTCAAATGGCACCAGCCTGGTATTTGGAATTTCACTCGCAAGTCGCTTAGCTGTTTCGATAAAGTCGGGATGGTCTAATTGCCCGAGCACTACACATGTCGGTACACTCACTTCGCCAAGCCGTCCTCGCGGATCAGGCTGAAGCGCGTTTGGCTTATTCGACTCTCTCGGCGGTTGGTTAAAGATATCGCGATAAATGTCATGCAGCCATGCTCGTCTTTGCTGCACGCGCCCCTTTTCTTCTGCTGGACCATCTAAAACGAGATGCAGGTTTAGGTCGAGAGCGTTATCTACTTGTCCAAGACTCATTGCTTCCATTATCTTTTTGAACCATTGCTGTCGGTCCTCTGAAGGTACCTCAAAGCCACCCGGGCATACGAGGATCAAACGCTCTACCATTTCCGGAAAGGCAAGCGAGAATTCTACACTCACATAGCTGCCAAAGGATGCCCCTACGAATGTCGCTTTTTTGATTCCCAGCTCATTTAGCAATGAATAGAGGTCTTCATACAAGGTAAAGGGCTGGCCCGGGTCATGTGGCTACACTTATACTGGATAACAAAAAAGGCTACCGAGATTATCTCGACAACCCGCTTTTTGCCCAAGGGACAAGCCGTTAGCTACTGCTGTCCTGATAGTTGTTCCTCTTCATCCGTGGCTGTCTCCTGCAATTGCCCTGTCACATATTTTTGCAGCTGTGACGTGTTTACAGTGAGAACAGATGCTCCATGTATTTTTTCTTCCCGCAAAAGCTCCATCGGAGGAAGCTGTGCGGTTTGGATAGAGCCCGTGCCTTTATGGAGGCTTACAGCCAGCTGCAGCATTTTGTCAGGACTCATGTTTGTTTGGATGTACGGTGCCATTTCCTTCAACATGCTCGGCAGCGTGATCAGCGTAGAGGTTGATTGCAGCTTCTCGGCTACTGCACCCAAGAATTTGCGTTGGCGTTCCGTTCGAGTAAAATCCGACATGGCATCTTTTCGGAATCGTACGTACTGCAACGCCTTTTGGCCGTCCAGATGCTGCATTCCCTTTTTCAAGTTGATCTGATATTCCGGCTTATCGGTTGGATCCAAATATTTCATATCTTTTTCCACTTCCAGATCTACACCGCCTACCGCATCTACCAGCTTGATAAAGCTGTCGAGATCGATGTAATAGTAATAGTGGACCGGAAGTCCGACCAGATCACTGACCGCCTTCATCGATAGTTCAGGACCACCGAAAGCGAGTGCTGCGTTGATTTTGTTTTTACCGTGGCCAGGAATGCTCACGTACGTATCCCGCAGGATGGAGAATAGATGAACCTGCTTTGTCACCGGTTCAATGGAGACGAGCAGCATCGAGTCTGATCGCCCTGCGTCTTCCACCTCCCTGCCATCCCCGCCTAGTAGCAAAATAGTTACCCTCTCTGTCCCTTCCCACTCCGGGAATTCGTATACAGGAGGCTTTTGCTTTTGCACGACAGACTCCTGAGATGCATTGCTCGTGACATCTACTTTTGGTTTGCTAATCGTCATGGCAAACTGCGCGAAGGAATACGTGTAATACCCTACAATCCCCAAGCACAACAAGAGAATCGACATCGTTATCCACTTCAATTTTTTAAGCATGCGAAAAATATTCCTTTCTTCATTTAGCAATACTTGTCAATTGATTCATGCTTGGATAACATCATAACAAAAATATTAAATATCGACAATTTTCCCATTTTGCAAAATGATGGTAATCGCCTGCCTGCCCATTTGATTCCAGCCTTGTTCAAAGGTTGATACGGCCCTTCGGCTGCTTTTTTCTGCACGTCTCAGAGGATCATGAAAATAAACGTAGGTCCCATCATACCCTGTGAGCAAAACGGAATGCTCATTGCGGGTAGTCTGAATCGGTCCATCTGTGGTTAGCCATTTCACCGAACGGCTTGTATCCTGTGTGAAAGTTGACGTCACGATTACCCAGACAGGAACCCCTTGCTCTACGATGCTCGTAATATCGGAAAAATCAAGCTCGGTCAGATTCATGACCTGCTGGCCCGCATATTTTCGTGCCAAGCTCTCGATCGGCTTATGAAATACACCAAAGCCCGGCTTTTTCGCATCATACATGTCCCCGACGAAGCCTTTATACGGGTTGCCCCATCGCATGTTATGCCCACTGTCATAGGTAAGAGGTGTAGGGTCCTTTATGATTTCATGGGCAAGCGTCATCTTATCCACAGCAAAGCCATTATACTGAAGCAGCATAGCCAAGGTCGTCACTTCGCACCCTCGCGGCAATTCTGGTAATTGACTAAGATAAGGCGCATCCACGATAGGATGTGCTGCCGCTTCCTTTTTCCTGTCGTGATTGGTCCATATCGTTCGAGCCTCTTTTGTCAACCTAATGCTTGCTGGCTGTGGGGATTTTTTGGCAGCCAAAATCGCTTCCTTCAGATCGTTAAAATCGAAAGCAGCATGATCCCCTTGGAACATGGTGAATTTTTTGCTCATGACTGTTTCCTGATCGGTCACATCGGTCTGCGAAAATGCTGTGGCTAGCGAACGTGCTAGCTGAAAGAATTGTTCGGGAAGGTGTTTGTTTTGTTGCAGGTAGAACACCAAAAAAACAGTGACCTGTATCAGGCTGATCATCAGAACGATGAGTAGAGGCCTCTTCCATTTCTTGATTATCAACGAGATATTCATCCATTTCTGCCCTTCACTTATTTACGTCGTATTCGTTTGCTATTCGACAATTCGATTCTTTTCCCTTTCCTTCACGGCTTTTTACTAATAATCGACAAATTTAAAAGACGCTCACATCACTTGAACAAAAAAGGTTGCCGAGGAAAACTCTCGACAACCTTGATTCGTCTTATTCCTGACCTAGCAGCCCTTCTAACACTCGCTGTACTTTTACACCGGTCTCAAATGTTATGGGACGGCCTTCACCACCAGCCAAGGCAATCGCCAGCTCATCAAGCAAGAGTGACAGGCGATCCAATGGTTGAATCTCGACCGCTGCCAGTGCTTCTCCATTTCCGCCAACAAACAGGCTTCCCCAGTTTACTATACTCAGTGTGCCCTCTGTTCCATAAATGCGGTAGTCTAAATGCTCCTGATGCCCAATGCCTGCCAAACCATTGACCGTAATCGGGGTACCGTCCGCCAGACGCAAATAAGCAGATACTCCTTTTTCGCAAAGCGTTGGGTCCTCTGGATACTCTACCTCCGAGCGAACGACCTCTAAATCGCCGAACAGCGCATACGTCAAATGAGTGAAGTGAGGTAAAACCTCGCGGATGAATCCGCCCTGTTCACGACCGGACAACCAAGGTGTTTGCTGCCATGGACGCGGCCATTGATGGAAATGAGTCAAAATATCGATGCGACGGATCGCTCCCAGCTTTTCCAAACGGCTGCGCAGCTCCGGAAAAATAGCCTGGTAGTAGAGCGGGAAATTCATCGCATGAACGACTCCCGCTTCTTTAGCTGCTGCCAGCATTTCTTCTGCTTCTGCTAGCGAGTTGGCCAAAGGCTTTTCACACAGTAAATGCTTTTTGTGCGCCAGGACATCAAGGGCAATGGAATGGTGGAATTTTGGAGGAACGGCCAAATAAATGACGTCCAGCTCTTCTTTTTCCAGCAGCTCTTTATAATCGGTGTACCACGGCACATCGCCGGACAGCTTGGCTGCTTCCTGCGCACGTTCAGCAGAAACATCGCTCACTGCTGCTACCCGAAATTTTTCATGCGTGCGAATCGCATTCATCATGCGCTCTCCCATGACTCCTGCGCCGATGACACCTACGTTCCGGTTGTTCTCGCTCATTTTGTTCCCTCGCTTTTTCCTGGATGTATGTAACCTGACTTCAATATGTACACATACCCTCTTCTTCATTTATCTGAATATTCCTTGTGAATAAACTATTTGTAGGAAAAAAGAAGTGGGCGAGCTGTAGTGTAGGAGAGGAAAACGGAGAAAACGCTACAGATTCTTGGAACACTAGCTGGGAGGATTCACTGGACGGGCACGAAAATGCTTGTTGTATGCTCACAGGCTCTTTATGCCATCACACTATTTAACCCTTATATGGTTGTCGTGATACTCTACTTCATCAAAATGTTTTTCTCATCGATTTGGGGGTTCACCGTCTCATATCGAAGGAATAAAGAACCCGGGTAGCTCGCTCTGTACCTGAACAAAATGTCACCCAGCCGATAGATCGTAATTGTCTCCGAGGCCCCGATGCGTAACTCGCCTTGCAACGATTGACGTTCTCGCTTTCATACGTAAATTTGAAAAGCAAGGCAAAGTGATTGCCTCCATCTGCGTGGGTGCTCTGCCCCTCGGGAAAAGCGGGATTTTGCAAGGACGAAACGCAACGACCTACAACCTGAATAACCAACTGAGACAAAAGCAGCTGGCAGCGATGGGTGCCACTGTCATCCCTGACCAATCCATCGTCATCGACAACAATATCATCACCTCGTACAACCCTTCGACCGCTTTTGATGTGGCATTCAACTTGCTGGAGTCGCTGACATCCCGCGAAAACACCGACAATGTGAAGCGCTTGATGGGGTTTCTTGTATAATAAAACCGGCATTTTGCCCAGTGCTCTTGGGTAAATGCCGGTTTCTTTCTGCTATTTAACGAACAAGCTCGCCAGCGCTCACTGTGTCTATATGAATGAGAATATCAAATGCTTGCCCAAGCGAAGTTGTTACCGTGTTTGGTTTGCTAGGATCAGCAGAACCGAATCCGATCAAAAACGGCTGTTCTTCCTCTAACCATTTTTGGGTGAGACCAGTAGCATTCCGTAAATCAACAAAGTATTGATCCTTTGAGACTTGATCCAGAGTATGATTGAATGTTTTTGGATCATTCAATTGAATGGTAGCTGGAACAATTTTATTTTCAAGGTTAAACGCGTTGTAATCGCCTTTCGCGAATGAAGTTCCAATCGTTACATATTCCTTTCCATAATGCTCCAGTAAATGCTGACCGGCGAGCTTCGGGTATACCTCTTGCAACATATTGTTCTTTGCAATGTGCCCATTGTGACCCCATACGATTGTTTTTCCCAGCTGTTCATGAGCCCACTTCGCATTCTCAAACATCGCGATATCATGCTTCAAAAATAATTCAGATGGATTCACCGAGAAGTTGAAAAACATGCCAGTAAATTGCTCAATGACCTTGGCGTGTTGCTTAATCCTTGCGAACTCCTTGGATTGGCCGTTCAGACTGCTTTTGTTTTGTTCCAATATTTCCGTGATTTCTTTCGCTTGCTCCTGATGTTTTTCCTGAATGGCCTGTGGCATAGCTGAATAGGTTTCCAGGTCCTTCGTAACTTCGGCAAGTTCCTTCATTTTATTATTCACACGGGGCAGCAGGTCAGGCTTATATTCTTTTATATACTGTCTGATTTCATCGTATACATTTTCGCTGACATTTTGTACATCCATTCCGACCACCCGCAGTTTCTTTTCGTTCTCGGGATCGGCATTGTACTCACGCATCCATTCCAGCATGTCTACGATTTCTTTTGTTTGAAATATAGGCATTAGGAATTTACTCGGATTCCCTTCTCCTGTGAGAACGTAATGATCAAGTTTCAATGCGTTGCCCCAGTTTTCTTCTAATACAAGGGTGGTAAAGCCCATTTCCATGACGAGAAATTCAACAAACCGGTGTTTCATCGTATAAATTTCACGACTTCCATGATTTGCCTCACCTAAACCTACGATTGAAGCAGAACCGATCATTTGGCGCAGCGGTTCAATATCTTTAAGATCAGTCCCAGGCTCAGCGCTATTCAATTGAAAAGAGTTCAGCTCTAACCATTCTTTTGGACTTAGATTTTCTGCCTTCTTCCCTTGTTGTTCGCTGTCCATCTCGGTTAATGGAGCTGTATTCGTGCATCCTGTTATGAGTAGTAGACCACAAATCGATAACGCGACGATGCTACTTCTGTAAAAGTTCATTTCTCTTTCCTCCTAAAAACTTCGTTGGCGCAAAGTATCGCATGGGCACTGCCTGTACAACAAGTAGCGTTTTGTCATAAGTTTGAGACGCCCTGTTACTAACGGTTTCTCCCTGCCCCATATGACAATTTGTCATCAAAAAAAGCACCGGATCTTGAAGATCGGTACTTTTGAAATAGCATTTCCAATGTCATATGCTGCAATCGGGGATAAGAATAAGCAATCCATCACACCCTACCTTCTAAAGGAATGGTGAATTAATAAGCCAAAACTGGAGCATTTGGAACAGTTTGAAATTATCCGAAAGTTAATGGCTCGGCAAGACGTATCTATAATCGTAATAAGTACAGATTATGGTAGAGAGGGCGAAATTATAGGAAGAGAGCTATGCTGGATAAATGGATCAATGAACCCCATAGAACGATTTTGTGTGAGTGCAACGGATGATGACGCACTTATCATTGGATTTAATAATCTACAGCCGACGCTTAAGGGCGTGTTTCACTTTTTTCATTCCGCCTCGGTCGGTGTTCCAAAGATCTTCGCTGTTTTCTCCGTTTTCCTCAGCCAGCTTTGGGTGCTCTTATTGGCTTTTTTGAAAGTAAATCAAGAGGATCTCTGTATAGGACTGAACTTCGTAGTTTCATTTTGGTGAGATTTATCTTTGAAAGTTGTAAAAGCTCTTCTCCCCCGATTTTCTCCATCAAAAAAGCACCTAGCAAGCACTACCACTCGCCGGAGAAACAGGTTTCCAGGCGAAGCGACTCGCGTAACCCTACTCAGCGGAGCAGTGATTTACGGGCAACAGAAACGTCACCTCTGCCTACTCTACGAAGCGGCTACCACTTTGACGTTTCCCCGTAAATTACTGCGGAGCGGACAGTCCATCTTCTCGCAGGGTGAAGACCGGAGCGCAGATCGGAAACCTGTTTCTCCCCCACCGCAGCTATCTTCATGCCACCCAAAGCTTGCAATTCCTCCCGAACAAATCCAAAAACCTCATCAAAGGATGAGGTTTCAGCGTGATATGCAGACGAAGCTATTCTTTATAAATCAAGGAGTTCAACGATTCTGCCTGATCCTTGTCCTGTTGACTGACGATTCCCTCAAATTGATACACGTACGTACCATTGTTCGAAATCTTGAGGTAGGCTACGTTCTGTTTCGCAAAACGCTCCAACACTTCATTCGCCTGCGTGATCGACAACTTGGAATTCATCGCAAGCTCGGCAGCGGTTAAATTGCCACCGTAACGTGAAGCAATTTGAAGCACCAAATTTTCCAATGCGTCTAATCTTCGGAGCTTGGAATTTTTTCTTGCCGTGAACAATAGCCAGCCACCTAACAGTGCCGGAAGAATCCCGAGCAAAAGAAAGAGTACCAAATCTTTTGTCACTGTCAACTTAGTCTGCTCGGATGCTATTGCCCCAATGATCATAATCAGTCCAAATAGCAAAATAATTGCTCCCGCGATGTACTGAATCACTTCTGTAACAAGTCCGCCTCTTGTCGTTTTTTCGTTCATACACAATCAGCCTTTCCTCTATCGTTAGTTTCCAGTTTATCATATCATTTCCATTGACTCATCAGCGTAAATCGTAAAGCTCTACACATATTTCTACAGGGTCATAGCAAAAAAGAGCCCCCATTGGGACTCTCTCACACACTCCAATCATGCCGAAATCGAGCTTGGCTCTGCCGTTTCGGTATCTTTGCGGAACACACCCTCCCACTTGGCGACAGCGATACAGGAGAAAACATGTCCAAAAACATTGACCGCTGTACGTGCCATATCGATGATGCGGTCGATCCCAATGATGAGTGCAACACCTTCAGGCGGTAAGCCTACTGCGGTAACGGTTGCCAGCAAAATAACCATCGAGGACGAAGGAACAGCAGCCACTCCTTTGCTCGTGACGATAAAGAATAGAACCATCATCAATTGCTGCTGCCAGCTCATGTCGATCCCAAACGCCTGTGCAATGAAGGGTCCCGCAATCGTCAAATACAGCGTTGTTCCGTCGGAGTTTAGTGGCATACCCGCTGGAATTACAAACGAGGTGATATATTTGGGAACGCCGTACTTCTCCAAGCGCTGCATCAGCTGGGGCACTACAGTCTCTGTACTTCCTGTAGAGGCACCCACGATCATCAAATCCCAGACCATACGATAAATTTCTTTTATGGGTACACGCAGCATAAGTGCAATGAGCGAAAAAAGTCCAAAGACGACTACTGCCAACCCCAAGTAAGCGGTTCCAATAAGCTTTAATAGCGGAATAATTAATGCGATTCCGTACGTGCCGATAGTTGCAGCCATCAAGGCAAATACCCCGATCGGCGCGAACATCATTACCATATTCACCAGCTTGAAGGAAGCCTTGGATGCAATCTCGATCATCGACACAAATGGTTTCGACTCATTCCCGAGCTTCACGAGGGCAACCCCAAACAGGATACAGAAAAAGATAACGGCTAGTAAATCATTTTTCGCCATCACGTCAATAATGTTCGTCGGGATAATGTTGAGAAGAAGCGTCTTGCCATCTAGCACTTTTGAAGTATTGGAAGCAATTGTGGTCAAATCTGCTTGTGGAAGATTCGTCAGGTCCAAGCCCTTGCCAGGCTTTACAATATTCGCGATCGCGAGCCCAATGAACAGGATGAGCGTCGTAATTACTTCAAACCAGATGACGGTTTTTACTCCGATTCTGCCCATTCGCTTGATATCGCCAATCCCTGCTATCCCTACCAAAAGGATCGTAACGATTACGGGAATGACAATCATCTTGAGCAATCGGATGAAAGCATCGCCCAAGATTTTGATATCTTTCCCGATTTCCGGGAAGAAGTGACCGAATGCTGCACCGAGTACAGTAGCGCCCAAAATATAAAAGGCAAATCTAGTTTTCATATAATTCCCCCTGTTCGAAAAGTTATGGCATGAAAATATTATTGCAAATTAAAATACGTCATGCAATAATATTTTCAAAAACAAAGGGGCCATGAAATGAAAATTTCATCATTACACCAGATGTTCCAAGCAAACAGACCTCATTCTGCCGCTTTCTTTGAACGCGCGAAGCATACGGTTTCTGGCGGTGTGAACGGAAATTTGCGTTATTTTGCTCCGTTCCCGATCATTTTTGAAAAAGCAGATTCAGCTAGCTTACTTGATCTGGATGGACATCGATATGTGGACTATCTTCTTTCTTATGGTGCGCTGATGCTTGGGCACGCGCATCCTGAAATCGTGGCCGCTGCCCAAAGAACCTGGTCCGAGCAAGGCACTAGCAGCTTTGGCGCCACGCATCCTCTTGAGCTGGAGCTGACGGATGAGCTGCTTGCGCTCTATCCTGCTTTTGATCAGGTGCGCTTTACGAATTCCGGTTTGGAAGCAACCTTGTTTGCTCTGCGGCTGGCAGCAGCTTATACCGGAAAAACCCATGTAGCCAAGTTTGAAGGGCATTATCATGGCGCACATGATCAAGTTTTACAAAGCGTAAATCCTGCTGCTGATCAAGCTGGGGAGTCTCTCGCCCCGCAATCGGTACCGGATTCATTTGGTGCGCCAGACTATTATCGCCAACACAGTGTTATCCTTCCGTTCAATGATTGGGAGGCTTGCGAGCGTATCCTGACCGAAAAAGCAGAGGTTATTTCTGCTGTCATCATGGAGCCGATGCTCTCTGGCTATATTGCGGCAGACCATTCGTTTATGAAAAATCTGCGGGAGCTGACTACCCAATTGGGGATTGTCCTCATTTTTGATGAAGTCAAGACTGGTTTCCGTATCGAGCTGGGTGGTGCACAAGCTTTTTACGGCATTGAGCCTGATTTGACCGCTTTAGGGAAGGTGGTTGGTGGTGGGTTCCCGATCGGAATCGTTGGAGGGAAGCGTCGCTTCATGGAGCTTGCGTCCCCACTACGTTCAGATAAGCGCTCTGAAGTCGTGTTTCACAGCGGTACGTTCAATGGCAATCCGTTGTCCATCGCTTGTGGCTTGGCAACGATTCGCTATTTGAAGCAGCCGGGAGCATTTGCTCAGATCGTACAGAGCACCAACGACTTGCGAGCAGGTATTGATGCACTTGCCAAGCAATATGACCTGCCATTTACGACGTTAGGAGAGGGGACAATCTTTAACGTGCTTGCGACGAAGCAGCCCGTACGCCACTATCGCGACCTTGGAGCCAATCAAAATCAGCTTCGTTTGGCTCTAGACTTTTTGTTGATGGAAAACGCCGTGTATTCCAAACCGTTAAACCGCTTTTCATTGTCAGCGGCTCATACCAAAACGGAGATCACAGCCACATTGGATGCTTTTGAGAAGAGCTTTGCAGCGCTTAAACAAGATCCTCTGATCTGATGGCTCACTGATTGTCACTCAAGAAAACCTATCGTATACTTATTCCAGAATTAATGCTGGACAAGATAGGTGATCATGCTTGAATCCAAGTCCTACCGTTTTACAAAAGATATCTCATATGTATCAGCAAATGAGTCCTTCGCAGCAAGCGATCGCAGATGTCATCCTACATGATCCCGAGTCGTCTGCCTTTTATAACGTAGCGAAAATGGCACGAGAAGCCAATGTCAGCGAATCAACGGTTACCCGTTTTGCCACCTTTATCGGCTATTCCGGCTTTCCGGGCATGTCACGCGAACTGCAGGAAATGGTGCGGTCACGCCTCACAACAGGCGAGCGGTTCCAGTTGTCTCGCAATGCCACTACGGTTGGACAGCAAGCAGTCTTGCAGCATTTTGAGGAAGATGTCCATAACCTGAACCTGATGATGGAGCGTATTGATTTGCATGCATTTGAGCGAATCGTACAGCTTTTGTTATCTGCCAAGCGTGTCGGTATCGTCAGCTCACGGAGCGCCCTATCGCTTGGCATGTTCTTTGACTTCTATCTCAATTTGCTCAACAAGGATACGCTGTTATTTAGCGGCGAGCCACGGACAGTTGACCGAATTCACCGACTTGGTGCAGATGATGTTATCGTAGGAATCGGCTTTGCCAGATATACGCGCTTTAGTGTCGATTGCTTGGAAGTCGGCAAAAAACGCGGTGCCCGCATCGTCGTCATCACGGACTATCCGTCATCTCCGTTATGCCGCTATGCGGACGAAATCCTGTATACACCTACCGGGATTGCTTCCCATATGGAGTCCTTCGTTGCTCCGCTTTCGCTGTTAACGGCGATTCTGCGATCCATGTCCCATCAGGATTCAGATAAGGCAACGAGCTTATTGCATGATTTGGAGGATGCATGGAACGGGCTTGAGATCTACGTCGATTCTGACAAGTAAAGCTGGCATTCTGGAAGTGAAAAGCATAACCCGAGTCGCTGCACTCGGGTTATTTCTATATTTGAGGCGATCCAAGTTTTCACTATCCCCCGCAACAACGAATTACACCTTCACGCAAATCATGGCCTTCCTATACGATCTCCAGCTAGAGCCGCTCTATGCCAAGATCCAATGCCCTGCTGCCAAGCATCGATTCTTTGAATGGAAGAATCAGTTTATTCAAAGGATAATAAGTGACTTCCCATTTCCAAGCAGGTCCGTAATCATTCCCGATACAGAGCATACCATGGTATTTGAGCATTACGAAGCGTTGAGTCAGGTCATCCTCTCATTTTTAAAGCAAGTGGATTCAAACAGATTAGACTCTTGACGCGCAACCATTTGGTTTCATATACTCAAAAAAGCGAAACTTTTTGGTTTCCTATTTCTAATGCAAATGTTGATTGAAAACTACTTACATTTGGAGGCTCATTCATGACTAACTCTGCTAGCAATTCCATCCCGGATATTGTACAAACACTTGTATTTCAGGCTCCTTTGCAAAAAGTATGGGATGCCGTCGCTACAGCTGACGGTATTTCCGCCTGGTTCATGCCCAATGATTTTCAACCGATCGCTGGACAAGCCTTTACGATCCGTTCTCCTTATGGCGATTCCCCATGCATGGTAAAAGAGATCGACCCTCCAAACCGCCTCGTTTTTGGTTGGGGCAAGGACTGGACAATTACCTTTAGCCTGAAAGATTTGGATGGTCAAACTGAGTTTACGCTGATCCATTCCGGCTGGTCCCTGGATACGGTTACCGAGTTTGGCGAAACACATACAGTGGTGCGCGACAGAATGAACCAGGGCTGGGATTCAAGTGTTCTGCCTAAGCTGAAAGCGTATGTGGAAGCGTAAATGAGCGCGTCTCCTGCGAAGCATGACGTCTTTCAGGCGATAGCAGATCCGACTCGCCGAAAGCTGCTGGAGCTTCTTAGCGAGCAGGAAATGGCTGTAACGACAATTAGTTCTCATTTTCCCATCAGTCGGACTGCCGTTTCCAAGCATCTGCGCATCCTGTCTGAAGCGGGACTGGTCAAGGAGCAAAAAATCGGCCGCGAAACGAGATACCGCATGCAACCTGAGCCTCTTCGGGAGCTGCAAAGCTGGTTAGCCTACTATGAGCGCTTCTGGGAAAATAAGCTGCATGCCTTGAAGCGACTGGTAGAAGGCGAGGCCTCGTCCAATGACCAACTGTCAGGTCCTCGTCTCGCTCCAGATAATCATCGCTCGACTACAAAACAAAGCTAGCTGATCGAAAAGAAAAGAAGGATAGAGACATCAGGGTGGTGCCCCGTGTCTCTATCCTTCTACCTTGTTTACTGAGAGTCTCGCTTATCGATCGCGTCTCGTGCCCCTTTATTTCCTTCCTTAATGATTTCACGCCACTGCTCGTTACCCACGTCTACGGCATACCGCCATATTTGCTGCTTCCGATCTATGATCGCCTCATCGGTATCCATAATCTCGCCTTTGCGATTGAATCTTTGTTTCAAATATTCTCGCGCTCGAAGCAGTCGTTGTTTTTCTTCTTCGACCATCACTTTGATTTTATCCTTCGTATCATGCGCAAGCTTTTTCTTCTCTTCTTTCATGTCCATTGCTTGCGCTTTGCCTTTTTCCTTCCACTCAACGGCATTTCCCCCACATGTCTCGATGCCGTCACTTACCACATACACAATCGTTTCTGTTGTATTTGGAGGAATATCTTGTTTAACAGCATCAAGCGCTTTGGCGATTGGCGTCCAGCCTGCAGGCTCAATTTTGGCCAGAGCATCACCGAAAGCCTTTGCCTCATAGCTTTCCGCCCACTTTTCCTTTCATACTTCCACTCGCATCAATTAACAGTGCGAAATGAGTAACGCTTATCCTCTGGCAGCATTATTTCTTCAGTTAGCCGCGATAGGTCCACCTCTACGCTCCATTGTCCCAAATAATGGAAGGGGCGACAATTGGACCGGTTATCCATTCACGCTCAGGTCTTTTTTCCTGTATTGGGACATTTTTCAAAATCATGAACCAGCTTTTCAAGTACACAAAAAGAGTAGCACAAAGCTGTAAATCCGCTTTGTACTACTCTTTTGTTCTATACAATTTAGTTATGGTTATGCAGCGACTTGCTTCATTTTGCGGCGTCCTTCGATTCTGGACAGGAACAAGCTCAGCACAAGAATGATCGCTCCGAACAAGTAAGGCGCGTTCAAATGGAAACCGTACAAGGTACCCGCAATAGCTGGACCAAAAATATTACCCAAGCTCATATATGCGTTATTCATCCCTGCTACAAAGCCTTGCTCATCCCCTGCTCGCTTCGAAATCAGTGTATTGATCGCCGGGCGCATAATGGATGTCAATGTGAAGAACAGAACAGTGAGCACGAGCATGTACCAGAAGTTCCCTGACAACAGCATCAATACCATGGACACTGCGGAAAGGAAGAAAGTCCAGTTGATCAGCTTTTTCTCGCCAAAACGAGTAATGAGCTTACCGATCAGCGCTGCCTGAACAATCGTTCCGGCAAGTGCACCGACAGTGATAATGATTGAAATATCACGCGGTGTGTAGCCAAACTTAGCATCTACAAAAAGTGGGAAGATGACTTCGAAATTCGCTAACCCAAAGGTCATGGTGAAAATCAGCACAAGCATGATGAAATACGACGAGCGGAAGGAAGTGCCGAGCTGAATGAAGATGTTCTCCTTCTTTGACTTATCGTTTCGTGCCGCCAGTTGTTTTTCTTTGGCAAGCGACTCAGACAAGAAGAGCATGGAGCCAATCGCGGCTACAGCACCAACTGCTGCTGAAATATAAAACGGCATCCGCAATCCTAGCTCCGCAAGAAAACCGCCAATTCCAGGTCCAATAACAAACCCGAGGGACATGGCTGCACCGAGAAGTCCCAAACCTTTTCCGCGATTTGCTTCGGACGTAATGTCAGCTACATACGCAAGCATGGATGGAATCATCGCCGCTGCGCCAATCCCACCGATCAAACGCGAAAGGTAGAGCACCCATGTATGCTCAGCCAATGCGAAAATCAGATTGGAAATCGTAAACAGCACGAGACCAGATACGATCATGATTTTACGACCGTATTTATCTGACCATTCCCCTGCTATAGGTGAAAACAGAAACTGGGTTAAACCAAACGCGGCAACCAGGTATCCGGCTGTTTTTCCGCCCGCGCCGAACTCTTTTAAAAACTCGGGCAGAATCGGAATAATGAGGCCGATTCCCAGCATTGCAATGAACATGTTAATCATCAAAAAGAGAATCGGTCGTTGACTATTCCCTGAAGAACTCATTTATTTAACCATTCCTATCCATTTATAGATTTTTCTTTTGTCTTTATCCTTTTAGCTTTGCTTTCACACTTTCAATGACAGCACGCCAGATGGTCGGATCGGAAGTGATGGTTTCCTTGAACGAACGATACAGCTGGTTTTGCTTCTCTTCAAAATCAGGCGCATCTGCTGCTGGCAGTGTCGTTCTCAAAGAAGTAATCATTTCCTGAACTTCTGGAGCCCGAGGTCCCCATACTGCTGTCTGGTGTCCTTCCTCATCGAGGAAAATAAAAATCGGAATCGCTCTCGATGTCCCGTTGGTCAAGTACTGATCCATCAGCTCCAAATTCTCGTCGCGAACGAGAAAACGCCATTCGATATTCGCTTCTTCCGCAATCCGCTGCAAAACAGGTACGTTCAAAGCAGCATCTCCACACCAATCAGCTGTAAGAACAATCCCCTTGCTGTTTTTCGCAGACAGCTCTTGCCAAAGCGCGCGATCCTCTTCGGTAAATTCAAGCTGTTCATAAACGCGTGTCAGCTCGTCGCGATTTACCTCCATACTCTCCAAATACTGTGCAAATGTCATTCCTTTTTCAAACCACGCGCTTTGATCAACCGTAGCCATCTTACATTCCCCTGCCTTTATTGTAAATGTGTTATTGCTCCCAAATAGCTGATCTACCTAACCGATTTCGAATACCCGATCTTCTGGCACGGTCTTCCTCAGTTATACGTTTCGATTGCTTTTTCGTTGCGTTTTTTGCAGATAGTTCAGTAAACCACTCTTGATCCTTGGTTACAAGAGCTAAATCGATCAAGTCACTCAGCTGTTCTTGGTCATCAAAGGTAGATACAGGCAGGACGTCAATCCATTGCTTGACCGTCACAACACTTTTCCCCACGGTAACCTCGTTGTCACTGTTCACCACATATACTTTGACGGTACCTCGTAATGAATCCGTGCTTTCTACAAAGCCGTGTATCAATTCTCCATTTTTGGTTTTGCCCTTGACCCAGTCACCAACTTCTACAAGCTCTTCATGATTCATACTGTCGCACCACCTTAATTGTTGTTAAAAAAGTTACAGTTAGAGTAAGAGAACTGGCAGCTACTTTTCCTTCTCTAGTGGACATAAACCTTGCTTGATTTTTTCTAACACGGATGCAATCGTGATTCGTTCCAGGTAGTTGGTAAAGTAAACTTCGGCTTCACAAAAAATTTGGTCCATAACACTATGCATATTTGAAGAAACCATGCAAGATTCTTCCGGGTCTCCAGAGCACCAATGCGGCTTTAGAGTTCCATTGGAAACACAGCCATAAATCTGTGCAAGTGTCACTTCTTCTGGATTACAAGCAAGTATATATCCCCCGCCAATTCCTTCTTTTGTCCTCACAAAGCCATGGTTGCGCAAAATACTCATGATCTTGCGAATTCTCGCTGGATTGGTACGTACATTTTTTGCGATTAGCTCACTGCTAGCCATATGGTCCGGGATGTGCGCCAAGAGGGCTAAGCTGTGGACAGCTATAGTAAATTCACTATTCACGTCACAGACGTCCTTTCGGGAACGATACTGTAATCTTAAAACGTACAGTTTGGAATGTCAATAAACGAAGTGTTGGGGCGCATATATGAGGAGCTGTCGTGGTGGGGAGGAAAAAGGAGAAAAAGCTCCTGCTTCTTGGAACCCAGCTAGGGGAGCTTCCCTGTGCGGCTCCATGGAAAAAGCGAAACCGCGTCCAAAGTGGTTGATTCAGGTTGTTTCTCAGAGGTGGACGCTTAAAGGCGTGTTTCGCTTTTTCCCTTGCGCCTGGGTAGGGTTCCAAAGAGCTTCGCTTTTTCTCCTTTTTCCTCGGCCAGCTTTTCATTTTTTTGTTGCTTGCATGATTGAGGGCTTATCCACATGATGAACTTTTTCTCAAATATAGACGAAAAAGACACTTCCTTATTAAGGAGTGCCTCTACTACCTAGCTTCCTTACAGCTTTTTCACCAACAGTATTTCATCACGAATTGGGATTCCATTATCCGCTACTAATGGAATCTCTGGCTTGATCCTACGGGCCTTGTCCACTGCGTTTACGTGTCTGCGTCTGTTAGGAACGCGCATCGAGCAATACTTTGCCTGTGCTGGCTCTGCTCTCTACCCATTCGTGTGCACTTGCTGCGTCTTCCAGCGCAAAATGTTTCCCGATTTTAATATCCAAGCTTCCCGCAGCCAAATACTTCAGTACGTGCTTTGCCGTATCCTGAAGAAGATGTGGGCGCAGCTTTCTCGTCGTTCCAAAGCTGAAGCCAAGCACAGAGCGGCAGCTGGCATGGAGATCGATGGTCTTGATTTGACCGATTTGACCGCTGGCATTGCCAAAATGAACGAGGCGACCATACCAGGCAAGACACTCTAGGCTTCGCTCACTCACGGTCCCGGAGATGGAATCGAGAATGATATCTGCTCCCGCTCCGTCTGTCAGCTCGCGTACCTTTTCTACAAAGTTCTCGCTGTCATTGCAAATGACATGATCAGCTCCGGCAGAATAGGCAAGCTCGGCTTTGGCTTTGCTTCCGACTGTACCGATGACTTGCCCTGCACCCAACAGTTTAGCTAATTGAATCGCTGTTGTCCCGATTCCTCCAGCTGCTGCATGGATCAACACTGTTTCCCCTTTTTCAATACGTGCGACCTTGGCAAGCAGCTGATAAGATGTAAACGAAACGACAGGGCAGGCCGCCGCCTTTTCCGTGCTTAATTGATCAGGTACAGCGAAGGTTAGAGCCTCATCCGCAACGATATACTCCGCGTACGATCCATTCGCCGGAAAAGCAATAACCCGCTGGCCTACTGCAAGACTTTGAACCTGCGATCCAACCTGCTCGATCACTCCTGTCGCATCCAGACCTGGTATAAACGGCAGCTTTGCTACTCCTTTATTTCCGTATCTAGCCTTAATGTCGGCAAAATTGACACTCGTCATCTCCACACGAATAAGGACCTGTGTCGGACCCATAGTAGGCATTTCGACTTCTGCGTACTTCATCGTTTCAGGACCACCGAGCTCCGTAACCAAAATCGCTTTCATCGCCAGACCCCTCCAAATCGAGATAGTATTCTCATCTTACTTTTGCAAAATCTCCAAGATAGCAGCTTTCTTTTGTGCAAATTCATCGTCTGACAATACAGGTACAAATGCATGGCGCGGAATCTCCACGAGCAGATCATGCCATGATTTGCAGCCTTGATAAGCGGTTTCGATCGGAATTTCTATTGGCTGCTGCAAGCGGTACATACGCACGAACAAAATATGAAGGGGCTGCTTTTTCTTCCAGTGCAGACGAACATCCGCGAAATTATCTGTCCAGATGTGATACGGTGAGAGCGCGCGCAGCTTGTCTTCGTCCATCAGCTCAACATCGTCCGTTACTTCGGCAAAATATTCGATCATTACCGTCTTCTGCTCACTCGTCCAGCCTTCGTAGGTAGCGTCTAGCAAGGGATGATACTCTGCTTTGACCATGTCGCGCTTTTGATGCTCGTAGGTTGGATACAAATAAAATTGGTTATTTTCCAAGCGGAATTCTCGTGTTTCTTCGTATAGCCCACCCTTGCGGATCGTGATGATCTGCACTCCTACTCCGAGGGCTTTGACAGCAACCGCCCATTCCTTCAGACTCAAAGGCGATGACGGCTGTACGATCGTCTGCATGAAGATCAGCTCCCTTCTTATGTCAGAATCATTTGATGACTTCAGTCTAGCAAATTTTCACGCCTGCTGGGAAGTCGTCCGGAGCAATCTGTCCACTTCATGGATTGCTTTGGTCAAACGTTCCTGATAGGTGCCAGAGATTATGACATAAGGAATGCTGTGATGCTCGACCATCTGCTTTAGCTTTTCATGATTGTCCCAGCGTACCTGTTCATCGCCGTGGACACGCAGCCCATCCTCTACCCAAGTCGCATCCGGCTCCAGAAAAAGCCACAAATCGTACTCCTGCTCGCTCGCGATTTTGTCAAGGACTGCAAAGGAATGGCCAGTATACAGCTGCGAGTAAAACTGGGTAACAATCGCCTCGGTATCCACAAACAGCAGCTTGTTTGCTTGCCTCTGTGCCTCATATTCCTTCACCTTATGAGCGTAGGCAATGTGCGGAAAGTATTCTCTGGTCATAATCGTTTCACAGCCACCGATCTCTTCACACATCGTCCGTCCGTATTCTTCTACAAAGACTGTGTTGTAGATTTTTGCGAGATAGCGCGTCAAGGTCGACTTCCCGCAGCTTTCGGTTCCGATAATCACGACCTTCTTGACGAAATCGGGGTGCACGCAAGCTGGTATGTGCTCCCAGTGGCGAAACACACCCTCTGTTCTGATTTGTGTTGCCGAAATCGGTACACGAGTGCGAGTAGCGTCGAGAACGATATGCTCGGCTTCCGGGTAGAGACGGCGAAAGATCGGTTCGTACGCGACTTCCGAGCTGAATACGAAATCAATTTTCTTGGCAATCTTGCGCTTTATATCTGTCGCTCCTGCTTCCCAATCATACATCTCATCACTTTCTGCCCGATCTTCTACTTCGATGACATGGACGTTCTCCATATCCTTGACCAGCGTCGAGAGCCATCTCAGCCTGACCTCATACGGCATCTCCTTGATTCCGGCCTCCTGGCACAGCTTTTTATCCCGCTGAGGACTATGGGACAGCACGACATACAGCTCATCACATCGACATGCGGCCTGAGTAATCGCGTATACATGCCCTTGATGCAGCGGCAAAAACTTGCCACCAATGAAGCCTACTGTACCCATGCCGCTCCCTCCTTTTGCAATCGATATTGCTTGATCCAGTTCCACAAACCGTAGACGGCATTCACCAGATAAGCGCACCACATGACGAGAATCGAAATATCGTTGCCATCAGCCATGAATGCAACCAGCCACATATAAATCGTAAAAATGTCGATGATGACCCAAACGACCCACTGCTCAACGAATCGCTTCACCATAAAAATCATGGCGAGAATCGAGAGGATCGCGGTCAACGAGTCAACGAAGGGCAAAGCGCCGCCCATTTGCTTCAGCACCAACCCGTAGATGACTGTAGCTGCGATGCTGAGTGCACTCCAGCCGAGACGAGCGCGATTGGTCAAAACGGTTACCTTTACATCGTTTTGTTTTGTTTCGGATACCCGATTTTTGCGCCACATGATCAGTCCAATAAACTGCATCGGCAAAAAGTAAAGAAGATTCAGCATCACTTCTCCGTAGTATTTTTGCCCATAAGCGATAAACGCGTAGAGCACGACGTTGACGATGCCCGGGTAGTAGTTAAACGTTTTGCCTTTGGCGACGAGCACCACGCAGAGCATGCCCGTAAGAGATGCACACAAGCCGATCACGGTATCATCCAGGGCAAAAAACAGATAGACCGTAATTAGAGTAAACGAGAGCAGCCACAGACGCTCAAACCAGCTCCAATCAGCGAATAAGTCCAACCGTTTGGCACTCATGCGAATCTCTCCTTAAATGCCCGCAGATTTTCCTGACGAGCAGAGTTGTCATAAACAGCAAATAAGATTCGCTCAAAATGGTTCGCTAGCTTTTCTTCCAGCAGCACTTCTGCAAAGTAGCCAGCTACATCCTCAGCCGGGTTCCGAAATACTCCGCATCCATACGCTCCCAAAATGATCGTGCGATTCTCGTGGATGACTGCGGCTCTTAAAACCTTGCGTATTCTCTCCTTCATGACATCACGAATCATCGCTGTATTTTCCGGTTCCCGCTCCCGAACCACTCCTGCATTCACTGCTGGCGCAGTAATAAAAGAAAGGAGATAAGGAGAGTCCAGCAATTGATCAGCATGATCGCGGATGACAGGCACACGCGGTGAATAGATCATGTAGTCAGAGTAAAAGCATGTTTTCAGTCGGCGATTATAGCTGTACATTTCCTGCATCTGGACAATGCACGGATACAGTCCGGATGATCTTGCCAAGCTTTCCTCCTGTGCCTGACTTCCTCCGAGGAAGCCGCCGCCCGGATTTTTTGCCGAGGCAAAGTTAAGACAGACCGTGTCTGATCGTTTTTCGGTGATGACGAGCCTTTGCGCTGCTTCCAGGCTCGATTCAGAGGTGACCTCGATCACTGGTCTGGCTCCATTGTCCTGTTCCGTAATGACCTGTTGCCCCAGATCATCGGGTCGATACAAGACAGAATGCTGGATCGCATCCGCCAGCTCCTGCGACAGACTGACCTTTGTTCCTTGTGCATTTTTGTAATATCCTTGCTCCACTATTTGCAGCGTTTCTTCTGCGATTTTTACGCGTTGACTGCGATTATGTCCCTGCTTCATGGTTGTTTCCCCCTAGTGAAAAGAGCTATGCCTGATCCATCCACTCCGGATTAAAGCGGAAATATTTGGACGGCCGATGCCCCGCATGTTTTCGATATTGATTGGTTTCGATGACTTTGTCGGCGACCTTCCTGCGAAAGGCGGCAGCCAACAGCTCCTTGCCCAAAATAACTTCGTACACCTGTTGCAGCTCTGTCAAAGTAAACAGCTCAGGCATAAGTGCAAAGGCGATATCCGTATATTCGATCTTATTGCGCAGACGCTCCAGTGCATAGTGAATGATCTGGGCATGGTCAAAAGCGATTTGATTCGCCTCTACGATTTCTCTGGTTTCCTGAATGCTTCGGCCTGTGACGGTTTTCGTTACCTTGATCGTCGCTGACAACTCCTCATCTTTATGTCTGAGGCGCAGCTCTGTCCATTTTTCGGTGATCGAGCCGTCAGCAGTTGCTGTCTTCGTCTCACGCAGCCATTTGTCTTCCAGCAGGAACCACTCTGCTTCATCTGCGTCATCCCCTGCGATTACCTCCAGAGCTTCGCTATTCACCAAAGCCATATACGAGGTACTGATGACACGGGTGCGAGGGTCTCTGTCCACCTCTCCCCATGTGTAGAGCTGCTCCAAGTAAATGTTGTCAAGATTCGTTTCTGTGCGCAGCTCGCGTCTGGCTGCCTCCTCCAGACTTTCGTTTGGCGAAACAAAGCCTCCTGGCAGTGCCCACTGTCCCATAAAAGGGTGATCGCCGCGTTTGACCAGCAAGATGTTCAATGATTTCGGTGAAAGCTTTCGGTAGTTTTTCTCCTCCTCATCGGAAACGGTGAAAACGAGCATATCGACAGTAACGGATGGTCGGTCGAATTGGCTGGCATCGTAGGCTTGCAGAAATTGCTGCTCTGTCTGACCCTGTTTGTTTACTGGCGATGATTGTTTCATGGCACTTGGCACCTCTCTCGCAAAAACATATTGTTATTTTGTTATTATCAAAATGTTATTATCAAGTCATTGGTATCATATTACTGCTTCCAGCAAATGGTGTCAACACCTTACTCGTTCGAGCTGCAGTGGAGGAGAGGAAAACGGAGAAAACACTCCAGCTTCTTGGGCCACTAGCTTGGAGGATTCACTGCACGGCTCACACTCGTCGCAGCTTAACAGCCATTCGCTATATACAAAAAGAAGCCTACTGCCAGGCGATTCCTGACAATAGGCTTCTTGCTATATGACTGCTTAAGCAGCAGTTGTATTCGTGTTTGCCTTCACTTCATGAAGGTATTCGCCAGCTTTCTTTTTATCAAACTGGCCTTCCCAACGAGAAATGACAACCGCAGCCAGTGCATTTCCCACTACGTTTACGACTGTACGAGCCATATCGAGCAAACGGTCAACCCCTGCAATAAAGGCGAGGCCCTCAAGCGGAATCCCTACAGAGCCCAGAGTTGCAAGCAATACGACGAACGATACGCCTGGTACGCCCGCAATTCCTTTGGAGGTAACCATAAGCACGAGCATAAGCGTAATTTGCGCACTGATCGGCATATGAATTCCGTACATTTGGGCAATGAACAATGCAGCAATCGCTTGATACAAGGTAGAACCATCCAGGTTAAACGAATACCCCGTCGGAATAACAAATGAGGTAATCGCCTTCGGACAGCCCATTTTCTCCATTTTTTCCATGATCTTCGGCAGTACTGTTTCAGAGCTGGACGTGGAGTAAGCCAGGAGCAGCTCATCCTTGAGCACGCGCAGGATCATCGTGATTTTGATACCGCTGATCCGTGCAATCACACCCAGAACGACGAGAATAAAGAACAGCATTGCCAAATGAACCAGAATGACTAATTTCGCCAACGGAACGAGTGAAGAAAGTCCAAATTTGGAAACGGTAACACCAATCAAGGCAAAAACCCCGAACGGAGCAAAACGCATGATTGCATTTACTACCCAGAACATCGCGTCTGCTACACCTTGAAAGAAGGCGAGAACGGGCTTTCCTTTTTCGCCTGCAGCAGCAACTCCCAAGCCAAACAAAACAGAAAAAAAGATAATAGCCAACATGTCACCACGGACGATGGCATCAAAAATGTTTTTGGGAACAATATTCACAAATGTATCGATCATGCTGTGACTTTGCGTCGATTCAGCAGTTTCTACATACGTATGAATATCGGTTTTGGCCAGATGGGACATATCGACACCAACACCCGGTTGAAACACGTTGGCTGCCAATAGACCAACAAAAATGGCAACTGTGGTAACGATTTCAAAATAGAGAATCGTCTTACCACCAATCTTTCCTAGCTTCTTGACGTCCCCTACCCCTGCTACTCCGACGATGAGAGTGGCAATGACAATCGGCACGACAATCATTTTAATCAACCGAAGAAAAATATCACCAATTGGCTGCAAATAGGTTGCCACGGCAGGGTTGCCAAAGAAGATGGCACCCACCAGGATACCCAGAATGAGACCGATGACAATCTGAATCGCTAATCCAAACCGCTTCATTCTGACACCTCGCTATAAGTATTAGATTGTCGTTTTGCAACGCTATATTCATCATCACAATAAGGTTCGTTGATGATATAGATCAAAATCATAGCATATTTTTTTTAGAACTCCCTTTTTTCTATTTTTGCTTCTACTCACATTTTTTTGACTTTTAATGAAAAGTCCCGTCTGATGCGACCAGATTGTTTTCTAGCTGGAAAAGATGCTAAAATAAGTGAATCATTATTTCATTGAACGACCGCTAAGAGAATGGAGCCTTTTGATGACGATTCGTAAAATTCTATTGTTGGGATTTATACTTGCAATCGCTCTCTATTTACTGCCCTATTCAATTCCATTTTTACTCGCTCTCTTGACCGCAATTTTGCTCGAGCCACTCGTCTTGCTCCTCATTCGCTCCTTAAAAATCAACAGAATGGCGTCTGTCATCCTTTGCTTTCTGATTTTCCTTGTCACGTTTGGCCTTGGCTTATACTGGATCGGTACTCAAATCGTGATCCAGGGCATTGAATTAGCTCAGCGCTTACCAACACTTTCGCAGCATTTATTCGAACTCGTAGAATCGAATTTATTGAGCTGGGAGACGTATTACGCCTCTTTGCCAGTAGAAGCCATCGTCCAAATGCAATCTGTATTTGCTGGCTTGAAAACATGGGCGATCAATGGAGCATCCAGTCTGGCCAAAGGCATCTTAGGTGTGGCTGCTGTCGTCCCTGGCTTTTTAATTTCAACGATTATTTACTTGGTAGCAGTGTTTCTTATGAGTCTTGACCTGCCGCGTCTTCGTGCCGGCTTCATGCGCATGTTTACCACCTCGGCACGGGAAAAAGTGGATGTCGTCCTGTCCCAGCTGAACCGTGCGACAGTCGGCTTTTTACGCGCCCAAATCATCCTCAGCTTCATGACGTTTGGGATGTCATTTATCGGGCTACTGATTTTGCAGGTTAAATATGCTGCTGTAATCGCCTTGTTGATCGTTCTCGTAGACATCCTGCCGATTCTCGGAACAGGCTCGTTTTTAGTTCCCTGGGCCATCTACAATTTCTTTACGGGGCGCTCTCATTTGGCGATCGGCTTGATTATCCTTTTCCTCGTAATCACGGTTGTTCGCCGGATCATCGAGCCCAAAATTCTCGCCTCTCATTTGGGAATCAGCGCGCTTGCTGCATTGATCAGTATGTTTCTCGGTTTTCAGATTATGGGATTCTTCGGTCTGATTCTAGGTCCCGCTCTGGTCATTATTTACGAAGCGTTGCGCAAAGCAGGCTTCCTCAACTTCAAAATTGACTTCTAGGCCATTATGATCCACCCAAAGAAAGGCCGTCCGGTAATGAAACCCGAACGGCCTTTTTGCTTCCCTATTTCCTTGACATTACACCTGACGGATAACTGTTCCACCAGTCACACCGGTAAACTGCCCATTTGATACAGCCATCTGCCCATTCACGAGCACATACTGTATTCCGATTGACTGCTGTAGCGGATGCTCATACGTCGCCTGATCCGCCACGGCGGCTGGGTTAAAGACAACAAGATCCGCCCGGTAACCCTCACGCAGAAAGCCTCGATCTCGCAATCGCAATAGCTGTGCAGGTGCGCCCGTCATTTTTCGAACAGCTTCCCAGATTGGAAAAGCGTCTTTCTCTCGTGAATAATGTCCCAGCACACGCGCGAATGATCCGTAGAGACGTGGATGCGGCTTTCCACCGAACACTCCATCGGAACCGACCATTTGCAGCGGATGCTTCATCACCCTCTCGACATCCTCCTCATTCCCCCAGTGAATAATGATCATGACCTCGCCCTCTTCTTCGAGCAGTAAGTCAAATGCTGCATATGCTGGTTCGGTCCCTTTTCGCTCAGCCACTTCAAGCAGGCTCAATCCTTCCAGCTCCCGGTTGCCTTCAGAAGAGACCGATGCAATGACGAGATTACCCCAGCCATTGTTTCTTACCGGATTGTCATACTCTTTGCTGTGTAAAATCTCTTCCTTCGCCTCTTCTCGCATTCTTCCATCACGCAACCGCTCAAGCATTTTGGGGACACCACCGTCATGCATCCACGGCGGCAAGATCGCATGTAAAAAAGTAGATGCTGCGGCATATGGGTATTGATCAAACGTGATCTCAATTCCCTCGGCACGTCCCCGCTCCATTTTCTCCAGGGCGATGTCCAGCTTTTCCCGGTTTCTTTCGCCGCACACTTTAAAATGAGACACATGCAGCCGAACACCCGAGATGCGAGCTGCGTCGATAACCTCGTCCAAAGCCTCCACCGAATAATTGCTTTCATTGCGGATATGCACCACGAAGCAGCCATCGTATTTGGCGGCACCCCTGCAGATTCCAACCAGTTCGTCTTTATTTGCGTAGACACAGGGCGGGTATTGAATGCCCGATGATACTCCGAATGCCCCTTGCTGCATCCCCACTTCCACCAGCTCCTGCATGGCGGCAATTTCTTTTGGAGTAGCCTCCCTGCCTTCGAATCCCATCACCATGGAGCGGATATTTCCGTGTGGGACGAGATAGGCGATATTTCCAGTCATTTCGGTATTTTCCAAAAAACGCAAATACTCATCAATACTATTCCAAGGCCACTCACCGATGTCGCCGTTGACTCTATTCAATTGCTTTCTCCATAAAGGCTTCGTTTCCGGCGTAACAGGGGCAACAGAGACTCCATCCTGCCCAGCCAGCTCCGTAGTAATTCCTTGCAACACCCTGATTTTGTGAATATCTGGTCTTGTGCACCACAAATCGGAGTGAACATGTGCATCAATAAATCCAGGCGCTACAACGAGGCCAGTAGCATCTATTTCCGTATCTCCTCTCGCCGACACCAAATGGGCTACGCTGGAAATCACGCCATTATTTATACCAATATCGAGGCGCGTCCAAGGATTTCCTGTCCCGTCACAAACCATACCGTTTCGGATGATGAGATCAAACGTTTTTTCTGCCATTTTTCGCCTCACTCATTTCGCACAATCTATTGGACAGATACATTCCAGAACGGTGAATCCATGAAGTATTGATAGCCTTTGACGTAATTCCGATGAGCAGCCAGTCCATGCAAATCTCCTAGCTTCACACTCGGAAGATCTTCCCAGTAAAGCGTCTGGATCTTCTCAAAAATCGCTTTTTGGTCTTCAAATGTGATTGTATGGCGAAGCTCGTCAAGCAAAGCATCCATCTCGGAATTGTTGTACCAGCCGGGCCATTTGTTACGCGAATCCAGGTATAAGGTTTGAACCGGGTTGGTGTAGGTAGGAAATCCGGTAAAGAATATGTTCCATTTCGTTTCATCAGAGCGTTTGCTGACCATGGTAGGCCAGTCGTATATTTCAAAATTGACTTTGACACCGATCTTTTCCAGCTGGTCTTTCACCATCAGTGAGCTTTTATAAATATAGTCGTAATCCTTTGTTGTGATGATAGTTACGGGCTCTCCTTTGTAGCCGGCATCATTCAGCAGCTTCTTGGCCAATTCCGGGTTCTTTTGATTGTATTTTTCCTTCCCTGCATCCGAATGCCACGGCTGCTCCGCAAACATCAGACTATGATCCAGACGGAAGAAATCCGGGTTTCCGGTTATTCCGATCATGATGACTTCCTGGTCTAGTGCTGCATTCACCGCTTGCCGTGCCACTACATTGGAGAACAAGCCTTGCTTCTTGTTGAAAATCAGACCGACATACTTCTGTGGCTTCGCGACGACTGTCACCAAATTCGGGTCGGCTTTCAGCTGCTCGTAATTGTCAAAGGGAAGCTCATCCGCAAAATCGTATTCCCCTGATTGCAGGCCGGCAACCCGTGTAGCCGCGTCTGGAACGGTGTGGAAGTAAATACGGTCTACCTTTGCTTCCTTTTTCCCGCCGAGTCCATTGGCAGGCTCGGACAGTGCTTTATAATCAGCAAACTTCTCCAACAGAATGTACTGATCTTGCTTCCATTCCACAAATTTAAACGGTCCTGTGCCGATGTATTCTTTTACGCCCTCTTCTGTTGCAGCATCGATGACTTCCTTTGGCATAATTACCGCACCCTGCTGGGGAAAGGCCAGGGATGTGAGCAGCGTGCCGGACGGTTTTTCTAGCGTGATGACTACCTTGTCATTTTCCCTTGACGAGATCGTCGCACTAGCAAGCGCTGTTTTTCCGTTGGGAGAAAGCTCCTTCCACCGATTGAGGGAGGCGATCACATCCTCGACACCAAGGGCTTTTCCGTTGTGAAAGGTAATACCCTCCCTGAGTGTAAACGTCACTTCTTTCCCGTCTTCACTTACTTCAAAAGACTTCGCCAGCATTGGCGTAGGTTTATAATCTTTATCAAGTGTGACGAGTGGCTCAAAAATATGCCAGCCTACCTGAAGGGCGACTGTCGTCGATGTTTTCACCAAATCAATCGAAGGCGGAGATACAGACAAGGCTACACGCAACTCGTTCTTTTCCTTAGGTACTACCTCAGCTTGCTCGTTTGTTTGACCTGAATTGTTTGCGGATGGTGAGGAAGAACATCCCCAGAGCAATAGCGTAACACTCAGTACCAATGTCAAAAGAATTCCGACCGGCTTTCTGACCATGGAAAATCCCCCTTTTGTTCGTTGAATATTCAGGTAATTTTCAAACTGATCTCTTCCCTACGAATCACTTTTCCTGCGGTCCTGCCGGTAAAAATCGAATTGTTTACGGCTATTTCTCCATTCACGAGCACATAGTGGATGCCTGTCGGCTCAAGAAGCGGCTCTTCGTATGTCGCAAGGTCCGCCACTGTGTTCGGATCAAAAATCACGATATCGGCCCAGTACCCTTCTGCGATGTACCCTCTGTCCTTTAATCGAAGCAATTGAGCAGGGGCTCCCGTCATATGGCGAATCGCCTCAGACATCGTGAGAATCTGTTGTTCGCGGACAAAGCGTCCAAGTATTCGCGGGAATGTTCCATATAATCTGGGATGCGGTTTTCCTCCAAAGATTCCGTCCGACCCGACGATTTGCATCGGATGTCTCAGCGCATTGGTGATATCAGCTTCTTCTCCCCAGGAAATGACCATTGTAACCCCCGCATTTTCCTCCAAAAGCAGGTCAAAAACCGCATCAGCAGGCGCTGTTCCCCGCATAGCCGCTATCTCTAGCAGATTTTTCCCTTCTGCTGCGCGATTTTTCTCTGTTGTCACGGAGGCGATGACAATATTTCCCCAGCCACAGCTCTCCACCCAGTTTTCAAAATCATGGTTGTGATCAAAATCAGCTTTGATCTTGTTGCGGATATCCTCGTCTTTTAATTTGGCAAGCAGCTCTTCTGTCCCTCCATCGTGCATCCACGGAGGCAGCAATGCGTGCAGTACCGTCGAACCGGCGGTGTACGGATATTGGTCAAATGTAATCTCGATCCCCTCAGCCCGTGCCTGATCCATTTTATCCAGTGCCTTTTGAAAGCTGGCGCGGTTTCTTCGCCCAATTACCTTGAAGTGAGAAATGTGGAGACGAACACCTGAACCTCGGGCCACATCAAGCATCTCGTCAATCGCTTCGAGGATATGGTTGCTTTCATTTCGCATGTGGACAACGAAGCAGCCATCGTATTTGGCAGCTCCTTTACATATTTCGATCAACTCTTCTTTGCACGAGTATAGATTTGGAGGATAGATAAGTCCTGACGATAGTCCGACTGCCCCCTGGCGCATCCCTTCTTCTACGAGCTCACGCATCTTTTGCATTTCCTCTTTTGTAGCCCTGCGCCCTTCAAACCCCATCACCAGAGTTCGGACAGCACCATGCGGAACCAAATACGTGACGTTGCCTGCTAGAGAAGATTCGCTTAAAAAATCGAGATATTCATCAATCGAATTCCACGGCCATTCTCCGATGTCACCATTCAATCCGCGAAGCTGCTTTTGCCATAATGGCTTCGTCTGGTCATTGACTGGCGCAACGGAAATGCCGTCTTGACCGAGCAGCTCCATCGTCACGCCTTGGAGTACTTTTATTTTGTGAATGTCCGGCTTGGTGCACAATAAGTCCGAGTGAACATGCGTATCAATAAAGCCGGGGGATACCGCCAGTCCTTTTGCGTCAATCTCTACCATCGCTTCCTGCCTGTGCAGCTTGCCCAGCTTCACGATCTTTCCATCCTTGATCCCGATATCCGAACGAGTCCACGGATTACCTGTCCCGTCGTACACCTGCCCATTTCTTATGATCATATCCAGCATTGTCATTGCTCCTTTCTGCTTTTCAAATCCATTATTTAAACGAGATGACAAGCGACACGGTGATGCTTGGCGAATTCCCGTAAAATCGGAACCTCTCTCTTGCAGCTCTCGATCGCTTGTGGACATCTCGGGTGAAACACACAGCCACTTGGTAGATTGATGGGGGAAGGCACATCTCCAGACAGGACGATCCTTTCTCTTCTTTTCTTTGGATTGGGCTCAGGAACGGCTGACAGCAATGCCCGGGTATAAGGGTGCAATGGCTCGGAGAAAAGAGCATCAGTAGGTGCTTCCTCTACTAAATGTCCCAAGTACATCACACCGACACGATCCGAAATGTGGCGGACAACACTAAGGTCATGTGCGATAAACAAGTAGGTAAGCTGAAAGTCTTCCTGCAGCTGCTCTAATAGATTGAGGATTTGCGACTGGATGGAGACATCAAGCGCAGACACAGGTTCATCACAAACGATAAAAGCCGGATGCACCGCCAGTGCCCTCGCCAAAACGATCCGTTGTCTTTGTCCGCCTGAAAACTCATGCGGATATCGGTCGTAATGCTCCGGTTGCAGCCCCACTTTTCGCAGAAGCTCTAGAACTGCCTCTTTGTGCTGTTTCGGATCCCCGATGTTGTAGATGCTCATTGGCTCCTGAATGGCTTTTCCAATTTTTTTACGGGGATTGAGTGCCGAATATGGATCTTGAAAAATAATCTGCATCTCTTTTCGGATGTTTCTCAGTTCTTCCTCAGAAAAACGGGTCACTTCTTTTCCTCGGTAATGCACACTGCCAGACGTCGGTTCAAGCAAGCGCAGGATCATGCGCCCTGTCGTGCTTTTTCCACATCCTGATTCTCCCACCAGTCCATACGTTTCTCCTTGATAGATCGTCAAGGATAGGTCGCTAACCGCTTTTACATAGGTTTGCTCTCCGAAGTAGCCACTTTTCATCGGGAAATGCTTGACGAGATTGGATGCTTGCAAAAGTGGCGCTTCCTTGACCTCATTGGTTACCAATCGCAATCGCGTTACCTCCCCCGATACCGATTCTTTCATGGTGCCAGCACCTGGCTTTATGACTATGACTCACCTCAATTAAATCTGGTGGATGACTCCTGCACTTTTCATCGGCAAACGGACATCTCGGTGCAAAACGACAGCCTGCCGGAATCTGATGCAAAGACGGGACCATCCCTTCAATCACATGCAGCTTTTCTCCGCGTTTTCCATCAATTGTCGGGATCGATTTCATCAGACCGATCGTATATGGGTGCTTTGGATTCTCAAACAATGTCTCAACAGACGCTTCTTCTACAATTTGTCCCAGATACATCACAAGCACACGATCACAAACCTCCGCAACTACGCCCAGATCGTGAGTGATGAGCATGATTCCCATCTGTAATTGCTCTTGCAGGTCTTTCATCAAATCAAGAATCTGCGCCTGGATCGTAACATCGAGAGCTGTCGTTGGCTCGTCTGCAATTAACAGCTTCGGATGACAGCACAGCCCCATCGCAATCATCACGCGCTGCCTCATCCCTCCTGACAGCTGATGCGGATAGTCGTTTACTCTCTTTTCTGGCGAGGGGATTCCGACCAACGAGAGCATTTCAATCGTTTTTTCATACGCCTCTTTCTTGGACAATTTTTGATGCAGCATAAGCGACTCACTGATCTGATTGCCTACGGTGTACACGGGATTAAGAGAGCTCATTGGGTCTTGGAAAATCATAGAGATTTGATTGCCGCGAATCTCTTGCATCTCTTCCATGGACGATGTGAGCAGTTCCTTTTGCTCAAAAAAGATTTCGCCCGCAAGCTTTGTTCCACTATGCTTTCGAAACAATCTCAGGATCGATAAGGATGTAACGCTTTTCCCACATCCCGACTCCCCAACCAGCCCGACCGTTTCCCCAGCATTCACATGAAAGGAGACTCCGTCGACAGCGGTTACCTCCCCGAGCTCTGTGGAGAAGCGCGTTTTTAAGTTTTTTACTTTCAACAGTGTCACATAAACCATCTCCTTCCCGGCTAGCAGCGTTTATTTTTTCGCTTTGTTTGTATGCGGGTCTAATAAATCGCGGAGACCATCTCCAAGCAGGTTGAGTCCGAGTACGGTCATCATAATGGAGAGGCCAGGAAATACGGTCATCCACCACGCTTGCTTCATGATTGTCCTGCCATCATTCAAAATGTTTCCCCAGCTGGGCTCAGGTGGTGGTGTTCCCGCTCCCAAAAAGCTCAGTGACGCCTCAGTAATGACGGCATACGCAAAAATGAACGTGGCCTGAACAATCAACGGAGACAAACAGTTGGGAGCGATGTGCAGCCAGATGATCCTCCACGACTTCCCCCCAAGAGCGCGAATCGCTTCAATATACGTCTGTTCTCTCACGGTAATGGCAACCGACCGGATCGCACGGGCGACGGTAGGGATATAAACGACGCTAAGTGCAATAATGACATTGCTCATTTTCGGTCCAAGCGCCGCCAGTATCGCAATTGCAAGTAAAATCGCAGGGAAGGCCATCAAGCCGTCATTGATCCGCATGAGAAAGTTGTCCAATCGACGGTAGTAGGCCGAGTACAAGCCGAAAATCAACCCGATGATCGACGTGATCATCACGACAGAGAATCCGACACCCATGGATATCCGGCTTCCATATACAACCCGGGTAAATACGTCTCGTCCGAATTCGTCGGTGCCAAACCAATGACTTGCACTTGGCGGCTTTAGCCGATCTTGTACGTTCATTTCTATTGGATTGTAGGAGGTGAGCACAGGAGCGAGGATACAAATCAAGCTGATGAATAAAACCAGGATGCTTCCAGATACCGCCAAACGATTTGCAAAGAAGCGGTTCACCGCAATTTTCGCGTGATGCTTTGTTGAAGATGTAGCCGTTTTCGTTCCCACCATCGTTACAGAAGATGTTTCCATTCATCCATCCCCCTTTAGCTTTTGTCGTATCGCACACGCGGATCGATGTACGCGTACAAAATATCAACAATCAGATTGATGAAAACATACGCAGCCGCGATCATCAGTACGGTTCCTTGGATGACCTCGTAATCTCGTCTTAATACAGAGTTGACGATTAATTTGCCAATTCCCGGAATGTTGAACACCGTTTCAGTTACAACAGCTCCGCCAACGAGTGTCGCAAAGGATAACCCAATCACCGTGAGAATCGGGATAAACGCATTGCGCAGCGCGTGTTTGTAAGTCACGATCCACATCTTCAAACCTTTTGCTTCGGCTGTACGGATATAGTTCTCGTTTAGCACTTCCAGCATCGAAGATCGGGTCATGCGAGCGATTAGTGCTCCTTGCATAATGCCTAGTGAAATAGCCGGCATGATCAAGTATTTCAAATGGTTGAAAATCCCGCTGGATAACGGCTGATAACCTGCAGCAGGCAGCCAGTTAAACTGGACGGCGAAAAGCAAAATCAAGTTCAACCCGATCCAGAAGCTTGGGAGCGAAATACCGAGCATGGCAAATGTCATAAAGGATTGGTCCATCCAGGAGCCTCGTCTATTGGCCGCCATCACCCCCAACGGTATCGCAAACAAAATCGCAATAATCTCTGCCAGGATCGTCAAGGAGAGGGTAGGGCCCAAATGCTCCCAAATCGCTTCTGTTACTGGCATATCCATAAAGATAGACCACCCTAAATCTCCTTGCAGGATGCCGATTATCCATTGAAAAAATCGGGTGTATATCGGAAGCGTCAAGCCCAGCTGCTCCCGTAATTTCGCCAGCTCCTCTTCCGTTGCTTGTGACCCTAGCATGACGGAAGCAGGATCACCCGGTGTCAGGTGAATGATAATAAAATCCACAATTGCTACAACCAAAAGCACAGGCAATAATGAAACGATCCGCTTTAACAAGTAGCCTCCCATATACGCTTGCCCCTCCTTGTTCGGTTACTCACATTTGCAACTTCAGCTCATACATCTGACGAGGCCTTCCTTTACAGAGCGGCTGCTCTTCTCCAATGATTTCAGCCAACTGACTTTGCTCTAGCTTGCTTAAAATACGCCTGGCACTGCGTAATGAAACACCAAATCGGCTGGCCAAATCTGCAGCAGTAATTTGTGAGCTCCCATAGCTTTGACAAAACGAGATGAGCTTGTTTATCGTTCCGATGCTAAGGCCTGATTTTCGAGCAGCATTCAATCGCTGTGGATCATTGCTACGGAGGGAGTATGCCAAATGAAATTCTTTCCCGAGTGGGCCGACTACATTTCCATCGTGCATAGCGATAAAGCAGCTTCCACCATCACCTAATTTCGCTTTTGACAATGCTTCTGAGGCTTTACTCTGCGCTTCATTCGCAGTACGTCCCAACCCGATTCCGATGCTAGCGGATATGTTTAATCGGTGGACAATTCTCTCCAAAAGGGGAAAGCGGGTAAACATGCTTGTCGTCCGCTCAATTACCCCGCGAGTCGTTACAAAAATGACCTCATTTCGATCCGGCCAATTCATTAATGCCTGAATTTCTTCCCCGTAATCGATCAATATTTCTTGAATTGCGATTTTCTTGCGCTGAAGTTCGTATTCGGAGGCACTCCACTTTTTCACGATGTTTTCGATATTAATGATGCCTATCGCGATTTGCGTATCCGTTAACTGAAAGTTCCTGCCTTCGATTTGCGCTCGCTGTAAACCATCTTGAATCGTTGTTTTCGTAGGAGTAACTCTGTAGCAAGGGATACCGAGTCGCGTCAGCTCCCAATATACAGATGCTACACACGTAAAGATCGCGTCTATCTTTTTGCTTGTCCACAAATCGTAATGAAACCGAAGAATGTCTTCTGCACGTTGATTGAGCTGATATTCCATCGCATACATGTGATCGACATGGATCGATAGCTCATCCAATCTCTGCTCCACCTCTTGCAGATTCAAAACATCGATGCTAAAGCGCAGACGACTCTCAGTAAAAAGGGTGCCGCTATCTCTCAATAATTGAAAGAAGACACGGTATAGGCTCGTTCCATTGTAGGGCAGATAAACCATGGGCTTTGGATCGCCAACATGCTCGCGAGCAATTTGGTACGGAATCGGACCGGCAAATAAAAAAACATCGATCTCATCTTGGCATTGAGGGACGATTTCTTTTACCTCTTGTACGTCTTTGTAACCGAGCGGAAGCACTGCTAAGGCTGGATATGTTGCTGCAATACACAAAACCTCATCAAGCAAATCATAAGGACCTATCACTGCAACCCTGATTTCCATCGTACCCTACCACTTCCTCTCCCATTTTACTTCCACAGACAGTTCGCTTAATATTCAAAAAATTCTTTCCACCATCATACATTCGGTCATCTTTATATGCAATTTCCGTTAGTTGTCCGTATATTCTGCTCCAAAACGAGAAAAAACGCGGGGGAGCCCGCGTTTTAATACTGGATATTCATGCTAGTATGACTACGCATTTTCAATCAAAATGAGCGACTTCTGGCCAATATCCCTCAGCTCAGCATCCACCACTTTCGCTTCCATTTGGAGCTCACCAAGAAGCCTTTCAATTTTTTCCTTTTTGTCCTTCGCCTGCTGCAGCGATGTGGAAATACGATCCTGAACTATCCAGTCGGTAATGATATTATCGAAGAAAAAGTCCGCAAAGGTCAGCATTTCACCAATATCGATCTGAATACGACTTTCGCGCTGGACATCGTACAGCTCCCGCTCAAATCTTCGCAGGCTTTTTTGTGCCAGGTGAACGGCATCACGTGCTTCGTTGATCCGCCCGTGCTTGATATAGGTGGACATCGCGCCACCGCCAAGCATATCCCATGCGCCCCAAGAGCTTGCCGATTCCAGCTTTTCGATGGCTTTATCCACGTACCGCTTGGTCGCCATGCCAGCCTCTATGGCTTCATTCAATTCCTTTTGACTCGCTTGCAGCTGTGACTGCTGATTGGTATAATCCCTCAGCTGCATCACGAGATCAGGTCGCTTTTCCCGAATCTGCTGCTCCTTTTGAAGCAGCAGCTCAGCGTACTTGCTCTCCGCGTCAGACAGGCGAGAGAGCTGCTCCTCTATCATTTGAATTTCTTCTTCCAGATCCTTGACGGCTGCCACTGCTGCCTCATATTTGATCTTCGCCTGCAGCAGCTCTTCCTGTTCCTTTGTGAGCTTTTCATCCTTTTTTCCAATCAAGCTGTAAAAAAATGCACCGAAGGACATTCCCATTAGTTTATCAACATCTTGCTGCTCAGACTGAAGTTTTTTATGTAAGCTTTGAAGCTTGATCACTTCTTGCTCATGCTGCTGTCTCAGCTTTTTACTATTATGCTCCCCATGCAGCTTCTGGCGCAGCTCTACTTTTTTGGCTGCCAGCTGCTCATTTATCTCTTGAAACATCGCTAACATTCCCCCTCTATCTCTCCTTTTCTATACGTCTGGCAGTCCGATTTCGTTTCAATTAATTGGAATCAGCTAGAAGAAAAAAAGCCCTCACTATTCCGGTTTCATCACCGGATAGCCAGGACTTATCATCAATTACGATTGTTTGGTTTGCATCTGTGCTTCTTTTTCACTCTGCACGCGCGCCAGCAAATCTACCAGATGGACAGCCTCCATCTTGCCTTCCAAACCAGCACGCTGGATACCTGCTTTCATTTGCAGCAAGCAGCCTGGATTGGAGGTCACGAGAATATCCGCTTGGGTCGCAGCGACATGCTCCATCTTTTCATCCAGCAGATTCCCCGCCATTTCAGGCTGCACGAGATTGTAGATGCCCGCTGAGCCACAGCAGCGATCACCTTCGCAAAGCGGTACATAGGTAGCACCAGGAATACTTTGCAGCAGGTTCACTGGCTCTTTTGTCACCTTCATCCCATTGCGCAGGTGGCACGAGGACTGATACGTTACCCGCTGTGGCAACGCTTGCCATGTCTGCGGCTCTACCAAATCACTTAATACCTCACTGATATCCTTCACGCGGGATGCGAACCATTTTGCCTGCTCATGCCACTCATCGTCCTCTGCCAGCAGATGATCATACTCCTGGAGCAAGGCGCCACAGCCGCCTGCATTGGAGACAATGATATCAACATCGGCTTTGCGGAAAGCAGCAATATTTTTCCTTGCCAGCTCGCGTGCTCCTTCACGCTCACCGCTATGTGCATGCAGTGCGCCACAGCATACCTGATCGGGAGCGATGACCACTTCACAACCGGCTTCCGTCAAAAGACGCACCGTATTGAGATTGGTTTCGCTGAACAGTACATCCATGATACAGCCGTGGAACATGCCCACACGCATCACTTTCTCTCCAGCTGCCGGAATCACTGTTGCCCCGAGAAGCTCACGCGTTCCTTTTCCAGAAGCTTCTGGCATGATCGCTTCCATTTCACGTAATTGCTTAGGCAAAATGCGCATGACACCCGTCTTGCGAACCGTTTTTTGCAGTCCTGAGCGCTGATAAAAACGCAGGAGTCCGCCTAGCTGATTCATCCGCTTTTGGTGAGGGAACAAATGGGTAAAAGCTACCTTGCGCATCGAGCTTACCCACCAGGGATGCTCCTGAACGTCTTCGATCGCCTCGCGCGTTTGCTCAATCAATTGTCCATAAGGCACTCCTGCTGGACAAACCGGCTCACAGGCACGGCACCCGAGACAAAGATTCATTTGGTCGATGAAGTCTTTGTCTGGCTCCATCACGCCATCCGCTACGGCCTTCATCAGAGCGATGCGACCGCGCGGCGAGGCTGCCTCATAGCCAGTTTCACGAAAGGTCGGACACGCTGGCTGGCAAAAGCCGCAGCGCATACAGTTGGACAGCTCATCGTAATCCAATTTGTTTATGAGCGCTTCTTTAAGCACGATTAACCACCACTCTGTTCCGCGATTGCTTCGCAAACATCTTGTCGGGATTCAGGAGATTGTGAGGGTCAAAGGCATGCTTGATGCCCTTCATGACCTCCATGCCGGCTGCTCCCACTTTCCACTCCAGGTATGGTGCCTTCACGATCCCGACACCATGCTCTCCGGTAATCGTTCCACCGAGATCGATTGCTGCGGCAAAAATTTCCTCGAAGGCATGCTCGACTCGCTCGATCTCTTTTTCGTTACGCGCATCTGTCATACAGGTAGGATGCAAATTGCCATCGCCGGCATGACCAAAGGTACAAATCTGCAAACCGTAGCGATTCGTAATTTCTTGAATAGCGGCAACCATCGGTGCAATTTGTGCACGCGGGACAGTCGCATCCTCCAAAATCGTTGTCGGACGCATCCGGGACAAGGCAGCAAGGGCACTGCGTCTCGCCGTCATAACGTCATCCGCTTCCTCTGGTGTTGTTGCGACTTTGATCTGCACAGCTTCGTTCTTTTCACAAATGGCTGCGATCCGTTCCATGTCCCTGTCTACGGTCTGTGGTTCGCCATCCTGTCCAATCAATAGAATGGCTGCTACATCTGTAGGCAAGCCAATTTGTTTAAAATCTTCAACGACACGAATCGTTCCCTGATCCAAAAATTCCAATGTACCCGGGATGATCCGATTGGCAATAATATCCGAAACAGAGCGTGCTGCCTGATCCATATCGGCAAACATCGCCAGCATGACGCGTTGCGATAGTGGCTTGGGAATGAGCTTGAGGATGGCTTGTGTAATAATCGCTAGTGTGCCTTCGCTGCCTACGAGCAGCTTGGTCAGGTCGTATCCGGCTACATCCTTCATCAGCTTGCCTCCGGTGCGGATGATCTCTCCATTTGGCAACACAGCTTCCAGCCCGAGCACATAATCCTTGGTCGTTCCGTATTTTAATCCGCGGAGTCCACCGGAATTAAGTGCAATGTTGCCGCCAATGGTCGAGATCACCATGCTTCCCGGGTCTGGAGGATAAAACAATCCACGCGCTTCTACCGCCTGATGGATATCTACCGTCCTCACTCCCGGCTGAACGGTGATCGTCAGGTTTTGCTCGTCGATCTCCACAATCTGGTTCATACGGGAGAGCACAAGCACGATTCCACCACCAACAGGAATCGTCCCTCCGCACAAATTCGAGCCTGCTCCACGGGTCACAATCGGTATTTGATGACGAGCAGCTACTCGCATCACCTGCTGCACCTCTTCGGTACTTTTTGGCAAGACCACCACGTCAGGCAGTGCTTGCTGCATCGGTGTCGCGTCATACGAATAGGCAACCAGTGCTTCCTGCCGATCGAGACAATTTTTCTCTCCGACGATTGCGACCAGCTCGGAGCGTATCGATTCTGACAACATGGAAATCCCTCCTCCCTATTGACATCGAAGTGATTGGCTTCAAACGTTTAGCTATACTGCTGAATCGCTTCTCTGATTCTTCCATTGGTTACATTCAACAGGCGCAGTGCTTCTTCCCTGCTCGCACCTGTCAATTTCATCAGGATAGCTGTCTTGGCGTCTCCTTCGGCAAGCTCAGACAAGCGCTCAGCTTCTGCATAGCTCACACCTGTCACTTCCATGACAATTCGCTTTACGCGTTCTTTCAGCTTGAGGTTGGTCGCCTGGACGTTTACCATCAGGTTTCCGTACACCTTGCCCAATCTGATCATCGTTGCTGTCGTGAGCATGTTGAGCACCAGCTTTTGGGCTGTTCCTGCCTTGAGTCTCGTCGATCCGGTCAACACCTCAGGACCGACAACAACATTAATCGCTACATCTACACCTTTGTTGATAAAAGATGGCTGGTTGCAGGATAGTGCAATCGTTTTAGCCCCGATGTTCTGCGCTTCAGCCAATACGCCGAGCACATAGGGAGTTCTGCCGCTAGCCGCGATACCGACGACAACATCTGCTTTAGTCACTTCGTACTTGTGGATATCCTCCTGTCCCAGCTCAAAGGAATCCTCCGCGCCTTCCACCGCTCGAATCATTGCAGATGGACCGCCAGCTATGATCCCCTGAACCAGCTCTGGATTGGTTCCGAAGGTAGGAGGGCATTCGGAAGCGTCCAAGATTCCGAGGCGTCCGCTCGTGCCTGCGCCAAAGTAAAACAGTCTTCCTCCGTTTTCAAGTGCGTAGGTGATTACCTCTACCGCTTCGGCTACCTGATCCAATACACGTTCGACCGCGTACGGAACCTTTTTATCTTCATCATTCATCATTTGTACGATGCCCCGGGCATTTAACCGATCCAGGTCCTTGGAGCTTTCGTTTTTTCCTTCAGTCGTTAATTGTTGCAAGTTCTCCAGCTTCATGCTCTGACGAACCTCCTCTTAATGTACTAGCAGCCTTTTGCTTACGCATGATCCAGATGGCAAGAGACAAAATGGCCAGCTGTCACTTCTTTAGCTGCAGGAGCAACCGTTTTGCAAATATCCATACAATGGCGGCAGCGTGGATGGAATGTGCAGCCAGATGGCGGATTTGCCGGGCTAGGCAGGTCTCCCTCTAAAATGATTCGCTCGGTCGTCAGGTGCGGATTGGGAACAGGAACAGCCGATAGCAAGGCTTGTGTATAGGGATGGGTCGGTTTTTCATATAACGAGTGCTTATCTGCCACCTCAACCACTTTGCCCAAATACATGACAGCCACCCTGTCGGATATATGGCGTACGACACTGAGGTCATGAGAAATAAACAAATAGGTGAGCTTGAATTCCTTTTGCAAATCTTGCATCAGATTCAAAATTTGCGCCTGAATCGATACGTCCAGCGCTGACACTGGCTCATCGGCAATGATCAGCTTCGGGCGTAAAATCAGTGCCCGTGCAATTCCGATCCGCTGTCTTTGCCCTCCAGAAAATTCATGTGGGAATCTGTCCAGCTGTTGTTTGGACAATCCGACGATGCCAATCATCTCTTCGACCTGCTTTCGGCGCTCTGCCGGGGTACCGATCCCGTGAATAATAAGCGGGTCCTCCAGTAGCTGACTGATTGTTTTGCGTGGATTGAGCGATGCAAACGGGTCTTGAAATACCAGCTGCATATTTCGTCTGGTACGGCGCAGCTCAGCTTCGTTCAATTTGCGAATATCCTGACCCTCAAACAAGATTTCTCCGTCCGTCGGCTCAATCAAGCGCAAGATGCAGCGACCCGTAGTCGATTTTCCACAACCAGACTCGCCGACAATGCTAACCGTTTCGCCAGGATAAACGGTCAGATTGACGCCATCGACTGCGCGCACTACCTTTTCCGAACTGAAAAAACCTTGCTTGCTTTTGAAATGCTTGGTCAGCGCTCTGACTTCGAGCAGTGGTTTTGTCATTGTTCTTCCCCCTCACGATACAGCCAGCACCGGCACTTTTGTGTGTCTGAGACAGGCAGCAGCTCGGGATTTTTCTCACGGCAAATATCCATGACCTGAGAACAGCGCGGTGCAAACCGGCAGCCTGCGGGCATTTCACTGAGCAGGGGAACCGCCCCCGGGATCGCTTCCAGACGCTCCTGATTGACATTGACACTCGGCATGGACTGGAGGAGTCCTCTGGTGTACGGATGCTTCGGATCGTCGAACAGCTTCCCTACCGCGGCTTCCTCCACAATTTGTCCAGCGTACATCACAATGACACGATGACACATTTCAGCGACAACACCGAGGTCATGTGTGATAAGCAGGATCGAAGTGCCTTGTTCGGTACGCACCTTTTTCATCAATTCCAAAATCTGTGCCTGAATCGTAACGTCCAATGCTGTTGTTGGCTCGTCGGCAATCAACAGCTTGGGCGAACAAGACATCGCCATCGCAATCATCACACGCTGACGCATACCCCCGGACAGCTGGTGCGGGTACTCTGAGAAAATTTCTTCCGCGCGTGGAATTCCTACTTGCCCTAGAAGCTGAATCGTCTTTTCCTTTGCTTCTTGCTTGGACAAGCCCTGGTGGCGCCGCAACGGCTCACTGATCTGCTTACCGATCGGATGCAAAGGGTTAAGGGAAGTCATCGGCTCCTGAAAAATCATCGCAATCTGATTCCCGCGGATTGCTTGCATTTGTTTATCTGAAAGTGAAAGCAGCTCTTGTTCCTGAAAACGGATGCTGCCTGTCATCTCTACATTTCGTCCCAATAGCTGCATGATCGACATGCTGGTCACGCTTTTGCCGCATCCTGATTCGCCGACCACCCCGACGGTTTCTCCCGGTTCGACACTCAGGCTGACGCCCTCGATCACGGTCAGTTTTTTGCCTGCTTGTTTAAAAGATGTTCGCAAATCTTGGATCGTAAGCATTGCTGCCATGGGTACTCCCCCTTTTCTTTAGGATGTGCCGACAATATGGAAGCCTGAAAACAGCTGGTTATGATGAGCTAGCCTCCAGGAACCAATCAATGGACTTACTTCCGGGTGTACGCGATTGGTAAGCGTAATGATTGTCACTTCTCTGGCCGGGTCTGACCAGATTGAGGTACCCGTAAAGCCTGTGTGCCCAAAACCACTCGCCGATACCACATCTCCTCCGGTACAGCCCGCTGCGATTTGCTCAAGCGCCCCACCTGTAGAAGAAACGATCCAGCCAAGGCCTCTGCGATGTACAGATGGATCCGTAAGTGAGCGAGTAGACAGTGAAAATAACGTAGGATCAATGCTCACAGGAGCATCATTCGTTGTCCATATCTGCATGTAGCGCTCCGTATCAGCCAGTGTGGAGAACAATCCGGCATGCCCACTGACTCCTCCGAGACCATAGTAAGCATTGCAATCATGAACGGTTCCACAGATGATGCCTTTGCGCCATCTGTAGGTGGCCAGCATTTGCTTCCATTCTTTTGCAAAAAGTGGCTGTCCTACTGACAGTTCAGCCATATAGGCCGCTGCCATGTTTCGTTCAAAGGAATTGCCGTTTTCTGTAGGGGCGATCGTCCAAGCTGAGCTTCCTGCCTGATTGAGCGGCAAATAACTCGTATGAATCATCCCGCTCGGCTGAAAAATCAGCCGTTTGGCAAGTGCATCCAGCTCCTCGTCCCAAATCCTTTCCAATAAAAAACCGAGCAGCATAAAGCCTAAATCACTGTAGATCACTTCGCGTCCTACAGCGTCAGCCATCTGTTCACGAGCGATGAGACGCAGATACTCACTTTTGCCAGCTCCGAGCAAAAAGAACGGCCGCCATGCTGGCAATCCAGATGTATGGGTCAAGAGATGGATCACCTTGATCTTCTCTTTGCTTTCTTTGTCCTCGCCTTCTGCTAGTTCAGGCAAGTATTTTGTAACCGGATCCATCAGCGAGAGCTTACCTTCCTGGACACTGATGAGGATCAGCGGCAGCGTAACCAACACTTTTGTTAAAGAAGCCATATCGTACACCGTATGAATATCTACAGGCTGAGCATCGGGACCGTTTCCTGTCATGCCCTTGCAAACGGTCAGGGCTGACTTGCCCCCTCGCAGAACACTAACTGCGCCCCCCGGAAATATTTCCTGGTGAATGCCGCTATCCAAGCTACGTTCTATACGTTCCCTGATTTGCTCTGTATTCATTGCTTTTCCTCCACGCTGTAAATCCTTTTTGGGCTACCTTACTTACTCCGATGACGTGGGTCCAGAATATCGCGAACCGCATCCCCGAACATATTACATGCAAGAATAGTCACCGTCATGGCGATACATGGCCAAATAATCATGCCTGGAGCCAGCTCCATGTAGCGGCGTGCTTCGGAAATCATGCCACCCCACGAAGGGTCAGGCGGCTGGATACCCAGTCCCAAAAAGCTGAGCGCTGATTCGGTCAGGATGGCACCTGAGATTGCCAGCGAGGATTGAACCAGGAGCGGTGCTGTTACGTTCGGGAAAATTTCCAAAAACAATATTCGCTTTGTGCTCGCGCCAATGGCTCTGGCGCTTTCCACGTATTCGAGGTTTTTGATCGAGAGAACCGCGCCCCTCACCGTACGTGTAAAGATCGGGATATTCACAATACCGATCGCCATAATGGTGTTGAACGTCCCAGGTCCCAGTGCAGCCACAATCGCCAAGGCCAGCAAAATTTCCGGGAAGGCAAAAAGCACGTCCATGACACGCATGATAAAGCCGTCGATCCAGCGACCGAAGTACCCTGCAATCAGGCCAAACAATGTACCAAAAGCAACGCTGACCAATACGGCAGAAATTCCGACTACCAGTGATACTCGCGCTCCATAAATGATTCGACTCAAGAGGTCGCGCCCAAACTGGTCAGTCCCCAGCAAATAATCAGCAGAGCTTCCTTCCATCCGGTGGTCCTGAAACATCTCAGTCGGGTCATGCGGGGCCAAGACCGGTGCCAGCACTGCTGTCAAGCATAAAAGCGCCAGCAATACGGAGCAGAAGACAGCTGTTTTATTCGTCAAAAAACGCTTACGAAAAGTGCTCATGTCGCATTCCCCTTGTCAATACTTGATACGCGGATCAATCCAGGTATAAATCAGGTCGATGAGCAGATTGACCAGGACAAACACCAGAGCGACAAAAAGCACGCCTCCCTGTACTACCGGATAATCACGCTGATAAATTCCCTCCAGAATGTACTGGCCAAGGCCAGGAATCGAAAACAGTTGCTCCACGATGACTGAACCGCCGAGCAAGTATCCAATCTGCATTCCTGCAATCGTGACAATCGGAATCGAGGAATTGCGGAACGCATGGCCCATGACGATGGTCCATTGGCTGTTTCCTTTAGCCCGTGCCGTACGAATAAAATCTTTGTCCATCGTTTCCAAGAAGGCAGAACGCGTCATCCGCATGACACCTGCCGCCACTACAATTCCCATCGTTGTCGCTGGCAAAATAAATACCTTGAACGCCTCGACTGGATCTTCCCAGAAGCTGACGACATCAATTGGCGGGAACCAGCCAAAATAGAGAGAAAAGCCGAGCAAAAGCAGTGTTCCAATGGCAAAATTCGGTACAGAAATCCCGAGTAGCGTAGCAACACGCACGACGATATCTGTTTTGGAATGGGCGCGAATCGCTGACAAAATACCAAACGGGATCGCAAGTGCCCAACCGATCAGTACCCCAAGCACTGTCAATTGCAGCGTGATCGCAAAACGTTTGAGGATTTGTGGCAGGATATCCTCACCCGTATGAACAGATACCCCAAAATTCCCTTGCAGCATTCCTGTAATCCAGCTCATGTATTGACTGAGCAACGGCTGGTCCAGACCCATGCTCTTATTCAGAGCCGCAATCGCTTCAGGTGTGGCATTGGTCCCCAGCATGATGGAGGCTGGATCACCTGGCACCAAGTGCAGGATCGTAAAGACCAATACGGAAATGCCAAACAGGATGGGAATCAAGCTGGCGACGCGTTTAAGTAGATAAGACCCCACTTTTTTTCCCTCCATATTTAGAAACTTGGCTCCGCCTAGCAACTGGCGGAGCCGTAAATGACACGTACTATTACTTGATAGATGTTTTGATCAGCGAGTATACTTCACCAGCAGCTGTTGGTGTGAAGTCAATATTGTCACGAACAGCATAGTAGTTTTTCGGAGAAGCCAGGAACAGGTTCGGTGCATCTTGAACCAGCATCATTTGTGCTTCTTCGTACAGCTTTTTGCGTTCTGCTTGATCTACAGTGGACAGTGCTTTTGCTACCAACTCGTCGTATGCCGGGTTGGCGTAGTTCCAAACGTTAGCAGAGCCAGTGGAAGCAAAGAAGAAGCGCATGGAACGGTCAGCATCTACACCGGACGTGTTGCGTCCAACCATCAAGTTCATATCTTTCGATTTCCAAGTATCAATGTAGTTACCCCACTCGAGCTGGTTGATTTTCGCATTGATGCCGATCGCTTTGAGCTGTTGTTGGATCACTTGCGCAGTTTCTACCATGTCTGGGTAAGTAGCAGCTGTTTCAATCTGGGTTTCGAAGCCATTCGGGAAGCCTGCTTCAGCCAGCAATGCCTTTGCTTTTTCTACATCCGTTTTGTAGCTTGGGTAAGAAGCTGTATCTACAGCCCAGTTTGTGAGCGCAGGAGCGATCGGACCAGTCAGGGCAGCTTCGCCTTTCCATACGGTTTGAACGATTTGGTTACGGTCAACCGCATAGCTGATCGCTTCACGTACTTTCGGGTTGTCAAACGGCTTTTTGTTCACGTTGATACCCAGGTAGCTGTACTCAAGCGATTGATAGTTTTTCACCTGTACGCCAGGCTTGCCTTCCAAAAGCTTCGCGGAGTCAGCAGAAATCACGCTAACGTCGATTTTGCCGGAGCGCATTGCTGCCAGACGCTCTGCTTCATCCTTCATGATCTGGAATTTGATTGTTTCTACTTTAGGCAAGTCTTTATTGAAGTAGTCCGCATTTTTCTTCAGGAGAACATATTGGCCAGATTCAGCCTTTTCCAATTTGAATGGGCCAGTACCAATTGCTTCCTTGGTCAGGTCAGTAGAACCTGCTGGAACGATAGAAGCGTACGCACTTGCCGTATTTGCAACGAAAGCTGCGTCTGCATTTTTCAGCTTGAATACGACAGTCGTCGCATCTTTTGCTTCAATCGACTCTACGGAAGAGAAGTACGATTTCGCAATCGCTCCGGTATCCGGGTTCAGAATGCGCTCGAAGCTGTATTTTACGTCTTCAGCTGTCATGTCTTTACCATTGTGGAATTTCACACCAGCATGCAGGAACATGGTGATGGTTTTGCCATCTGGTGCAATCTCCCATTTTTCTGCCAGGTTCGGAACGATTTCCATGTTTTCATCCAGCTTCGTCAAGCTGTCGTAAATCAGTGCATACACACGCACACTGGATGCCGCTGGAACCTTGTGCGGGTCATAGCCCACTGGCTCCTGTTCAGCTGCAACGATCAGCTCCGTTTTAGCTGTAGCAGCTTGCCCGTCTTTTGGCTTGGCTTGGTCAGCCGGAGCAGTTCCTCCACCGGAACAGGCGGAAAGCATGAGGGATAAAGATAGGAAAAAGCCTGCCAACACTCGTTTTTTCACGATGGTACCCCCTACGTTATTCTAGTTAGAAGCATATATTTCCTAACGGTACTGCCCTTTTTGCTCCTGTTACAGAAGGAACATTGGAAGGTCGTCCCATTAGTGTCTCATGGCCCAAAATGGCAAATGCAACTGCTTCCTTCGCGTCATCCGGCATGCCGAATTGCTGTGTCGTCTTGACAGTTATACCTGCTGGCAACTGACTTTGCAGCATGTGAAGAAGAGTTTGGTTATGAGCGCCTCCACCCGAGACGATCACTTCCTCCACTTTGGTGGTTGGTAAAACGAATTGCTTGTAAGCATTAGCGATAGAAGTAGCAGTCAGAGCGGTAACGGTAGCTAGCAAATCAGCTTGACTGATGCCCAGCTGTGTCGCTTGTGCCAGCAGCTCCTGTGCAAAAGCTTTGCCGTATACTTCCCGACCTGTGCTTTTTGGCGGTTGTATTTGGTAATACGGGTCTTGCAGCAGACGATCCAAAAGCTCTTGGGATACAGTGCCACTCGCTGCGATTTCTCCACCCGCATCGTAGCGCAATCGTCCCTCGGTCATGACCTGAACGATCTGATCCATGATCATGTTGCCAGGACCTGTATCGAATGCAACCACTTTTTCAATACTCTCTCCAGCAGGAAGTACCGTGACATTGGCAATCCCGCCGATATTTTGCAAAAGTCGTCCTTTTTGAGGATCACGGAACAAGATGTAATCTGCGTATGGTACGAGCGGTGCGCCTTCGCCATCTGCCGCCAGATCTCGCGCACGGAAGTTTCCTACAACAGGAATTCCTGTGCGTTCAGCCAGTATCGACAGCTCGCCGATTTGCAGGGACGCCCTGACCTCGGTCATTCCTGTAGGTCCTGGAAACGGAGTACGTCCGGCAATATGCCAAATCGTTTGACCGTGCATGCAGACCGCATCGACGTCTTCAGCTGTTACATTGGCTTTTGTTATCAACTGCTCTACGGCATATGCATACCACTCGGATAATCCGTAATGAACCGCGGTGAGTTGATCCAGTTTGGCAGTCTCGACGCTGCACAGATTCATCACCCATTCACGCAGGTCCTCTGAGTATGGCATATAGAAAAAATCGCGGAGTGTAACGTCAGCAATCTCTCCTTGGTCATCTGTGCGAATCGCAACCAATGCTGCGTCAATTCCATCCAAGGATGTGCCAGACATAAGGCCAATGAGCAGATGTTCACTCTTTGTGCGATAATCCAGTAAATTTGCTGGTTGATTCAAGTCATCGCCCCCCATTTGGGATTCGAAAATAGTAGAAATATTCATTCGTGTTTCCGTTTTCATTATATGTAATAAAATTACGTCAGTCAACTTAATAATAGTAAATTTTATTTCTTTTCGGCAATAATTATTCTCACGTTAGTGGGTAGAGGTAACAAATAAAAAAAGGACGCATTACACGTCCTTTTTTGTCTTTCTTCTATTAGAAGTCAAAGTTATCCGGATCTGGACCTACACGGTGATTTTCGTTCAGGGCATCAATTTTCTCCATGTCTTCGGCTGTCAGCTCGAAGTTAAATACATCGGCGTTTTCCTGGATTCGGTGTTCCTTGGTTGATTTTGGAATCGTTACGATACCGTGCTGCAGGTCCCAACGCAGGATGACCTGGGCGATCGATTTTCCATGACGCTCTGCGATTTCTTGGAGCACCGGGTTGTCCAAAAGCTGCCCTTGCATCAGTGGAGACCATGCCTCAACTTGAATACCTTCTTGCTTACAAAAATCGCGAATCTCTTTTTGCGTCAGGCGTGGGTGAAGTTCGACCTGATTGATCATCGGCTTGATCTCGGCATCCTGCATCAAGTTTTGCAAGTGATGGATTTGGAAGTTGCTTACGCCGATTGCTTTTACTTTGCCTTCTTTATATAGCTGTTCCAGAGCGCGCCATGCATCCTTGTATTTCCCTGCTACCGGCCAGTGAATCAGGTACAGGTCAAGGTAGTCGAGGCCGAGCTTTTTCAGACTGAGATCAAAAGCAGCCAGTGTGGACTCATAGCCGAGGTCGGCATTCCATACTTTTGAAGTCACAAACAGCTCTTCTCTGCTGATTCCCGTTTCCTTCAGACCTTGGGCAATTCCTTGGCCCACTCCTTCTTCGTTACCGTAGATCGCCGCTGTATCAATGCTTCTGTAACCATTTCTGATCGCTGCCTGTACAGCATTAACCAGCTCTGGTCCTTCTTCTACTTTAAATACGCCAAGTCCAAACCACGGCATTTTTACACCGTTATTCAATGTAGTTGTTGCTTGCAAATGTGTTGTCATGATAGTTGTACCTCCTGTTTATTGTTTAAGCTTACTTTAAGCTTTTTTGCTCAAGCAGTTGACTCCACCCTGTAAGGATAACCGCTCCCGTCACCATCAATCCTCCAATCCATGTCGTATGGATCAGACCGATCGAATCTGTGATGATTCCACCCAGATAAGCACCGATTGCGATACCAGCGTTGAAAGCGGCAATGTTAACAGCGGAAGCTACATCCTTTGCGCTTGGTACGTAGCGTTCAGCCAAAATTACGACGTATACCTGCAAACCAGGCACGTTCATAAAAGCCATAAGCCCCATAAACATAATCGTGATCAAACCGGCAATCGGGAATGGCGCTGTAAAATATAGGATGAACAGGACGAGAGCATGTACGATAAACATACGAAACAATGCAGACAACGGATTTTTATTGGCGACCTTCCCTCCAATCACATTACCGATCGCAATTGCGATCCCGTATACGAGCAGAATGACTGCGATTGCTCCACCAGAAAAGCCGGTGATACTCTCAAGCATTGGGGACAAATAAGTAAAGACGACAAACGTCCCGCCATATCCCAGCGCAGTAATAAGGAACATGAGAACTAGACGGCCATTTGTTACCAATTTCAGCTGATCGCGGAGTGTAGTTCGCACACCTTTTTGCAAACGGCTAGGAATGAGTATGCTATTGGCAAAGAGGGCAATCAAACCAACAACAGCAATGGCGACAAAGGCGAACCGCCAGCCAACCTGCTGACCCAAATACGTTCCCAGCGGCACACCTGTTACTGTGGCAACTGTCAGTCCTGTAAACATCATGGAAATGGCACTCGCTCGCCGATTCTCAGGCACCAAATCCGCTGCAATCGTGGAGCCGATCGACATGAAAATCCCGTGGGACAGCGCCGATACGATCCTCCCCACAAGCAGCACGCCGATACTCGTCGACGCTGCAGCGATACTGTTTCCGATAATGAAAACAATCATGATCCAGAGCAGCAAATGCTTGCGTGATACTCTGGACGTTACTGCGGTGAGAACTGGTGCTCCAAATGTAACTCCCAATGCATATAAAGTAACGGTCAATGCTGCTGTAGTGACCGGAATCTGCAAATCATTAGCGATCAGTGGCAGCAGACCCACGCTGATAAATTCGGTCGTTCCGATAGCGAAAGCACTCACTGCCAAAGCGAACAGTGCCAATGTGCTTCGATTTGTTTCCTTCACGAGGTATCTCCTCCCCCTTCATTAATTTGAGTATGGTGTTGACCAGCTGGCAAATGCTATTATGGATGATAGGGTAGATGTTGAAAAGTACACACTTTGAAGTGCCCTAGATACCAAAAAGTAATATAGGCACTTTTTAGTGCCTATTGAAAGAAGGAGCGATCATGGAGAAAAAGAAGTACAATATTTCCGTGGAAGCCACACTGGAGGTTATCGGTGGCAAGTGGAAATGCGTGATATTGTGTCATCTGACCCGCGGGGAAAAGCGCACGAACGAATTAAAGCGGCTCATGCCCGGAATCACGCAAAAAATGCTGACTCAGCAGCTCCGCGAGTTAGAGGATGACGGAATCATTAATCGGATCGTCCACCATCAGGTACCGCCCAAAGTGATATACGAGCTAAGTGAGTATGGCTGGAGCCTCAAAGGCATATTAGACACACTGTGCGCTTGGGGAGAACGGCATATCATTCGCGTCTACGGTGACACCACTGATATGCTTGAGGACAGCATCCTCAATCAGAAACAGACCACATAAACTAGCTTTCCCTTTTCCAATGAAAAAAGCCGATTCCCTGTAAGTTACGGGCGTCGGCTTGTTTATACTCCATCGATACTGGTGGATGAAGGAAATGCGCTATACAAAAAGACTGATGAGATTACCGTCAGGGTCTTTGACAATGGCATAGCGCTGCCCCCAAACTGCATCCCATGGCTCTCGGTGGCCTTCATATCCATGTGAAGTGAGCTTTGCATACAATTCGTTCAATGAGTTGGCGTCATCGCAGGCAAAAGCAAGCTCGATGCGATGACCGGTTGCTTCCTCCCAGCCTCCATACACGCTTTTGGCAATCTCAATCGTATCAAACGCCAAACGAACACCGTCTCCGGCCACCTCTACATGATGGTCCTCATTTGCACTCGCTGGAATTTCCAGACCAAGCAGTCGATAAAAATCCAATGCCCTTTTCATGTCAGAAACAACGATACCGACCATATCCAGCTTTACTCCCATAGCTTGTCACTCCTGTTCATTCATACTATTCGTCCAGCTCTACACCATGATTTCCTGCTGCACACGTTTGGGAAGCTTTTGCAAAACAAGCGTATAGGAATGTTCTACCAGCTTTTCCCACAGCTCCTCGGGAATATCCGCATCAAAATAGAGAGAATTCCAATGAGTTTTGTTCATATGGTACCCCGGAACAATTCCCTCATAGATTTCTCGCAGCTCATCTGCACGAGCCGGGTCGCATTTTAGTGTGAGGATCTGCATCCCTTTTCTGTCATCACCAATCATCGCAAACATTTTGCCGCCAATGTGATATCGGTCTGCTTCCCAATCCATCTGATAATCATGAGTCGCTCCCTTTTGTTTCCGGCACAGTGCATCTACTGTCTGTTTGTCCACGGCGATTCTCCTTCCGACTTTAGGATACCAAGTATTCTTGTTCGCGAATTGTAAAAAACGGACATGTTGTACATGCAACCATCACTTTGGTTCATCCGCAGAAAAAATACGACGCGGGGACATGCCATAGTACGCTTTAAAATTTTTGATGACATGGGATTGATCATAATAGCCGTATTGGAGTGCTACATCTGTAAAGGTGGCTTGCGTGCCTCTGACCAATTCCTGCAAAAAGCTCTGGAATTGAATGATCCGAATGAGCTCTTTTGGGCTGACTCCCAGCTCGTTTTGAAAAACTCTGCGCAGATTCCTTTCACTGTAGTTCACTTTTTCAGCCAAGGCACCAATCGGCATACTGCCACCACATGCATAGATGTATTGCATGCTTGTCTCAAGTAAGCCTTCGGATCGAATGGGACTTGCCACCAAGTATCGAATCAGACTCTCTTCAATCAGCGCGATTCTATCAGTGATTGCAGTCACTTCCGCTAAACGCTCGACCACTCTTCGCGCTTCCATCCCCCATAAATCCTCCAAATACACGCGGTAGCCATTTATCGACGAGATTGGATAACGTAAAAAATAATGGGCCATCTCCGAATACAAACGGATTCCGAATATCGATTGGTGACCCACTATAGGCATGAGCTCAAAGGTCCTCATCAACCCAGTAACAAACGCACCCTCCGAAGAGGAGGAGGTCTTCAGGTCAAAAATGATGTCTACACAGCCATCCGGAATAACCCGATTCCACTGCTGCCGATCGATTGCACCGGTTTCCGAGGTCCAGTAGCAGGCTACATATTTTTCCAAACTTTTGCAAGGGGCGTATTCGCGATAATAGGCAGAAATTGGACTTTTTTGTAAAACAGGCGGTTGTACAGGACGAAAAGATCGCATCTGGTTTCGCATCCTTTTTCCTCCTCTCTCCTTCCTATTTTCCATAAACCGTCTGACTCCTGCTCACTCTTTGCCATTTTTACGTATATCATGGGTAGGAATGGACTTTTCGAAGCGAGGTGCATGAATTGATCTCTTCTTCCAAATGGAGCCTGCATCAGTTCTTTTCCAAGAACGCGTACATCCGTCCATTTTTGCCCCCCACTTCCCTTTATCAGCCTGCTCTTTTGGGCACTTATCTTGCCAAATACCAAACTGTCTATATCAAGCCTACCCGGACGCATATGGGAAAAGGAATCATTCGGGTCTGGAAAACGGACGCTGGCTATCAATTTGTAAAGGAGCGAGGCGAGCCTGAACACGCGAGCTCCCTGGAGGACTTGCAGAGCAAAATCGCAAAGCAGTGCAGCGAGAAAAACTATATCATTCAGAAAGGGCTAGACCTGGCCCAAATCGATGGACGTCCCTTTGATATTCGGGTCATGATGATGCGCAACGGATTAGGCAGATGGCAATACGCCGGGATGCTCGCCAAGGTAGCTGGCTCAGACAGCGTCATTACCAACGTAGCTCGCGGAGGAGGCTATGCGGTAACGGTCCCACACGCTCTTTTGAAATCAAAAGCGGTAGATGCTTCCAACGTCAAAAGCATCGTCGCGCAATTGATCCAAATCAGTCATCGTGTCTGTACCCACTTCAAAAAGTATAGACATACTTCTCAGATCGGAGTCGACTTTGCCATTGATAAGCAAGGGAATATTTCGATTATCGAGGTCAATTACGATTTTCCCTCTCACGCTCTGTTTGCCAAGCTCAAAGACAAAACGTATTTCCGAACGATCAAACGCTTGCACTTGCAATATCGCAATCGGGTAAAAGCCAAAAAGAAGAAAGTCTGATCTCAACTTTTTGCACAACCTCTTATACAAACAAAAGGGATAGAGAGGTCAGTTGTCAGCTCCGTCTCTATCCCTTTTAGGGTTGGTTTATAGTTATGATTGTGTCCCAAATCGTTTTGCATTTCTGGCACGCGCACGCTCCATCTCGATTTCGCGATTTTTTGGCTCTGCGTTGGAAACAAGCGAATCGAGCAATTTTTGCGCAGCCACAGTTACTTCTTCTACTGCCCGTTCAAAAGCGGCTTCATTTGCCTTTGAAGGCTTTTGGAAGCCCGATAGCTTTCTCACAAACTGAAGCGCTGCTGCCTGAACCTCGTCTTCTGTTGCTGGCGGATCAAAGTTGAACAATGTTTTGATGTTTCGGCACATAAGTTTACTCCTTTCGGCTATTTGTCATGTATACTTCCTCTTGTGGATGAGCCCTTTTTGATTTTTCAAAGCCATACCAGATGATGTGAAACAGTATGTGAAAAATCATAGCGGATAACAAGTCACTTTTCCAGAACAACCACCCGCAACAAATACCAACAAAGACATTGGCCCTGATCGCATACGTAAGTAAGGACGGAGTCAGCTTTCCGACGGTTTGTTTGGCACCTGGCAGGTGAATCGAGGCGAACAGCAGAGAGGAAATCACGATCGCCAGCCAGTACACCAAATTCACATCACTGATTGCCAACCACTTGTTCATGCTCCAAACGAGAATGCTCATGAGTCCCCAGCGGAAGATCAGCTCTTCGACGATCCCACCATATAAAACCCTCGTATCAAATCCTACATTTTGTCTTGCCCGATCAATCTTTGCCATCACGTTTTTTTCATCAATCCATGCTCCATCTCCCCTTATCCAACGCGTTACCAGGCTCTCGCTATTTCGATTTTTCCGCAAGTATCAAGTCATGCAGTCTATTCGTGAATCGCTGAAAATGGATCATTTCTTCTTCTTCCAGTTTGGAAAAGTATTTTTCAATGACGACATCGTCGATAGCCTCGATAAGTGATGCCATGATTGTTTACCCCACCTCCCGCACTCCCTGAATAAAAAAAGTGGGTGACTATGCCAAACTCCACATAGTACCCACTCAAAATCACTTATGTCGCAAAAATGATGCTAGCTGTGCGCAGGCTCTGTTCCTTTTGCCTCGAGCATCGACGTACAATTCGGGCAACGAGTCGCTTTAATCGGAATAGACGTAATGCAGTGCGGGCACTCCTTGGTTGTTTCAGGAGCTTTAACCACTTCTTGCTTGCGCTTGAAACGATTCAACTGCTTGATCACGATGAAAATTGAAAACGCAATAATGATAAAATCGATCACGCTATTGAGAAAAAGGCCATAGTTCAGAGTAGCTACACCACTCTTTCTTGCTTCCTCTAGCGTATTGAAGTGTGCTCCGTTTAAGCTAATATACAGATTGGTAAAATCCACTTTACCTAAAAGTAGCCCGATCAATGGGGTAATAATGTCATTAACCAAGGACGTCACGATCTTACCAAAAGCAGCCCCGATGACAACCCCGACTGCGAGGTCCATTACATTTCCTTTTAAGGCAAACTCTTTAAATTCTTTTAACACAGCAAATCCCTCCTGTTAATCCATTACATATTGCAAAAAGTGACTGACAAACCTCTCTGAATCTACTTCCAAGCACACCTCTACATTTGGTGCTTTCTCAGGCTGTGCACGTCTGTCTCCAATCGTGCGGGCATCGCTTGGTCCACCAGATGTATCTACCTCCACATGCATCGGGACAGTACGCACAAAAGTCGGATCGATCACGACACCAACTGCCAGCGGATCATGCAGTCCACAGCCGCGAACATTTCCGACCGTAACATACGCATCCATATAGACATCGCACATGTCGGCAAAGAAATGGCTGAGCTTTGTATCACGCGCTCTCCACTGCGCCAAATGCTCACGCGTAAGCAGTGTCTGCATCGTTACATCCAATCCGACGAGGGTGAGTGGTATGCCTGATTGAAAAATATACGAAGCAGCTTCTGGATCGGCGCAAATATTGGCTTCTGCTACTGGTGTGCGATTGCCCGGCACCGTAACGGCTCCGCCCATGACGACAACCCTCTCCACCAATGAAACGATTTCTGGCGCAGCCATGATGGCCAAAGCCAGATTGGTCATGCTGCCGACGGTAACGAGCGTGATTTCATGCGGATTTTCCTTGATCGTAGAAATCAGAAACTGCACGGCACTCTGGGACTGCACTGATGCAACAGGAGCAGGCAATACTACATTACCCAATCCATTCTCACCATGAAACAGTCTGGCTTTGGCTGTGACTTCGCGTACAAGCGGCTTGGCGGCACCCTGGTAAACGGGAATATCTGCAGCCCCGATCAACTCAAGCACTTGCAGCGTATTACGCGTCGCTTCCTCCACAGTAATATTGCCGAATGTCGTAGTGACACCGACAACGTCAATATCAGGCGAATGAACAGCATACGAAATCGCCATCGCATCATCAATACCAGTATCCACGTCTATGATGACTTTTTTCATCGTCTGTTCCCCTCCTGTTCCAATGCCGCCTGCAGCCATAGATACTGCTTTTCTGTTTCGATACGTACGCAAACATCCGTATCGCGCCCTACACTCGGTTTCGCACGCAGGTCAGCCAAAACCGCTCCTCGGGACAGCGTACTGGTACAATCGATCGTCAGCTTCATTTGCTGGGTAGCTACAGCAGACGGATCGAGAGCTGCAACCATCGCTCCCCACGCAGACAACCGCAAATCAGCCGCACCAGGCTGCAAGTCTGTATTCCCGGCGATATTGATCATACCTGTATTTCTGGCAATCGAAACAACCGCTTGGGCTTGCTCATTTGTCAAAGTCAGAGCATGGGTAGCATCCAATGGCACCAGGAGGACCGGCAAGCCAGCTGCCAGTACAAAAGAAGCTGCCTCCGGGTCCGCATGCATATTTGCCTCAGCAATCGCAGTTACATCACCAGGTACACGAATCGCCCCTCCCTGTATGACGATGCGCTTCAACTGTTTTGCGAGCATCGGTTCAGCAGCTGCCGCTTTTGCCAAAGTCGTCAAACGTCCGAGGACAACAAGCGTCAGCTCCCCCTCTGCTTCTCGTGCTTTTTCCAGCATGAGACGTACACCCGTTGAAGCCTCGTTCACTCTAGCCGTATGTTCAGACAATGTCGCAAACAAAGGGCGCTGCTCTCCTGCGACTACAGCAATCTCATATCCAGGCTTTGCCCAATCGATTACTTTTTGCGCCAGGCTGATCCCTCGCCCTGCATAGGTGTCACTGCAAATGACCCCAACGACCTTGGTATCAGGAGCTTGCAGTGCATACGCCAAGGCGATAGTATGATCGATTCCCCCACAAAAATCAATGAGCAATTGCTGTTTTTGAGCCAAATCTCTCACCTCTTCCTCTAATCTGTTAGTTTTCTATTAAAATCGCTGTTCTTTATGCTATCCAAATCAGCGGTAGCCGTCAAATGACTATTCACCTATACGTATACTGCGATTCTCTCTTGCTTCCTGCCAGCAACTATTTTACACTTAATCGTGAATTCGACAAAATACGTCAGATTCCCCGAACACCCAGACTGATGCAGAAGCCTCTACATAAAAGAGCAAAGGAGCATGAAACATGCTTTCTCAGACTCAGCAAGCTACTGAATCGATCTCACTTGCAACCAATCAGCTCATTTACGTGCTGACTCTCTATAAAAAGAAACCTTATTTGCCAATCTGGGGAGAGCTATTTCACGCCTTGCGCGAAATAGCCAAGCTCGGACGGAGACGACAGGAAAATATTTTAATCTATCATCTGGGCCCTTCGGGAAGTCTCTGGTATCGCTATAAAGAGGATCAGTTTCTCGCCGACCTGCCCGATCACTCGATCACGATCTCGCTTTCTGGCGAACAGCTGATTGATGCTTTGATGAAAGGAAGCTTTGCTCCAGCGCCGCCGCCTATACGCAAATAACCAGTAGCCGCCCTATGTAAACGATCCAAGCATCGTACTGCGCATCAGGAAGCGGCTTTTTCTTTTTTCTTCCTCATCCACAAAAGCCGACAATTGGTATAATAAGGATATTTCATCCGATCCTAGACATACATCTCTTGAAAAAATAGAAATAGAGAGGCTGATGCCCCATGAACCTTTTCGTTGTCGGTGATGTACATGCTTGTCTACACACCTTTCAAGAACTATTGAACCGGTATTGGGATCCCGAAACAGAAGTGCTGATTCAGCTAGGAGATTTGATCGACAGAGGTAGCGATACCCCCGGTACTATCAGGTTTGCGCAGAAGCTGAGGCAGCGATATGGTCCACATGCCATTTTTCTCAAAGGCAATCATGAATATGAGTTTATTCAGCATATCGAAAATGGTCCCAACCAGTATTGGCTCCCCCAGTGCGGTTCCGAAACACTCGCACAGCTACAAGACGCCAAAATGGACGTACAAGAGCTTGCAGCCTGGACAAAGTCGCTGCCTCTTATTTGGGAGAGCGAGCATATCTTGATCAGCCACGCAGGTATTTCCGCACAGACAGATGACCCTCTCAGTGAAGATAACCCTCTGGGTGTGCTTTGGAACCGTACACCGCTTGCCAACATCCAAAAACTGCAGGTAATCGGACACACCCCGTGTAAAACAGGACAACCGAAGTACGATGAACTCTCTCATTCCTGGAATATTGATACGGGTGCCTATCAGTGCATCGCTTTAAGTGCGCTTCGATTGACCCCGACCGGCCACGTACTCGAAATCATCCAGCAAGCGGTTAGTATCAAAGACATTCCCAAGCAAATACAAAAAAACCCAGAGTAGCTATCCTAGGCTTTCATGTTCTATATATGTAGGTCACCCTAGTTACGGTTGCACTTATACTGAATTGAGCATACAAATTCCTATACGTTTAAAAAAAGAGGCGGCCCTCCTGCACAGTTTGGGTGCCGCCATCCCGAACTTCCCCAAGTTCGTTCATACAGAAATTGTACTATGAAACTCTCTTATCGAAAAGTGTCAGGTTTTGTTTTATAGCGAAATTATGGGAATTTATATGTAGATTTCGGAAAAAAATCGAAAATCCCTGACCCACCTCAGTGAATCAGGGCGCTTATTACTTGCTATCATTGCCTACCACATCTGCTGCTCTGGGCCCAAAGATGATGTACAAGTAGACATATTGACTGACACTAACTCGTGGAAAAACGAAAGCAATGTTCGTTTTCCCCTCCATCTGTTTGACAAAATACCTCAATTTACTTGATTTGATCTTTTTGATAATACGTGTCGCTTCTCGCCACGGTACGGAAAACTGGACGTTTTTTTCCATTGTACAAACACCTCACCCGGCTAGTATGCCCGGATTGGAAAAAAGTAACACATCCCTCGTTATTCATAGCGGAGCGCATCAATTGGCTTTAGCTGTGCGGCTTTTCGCGCTGGATATACGCCAAAGATCACACCTACCAGCGATGACGTCAAAAATGCATACAGGATCGGCGACAAGCTGATCGAGGTAGCCATGCCCCCCAGCTTGCTGATGACGAGAGCTGCACCTACTCCGAATAATATCCCCACGACCCCGCCGATCAGACTAAGCGTAACAGCCTCAATCAAAAACTGCCGAAGAATATCGCTTCGTTTTGCCCCGATCGCTTTGCGAATCCCAATCTCCCGTGTACGCTCTGTAACGGACACGAGCATGATGTTCATGACTCCGATTCCGCCTACTATCAGTGAGATCGCAGCGATCCCTGAAAGCAGTGCGGTCATCGAGCTGGAAACCTGTTGCGCCGTGCTCAGGATATCTGATTGAGAGGTGATCCGAAAATCATCTGCCGCTGTTGGTCTGAGATTATGCTGCGCGCGGATAGTAGACGCGATATCCAGCTTGGCTTGGTCCATCTGGTCAGACGAGGAGGCGGAAACATAAATCGTTCCGACATTTTTCCCACCAGTCAAGCGGCTCATCGCAGTTGTAATCGGAATGAGGATGCGATCGTCATTGTTTGTCATGCCGGAGCTTCCTTGACTTTTTAGGACTCCGATAATGGTGAACGGAATTCGGTTGATCTGAACGGTTTGTCCAATCGGGCTCGTGCTTAAGTTCGCAAACAGATTGTTCACCACTTCGGTACCAACTACAGCCACATTAAACTGTTGCTTTACCTCAAAGTTGGTAAAAAAGCGTCCCTGCGCTACCTCGACATTGCGCACCTCAGGAAAATCAGCCGTCGTGCCTTCCAGCGAGCTTGAATAGTTATTGCTGCCCCAAACGATCTGAGCACGTCCATTCACGCTAGGGGCGACACCAGCTACCGACTCCTTTTGTGCAATGGCTTCTGCATCAGCCAATGTCAAGGTGTTCAAGGAGCCAGCTCCCAAGCTCACTCGTCCTTGCGTCGCCTGTCCCGGCGCTACAATCAAGAGGTTACTGCCCAGCCCGTTGATCTGGGAAGCAACGCTAGAGGATGTCCCTTCCCCAATCGCAACCATGGCAATAACCGCTGCGACCCCGATAATGATTCCCAGCATCGTGAGTATGGAGCGCAGACCATTTGCTTTTATACTTCGAAACGAAATGCGTACACATTCCAGAAAGCTCATCGTCTCACTTCCTCTGACAACACTCTTCTACGCTCTGCCACCAGCTCATTCGCGATAATCTGACCGTCACGAAAACGGACGATCCGTTTGGCGTATTCCGCAATGTCTGGCTCGTGCGTTACCAGAATGACGGTTTTCCCTGCATCGTTTAGCTGCTGGAAAATCCCCATGATCTCTTCGCTCGTTTTGGTGTCCAAAGCTCCTGTCGGCTCATCCGCCAGCAAAATGACCGGATCATTCACCAGCGCGCGCGCAATGGAAACACGCTGCTGCTGACCACCAGACAGCTCGTTCGGTTTATTGTTCAACCGCTCGGCCAGACCAACACTGATGAGTGCCTGAACTGCCCGCTGTCTCCGCTCCTTTGCCGAGACGCCACCATAAAGCAAGGGAAGCTCTACGTTTTCAACGGCTGTCGTCCGCGGGAGCAAATTGAAATTTTGAAACACGAATCCGATTTTTTGATTGCGAATCTCCGCCAGCTCATCATCATGTGCTTCTGAAACTGGAAATCCATCGAGGTAAAATTCGCCAGACGTAGGCTTATCCAGGCAGCCAATCACATTCATCATTGACGATTTGCCAGAGCCTGAGGGACCCATGATCGCAACGAAGTCCCCTTCCTCGATCGTGAGACTTACTCCGCGCAGCGCCTGAATTTCCTGATCACCGATCTGATACTGTTTTTTCAACGATTCGATTTGAATAACGGGTTTCATCTCATCATCGTCCTCTCATTTGGACGACGCCTCCGCCACCGAAGCCTCCACCGCCTCCAAAACCGCCCATACCTGGCATACCACCCGTGCGGCCAGAGTTTTGGTTTGAGCTAGACGTCGCTGTATTCATGAGGATGACAATACGATCCCCTTCTTGTAAACCTTCGGTGATTTCTACCCTGTCAGAAGCGAAGTAACCAATCTTGACCGGTTGGAAACGATACGGCATGTTTGCTCTGCCTTCACTCGCTCCTGCTCTTGCTCCTTCCCGATTTTTCCCGCGCTGCTGCTGTGTTTCGTTCTCAGCCGGCTCTGTTGCCTGTGCTGTACCATCAGCATTGCCCGCCAGCAAATAAACCCCATCTTGGCCGTTGCGCGTTTGCAGGGCTTGAGCAGGAACAAGCAGTACATTTTGGTGTGTGCCGATCTCAATCGTCACGTTCATCGTCATCCCGATTTTCAGCATACTGTCCTTGTTTGCTACCGAAAGCAGCACATCATATGTCGTAACACCGGAAGTCGTTTTCGCCTCTGGATAGACGAGCTTCACCTTCCCGCTGAATTTCTGATCCGTATAGGAGCTCGTCGTGAACGAAACATCCAAGCCTTCCTTTACTTTCCCGATGTCGCTCTGGCTGATTTCCGCCAATACCTCCAGGTCACCGGAATTCGAGTTGTCCATGATGATGAAATCATTGGCTGGAATTTCCCCGACGTTTCCATTCAGCTGCACAATTACGCCATCCATCGGCGCTTTCAGCGTTACGGCTTTCAACGCTTTTTGCGCTTGCTGCAGCTGTGCCTTTGCCTGTTCTACCGAGGCTTTGGCAGCGAGAACCGTCGCGGCTTCTGGACCTTCATTCGCATCGCTTAATGCCTCCAGCGCAGTTTGGTACGCAGCCTGGGCTTGCTCCACCTTTGCCGACGACTGGCCTTTTGTCTGACCAGCCGAGAGAACCGCTGTATTGTAGTCCCGCTGTGCCTGATCGAGCGAGCTCTGCGCGTTGTCATATTCGGTTTTGGAGATCGCTCCTGCCTCAAACAACGCCTTTTGCGAGACGAAGGTTTTTTGCGCGGTCTCCAAATTCGCTTTCGCCTTTGCTTCGTCATTGGCTGCCTTTTGGGTATCAATGCTCTGTTTTGCCATGTCCAGCTCGGCTTTCGCCTGATTGACATTTGCTTGCAGGGTGCTGATTTCCGCAGCCGATTTGCGCTTTTGGGCATCCTCCAGCTTGGCCTGTGCGGAGAGCAGATTCGCCTCTGCATTTGTTACCTGAATCTTGGCTACCGAATCATCCATCATCGCCAGTACCTGACCTGCTTTTACATGATCGCCTATTTTGACTTCAATGGATGAGATTGCATCCTTGGCGTCTTCTGCGTCAGAAAAGGAAAGAGAGGTTCTCTTGGACGCTTGAACAGTACCCGACGCCAGCACTGTTTCCGAGACGTCTCCCCGTTTTACTGTTTCCGTCAGAAAAGCAGCCTGTGCGCTTTGCGGGGTCATCAAGGTCTTATATCCAAACACGCCACCCCCGCCAATCAGTACAACAGCCAGGCATGCCAAAATGATTTTCTTTTTTTTGCTTTTTGATTTTGAAAGAAATGATTGCTTCTTTTCTGTTTCCGCCACCAAAAGACCCTCCTACCCTCTGCGGTTGTACGTGCCCGCAACTGATGGGATCAATATACGGAACGAATACGTCAGGGAAAAGTCAGATTCTCCCGGAAAAAAAGAAAAAACGACCTTGCCCAATCGCAAGGCCGCTTGCCAATCCACCATCATTATTTCCGCAAGATCAACGTAAATGCGCTTCCCTGCGGCGAGCTCGTTGTGAGCATGAGATTACCTCCCAACGCCTGTGCAATCATCCGACTGAAGGACAAGCCCAGCCCAAGCCCCCGCACGAGTTGTTTTTTCTCCTCGCCACGGTAAAACCGGTCGAAAATGAAGGACTGCTCCTCCACAGGAATTCCCTTCCCGTTATCCTTTACTTCGATCATAATCTCCTGCTGCGTCTCCGATAAAGTAACCTCGATCCGGCCTTCCTCTTGTATTGCTTGCGCCGCATTATTTAACAGGTTGTAGATGATCTGCTGTATCCGCAGTGGGTCTGTCGTAATCGTAAGCTCATTTGATGGCTTGTTGATTTGCAGCTCCAGCCCGTCCTCTTCTCGTCCGATCTGCCATTGATGCGTAATCTCCTGCACCAGATCACCCAGATTCTGACTCTCTCGCCGGATGCGAATATCTCCTACGGCAAACGTATTGAAATCGAGCAAATCCTCCACCATCTTTTGCAGACGGGTCGTTTCTTTCGTGCATATATCCAAAAACTCTTTGGCTTCCTCACCAGTAACGATGTCGTCCTTGACGGCTTGGACGAGGCCACTGATCGAGGTGACCGGTGTTTTCAGCTCATGCGTCACGCCAGCCAGCAGCTCCGTGCGCATCAATTCCAGCTGCTTCAATCGATCAGCCATTTCCTTAAACGAGTGAATCAGGTCATACATTTCATTCTCCCGGCTGTCCTTTTCCAAATGAATCTCATAATTGCCCATGACAATTTGCTTGGCTGCGTCAGCTACATTCTTGATCGGCTGTGCCAGCTTTCTCGTCAGCAAATAAATAACGAGCCAGCCAAGCAGTCCTAGGCCACCCAGCATAATAAACAGCAGCTCGAATTCTGTACTGCTTCTCGTTATGTCCTTTTTATGCGTAAACAGAACGACCCAGCCGACGTGCTTCTGATTGACCTGTATACTTCTTTTTACGAAAAGCAGCTCATCACCTCGAGCGAGCTTGACCTGTGTCGCATTATCATTCGTATTTACCAGTTGCTCAGCTATACCGGTTAGCTCCGAGGAAAAGGGGCCTGGGGCATTGAAAAGCGGGCGTTTTTCTTCATTTAGTATGAGAAAGAACGGCTTGATATTTAGACGAAGTGATTCTTGCCGCCTGTCTAAAATACGAAACAAAAACGGGTCTGTCTTCAGCTTCCCATCTGCATCGACCATGCGATCCGAAATCTCTGCTGCCATCAAACGCATAATATCCAGTCGTTTTTGGGTTTCACTGTAAGTAATCCACAAACTGGAGAGAACTCCGATGACGAGCAGCCCGATGCACAGCGTAATGACGTAACGTGTTGTCCAATAACGGAAGAGCGATATCCTCTTTTGTTTACTCATACACACACAACTTGTATCCCAAACCTCTAAAGGTTTTTATTTCTCCTTCAGTAACGGGCCAGTTTTCCAACGATCTTCTGATGCGTTTGATTGACAGGTCCACGGCTCGATCACTCCCCTCATAATCGATGCCCCAAACTTGCTCAATAAGCTGATCGCGGGTAAAGGTCTGGTTTTTATTCTGGGCAAGGAACAAAAACAGCGAGAGGTCCTTTGGGGTAAAGGCGAGCTCGATGCCATACAGTGTGACCGAATACGCTTTGAAATCGATCTTGAGGCTGCCAAACTGCTTTATCCGATCACCCTCGATAATTTGTGTAGAACGGCGCAGCACGGCCTGAACACGTGCCACCACCTCGTCAGCTATAAAAGGCTTGGTTATGTAATCATCTGCTCCCCTGCCGAGACCAGCCAGCTTATTTTCAATCTGACCAAGTGCAGTCAGCATAATAACGGGGCAAGAGCTTTTCGCTCGTATGTATTCTAAAATACTCCATCCACTCCGACCAGGCAGCATTACGTCTAACAGGACGAGAGCCGGGCTCATTGCGTCAAATTTACGCTCTGCCTCATCTCCGGTAAATGCTTGTTCCACTTGAAACTGATGCTTCTCCAAATACGCTTTCAATACACGGGAGATGGGCAACTCGTCTTCCACAATCAGGATGTTTTTCATTCCCGGTTCCCTCTCTTTCGCTAGGACAGACTCTTACCTAAGAGTAAATCAGGAATATGTCAAGCGGAAGTCTGGAATGACCCTATCTTTCCTATTAGAATGAAAAAGAGTATACGAAGAAAATCAGGAGGTTTCAAAGATGAATCGCTTGACCGAGGAAGAAAAAAACGGGCTTTACAAGGCCATAAGCAATCGCAGAGATATACGCACGTTTCGCACAGAGCCGGTTCCATCCGAAAAATTAGCGATGATTCTCGCTGCCGCCCACCACGCACCCTCCGTCGGGTTTATGCAGCCATGGAATTTTATTCTCGTCCAAGACGATGCGCTGAAGCAGGAGCTAGCGGATTGTGCAGATAAAGAACGACGCGCACTGGCTATTCATTATGAAGGGACAGGAAGAGAATCGACCTTTCTCGATTTGAAAATTCAGGGGATCAAGGAAGCTCCCGTCACGATCTGCGTCACCTGTGATCCAACTCGCGGCGGTGATCACGTACTGGGGCGCAACTCCATCCCAGAAACCGATATTATGTCAGTCAGCTGCGCGATACAAAACATGTGGCTGGCCGCGTATGCAGAGGACTTGGCGATGGGCTGGGTCAGCTTTTATAAAAAAGCGGATGTTCGCCGCATTCTGGATATTCCACCACATATCGATCCAGTCGCACTGTTGTCTATTGGCTATACCGACCACTACCCGGATCGACCGCTACTGGAGCTGCATAAATGGAGAGAGCGAGAAGATTTGCAGGAGTTGATTTACCGGGATCATTGGGGGATCAAGCCACCCGGCAACAAGTAGCTGTACAAAAAAAGGGTTGCCCACTTGTTTGAGCAACCTAGATGCAATGGAGGGGTAGTACGTGAATAAATCAGTACCCTCCAGACGCGATTGTTTCCGTATAGGTTTCAAAAAACAGCTTTCTCACGAACATTGAACTAGCAAAATGGGAACGTTCACCCAGGTTGAGGGTAGATGGTACAAGCCAACGCGGACTTGATTTGGGTCTATGTGCGGGGGCGAGTCCTGTTCGTAGGCATGGCCTGCAGCGGATCATCTGGCCAATAATGCTTGGGATAACGTCCCTTCAAGTCTTTCTTTACATCAAAGTAGGTGCTTTTCCAAAAGCTGGATAAATCTTGTGTCACCTGCACAGGGCGATGGGCTGGCGACAATAAATGAAGGGTCAGTGGCACCCGCCCTCGTCCAACTCTTGGCGTATCCTGCCAGCCGAACAGCTCCTGCAATCGGACCGAAAGAACAGGCGCGTCGGGATTGCTGTAATCGACAGGAATACGTGAACCGCTCGGTACGATGATATGTGTAGGTGCGCACACGTCCAGCTCCCGTCGTTGCTCCCAGCTAAGCATGGCTTCGAGGATCGACGACAAGGACAAGTGCTGCACCTCCGCCAGCTTTTTACAACCATACAGATGCGGCCCCAGCCAGTCTGCAAGCGAGCCAATCAATGCCTCTTCAGATACATCTGGCCAATTTGCATCTTGCGTGTGCATGAAAAGCAGCCGTTCAAGGAGTGACCGCGCATGCCGATTCCAGGGCAGTATGTTCAGTCCCTCTTCGGCAATTCCACCGAGCAAGGCAGTGAGCACCTTCTCCGGATCAGGAGCTGCATCTGGCGCTTCATGAATCGTCAATGCCCCCAAACGCTTGCGAGTCCTCATACGCACAGATTGGGAAGACCGCTCCCACCATACTTTCACTTCTTCCTGTATCTCATCTGTAAAGTCCCTCTCCAGATCGCTTTCATCGAGTCGTGCTGCTAATGTGATACGACTATCCACACCTTGGTCGTCGAGCATGGCAGCAACGACATACTTTTCATAGGCGAGTGGCTGATTGATCCTAAATGTGGCGCCTCGTCCATTGCGGAGCAAATATCGCCCGTCTCCTCTGCGCTGAGCGATGCGATCAGGATAAGCGTAAGCAAGCAGCCTTCCCGTTGCTGCTATGTCTGTTGCCTCAGCATTTTCAAGCTCAGTCCACTGCCGCTTTAATTGAGCCGCTTCTTCCCAAATCCGCCAGACCGCCCCTTCATCAACTTGGAGCTCGCCAAGATGCGCTCGCTCTAACTTCTTGTGGCGACCGATCATTCTGAGCAGTTCGACGCGCACCTGCAAGTCTGCATCCTGGCTCGCCCCCCTGCCTCGAATGATATCACGCTCGTTTATGAGCACGGCAAGCTCACAGGCAAGCGAGCGAAGCCCCAGCTCCTCCGCTTTCCAGATCATTTGTCCCAGTCTTGGATGAAGTCCCATTTCTGCCAGCTGTCTGCCATGCTGAGTAATCCGGTTGCTCTCGTCCATCGCACCGAGCTGAATCAGCAGATCGCTAGCCTGTGCCATCGCTGCTTTTGGAGGCGAATCCAGCCACGACAGCTCAGCTGCATCCGCGACTCCCCACGCAGAAAGTTCCAGTGCAAGCGGCGCTAAATCTGCTTCTTTGATTTCTGGGGGCTGGTGCGCTATGAGCATTCTGTCCTCAGACTCTGTCCACATCCGGTAGCAGATGCCGGGCGCAAGTCGTCCCGCTCGACCTCGTCGCTGATCAGCTGAGGCTTTGGATACTTGGATCGTCTCCAGTCGCGTCATGCCTGTCCGCGGGGAGAACCTGGGTACGCGCATAAAGCCGCTATCAATTACGATGCGCACACCCTCTACCGTTAAGCTTGTTTCAGCGATAGAGGTCGACAGTACAATCTTTCTCTCCCCTGGCTTTCCCCGACTGATCGCTCTGTCTTGTGCTTCTTGCGAAAGTCCTCCATACAATGGAGCAATTTGTACACCAGTGCCCAAGCCTGCCTCTCGAAGCAAAGCTTCTACTCTGCGAATCTCACCAGCACCTGGTAAAAAGACGAGTAGATCTCCGGCTTCAGCCGCCAGGACCTGCTGAATCACCCGCGCTATTTCCGGCTCCATGCGCCTCTCCAGTGGCCGAGCCAAAAACCTCGTCTCTACTGGATAATGACGTCCTTCACTCCTAAGTACAGGAGCATCGCCGAGAAGCATAGCTACCGGCTCTGCATCCAGCGTCGCTGACATGACAAGAATCCGAATGTCTTCACAAAACAGGCTGCGTGCCTGCAAGCTGAGGGCAAGTCCCAAATCTGCGTGAAGATTCCGCTCATGAAATTCATCGAAAATGATGAGCCCCACATCCTCTAGTGCCGGGTCAGCCTGGAGCATTCGGGTAAGCACCCCTTCTGTAATGACCTCGATGCGAGTTTTCGGCCCGACCTTGGCATCCATTTTGACGCGATAACCTACGGTCTCTCCTACCTTTTCACCCAGCAAAGCTGCCATGTAGCTGGCGGATGCGCGTGCCGCCAAGCGACGCGGTGTCAGCATCAATATTCGCCGTCCTGCTAGCCACGGCTCGTCGATGAGCGCCAGTGGAACTCTGGTCGTTTTTCCTGCGCCAGGTGCGGCGACAAGGACGGCGCTTGTTTGTTCCTGTAACACTGCCTTTACTTGCGGCAGAACCTGATCGATTGGCAGCTGATTCATATTTTTTCACCTCTCGCTTGCGTAACCTCGTTTGTTCATCATACACATAATTGACCTCATTCAAAAAGCACTTCAAAAAATGACTGAATAATCATTCAATAGTATAATCAATTTGTTGCCCGGAACTAGAAGGAGGTGTCCGACGTGCTCCGCATCCACCAGCATGAAGCTGTCATCTGCGCTGAAGGAATCGTGCAAAAAGCTGGCCGCGATTCATCGATTTATGTATTTGTTACCGATGGAATGATGATCGACACGGGTCCCCAGATTATCGCGAACGACCTGATTCCATTTTTCCAGGAAGCGTCCTTTGATTTAGTCGTGCTCACTCACAGTCACGAAGACCATGTAGGAACCGCAGCTTGGATTGAACAGCACACACAGGTACCGATTTACATTCACGAAAACGGCGTAGACAATTGCGCTGCTAAAGCAAGCTATCCCAAATACCGCCAGCTCACGTGGGGCATTCGCGAGCCATTTACGGCTTTGCCGATACGACCTATCTTTCATTCCCGTACTCTTGACTGGAAGGTGCTTTATACACCAGGGCATGCTAACGACCATGTTGTCCTTATCCATGAGGGGACAGGACGCTTGTTCTCGGGAGATTTATTTTTAGGAATCAAGACAAAAGTGATATTACAGGAAGAATCCATCCCGCTTCAGATCGATTCCATCCGGCTTGTTCTTTCCCATGACTTCGGTGCCATGTATTGCGCCCATACTGGATACATCGCAGATGGACGCGCTGTATTGCAACAAAAGCTGGACTATCTGGAAAATTTGTCGGGAGAGATTTGTCATCTCCACTCCCTGGGGCTTGCGGAAAACGAAATCCAAGCTCGCCTGTTTACAGCAAGTCCGCTAATCGTGGAAATATCCGAAGGGGAGTTTGATTCGCTTCACATCGTTCGATCTGTGCTTGCAGACAAGCGAAAAGAAGAAAAAACTTGTTAACGACCAGCTTCTGATCCGGCTCCCTTGTCAAGGACACTTAAAAAAAGAGTAAGATTCACACATTTAGGAAGCGGACAAAAGATGATTC
>NZ_CANMZW010000025.1 GCF_947502445.1 uncultured Brevibacillus sp.
TATTGATCGATAAACAACCGTTTGAATTCGTCAGCATAGGTGATCGATTTTTCACTAACTCTGACTACGAATTTATTTTTCGTTAATTTTTCACGATCTTTCTCACTGAATAGCTTCTTGCTCATGATGTCATCCTCTCCCACACTTCTACCAGTATACAAAAAGGTACCCACGGCTGTGCACTTTTTTTAAGTGTCCAGTCCATGGGTACCAGTGTAAAACCGGAAAAATGGAATGGGCTTTTCAATTCATTTATGCTGACTTTTCCTTACAATCCAAACAGAATACCCATGAGGGAGTAGATAATGACCGTTGAAAAAAGAACAGTCATATGAATGAGCGAGAAAATAAACATCGATTTCGCCCATTTCTCTGAGTCCATCTTTTTATAGCCAAGAATGCTAAGTGCCAGCCAAGCGATGCTCAGTAGCAGGGCAACTAACATCAGACCGATACTGAGTGACTCAAAGAGAAAGCTGGCAGCAATTAAGACAACCAGATAAATATTCGTTTGGATATAGGTGCGTTTTATTCCTTTGACAACTGGGAGCATGGGGACCTTGGCTGCCTTGTATTCGTCATGCTTGCGAATAGCGATGGTATAGAAGTGAGGCATTTGCCAAATCACCATAATGATAAAAAGACCGAGAACGGCAGGATGAGTGATATCCGGATAAACGGCAGCCCATCCGATGAGAGGCGGCATCGCTCCCGAAATACTTCCGATCTCTGTATTGTAAATCGTTCTTCGCTTGCTCCACATGGTATAGGGTACAACATAAAAAAACAATCCTAGAAACCCTAGGAAAGCTGCTAGAGTAGTGGTAAATGCGAGAGCGATCAAACCCAGGACCGTCATGATGATTGCCAGCCACAGGACCACATGAGCTTGAATTTCACCGGTCACGGTTGGTCTCTTTTTAGTTCTTTCCATGATCGCGTCAATATCTCGATCGTACAGATTGTTAAATGCACCGGCTGCACCCATAATAAGGGACGAACCCACTAAAGCAAGCAAGATTTCTGGTAGCTTCTCAAGCAGGCTATAGTGGTATGTATACATAGCCAATGTGAGACCTGCGAACATTGGAACCAAGTTCGATTTAATGATACCGGTTTTAACGGTTTGCGACAAAATAGATGGCAGACTTTGTTTCTGCGCTGCAGCGCTAGCTTCTCCCCGCATGCTGAGCCACCTCCCCTTATTAGAATATATAAAAGTCAGCTCATAATCTAGAGTGACATGATTGGTAGTTTCTTTTTCTGCGATATCCAAGCTGAAAATTAATTACATACTTATACGAATTTATATACTATGTGGTATATTAATGCTACAGGGTACGAATGTCAAGAGAGGGAGGGGGACGAATGGTCAGACGCAGACGAACGCAAGGGGAGCGAAAAATGGAAACACGGCAATTGCTTCTGGACTCCGCTGTTAAAACCTTTGCGAAATTCGGCTTTCACGGGGCTTCTGTCGATAAAATTGCCGAGTATGCTGGGTTCAGTAAAGGGGCAGTCTATGCTCATTTTAGTTCCAAAGAAGAGCTTTTTTTGGCTATTATGGAGCAGCAGATGCACGCTCATGTACAGAACATCCTAGCCGTCATCGACCGTCACCATTCTATCACCCATTTTATTGAAACCATGCAGGACTATGTTCATTCCATCCGGCAGGAAAATCGAGTTTGGAGTATGCTGAATATGGAGTTTTTGCTCTACGCTATGCGGGAAGAATCCGTGAGTCACAAGTGGTCGGAAATGATCCAGAAGTCTATCCGGCATATTTCCGATGCCATTGATCAGTTGATGGTAAGGCAGAAACATCAGTCTCCCTTAACATCCGATGAAATGGCTTGGACCATCCTGTCGCTAGAGAATGGCATGGCCATTTTTTATTATATCAGTAAAAATGATATGCCCAAGCATCTATACGGAAAAGCATTGCAAAATATTCTTTTCCCACCGATTCTAGAAAAGTAGCAGAATAACACGCATTGTGGGATATACATACAGAGATGCTGATCATTTCAACGATCCTATCGGAGAGGAAGCCTATGATCAACATTCTTTCAAGACTCATCACCTAAAAAGAAAACCCTGCTGCAGTTGTATCGGCTGATTTATTGCATACGCTTCAATTTTATCCGTACAAGAAGAAATGAATCGCTTAGCCGTGGCCTGCTCGGGGAACGTGCCGTAGCTGTTGGTGCTGCTACAATGATCTTGGATTACTTCATGGAGGAAGGTGCGTAGGCGTTGCAGCTCAGCATACTTGATTTGTCCCCCATCTATGAGGGAGTGTCGCCTCTCGTTGCCTTGCAGCAGACAGTGAAGCTGGCACAAACGGCGGAGTCATTAGGCTACTCACGCTTTTGGGTATCTGAACATCACGATATGCCTCAATTTGCGTCATCAAGTCCCGAAGTGCTGCTCGCTCATATTGGGGCACAAACTACTCGGATCAGACTTGGATCAGGAGCAGTTCTTTTGCCAAACTACAAGCCATTTAAAGTGGCAGAAGCTTTTTCTCTGTTGGCAACTCTGCATCCGGGGCGTATCGACCTAGGCATTGGGCGTGCCCCGGGAGGTTCAGCCCATGCTTCAATGGCGCTCTGTGATCGTTTCCTGGAACAGGTACGCCGGATGCCTGAGCTGCTCAAGGATTTATCGGCACTCCTCCACAACGAATTCACGGTAGAAGGACAACCTGTTTTCGCACGCCCGATTCCCCCTGATCCACCAGGGTTATGGCTGCTCGGGACGAATAAAAAAAGTGCGGAATTCGCAGCGATGTATGGGACGGGCTATGTGTTTGGACATTTTATGAGTGAGCACGACGGTGAGGAGGCCCTTGCTTTGTACAGGCATTCCTTTCAACCGGCGAGGATGAGGCAAGAGCCAGCTGTAATTGTTGCGGTCAGTGTCATCTGTGCGGATTCGATGGAAGAGGCGCAAGCACTCGCTGAAAGGGGGAGGGCACGATCCTTTCGGGAGCCGGTTATCGGAAATCCCGACTATGTATCGACAGTCCTAAAAAAAATGGGGAAGCAATATCAAGCTTCTGAGTTTATGATTCTTACCGATATTCCTGATTATCAGAAGAGAATTCGGTCTTACGAATTAATCGCCCAATCCATGATTGCCTCTGGTGCCAATGTATTTGATCGGACATAAAATAGATAAAAGTATAGCAGGTAAACTCATGGACTTTTTTCGGTTTCTCATGTAGTATTGCTACGATATGATTAATGCAACGGGCGAAAGAAGGATAATCCATGATTCGGTCCTACATGTTATTGTTGTTTTGTGTGACGTTATGGGGCAGTAATTTTGTGTTTGGGAGTATGCTTGTCAAAGAGTTTCCACCGCTTTTTCTTGCAGATGTTCGGCTGTTATTTACCTCGATGTTTTTGCTGATTTACGCCTGGGTGACCAAAAAATTCGTGAAAATCAAGCCAAGAGAATTCGGGCTATTGATTTTACTCGGCCTGATTGGCACGCTGGCGAATCAAACCGCTTATTTTAACGGTTTATTGACCACGGATGCAACGACAGCTTCACTCATTTTATCCATGGCACCAATCGTGACTGCAGTACTCGCTTCCTTGTTTTTGAAAGAACAATTTACTTTGCGCATGAAGATCGGTTCTGGTCTAGCACTCGTGGGCACCTTTTTTGTCGTGGGGATTGGGGCCGGATTATCTGTCTCCAAAGGGGTGCTGCTGATCGTCATCGCGATGGTTACGTTCTCGTCTTCGATGATCATCATACGGAAGCTGACGCAGACCTTGCATCCATTTATTTCAACGGTTTACTCGACGACGATGGGTACCCTTTTTCTGACTCCAGCTGCTTTGTTCACGCTTGATCCGGCAGCGAAGATCAGCCATGAGGGATGGGCGTGGCTCCTGCTTATTTTAACTGCGATTCTGATGCAAGGGGTTTGCGGGATTGTTTGGAATTCTCAGCTGCAAATCGTAGGTACGGGGAAAGCAGCTATTTTTCTAAATCTACAGCCGTTTGTCGCTATGCTTGTTGGCTTTTTATTGCTCGGTTCCCATGTCACTGCGGTACAAGTAGGGGGCTCATTGTTGATTGTAGCGGGGGTCGTCGTGGCATCGATACGATCGAAGAAAGCTCCGCAGGGTGCGAGCGGGAGAGTATTGGCAGAACAGACGAAATCGGTGTAATGTTGCCGTAATAGGAAAAAAGAGGGCAGAGAAAGCCCTCTTTTTTTGTTGTGAACGAATATGTGTGTGCATCTCTTCTTGTTTTTTTGTATAGTATAAATAAACATAAGATTCAGAAAAGGGTGAATGTATGGTGATAAATGATGATTTACGATCATTTCCGTTTCCTTTTGGGGACAGTCAAGTGTACAAGTACTCGAATAATGCCACCCCATTACGTCCACCAAATGCAATTGAACTGACTGATAAGTACATAGATGAAATTAGACTGAAAAGAGAGCTGCTTACAAACCATCCAGAGCGATGTTATCAATCATCATCTCAAACGCTGGATGCTCAGTGGGAAATTGTTGATCTTATTTTACATAATCTAGTCGGTTATTACCCTGATCAATTCAAATTGGAAAAGAAAGATGAACAGTGGATATTTACGAACTTGCAGACGAAAGAAAACATAGCTTTTACGTTTGGGGATCGAACAACTCTTGAGGTAGAGCCTTTGGATTTTATTGGTCGTCATGTTCAAGAGGATTTACTTTTGATGATGCAACGGGATGGCGACCTGTTTTTAGATGCAGGACAGCTATGTTTTCCTGCGAATTGGTCTTTGTTTTTTAACGTAGGTATGACCTTCAAAGAAATACATTCTCCAATTCCGGGCTTTCAGTCAGAGTCCCTTGATGATCGTATCCTGCAATTTCTCATGCGAATCGAGGCGGGAACACCCTGGGGAAGAAAAAATTGGTCACTCATGGCTGGCAACAAGTTAGATACTTCTCTCGAAACGTTCGCAGAATGGGGTCAGGCCCGCAAACAAGTGACAAAGGAAAATGCGGGAAAACTGGTGCATCTGAGAGTAGAGGTTCAAAAGCTATTTCGCCTGCCGCAAAGCAACGGGATATTATTCACCATTCATTCTCACATGCTGCCTTTGGAAAGGTTCATTCAACATACTCCTTGGCTGGAGCAATTTTATGCCATCCTGCACGAGCTCCCGGCCTTTATTTCTGATTACAAAGGGATTTCTTTATATCGACAGCAAGTACTGGAATATCTAGTAGAGGAAATGAAAAAGAGATGATGAGGCGAGTGAAAGAGGAGCTTTTCTTTAGCAAGGGGAAAAGGAAATATTTATTTTGTGCGGATTCTGAAGGGGTAGAGGCTCTTTACCCTCTCGTTCGCCAAGCAATGGAAGACAAAGCCCCATTTGATTTCCACGAAATAAAGCATGAATCAGATTCCTTCCTTGACCTTTGGTTCAGTCAGCAAAAAATGGGGACGTATTTATACTTATCTGGGAAGTGGGACTTTGTTCATCGATTAAAAAATTTAGCTATTGAGGCAGGCTTTACGGAATATGAAGTGCAAATAAAAGTCATCGGACCGATCAGGAAGAAGGTAATTTGCTGCCAATGTCATGGGGTTAATGATGTCGATGAAGAAATGCACATTACTTGTATGCATTGTGGAATATCCCTTGAAGTTTCGAACCATTATTCACGTCGTCTGGAGGCATATCTAGGCTATTCATCTATCCAATCATCTTAATACAGGAGGAGCATTCGCTTGTATCGAAATTCAACCATTCAAGTACGTGTTAGTAATATTCAAGAAGAAACCTCCACAATCAAAAGATTCACCCTGCAAGCGATGGATGATTCTATACTGCCGTCCTTTAGTGGTGGTTCGCACATAACCACCTTTTTGCCGCATCCTTCAGGAACGTTGGAGAAGCATTATTCTATTTTTAACGTAAGCGGGAAGACGGGGCTGTTTGAAATAGCTGTCCGCTTAGCAGAAGACTCATCTGGTGGCTCTCGTTATTGGCACCAAAACGTTCAGGTAGGGGATGTTTTACCAGTTAGTTACCCAAAGAATTACTTTCCAGTAAGCTTTCAAGCGAAGCATCACGTATTTTATGCAGCAGGGATTGGGATTACACCATTTTTATCCATGATGGCAGAGCTGGCTAAAAAGAATAAATCCTTTGAACTGCATTATGCAGCGAAGTCAAAACAACAGTGTGCTTTTTATGACTATCTACAAAATGTTTTTCCAAATCAATGTCACTTTTATTTTTCAAATGGAGACAGCACAGAACGTTTATCACCTACTCAACTTTTGAATCATCGAATAGGGACACATGTTTATTTCTGTGGTCCCGAGAGCATGATTCACGATTTTACCATTGCAGCTAAAGCATATGGGTATCCTTCCTTCCATATCCATTTCGAACGATTTGCTCCCAGGTCTATTAAGGAAAAGCATGCGTTCCCTATCAAAATGAAAAAAAGGGATACAGAGCTTGAGGTTCCGGCGAATTCCTCTCTGTTAGAGGTACTGCTTCAAAATGGAATCAAGATTCCTTACTCCTGCCGTGTAGGTGGCTGCGGGACTTGCGAAGTAAAGGTGGTAGATGGAGAGGTTATTCACTTCGACTCGTTTTTATCAGAAGAACAGCAACTCTCCAATCAAACCATGCTTTGCTGTGTATCGCGGGGAAAGGGGAGATTGGTTTTAGATATATAACGGAGATTTCATGGATAATAAGCGGCAGACTAGAAATTTTCCCTTTTTCTAGTCTGCCGCTGTTTTCTGATCAGATCATTTTATTTATACCATGCTGCTATCTACTGGAGTGGGGAGTACGCGATAAATTTTGCGCGGTCTTCCCCGATTCGTGGGGGTTTCCTCGCCAATTTGCTCGATGATATTGTGTTCAGCCAAATCACTCAGGATGCGTCTTGCATTTCTCGGGGTCATTCCCATCCACTCAGCCATGTCTGTAGCGCTTATGTAATTTTGCCCTAAAGCTTTTTGTACAGAAATGATTTTGTTTAAAGTGGTGATACTCACACCTGCTTTTTTCAAGCTCTCACTCATTTCCTTGTCTTCAGTCCAATAGCCATAGCTGATGCTCTTCGCTTGGCGCAGGGGCCCCTCAATGGAGCCATCCGTATCGACGAGAATCGCAGCATTTGTAAACTTTTTGGCATGGACAAGCGCCAGTTGCGCATTCCTCTCAGCAGCCAATGCTGTCACCCCAAAACCGATCCCCATGTTCGCAGTCGAATTTGTCAGCAGCATGAGCTGTTCCAGGATAATCGTAGGGTGAAAAGCAGGGTTATCATCGAGAGACCCGCGGGTGGAAAAAATAATAAATTTATAGTTGCCCAGTGCGACGAAGCTACCTGAAATAGACTCGGTGTAATCGAGAATCATTTCTTGCAGCTTGAGATCGAGACGGCGCAAATCGTAAGCGTTTGCAGGTTCATTAATGAGTTTTTCCACATCGGATACTTCAACCAGCTGAACAGCAATCTGCGACCGTTTAAAGTGGAGGGTTTCACCTTCCTGCACGATTTGCTTGAAGATTTCTCGAAATGTCAGCCTCGTAAAACCCATCCTGTAAACCTTGATGCCTAGCTCCTTCAATTCCTCCGCTACTGACAGCATTCCCGTCACACAAGCGTCGACCTTTCCCGCTCTGAACAAAGACGTATGATAGTTCACCCATTGATTGGTGAGACTGAATTCTTCATACGGATTCAAATACGGATGTACACAAGAGAGCTCAAGCTCTTCAAGTGTTTCGCGGAAATGCATCTCTGATACGGTATCAAAGCTGACGCGGTCAAGCGATATCCCATCACGATAAACCAATTCCAGTAAGACCTTTGATAGTACACTTGCATTTATTTGCGGATAAAACGCTTTTTTCTTTTCGAGGTGTTCTCGTGCAATTGAGTAAGGACCGATTCCAGAGAAAAACCAGATATCAACCTCTTGATTGTTTTCAGAAACAAATACGGCTGCTTCTTCTGGACGTTGATATGTGTAGGGGATGAGCATGAGTTGATCTGCAAACTCTTGGCCGACTCCTAACATCAACTCCACTGAATCCTTAGGACCTACTATGCCGACTCTTATGATCATTATTTCCTCCAACCAACGATAAACTGCCGAGTGTTCTTTTCGTTATGAAAAATAGTATTCTCTTTTCGGCATCATAGTACGTTTTTTGTTGATATGCAAATACGAAATACCTCCAATCAACTAAGACAACATGGTGAAAGCGTGAAAAAATGGCCTTAATTAAGGATTCATTAGGGAAAAATTCCGTTTGTAACATACTAAATTAGACGTTATTTCCGAAAATCCTCTTAAAAATAGTTAGAAAAAACCAAAAATCAGAATTGACATGAAATACAGACAGCGCGTATATTGTTGAATTAAGGAATGATTTAGGCGAATTTCCGTTAAGGGGGTGCAAGTAGGGTCGCAATTCCTATTTCCTTGAAAACGTCTCGACGTTTCTCATGAGGATGGATGTGATCGTTAGGCGGTCAAGACCGCTTTGTATGTTTGAATAGGGGGTTTGTGGATGTCGCGTTATTTACTAAAGAGAATTCTTATGATGGTACTCACCTTGTGGATTATTGTGACGCTGACGTTTTCACTCATGCATATGATTCCGGGTGACCCGTTTGCATCTGAGTCAGATCAACTACCCGAGCAAATATTGCTGAACTTGCGTGCGAAATATCATTTGGATGAACCATTGCCAATGCAATATCTTTCTTATCTGAAAAGTTTGGCAATGCTTGATTTAGGGCCATCGATCAAATCGGAGACACGTGGAGTCAACGACATGATCAAGGATGGATTTGGAGCTTCTGCACTTATCGGCTTGCAAGCAATCGCTGTCGCCTTGTTTTTCGGACTACTTTTCGGAACGATTGCCGCTCTGAACCGAAATACATGGATTGACTACGCTGCAATGGTTATGGCCGTACTCGGAATTGCCGTTCCCAGCTTCATCATGGCACCGTTGCTGATCAATTACTTGGCGATCAAATTGCCGCTCTTTCCAGTTGCCACACTTGCGAGCTGGAAGCACTCGGTTCTGCCATCGCTGGCACTGGCCTTTGGACCATTGGCCATCATTACACGCTACATGCGGACAAGCATGATTGACGTGATGAATCAGAATTACATAAAAACAGCGGAAGCAAAAGGAATTCCAATGTTTTTAATTGTGATCAAACACGGGATTCGCAATGCGATTTTGCCGGTAGTTACCTTCTTAGGGCCACTTGTAGCAGGGTTACTCACCGGAACCTTCGTTGTCGAAAAGATTTTCGCAGTTCCCGGTATCGGTAAGTACTTCGTAGATGGCATATTCAATCGAGATTATCCTGTTATTTTGGGAACGACTGTTTTTTACAGCGCAATCTTGGTACTCATTATTTTCTTGATTGATCTGGCTTATCTGTTTATCGATCCACGAATCAAATTGTCGAGTAGGGGGAGGTAGCCTGTGGCGATGGATCAATCGGTAAATGAGTTATTTCGACCAAAGGCACAAAAGACAGATGGACAGATCGTCCAAATGCGACCAAGCCTCACTCACTTTCAACAAGTTGCACGAAAGCTGGTAAAAAACAAACTGGCGATGCTTGGTCTCATTCTCATTGTAGGCATGGTGCTCATGGCAGGAATTGGCCCGCATCTGGTGCCATATAGCTACTCCGATCAGAGTCTGCTTACGGCGAATCAAGAATTATCGAGCGAGCATTGGTTCGGGACGGATGAGCTGGGACGTGATATGTTCTCACGTACCTGGTACGGGGCACGCATCTCGCTCATTATCGGGGTTACAGCGGCATTGATTGACCTTGTGATCGGTGTAACGGTTGGCGGTATTGCCGGTTACATGGCTGGAAGAGGAAAACGCGGAGACCGAATCGACACGATCATCATGCGCATCATTGAGGTTTTGTATGGTCTGCCATATTTGCTCGTAGTCATCATGCTGATGGTCGTGATGGAGCCAGGTATTCTTACGATCATCATCGCTTTGTCCGCAACAGGCTGGACGGGTATGGCTCGCCTGGTTCGTGGACAGATCCTGCAGCTCAAAAATCAGGAGTTTATCCTGGCTGCACAAGTGCTTGGAGCCAAGTTCCCACGAATTTTATTGCGTCATCTTATCCCGAATACGATTGGAGTTATCATCGTAAACCTCACCTTTACGATTCCGTCCGCGATCTTTGCGGAATCCTTTCTCAGCTTCCTCGGCTTAGGTGTACAAGCTCCTGTAGCCAGCTGGGGCACGATGACAAACGATGCGTTAGGGGTCATTTTAACAGGGGATTGGTGGAGATTGTTCTTCCCGGCCTTGATGATCTCACTTACGATGTTCGCTTTTAACGTGTTCGGGGACGGCCTGCAGGATGCATTAGACCCACGGATACGTGAATAATCTCACCGGGGGATAGGAGGAATCAGACATGACAGATCATTTGCTGCAAGTAGAGAACCTCCGGGTACATTTTAAAACCTACGGAGGAGAGGTTCAGGCGGTCCGAGGAGTGACCTTTCATGTGGATCGCGGCGAAACGGTTGCGGTAGTCGGGGAGAGTGGCTGTGGCAAGAGTGTTACCGCCCAAGCCATTATGGGCTTGATCCCGAATCCGCCTGGGCGAATCGTCGACGGGAAGATTACTTTCGACGGAAAATCAATCACAGAGATGTCCAAAAAGGAACTTTTAGCCGTGCGCGGTTCAGAGATCGGGATGGTTTTTCAGGACCCGATGACCGCTCTCAACCCAACCATGAGGGTCGGAACGCAAATTGTCGAAGGATTTGTGCGGACACATAACGTCAGCAAAGAGGAAGCGCGCAAAAAAGCGATCGAAATGCTGCGATTAGTCGGAATTCCTGATCCAGAGAAACGAGTGGACCAGTATCCGCATGAATTTTCAGGTGGAATGAGGCAGCGTGTTGTAATTGCCATTGCCCTCGCGAATACACCTAAGCTCGTCATTGCCGACGAACCAACGACAGCCTTGGATGTGACCATTCAGGCACAGATTCTTGATTTGCTCAGAGAGCTGCAAGAGAAGCAGCAGCTTTCCATCGTCATCATCACACACGATCTCGGAGTCGTTGCGGAAATCGCCCATCGTGCGGTAGTCATGTATGCAGGAGTCGTAGTGGAAACAGGCTCGGTTGAAGATATTTTCGCGAGTCCGAAGCACCCGTACACATGGGGCCTCATGCGCTCCTTGCCACGTATTGACGGTACTGAAAAAGAACGGCTAGTTCCGATTGTAGGATCTCCGCCTGACTTGTTTGATCCGCCAAAAGGTTGTCCGTTTGCAGCCCGTTGCCAATTTGCGATGGAAATCTGCGAACAACAGATGCCGTCGGTCACTGATTTTGAAAATGGTCATCAGGCTATATGCTGGCTGCACGATTCACGAGCACCCAAGATCGACGAACTGGTGGCAGCAGGGAGGCAGGCAGGATGAGCGAAGCGTTGGTTGAAGTAAAAAATGTAAAAAAGCATTTTGAGATTGGCAACGGGGTAACGTTGAAAGCGGTGGATGGCGTAACTTTTACCATCAATCGAGGCGAGACCTTGGGGCTGGTAGGAGAGAGCGGATGCGGTAAATCCACGCTGGGCAGGACGATGATTCGCCTCTATGAAAATACAGATGGCGAAGTTCTTTTTAAAGGAAAGAATGCTCACCAGATCAAAGGAAAAGATGCCGCTCAGTTTCACCGAGACGTCCAAATGATCTTTCAGGACCCGCAAGCAAGTCTCAATCCGCGAATGACCGTCATGGATATTATTGCCGAGGGGCTGGATATTCACGGATTGTCCCGCGGGGCGAGAGCGGATCGGGTGAAGGAATTGCTGGAGCTTGTCGGGCTTTCCAAAGCACATGCAAGCCGATTCCCGCATGAATTCAGTGGCGGTCAAAGACAGCGTATCGGGATAGCCCGCGCTCTCGCTGTGGAGCCGGAGTTTATCATCGCGGACGAGCCGATTTCCGCACTCGATGTGTCCATTCAAGCTCAGGTTGTCAATCTATTAGAAGACCTGCAGCAAGACAGAGGACTTACTTACTTGTTTATTGCCCATGATCTCTCCATGGTAAAACATATCTCGACGAGAATTGGCGTGATGTATTTAGGAAAAATGGTGGAAATGGCGAGCAGCTTTGAGCTGTATGCTGAGCCACTGCATCCATACACACAGGCACTTTTATCGTCTATTCCGATACCAGATCCAACAGTTGCGCGGGAGCGAATTATTTTGCAGGGGGATTTACCGAGCCCTGCCAATGCTCCTAGCGGCTGCGTATTTCGAACACGCTGCCCGAAGGCTACGCCGCAGTGCGCTGCGGAGGTTCCTGAGTGGAAAGAAGTAGGGTCTAACCACTGGGTTGCTTGTCATCTCTATCAGTAGCAGTTCGATTTTATCTTAATTATACAGGGGGAAACATTGTGAAGAAATTTGCAGCCTTCGCTTTGTCGCTATCACTTGTTGTGCCAGCTCTTGCAGCTTGCGGTGGTGGCGGCAGTACAGCTCCGGCAGGTGGAGGAACATCCACGAGCACGCCTGGCGCTGCGGTGAAACAAGAAGTCGTATTTAACGCCAAATCTGAGCCACCTGACTTGAACCCGCTCACATCAACAGACACCACATCCTTCTGGATCATGGACCACTTGGGTGAAGGTCTGTACACAAAAGACAAAGACGGCAATCCAATTCTGGGTACTGCCAAAGAAGTAAAGCTGTCTGACGACAAACTGAAATACACATTCATTTTGCGTGACGATGCCAAATGGACAAATGGCGAGCCAGTAACTGCTGAAGACTTCGCCTACACATTCATGAAGCACATCGATCCAGCTACAGCTTCTACGACTGCTTACCTGCTGTACTACATCAAAGGTGCAGAAGCGTATAACAAAGGTACAGGGAAGGCAGAAGATGTAGGAATCAAAGCAGTAGACGAAAAAACGCTGGAAATCGAATTGGTAGCTCCGACTTCTTACTTCGATAAAATGCTGGCAACACGCTATTGGCACCCAATCAACAAAAAAGCGGCAGAAGCGAACCCAAAATGGGCTGCGAATGCAGACAGCTACATCTCCAATGGCGCGTACAAGCTAGTTTCTTGGAAGCATGATTCCGAGCTGGTCATTGAAAAGAACGAAAACTTCTGGAACAAAGACGATGTGAAGATGGACAAGATCACTTGGAAAATGGTGAACGACGCGACAACTTCGTATCAAATGTATAAGAGTGGAGAGCTTGATTTTAACAAAGAAATGTCATCTGACATTCTTGCCCAGGCAAAATCGAGCCCAGACTATAAATCCGTTCCTTATTATGGTACGTACATGTACATGTTCAACGTAACAAAGGAGCCATTTACAAATAAAAAAGTACGTCGTGCATTTGCAATGTCGGTCGACCGTAAAGCCTTGACAGAAATGGTTAGCCAAGGTGGAGAAACACCTGCATACTCCATGGTACCTCGTGGAGCAATCACCCCATCTGGAAAAGACTTCCGTGAAGAAGGCGGCGACTACTTCAAGGAAGATTTTGAAGAGGCGAAGAAGCTGCTTGCAGAAGGGATGCAGGAAGAAGGCTGGTCTACACTGCCAGAAGTAACTCTCATGTACAACACGGATGAAAGCCACAAGAAAATTGCTCAGGCCATGCAAGAAATGTTCAAGAAAAACCTTGGTGTAGAAGTAAAAATGACGAACCAAGAGTGGAAAGTATATCTGGATACAACGAGACAGAAAAACTACCAAATGGGCCGTATGGGTTGGGTAGGTCAAATCAGCGACCCAGCATTCAACCTCGACTACTACCTGGGTGACAGCCCGAACAACCGCACTGGTTGGATAAACAAAGACTATGATGCTTTGAATATGGCAGCAAAAGTAGAACAAGATCCTAATAAGCGTATGGAACTCTTGCACAAAGCGGAAGAGATTTTGATGGATGACATGCCATTTATCCCGGTATATCACTATCAACAAAACTACCTGGTGAAACCAGGCCTCGAAGGTCTGACTTACCCAGTTAACGCATTCCCAAGTGCACGTTGGGCAACAAAAAAATAAGAAAAAAGAGGAGATTCTCCTCTTTTTTCTCTTTACATACGAACACTAAACATACAAACACCGACAAGAGAGGATGATTTCCCATGATCATGGACTATCTACAAGTGAAATCAGCATATCAATTGAAGGTGGTACCGAAAAAACGAGAGCTGACCTTTTTGAGCAAATTGACAGGTATCGCGCAATTGTATCGATGGAATGAGGAGAGCCTGAAAGCCGAGCAGATCACATCTTTGCCAGATCGGGTTGTCGAAGTGGACCATTCTCCATGCGGAACAAAAACGATAGTGGGCATGGATTGTAAAGGCGACGAGCGGCAGCAGTTCTTTTTGCTCACGGAAAATGGGACAAATGTAAAACCCCTCACAGAAGCACCTGCCCACTTTCATTATTTCGGAGGCTGGTCGCCATGCAGCCAAAAAATCGCCTGGTCGAGTAACCGACGTCATCCGCGCTGCTTTGATATTTTTGTTCAGGATGTGGAGAGTGGCGAATATGAGGAAGTGTTCCGCTATGACGGACGATGTGATCCGGTAGGCTGGCTTCCGGATGGCACGGGTCTGATCTTTAGTGTCCAAGAAACCAACATCGACAATTCGCTCTATCTTCTCCATTTGCAAACGAAGGCAGCTCAGAAGCTTCCGATATGTACGCATAATGCCCGGTATCATTCGTTGCAGCTAACCAAAGGCGGCAAGCATGGGTATCTTGTTACGGACCGAGACGAAAATACGATGGCATTATGCAGCTTTAGTCTCGATAATGCCGAGCTGCAGCCACTTGTTCATGTGCCAAAATGGGATATTGAGGAAGTCAAGCTGTCTGCGGATGAAAAGACATTGGCGTTTTCTATTAATGAAGGCGGCAGATCGACTCTTTCTTTGTTCCAGGTGGACGACAAGCAGTGGCAAAAGATTGATAACATCCCACAAGGAGTCATCACTTCACTGTCTTGGATAACAGAAGACCAGCTTGGATTCGTGTTGAAAAGTCCAACACTACCAGGAGATGTGTGGACGTATACGATTTCCACGAAAACCAGCAAGAAAGTGACGACAATCGGACAGTCGGAAGCAATCGAGGCAACCTTGATTGAGCCGGAATTACGCTCGTTTGCTTCATTCGATGGTCTGGAGGTTCCGTATTTTCTGTATGCCAAAGAACAGAAAGAAAATAGTCCTGTCGTGGTTTATGTACATGGTGGGCCAGAAAGCCAAATCCGCGCTGAATATCATCCAGTGTTTCAATACCTGGCTAACCAAGGCTTTACGGTAGTCGCTCCAAATGTTCGTGGAAGCATGGGATACGGTCGAGAATACGTAAAGCTAGACGATGTACGCAAGCGTATGGATTCAGTAGCGGATTTGGCGTGGCTAGTGAAGGACTTGTCCAAGCTAGAAACGGTGAATCCACATGCAATCGGGATTATGGGCAGAAGCTACGGGGGCTTTATGGTTTTGGCAGCGCTTACACATTATCCAGACCTGTGGGCAGCTGGTGTCGACATCGTCGGGATTTCGCATTTCCGTACCTTCCTCGAAAATACGGGTGAATGGAGACGCAGGCTGCGTGAGGTAGAATATGGCTCGCTTGAGCACGACAGCGACTTCTTTGAAGAAATTGCGCCACTCAATCACTCGGAAAAAATCAAAGCGCCACTGCTTGTGTTCCACGGACGCAACGATACTCGTGTACCAGTGACCGAAGCAGAACAGTTGGTAGCAGACATGCAAGGTAGAGGACAGCAGGTGGATTTACACATTTTCGAGGATGAGGGTCACTTCACAGAAAAGCTGGACAACCATATTACGTTGAATCAAAAGATCACCCAGTTTTTTATGCAGCAATTAATGATGTCCACAAATGAAAAGGAGTGAATGATGCATGACAGCGATCAAACGTGGTATTACGGCAGAAGATTTGTATCAAATCCGGTATACAAGTGATCCACAGCTATCTCCCGATGGAAAATCGGTTGCTTTCGTGGAGACGATGATTGACGAAGACCGCCAGTATCGAAACCATTTGGTATTACAATCACTGGATACAAAAGACCTGACATCCTTGACCACAGGCACCGTGCGTGATACGTTTCCTCGCTGGTCGCCAGATGGTGAGACAATCAGCTTTGTTTCTAACCGTTCAGGTACGCCGCAAATCTGGTTAATCGATGCAAAAGGAGGGGAAGCACGACAGCTGACCCACTGCAAAACGGGCGTATCTAACCCAGTTTGGTCCCCAGACGGCAAACATATCGTATTTTCATCTATGCTGTCCCCAGAAGACTCGTTTTCAGATGTAGAGGGCGAAGCAAAAAAAGAAGCACAAAAAGCAATCGTAGTTAACCGGATGAAGTACAAGTCTGATGATCATGGATACATCTATGACAAATGCAAGCAGCTCGCCATAGTCAATGTAGAGAGCGGAGAAATGAGAGCGATTAGTGAAGGCCCGTACAATCATACAGTTGGAGCATGGTCTCCAAATGGCGAGTGGCTGGCGGTTACTGCAAATCAAGCTGAAAATCCGGACAAGCAGCATAGCATCGATGTCTACCTGGTTCCATTTTCAGGAGGGGAATGGAAGAAGGTAACGAAAAGTAAAGGAACATTCTTTTTTCCGACCTGGTCACCCGACGGGAAAAAGCTAGCTCTTATTGGCAGCGAATCGGATACACATCTCCATGCTGCTCAGAAAAGAGTTTGGGTCTACAACCTCGAGAATGATGTGCAAACTTGCATTACAGCTGAGTGGGACGTTCAGGTGGGAGATTCTACGATTGGGGATGTACGCTCCCCGGGTCATCCGAATCCTGGAGCTGTGTGGACAGAAGATGGCAAAGGAATGTACTTCATCGCAAGTGAGCGTGGTAATTCCGGTATCTATCATACGACTCTGGACGGGCAGATCACGCAGATTGTAGGAGGAAATCGCAATGTATACGGATTTTCCCTGCATGAAAAGGCACAGAAGCTGATTTTGGTCGTAAGTGATACCGCAAGGCCGGGTGATTTGGTTGAGGTGAATCTCGATACCAAAGAAGAACAGCGCTTGACAGATGTTAATTATGACCTGTTTGCTGAGCTGGAGTTTCCTGCTGTGGAGGAAATCGAATTCGAAGCGGAGGATGGCTGGAAGCTTCACGGATGGATGATGAAGCCAGTTGGATATCAGCAAGGTCAAAAATATCCGATGGTTTTGCAAATTCACGGTGGTCCTCACTCGATGTACGGAAACACGTATTTTCATGAATTCCAGGTTCTGGCTGCAAAAGGCTACGCGGTTCTCTACACCAATCCACGCGGCAGCTTTGGCTATGGAGAGCGATTTGTCCAGGCGTGCTGCGGCGATTACGGCGGAAACGATTATCGTGATCTGATGAGTGCCGTAAAATACGCGTGCAACCATTTTGACTTCATCGATGAAACCAGACTCGGGGTTACGGGAGGCAGCTACGGCGGATTAATGACCAACTGGATTGTAGGTCAAACCAATCAATTCAAAGCAGCCGTTACTGATCGCAGCATTTGCAACTGGCTGAGCTTTTACGGTGTCAGTGATATTGGCTACTACTTTACAGCGGAAGAAATTATGGCAAATCCGTTTGACAATCCGGAAAAAATGTGGCATCATTCACCGCTCCGCTTGGCTGCCAATATCGAAACGCCACTGTTGATCATGCATGGTGAACAAGATCATCGGTGCCCGATTGAGCAGGCAGAACAATTGTATATTGCACTGCGCTACCATGATAAGGCACCTGTTTCGTTCATCCGTTTCCCTGGCGCTAGCCACGAGCTGTCGCGCAGCGGCGATCCACAGCAGCGTGTCCTTCGCTTGCAGTATACAGCAGACTGGTTTGAAAGCTATTTGCTGACGGCTGAAAAGGCGTCGGTGTAGTAGACATTCTAATAGGAAGCGATAAGGAGGCATTCCGTTATGGAAAAAGAACAAGTGCTCGGTTATGTGAAAGAAAGCTTGCCAGATGCAGTTGAAAAGCTGAAAGAATATTTGCGCTTCCCAACCGTTTCTGCCCAGCATAAAGCCATCCCGGAAACCGTAGAGTACGTCGTGAAAATGATTGAGGACATCGGCGGCGAAACAAAAGTGTTGAGTGGGCTCGGTGGCAACCCTGTCGTTTACGGATTTTTTGCTGCGGGAAGCAAGGGCGATGCAAGCAAAACACTGCTTTACTACAACCACTATGACGTTCAACCGCCCGAGCCATTTGAAGAATGGCATACAGAGCCGTTCGAGCCAACGGTCATAGATGGCAAGCTCTTTGCCCGTGGTGCAGCAGATAACAAGGGCGATCTCGTAGCTCGCCTGACTGCCATCCAGATTCTTCAGCAAGCTGAAGGTGGATTGCCTTGCAACATCAAATTCATGGTCGAGGGCGAAGAAGAGATCGGAAGTCCAAATCTGGAGCCGTATATTCAGGAGTATAAAGAGCTTTTCGCCGCCGATGCCTGCATTTGGGAATTCGGTGGAAAAGATGAGGCAGAGAGAATCGGCATGGTGGCCGGTATTAAAGGAATGGCCTACATGGAGCTGACATGCGTCGGAGCCGACATCGACATGCACTCTTCAGTCGGAGCCTATGTTGATAATGCTGCATGGCGACTTGTGCAAGCATTGGGAACGATGAAAAATCAGCAAAATGAAATTCTCGTGAAAGGCTTCTATGATGGCATTGTAGAACCGACGGAAGATGAGAAAATGGTCGTCGCCGAGCTGCCATTTGACGAAGCTGCGGTAACGGAGCTATTTGGACTGAAGCGTCCGCTGATTACTGAGGCCAAAGGAATTGATCCACGTGATGCGATGGTATTTCATCCGACCATGACGATTTGCGGTCTGGTTAGCGGTTACATTGGCGAAGGAGCCAAAACCGTTCTGCCGAAAAATGCAAAGGCAAAGGTGGACTGCCGTTTGGTCCCAGGGCAAGATCCCGATCACATTCTTGCGTGCATTCAGCAGCATTTGCATGATCACGGGTTTACGGACATTCAGGCAACGATGATTAACGGACAAAAAGCGTATCGCTCTGATTTCCACCATCCGTTCGTGGCACATGTGCTAAGTACTGCCCGTCAGGTTTATGAAAACGAGCCGGTGCTTGCACCTAATGCGGCAGGTACAGGTCCGATGTTTGCATTCGGCGAAGCGTTGCAGCTTCCGATCGTGAGTACAGGGGTAGGCTGGGTAGGCTGCAAGGTGCATGCGCCAAACGAGTCTATTCGCCTGAAAGATTTCGAAGAGGGCATTGCCCACATGGTATTCTTGATTTCCGGCTTTGCACAAGCGCTAGATAGCATAAAATAATCGTAGAAAAGGCCTCGCGCTTTTTGTCGCGGGGTCTTTTGCCATCTAACAGTTACAGAGTGGACTTTCTTTTTGCAAACCATGTACAATCAATCATAATAATGATGCGTACAACCTTAGGAGGCGAAAAGCGTGAACAGTGAAAACTCCCAATTTGAGATCGCTACCTTTGCGGGTGGATGCTTTTGGTGCATGGTCAGTCCATTTGACAAAATGCCAGGTATTGTGAAGGTCGTCTCAGGCTATACGGGCGGCCACGTTGAAAATCCGACGTACGAACAAGTCTGCTCCGATACGACTGGGCACTATGAAGCCGTGCAAATTACATATGATCCCGCTCTCATGCCTTACGAAGAGCTTCTGCAAATCTTTTGGCGCCAAATTGATCCGACAGATGCAGGTGGTCAATTTGGGGATCGCGGACAATCATACGCTCCCGCGATTTTCTACCATACTCCAGAGCAGGAGAGTCTCGCTTTGCAGTCCAAGCAAGAGCTTGATGCGAGTGGCCGCTTTTCCAATCCGATACAAACACTGATTCTGCCTGCGAAGCCTTTCTATCCGGCAGAAGAATATCACCAGGACTACTATCAAAAAAATCCACTCCGCTATCAGTATTATCGTGCTGCATCAGGTAGAGCCAAATTCACTAAGGAAGCATGGCGCGACCATGGCAAGCTGGAAGAATTGAAAAAAAAGCTTACGCCTTTGCAATACGAGGTTACACAAAATAGCGGAACCGAGCGCCCTTTTTCCAATGAATTTTGGGATCATAAAGGAGAAGGGATTTATGTAGACATCGTTTCGGGTGAACCCTTGTTTAGCTCGTTGGATAAATTCGATTCTGGCTGCGGTTGGCCATCCTTTACGAAGCCAATGACAGAAGAAAATGTTACAGAGCACATCGATCTGACTCACAATATGGTGAGGACAGAAGTTCGCAGCAAGGGAGCAGACTCTCATCTTGGACATGTTTTCGAGGATGGACCTGGTGAGAATGGACTGCGTTACTGCATTAACTCAGCTGCCCTGCGCTTCATCCCAAAAGACCGCCTGGATGCAGAAGGCTTTGGGGCATATAAGTATTTATTTGAAAAGAACTAGCGTTAAGCGTATCATTCCCAGATGGGAATACCTGACCGCCACTCTCGCACAAGCTGAGAGAAGGCGGTCTTTTTGCACACAATAGTAGGAGTAACATCGGGCGCAGCACGAGGAGGGGCTATGAAAGGCAAGGGGAAATATCACATCTGGCTAATCGGTATGCTATTGGTGGTAGCCGCTTCATTAACCGCCTGCACTTTCGGTCAAAAGCCATCAGAAGAACACAAGCTTCCACCAGCTAAAACGGTTGTCGAAGGCGGGACATTAGTCATCGCTCGCAAGTTCGATGCAGGAAATCTGGACCCTCATTTTATTTCTACAATTAGTGCAGCCAGTGTTGTTTATCAAAAAGTTTACGAGGGACTGGTCACGCGAGATATCAATATGGTGATTCAGCCCCAGCTTGCTACGGAGTGGCAACAAATAGACGATGTGACGTGGGAATTCAAGCTGCGTCATGGCGTTGTTTTTCACGATGGAACCGAGTTTAACGCTGATGCGGTGAAAAAAACGTTTGATCGTGTACGTGACCCGTGGGTAGGATCAACAAGAGCTGCCATGTTTGACAAAATAAAAGAAGTGAAGGTCTTGGACGACTATACCGTACAAATTCGTCTTTCCGCCCCGTTTACCCCGATTCTTTCCATTTTGGCAAGTCATGAAGGAAGTATCCTGAGTCCCAAAGGAATAGCCACCTACGGAAAGGGTCTTTCTCATCATCCCGTTGGCACAGGACCGTTTACGTTATCGTCGTGGACAGCGGAGAAAGAAATTGTTTTGAAAGAGAACCAGCAGTACTGGGGCAACAAACCCAAGCTGGATCGGATCATTTTCCGCGTGATTCCGGATGATGAAGAGAGAATTGAGCTGGTAGAGCAAGGCGATGCCCAAATTGCTGAATCGATTCCTGTTACAGAGATCGAGCGGATTCAGGCGTCACAACAGATGAGGATTTATCGCAGTGAGGCGCTCGGTACTGAGTTTGTGGGGTTTAACGTCGCTAAAAAGCCGCTAAATGATTTGCGCGTACGCCAAGCAATCAGCTATGCAATCGAAACGAGTTCCATCATTAAAGGGGTATATAACAATGTCGGCACGCAAGCGAATTCCACACTAGGCCCTAAAGTATTCGGGTACTCCTCCGTACTCAAGAAATATCCGTACGATTTGAATAAAGCGAGAGATTTGCTTGACCAAGCAGGTTATCCAGATGGATTTTCTACTACGATTCTTACCTATGACCGAATGGACCGTATCAACGTTGCTGGCGTTATACGATCTCAGCTAAAAGGGATTGGCATTGACGCCAAAATCCAGGTCGTCAGCTATGATGCCTTTGTGGATATGCTGGAAAGAACAAAGGAGCACGACATATTTGTGAGCGGCTGGGGCAATGCGACTGGCGATGCCGATTACAACCAGTACAATCTCTTCCATACCATAGGGGGTGGGAGAGGAAACAGTTTTATGTACAGCAATCGCGAGCTGGATCGATTGATCGAAGCGGGTAGAGAGGAAACAGATACACAAAAGAGATTGAGCATTTATGTCAAAGCGCAAGAGTTGGAAAGGCAAGAAGCGTTGATCGTCCCTTTTCGCAATCTCGAAAATCTGGCAGCCATCCATAACAGCATCGAAGGCTTTGCAATGAGTCCAGCAGGTTATCTCATGCTAGATAAGGTCATGATCAAGAAATGAACGAAAAGACACTCTTCATAGAGGAGTGCCTTTTCGTTTCGATGAAAAACTATAAGTACATAGTTAATAAGTATAAACAAAAATAGTGATATTGTATAGAATTGTGAAAAGTGTTGCAGTATAATGAAAAATATTTTTAGTTAAAATAAAAAGTGGGAGAGAGACAAAGTGAACACCGTAGAGAGAATAAGCAAATTTGTTGGGGGCACTTTTTCCATTTGGGTCATTCTGTTTGCCATTCTTGGATTTTTTGCACCTGAGGCTTTTGTAGGAGGAAAAGGGTATATATCGATCTTGCTCGGCGTGATTATGTTCGGAATGGGGCTGACTCTATCGTCGGCTGATTTCCGGGAGGTTTTTCGTCGGCCTGTTGATGTTCTCATCGGAGTGGTTGGACATTATCTCATCATGCCATCGCTTGCCTATGTCCTGGCTGTCGTACTCAATCTTCCGCCAGATATTGCGGTTGGGGTAATCTTGGTAGGCTGCTGTCCGAGCGGTACTGCGTCCAATGTCATGACCTACCTTTCCAAAGGGGATGTAGCATTAGGCGTTTCTGTCGCAGCTGTCTCCACGCTGATCGCACCGATTGCCACGCCTGCACTCATTTCGCTATTAGCCGGTCATTGGATGGAGATCAATACGCAATCCTTGTTCATGGATATCGTGATGGTCGTGATCGTTCCGATTGTGCTTGGTGTCCTCGTCAAGGCATTGTTTCATAAACAGGCGGAAGCGAGCGCAAAGGCATTGCCACTCGTATCAACGATTGCGATTGTATTGATCGTAGCGATTGTGGTTGCCATTAATAAAGGAAAGATCGTGGAAACTGGCTTGATCATTTTTGCCGTTGTCATTTTGCATAACGTATTGGGCTATTTATTGGGCTACTTTTTTGCCAAGCTGTTTGGCTTGAATCTGGCAAAGCGTAAGGCCATCACTTTAGAAACAGGGATGCAAAACTCCGGTCTTGGAGCTGCCTTGGCAGCGGCTCACTTTAATCCACTTGCTGCTGTCCCAAGTGCCATTTTTAGTGTGTGGCACAATATTTCCGGCTCCGTTCTGGCAACCTGGTTTGCCAAAAAAGAAGAGAAGTAATCATAACCCTCGTGAGAATCAAGGCAAGCAATTGATTCTCATGAGGGTTTTTACATGACGGTTTACATTTTTTATCAAGCTCCTTTTTCATCACCACGCGTTTACACTTTCATTATTCGGTACAGATAATCGAAACTTGAATTATTTTTTCCCAGCTCTTGTAAGTGGACCGCTTTTGGTTTTCTTGCTGAGAGTATCAGGAGCAATTGCGCAAACAAATGGCAGCGGAACAGTCAGCTCTTCCCGTCATTGCAAAAGCATATCCAGGGAACATAACCAATCAAGAATTTTATGGCGGTCCATGGGGAGATTGTACATCTATTCTTGGTGTCCATCCTGTACGAGACAGATGACGACTACTATGAAATTCCAACTCCGTATACCTTTTTGCATACGCCCTAGCAGATGTTTATTGGAAAGAAATAAATTTCAATGTGATAAAATGTCGGGTTCATGTGACGAAATTAGGGGGAACTATGTCATAATGAGTAGGTACTCTGCTTGAGGTAGGGATCCACAATTAGTAAAAGGGCTCTCCGCTTCACCTAGCCCAAGCGAAAGGAACGTCACGATGAACATACTACATAACCGAAAAAAGTACCGACTCGCACTTGTAACATCTGCCATCGTATTACTCGCTGGCTGCAGCAGTCTGGCTGCACCTGGTCAACCTGAGACGAGCACGCCTGAAACGCCTAGCGTACAGCCGGAAACTTCCCCACCTGCGGAAACTAAGCCGACAGAACCGAATCAGTCTGAAGCTGAACCAGTAAAAGAGAAACCAGCAGAGCAAGAAAAGCCAGCCGAAACCAAACCGCCCAAACAAGAACCAGTAAATAAACCTTCTGACTCGATCGAGCTGCCAGATTTAGCGGTTGTTGCTGAGCCACAAAGCATGACGGTACTGGTCAACAAACAGCAGAAGCTGCCCGAAAACTATACACCAAATGATTTGGTATTTCCCAATGTTCCGTTTTTGCTCCCGGAAAAGAGTGAGAAGCGAAAAATGCGCAAGGAAGCGGCGGAAGCACTTCAACAATTGTTCGCTGCTGCGAAAACGGATGGTGTTTCACTGGCAGGCGTATCTGCTTACCGCTCTCATGCCTACCAAAAAGCGCTGTTTAATCGCTACGTACAAAAAGACGGTCTGGAGAAAGCGCGTACTTACAGCGCAATACCAGGTACCAGTGAACACGAAACAGGTCTTTCGATTGACGTCTCCGGTATTAATGGAAAGTGTGCCGCTGAAAGCTGTTTTGGCGGTACAAAGGAAGCAGAATGGCTAGCCCAGCATTCCGCGGAGTTTGGTTACATCATCCGCTATCCTGAAGGAAAAGATGGGATTACCGGCTATATGTATGAGCCATGGCATATTCGCTACGTTGGCGTTGATGTGGCAAAAGAGATTAGTGAAAAGGGGATCACACTGGAAGAATACTTTGGTGCTGTTCCTGTCACGGCAGAAAGCAATTAAGAGGCAAATATAACGAAAACAAAGAGCTGGCTAGACCGGCTCTTTGCTTTATCGTTGAACTTTGAGACCTCTCACTTCGCACAGTCTGGTATTTGAAAAACTATGCTATAATGATCACGGGTGAAGATAATGAGCGAAAAATCAATCAGAGAACGAATTATTGAAACATCCATGCGCCTGTTTGAAGCGAATGGGTATCATCGGGTGACCGTTGATCAGATTGTAAAGGAAAGCGGAACTTCAAAAGGGGGCTTTTACCACAACTTTAAGTCCAAGGATGAACTGCTCTACATCATTCATGATCAATTTATTACATACGTATTGGAAAAGGCAGAGGAAGCGTACGAGCAATGGGATACGCCGACAGAACGACTGCAAGCGATCGTGAAATCCTTCGTGATGATGATCGATTTGTACCGCTCACAGGTCACCATTTTTTACCAGGAGAGCTTGTTCCTCTCTCCAGAGTACTTCAAGGATATCGAGATAAAAAGGGATCGCTACAAACAAATCATGTTCACAGTGATTCAGGACGGTATCGCCTCAGGTGAATTCCGCCCCGAGCTGCCCGTCCCGATTGTATCCATGGCGATTTTTGGAATGGTCAACTGGATTTATAAGTGGTATCAAAAGTCAGGGACATATTCAATCGAACAGATTGCTGATATTTACGCGGATATGGTGCTGCACTCGGTATTAAAGCGTGATGCGATGGAAAACCCCGATTTTAATCGCTTTTTTTTACAACATCCGGATTTCCCGTATAAGCCATTGTAAGGAAAAAGGTGGATGGCCAAGGAAACAGCGGCTATGCTCAGCTAGTGTAGAACAGCAGGGTCCTAGTCGCTTGGCAGCCTTGTTTTAAAAAATGAGCTCTACAGACCAACTAGTTGGTCTGTACTATGATTCAGACATTTGGTATAATAATCGAGAGACCAACTGGTCGGTCCTGCACGATAGTACGAAACCAACCAGTCGGTTTGTATCGAATTACAAGCTGACATGGATAACAGGAGGAATCATTGTGCTTACCATTTATGAACTGAGAGAACTTGTAAAGCTATTGGAACAAACCGATGTAGAATCATTCGAAGTGAAAAATGAAGATTCTCGCTTATCGATAAAAAGAAGACTTGGCGAGCAGCCTGTAGTAGTTCAAGCTCCTGTAACTCCGGCAAAGCTCGCTGTTGTTACCCAAGTCGCCCCACCAAAGGCAGAGAAACCTGCTTCATCAGCTGCTCCAGTGCAACCACCTGCATCGCAAGTTGAAGAGACGGAAAACCTGTACAAAATTACGTCTCCCATGGTCGGTACTTTTTATGCAGCTCCAGCAGCAGATGCAGCTCCATACGTCTCCGTACATGATCAAGTTCAACCGACTACAATTGTATGTATCGTGGAAGCCATGAAGCTGTTTAATGAAATAGAAGCTGAGGTCAAGGGCGAAATCGTCCAAATATTAGTGGAAAACGGCCAATTAGTCGATCAGGGACAGCCATTGTTCTTGGTAAAGCGGGTATAATAGCGATAGCATTGATTGAACCGGGGGAGGTCAGGTTTCGTGAATAAAGACACATTGTTTACAGAATTCTCTGTGCCAACGTATGAACAATGGAGAGCAGCAGCAGAGAAATCACTGAAAGGTGCTTCATTTGACGCAAAGCTCTTGACCAAGACTGTTGAGGGGATTACGTTACAGCCGATTTATCGCAAAGAAGATACACAGAGAATACCACACTCAGCTGATCTGCCAGGAGTAGCACCCTTTGTGCGTGGGACCAAAGCAATAGAAGAACGGCAGACGCAAAGCTGGCATGTCAGCCAGGAAATTGTGGCGAATACAGCGAAAGCATTTAACCAAGCTGCGCTTCACGATTTAGCGCGCGGACAAACGATGGTAAACATAGTCTTGGACCGGGCAACTGCGATCGGTCTGGATCCGAACGAAGCAAAACCGGATCAGGTTGGAGATAGAGGATTATCCCTTTTTCGCAAAGAAGATGTAGAGGTGGCGCTTCAGGGTATTGATCTGGAAAAGGTTCCTCTTTATGTAGAGGCCGGGGCACTAGGTTTACCAATCCTTGCGCTATTTATTGCTCATGTCGAAGCAGCCGGCAAGGATACAGCGAAGCTTTGTGGATGTATAGGTCAAGATCCTTTCAACGAATTAGTCACAGCTGGAAAACTGCCTTTCTCAGTAAATACCGCATTCGATGCGATGGCGCAATCTACCCGATGGGCGAGCAAGCATGCACCCCAACTGAAAACGATCCTCGTGGGGGCTCACCCGTATCACCAAGCGGGTGGGAATGCAGTCACAGAGCTTGCCTTTTCATTGGCGACCGGTGTTGAGTATATTCAGGCATTGCTTGAACGTGGGTTGTCAATTGATGAGATAGCACCACGTATTCAGTTTTCATACGCCATTGGATCGGACGTTTTTATGGAAATTGCCAAGCTCAGAGCAGCAAGAATGCTTTGGTCAAACATCATATCTTCCTATGGCGGTTCTGCTGAATCACAAAAGATGACGATACATGCGAGAACCTCTGCTTGGACAAAAACGGTTCTTGATCCTTACGTAAACCTGCTTCGTTCTACTACGGAAGCGTTTTCAGCGGTTATAGGCGGAGTAGACAGCCTGCACATCTCTGCTTTTGATGAAGCGATTCGCCCAGCGAATGAGTTTTCAAGGCGGATCGCTAGAAATACCCAAATCATTTTAGAACAGGAAGCGCATTTGTCCAAAGTGGTTGACCCTGCAGGCGGTTCCTGGTACGTAGAATGGCTGACGGATGCACTGGCCAAAAAGGCGTGGGAACTGTTTTTGCAAACAGAAGAAAAAGGCGGAATGCTAGATTCCTTGAAAGCAGCAGCCCCGCAAAGTGTAATCGAACAGCTCGCCAAAACCAAGTCTGCCAGTATCGAGCAGCGGAAGGCAAGAATCGTAGGTACAAACATGTACGCAAATGTTCAGGAGCAGTCGCTTCAAAAAGAAACATTGCCAGCTATCTTCGATGAGCGGAAAGAAGCGTTAGCATCTCATCGAGCTGAGAAGGAGCAAAGCATTTTTGCCAAACAGCTGGAGCAACTGGCTGGAACAAGCGACAATCAGGTTGAGACTGCGGTCAAGGCTGCTCTCGCAGGAGCAACCATCGGAGATTTATCCAAAGCGGTGAGACAGTCCGATCAGGTAGAAACAGTCATTCAGCCACTGCGCTTGCATCGGGCATCCGAGGCGTTTGAAGCATTGCGCAAGCAGTCAGATATCTTTTTGGAAAAGACAGGAAAAAGACCGGCAGTCTTTTTGGCCAACATGGGTCCTGTCTCTAAACATAAGGCAAGAGCAGACTTTTCTGCAGAATTTTTTGCCGTTGGTGGTTTTGATGTCATTCGTGAGCACCAGTTTTCAACACCAGAGGATGCAGCGCAATCCGCTGTACAGTCAGGGGCAGCGATAACGGTAATTTGCTCCGATGATGCGAGCTACCCGGAGCTGGTACCTTCTTTGGCACAAGCGATCAAACAATCGAATCCGCAAATGCTTGTGCTGCTCGCAGGACTACCTGACGCAGAACTGCTGTCAAGCTATCAGGCACATGGAGTCGATGATTGTATTCATGTCCAAACAAACTGCTACCAAATGCTGCGCCAACTCCAGGAACGGATAGGAGTGATCTCATGAAGCTAAGGCCTGATTTTTCAAAGGTTCCATATCGTGCAAAACGGGACATATCCGATTTGTTCCCAAGCCAAGCGTTAAGCGACGAAGCCAAGCGGGTTTTAGATGAGCAAATATGGCAAACGATGGAGCAAATTCCCGTTAAGCCTCTTTATACAAAAGAAGATATTGAAGGAATGGAGCATCTAGGCTATATGCCTGGTCTGCCACCTTATTTCCGTGGACCGTATCCGACGATGTACGTGGCACAGCCATGGACGGTTCGTCAGTACGCCGGATTTTCAACGGCCGAGGAAAGCAACGCCTTCTACCGCCGCAATTTGGCTGCTGGGCAAAAGGGGCTCTCCATCGCATTTGACCTGGCAACACACAGAGGCTATGATTCTGATCATCCAAGGGTTGTAGGGGACGTAGGAAAAGCAGGCGTGGCCGTAGATTCGATTCTGGACATGAAAATTTTGTTCGACGGTATCCCGCTGGACAAAATGTCGGTTTCCATGACGATGAATGGTGCTGTGCTCCCGATCATGGCGTTTTACATTGTGGCAGCCGAAGAGCAGGGCGTCTCTCAAGCTGAGCTGACTGGAACGATTCAAAACGACATTCTCAAAGAATACATGGTGCGCAATACGTACATTTATCCACCAGAAGCATCGATGAAAATTATTTCCGATATATTTGCGTACACCTCCAAGCATATGCCCAAATTCAACAGCATCAGTATATCCGGGTATCACATGCAAGAAGCAGGGGCCACTGCCGATATCGAGCTGGCGTACACATTGGCGGATGGGCTGGAGTATGTACGGACCGGATTAAAAGCGGGAATCGATATTGATGCCTTTGCACCGCGGTTGTCCTTCTTCTGGGCGATCGGAATGAATTACTTTATGGAGGTTGCAAAGATGAGAGCAGGACGCCTGATTTGGGCAAATCTCATCAAGCAATTCAATCCGAAGAACGAAAAGTCGATGGCACTGCGCACGCACTCGCAGACATCCGGCTGGAGCTTGACTGAACAGGACCCATTCAACAATGTCGTCCGTACTTGCGTAGAGGCGATGGCGGCTGCTCTGGGGCACACCCAGTCTTTGCATACAAACGCACTGGATGAAGCGATTGCCTTGCCGACAGACTTTTCCGCACGCATCGCCCGCAACACACAATTGTTTTTGCAAGACGAGACGCAAATCACGAAAGTCGTCGATCCGTGGGCTGGTTCCTACTACGTCGAATCACTGACTACGCAATTGGTCGAGCGAGCCTGGGAGCATATAGAAGAAATTGAGGCACTGGGCGGCATGGCAAAAGCGATTGAAACCGGATTGCCCAAAATGAAGATCGAAGAGGCAGCAGCACGCCGTCAAGCGCATATTGATTCAGCTAAAGAAGCCATTATCGGTGTCAATAAATATCGACTCGATAAGGAAGATCCGCTGGAGATTCTCGAAGTCGATAACACAGCTGTACGCGAAGCCCAGCTGAAACGATTGCAGGAGCTGCGGGCAAACAGGGACGAAGCGAGAGTTCATACAGCATTACGAGCAATTACGACATGTGCCGAGACAGGCGAAGGCAATTTGCTGGAGCTAGCGATCGAAGCCGCTCGAGCGAGAGCATCTCTGGGTGAGATTTCGGATGCTTATGAAAAGGTGGTCGGTCGTCACAAGGCTGTTATCCGATCCATCAGCGGTGTGTACAGCTCAGAATATGCGGATGCTGACGAAGTAGCTGCGGTTCGCAAGATGGCTGACGCGTTTGAGCAATGGGAAGGCAGACGCCCTCGTATTATGATCGCGAAAATGGGTCAGGATGGACATGACAGAGGAGCAAAGGTCATTGCTACTGCATTTGCAGACTTAGGCTTTGACGTTGATATCGGACCGCTGTTCCAAACGCCAGAGGAAACGGCTAAGCAAGCGGTAGAGAACGATGTTCACGTCATTGGCTTTAGCTCGCTGGCAGCAGGACACAAAACATTATTGCCTCAGCTCGTTGACGAACTGAAAAAGCTTGGTCGCGAGGATATTGTTGTCGTCATTGGTGGTGTCATTCCGCCACAAGACTACACATTTTTGAAAGAACACGGTGCGGCGGCCATTTTTGGACCGGGAACAGTGATTCCGATCGCGGCTCAAAATGTACTGCAAGAGGTTGTGCGCCGCCTGGAGGCTGGGAGTCTATGAGTGATGGTGCAAGCGATAAAACTTCCTTGACCTTTTCTTCGAAAGTCCGTCTACCCAAACTCAGTGTTGACCAGTTTGTACAAGGCGTACTCGATAACAATCGGACGATCCTTGCTCAGGCGATCACGCTCGTAGAAAGTAATTCACCGATTCATCTGGATATGGCGCAGGAGGTCATCAGAAAGCTTCTTGGCCATACCGGAAATTCGATTCGAATCGGGATTACGGGGGTTCCCGGTGCTGGAAAGAGTACGTTCATTGAAGCGTTCGGCACCATGCTTTGTGAAAAAGGACATCGCGTAGCCGTTTTAGCCGTCGATCCGAGCAGTACCGTGACACGCGGCAGTATTTTAGGAGACAAGACGCGGATGGAGCTGCTGTCGCGAAATCCGCATGCCTTTATCAGACCGTCTGCAACAGGAGGTACATTGGGCGGGGTCAATCGGAAAACGCGAGAAACCATGCTCATCTGTGAAGCTGCAGGTTACGATGTGATATTAATAGAGACAGTCGGTGTCGGGCAAAGTGAAACGACAGTCAGATCCATGGTCGATTTCTTTTTGCTACTCATGCTGACAGGAGCTGGGGATGAACTGCAGGGGATCAAAAAAGGTGTCATTGAAATCGCCGATGCCCTCCTAATCAACAAGGCAGATGGAGAGAACCGCACACGGGCGCTGATTGCAAAGGGAGAGTACAATCGTGCTCTGCACTATTTGCAGCCAGCAACGGTAGGTTGGGAAACAAAAGCATATATGTGTTCGGCACTGACGGGTGAAGGGATCGAGGATATTTGGAATGTCGTGACAGAATTTCGCGATAAGACGACAAAGACTGGTGGTTTTGCTGCCCGCCGCAAAGCACAATCGCTTGATTGGATGTACAGCATGACACAGGATTATTTGCGAAGCATGTTTTTCAATCATCCACAGATCGCAAATCTGCTACCGCAAATGGAGGGGGCAGTCACGAGTGGTCAGCTGTCTCCTACTAGTGCGGTACAGCAGCTAATTACTGTCTTTGAAAATGCAATCTCGAAAAAGGAATAGAGAGAAGGTCGGACGTGTGAGCAATATGTATGAAAAAATCGATGAACTAATGGAGCGAAAGTATAAAATCCAGCTGGGTGGTGGCGATGCAAGAATCGATGCACAGCATAATCGTGGCAAGCTGACCGCACGTGAACGTATCGAGCTGTTGCTTGACCCGGACACCTTTATGGAGCTGAATCCGTTTGTAGAGCACCGTGCGACCCATTTTGGACTGGATCAAATGGACGCGCCAGGGGAAGGCGTCGTGACAGGCTACGGAAAAATTAATGGTCGCCCTGTCTATTTGTTCGCCCAGGACTTTACGGTATTTGGCGGTGCGCTTGGTGAGATGCATGCCATGAAAATTGCTAAAGTGATGGACCTTGCAGCGAAAAATGGGGCTCCTTTCATCGGGCTAAATGATTCTGGCGGTGCGCGCATCCAGGAAGGAGTCAGCTCCCTGGATGGCTACGGGACGATTTTTTACCGAAACGCGATTTACTCGGGCGTCATCCCGCAAATTTCTGTGATTCTAGGACCGTGTGCAGGTGGCGCCGTATATTCACCAGCAATTACAGATTTTGTGTTCATGGTGGAAAAGACGAGCCAGATGTTTATTACAGGACCAAAGGTAATTGAAACGGTAACGGGGGAGAAAATCTCCGCTGAAGATTTGGGCGGTGCCAAGGTTCATTCATCGGTGAGTGGAAATGCACATTTTACAGCTGAATCCGAGCAAGAGGTATTGGAAGGTGTGCGCAGACTGCTGAGCTTCTTGCCACAGAATAATCAGGATCGTGCACCAGTGGTAGAGCCAGGGGCACGCGAGGATTGGCAAGAGGAACTCATCGAGCTTGTACCTGCCGAGAGCACCAAGGTGTACGATGTACGCAAGGTCATCGAAAAAATCGTAGATCACGGCGATTTCATGGAGGTTCAGCCCAATTTTGCCCGTAACATCGTGATTGGATTGGCACGTATTGATGGACATAGTGTAGGAATCATCGCCAACCAGCCAAAGGTCATGGCAGGTGGACTCGATATTCATTCATCTGATAAACTGGCTCGTTTCATTCGCTTCTGCGATTGCTTCAATATCCCGCTGTTGACGTTTGAGGATGTTTCTGGCTTCTTCCCGGGTGTCAATCAGGAGCACGGCGGCATCATCCGCCACGGTGCCAAAATCCTGTATGCCTATTCTGAAGCGACTGTGCCGAAAATTACTGTGATTTTGCGCAAGGCTTATGGCGGAGCTTATGTTGCCCTGAACTCCAAATCGATTGGTGCCGATGTCGTTTACGCATGGCCGAATGCCGAAATTGCTGTAATGGGTCCTGAGGGAGCGGCCAACATTATTTTTGCAAAGGAAATTGAGCAAAGCGACGATCCTGTGGCGACAAGAGCTGAGAAAATCGCCCTCTATCGTGAAAAGTTTGCCAATCCATACGTAGCGGCAAGCCTCGGCATGATCGATGACGTCATTGATCCACGCGAAACACGGAAAAAGGTAGCGGAAGCGCTGGAGATGCTGCGAAATAAAAAAGAGGAGCGTCCCTATAAAAAGCATGGAAACATCCCATTGTAAGAAATATAAATGCTTATACGTAAAAAAGGGGAGAATCGGGAATGAAGCTTCATGACCTACGGGAATTTATCAAGCTGGTGAACCAGTCTTCCATTGAAGAGCTAGAGTGGCAAAATGGCAAAACCAGCATCGTGATTAAAAAGGGAGCGCCTGTAATCATCGCCTCCTCTGAACAACCACAACAGGTGAAGGAAGCAGAAAGCGGCTACCAAGAGGCGGCTGCTACTGCAGAAACAGCTGTGGAACCACAAGAACAACCGGCTTCCGTAGAAGAGACACAGCTGGTTGTCTCACCTGGCGTTGGACTTTTTCATGCTGACGTGACTCTGGGACAAGCGGTTAAAGCCGGTGAACGGGTCGGGCGTTGTACAGTTGACGCTTTGCAGCTAACCTCCGACATCCTTTCTCCAGTTGACGGAGAAATTACGGAAATACTCGTGATGGATGGCCAGTTTGTAGACTTTGGAAAAGCATTACTGGCGATCAAACCATATTAGGGAGGGGCACCGAAATGTTTACAAAAGTCTTAGTTGCCAACCGCGGTGAAATCGCCGTCAGAATTATTCGTGCGTGCAGAGAATTAGGAATTGCTACCGTTGCCGTTTATTCCGAGGCGGATCGTGAGGCATTGCACGTGGAGCTGGCAGATGAAGCCTATTGCATCGGTCCGACAGCCTCCAAAGACAGCTATTTGAATATGGCTCGTATCATGACAGTCGCTTTGCATACAAAAGCAGACGCAATCCATCCTGGATACGGCTTTTTAGCTGAGAACGCTTCTTTCGCGCAGCTGTGCCAAGATTGCTCGATTACGTTCATCGGGCCAGACCCAGAAGCAATTTCCAAAATGGGAGATAAATCGGTAGCGAAAACGACGATGAGCTTGGCAAACGTTCCTTTGGTTCCTGGCACAGACGGATTGATTGACGAGATCGAGGAAGCGCTCGAGGTAGCAAAAGAAATCGGGTACCCCGTCATTGTAAAAGCGACTGCTGGTGGCGGCGGTAGAGGAATGCGCGTGGCACATGACGTGGAGGAGCTGGAAAAATCCATTCGTCAGGCGCAAAAAGAAGCAGAAACGGCATTTGGCAACGCCGGTGTTTATTTGGAGAAATACGTGGAGGAGCCTCGCCATGTAGAAATTCAGATCATGGGCGATAAGCACGGGAATGCCGTTTATCTGGGTGAAAGAGATTGTTCCATTCAGCGACGTCATCAAAAGCTGGTCGAGGAAGCGCCATCGCCTGCTCTGGACGAATCACTTCGAGAAAAAATGGGGCAAGCTGCTGTTGCTGCAGCAAAAGCTGTAAACTACCATGGTGCTGGAACGGTCGAATTTTTGCTGGATAAGCACGGGCAATTTTATTTTATGGAAATGAATACACGTATACAGGTTGAGCATCCCGTAACAGAGATGATTACCGGAATTGATCTGATTAAAGAACAAATTGCCGTAGCAGCCGGTAACCCGCTTTCGTTTTCACAGGAGGATGTACAAATTGATGGTTGGGCGATTGAATGCCGGATTAACGCGGAGAATCCAGCCAAAAACTTTATGCCTTCCCCAGGGAAAGTAGCAAACTATTTGCCGCCAGGCGGGTATGGAGTCCGTGTAGACAGCGCAGTTTATCCGGGGTATGAAATTTCTCCGTTCTACGATTCCATGGTAGCCAAGCTGATCGTTTGGGGCAAGGATCGCAATGAAGCGATTGCCCGTATGAAGCGAGCGCTCGGCGAATTTGTGATCGAGGGTGTCCACACGACGATTCCTTTCCATGAAAAGCTGTTGGAGCATCCTGATTTTGTAGCAGGCAATTTCGCTACTAACTTTTTGGAAAAGCATACATTGGAGCTATAAACAAGGAATCAACCATCCCTCTGATATAGCGCCAGTAACGTTATAAAGCTCTGTGATGGCAATTTTCTTGCTGTTACAGAGCTTTATAACGTCTGATCATTGCATAGGTCGCTTCCACTGGAGATTATCCAGCAAAGTCCATGTGTTGGAATAAGCAAAATGGCTGCACCACTGTGATGGGCAGCCATTTTTGCTGGTATGATCTTTTATGTCGTGCGACTGTCTGTGGACTAAACGTTATTGGGACGATCGCTTAGCAACCGAAGCAGCGCTTCAGGCAGCTGAAATTGCTGGTTGCTTATACTGATTTGCTTAAGATCCTCGCCCCATTCCTCAGCCTGGGCATCTTTTACCTCACTAATTTCGTTATGCAGTCGTTCCATTTTTCGATCGAGGGCTGCGGCAGAATCGGATGCTTCCTTTAATTCCTGAAGCAGAGTAGGGGGGACTGTCCGGTTGTATTTGTAATAAATTTTGTGCTCCAGACTAGCCCAAAAATCCATCGCGATCGTACGAATCTGCACTTCAACGCAGACATTTTCTTGCCGGTCAGACATGTAAATGGGAATTTCAACCAGCATGTGCAGACTGCGGTAACCGTTTTGCTTCGGATGAGAAATGTAGTCTTCGATTTCGATGATCTTCAAATCGCTCTGGTTTTGCAGCATATCGCAAATCCGATAAATATCGGCAATGAACGAGCAAGTGATTCGTATCCCTGCAATATCTGTAATGTTGGCCTTGATGCTCGGCAGCGAAATATCCAGACCTTTTTTATACAGCTTTTTCAAAATGCTTTCAGGCGATTTTAACCTGGATTTGGTATGCTCGATCGGATTGTAATCGTGAAAAAGCTGAAATTCCTCAGTCAGGATGTCTATTTTTGTTTCGAATGCATCTAGGGCAAATTTATATGCCATCAAAAATCGAGTAATGTCGTTCTTGAATTTGCGAAATTGTTCCACTGGTAATGTGTTCATCGTATGTATCCTTTCAATAGGGGATAGCGTCCAAAAAACGGCTAAGCTCTACGGTAAGCTCTACGGTAAGCTGTACGTATAGTAGAGTGAGATATGTTTTTGGCAAAGGACTGCTTCGAAATATTTACCTAGCTATTGATAATACGGCTGTGCGTGGGGGTTAGTTACTCTTCTCATAGTATAACGTCTCGACTCATGCAAAAGCCAGTTCGAGGGTCATGGATTCCTTGCGCAAAGTGTTTCTAGTTTTTTAAATGGACGGCATACTAGTTGTCCTGTTTTGTCTGGAGTGGACATATCCTTAAGAGAGGTAAATATACTACGGGGTGGTATCATGGACGCTACAGCACAAGTGTTGTTCTATCTGATTTTCTCATACGTATGCTTCACTTGGTTTGTTTGGCGCAAGCGAAATAAGCTCGAACCGATGATCTGCATGGTAAGTGGAATGACTCTGGGGATGATGGTTGGACTGATCGCTGGACTGGTACTGGGGGTCTTGTTCAAAGGCGAGCTTGCCTATTCTACGATGCTGTCCATTGCGATAGGTACTTTTTCCGGATTGATTTTCGGTATTCCTCTATCCATTCTGACCATGATCGAAGGAGCACTTGCAGGATTAATGGCTGGAATGATGGGGGCGATGCTGGGAGAAATGGTTCCTTACGAACAGGTAGAGCCTCTCTTATTCTTGTTCATCATGCTCTACACGTTTTGCATCATGCTCCTGACCAGACAGATCGCGATTTGTACAGATGAGAAAGGTCATCCACAAAAACGCTTTGGTTTGCAGCATCCTCTAGTTGGGGCGATGCTACTAATCGGAGTATTTCTATGGTTCCAATCACATCCGGTGTCATCCCATCCTCCTGTGCAGGAAGCAAAGCAAAGCGTCGAGCTCGTGGCATCTGATTATTTCTATCATCCCCAGCAAATTGTGCTGAAAAAGGGGGAGGAAGTAAAGGTGACGTACCATAATCAAGGAAAGCTCGAGCATGTCGTAGAAATTGTCTCTAAAGGAAATATCGTCGTGGTACAAGACGCAGATGCTTCCGCACATGTGTATATGCATGACGCCAAGTCGACAGATGAGCTGCACTTGTACGCGCAGCCAGGAAAGAGTGTATCGTATATGATTCGAGCTACGGCTGAGGGCGTGTATCCTTTTTACTGCACGATACCGGGGCATAAAGAGAAGGGAATGGTAGGGAGCTTAATCGTAAAATAGACTTCGGACGGGAAGTTGACTCGTATGGGTGCTAAACGGATTGGGCTTTACTCTTCAAAAACACTGTTATGTAAAATCACGTACACTTGTGTTAGGATTATTTTAGTGATATTAACAAATTTTGTTTATGAATTCTGGTGAGGTGAATATAGTGACAGTATTTATAGGGATATTGCTTATATTATGGGGGATATTTATCGTCTACGCTTCGTTGTTCAGAATGAAAAAGAAAGATTTAAAAGATCAGGGTGCCATTGGGGCAAGTGGATTTTTCGAATTGGAGTTATTATTGGTGCTAACAAGCAAACTTCCAGCAGGGGTTGTGAAAGGCTTCATTTTATTGATTGGTGTTTCTTTCATAGCTCTTGGAACTGTTATGATTTAGCGAGGATTTACTACTGTAAGGGGAGGAAGTCTGATCTAAAGGCGTACGAACTGATAATCGTTCGAATACGTCTTTTCTTGTTTGTGAAAAAATGCGTTGCCAAAGGGAACTTTTTCATTTCGAGAAAGGTCTAATGCGGTGAAAGGAGGTCTTATATGAGGGAGCATCAAGATTTTTCCCGATTAGAAAAATCTCAGCTAGTAGAAACCATGATTGCGCATCAACAGGATGTCTGGAATTACGCTTACTTTATCACGGGGAAACAAGACTGGGCTGATGAAATCACGCAGGAGGTTTTCTTAAAGGCATGGAAAGCATTGCATTTATTCCGCCAAGAATCCTCTCTTAGAACATGGCTGTTTACCATTACCCGAAACGTATCTCATGATTACAGACGCAAATGCTCAGACAAGCGAATATGGCTGGAAACGACCACTCTCCGAAATATAGAAGCAAGCCCTTCTGCTGAGAACGATTTTTTTAAGAATAATGACAAAAAGACAATCTGCAAGCTAGTAGGTACGCTGCCTTCAAGCTTTCAGGACGTATTTGTGCTGGATGCAAAATATGAAAGGAGTATGGAAGAAATCGCGCATATTCTGCAAATTTCCATTGGTACGGTTAAATCGAGGCTACACAGAGCACGGCGAAAACTATCTGAACTGCTTATGAGTGAAGGTATTCAGGTTAGAGCTGAGGACTGGATTATTCAAAACGGAGTAACGAGGGGCGTATAGGATGGATTTTGTGTGGAAAGAAAAAGTGATCGTCATTATTGGGGGCAGCTCTGGTATTGGATTTGCCACGGCTCAAGCCGCGTATAAAAAAGGCGCCCACGTAGTTATTGCAGGACGTTCAGATACCAAGCTTCAGGAAGCAAAAAAAGCAATCGGCGAACACCTACAAACCTTTGTAGTCAATATGACAGATGAATCTTCTATTCAAAACATGTTCGCACAGTTAAATCAGGTAGATCACTTATTTGTCACCGCTGCAAATGTTGTTTTGGGTCCAATCCTAGAGACGGAGTGCGCCGTATTGAAATCGACGATGGAGAGCAGGTTCTGGGGATCATATTATGCTGCAAAATATGCAGCGAAAAAAATGAAAGAGGATGGGTCTATTACCTTCATGTCCGGTACATCAACTTGGAAACCAACTGCCGGTGGGGCTGTAGCGGCTGCATCTGGAGCAGCCGTTGAAGCGTTATGCCGGAGCCTGGCAGTTGAGCTTTCCCCCATCCGTGTAAACACCATTAGCGCAGGAGCCGTCGATACGAATTTGCTGAACTCCATTTTTGGTGAGAAGCGAGAAGAAATTGTAGAGCACGTAAGAAATACATTACCAGTAAAACGCATAGGGAAGCCCGAGGATATTGCAGATGCCGCTCTGTACCTGATGCAGAACCGATACACTACAGGCACGGTACTATCAGTCGATGGAGGGTCTCTCCTTACTTAGTAACAGAGCAGCTCATCATTCCAAAATTAAAAATTGGGCTCATGCAATAGGAACGAACACCCATAGTCGCTTCATAAATGTAGAGTAGCAACACGAAGTGGCGGAGGTGAAAAGGATGGATGATTTTAAAAAAGAGGTAAAAAAGCTCAAAGCAGCTGAATTCAAGTCAGATCAAGTTACGCCTTGGGATAAGCAAAGTATAAACGAAGGCACTATGGTACGACATGGTTGCAGTCATGGAAGATGTGGTGGATTTGGACGCTGTGGTCGCTGTAGTTGCAGTTGCAGTTGCTCGTGCAGTTGTTCATGCAGCTGCTCGTGCAGTTGTTCTTGCAGTTGTTCATGCAGCTGCTTCTGTACCTGTTCATGCAGTTGCTTTGTCGTCATTCCGATATCCAACCGTTGTAATACGAATTATTGAAAAAGTTAGCCTCCAGTACAAAGCTCCTGTCAAGCGATACAAAAGCGACAGGAGCTTTGCCTTTTTCTTTTGGAATGATGGACAAAGAGCGAATCATAGAATGAGCGTGACACACACGACGCAAGTGGTAGAAGATTCGAGGTAAGGAGGAATAACATGGCGAATTTGAATCCATCGATGCGTCTAAAAGTGAAGCGTGACACGTTTTATTTGCCGAATCCGGATGGAAGCGTGTATTTTCGCAATAACATCGGAACCTTTCAGATGGAAGGTGAAATGATTGACCAGTGGGTCGAGCAACTGCTTCCGATGTTCAATGGGGAGCACACCCTCGAAGAATTAACGGACGATCTGCCGGAAGAATACCAGGAGCATATATACCAAATGGCAAACAGTCTGTTTCAGAATGGATTTGTTCAGGACAAGAGCGAAGATATACCTCATCAGTTGCCCACTCATGTACAAGAGGTATATGGAGCACAAATCGCGTTTTTAGACGAGCTGAACGGTTCAGGGGGATACCGCTTTCAGTCGTATCGTAGCGAAAAAGCTCTGGCTGTCGGTTCTGGGCCGTTTTTTCTTGCCTTGATATCGGCATTGCTGGAGTCTGGGAAGGCACAATTTCACTATTGGATCACAGACAACGATCACACCAATCGAAAGCGGTTGGAGGAGCTGATTGCCTATGCGCGACAAAATGATCCTGATGTAGAGCTGACCGAGCTATACATGGGCGAGCAGACACAAGCCGCGTGGCGGGAGGCGATTTCCCCCTACTCAGCTGTCTTATACGTATCGGAGAAGGGGGAGCTAGATGAGCTAGCAGCCCTTCAGTCGCTCTGCAGAGAGAATGGCAAAGTATTTATCCCGGCAATGTTTTCTTGCCAGAGAGGGATAGCAGGTCCATTGGTTCATTCAACCTCTGAAGCATGCTTTGAATCGGGATGGCGTCGCTTGCATCATAGCTCGCTTAACGAGGAGCCCAAGCAGCATTCTTTTTCAATGACGGCTGCTGCGCTTTTGGCAAATGTGATTGTTTTTGAATGGTTCAAATACACAACAGGAGTATCTACCTCTGAAACAACTAGCCAGCTGTATTTATTGAATCTGGAGACGTTGGAAGGGGAATGGAAATCCTTTTTTCCCCATCCGTTGGTAAAAGGACCGAAAAAGCTGCAAGAGGTTAATCCAAGCGAGCTGCTTTTGCAGGCTAGTGAAAAACAACAAGCGGCGGGGAGCTACCATTCCGTTTTTCAGTCGTGGACGTGTGGGGAAACAGGAATTTTTCATACCTGGGAAGAGGGAGAGTTAAAGCAGCTGCCCCTCGCACAATGCCAGGTTCAGTCAGTGGATCCACTTTCGGCTGGACCCGCCGAGCTTTTGCCCGTTGTTGTGTGTGCCGGTCTCACCCATGACGAAGCGCGCAAAGAAGCGGGCCTGACTGGTGTAGAGATGTATGTGTCGCGGATAGGTCAACAGCTACTTCTTGAGCAAGAGGATCTGCCTCTCGCATTCCTAGAAGCTGTTGGCATCGGGGCGGGAGAGACGGTGGAGGAGGGGCTTTGCAGGACGCTTCGTCATTGCTTGACAGAGGTAGTTGGGAAACAACAGGGGAGAAAAATCACGAGAGCTACTCAGGTGCAAATCACGTCGCTGGATGATGAAAGGTCTCAATTTTATTTGCGTTCACTAGCTACCTTGGGAGAAAAGCCGCTCATCGGGATAGGTGAAAAGGTACTGGGATTTCCCGTGTATTGGGTTTGCACGAAAAAAGGCTGGCATGGCAGTGTCGGTTTGGATGATACACAGGCTTTGCGCAGTGCCTTGCTATATGCCCTGATGGAGGTACAGAATCAGCCTATATACAACAAAGGGATGTATTGCTTGTCAAGACATGCGATTGATTTGACCGAGTCAGAAAAAGAGTGGGCAATCTCTTCCCAAAATGATGTGACGGAAAGCGATAGATGGAAAGAGGCGCAAATCATTCTGAAGCGACATAACAAGTACCCGGTTGTATGGTCGGCGGCAGTTGAACCATTCTTGCAAGAAGGACTCGGTGGGGTGTTCGCTCTTTTGCTTAGAGAGGAGGGGACACAGTGAAAAACACAAAAATCATGGTAATTGGTGAAGGGTTACTGGCAAATATGGTATCTGAGCATTTAGAAATGGAGTACGATGTCATTCGCCAATCAGCCTGGAACCCGGATATGCCTCATGTGACTCTCGTACTTGACATGCATGATGCTTGGCATCCTACCGAAAGTCTTGAGATGGAAAAATGGCTGCAGTCCGCAGGCATTACATGGTTACGTACCTTCGTTTCGTTCGGAGAGGCAATCGTAGGTCCCGTGGTACGTCCCGGCATTCCTGGGTGCTCTAGGTGCGCGGATATGCGGCGCCTCATGGCTGGCAGAGATCGCAAGGAAATGTGGGGGATTCAGTCCAGGCTAAGCGCAACCGGTGGGCTTCAAAGAGATGCTTGGCTTTCTCGTCATGGTCTCATGCAGGTGAACCAATATATAAAAGCAGAAGTACACCGGCTTGTAGAAGGGGAGAAACCACAGCTTCATGAGCATGTCCAGATCATTGATTTGCAATCGTTGACGAGTACACGGCACTTTTTTCTCGCTGATCCCTTATGTCCCGTATGCAGTCCATTGCCAGACGACACACCGGAACAAGCGCGGATTACTTTACATGCGAATCCAAAGCCAAACCCGGACAGCTATCGAACAAAATCGATGCATGACTTGAAAAAGGCATTGCAATCAGAGTATTTGGATTCGCGAATCGGCTTTATAAATAGAAAAATGCGTGATCTTACCTCTGTGTTTGCAGATGTCAGCGTCAATTTGCCTCTGTTCACGCAGGATGAAGGCACTGCAGGCAGAACGAATTCGTATGCAGACAGCGAGTTGACGGCTATTTTGGAGGGGGTGGAGCGATATTGTGGTCTTGCTCCGCGTGGCAAACGCACGGTCGTTCATGACTGCTACGAAAATTTGGCAGAGCATGCCCTAGATCCGAGATTGGTTGGCTTGCATACAGAGGAGCAGTATGCCCAGCCAGGCTTTCCTTTCCGCCCTTTTGAACCCAAGCGACCGATGAACTGGGTTTGGGGTTACTCTTTTTTACAGGAGCGACCTATTTTAGTGCCTGAATTGATCGCTTATTACAGTCTGGGCTACGGGGAAGGAATCGTTTTTGAGACGTCCAATGGCTGTGCACTCGGCGGAAGCCTTGAGGAAGCGATTTTTTACGGAATCCTTGAAGTCGTCGAGCGTGATGCGTTTTTATTGACTTGGTACGCAAAATTGCGCTTGCCGAGACTTGATCCGTCGTCTGCAGAAGATCGAGAGCTCCAATTGATGATTGATCGACTGCAGACTGTTACTGACTACGACTTTTTCATCTACAATGCTACGATGGAAAACGGTATCCCGAGCGTCTGGACAATCGCGAAGAACCGTACGCAAAAAGGGCTCAATCTGATTTGCGCTGGTGGAGCACATCCAGATCCGATCCGTGCGGTGAAAAGCTCGCTTCATGAGTCAGCAGCCATGTTGATTGGATTGTCTGACAAATTCGAGGCGAATCGGGAAAAATACCTCCGCATGTTCCACGACTCTTCGCTTGTGAAGAAAATGGATGATCATGCGATGCTCTATAGCTTGCCAGAGGCAGAGGAGCGCCTTCATTTTTTACTCGATGACACCAGACTAGTGCAGACATTCGCAGAAGCGTTCACAGCAAGGAAGAAGCATCATGACCTCACAGATGATTTGCGTGACTTGCTCCAAATTTTTCAGAACCTGGATATGGATGTGATTGTTGTTGATCAAACTACCCCTGACGTTCGCAGAAATGGGCTGACTTGCGTACGTGTGCTCATCCCAGGGATGCTTCCTATGACATTTGGACATCATCTCACACGGATAGATGGCTTGAAAAGAGTGCGACAGGTTCCTGTTACACTGGGGTATGTAAAGGAACCGCTTCGCGATGACCAATTAAATCCGCATCCCCATCCATTTCCATAAAGATCAGCTGGGAGGAAGCAGGATGAGTCTGGATTCCTTTATCCACCACCTTCATTTTGACATTGAAAAGGTCAATCCTTCTGACACAGATGTTGATTGGGAGGATGCTCCGCTTCCATACAAATTGTATCGGGGTTTGCCCACTCTATCGCTTCCTACAGAAATTCCGTTGACGCTCATGAAGCAAAAAGTGCTGAGCGATTGCAAAGAGCCAATCTTTTCACAACTAGGTGCTATTCTGTGGTATACGTATGGTGTTACGCAGCTGAGCCAAGCTGTTATGCCAATGGCTTCCGATGAGGATGAAGTTATATATTTCCAGTCCAAACGGCGTTTCCTTCCTTCGGGTGGGGCGTTGTATCCTAGCGAATTGTATGTATATTTGAAGCTGAATGACCTTAGTCATGGTATCTATCACTACGATGCAGCGCACCATCGCTTGGTACTCTTGCGAGAAGGAAACTTTGACTCTTACCTCACCAGGGCGGTAGGATGGAATTGTGACCTGAACGCTTGTTTTGGAGCTATGTTTGTATCTACCTTTTTCTGGAAAAATTTCTTTAAGTACCATCATTTTTCGTACCGTCTGCAGGGACTGGATGCGGGCGTGCTGCTCGGGCAATTGTTGTCTGCGACCACTGAGGTTGGTATATCATCTGGGATTTGCTTTCAATTTTTGGATCGTGCGGTCAATCATCTGCTTGGTTTATCGGAACAGGAAGAGAGCGTGTACGCCATAGTTCCTCTTACTGTCCAACCGGATTTGGCGTGGGATTCATTGAAAAAGGCTGATGGAAAGAGGCAGGAGAAAGCGGTAACTGCGTCAGAGCTAATCCAAGAGCTGCCACAACTTTTTCATGCTCATTACGTGAAATCGAAGAATAGAAAAGATCCGCTGCTGCCCCGCAGGATGAATGAGGCCGCGATGCTCGAATCCACCAGCTCTTTTTCCAGTGTTGCTGCCACCAATCTGTCAAGAGTAAATGGTTCACGAATTTCTTTGCCTGTAGAGGATTGGCCTGAGATCAATTTTGCACAATATTGTCGGAATCGATTATCGCCTGAAATAGACTTTATGATGGGGAAGATCCAGCTTTCACAACTCTCGAGATTGCTGCATGAAGCCATAGGCTCCTTTTCGTACCGGAATGACCTGGGAGACGGACAGGAGATGATAGCGAAGCGTTTGACCTTATCTGTTTGTCTTCATCAGGTTGAGGGAATTGTGGATGGGGCATACCATTTTGATCACCAAGGCAACTCGCTTGCTCTCATTCAATACGGAGATCATCGCCTAAAGCTGCAATTGGGATTGTCGATGGATAACGTGAATTTGTATCAGGTTCCGTTGTGTTTTCATGTGATTGGCGACATTGATCACCAGACGAGTAAGAGAGGGCTGCGTGGTTATCGTATTCAACAGATGGAGGCAGGCATAGTTGTCCAGCGCTTGCTTGTGTCTGCCTATGCGTGCGGTATGGGAGGGCATCCTTTGCTCGGGTATGATGCGAGGCTATGCGACGAAATTTATCAAATCCGATCCAAACAGAAAACAAGCCTGATTCAAATACCAGTAGGTCCTTATCGCCATCGTCCGCGGTTGCAAGGGGGCTTGCATGGATAAAAGACAGATCAGACACAAAGCTGCCCATTTCTAGTAGAACTGTACTGGAGATGGGTATCTTTTTTTCAAAATGATGTGAAAAAGAAGTATACTAGATATGTAGCCATGAACATAGAAAAGTGGTCATGAAGTCACGCAGCCCGTCTTTGTGGAAGGAGCCAAGGTGGGTGATGCGATCGCAATCCGCATCAAATCAATCGAAGTGACATCCATGGTGACTGCCTCTGGTAATGAGAGAACCATCGAGGGCAGATTTCTAGGTGACCCGTTTGTCGCTGCAAAATGTCCCGGATGCGGAGCTCTCTACCCCGCGACCAGAATGGAAGGAATTGGCCCTGAAGCGATTCGTTGCGCTGAATGCGGCTCGGACACGACACCCTTTGCGTTTACCAATGGATATACGATCGGCTTTGACGAGAGCAAGGAGCTGGGTGTAACTCTGCCCAAAGAGGCGGCTGAAAAAATTGCTCAGAATGGTCGCTATTATATGAATACACCGGAGCATTCGGTGCAAAATCCGATTGTGACCTTTGCTCCGCATGATTTGGTTGGAGTGGTGGCGCGCGTACGTCCTTTTTTGGGGCAATTGGGGACAACTCCATCTCACCCGATGCCAGACTCGCATAATGCGGGAGATTTCGGTTCGTTCCTGATCGGGGCACCACATGAATACGCATTAACCAAAGAACAATTGAATGAGTATAAGACGGATGGTCACATGGATATTAACCGCGTGAGGGAGGATGCCATTTTGATCTGCCCGGTGAAAGTACCAGGTGGCGGCGTTTACCTAGGCGACATGCACGCCATGCAAGGCGATGGAGAAATTGCTGGGCATACAACAGATGTATCCGGAATCGTGACGTTGCAGGTTCATGTCATCCCTGATTTAAAAATAGACGGGCCCATCCTGCTGCCAGTGGAAGAAGACCTGCCGTATTTGGCAAAACCATTTACACAAGCGGAAAAAGAAAAAGCGCTGAGGTACGCGAATACATGGCAGCTAAATGAAATTGAGGATTCCTTGCCTGTTTCCTTTATTGGGACAGGAGCTAACCTGAACGAAGCAACTGAAAACGGATTGAATCGCGCTTCCGAAGTCCTTGGTGTTACGGTGCCGGAAGTATTGAACCGGGCTACCATCACAGGCTCGATTCAAATCGGCAGACATCCGGGAGTAGTGACCGTAACCTTCCTCGCACCGACAGAACTGCTGCATAAAATCGGGATTCTGGATTTGGTCAAAGAACAGTACAATCAGAAATAAGAAATCAATAAGCGCAAGTCATTTTGCAGGAAACACACGAAAGACCCGAGACAAATGCATCTCGGGTCTTTTTCGTTGTCAGGTACAGGTAGGTGATCAATTCGCCACTATCTCCTGTAATCCACGGATTAATCGTTCTACTTCCTCCTCTGTATTATAAGGAGCGAGTCCCGCACGAATCCAACCGCCATTCTCATTAATACCGAGTTTTTCTGCCAGTGTTGACGCGTAAAAATCACCGTATGCAATAAAAATGCTGTGTTCCTCGCAAAGTCTCGTGCAAATGTCATGTGGTTCAAATCCATCTATTCGAAATGCGATGGTTGGTGTCTTTGGAACATGGTCTTCAGCTTGATACAGTGTGAGACCATCGATTTTCTTCAGACCGCTACGCAGCTTCTCAGCAAGGTTATTTTCATAGTCTTCCAGGAGAGCAAAGCCAGACCGAATTTTCTCGCTAAGCGTATCCCCAGTTCCAAAGCTTGCTACGAATTCAATTGCTGGTCTGATTCCGGCGATCCCTTCATGATTCTGGGTCCCCGTTTCCAGCTTATCAGGGATGAAGGAGGGGGCAGGTGCTAGTTTATAAACGTCAAGTGCTTCGAACAGCGTCTTTCGAATAACAGCGATTCCGACGTGAGGCCCGAAAAATTTGTAGGCAGAGCAAAGCAGTAGATCGGCACCGATCTCATTTCGATCAATGGCAAAATGAGGAGTGGCATGAACAGCGTCTACTGCAACGAGAATGCCTTTTTCCCGAGCTTTTTGGGAAAGCAGCGGGAGATTGTTAATCGTCCCGACCGCGTTAGAAGCAAGACCGACAGCGATCAGCTTTGTTTTGGAGGTGAGAATAGTGTCCAGCTCATCTAGCTGTAGCGTCAGTGTGTGAGGATCGACTTTCAGCCAGCGAACGGTCATACCGCGATCCTTTGCTATGGCGAGCCAGGGGTCCACATTCGCGCGATGATCCAACTCGGAGACAACAATTTCGTCGCCGGTCTGCCACTTTCGGCCAAGTGCACGTGCAATCGCATATGTAAGAGTCGTCATGTTTGCGCCAAAGGCAACTTCCTCAGGGTCAACCTGAAACATTTGTGCGACAGCTTCCTTCGTGATTGCGATTAAGTGCTCGGTTTCACGACTGGAAGGGAAAGGGCCGTGTAGATTCGACCCGCCATTTGCCATGTATGCGTACATAGCATCCATGGATGACTTCACAACTTGAGAGCCGCCTGGTCCATCCAAATAAGCGACAGGCTTTCCGTTATGCATTCTTTTCATTGCAGGGAATTGTTGGCGAACAGCCTCAATAGGGAATCGTTCGGTCGTCTTTGTCATACGCCACGTCTCCTTTATTCAACGATGGGAATAGCTGTCTTTCTGCCTTTATTATTATCCATCAATTCTGAATTATCAACGCATTTATAACGGCCATGAGGGAATCAGATACTCTACTAATTAAAAATGGATAGAGGTTCAGACGTCATCTGAAGACCCTATCCATTCTTATTACTTAGACACCCTGCTTTCGCATGTAGTAATCATACCCTCAAAGAGGGAGTGACGCGACAGGAATATCCATATACAGTGAACGGTATCACGGTCCTATCTAAAAGGACCCGCTAACCCCATTATTTGCTTAATCAGACCTGTTGTTTATCTGTGTTCGGTTTTTGTGATTTTTGTGCGTTTTTCCCGAGAACGATTCGATCCAAAGGCAGTACCTTATTTAGCACATTGTGAATATGCTTCGATTCCTTGGTCAACACTGGGCCTAAAATGGCGAGAATTAACACGTACAACGCTGTAAAAGGCTGCAAAATGTCCAGAAGACCGCCAGCTTTTCCCATGTTCGCGATCAGAATGGAGAATTCGCCACGCGCTGTGATCGTCAAACCAATGTTAGAAGAAGCACGAGGTGAGAGTCCTGCACTGCGCCCCGCCAAAAGTCCAGCAGAGTAGTTACCAATTAATGTAATAGCAACTGCACCGAGCGAGAGCCAAACGGCACCCCCTAATGCCAACGGATCAATCGATAAACCGAAACTGAAGAAGAACATCGCGCCAAAAAAGTCGCGGAAAGGAAGAATCATGTGCTCAATGCGTTTCATGTGAACTGTTTCGGCCAGAACCAAGCCGACAAGCAAAGCGCCAATCGCTTCCGCTACGTGAATGGTTTCAGAAAAACCGGCAACCAAGAACAATCCGGCGAAAACGGTAAGCATGAACAATTCATTCGATTTGATATTAAGCGCACGATTTAAGAATGGTACGAGCTTGCGGCCGATGATGATAAACAGCAGCATATAACCAAGTGCGATGAGTGCGGATGTGACGACACCCATAACCGAGGTAGCTCCGCTGAGCACAAGACCAGACATGATGGAGAGATAAACGGCGAGGAACAGATCGTCGAACATGATCATACCGAGGATCATTTCGGTTTCCGGATTTGCCGTACGTTTGAGGTCAACTAATACTTTTGCCACGATGGCTGTGGAGGAGATAGTAGTGATTCCTCCAATAATCAAGATTTCTTTGAAAGGAACACCTGCAAAATAACCGAAGAGGAGCCCCATAGTGAAATTGATGGCGATGTAAATGGAACCACCAATGGCAATGGAACGACCCGCTTTGATCAAACGGCCTACAGAAAACTCAAGACCTACGTAGAAGAGGAGGAACAGGACACCCATTCTTCCCATGAAATTAATGAGTGGTTCACTTTCGATAAAACGAAAATCAATTAAGCCAAGTGAGGCGGCATGCGGCCCCACAGCCATCCCGATGAGGATGTAGAATGGCACAATCGAAAATTTGAGTTTCGTTGAGATGAAGCCTGCTAGTGCAATCAAACCAATGGCTAGACCAACTTCGAATACGATGTGCTCCAAATCAAGCCCCCCCTTTTATGAGCGTCGCTTTTAACGCTTTCACCTGCTTTCTTTCTCCTGCAACCACAAGTGTTACCCCTGCTGCAATCACACTATCCGGTCCAGGACTCACCTTTTGCTTTTGATCTTTTTCAATGATGGCAATCACCGTTGCCCCTGTTTTTTGACGAATGTCAAGCTCCCCGATGGTTTTGCCGATGCAATCAGACCCTGGTTCTATCTTGTACCATTCAATCACTAATTCATCCAATGCCATCTCGATTGTTTCCAGTGCTTTTGGCATGTAGGTCATCCCGCCGACGATTCCAGCCATTTGCCGGGCTTCTTCATCATCGAGTGTGATCATGGAGATACTTTCATCCCAATCATCTTTGTCGAAGTGGTAAATCTCCCGCCGCCCGTCATCATGAATGACAATGATCAGTTTATCGCCTGCCCTGGTTTCGATCTGGTACTTTCGGCCAATCCCTGGCAAGTCAGATTCCCTGATATTGAACATGTAAACGCCTCCTTCTGATCTCATGATTTTTTGTGCATAAACAAACGAAATTAAATAAGCATTCGTTTATATATAATTTTACACGTAACTGTGTCAAAAAGTCTACCTGGTGAAACAGTTTGAAAATTAAATTGACACGTAAATTAATAAAATTGACTTATTTTCTTTGCAGGAAAGCGGTAATGGTAAAAAGGACTACCTGACCAGTAGTCCTATAAAAAATTTCCCAACTTGTGTTTTATGTTACTTTTTACTAATCGCATCGTAATGATTCTCAGAAGGAGCAGGGGGATACTTCTTTCGCCGATCTATCTGTTTTCATTGTGCTATGGATCATAGAACTCTATACTTATAAGATAAGCACCGGATTATAACTGTGAGGGATAACATGCAAAACTGGATGACCGATTTTATTGAACAATACAGCTACTTGGGCATCTTTTTGATGATGGCCCTGGAAAATATTTTTCCGCCTATCCCATCAGAGGTGATTCTGACTTTCGGAGGATTTATAACAACACAGTCCTCTTTGACGATAACGGGTGTTGTCTTGTCTGCTACGGCTGGTGCCGTCATCGGGGCAATTCTGCTGTACGGCATTGGTTATTATGTTGACATCAACAAAATAGAAAAGATAGTGGAGCGTTGGGGGCATTTTTTAAGAATCAAAAAGGAGGATATACACAAAGCAAATCGCTGGTTTGAAAAATATGGCTATTGGACGATTCTTATTTGCCGAATGATTCCGTTGGTCAGAAGCTTGATCTCCATTCCTGCGGGGATGACGAAGATGAACATATGGTTGTTTCTGCTGTTCTCCACGATTGGTACGTTTATCTGGAATATTGCGCTTGTCTGGCTCGGAGCGATTTTGGGCCACTCCTGGGAGGATATTCTGTATTACATGGATGTGTATTCTACGATTGCGTATGTAGGCATTGGTTTGGGAGCAGCCATTTTCTTGATCGTATTCATTGCAAAAAGAAAAGTGAGCTCCTAAGTAAACAAAGTGCTAAAATCATGGGCCGTCCTTTCTTTGAGAGAGGGTGGTCTTTTTAGATGGTATTGTCATAGGACGGTTGTGCCAGCGACTGCATTTGGTGTGATGGAAAAGAAGTAAAAATATTATAAAAAGTGGTATTTTTCTTGCAAATAAGAGTAGCTCATTTCCTTTATCTTGAAAGAGAAAGGGTGTTTCGTGTATCCGAAATACCCTCACTTCTTGGTGTGGAGGCGATAAAAGGTTGATCGATTTATTACTCGTAAACGGGGTTATCGTCACGATGGACAAGGAACGGCGCGTTCTGCAGGATGGTGCCGTGGCCATTCATGAAGGAAGGATTCTGGATGTAGGACCGTCAGCGGTTTTGCAGGAAAGGTATCAGGCGAGTAAAGTAATTGATTGTGTGCATCATTGTGTTCTGCCTGGCTTTATTGATGCGCATGGCCACGGTGGGCACTCCTTGTTCAAGACCATTGCTACTGAAAATATCAACGACTGGATGCCGATCATCACCAATACGTACAAGCATTTTGTGACAGATGAGTTCTGGTATTACGAAGGCAAGCTTTCCGCTCTGGAGAGGCTAAAAGCTGGTGTGACGACAGGGGTCAGTGTGATGGGGTCCATGCCCCGATCTGATGATCCGATATTTGCGTTAAACCATGCCAAGGCGTACAACGAGGTCGGAGTGCGGGAGATTGTCTGTACAGGCCCGTGTAATCCTCCATGGCCACATCCCTTTAGTCGCTGGATGGAGGGGGAGCGGGTGAAGCGGGAAGTTACGTATGAGGAAGTGCTTGCAGGGGCGGAGGCAGTCATCGAGGCTTTGAATCATGCGAATGGTGATAAAACCAGAGCCTATATCACACCCTTTGTCATTGTTACCTCTGTCAATCCTTCGGCACCGACACCCGTTGATCAATTATTTGGCCTGACCGAATTCGACCGTTATCAGGCGAGAAAGATTCGTGAAATCGCGAAAAAATATAAGACACGTATTCATTCGGATGCATTTGGCGGCATGATTCATCTGGCGATCCAGGATAAAGAATATGCCCTGCTTGGACCCGACGTTCATCTCCAGCATTGCCGCGGAATCTCCTTTGATGAAGCTAAAATTCTGGCAGAAACAGGAACAAATGTCAGTGCATCACCGGGATTTGGACAGATCAATGCACGGACACCAGTGACCGAGCTGCTTGAAATGGGAGCAACAGTAGCAATTACAACAGACGGAACTTCCCCTATGACGCCATTTGATATGTTTCAAGCGATGCGTAGAATGCAGCTTTTGCAACAAGCCGCTCTCCGTGACTATTTTTATTTGCCTCCCGGGAAGCTTTTAGAAATGGTGACGATAGATGCAGCGAAGTGTGTGGGCTGGGATGATGAGCTAGGGTCATTGGAGATTGGCAAAAAGGCAGATGTCATCACAGTAAACCTGGCTCAGCCGCATTTGAATCCGGAAAACATGTATGTCCATCGGTTAGTTTACCAGGCTGTAGGTGGTGATGTGAATCATGTCATCGTAGACGGTCAATTAGTCATGGACGAGCGCAAAGTCCTCACGGTGGATGAAAAACAGATTTTGCAAGAAGCGAACGAAGAAGCAAATCGCACGATCGAAAGGGCCGGGCTCGACATTTACATGCAGCCGAGCAAGTACTTTTGGGGTCATGCACGTGCTTATTTGGATGAAAGACGCTTTGTTCCTAGCGAAGGTTAATCTGTATGTCCACGGTCTTTTCCATGGTTCAGGAAACAAAGGTAATCGAGGATGCCACAGTTCATATCGTCCTCAAGTATCCTTTTGCGGCGCTTCTCTCCATCTTGGATAGCAGTGAAGGCAATATTATCAGTCCCAAGGCAATCAAGGAGCTAGGGAAGGACCTCGCTAAAAAAGCTGTGGGTACCGGGCCTTATCGTTTTGAATCCTGGGTGCAGGGACAAGAAATGGTTCTTATTCGAAATGATTCATATTGGGGCAATGCGGGAGAAATCGAAAAAATCATTTACAAATCAGTGCCAGAGGATTTGACACGTGTAGCGATGGTAGAGTCAGGAGAAGCGCAGGTTGCTGATCAGGTTCCTGTCACAGAGCTTGAGCGGATCGGAAAATCAGCAATGTAAACCTGCTGCGAACAGAAGGGTATGGCGTGGAATACATCGGATTTAACTTTCAGAAGAAGCCTTTTGACGATATCCGCGTTCGCCAAGCCATTGCCTCTGCAATTGAAAAGGATTCGATTATTTCTGGTGTTTACAACAACGTTGGCAAGTGAGCGAATTCGACTTTGTCGACCAAAGTATTCGGATATAATCCCGACCAAAAAGAGTTTCCATACGACTTGAACCATGCGAAAGATCTGCTCAAACAAGCGGGATACGAAAATGGATTTACCGCCACAATCATTACAGATGAGCGTAAGGAAAGAATCAATTTGGCCGAAGTTCTTCAGTCACAGCTGAAAGGAATCGGTATTGATATCAAAATTACAACGATGGAATACGGTGCCTATCTCGATACACTTGCAAATGGGAAGCACGAGATGTACATTGGCGGCTGGGGGAATGCGACCGGGGATGCAGACTATAATCAATTCAACGTATTCCACAGCAGCGCGATAGGAGAGATAGGGAATTATTCGTTCTATGGCAATCTGGAAACGGACAAGCTGATTGAAGAAGGGCGTCGGGAAAAGGATCAGCAAAAGCGCAAAGAGACCTACGCCAGAGCGCAGGCTATGGAGCTAGAGGAGGTTGTGCTTATACCGCTACGGACGATAAGTCACCTCGCCATCACGACAAAAAATACGGAAGGACTGTGGATGAATCCGGTTGGCTTTTTCATTTTTAATGAAGTAACCGTCAAATAGGAACTGAATGGAATCAACGGCACCTTGATTGTTAGGCTCACCTAATAATTGGAGGTGCCGTTCATGTTGGATTAACCCTGCTTCACGCGCTGTACGATTTTCCTTGCTGAATTCGTGAATCCGTCTTTTTCCCGATCCAAAGAGACGTCAGAGTCATCATGGTGATGATGACGAGCATTCCCGCTAGGGCAGGTGTGAAGCTGTGAAACAAATCAGCAGTGAACCCGACGAGCAGAGGACCAAGTGAGCCTAGCAAATAACCTACGAATTGCGTCATGGCGGCCCAAGCGGTTGCTTCTTCGGCATTGGTGGATTCCTGTATTGGCAAAAGCAAGGCCAGGGGAAAGAGTCCGCCTGCGCCAATCCCTAAAAATACGGTTGCTACGACTGGGGAAGCACCCACTAACAGTAAGGTGACGCCAACGAATTCGGATGCGCAGCAGATCAGCAGCCACATCTTTTTTTGCTGATATTTACCAGCCAGGAACGGAATTAAAAAGCTGACAGGAATCTGAATCAGCGTGAACAAGGTAAGGAGGTAGCCTGATTCTGAGCGTGGAAGGCCCATTGTCTGGACAATCGGAGCCAGCCAGGCGGTAATGGAGTAAAACATCGCTGCCATGCACCCGAAAAAGATCATGAGCACACGTACACGTCTATCACGCAAACTCACTTTTTGCCGATGCCCGGATGGGAGTCCTCTCTGTTCACTTTTCACAAGAGGCACTAGCAGCAAAGAAGCGATGAGTGCTAAAATACTCCAGAAGCTCAACGATTTTTGTCATGAATCATTCAGCTTGTGGAGAAGCGGTACCGAGAGACTCGATGCGACCGCTGCGCCGATTACCATAGAGACAGAATATACGCTGGCCATAAACGGGCGCTGTGGGAAGCGCTTGCGAATATAGCCAGACACCAAAGGACCTGCGATCCCAATGCCAATCCCGGCAAATAATGCGGTTGATATGAGCAAGATCGGCTCCGATACATAAATGCGCAGGAAGGTGGCAACGAGAATACAGAGCATCGCGATCAGCAATGACCATTCAATACCGATCCGTCGATTGAAACGGATGGCCAATACTGAAAATAGGCCCATACAAAAAACGGGTAGAGTGGTTAACATACTGGATGCGACGCCATTCATACCCAAATCCTTTTGGATAAGATCAAGCAGCGGGCCAACCGAAGTGATGGATGGTCGCAAATTGAGCGAAATCAAGAATAACACGACAACAAGATAAGCAAAGTTCATTTGAAGTACCTCCATTTCGTCTTGCTGGATGTAGTGTAACGCCCGCAAGCACGATAGGACAATTCTATTTTTTCTATATAAATGATAGTTTGAGGCTATCGTTTTGAGGTGATCATATGGAAATCAGGCAAATCCAATACTTTTTGATGCTATGTAATGAACTTCACTTTACAGAAGCTGCTGAAAAATTGGGAATTTCTCAGCCAACCTTAAGTCAGCAAATTCGCGTGATCGAAAATGAACTCGGTACGCCGCTATTTGATCGAATTGGCAAAAAGACCGTAATGACTGAGGCAGGACAGCTTTTTCGGCAATACGCATTGCAGATGGTTCAGCAGCTAGAAAATGCAAAGACGGCGGTAACAGAGCTAACCAGTCAAAATTCAGGGCAGCTGCGAGTAGCTGTCCTGCCTTCAGATCTGGATTATCGGTTAACGCCGCTGCTTATCGACTTTCATCGTGATTTTCCCAAAACAAGGGTCCAGGTCATTCCATCGATGGATATTACAAATATGGTCCTGGACAATGATGTGGATATCGGTGTCGGGTTAGCTATCCAGCCAGACAGCCGTTTGGAGCGAATCCCTTTTTATGCGGAATCTTACAGCCTGTTTGTAAATGAGCAGCATGCATTTGCAAAGAAGGAGATCGTTTTAGCTGAGGATTTGTCGAAAATACCGCTCGTGATGTATCCCCAAGGGTTTTCCGGACGAGATTTGATAGACGCGTGGTGTGCGGAGCAAGGTCTATCTATCAGCACCATCCTGGAGACCGGTACGGCTACCTCCTTATTTCAATTTGTCAAAGAAAATATTGGGGCTACCATCCAACCGAGTCAATTGATTCATCCTTTTCAATCGATGGGGATTCGTGCTCTTCCCATAAAAAATTCGCCAACCAGAAAACTAGAGATGTTTTATCGAAATGATAAATATTTGAATCTTGCTGCGAAAACCTTCATGGAAAGAATGCAAGCCTTCTTCGGTACGTAAAAAGATTAAGACTGCTTGTCTAACTGCGAAACCAAACGTTTTTGTATGGTCTACAGCCGCACCAAGTATTTTGTCTGACTGAAGAAGCTCCTGGAGCAGCATCAAGGTAACATCAATGTGGATACCCATTTCTGCAAAGTGTTTTTTCAGCCAGAGAGCATCCTCTTCCAATGGAGCATAAGTGAACAGATGGAGTGTCTCTTTTTTGAAAATATAAGTAGGCTTCACAATATTTAGGAATTACGGCACTATCAATTAGCAATGAGATGTAAATACAATAGTACGGGATCAAAGAAAGTGAATATAGTCGATGAATTTTTCAGCGCATTCGTACTCATATACGGAGAAAAAAGGAGAAATGTAGCATGGGAATTTCTGTTTATTACACTTGTAGGAGAAACCATAACCTTACCGACAGTGAGGAGCAAGAGATAAAAGCCATTACTGATAAGTACAATGCGGGTTTTGAAGAATAATCCAGTTTTCCGAATGGTTAATGTAGACAGACCAGACCGAACAACTAAAAAATGGTTTCTTTTTGAGTGGACGAAGGAAGAGAGACGGAGCCGGTATTTCTTATTGAAAGGTAGCTTTTTTATCGTTTGGAAGAAAACAGCAGACAGAAGCAATTCGAGGGTGCCCGCCAAAGGACCGTCCGACAAACGAACAGCAGAACCTGGACAAACAGGATGTCCGTTTTGCCCTACTGCACCGCCGCGCCCGGGCCTGAAATTCTGAAACAACCGTGCAGCAAGCCCTACTTAGAAAAACTCTAATAGAACCTGGCTTTGCAAAAGGGGGAGCATACAATGGCAACATATTTTAACATAGTAATTTCAGTAAAAGATTTGATAGAAAAATCTTTTGAACTAATAAAAAAATATGAAGTTTATATATACACTGAACAAATTAATAAAATGAAAAGGTGGTATGAAGAAATAGACACTGTTAGTTTAGATTTAACAAGTTTCTCAAAAGAAAGCTATTCAAACTTCTTTTTAACAACAGAAAAAAGAGACGTTTCCAATAGCATGATCCTCTTTGTAGACGAAGAACCAAAGTTTATTCAAAGAAATTGGATAAGCTTTTACGATGATGAATTATTTCCATATACAATTGAAGCAAATGGAGGACGAGAAAATGAAAACAGTATTGAAATAATCAAATTCAGAATGCTGGCCAAGCATCCTAATGACAAGATTAATAAATTTTATTCTGCGTTACAGAGACAACTGAAGAAAGACCCTGAATTAAAAAGTGGACTAAAAATTGGCAACCATTTTGACAAAAAGCTATTCTATTTTCCAACGACTAAAAAAATACTGAATACATTTCAAGAAGGAGGATTGGAATATTATAAAGAATAAGGAAATGCTGCAGCTAACAAGGTAGTGCCAAAAGCGGAATGGAAACAGGTTTTTAATGATTGGTTTGCATGTTGTGAAAAAATACCTGCTAAATATAAAGGTGGTATATAGAAAAATGGTGAGGATAGAACAATATGGACACTAAAAAAAATATTGAAAATATCAGCCTATTAAAAGAGAAAATATCTGATTGGCATAAATTGAGTGATGAAGAGCTGTTTCTTGCTGTAAAAGAGTTTGAGAAAACACCCAGGTTAGAGGTTTCAATTTATTATCAAGATTTATTTAATGATCCGAAGTTTTCTAAAACCCTTCTTGATATCTATAATAAGCATAAGGATAATACTAAACTTGTCGTTCTTCTTGTTTCAGCAATTGGGAATATGATTCAGAGATATGATCTTCCGGAAACTAAGGAAATTTACGAATTTATGCTGGAAAACTCGGATAAAAGTAAGATAGGTCCTTATGTCGCAATATTCCTGCCGAAATTGAAGCGTTTTGAAAATTATGATAAAAAGTGGAGTTATTTTATGAATATTAAAAAAATGTCACCCAAAAAAGTAGCCGAAAGCTCTTTTGAGACTATAATGGATTTGTATGTAGAAAAAATTCCGGAACAATATAAAAATGAGGCCGTAGAATATTTTAATAAAAAAGTAGAAGAGTCTAAAAATGAATACGGTAAACAATATTATCAGGATATCATTAATAAAATCAAGAGTTAACTAGGCTTTCTGAATGCTCGAAAAATCGCTAACAACTGCGTTACAACAAGGGTTTTGACAGGCTTTAAATTAAATAGAGACGCTCAGTTTTTCAACCCTTATGAGGAAGTGTTTTACTATGAAAATATTTAGTACGGCACCAGAAGGAAATGAATTGGCACAATATGTTGGAGTAGATTATATTAAGTTTTCTATTTCGACAATTGAGAGCGTAACGGATTGGATGAAAAACAATGATAATATTGCTCAACCACTTCTGGCAAATATCGAGTTATTGTTAATGATTTCTCATAAATATACGACGGATGCGAACTTGTTGTTAGAAAAAAGAAAAATACAAGAATGGAAACAGGTTTTTTATGATTGGTTTGCGCGCTGTGAAAGCAAAATACCTGCTAAATTTAGAGATGGAATAAAAGAAAATGGTGATGAGCTTTTCAAAGAATTAGAACAATACGGACACTGATCATTTTGAAGAAACGATTAACCCCTTTTTCTGGGTAGCCCATGAAAGTGGTTTTTCTATATGTTCGAACGCAGGAAGTTATAAACCTGAAATTTTTCAAACAAGAGAAGATGAAGGCTTTGAGGGAAATGGTTATGATTGGGGATCATCAATAAGCTATAGGTTCAGACCGAACGTTTACCTGTCGGGGACACGACTACAAATTGCTTAAGGAGCCAACAAAATGACGAAACAAATACCAAGCACGAAATTTCCTGGTCTAGAGTACACACCTGGCAACGATATTTGGATAAATAACCTTATGCCTGATAATAAGATCCCGTTTTATTTTCATGTGTCGGAAAAGATTACACAAAATGAGGCCGCTGTCGCGCGTGCTGCCCATGCGCTTGATCACATGGATGAGTTGGTAAACAAAGCCCGGGAACATCTAAGAGATATTATTCAAAGTAAAAAAGACCCCGGTTATACGTTACTACATGACTTCTTTGATTTTCATCTTTTAGAAATGGATGAGGAAAGCTTAAAAGAAATGCTCGTGACTGAGCAACCTGAAACATTAAGTGACCTGGAGATGGTTGACCTGCTTATGTTAAGGAGTTTGGGAAGCGGCTTGGGCGAAGGATGGCTGGGAAGCAACTTTGAAAAAGAGCAAAAAGAACAGATTTTCATCATGAATTTTACATTTAAACCGGAGTATACGGATCAATTGATTGTTGTTTATTTGGATGCGAACGAGAACATGCTGACTATTAGCCATGAAAGTTAAAGCTTATATTCAAAAAAGACAGGCTTCGCGAGGAACATGGAAAGGGTAGGCTATTTCGTGAGGTACGTTTCGCATGGCTCAATCCATAAGACTGATTGCCGCCGTGGGGCTGTGCGTGTTTCGGTCGGGGGAGGCATGGGATATTCTGCTTGATATTCTACGCGGCAAGCCTAATTTGGATGAAATTTCGCGCATCGCCATCGTGCTGTTTTATCATAGTTCCAAAGGGATTCAAGCACAGGATGAAAAAAGCGCGAAAATGATGGATATTCGTAATGACATGGGCATTGCCTATCATCCACAAGGGTTATCGGATGTACAGACGGCATCCTTCCGTTCTGTGTTTCAAGCGATTTATCCCCAGTTGAAAAATAATGACGTTAGGGAATCAACCGAAAAAGCGTTGCACCAGATGGGTTGAGAGCGTGGCATAGCAAAAGGAGCACCACATGAACTTTATTGACGAAGTTTTGAGCAATATCAGTGTCATGAGCGCAGACAATGTGATACAGTCCATGACCCGGATTTACGATGAACATGTTGACCATGACACGCTGTCCGCCTATCCGCAATTCATACAGGATATTATTTGGATTATCAACATGGACACCGAGTTGGCGATGAATGGGATTGGCGGTCTGGTGGAAAACAGCACCGGGCGCTATGCTGACAAAATGATCGACGCGCTGTACCATATTTCAGCGGATAAAGAAGCTGAAACTCTGGCTCAAATATACCAAATCTATCAAAGTGACCTTGACAGTGAGAAAATAGACGAACTAGCTGGCAGTCTATACCTTTATACCGATTTCGATATATGGCCGCTAGTGGAGGCTTATGTCGAAGCGGAAAAAGGAAGATATGAGGCAAGCAAATGATCGACATTTCAAAAAACGGCGCGACGGTTCGCATTAGACGCTGAATTTCATTGAAAAAGCTCAATATCTCGGTGTCTAGAACTAATTATCAAATACCTGGTGACTAAAAAGACCGGTACTCCTTGTACGATAAGGGATTCCGGTTTAAAACTTTATTATGACTGAACAGTAGTAACATCGCATGCTAAAATTAGTTCAATTCAGAACAGTTCACTATGGAAGTGTGTACGACATGTGGGGAAGTAGGTTGGGGTAGGAATTGATCGAGGCATGCTGGATTAGGCTGCCCCGATTGGATGTTTTTCTCTTGATTAGTTGGACGTATCACACCAATATGTTACTTACCCTTTCACGGTTGCAATCGGCGCCACTTCGGCCACAATCGTAGCCATGCCATGGTCCACATGCGACTGAATAACCGGTGTAATATCTTTGTAGGCGTAGGGTGCTTCTTTCTTCAATTCTTCTTCCCACTTTTTCAAAATATCGCTCCGTCCTCGCAAGTCCGCCCGCTTGGGATCAATCGGATTGATGACTCTGAATTGGGCCAGAAACTCGCGAAACTTGGCATCGTCCACTTTAACCGCGTCGCCGCGCGAAAGTGCACGACCTGCGCCATGGCTGGCGCTAAATAAGCTTTCCCGATTACCGAGTCCCGCTAAAATAAAGCTGTGCGACCCCATGGAACCTGGGATGAACACAGGTTCGCCCGTATATTGAAACGGCGTGCCCATCATTTGCTCGGCCGATTTTGCCGTACACGATCCTTTGCGATGCAGAAATCCGCTCACTTGCTCCAACCGTTCTTCCCATAAATAGTTATGGGGGGCATCGTACAACAGCTTGTGTTCAAAATCGCCCAGCACATCTGAAATCGACTTGTACATCATCAGCCCCAACATCAATCGATTGGCAAATGCAAAGTTCGCCGCATTGTGAAGGAGATTCCAAAACATGTTCCACTGCGGTTCAAAACGCTCTGAAAGCGGGAGCGGGTACATCCCGTTATCCGGATGTTTCAAAGAAGCCGGGTACATCTGTTTTAGCATCTCTTTAATCCATGCGCCGCTGTGGTAGCCGAGCGAAACCGAGCCGGTGTGAATCATGAGGACGACTTGCCCCTCCTTCAACCCCCACTGACCGGCGATTGAACCATGATGCACGTTTTGAACCACTTGGATTTCAAAAAAATGGTTGCCACCGCCAAGCGAGCCGATTTGCGCATCTCTGGAGAGCTCTACAGGACCGAGAAAATCATCGAGCCCGATCGTGGATTCCGCTATAAATGAACCCATTTTATTGACATGATTCAGATCCAGTTCTTGCTGCTTCTCGTTGTAATAATGCCAAATGCCCTCGCCACGGGCTTCTTTATGACTGTCTAATATTCCGATCAAGCCTTCTTTGAACATTTTTTCGCGCATACGGCGTGTCATTGGAATATTGCGGGCCCCTTCGAAAAATACATGACGAACATTACGCTCAATGGCATCCAAATGTGTTCGAATCTGTTCCTCGCTCAGATCGGTGACATAAAGACGCATACCGCAGTTAATATCGTTGCCAATCGCCTGTGGCAGTACAAACCCGCGCGTAAACAACGTTGTTCCGACGGGAATGCCGCTCCCTTTATGAAAATCGGGCGTAATGGCAACCTCAAGAACCCCGGCCTCAGAATCGTCAAAATAACCAGGCGAATGCTTTTGCAGCGTTTCAATCGTTTCATTTACCTCCAAAAGCCGATGAAGCTCCTCTACAGCATTGTTTTCTACTTTCACTTCTGGATTAATAAAATATTTAATCGGAGTTTCTCTCAATATAAAACCACCTTTGTTTGGTTTAGGGACATATGTTCTTTGTTTGAGAATAGAAAAAGCCGCTTCAACGCTCCTTTCTTCATTCGGGCATGAAGAAAGGCCGCCTTGATAGCAGCCTTTACGCTTGGAACTATCTTGTTATCACAGGGCATTATCCGCAATCTGGTGGGATGCGGGGACAGAGACACCTATGAACAACATAATTATCCGTTGATACATCGCATAAAAGGCATCATTATGAAGTTGGAGCTTGCCGAACAGCTGCTCAGTCGCCCGATTACGGAATCGTTCCGGTAGTACATGCAGGTTTTCCAGTATTAACATCCAGTGCTTCGTCTCGTAAGCGAACATGTTCGTCTCCTCCTCCTTTCGTTTCTTGGTACCTATAGTACTATTGGGTATTTTTTACTGTCAACCCTTAATGACAAAAATATCAAATTGCAGAGCCACCATTTCCCAAAAATACGGTATGATGGGAGGAATCGAATCCTGCCGTAGAACCTTAAGCTACTGTAGCTGCCAGTTGTATGAGCTTACTAAATGCATGAAATTAACAGTTCGAATCATATTCTTAAAAAAGGAAACAAGAGGAGGGAGTGCTAAACTAAGTTGAGAAAAGTTAAAGTCCGTTTACAGCCCATTGTAAGTAAGATAAATATGCCGACTGTTTTGAAAACAGCTGTACTTCCAGGTGATTCAATTGAAAGTTTATTTGTAGTAACCCAAGTAGGTGAAATCTTTTACATACGAGACAGAGTGATTAGAACCTTTTTAGATATTAGCCCGCAGATCATAAAACTAGGTATCTCTAGTGGCGGGTATGATGAACGGGGGTTGCTAGGGCTAGCGTTTCATCCCAATTTTTATGATAACGGTCTTTTCTATCTTCATTTTTCAGTCGTTGGAACACAAGGTCCAGGTGCCCTTCCAGGTGTTTTTGAATCTTTTAAGCCTAATCCGTGTGATCCTAAAACCTTAAACCTAAAGTGGATAAATAGAGAAATTCAATACGATCATATTGATACAGTTGAAGAATGGATTCTGCAATCGAATGGCCAACTTCAAAAGCGACGGACAATACTGAACGTAAGAAGACCATTTTTAAATCATAATGGTGTCAATAGCTTAAACTTTTCACCTGAAACAGGAAAACTTGTTTTAACAACCGGAGATGGTGGATCAGGCTACGATCCATTTAATTTAAGTCAGAATGATATGGAAATCGCCGGGAAAATTATTGAAATTGATGTAGGTAAGAATACATTTTATCATCCACCTGTAGTCACACGTTTTGATGAACTTCCTGTACCTATTCAGGAGACGCTTACGGTTATTGCCAAAGGGGTTCGTAATATTCCAGGCATTTCATTTCAAAGGTTCTATAATCAGTATATGAAATATGTGGGGATTGTCGGACAGGATCTGGTAGAGTCGATTTTTTCATTCGTTCATTATATACCAATACCGGTTACCCAGCTTGTTCAAGCTTCTTTAATGCGTTCTGAACTAGACCAAGAAGGATTCATTAACTTTGGCTGGCGAGGGTGGGAAGGTGCTTTTCCTACTTCGTTGATTATGGGCTGCTCTGAAAATCCAAGTTTGGATGAGAAAACAATTACTTATTTCAATGAAGCAATCATAACCTCAGTAAAACGTCTTCAGCCTTTAACGAGTTATTTTCATAAAGATCCTAGGCCCAATAAATTTGGTGGAACCGCACTAACAGGAGTCCAGCCTTATATGGGAAATGGAATGCCCGATTTAACGGGAAGTGTTGTGTTTACTGATCTTGCCAGAGATGAAGGATCTCACCCTCCAGTTAGAGGGGTTTTAGCTTATACCAGGGTACAAGCAGATTGTAAGCTAAATGATTTTAGTGTTATTGAAACCGATTATCATTTTGGATCACAATCAGCTTATTATGTTAGTTTGGGAACGAATCAGGATCAAACCAAACTATATTTAGGGGTTTATGGATCTACGAAGGTGACTGATTTTAACCAAGGTTCCGTTTTTGAAATTGTCCAGTAATTCATGAACAGGACGTCGCTTCCGATTCCGCACTCAGCCGCCGGAGTGGTAGAACGAAATGAGTGACAAAGAAGTACTGGTCGTGGACGCACCGAACTGATGGCTGTCAGATCGCTTTGGTGGATGATTATCTAGATCCAGCGAAAGCGCATTTGCTAGGATCAAGTTTGAAAACATGGGATGCGATTGGAATGAGTATTTAGAGGAACATGCATAAAGATGTCGAATTTCCTAAAAATAGACAACAAAATTGTTTGCAGAGATAACATTGTCGAGAAGTAATGCAATTCAGTTTGTCATCGATGAAGAGCATCAGTAACTGTTCTGAGGGTGGGAGAAACGAAACAAGAGGAGGGTTCACATGACGTCATCCGCATTGGAAAAACAAGTTAGCGCTTTTCGTGAATTAGCCAAAAAAATTGTCAGCTTTGGTCATACACTAGCTGTTCTCGATTGGGATATGCGCGTGAATGGACCGAGTAAGGGGATGGAGTCCCGCGCAGAAATGATCGGTGTCATATCTGGGGAACATTTTAAACTCTTAACGTCTAAAGAAATGGAAAGCTTTCTTGCCGAACTAAGCGAGCCAGATACCTTGGCCTCCCTTGATCCGGTCACACGTGGAAGCGTTCTGGAGTACAGGAAAGAATATGAGAAAAATCAAAAGATTCCCATAGACCGTTATCAGGAGAATGTTGTACTAACCTCGCAATCTTCAACCGTGTGGGAGCAAGCGCGTGCTAAAAACGACTTTGCCATGTTCCGTCCTTATCTGGAGAAGGTCGTTGCCATGCAGATCGAGTTTATCGACTACTGGGGCAAAAAGGGCGACAATGTCTACGATACATTGCTAGGTCATTACGAATCAGGTATGACTGTTACTCAGCTGGATAAAATGTTTGGGCTTCTCCGCGAGAAAACCGTGCCTTTGCTGCAAGCTATTTCAAATTCTGCCCATCAACCCGATACCTCTTTCCTGACCAAGTTCTTTGATGAGAAACAACAGGAAGAGTTTGGACGCAGGATTATCGCGAAGCTTGGTTACGATTTTCAGGCTGGCCGTCTCGATCGTAGTGTCCATCCGTTTTGTACCATGTTTGGCTCTAGAGATGTTCGCATAACCACTCGTTTTGATCCTCACTTCTTTAATATGGCGCTGTTTGGTACGATCCATGAAGCAGGGCATGCGATGTATGAGCAAAATATTTCTCCTGACCTGTTTGGTACGCCTTTGGGGACAGGAACGTCTATGGGAATCCACGAGTCTCAATCTCGTTTCTGGGAAAATGTAGTTGGCCGCAGCCTGCCGTTCTGGAAGCATTTTCACAAGGATCTGACAAAGGAATTCCCTACTCAATTTGCAGGTGTGGATGAAGGGCAGTTCTATCGTGGAATCAATCAGGTAAAGCCTTCGCTTATCCGTGTGGAAGCCGATGAACTTACATATAACCTGCACATTATGATTCGGTATGAAATAGAAAAGGCTCTAATCAACAAGACCTATGAGGTTGCTGACCTTCCAGAGATTTGGAAGCAAAAAATGAGGGATTATCTGGGAATCGATGTGCCAACGGATAAGGAAGGAGTACTTCAGGACGTACACTGGTCAAGCGGATTATTTGGCTATTTCCCTACGTACTCCCTGGGCAATGTTTATTCGGCACAATTCTTGCATGCGTTGAAGAAAGAGATCACCAATTTTGATGAGCTCATCGAAAACGGGGAGTTTACACCTATTCGCACGTGGTTCGTTGACAAGATTTATCAGTATGGCAAGCTGAAAAGTCCGAATCAGTTGCTGCAGGATATTACAGGAGAGCTTACAAACGCGTCTTATTTGGTGGAGTACTTGGAAAGTAAATACAAACGTATATACCAACTATAGAACTCCCAGTGCTTCGCAACCTTCAGTCAAGCTGGAAGTACTGCTTGGTGATTTTACTGATTCTGCTCTGGTGCGCGGGAAGAAGGAGCTGTCCCTCAAGTAGGAAAATCTACTTTTGGGACAGCTCCCTCTTTTTCATCTGATATCCGTTTGCAGAGCCGTACCTGCTTCGGCGTATGACAAGCAGGAGTGAAAAGAGCGGTAGAAAACTACCAGCAAGAAAGACCACTACCCGTTTCTTCATTAAATAAGATGGAGATTGAATTCAATTCGACCAACATGGCCTTCGTCGCCTGTTGGCTCCCAGGCATAGAGCTCGTCGATGGGGATATCTCCCCAGAATGGATTGTGTCTAATAAAATCTATTGGACAGACAGGAACTTTTACAGCATATCAGGAATAGTAAAAGTGGTGACAAAAGTGATCGTGAAAACGCAATCTGAGCGAATGTTTATTTTTGCTGCCATTCATATGCCTAGTAAGGGGAGGTCAACATTAGATGACACACTCACAAGAGAACAAGGGAGAATCCACATCCGCATTGGAAAAAGACATTCATACGGACTTTCAAAAAGAAATGACTTATGGCGATTACTTGCAGCTGGATAAGATCTTGTCCAGTCAAGTCATGCAATCTACACATCATGATGAAATGCTGTTTATCATCATCCACCAGGTCAGTGAGCTTTGGATGAAGCAGATTAGGCATGAGCTCGGTGCCGCTATGGAGAGCATTCGCAATCAAGAATTGGAGCCAGCTTTCAAAATGTTCTCACGAGTTTCACGAATTCAGCAGCAGCTCATCAAATCATGGGATGTCCTCTCGACTCTGACTCCTGCTGATTACATGCAGTTCAGAGACAAATTAGGCCATTCCTCTGGATTCCAGTCGTATCAGAACAGGCTGATTGAATTTATGCTCGGTTACAAAAACAGTCATGTGCTCGCGGTGTATCAGCATGATTCAGAATTGTATGAACAAATGAACAGTGCACTACAAGCGCCTAGCATTTACGATGCTTCCATCATGGCAATGGCAGAGCGCGGCTTGCCGATTGACCCCAAATGTCTGAATCGCGATTGGTCTGAGTCGTATCAGCCGAATGAGAGTGTCGAGCAGGCATGGCTTACGGTATATCGGAACGTCAATCAGTATTGGGATCTATATGAGCTGGCTGAAAAGCTGGTCGACATCGCAAGTCAACAGCAGCAGTGGCGCTTTAACCACATGACAACAGTGGAGCGGATTATTGGACAAAAGCAGGGAACAGGCGGCTCCTCAGGGGTAAACTATTTGCGGAGAGCTTTGGATCATCGTTTTTTCCCGGAGCTATGGAGCTTGCGCACACAGCTGTAAAAAGTAATGGAATACAGAAGACCGGTCTAAAACATTCTTACTCATGTTTGGACTGGTCTTTTTGTGTTGTCTATCACGAAAGACTATTTTGAACGCGAATGTGACATTGGGTGTTATCTCGATCAGCTCTATTCTGGGAAGAAAGCGAGCTCGCAACTAGTACTCAATCCTCATGTTTTCACATATTTTACCTATTATCGGGACCAAATACCCTTTATTTCCAAAAGTCTGTATGGTTATTATTTTTTGAGGTAGCCTATTTTTTAGAAAAAGCAGAAACGGAGTGACAATTGGATGGAGACAATGAAGCCACCAATGGAAGAACTATACGCAGCACAGCTGAGTGCGCTCAGATCCAATGATACAGGAGCCAAACCGCCGAACTGGCTGATGTCACCGAAAGCAGTTCGTGATTTTATACTTGGTACGGATAAGCCACTTACATACGAAGGCGAAAAGATCGAAATCACGAAAAAATTTTACGGGGATGATGTCCTCATCGAACGAGCTATTGTTACGCTGGCAGGAAATCGTGGATTGATGCTGGTAGGTGAGCCAGGTACTGCCAAAACGATGCTGAGTGAGCTGTTGTCGGCAGCGATATCCGGAACGAGTACGAATACGATTCAAGGTACGGCAGGCACAACCGAGGATATGATCAAATACTCCTGGAATTATGCGATGCTGCTGGACAAAGGACCTTCGCTGCAAGCACTGGTACCTTCGCCGCTTTATACAGGTATGAACAAGGGGGTCATTACCCGCTTTGAAGAGATTACCCGGTGCCCATTTGAGGTACAGGACGTTTTAATCAGTATTTTGAGTGATAAAGTGATGAACATACCAGAAATGGAAGACGGTATTCTATTTGCGAAGCCAGGCTTCAATATTATCGCTACAGCCAACCTGCGAGACAAAGGCGTGAATGAAATGAGCAGCGCCCTGAAGCGTCGCTTTAATTTCGAGACGATCTCGCCGATTAATCATGTCAAAATGGAAGCGCAAATCATTGAATCACAAGCAAAAATGCTGCTCAAGCAAAGTGGTGTCGATATCGAAATCGATCGTGATGTGGTTGAAATTTTGGCAACGACCTTTATGGAGCTGCGCACTGGCGAAACAAGGGAAGGCTACAAAATTGATTCCCCGCAGTCAGTCATGAGTACAGCCGAGGCAGTATCGGTCTACGTCCAGAGTGCAATGACGTCCCATTACTACGAGAACAAACCCATTTCCTTGGAGCGTCTCGTACAAAACATGCTGGGCGCAGTGGTGAAAGAAAACCAGAAGGACGGGGGCATCCTAAAAACGTACTTTACCAAAGTGGTTAAAGAACGGGCAAAGGAAGAGGGGCTATGGGGAGCTTATTACAACGAGAAGAAATGGATCAGATAAACAAGCTGGCAGCAGAAGAGGTTTATAACCTGAACAAGCAAGTCGTTTATTTTCCAATCAGGCATCATAGTCCAGCTTGTTCCTACCATTTAAAGAAAACGATTGAAGCCTATCAACCTTCGATCATTTTGATTGAAGGACCGGATAACAGTAATCACTTGATCCCGATTTTGGCGAATGACCAGACACAGCCCCCGGTGAGCATATATTACGCGTACACCGCAGGAGAACGTAAATATGTCTGCTATTTCCCTTTCCTGTCGTATTCACCAGAGTACGTGGCATTGCTGGAAGCGAAGCGCCTGCAAATTCCAGCTGCTTTCATCGATCTGGGATACGGGAGTCGACTGGAGAGCCTCGAAGACGGTCACGATTTGAAAAAGCATAATGAAAAACAGTCGTATCACGATGAGCGCATGCTGTCGGGGTCCTCGTTTATTCAGCAGCTATGTGCGACGCTGAAATGTCGCAATTTCGACGAGCTGTGGGAAAAGGTATTTGAAATCGAAGGCATCCGCAAAACGACAGCCGATTTCGTCAAGGAAGTGTTTGCTTACTGCTACTTGTCACGCAAATGCTATGACGATGCGGCATTAGAGGCTGAGGGTGACCTGATCCGCGAAGCACACATGCGAAAAAAGATTGAGGAAACCAAACAAACACATGACAGGATCCTCGTCGTAACCGGGGGTTTTCATACATACGGATTGATCGAGAACCGTTCGACCACCTACACGGTGAAAAAAGCAAAGGAAGAAAAGGTGTATCCAATGGTATACACCTATCAGGAAGCCGATCAATTAAACGGCTACGCCAGTGGGATGCCGTTCGTCCATTACTACGAAAACGTATGGCGTGCGCTGGAGAAGAAGGAGAGTGCCCCTTTTACCAAGAGCGCCCTCACCTATTTGCCCCATTTGTTAAAAAAGCTGCGCGATAAAGATGAAAGCAACTCCACGGCAGATGCCATTGAAGCGTACAGCTTGATGAGTGGCCTAGCTGTGTTGCGTGAGAAATCAGAGGGTGGCGCATACGAGCTGCTTGATTCCGTTCTGTCGGCTTTTACCAAAGGGGAACGATCGATCGCTACGAATCAGCCGATAGAGGCCCTCAGAGAGCTCATGACGGGCGATGGGATTGGTCAGGTAGCAAAAAACGATCTGGATGTGCCGATTGTTCGCGATTGCAAGGAGAAGTGCAAGACGCACAAGCTGCAAATATCGACCACAGGTCGCAACCAGAAAATATTGGAGCTGTATGCGAAAAAGACGCATCGTCAGGCAAGTCATTTTTTTCATTGCATGCAGTTTTTAGGAACCGAATTTTGTCAAAAGGAAGCCGGTCCCGACTGGATGAACTACAAGCATGTCAATCTCGTGCGGGAAACGTGGCGTTACGGATATTCCTCTTACGTGGAAGCACGCTTGATCGAGGCTTCTATCTACGGAGGAACGGTGCAGGAAGCAGCTGCCCAAAAGCTGGAGGATATGGTGAAGGAGCTGCCGCAGCATCAAAGTCATGAGCTGGCAAAGTGGCTGCTGCAAGCGATCGTCATGGGCCTGGAAGAGCTCGGGGAACGACTGTTTGAGCTGGTGGAGCAATCAGTAAAGCAGGACGGACATTTTTTATCCTTGTGTCAAACGCTCAAGGTGCTCACGATTCTTCATGAGCAAAAGCGTTTATTTGGGCTAAAGGAAACGGCCCGACTGGAGCGGCTCGTTGATGATGTCTACTATGAGGCAGTAACGAAAATTGCACTGCAATCCAATCCCCATCCAGACGAATGGAGTCAGGTAGCAGAGCAGCTCAAGTTCCTTTATACGATAAGTGAACAGAAGCAAGCGGAAGTGTCACGGGAAATTTTTAGCGATCAGCTACAGGAACTACTACACAGTGACCAGCTGCCAGCCAATCTCGTGGGAGTCGTGACAGCGATCTTATGCAATCTGGCAGTGCTTGCGCGCGAAGAGGTCTCTCGCCGTGCCCGAGCATATATGCTAGGTACTCCTGATCAGATTTTGCATACAGCTCCTTACTTGCAAGGGGTGTTTCTCGTCGCTCGCGACTATCTTTTTTACGAGGATGCGCTGCTGAACGATCTGAACCAAATGATTAGCTCCATCAGCTACGATGATTTTGTTCAGGTCGTTCCTGAGCTGCGCCTTGCTTTCACTTATTTTAGTCCCATGGAAATTATCATGCTCTCCGAGAAGGTAGCTACACTGTTCGAGTCTCCTGTCGAAGACGTATTGAGCCCGTTTGTCGATGAGAAAACCATGCGAGAGGCACGTCGGCTGGACCTGAGAATCAAGGAGGAATTTGCCAAATGGAACCTCATCTAAGCCGGGAAGCCCTCAACCGATGGCGCTTGCTGCTCGGATCGCATGCCGAGGAGTCGCTACAAAACTCGGAGCATTTTTCAGCCCAGGATTTTTCGTATCAGGAATTGGATTCAATCCTGGATTTTCTCTACAGCAGAGAGTATGGGGAGGATCAGGGCTACCGCAAAGAGGGCGGAAGGGGCGATTCACAGCTGACCGTTCCGACTTGGCTCGGCAAGGTCAGGAAGCTCTTTCCGAAAAAAACGGTGGAGATCCTTGAGAAGCAGGCACTCGACAGATACGGCATGACTGAGCTGTTAACCGATAAAAAAGTATTGGAAAAGCTTGAGCCCAACATGACGCTGTTAAAAAACATTTTACAATTCAAGGGCAGGATGAAAGGCGAGGTCGTCAAAAGCGCCAAGGAAATCGTTCGTCAGGTCGTTGAGGATTTGCGGCGAAAGCTGGAATCGGAGGTCCAGACGAGCATTGTCGGAAAGCGCAATCGTCACAGGCGCGGGTATACCAAGACAATGCGAAATCTGGATGTGCATAAAACGATCCGCAAAAACTTGAAAAACTATGACCGCAAAAAGAATCGGTTTGTCATCGATGATCTCTATTTTCACAGTAATATCATGCATCACAACAAGTGGAACGTCGTCATTGTCGTGGATGAGAGCGGCAGTATGATGGATTCGGTCATTTACAGTGCGGTTATGGCGAGCATTTTTTACAAGCTGGCGGCGTTAAAGACACATCTCGTCATCTTTGATACAAAGGTAGTCGATTTAAGTAATCGCTTGGATGATCCGGTAGATGTGCTAATGAGTGTGCAGTTGGGTGGGGGGACTCATATTGCACAAGCCCTCAAATACGGAAAATCCCTTCTCGAAAATCCTGCCAAGACGATCTTCATCTTGGTGAGCGATCTGGAGGAAGGCTATCCAATCAAGGAAATGTATCGCCAGAGCAAGGAAATCATCGATTCTGGCTGCAAATTTTTAGTGCTCACTGCGCTTGATTTCAACGGCAATGCCACCTACAACAAGCATGCCGCGCGCGTCCTGGCTGATATGGGCGCCAATGTGGCTGCGATCACACCAAACGAGTTATCACAATGGATTGGGAAGATCATTAAATAAGCGAGGGAAGATAGAGGAGGAGATTGAATTGGTACTGCGTAAAACAGTCGCTGATCCACTTACGAAACGATTTGTAGAAGAATATATCAACATTGGACATGTGAACAGCCAGTTGTATGATCAGATTGCTGACTACGTGACCGGTGATACCGATGTGCGCCCGCCCATTGAGGCCAATCAGCGATTTTATGGCTATTCGGTAATGAACCATCTCGATAGGCTGAAAAAAAGCGGGGATGAGCGGGCCTTTTTCCGTGCGGCAGAGCTGGTGTATCGGGCAAGCCATCGTTTTTATGAAAAGAGAGACGTCATGGACAAATGCTTCTGGGAAGCGATCAAGCTACGAAAGCTAATCGACACTTCTAAAAGGCGCGCTGCCAAAGAGGAAGAAGCATTCGAAGCTATGAAAAACACGGTCGAGCATTTCGGACTCCCTATTTTCAGTGAGTTCATGGTTAAGGCTGCGGAGGATTATCGCGCCAGTATTAATCGGGACTACAATTCTGTATTCGAGCGAGCAAATCATTTGCTGCTCATTGCGTATGCGTACGAAATTTCTCCTACGCTGCTGGAAGAAGCGAAGGTAAAGCTGGAGCCGATCTACTATCATCTCGTTACAGGAGACGAGGAAGCGTACATCAACGAATTATGGAATCTGGCAAAGAACATCACCATGCTTCAAATCAACAGTAATCATTCGGTCACCAATGAAGTGTTGCCTCCAGTATTTTTAAAAGAGAAAAGAGCGCAAATTCGGGAAACCTATTTCCCTGACGATATTGTAAACGAAGGATCTGTCCTGAACCACAAGCACAAGCAGCGTTATATGGAGATGATACTCAGCCTGGTGTACTACCGCGTGCATGTCGCTGGAGGGATTGAAGCTTTCCTTGCACAGCCAGATAAAAAGGATCGCGAGCTGCATTCTGTCTTGACCATTCTGATGGAGCTTTTCCCACTGGATGTATTGGCGCAGGATGTTCAATTGGCTGAGCTCGTACAGATAGATGAACCGTACTTGCTGCTTCTGAAGCTGCGAAACCATCTTTCCTCCGCGCCAATTGCTTGGAAAGAGCTCGATGAATTGACAGTGGCGAACATCGACAAGACAAGACGGGCTTTCGAACTGACCACGCTGCCGATTATTAAGGGCTATCTGTTCAAAATCATGCAAGCTGAAGGTATCGATTTATCGGATCAGGAGCATTCCCTGGAGACGATCATTTTGGATGCGCTTCGCCGGATGAAGGGGACGGCCAAGCTCGCCAGCTTCCTGCAAGGCACTTGCACGCTTGAAGAGGTGCTTGGATCGTCCCATTTAGAGGACATGCAGCGAGTGGGACAGCAGATGTATTTGCTGAGCTTCCTGCCTATCGAGCACCCATTTATCCAGCGGTTGATCCAATTTTTAAGCACGTATGTCGATAAATCTTCTCGTAAGGTCGGCCTTTCCTGCTTGGCTCATGCGTTCCAGGACCAACTGGGCAGCATTGTTGACTTGTACCGGACAGTCGAGGACATAGACATGCAAAAGCTTGTCGTTCAGATCTTGGAAAGCAAGGGCTCGTATTATTATTACACACAGGTCAACGAAGAGAACTATGTAACTCTGATCAATAAGTGCCCGGAAATCTGCCTTGCCTCCTTTGGACAGTTTGATACAGATGTCCGGATGTTCGTTCTGGAAACCATGCTCGCGCAAAAGGAATCCTTGCCACTTGAGCTAAGAAATCAAGCCATATTGCTCGGGATGGGAGATACCTCGAAGAAGGTGTCGGCGATTGCGAACGCAGAATTCCTTTTGCAAAAAGACAAGGAGTTGTATGTGCACGTCTATACCACGGAGAAAAAAGCAAAAGTGAAAGAGCTGGCATTGGATGCTATCCGTGGGCTGGAAGATAGCAAAGAAATTTTCCAGGAGCTGCTTGCAAAAGAGAAAAACAACAAATTCAAAACACTGCTGCAAGCCTTCGTAGATTCGGAAGAAAGCGGACCAGATGCGAGCCTGGCCAATCTCGGCAATCTGGTAGATAAACGAAAATTGGTACGGATCAAATGGCTTCCTCTCGATCTACTTCCAGCTCTCTGCGACACGGAAGGCAACGAGCTCGGCAGAGAAGTGATGGAGTACATTTTGACAAGCTCTATCGAGGCACAGACAGCGCCGAATCCTCGCGTCCTTGAACTGAAAGAGCACTTGTCTGCGGCGTCACTGGCTGATTTTACAGCAGAGGTGCTGCGCGCATGGCTGGATAATGGAGCTGTCGCAAAAGAAAAATGGGTCATGCCGCTTTGCATCGCATTCGGCGACCGACGCAGTGTCGATACGATTGGACAGATGATCAAAGACTGGACCGATCATTCACGCGGAGCATTGGCTTCGGATGGCGTACGCGCGCTATCGTTTTCCGACGACCTGGCTGCCTTGCGTATCATTGACCACACGAAGAGATCCATCAAGAACAAGCAGGTGAAAAATGCGGCAGAAGAAGCATTGAACATGGCTGCCACAAATCAGAACATCTCGACGGAAGAGCTTGAGGACCGCTTGGTGACGCAGCTTGGCTTTGATGCTTCCGGCAAGCAAGTATTTGATTACGGTGATCGCACCTTCACGGTCAAGGTAAACAATGAGTTGGAGCTAGAGGTTATCAACGATAGTACGGGAAAAGCTGTAAAAAATCTGCCTGCGCCGTCAGCAAAAGACGATCAGCAGAAGGCCGAAGAGGCACGTGCAACATTTGCTTTGCTGAAAAAGGATTTGAAAAATCTGGTCAAAATTCAATCTCTTCGCCTCGAAGAATTCCTGTCCAAGGCGCGCTTCTGGTCTACTGCAGCGTGGAAGGGGCTGTTTGTGGAAAACGTGCTCATGCAAAAGTTCGCGATTGGTCTCGTCTGGGGTGTTTACCAGGATGGAAAGCTCGTCGATACGTTCCGTTATATGGACGATGGCACGTTTAACACTGTGGATGAGGACGAATATGAGCTTGCAGATGGTCAGCTTATCGGCTTGATTCACCCGCTGGAGCTGGACACAGATACACTTGCTGGCTGGCGTACTCAGCTGGAGGATTACGAAATTACGCAACCATTTGATCAGTTGAATCGTGAAGCGTTCCTCCCGACAGAGGAAGAGCTGAAGGCTCATGCAATCCTGCGCTTGCCACAGGATTCGTACACACCTACCACCTTTGCCAAAACGATGGAGAAATTCGGTTGGACTAAAGGAATCCCACAAGATGCCGGATTCTATTATGAGTTCCACAAAGTGTACGGGGATATTGTGGCTGAACTTAAAATCAGTGGAGCGAGCATCTCATACTATGACGGCATGGAGGATATTCAGCTGGAGGAGCTCGCCTTTTATTCAGCGAAAGACAATCAGTACCGCTATCATTACTACCAACCAACAGAGCGGATCAAGCTCACGGAGATACCTGCCCGCGTTTTCAGTGAAACCGTTTATGATGTGACACGGGCAGCAGGCAAGTAGTCATGGCTGATTTCAAGACGGATTTCCATCGATTTATTGCTCTTTGTAATGAAGAGTATTTGATTCAATACGCAAACAAAGGCATTTACAATCGTTCGCTCAAAGACATGGAAAAAGGAATATCGGTTTCCTACGAATTTGGGGATGATCACGTCGAGTGTGCGCTGTCGGATGACAGCGTATGCCGACTTCATGAAGATATTTCACGGTTTTCCTGCTCTTGCCCTTCCGATAAAATTTGCAAGCATGTGCTGATCGCCATCGTCTACTATAGAGAGAATATGCTCTCTTCGGATATACCCTTTCAGGAGGCAGAGAGCTATCAGCCCGACTTTGAATGGTTATTGCGTGTGACCCCAGAGCAAATTGCCAAAGCGTTCTCAGCCGCGCAGATTGAGGAAGTTCTTTTTCGACTGGAATATGATGATGACATCCAAATAGCTGTCACATCTTTTCTTACAGTGACAATGACCACGCAAAACGTGATTGTTACGTTTGAGCCGGATTCAGAAATCGCGAAGACGATGTGCAGCTGCAAGTCAAAAGGCAACTGTATCCACAAGCTGGAAGCCCTGCTACGCTATCGGCATGCTAACCAGATGGATGACAATGCAGCATTGCAGGCAACCAACATGGAAGTAAGTTATGACGAAGAGGTAGTCAGGGAAACAAAAGAGCTGATTCAGGAAGTGCTTGGCATTGGACTTGCGAAGCTGCCGAACACGATCTGCACACGGCTAGAGCTGCTGGCCATAGCAGCACATAACGGCAATCTGCCGAATGTGGAAACGGATATACGCGGGCTCAATGGCGACCTGTCGCTTTTCTTTCAGCGGCACGTGCAGTTTTCCAAGGAAGGGCTGCTTGAACGGCTGACACGGGTTTATCTGGGACTGGTTGCTCTGGAAAAAGCAGAGCACAATGATCAGAAAAAGCAACTGCTCGGAAGCTTTAAAAGCAAGTACTATACGATCCCGCAGCTTCATTTGTATTCGTTGGGAGCGAATCCGTGGGAAACACGCTCAGGATACAAGGGAGTTACGTACTACTTTTTCTCGCTAGACGACAAGCGCATTTATACGTACACAGAAGCTCGTCCGGTTTATTATGAAGGGAACTCGTTTTCCTATATGAACAGCTACAAAGGAAAATCTCCCTGGAGCGATTTGGTGACGATGGAAGAGCTGTCGAGATCACAGGTTGTCTTGACGCACCCCAAAACTAATCGGGAGCAGCGTTTGTCTTCCAGTGAGGACACTGAGCTCACGCTTCAACCAAGGCTGCACATAGAGGATATCGACCTGGGTGACACGCTCCTTCGTGACTGGACGAACATCTCGAGTCTTCGGAGGAGAGATTTATTTGAACAATCAACCGATACCGTTTTCTTAGTCCTTGCAAAAAAAGTAAGTCATGTCGAGTTTGATGATGCTACTCAGCAGCTGTCTATCACGATTGAAGATGATCACGGCTATTCATTGGATTTGGTAATTACGCATCAAGAGAAATTTGCTCGCTCGCTAAGTGCTCTGGAACGAAATAAGCGTTTGCTGGAGCTTCGTGATGTTTTTATACTGATTCAGAATATCGGGGACAGCTATGTTCCGATCAGCTTCTTGCAAGGAAGCTCGCTCACTAGTATCAAGCTGGATTTATAAGAAATGAGGAGCGTGCACCAGATGGAACAGATGCAAATGTTTATGGAAAAATTGACAGACTGGCTGGAACGTCTCCTGCTCAAGGGCATCTATAAAATAGATGGACGTGACATCAATGAGCTGCTTCATTTTCAGGAAACAGCACTAGCATACGAGATGAGCTTTTTGGCTGGCTTGCTGGAAGAATTGGCGAGTGAAGGAAGAAGCTACACCCGTTCCATTCAGACGGACGCTGAGCCGCTAGTTACTCGTTTTTTGTACGTAGCACAATATTTATCCATGCTGAAAAGAACTGCATAACGAATGTAGCCTAGAGTCTTATCCCGTCAAGCTAGATCGGGGTAAGGCTCTTTTGCATGTGGATCGGAAAGGATTCGTAGATGCGCGTAGTGAGCTACAAAGAAAAAACACTCGAACCATCAGCAGAACAGAGAGAATTCGAACGGATGAGGAAGTCGATTGCGAAACACAACCTGCCGTTCGAGATCCACGAGGTGCAAGCGAGCTTAAAGAATAATCTCCTGTTCCTGATTCTTGGGCTGGGCTATCCACTGCCAGCAAAGGGGCGACTCTACTGCACTGATCGGATGAAACTGGAGCCGCAGAAGAAGTTCGAAGAAGAATACAGACCAACCATGAAAATACTTGGCATCCGACGATCCGAGTCCGCCAAGCGCGCTGAGAGCGTGGACAAGCACCTTTCTACCAAGTATTTCAGCGAAGAAGTTGAAGAAAAAGGAAGAACCATCAAAACGTTCATGCCGATCGTGGAATTTACGGTAGAGGACGTCTGGGGCTATCTCGCTGAGAAGAAGACGCCATGGGGCGATGCGGAAGAGATCAGCCAGATATACAAGGATGCAACAGGCGAATGCGGTCTGTCGAAGCGTAAGGCTGACAAGGGAGAAACCGCCGAGGCATGCGGAGCAAGATTCGGATGCGTTGTCTGCCCGGTGGTCACGATCGACAAGAGCGCCAAGGAAACAGCCAAGAAGAAACCTTGGTTTGAACCATACGTTGAGCTGCGCGAGTTGATCCTCACAATGTACAAAGACCCGCGCAACAGGGCAGGTCGAATGAGGAATGGTAAGGTCCTCTGCTATGTAGAAGGGACTTTTACGGTGAAAGCCCGTATGCAACTGTTCGAAGCAGTCATGGAAGCACAGCGTATGAATGAACGAATTGCCAAGATGTACGGAGCTGATCCGCAAGCCCTGATCAATGAGGAACTGGCAGAAGCGATCCAGCAGCAGTGGATAGATGACATACAGGAAAGACCTTGGCTAGAAGATGCAACAGAGCTCGGATTGTTCTATGAGGAACGAATCAAAGGCAGGAACGACAAATGGTTTCAGTTGACCTGGAATCACCTGTACGAAGGTGCATAACAAAATGCTCAGAGAGAAAAACAGGAGGAGGGGGCGAACTTGAAATGCCCACGCATCCTACATCACCCCGGCAGCAAGTGGTCTATGGCAGACTGGATAATCAGCCACATGCCGGATCATACGACTTACTTGGAACCTTTTTTTGGCAGCGGAGCTGTCTTGTTCAACAAGGAGCGATCGATACTTGAAACTGTGAACGACCTGGACGGGGAAGTTTCAAATTTATTCTCGGTCATCCGAGACAATCCGGAAGCTCTGGCCAGAGCAATCAGCTGGACACCATACGCTCGGGCCGAATACTACCGGGGCTGAGACTACTTGGAGCGAGCAAGACGCTTTCTCGTACGATATTGGATGGCACCGGGGCGGAAAGACCAGCGATAAGATCATGACCGTTACAGACAGGCTTAGGGGTGTGCAAATTGAATGCCAGCCTGTGGTAGAGCTGATCGAGCGATACAAGCGTCCAGAAGTGCTGATCTACGCCGATCCGTCGTACATTCTTTCCACTCGCAGTAAACGAATGTTTAAGAACGAAATGAAGGATACAGAGCATGAGGAGCTTTTGGAAACGTTGCTGTCGCATCCTGGTCCGGTTCTACTCTCCGGCTATGACCACCCTATGTACAACGAGCGACTGCGGAAATGGCAACGCGAAGAACGCAAAGTACAGGCAGAGGCGGGCAGGTCATGAACCGAAGTTCTGTGGATCAACCCAGTAGCAGCAGAACATGGGCAGCAGACAATCTTCTCGTTGCCGGGTATTTAACATTTTGTGTACTAAGTAAAGCAGAGAAGAAATTAATCAAAAAAGAGGAAAAAGATCAAAGCAAAAGTGACACTTGGTAAAGATGCCAGGAGAAAATAAATGGTCCATCTCCACCGACTTTTATGATCTTTCGCGTCATCTTCTTGGTAGTAAGGAGATGGCACCCTAAGGGTGTTGTAGACCATTAATCCGCCTAAAGTAATTAATCCAAGAGCAAGATATTCGGAGTAATTACCTACTTGATCAAAATTCCCAATTGACAACAATACGATTATTAAAAGGGTCTGTAAAATTGCCCCAAATCCAAGTGCTTTAACCATGAATACACCTACTTGTGGAATATTTTTACTATTAGTACGAACTAAAGAACCAAATGTTTCAAGTAGATGTAATAAAAGTGAAAGTGCAGTTTCATTAAACACAATAGTTATTGAGGGAAATGGGGTAGGACCGTGAGAGTATCTTGTCACAAATGCGGCAAATCGTTCCAGCATTACGGTGTACGGAGAAAACTTGTGTGGTGCTCTGTCAGATGCATGGAACAAGACAAGAAGAAAAAGGGAGGAAAGAGCGATGAATAGACAAGCAGTTTTGGATGTTCTGAACAGCCTTGAAGTAGCAGATATGAACGGTGGCGAAGATGCTTACATCCTTGTTGACAACAACGAGGATGTCCGAAAGAAACTGAATGCCGTTGGGGTCTCGGATGACGTAATCCATAGGTATGGTGATGATGACTCGTTTTGTGTACTAGCCTTAGCATTTGGTGAGGGATTCGCAGATGGGTATGAAAAAGGAAAACTCATCTTATGGGGACCGATTGACGATGAGCTGCGTTACCGGGTCTTGAACGGTGAAGGGACAGCAGAGGATGCAGCGCGACTCTTGAAGCAGTTGGAAGGTAACGTTCACCCTCGTGAGCAAGTTCAATGGTTTGCTGGTCAGATGGAATCCAAACTGCAAGAGAACGACCACAAAGGCGGCTGGGACAATTGCGATATGGATGGATTTCCTCCTTAGCAGATTGCAAGAAGAGGTGGACGAACTGACAGCAGCGTGCGTTTATGGTATCGACCCGATGCTGGTAATCAGAGTAGGTGCAGATGTTGCTAATTTCGCAATGATGATATCAGACAAGGTAAGGAAGAGCACTACTTAACAAATCGGTAATTTTGTAGATAACTCCTACACCTTAATAAAGGGTAGGAGTCGGGTAACATACAACGGCATCGATAAACCTTGGATCAATACCATAAAACATCCAGGTCCTACCGTTCCACCGATAGCCTGTAACACCGTCGTACTGAACGGTAGTTGGATAAAACCAAAATTGTTCTCCATTTACGAGCCAAACATAAGTGTTTTCGTACACACAATCGACAAGATAGGTAGATGGTTGCGGAGGAATGTAAGTTGGTCTGGGAGGGATGAAACTTGGGGGTGGAGATGTTGGAGCCTGAGCAGGATACGCCATTCGCTTTCCACTCCTTCCTAATCTAATCAGCATAATATTCCTGGTCATTTCGAGGAGTGCGGAGTCTTTCTAAAAACAATTCACGAAATCACAAATATTGGTAAGGAGATTCTTAAAAGGATGGATACAAACCACACGATTTGTTAAATAAGGAGGCTGAAAGATATCGAACATCAACGAATAGGCGCTTGTGGAACATGCGGAGAGGCAGTCCACTACAGATTCCCATGCAAGTGCAGGCGTGAGGTTGAAAAACCAAAGGTTATTACTCTTTGCGGCTCTACTCGGTTCAAGAAGGAATTTGAAGCAGCTAACAAAGACCTGACAATGCAGGGGAACATCGTTATATCAGTCGGGGTTTTTGGTCACAGCGAGAGCATCCAGTTGACTGAGCAAGAAAAACAGATGCTGGACAATATTCATTTCAGAAAAATCGATATGGCAGATGAAATTTACGTCATCAATGTTGGTGGTTATGTAGGCAGCAGCACAAGAAAAGAGATTGAATATGCCAAGAAAACAGGTAAGCGAGTGCGCTATCTTGAGGAACAGGTGGCAATTTAACACATCAATCGATTTGTTAAATGGGGAGGAATTGATTTTGGAAAAGGGTATACGATTGCAGCATTATAAAGGCGGATAATACACAGTCATTGGAATAGCAACCCACTCAGAAACAGGTTCAGAAGTGATTGTGTATCAAAATGACCTTGATCATAAAATGTGGGTTAGGCCAATCCATATGTTTTACGAGTCAGTAGAATACAAAGGCCATAACGTTCCAAGGTTCTAGGTTATTACGGTTTAACACATCATTACTGCTGTTAATGGTTCAAGGGGTACAAAAGGAAAAAAGGATAGCAGATTGCTATCCTAAATTTCCTCTATTAATTGTTTGATCTATCAAAAAAGTATTTTATCACTATATTCAAAATACCACCAAATATTGTACCTATGAAAATGGAGATACCTATCAATCCGTATCCCATACCGCTCCAACCACCGACAAAAAAGCTGATGATTATAATTACAATGCTTATTATAAGTAATCCAGCAAAACCTATACCAAGGTACTTACCATTCTTTTCTGGAAATATTCTTCTTAATATTATTGATGAAATGGCAAATAGCAAAGTGACTCCTAAGCATATATAGATGAAGATTTCAAAACCTTCCATACGTTACCTCCTTGCTGAATGTTGTTACACTTAATTGTAATACTGAATGAAAAAACAAAAAGTACCAAATATCTTTGGTACCCAGAGTGTAGAGAAACCCTCAGTTTCTTTACACTCTTTTTGTGTTTTCAGATGATTCGTAGATGACGATGAATGCCC
>NZ_CANMZW010000026.1 GCF_947502445.1 uncultured Brevibacillus sp.
TTACTGGTTCAAAGCTGGCAAATCATTTCATGATAGACTCATTAACGCTTTCGCTGTTCAGTTTTCAAAGAGCATTTCGTGTTACTCCGTCGCCCAGAGACGACTTTTTTAATTTACCACATCTCTACCCAGAAAATCAAGTAGTTTTTTAATTTCTTTGCTGCCAGTTTTTCGTTCGTGCAGCAGCGACGTTTGTTAATATAGCATGGATCAAAACAAGAAGTCAACAGTATTTAAAAAAATTTACCCCAACAATATAAAACAAATTTCTTCATCCCCATTTTGACTGTCTAAACAAGCTACTTCTTGAATCAAGGACCGTTGCACCATTTTATCTATAATCAAAGGAACCTCAATCTCAGCGTCCTGAATGAGCGGGTGATTCATCAGCTCTTGCAAGCTCCACGGTCCGCTCCTTTTCTCCATCACTTCTATCAGAAATCTGACCGAATTCTTCATATGAGAAATAATCCAGAATTCCATGGCGAGCAATAGAAGCTCAATCCGCTTCTCCAGCGCCTCGGCATTAAAAGATAGCTCCTCATACAGCTTGTATACAGAGTAATCCATCTGCTTGACCTGCGACCAGATCGCAGCCTGCGGGTTTTCTCCGGCTTCATACACAATGAGTCGTGCCCACGAATCAAGCGATTGAATAGAAGAGTGATAGGCATCCAAAGCCATACCTTGCTGGAGGCGCTCTTTTGTTTCATGAAAAAAGCGAAGTAAACGTGAATACTCTCGGCAGATGTTTTTCTTTTGGAGAAATTCTGGCAGACGGCCAAGCCTTTGCTTCATTTGTTTCATGTAGCCGTCCTTGTCCCACAAAATCTCCGCTTTGACCAGCATCATTGCAAGCCGCTCATCTAAACCGTTTACTGCTCCCTTTTCTAACTGCCAGCTGCTGATTTGTTGTTCGACAATTACTTGCTTTTTTATCCGCATACGTCTAATTGAAGTATCTACATGCGAATGATTGACAACAACTATATAGAAGGTTCCCTCACGGAATGGGACAAGCATATCCGATTCAGGCAAAATCAGCACCGCTTGTACATCCATACGCTTTTGGAGCAATTCAAGATAGGTTTGCTGATTGTCATCTGGCCTTCTATTCATGCCTTATTTCCTCCCTGCCCCTGGGTTGAACTTATGGATTCTACACACCTTGCCCGTTTCCTGCTTGTCAACAGACAAATCCTTTTGTGTGATATACTGTAGGATAGGAGGAATGATGATGAAAAATACTGAGCGCCTGAGCAAGATCAAACGCATGCGAACTTGGGGCAACTGGAGCATGGTAATCGGCATTTTGCTGATGTATACAGGTTACGCTTTCTTTGCAGGATATCTGGACTTTATTCCTTTTCTCGGCAGCCTGTTAAAAGGGTCTTACATCTTTATGACCTTGCTACTGATTATCGGCTTCATCCTGACCATGGGAAGCACAGTGATGTTCATGATTTCCGGGATGGTTTCCACATCGGCTCCGCAGGTACAATGCCCTTCGTGCCAAAAGGTAACGAAGATGCTCGGAAAAGAGGATGCCTGTATGTTTTGCGGACAACCATTGCGGCTTGAGGACGGACAGCCTCAACAAAACCAGACATAATATGTACCTTTATCAATTGCCATTCATACGTAAAAAGCCACCTGCGCACTCCCTTCACCAGGGCGAGCAGGTGGCTTTCTTCTATGCGATCCAACTCGTTATGAGGATTTTTGAGTCGATTTTTCTGACGTCAAGCCTTCCTCAATAGCTTGCCAGATTTCAGGAACTTCAAAGCCTCGGCGCCAGGACGCTACTCCAGCCAAGTCATACTTGTTCACGATATCAATACGCTTTTGCATGGAGCTTACGTCCTCAAGCCACATTTTATAGACATTCCCATCCTTCGGGTCTTTATATTCTACATAGTTTTGGCCTGATGCCTCATCCAGCTTTGGAGTCAGCTTGCGTTCCTTGATCCATTCTTGCGCTCTCGTCATGGACAATGCTTTGGAGCTGACCTTGATCTTTCCATCAGCCTGCTTCGCCTCTGTCCACAATCGTGTATAGAACGGCACACCAAGGAGCAGCTTTTCATGCGGTACTTCCTCCAGTACACCCTGCAGGCCGCCTTCCACCCACGGCAGTGAAGCGACAGAGCCTGCTTTTGGACTCGCTGCCCAATGCTCGTCATACGTCATGACTGCCATGTAGTCGACTACCTGAGCAAGCGCCTTGCGATCGAGGAACAGCGACCACGTTTTGGCGTTTGACTTGATCGTTACATCAATTGAAACAGTCAACCCCTGTTGGTGCAAATAAGGAGTCATTTCCCGAACGAACTGAACCAGCTTCTCCTTTTCCTCCAGGTACACGTTTTCGAAGTCAATGTTGATGCCGTCAAGATCGTACATGTGCGCATAGTGAATAATTTGGGCGATTACTTTATCCCGTTTGTCAAAACTGCTCAGCACCGATTTTGTCCAATCAGGATTAAATCCGTTGGTAACCAGGCCCCATACCTTGTAGCCTCTTTGGTGTGCCCATTTCACGTAAGCAGGGTCAGCTTTATTGAGGAGTGTACCTTCTGCGTCCTTCAACTCAAACCAGGTTGGCGATACGACATTCACACCAGGCATCGCACCAATTGCTGCAATGTTCGGATTTCGATTTACAACATGCTCCCACGTCAGATTAATCTTCTTCCCGTCAGGCTTCCAAACAGTATACGGCTGGGAATCTTGCGGATGGTTCAGAGCGACTTTTCGAACGTTCGTGAATTCAACACTCTTTACCGGCAAAAAGCCTGCGATTCCGGAAGCTGTCAGAACACGATAGTAATCTTCTTCTTTTCCGAGTATATCGACATTTTCCCCTGCTCCTACCTCAGCGACAATCGGCGTTCGATGCGAAGCACCTACACGGACCTTTTGCTGCTCTTCATCTGCGATCACACTTGCCTGCTGAATCTCGTAGCCTTCCTTTTCCACGAGCAAGACCTCTGTGTCTTCTTTTCGCTCAAACGAGTAGGCATACAGCTTTTCCAAAGGATCTAGCGGAACATAGCGAGTTCCGTTGACTTCCTTGACAGGAACCTGCAGATTCACTGGCTGCTTGTTGAGATGGGCTACCACTTCGCCGCTTTCCATGCGCAGCACCTTGTCTTTTGTCGTTACGATGACTGATTTGGTAGGCTCATCCCAAAAAATCGCTGGGTCAATCCGCTCCTTCAAAAACTCAAATGGCAAGAGAATCTGGTCGGATTCAAGCAAATAGGACGCCTTGGTCCTCGTACCTTCATATACGATGACATTGTGTTCTCCATCATACGGCTGTACATGCTCCGTCGACGCGCGCAGCACAAAAAACCAGTAGATCCCGCCAAAAACAGCGGCGAGCAAGAAAATGAGCAAAAAGAAAAGCCGCGCCGCCCGTCTTCTTCTTCGCCTTGGACGAGGAGCCATCCCTACTGCCAAGCTCATGGCCGCGACCTCCCCTCAAAGAAATACTTCCGATCAGATTTAGCGTTCAATGAATTCACAACCTTTTACATTCTGGCAAAACTCGAATAAGCCTCAATGCTTATAGAAACCTATACCTAGAAGAAAGACGTGTGAAAAGCCAAAACGTTACACATACCGACACAAAAACACCTCCCGCAGCAACTGGGTATCCGGTTGTTGCAGAAGGTGTTTTCTCGAAAAGCATTACTTAGTGGGGATTCTTTTGACAGGACTCACAGATGCCGTATACTTCCATGCGATGACCCGTCACGCGAAAGCCGATATCTTTTGCAGCCGATTCCTCCGCATCCCGCAAATAAGGGAAATGGAAATCTCGAATCGCACCACAGCTTGAGCAGATCGCGTGATAATGATCTTCTTCAACGTTGGCATCAAATCGACTGGACGCATCCCCGTAGGTGAGCTCCGTAACCAATCCTGCATCTTTAAAAACCCGCAGATTATTATAGATCGTAGCAACACTCATATTGGGGAATTTGCCTTCGAGAGCTTTGTATATTTCGTCAGCCGTCGGGTGAGTCATCGTCTCCAGCAAATACGTTAAAATTGCATGGCGCTGAGGTGTCATCCGAACCCCGGTATTCTTGAGGATTTCAACAGCCTTTTCTACACGCTGTGCCATATTGTTACACCCCACAGTCCTTCGCAAGACAAAAGAATAGTTCACTTCTTTGTCATTGATTAGAATTACTTTAAATAAGTGTACGTCTAGTCAGCGAAAACTGTCAATATGCATTACACGTAATTTGAAGATGAAGAAGGTGGAAATCAGGATTTCGCCTTTGTTGTTTTCTTAGCAGCAGGCTTCGCTTTCGTCTTTTTCGCCTCGGCTGCAGCAAATTTACACATGGATTGCAGCGTGCATTGTCCACAGTGTGGATTGCGTGCCGAGCATACCCGTCGCCCGTGCCAGATCAACCAATGATGGGCATCCGACCATTTCTCACGCGGAATCCGTTTCATCAGCTGTCGCTCAACTTCATCGACATTGTCGCTCTTAGCGAGCCCCAGGCGATTGCCTACGCGAAATACATGCGTATCGACTGCAATAGCCGGAACCCCGAATGCATTGGACAACACAACATTGGCAGTTTTTCGGCCAACACCAGGCAACGCTTCAAGCTCAGCATGTGTTTGCGGAACTTCACCATTGTACTTTTCGTACAAGATTCTACAGGTCTCCAAGATGTTCTTGCTCTTATTCTTATACAATCCGAGCCCTTTTATATGCTCTTCCATTTCTTCCTGTGTCAAATGAAGATAATGCTCGGGCTGGTTCAATTGCTTGAACATCGGCTCGGTTATCTCATTCACCCGTTTATCCGTGCACTGTGCCGAAAGAATCGTGGCGATCAATAGCTCAAACGGGGTCGTATAGTTTAATTCACAATGCGCGTCTGGATATAGCTCATGCAGCTCATCCAAAATTTCCGCGACGGGTACTTTGCGTTGTGCCATAGATATGTCCCCCTTTTCCCTACATTATACCGATCTGCGTCAACTCGGCAATTGGCAGGAGGTTCGTTTGGCATGGTGGCCGTTGCATGAGGTACAATGAGCTTGGAAGAATTTTACGGGAGGGGATTCGAATGAAAGTATTCCTGACTGGAGCGAGTGGATTTGTGGGAAAAGGCATGGTGGCTCGGCTTCAAGCAAGTGGGTACCATACCGTTTGCTTGACGAGACCAGGCTCAGCGAGAAAGCTCGGTTTAGACAAAAATAGCCCGCTTATCACGGAAGCGAATGGCGATCTGCTTGATCCACATTCACTTGCTCAGGCGATGGAGGGCTGTGATGCCATTATTCATCTGGTCGGAATTATTCGGGAGCAGCCGGGAAAAGGCGTTACGTTTCAGAGAATTCATGTCGAGGGCACCCGAAATGTTCTCGAAGCAGCCAAAAAAACTCGGGTTAGCCGTTTTATCCATATGAGCGCCCTCGGGTCCCGCGAAAATGCAACCAGTGCCTATCATCGTACCAAATACGAAGCAGAGCAGCTCGTACAAGACAGCGGAATACCGTACGTCATTTTCCGTCCGTCCGTGATTTTTGGGCCAGGGGATGAATTTGTGAACATGCTGGCTGATCTGGTACGCTTGCCTGTCACACCTGTTATCGGAAACGGATCTTATCCTTTGCAGCCCGTTGCCCGCGAAACGGTAGCAGATGTGTTCGTCCAGGCGCTGACCCTGCCCGCTTCCACTAATCAAATTTATGAAACAGGTGGACCTGCCCCACTCACGTATGGACAAATTCTGGATGCTATCGGAGAGGCGATTGGGAAAAAGAGCGTTCGCAAGCTTCATATTCCACTCGGACTAATGAAGCCCGTAGTAAACCTTATGGAAGGCTTCCCCTTTTTCCCAATCACGAATACGCAGCTGACCATGCTGCTTGAAGGAAACGCCTGCAATGATGGAAAGCTACTGTATGATACATTTCCGACGGCAAAAATTACTTTTCAAGAAGGAATTGCTACCTACTTGCGCTAGGCTCTCTTTTGGCGAAACCGTTGTGTGATAGCCATAAATGCCAAGCTGATCACCATCCCGAGAGCAAGCGTCAACGGAAGGCTTTGCCACCATGCAAATGAAGAATCGCTTATTTGACCAAACACTACCTCGTTTTGCAGGTATTCCACGGAATCATAGGCAAAGACTACGTCCGGCACATACAGCCAGGTGAGCAGCACACCGCTGACGACGGGCAGAACCAAATAATACAGGACGTTAAGCAATGCAGAATATACAAATGCGAGCGCGAGCTTTTTCACTTTTTACTCCTTTCCTTCCTGCTCATTTGAGAGAAAGCCCCTGTGATAAAAACAGGGGCTCTTCGCTAATGCTTAGGATTCGTGCAATGTTTTTTCTACAGCATCCAACTGCTTGTTAACGTGACGCGCGACGACAAACAAGTAATCAGATAAGCGGTTGAGGTATTTGATGACTGTCTTGTTTACCTGCTCCTGTGTCGCTACGTGAACGGCTTTTCGCTCCGCTCTTCTGACTACTGTCCGAGCCACGTGAAAAGCAGCAGCCGCAGGATGACCGCCAGGCAAAATAAAATTGGTCAACTGAGGTAATCCGGCATCCAGCAGATCAATCTGTTCTTCGAGGAACGTAACGTCCTCTTCCCCAAGCGGCCAGCCAACTTTTTTGCCTTCTGGCGTAGCCAGCTCTGCTCCTACATGGAAAAGCTTTGTCTGAATGAGATGAAAGACTTCATTCAGCTCCTTCCACTCGTCGGTTTGTGGCAACAGGGATAAGGCAAGACCGATTTGCGAATTCGCTTCATCACACGTCCCATATGCTTCTACACGATCTGCGAACTTAGGTACACGAACACCTGCTACAAGTGACGTTTCGCCTTTGTCTCCTGACTTCGTGTAAATCTTCATCATATACCCCTCCATCTTTTCGGGATTCCTCTGGAAAGCGACAACTACAAAGCTTCTGCGACGATGATCAATTCGGAGCTGCTGGCATCAAACGGAGTCTTGGCAAACGAGCCATAACGCTGTATGACCTTGAAACCGTTCAGACGCAGCAGATGATGCAGCTCTGCTGGAAAAATGTAGCGCAAATTAAACCGTCCAGTCACTCGCTCAGTCACGAGCCCTTGTGCATTTGAGCGTTCGTAGGTCCGGGTCACTTCCGACAACTGTTGAAAGTGGTCATAGCGTGTATAATCCCACATCGCTACTTCCTCTCCCGAAGGCAGTCTGTAGGTTCCTCGCAGCGACATTTTTTCATTTTCCTCATAAAAATGATTCATTTTAGGAACGAACACGTTCATCACGAATTTGCCGCCCGGCGCTAAATGCTTTCGTATACACGTCAGGGCTTTCATCTGCTCGGAAATGTGCAGCAGGTGGAGGAACGAGCGGAACGGAATCATAACGAGTGAAAAAGTTTCACCCAAATCAAAGCTGCGCATATCTCCTTGCAGCAGCTTCAAGCCTGTCGCAACTCCTTGCTCCTTTGCCTTTTCCTCTGCCCTGGCAAGCATTTCTGTAGACAGGTCGAGGCCTGTAGTCTCGATTCCTTCCTGTGCCAGCGGAATCGTAATTCGTCCGGTTCCACAGCCGAGCTCAAGCACTCTGCCACCTGCCTGGCGTGCCTGCTCCATGTAAAAATCGACGTCACCGGTTACGCCCCGCTGCGTCAAATCGTAATAATCAGCCCATTGATACATATTGCCCATACGGTCCTCCTATGCTTGCAGTTCGGTTGACTGGAGGTACGCCATTACAAGCTTCGCTGTATTGTCGAGTGCTTCTGTGTGCGTCCGTTCGTGGGAATGAGAAGCGTCTACACCCGGACCGATCAAGCCGTGAACAATGTCATAGCCTGCTCGCAGCGCCGCACTCGCATCTGATCCGTAAAATGGATATATATCTACCTGGTAATTCAACCCATTTGCTTCCGCTAGCTTGGTCAAATGTGTACGCAATCCATAGTGGTAAGGTCCCGATGAATCCTTGGCACAAATGGAAACGCAGTATTCGTCTGTCGTCTGACCGTCACCAATCGCTCCCATGTCGACTGCCAAATACTCAATGACGTTTGCCGGAATGCTGGAATTGCCACCGTAGCCGATTTCTTCATTATTGCTGATAAAGAAATACGTTGTGTAAGGCAGCTTCTCGCCTGTTTCACGCAATGATTTCAGCACGCCCAATAAAATTGCTACGCTCGCCTTGTCATCGATGTGTCGAGATTTGATGAATCCGCTTTCCGTTACCGTCACACGCGGATCGAACGAAACAAAGTCGCCAACTGAAATGCCCAGCGCCTGTACCTCCTGCTTGCTAGTCACTTTTTCATCCAGACGCACTTCCATATTTGCATCTGTCCGCTCGGCTTTTCCTGCATCCCGACCGTACACATGCACGGAAGCCTTCGTAGACAGGATAGTGCCTGTCACCAAGCGACCGCTGGCAGTTTCAATTACGCAGTGCTCACCCTCTACTGCATTGAATTCAAAACCACCGATCAAGGTCAGCTTCAGTCGACCGTTGCCTTTGATTTCCTTGACCATGGCACCCAACGTATCGACATGTGCCGTGAGCAAACGCGCTTTTTCTTCATTTGCGCCTGGTACAGTGGCAATAATCGCTCCTTTGTTGGTACGTTTGAATTCAATACCCAGCTTTTCCAGCTCCTGCGCAACCCACGCCATAACTTTTCCAGTGTTGCCCGATGGACTTGCGATATTGGCTAATTGGCAAAAGGATTCGACTACATACTGTGTTGACACACTCATCTTCCGTTCCTCCATTCGCAGCTGCGACCATTGATTTTTATTTTTGCAACTCTTCTTGTATGAATTGGAGCACTTCCTGTACGTGTCCCTTTACCTTTACTTTCGGCCATACTTTTGCGATATTGCCTTCTTTATCAATCACAAACGTGGAGCGCTCGATCCCCATGTACTCCCGTCCGTACATTTTTTTCAATACCCATACTCCGTACGCTTCCGCCACTTCATGATCCGGGTCTGCCAACAGCGTGAATGGCAGCTCATGCTTGGCAATGAACTTGTCATGCGACTTCACCGTATCTGGGCTAATCCCCAGCACAATCGTATCCAGCTCGGAAAACTTAGGATGGAAATCGCGAAAATCGCATGCTTCCGTCGTACAACCCGGTGTCATATCCTTAGGATAAAAATAAAGCACAACATTTTTTCCGTGAAACTGGGAAAGTGAGATCGTCTGATTGTCGCTTGCCTGCAATGTAAATGGAGGAGCGGCTTGTCCGATCGCGGTCATGCTATCCCTTCTTTCTACTTTTGTCCTGGAATTTACTTGTCCCATTTTACCACAAGCTGACAGTCACTTCATCTGTATACACGTTGCGCTTTCGAGCAGAAAACGCTAGAATTAATTAAGAAAAATTAAGAACAGGTTGTTGTAAGTCTCGGAACGTTTAAGCTATGTAGCACTCACACTGTGAAGTACTTAAATATTCCTACACAAAAATTTGGCCTAGTCAGTTGGATGGTGAGAAATGCATGAAAGAGTTTTTTGAAGTAACGGACCCGGAAGCATTAAAATCCCTTGCTATAGCCGAACGTGTTAAAATTTTGGAACTTTTCGAGGATCTGGAGCCACGGACAGCCAAACAAATCGCTACAGAATTGGGCGAAAACGCTGCTCGCCTTCACTACCATGTGAAAGAGCTCGTGCGCGTTGGTTTGTTGGAACAGGTAGATACTCGTGTAAAAGGTTCCATTGTTGAGAAATACTACGAGCCGGTTGCCAAGGTGATTCAGGTTAAGCTTCAACTCATGATTGAGGAAAATGCACAACAACTGAGTGATGTGATGTTTACTCCATTCCGCACGACGGAAAAGGATCTCATGCGCACACTCAACCGTTTTGTTGCCAGTGATCGGGATGTTCGTAAAGAGTACAAGCATACCTTCGCGTTCAATTTGACTGAATTCTATTTAAGTCAAGAAGAGCGCAATCAATTGGTTGACGAAATTAGTGAACTGCTTCACAAGTACAAAGGCTTTAAAAATGAAGATGGACGTCGCAAATTCAAGTTTTTCGATGTTCTTTTTCCATTGACTCCTGCAGATCCAACAGATGATCCAGAAGAACCGTTTGACGATTAAGATGAATAATCAAGTCAGCTGAGAAAACCATCTATGACGATGGTTTTCTTTCGCAGCCTTGAATGCAAAAAGGTGCATCCAGTGATTCTTTCGCCAGACGCACCCTTTTCTTTATCTTTCAGAATTAATAAGCGCGACCAAACCAGACAGTTTGCTGCGATTCTTTGCCACAGCAAATGCAGTTTTGTTTCGTTACTGGTGGTTCAAATGGAATGTTGCGGGAAGTAAATTTGGTTTCTTCCTTCACTTTGGACTCGCATTGATCATCACCGCACCAACCTGCCAGCACCCAGCCGCTCGTTGTATTTTCACTCTCGCTCTTGGCAATGTGAGCTGACAATTGCTCCAGCGTATCGATGTCCAGATGAGAGTTCTGCTCGCGAAACTCCAGCGCTTTTTGGAACATGTTTTGTTGAATCTCTTCCAACAGCTTCGCTACAGTTTGAGCGATCCCCTCGAGTGGTACCGTTACTTTTTCACCTGTATCCCGGCGAGCGAGGATGACCTGACCGTTGTCTACATCACGTGGTCCAAGCTCCAGACGCAAAGGTACACCGCGCATTTCCCATTCGTTGAATTTCCAGCCTGGCGTCTCTTCACGCAGATCGGCACGAACACGTACACCTGCCGCTTTTATTTCGTCAAAGAGTGGATCGAACGCCTCCATCACCTTTTCTCGCAGCTTCATCGGCCCGACCGGAATCATAATGACTTGAGTAGGAGCCATGCGCGGTGGCAATGCCAGACCTCGATCATCGCCATGTACCATGATCATCGAGCCAATCAGACGCGTCGATGTTCCCCACGAGGTGGTGTGAACATATTTAAATTGGTTGTCGCGATCCAGAAACTTGATTTCAAAGCCACGTGCAAATTTATCCCCCAAATAGTGTGAGGTCCCTGCCTGCACGGCTTTTCCATCCTTCATCATCGCTTCGATGGAATACGTATCTACTGCTCCAGCGAAACGTTCACTCGGCGTTTTTTGTCCCTTCCAAACCGGAATCGCCAGCTCCTGCTCGACGACCTCTCTGTAAATCTCCAGCATTTGCATCGTTTCCTGGCGTGCTTCCTCTTCTGTGACGTGTGCCGTATGACCTTCCTGCCAAAGGAACTCGGATGTACGGAGGAAAGGCATCGTGCGCTTTTCCCAACGAAACACATTCGCCCACTGATTGATGAGTACTGGCAGGTCACGGTAGCTTTGAATCCACTGGCTGTACATATGACCGATGATCGTTTCCGAGGTAGGACGCAGCGCCAGCTTTTCCTCCAGCGGCTCTCCTCCTGCTTCCGTCACCCAAGGAAGCTCTGGATTGAAGCCCTCGATATGTTCTTTTTCTTTCTGGAAAAAGGACTCTGGAATGAGCATCGGGAAATAAGCATTCCGGTGACCCGTCTCCTTGAAGCGCTTGTTCATCGCCTCCTGGATTCTCTCCCATAGCTCAAACCCGTCCGGCTTGAAAACGATACAGCCGCGCACTGGCGTATAATCCATTAAATCGGCTTTTTTGATCGCGTCGATGTACCAGCGCGAGAAGTCTTCTGCTTGTGGCGTAATTTCTTTTACAAACGCTTTTTCCTCTTTCATCGTCTACGCTCCTTCTCGGACTTATTCATTGATTTTTCCTTTTGAAATGCAAAAAATCCCCCATCCCAAAAAAGGGACGGAGGATCAAACATCCGCGGTACCACCCTGATTGATTGTAGCGACTAGCGCTCAATCCGCTCAAAAGTCCCGATAACGGCGGGGCATCCGGCACGGCTCTTCGCCAGCGGCTTGAGGATGGGGTGCAGGTATGCCTGTGTATCAGCCTTCCAGACTAGGGCTGACTCTCTGTGACCAGGGGATAGCTGCGGTCCTTTCATTGCCTTTGTGTGTGCGCAAGTTTCTTTAACACAGTATGTTAACAAGTTCCTCTGCTCTTGTCAATGTGTGGCATGAGCACTCACGATCAAATGCTCGCGCAGGCATTTCAGCTTTTCCCAATGAAAGGCAGCATTCGGTTCGTGGCCAAAATATCGGTAGGCGCGGATCTGCTTTTCCGTTGTTTGCAAAAGCGAGCAAATCGACAAAGCCAGCCAGGCCTTTTGAGTCCCGTCGATAATCTTTGAAATGCACCTTCACGATCCGCTTGCCCAAGATGCGAATCCACTGCTCCGGATAGCCAAACGCGACCACATTGCCGACATCGAAAAAGACGCGTACCCACGGCGATCCAATCTTGTCGATGAAGTCTCGCATCTTTAGCGGAGAGAGCAAAAACTGGTTCCAAATGTTCTCTACCCCGATCACAGCCTTCTTCTCTTTCGCGTATGGCGCAAGCTCGATCAAGGAAGTCATCGCGCTGGTGGATAAAACCAAGTTCGGCAAATCATCGCTGGTGACAGTCTGCGATATGGATGATATTACAACCATGATCACAAATGAGGACGATGGCACAATTCGCAAGGAAATGGCTCATTTTAACGGGAAGCTTGTTCTGGTGTAAATTCTGCGGGCTTTTCATGGCAGGCCTTGTATCAAACAAAAAAGACCTCCGTCCCACATCGGGACAGAGGCCTCAAATCCAATATGCTTATCGTGATTTCTCTGTTCGTTATTTCTCTGTTCTCACTTGCAATCTCGGCGCCAGTTTGGCGAATACCGGATACGCAACCAACGAGAGGACTACTCCCTTGAAAAGGTTAAACGGCACGATACCCACCAAGACAAGCGACCAGATGCTTGTCGCATTGAACATCTGAAGCAATTGTTCAATCGGCATTTGATACAACACAGCGTAAGCCGGCAAGAGCACGTACGCATTGGCAATCGCCATAACGATCGTCAGCAGCAGTGTCCCCAAAGCGAGACCTGTCAAGAAGCCTTTTTTCCCTTTGCCCAATCGCTGCATATAGATTGCCGGCAAAATAAAGCACGCACCCGCAATCACGTTGGAAACTTCACCTATAATCAGCCCATCTGTATTTTTCAAGAGCATGTGCAGTGTGTTTTTTATTACTTCGATAAAGACGCCTGCTACGGGACCAAACATAAGTCCTCCGATCAGCGCTGGCAGCGTACTGAAATCCAGCTTCAAAAAGCTAGGCATCAGTGGAATCGGAACCTCCAGGTATTGCAAAATAAAGGCAACCGCAGCCAGCATCGGAATCGTCACCAGCTTTTGGGTTGAGCGCGCGCGCGAAGTATGCAGCGCTGTTTCTTTCATGTGTACCATCTCCCAAGTATTTTTTTCCTTCTTGAGGAATGGCAACAGTGGTCGTGAATCCACACGTCTTTGAAAGCCTGTCGTAAGCAAAGTGTATTCAAAAAACCTGGCTGCCCCAAAGCTTTGGCAGAGCCGAGGCCGCACTTATACGAAAAAGCCCTGAGGATAATATCTCCTCAGGGCTGGTACAAGCGCATGACAAATAGCTCGCGCAAAAAATGGGTACGAGAAACTAGCAGGAAGATTTTTCATAAATCACCCTTGCGTCTCATCCCGTTTGCACAGGCAAACAAGCACGTGTGGTAAACGTACTGTCGTCATCCTTCTCCCATCCAGACTGTACTGTCGGCTCTGGAATCTCACCAGATCCTGCACTCCGTCGCTTTTCATAGCTAGGGAGGCTCGCGGGCTTAACACGCTACATAAGCATGATCACCGCCGGTCGGGAATTTCACCCTGCCCCGAAGGAATGTGAAGTTGTATACAGCATATTATACTGCTGTTTTTTGATTTGACAATAGTGGAAAGTGGCAAAACGACATTTTTTAATCAATTTTTCCGATGTGTTTAATGTGAATTATCTTGAACTATCCTTAATTACTCTGTAGCTTAGCGATTTTCTACACTCAAATATTGAACGTCTCCCTTTCGCCATGTTATAGTTGATGTACAATTAGTGGTTTGCATAGAGTTGCTTTTAGCTTATCATTTACAATAGCGTATCTCGCATTATGAATTTTTCTTTTCTGAATCGGATATAAATAAAACCATAGGTGTTGGCGCACCTACGGCTACCTCAACAGACGTTCCCACAAGGGATCGGCTCATATTGGTTTACAGCGAAAAGACCGCCTAGCCTGCTAAGCTCAAGGGCGGTCTATTTCTTTTTGAGGTAAGTTAACAAAGCGAGGATGAACATGCCAAACATAAACATGAGCGTCAACGCTTGAAAAACCTCCATCAGCATCACCCCCTCGCTGTAAGAAGTGAGAGAGTGAGCCGACCACCCTTGAGTGAGCCCGTCCTATTGAATTGTCTTAATTTTACGGGAAGTATTAGCAAAAGACAATTCCCATTGCAAATGAATTCATCAAAAGCGGCCGCCGATTTCTCCTCGGTATCCTAAGAGAATTTAGGCCCCCACCCCTTGCCCACCTCAAAGAAAATAACAGCCATCAGTGGTGTGAGTGCCACATATGGTTTCCAAGCCTCTTGCCGCAAAAACTACGCTGCCAGGTAGACTCTGACAAAAGTAAATAAATACGTTGACCAAAAAGAAATAGACCGCCCTTGAGTCGACAGCTCTGCGGTCTATTTCACATCCAGTATTGAGCCGCCCCCTTGTGGGAAGCGTCTATTGTGCAGACCGTCCCGGTTGCAGCCGGGCGGTCTTTTTTTGTTACTTGTTACTTTTAATATTACCACAACAACAGTGAAATAAAAATAATGAATAGACATCTGTCTGCCTATCTGCAAAACAAAGGAATCTCCATCAGGTTATGCCATGTATAGCGAGGCTAGTCCTTACGACCCCGCTCCCCTGTACTTTGTCACTCCCCAGTTCCAAACTAAGAGGCCCACCCCGAAGAAAATAACAGCCATCAACGGAGTAAGTGCCGCATACGTATACCAAACCTCTTTGCGCAAAAAATAAGCTGCCGGATATACTCCGACGAAAGCAAATGGCAGGACGTAAGTGAGGACAAAACGAATGACCTTGTTGTACACATCAACCGGATAGCGCCCGTACTGCTGAATGTTGTAAATCATCGGGGTGATCCCTGTCCGCGAGTCGGAGAAAAAGCTGACGGCGGCAATCGCTGTGTACACGCCTCCATAGATGAGCGCACCGCTAATGACGAGTCCGATAAAAATCAGCGGGTCATACCAGTAAAACGACAGCTCCAGCTGAAAGGCCGCATAGCCCATGATGATCAAGCCGGTAATGACACCAAAGATCCGGTCCGGGGCGATCGATTCTAGACAGACTTGTGCCAGATTGTGAATCGGTCTGGTCAAAATGCGGTCCATTTCCCCACGGATGATATAGCGCTCATTGAAATCCCAGAAGCCGAAAAACATGGAGAACAGTGCATACGGAACCAAAAAGAATCCGTAGATGAAAATGATTTCATCGCGCGTCCATTCCTTCATCATCGGAACATGTGTAAACACGACAATAATAAACACCAGGTTGATCAGCTCGGAAATCAGGTTGGATACAAGATCGCCGAGAAAGTCAGCACGATACGCAAGCCTTGTTTTAAAATATTGCCCCAGGTAGTCTGCGAAAATGCCGATGATATGCTTGATGTTTTGCATGATCTACCCTCCTTGCACGACCAGCTTGCTTTTGGCTCTACGCCAGAGAAGCAAGATGGGAACCAGAATCACAAACATCCAGATGACCTGAAATCCAATCAGCTCCCACGCCCGTGACGGGGTGATTGCACCTGTAAAGATCAGGCTCGGATAATAGTTGATTGCTTGAAACGGCAAAAAGCCCATAACGGTTTGCACCCAGCCCGGGAAAAAGCTGATAGGTAGCACGAGACCGGACATCAGATCGACAACTACCCGTTTTGCACGCATCATCCCGTCGTTGCGGAACAGGAAAAATGTGAACAAGCCTGTCAGCAAATTGACCTGTGTGTTAATTAAAAAGGCGAACATCAAGCTGATGAGATACAAGCCCCACCCTGTCGCCGTAGCCGGGAAGCTGAACGGTATGATCAAGCTTATGAGGAAGATACCCGGACCCGCAAAAAACAGAAAACGGAAAATCCCTTCGCCAAATGCCTGCGCCGTTTTCACCGTAAGATAGTTATACGGCCGGATCATCTCGATCGCGACCTTGCCCTCTCGCACATCCTGGGCTATTTCTGTGTCGATGTTATTGAAGTAAAAGGCACGGGACATCCAGGCGATTGCGACGTAGGACGTCATTTGCTCGACAGAAAGACCGCCAAGCTGCTGCTGTCCGCCGTAGATCGCTCCCCATAAAAAGTAGTACGCTCCAATATTGATGGCGTAAATGATGATGCCGCTGTAGTAGTTCACCCGATAGGCAAGCATGGTCAAAAAGCGCATGCGAATCAGTTCCATGTAAAGCTTACGCATGGCTTACTACCTCGCTGTCTGTCGAATAAATATTGCGTACAATATCCTCCGTGCTCGTTTCCAGAATTTTTACATCGCTGACCTCAAACGTAGACATGACTGTGGATAAAACAAACGGCAGCATTTCCTGACTACGCGCCACTTTTACACGAAGCGCATATTCGTTGACCTGCTCGATTTCACAGGGCATATCCCCCAAAGCATGGCGCAGATCGTCTGCAGACGTGCGCTTTTTCATCTGGAACGACACCTCAGTGCCATTACCCCATTTTTCCTTCAGGTCATTTAAGAGTCCGTCAAAAATCAGCTTTCCTTTGTCCATAACGAGCACGCGTTTACACAGAGCCTCAATATCTGAAACGTCATGGGTAGTGAGCAAAATCGTCATGTTTTCCGTCTCGTTCAAATTACGCAGAAACTCACGAATCTTTTGCTTTACCAAAACGTCCAGCCCGACTGTCGGCTCATCCAGGAACAACAAACGCGGCTTGTGAATCAGAGAGGCGGCTACCTCACACCGCATCCTTTGGCCCAAGCTCAGCTTACGAACTGGCTGACTGACAAAGGGGGTAATTTCCAGCTCCTCGATCAAACGATTTAGCCACTTTTCTCCCTCTGCCTCATCGACCTTGTAGACGCTTTTTAACAGACGGAACGACTCTAGTGGAGATAAATCCCACCAAAGCTGAGAACGCTGTCCAAAAACGACCCCAATCGAGCGCACGTATTCCTCACGCTGCTTGAAGGGAACATAGCCATTAATCATGATATCGCCATCGCTGGGTGTCAGAATCCCCGTCAGCATTTTAATCGTCGTCGATTTACCGGCGCCGTTTTCCCCAATCAGCGCAAACATCTCGCCTTCCTCTACCGTGAAGGAAAGATCGTCCACCGCTTTTACTGTTTTGTATTCACGGCTGAACAAATCACGAAAAGCACCACCAAGTCCTGATCTGGCCTGATGGATGCGAAACTCCTTTTGTAAATGATTAACTTGAATCATGGAAAACCGTCCTTTTTTACTCGGTTGCACAACATCTGTTAGTGTATATGAGCGATTCGATTTGTGCAAAAGGCAAACTGCACAAATCTGCTATTCCAGATACAGGACAATACCCGTCTTGTCATCCGACTTTTTAAAGCGAACGTAGCTGGTGCATTCGGGATCGCTGTTTTCCAGGGCCAATAGGTCGTCCGTATATCGCTGCAGTCCTTTATGAACGATTGGCAAGACAGTCTGTTCCCAATTCGGCTCGCCCCCTCCATAAGGGCGCGGCATGAACAGTCCATCTGTCAAAAGCACCAACGCCTTAACAGCAATCCGATTCACGCGTCCGTATTCGATGAAGTCCCGAGCAGAAGCATCCCCATTCAATACACCGTAGCCGCCTGGTGTGTTTGCCTGGTATCGATTTTGAATTAGTACGTCCCTGCATCGTTCCAGCAGCTCGGCGCGGGTTCCTACACCCTGGGCTATTCCTTCCTCCCATTTGGCAAAAGCTTTGCTTTCCAAATGATTGACCTGCAGATGCGTCAAGGGGCGTACTGTATCGTCTGCATAAACAACAAAAATCATGCAATCCCCTGTTTGTGCGTATTCAATATGCGCCTCTCCTACTCGAACCACTGCACACGCCGCACCCCAGAGTGCTTCCTTTTGCGTCACATCAATCTGACTTTTGCCCATACAGTCACGCAGCGCATCGTTCGCCATATTCAATGAATCATGCAGAGCCACTTCCTCTGATAAAGCCTCCAGCTGGCGCTTTACGAGCTCAGCGGCAATAGCTCCCCCCGTTTGCCCCGCTTCATTTTCATAAGGAACGAGAGCAGAAACACCGTCTACCACTGCAAATACATGCTTGGCCTGTGAAATAACATAAGCATCCTCGTTGCTTTTGCCGCTACCCTTGATCGAAATACACTCGACTTTCATAGTGGACAACCGCCTTTGTCTATGTGTTGTGATTTGCCCAAAAATTGTATCATTTTTCCTTTTTCACATCCAGAGCTGTTGGTCCATACCCACCTACTCATTCGCTGTGGTAAGATAATGAAGGACTTTTGGGACAAGAAAAGAGGGATTAAGCATGAAACGTGAACGATCCGCAGAGCTGCACAACCAAGCTTTGGATGTGATTCTTGGTGGCGTAAACAGCCCATCGAGATCTTTCAAGGCCGTAGGCGGAGGGGCCCCAGTCACAATGGAACGTGCTGAGGGAGCATACTTCTGGGACGTGGACGGAAATCAATATATTGACTATCTGGCAGCGTACGGGCCGATCATCACTGGTCACGCTCATCCGCACGTAACCAAAGCAATTTGCGAGGCAGCTTCAAATGGCACGTTGTACGGCACGCCTACTCCATGGGAAGTTACCTTCGCTGGCATGATTCGCGAAGCTATTCCTTCTATGGAACGCATCCGCTTTAACAACTCCGGAACGGAATCTGTCATGACCTGCATCCGTGTAGCTCGTGCTTACACTGGCCGTGTAAAAATTATCAAATTCGCTGGCTGCTACCACGGTCACTCTGATCTGGTGCTGGTGGCTGCAGGCTCTGGGCCTTCCACTTTGGGCATTCCAGACAGCGCGGGCATCCCGCAAAGCATCGCGAGCGAAGTAATTACTGTACCGTTTAACGACAAGGCAGCATTCGCTGAGGCGCTTGAAAAATGGGGCAGCGAAACTGCATGCGTGCTGGTAGAACCGATTGTCGGCAACTTTGGAATCGTGACACCTGAGCCTGGCTTCCTGGAGGAAGTGAACAGACTGACGCATGAAGCAGGTGCCCTCGTCGTATACGATGAAGTCATCACAGCTTTCCGTTTCTGCTACGGCGGCGCACAAAACCTGCTCGGAGTAGAGCCGGACTTGACTGCACTTGGTAAAATTATCGGTGGCGGTCTGCCGATCGGTGCTTACGGTGGACGTCGTGAAATTATGGAGCAGGTAGCCCCGCTCGGTCCTGCTTATCAAGCCGGAACAATGGCGGGCAACCCTGCCTCCATCCGCGCTGGAATCGCATGCCTGGAAGTATTGAAGCAGCCTGGTGTCTATGATGAATTCGAACGACTGGGTGCCATCCTGGAAAATGGCATTCGTGAAGCGGCTGATAAGCATGGCGTAACGATCCAGCTCAATCGTGTCAAAGGCGCGATGGCTGTATACTTCACAGACGAGCCTGTCCATGACTATGATGCTGCACAAAAGGCCGATGGCGAGCTTTTCGCCCGTTTCTTCCGTCTCATGCTCGATGAGGGAATTTGCCTCGCTCCGTCCAAATACGAGGCGTGGTTTATCACGACCGCCCATACCGAGGAAGACATTCAAAAGACGATCGCTGCGGTAGAGCGTTCTTTTGCAAAATTACAGGCGTAAATGATTAAACTCAGCGATGTGAGCCTGTAAGCGACATCAGAGCTGTGCCCATGACTGGCAACCAACCATTGCCACCGTCATGGGCTTCTTTTTTCGGTCATACTAACGGATGTCACGTCTGAATTCCGTATTCATCTAAGGAGGAGTTCCTGATGTCAAAAGGCGAAAAGAGCTATCCGCAAGCTCCTGAAAAAACACTGGATTCCAAGATGAGCAGCAAAATGCTCGAAGTAACCGGATTCCAAACGCCTCGAAAAACGGAGCATCATAAAACACAAAATCACGATCGTTAGACACCTGAAACAGGCACATTCCACCAATTACCAAGGGAATGTGTCTATTTTTTGTCGTTGATATACTGGCTTTCTGATTGATAAAAAAACTTTTCTTAAAGGTAAAACGCTTACATTACGATTTACCCCTTTTCGCTTTATTGCACTGAGCGGATGTTCATGCTATTCTTAACACCACAATATTTTTAGAAGTTTCAGAATTGTTTACAGGAGGTGGATGGTCAGTCACAACTGACCGAGAAATCATGCTAAACAGAGACCAGAAAGAAACCATTGAACAATTCCACGATTATCATCGCATCGAGCATGACAGCTGCGGAATCATCTGTATCATCGAAAAACAGGGCATCCCTACGCGAAAAAATGTAGACGAGACCATTCGCTCCTTGATTCAAATGGAGCACCGCTCCGGCTTTATCGACGGCGAAGGCGATGGCTGTGGAATTTTGACGGATATTCCCCGCACACTATGGTCGAAATATTTGCATCAGGCGGGGCTGAATGGGGATTTTGCGCATGATCCTCGCTTTTCCATCGCTCATATCTTTGTTCCACGCAATGGACATGATGCACAGCTTGTTCAAAACGAAATTCGCACCTTGTTTACAAGCAATCAGCTTGCTATTTTGCTTGAACGTGAAAATGCGGTTAACTCGGACGTGCTCGGGAAAAACGGAAGGAGAGATGAGCCAATATTCTGGCAAATAGCTATCTCTGCCCCAGAAGCTTTGTCCGAAGCTGAATACAGCAAGCAGCTTTTTGAAGTTCATACTGCCATTGAGTCTGCCCACAATGTGCATGTCGCTTCCCTTAGCCCCGTAAGCAGCGCCTACAAGGTCATGGGAGCCGCCAACATTTTGCCAACGTACTTTGGAGATCTGGCAGATGAACTGTTTCAATCCTCCGTTACTGTCGGTCATAATCGCTATTCCACCAATACGTTGTCCAACTTTTTCCGGGTCCAGCCCTTTTCGCTACTTGGACATAATGGAGAAATCAATACGATCAGCAAACTGGAAGAGGAAGCCCAGATGCTTGGGGTTCCACTCGTCGATGGCGGCAGTGACTCGCAAAATGTAAATCGGACCATCGAGACGTTTATTCATCGATATGGGCTCAGCCTTTTTGAAGCGATGGAAGTCGTCTTTCCTCCGATTCACCACGAAATGAAGCTGCTCCCCGCTCATCTCCAGGATCTCTATGTTTATCTGCGCCAGGCATGGGGGCATTTTGCCCAAGGTCCTGCCGGCATCGTTTCCCGCTATTCCAACGAATGCGTATTTAGCGTAGATGCCCTCGGTCTGCGTCCGCTCTGGATGGTAGAAGGTCCTACCTCCCTGTACTTCTCGTCAGAACAGGGTGTGATCCCAGTGCATCAAATGGCAAATGAGCCAAAATCGCTTGCTCCTGGTGAAAAGGTCGGTGTCGTCCTCAATCCTGGTAAACAGGTGGAGGTTCTCTCGCATCATCAGCTTCAGCAAATCATTTATGAGCGCTTTTCGCAAAAAATCGAAAGCGCAGGAGCACGCCAACATTTGCACTACCTGTATGACTCGGAGGTTCTTGCTACAGAACCAGAAATCGCCGCTCCGACCTCTTCCATTTACAGTGCATATGGCTGGGATCGCGAGCAGGTGCAGCTGATTGAGCAGATGGCCACAAACGGTGTGGAACCAATCCGATCACTTGGTCACGACGGTCCGCTGGGGGTTCTCTCCAAGGAACGTCAAAACCTTGCTGATTTTGTCAAGGAAAGTGTAGCGGTTGTGACCAACCCTGCCATTGACCGCGACCGTGAGATGGAGCATTTCTCCACTCGTGTCGTCATTGGCGCGCGTGTTCCTCTCTCTTCCAAAGCGGGATCGTACCAACGGATCGAGCTGCCTTCGCCGCTGCTCGTAGAAGGGCAAGCCTTGCAAAAAGCGGCTGCCGATCAACAAACCTTTTCTCTGGAGCAGGTTATCCATCACTTTAACAACCATCCTGCCAGTATTGCAGTTCTATCCACCCATTTCACCGCTGAGGATGGCTATGCAAAAGGACTGAAGCAGCTTACCCAGACTGCGATTCAAGCTGTCAAAAACGGTGCGGCTCTGCTCATTCTCGACGATACAGACGCGCATCAGCAAGAAAAGTACTGGATAGACCCGCTGCTCGTCATCGCATCTGTCGATCAGGCTCTCAAGGCTTCCTTTGACCAAGAAGGCATCAGCCTGCGTCGCAAAGCCAGTCTGATTCTGCGATCCGGGGCGATCCGCTCGTTGCATGATCTGGCGCTGTCCATTGGTTCTGGCGCTGATGCTGTCTCACCTTACCTGATGTTTGCAACGGCTGCTGCCAAAAATGGCGCTGTTTCTGCAAGCAACTTGTACAGTGCGCTGAACAAAGGATTGGAAAAGGTCATTTCCACCATCGGTATTCATGAGCTGCGCGGCTACGGGCGTCTCTTTTCTTCCATCGGTCTGCGTCAGGATGTAGCAGAAGCGCTTGGCATCGTCAACTTCTGCGGGTCCGAGCAGGCAGGTGTCTCGTTTGCTGACCTGCAAGAGGACAGCATCCGCCGTCATCACGACTTTTCTAGTGAAACAGCGCGCGAATCGAAAACCTTCCATATCTTCCCGCGTCTATGGAAGCTGATCGGACAAATGGCTGCTGGCGATATTCCTTACTCTGACTATGCCCTCAAGCTGGATGAAAACGAGCGGGACAATCCTATTGCGATTCGTCACGTTGCTGACTTTGACTTTGAGCAGGCGAGGCAGCAGGTCGCTCCTGAGCAGGTCGATATCAGCGTTGGTGAGCATTCCTTGCCGTTCCTGATTTCGTCTATGTCTTTTGGCTCGCAAAACGAAACGGCCTTCCGCGCTTATCCAGAAGCAGCCGATCAGCTGGGTATGATCTGTATGAACGGCGAAGGCGGCGAGATCAAGGATATGCTAGGTCGCTATCGGCATACTCGTGGCATCCAGGTCGCATCTGGACGCTTTGGTATCAATGTAGAACTGGCAAACGCCGCCTATCTATTAGAAATTAAAATCGGTCAAGGCGCAAAACCAGGTGAAGGCGGTCATTTGCCAGGCTCCAAGGTAACTGCGAAAATCGCTGCTGCTCGTAACGCGACCATCGGCTCGGATTTGATCTCGCCCTCCAACAACCACGACATTTACTCGATCGAGGATTTGGCACAGATGATCACCGAGCTGAAAACAGCGAATGACAAGGCAAAAATTTGTGTCAAAGTGCCGATCGTGCCAAACATCGGAACGATTGCTGTCGGTGTAGCCAAGGCAGGTGCTGATTATATCACCCTCTCCGGCTTCGATGGCGGAACAGGTGCTGCCCGTGTCCATGCGCTTCAGCACGTAGGCTTGCCAGCAGAGATCGGGGTCAAAGCAGCTCACAATGCACTCCTCGAAGCTGGACTGCGCGATCAGGTGGAGCTGTGGGCGGATGGCGGCGTAAAAAGTGCCGCGGACGTCGTCAAGCTGATGCTGCTTGGTGCCAACCGGATCGGCTTTGCAACTCTCGCCATGATCGCCGTAGGTTGTACGACTTGCCGTGGCTGCCATTTGGATACATGCCACGTCGGCATCGCTACGCAAATCGACAATATAGAGGAAGCTCATGAAAAAGGACTGCGCCGCTTCGTACCGCGTCAGGCAGATCTTGCAGTATCCGGGCTGAAAACGTTCTTTACTTTGTTTGGCGAGGAAGTACGACGCATTACCGCTGCTCTCGGCTTTACCCGTACCCAAGACCTCGTCGGACGCTCTGATCTATTGGTACAGAAGCGTCTGCTGGAGAAAATTGATTTGACTGCACTGCTGACGGTACACCCGCTCTATAAGGCTGCAGGGATTGCCCAGACGGAAGAAACCGAGGAGCGCGTACTCGTAGCAGCAGGTGCTTTGGCGAATGCAGCCGAGAGCCGTTATTTCAATGCGGATCGCCCTATTCAGGAGACGTTTACCAGCATTCTCTCGGGAGAGCGTGTCCTGGGCAGTCGCTGGGCAGGAGCTCGGGTAGAAAACCATCTCGATGGCAGCTACACCTCGTTGCCAGAGGTATCCTTGAACTTTGTCGCAGGTAGTGTGCCAGGCAATGGTTTGGCAGCGTACAACGTCCAGGGCGTCAACATCCGCGTCGAAGGTGGCGCACAGGATGGTGTCGGCAAAACGAGCTTTGGTGGCCGCGTCTCTGTCCTTAAAGCAAAAGGGCTTGAAGGTGCTTATGTGAATGGCTCTGTCGGAAAAAGCTTTTGCTATGGGGCGCAAAAAGGGCTGTTCGTAGTTCAAGGAAACGCAGATTCCCGTGCCTGCATCCGCCTCTCCGGTGCCGATGTTGTCTTTGGCGGAGAGATTACGGAGCCGATTCAGGATGAGCTTGGCGGTATTGGCTCACGCGCGAATCTGAAGGGCTTTGCCTTTGAGTACATGACCAATGGACGCGCGGTTGTCCTGGGTGATCCAGGTCCTTGGATTTGTGCAGGGATGACAGGCGGTGTCATCTACGTCAGGCAGAGTCCGGAAATGGGCTTTGACCAGGCAGCATTGGAACGCCGCATCGCCAAAGGGGCAAAGGTCTTCCTCTACAAGCTGGATCAGCAGGGAGTCAGCGATGTGCAGGAGCTGCTCGGTCACTACAAGGAAGAGCTGCTTGCCACTGAGCAATACGAAACGGCTGCCCGCGTACAAAAATGGATCGACGAAGCGGATTCCCAATTTATCATGATTTCGCCGAAGAAAGAGCAAGCCGATCCGTCTGTGTCTACAGAATGATAGAAAACAGATATAACGTTAGCTGCACTCCTCCCTTTTATTGGGGGGAGTGCTTTTGTGTACATATAAACATACGTTAATATTGTCAATGAAGGTTAGAGATTGTACAATAAATAGTGAAACCACCATGATACTTATTCGTATACATGGATATGGGACACACTGAATGAGTATGGCTTGCACTTTTGTATAGATAAAAAAGAGGAGTGAATGTTCAATGTTATTCCACCCCATGGATATTCTGATTTTCATCGCATTCGGACTGTCGCTCTGGGCGCAATTTCGGGTTAAAGGGACCTTTAACAAGTTCGCTGATGTCCCTACTTCCTCCGGTCTCACCGGTGCAGAAGCTGCCAGACGTATGCTCGATGCAAACGGCTTGACTAGCGTTCCGGTAGAGCATATCCCAGGTACTCTGACCGACCACTACGATCCAATGTCGCGTGTGGTGCGCTTGTCTGATCCCGTATATTTCGGCAACTCTATCGCCTCTTTGTCGGTAGCTTGTCACGAGGTTGGCCACGCGATCCAGCACAAGGTTTCGTACCCGATGCTGGTTGCACGTCACCGCATTTTTCCCGTTGTGAATCTCGTTTCTGGTGTGGCTCCTTTGCTTTTGATTGGTGGTCTTCTGTTTCAAATGTCGGGTCTTCTGCTGTTCGGGATTATCTTCTTCTCCGCAGCTGTTGCCTTCCAGTTGATCACACTGCCAGTTGAGTTCAACGCAAGTAGCCGTGCCAAGGAACTGATGGTGAGCATGGGCTTCATCCGCAATAGCGAAGAAGGTGGCGCGAGTAAGGTTCTCGGTGCCGCTGCCCTGACTTATGTTGCCGCTGCTCTGATCTCTGTTCTGGAGCTGGCGAAGTACATCATGATCTTCCGCAGCTCTGACGACTAATCATTCGGCTCGAACCTTTTGAAACCCAAGGTACAGTCTCTCTTCACGGGAGATTGTACCTTTTTTACATAGGCTGCGTTACAATACGAGGGGAGGTTGTTGCGATGAGCATCGGAATTATTGGATTAGGCAGTATAGGACAAATGCTTGTGAAAGCTTTGTGCAAAAGCGGCGTCATTTCACCGGAAAATGTGATTGTATATAACCGCACACGCGAAAAAGCGGATATACTACAAGCTGCGTACGGAATCAGGGTTGCCCATAATGCGCAGGAGATTTGTGAGCAGGCAGACCATATTTTTCTGTGTACCAAGCCTCTGGACATTTTGCCGCTCCTGAGTGGCCTAGCCGTTTCTGCTGAAAAGCATGTCATCTCCGTCGCGGCTGGCGTGAGTATTTCTGATCTGGAAAAAAGCCACGCTGGTCCCGTTAGTAAAGTCATCCCTACCGTAACATCTCAGGAGTTACATGGTGTTTCTTTGTTTACGTGCAGCACCCGAGTGAGTGCTGAGCAGCGCAGCGAATTTGTAAGCCTGCTCTCAGCGATTGGCACCGCACAGGAAGTAACGGAGGACGTCATCGAGACTGCCACCATCATCAGCAGCAGCGCTCCAGGCTTGATTGCAGGAATACTCGAATCCTTTGCCATGGCAGCTGTGCGCAAGTCACCACAGCTGGACATCGACACAGCACGCAGCATATTGGTAGAGACCATGCTCGGGACCGCCCTGCTTTTGAAAAATGAACAGCTAGGCTTTGATCAGCTGATCACTCAAGTAGCGACCAAAGGCGGCATTACAGAAGAAGGACTGCGTGTCTTGGACAAAACGCTTCCTGGCGGGTTCGACGAGCTGTTTGCTATGACAGAGTCCAAGCATGCGATGCTTAAAGAGCTCGTGCAACAACAAATTACAAAGTCGACAACATGATAAAGGAGAAAGTGACAGTGAAAATCGGTTGGATTGGACTTGGCAACATGGGGATTCCAATGGCGTGCAATTTGCTTGCAGCAGGCTTTGACCTGTATGTTTGGAATCGAACACCAGACAAAGCAGCACCCCTGCTGGCTCTTGGGGCTAAACAGTCAGCGACACTTGCACAGTTGGTCGATGAGTGCGATATCTTGTTTACAATGGTCAGTGATGATGACGCTGTAAAAGCGATTTATACGGGAGCAAACGGTTTGCTTTCTGCCGCAGTCAAAGGAAAGCTGGCAGTAGATATGAGTACCATCGCACCAGATACATCTCGCTTTTTGGCTGAGCAGGCAAAGAAAGTTGGTTTGCGCTTTCTCGATGCTCCTGTCTCGGGAAGCGTAGGTCCTGCCAAGGAAGGCACACTCGTCATTATGGTTGGCGGGGAAGAGGTAGACTACGAGGAAGCAAAACCGATGCTGGACAAGCTCGGGAAAGTAGCGCTGCACCTGGGACCGAACGCATCAGGCACATCTGCAAAGCTCGCGATCAATCTGCTGCTTGGAATTACTGTGCAGGGTGTTTCTGAAACATTGCTCTTTGCTCGTTCCCTTGGGATTAGCAGCGAGCAAATGCTTAACATCATTTCGGAAAGTGCGGTAGGAACTCCTCTCATCCGCGGAAAGGCTGCCTCGATTCTCGCCGATGATTTCCCGGCTGCCTTTGCTTTGAAGCATATGGCAAAAGATCTCCGACTCGCAAAGGAAGCTGGCGTATCCACACCTATGGCAGATACGGCGGATGCGAGTTATCGCCAGGCTTTGGAGAACGGGCTTGGTGAAATGGATTTGATGGCGATAATCCGGCATTTGGAACAGAAAAAGGAAGTCGTAGCCGCCAAGTAATAATCGGCTCTGAAAACGCTAAAAGACCGGAAGCGAATTCCGGTCTTCTTTTATGATCCACGTATTTGGTTACAACCGCTCTTATAGCTGAGACTTCAGCCATTCATTCAACAGCTTTGCATCCCCAATCGCTCGCTTATCCCCTAAGATATCTCCTGGCTTATTTCCCTCGCCGATGAGATAGCCTTCATAGGTTGTTCCTACAAAGGACAAGACGTATTGGAACTGCTGGATCAGCGGAAGTCCTTTTAGACGAGGTTGATCGCCGCCTGTCGTGATCACAAACGCGCGCTTTTGCCCCATGGATTCTTTGAAAGAATAGCGCTTATCTCGCAAGCTTTGTGACCAACGATCCACAAAATTTTTCATGTAGCCAGACATGCCGTACCAATAGATTGGAGTGGAAAAAATGATAAAATCATGCGCCATCACAGCTTCGATCACTTCATCATAATCGTCTGCAACGGGAGCGAAGCCGTCTGCATCATGTCTTTGATCGTAAATCGGACGAATCTCCTTTTCTCTCAACCGAATGCTTGTATGAGGGATTCCCTGCAACGCCAAGTTTGTCAATTGCTCGGTATTTCCTTCCTCTCTTGAGCTGCCGTGCAAAGCGAGAAGCTTCAATTCCAATCACTCCATTTCCCTTTTCCCCATCTGTTTTCTCACCTATATTGTATAAGAAAACCTCTATCGAGGCATCCTCAAGGAGGAGCGACCGCGTTTAGCGGAAATTTTTCATGCGCTCCAGAATTCATAAGCGTTCGCGCTTATAAATTCTTATACGTTCAAAAAACCCTCCGGCAATCTCTGCCAAAAGGGCGACTCTTACGATATAGTAGCACGAGCTTGCCGGTTAGCCTGTTGGTATAGCTTCCACGCGAGCAAAAAGCCGACAATCAAAAGCGCAGCTGAAAGGTAATACACTGCTCTCGTTCCCATCCATTCCGCAAACGCTCCCATGATCAGAGACGAGGCTCCAAATACCATCATGTCAATCGTCCCTTTTGCAGATAATACATACGGTAATGCTGATTCGTCAGTTTGCTGCTGCAGTATCGTCTGTTTACTGACCAGGAACATTTCCAGAAAAGGCCCCAGCAAAAAGGAAAACAGCAGGGCAACAATCGGATGCGTGCTGCTACCAAAGGCAAAGGTAATCAAGCTTGAACAAATGGTCCCAATCGTGATCGCCTTATACAGATGACGCTTGAGCCGATGAGCGAGCAGTAGCAGCACACTTCCGCCAGCAATCGCTCCAAGCATGTAGCCAGCGTTGATGTATCCCCACCATGCCTCGCTACTTCCCAATTCATCAAGAACAAAAGGCAACACGATCGCCGAAATCCAGGCTGCACCTGACATCCCAACTACGATATCCATGGCAACCAGCAGCTGCAGTGAGGGCGTATCCCGGATAATTCTCCAGCCTGTGAGCCAATTCGTTTTAGCCTGCCGTGGTTTGGACTGGCTGTCTTCTTCCTTTTTGCCATCCTTTGCAGGAGCAACACCCAGCATCGCTACTGTTGCCACCACATAGGCTCCTACTGTTCCTAAAAGAACAACGCTTGCTCCCAGCCACGCAACAAGCAGCCCACCTGCCGCCCATCCCGCAAAATGAACCGTCTGATCGGAGGTTGCCAAAAGCCCATTCGCCCGCATCAGCTCGGAACGATCAACCAATCGTGGGACAAGGGCATTGCGGGCTGGATTTGCCCAACCATCCATAAAGGCAATCATAGCCGCAAGTCCGAATAGCAGCCAGATCACCAGATTTTGCTCGCCTACTCCCATCGCCACGACAAAAGAAGCGATGCCCAGCAAAATCGTCTTAAGCCCCTGAGACAGCACAAGCATCCGCTGCAGGGACAAGTGCTGGAAAACCAATGGCGCAAGGAAGCTGCTGAGTGACTGTGACGTCACGTTGACCACTGGAATAAAAGCAGTGTACATCACAGAGTTAGTAGCCGCGTACATGACTGAGATAAACGCGACAATATAAAAAACATCCCCCAGATTGGCCAGAGTCTGACCCGCCCAGAGGCAAATAAACCGTCTATTCCACACGGCGTGAGGCCTCCTGTCGGTTCAGGACTTTATTTAATTGTCCTGTTGGAATAATAAATTAGTTCTACCGACAACTCATCACAATGGAGGTGCACCCCGTTTTCTTCAAATTTCTCTCATTATATTCCGGAATCTGTCTGCTGCATAGATTTGTTTTTGAAAAAGCTATAGTACACCCAGCCGGCATTGATAAACAAAAAGGCACTGGTCATGAAAAAGACCCCGCTGATGCTTACATAGCCTGCGAGAAAACCGCCGATCATCGGCCCGAGCATGCTGCCAATGCTTACAAAGCTGTTATTGTAGCCGTATACGCGACTCACCATGTGTACAGGCGTCGCTCGCCGCAAGAGCGAATTGACGGAAGGCAAAAGTCCACCAAGTGACAGTCCAAGCAGGAATCTCAGCAGTACGAGCTGCCACACGGTTGCAACCAGCCCCTGTGGAATAAACAGGATCGCCGACATCAGCAAGGCGCCCAGAAGCACCTTTTGCGAGCCATAGCGGTCTCCCAATCTTCCTAATCGCGGAGAGGCGAAAACGTTGGCAATCCCCATCGCTGCCTGCACGAGGCCAGCCCACAACGCTACCTTGGCTCCTTCTGATCCTAGCAGCTGAGCGATGTAAATCGGCAATACTGGAATAATGCTGAACAAAGCAAACTGGATCATGACGGTTACAAAAAAGAGCGCAGGCAGCTCTTTGGACGAAAAGATCATTTGAAAATCTTCTCGCAGACTGGAACGATCCTTTTTCTCAGGCGGCACGAAGTTTTCTTTTACAGTAAAAGTAATCACCAGCGTGGCGAGCAAAAGCAGACATCCCGTGATGACAAAAATCATCCGAAAACCGATCCGCTCTGCCAAAAGTCCACCAAATAGCGGACCCATAATCGTTCCCGCGGTAATAAACGATTGAAGCATCCCCTGTGCCCAGCCAATTTGTTCTTTTGGCACTGAAGATGCGACGAGCGCTGTACTCGCGGGAATAATACCTCCAACCAGACCGTTGATTAAACGCAGCGCCAACAACTGCCATAAGCTCCCGGCAAATCCTGTCAGTGCCACTGTAATCGACATAAAATAGCCAGAGCGCAAAATCATGATCTTGCGCCCGTGCTTGTCAGCCAAATTTCCCCAAATCGGGGATACGAGACCTGCCGTCAAAAAGTTGGCTCCGAAAATAATGCCTGCCCAAGCAGTTACTTCATGCGGGTCCTCTATCCCGAAATCTTGCTGAATGTACAGAGGTAAAAAGGGCATGATCATGCTCATCGCTACCATCACGACGAACAACGACCCACATAAAACATACAAGTTGCGGCGCCATATCTCCATCGGATTCCCCCCGTTCCCTCTGCTTAGCTTTTACGTTACTTCGTCTGTTGCATTCCCTAAATCTTGTACACTCCACAGGCCATGATAAACGCCCCTTTTTTCGAGTAATTCCTCATGCTTACCCTGCTCTACGATTTGTCCTTCTTTCATCACAACGATTTTATCTGCGTGGGTAATCGTCGATAAGCGATGCGCGACGATGATGGTCGTCCGCCCTTTTGTTAATCTCGATAGCGACTCCTGAATCGTGTGCTCGGATTCCAAATCGAGGGCAGATGTCGCTTCATCTAAAATCAGAATGCCCGGATCACGCAAAAAGACACGGGCGATGGCGATCCGTTGCTTTTGTCCTCCGGAAAGCTTGACACCCCGCTCCCCCAGCTCCGTATCGTAGCCATCGGGCAGGGCCGTAATAAAATCATGGGCATGCGCTGCTTTCGCTGCTTCATAGACGGACTGATCGTCTGCATCCGGATTGCCCATTACTATATTTACTTTTGCTGATTCACTAAACAATATATTGTCTTGTTGAACCATCCCGATGTGATTGCGCAAATTACGCTGCTTGACGTCCCGAACGTCAACACCATCAATCGTAATTCGTCCCTCTGTCACATCCCAGAAGCGCGGCAACAGACTGATCAGTGACGACTTCCCGCCACCGGACATGCCCACGATCGCTACCGTCTCGCCTGACTCAATCGTTAAATCGACATTTTGCAGAACAAGTGGTCCTTCTTCCCGATAGCGAAAGGAAACATTCTCAAAGCGAATTTCTCCACGGATTCGTTTGGTTGCGGGATCGACAGGCAGCTCACCTGCATTTGGCTTGTCAACAATGTCATAAGCCTGATCGATAAACTCAAACATCCGGTCCATCGAGGCAATCGCCTGTGTCAAAACTGTGCTTGAGTTGACCAACCGTCTCAGCGGCGTATATAGCCGATCCAAATACGCATAAAACGCAACGAGTGTCCCTACACTCATGTTTCCCCCGATCACCTGATAACCTGCATAGGCGATCACAAGTAGTGGCGCAATATCCGTAACCGTATTGATCACCGAGAAAGTCCGGGCATTCCAGCGCGTATGAGTCAGGGCTTTATGTAAAAAATGATTGTTTTCTTTGGCAAATTCCTTGCTCTCATGCTCTTCCAAGGCGAAGCTGCGAATCAAAGACATGCCATTCACTCGCTCGTACAAATGGCCCTGCAAATGTGCCAATGCGGCTGATCGGTCCTTGGTCAGCTGGCGTAAGCGCTTATAAAAGAATTTTACAGAAATGCTGTACAACGGAAAGACAACGATGGCGACAATCGTCAGCTCCACATCCATGTAAAACATGATCCCCAGCGTCATTACGATCGTGATCGTATCCAGCCATAGATTCATCAATCCTGTTTCCACAAAGCTTTTGGTCGATTCGACATCGTTAATTACACGAGAAATGACTTCACCAGTCTTAGTGTTGTTGTAGTAACGCATCGATAGCCTTTGCAAATGCGAGAACAATTGATTCCGGATGTCAAACAAAATGCGGCTGGATACCCACTGCGCGTAATATTGCCGGATGTATTCCACCGGAGCGCGAACAACCGTAAACAACAAGAACGTGCCAAGCATCAGCCAGAAAAGCTGCGTGAGTTTTTCCTCCTGAGGAAGGGGACTGGGCAAAAGATCGTCAATTACGTACTTGATGAGAAGTGGCAGGGCCAGCGGAATCGAAAATTTTATTATGCCAATGAAAACGGTACCCAGAATCTGCTTCCAATACGGCAACACATATGCCATATAGCGGCGTATGCTCAAGCATCATACCTCCTTTGCAAACAAGGAAATCCCTCCCCCGAATTTACGGGAAAGGGATTATTCCTCATCGTCTCGTACTAAAAGATAACGCTCGTACCAACGCTGGACGAAGCCGCTTTGAAATGGACCACGACGTGCGCTTACCCAATCCAATACTTCTCGCAGTGCTGTCTGTACTCTTTCCACGACAAACGGAGGGTAGTTCATCTGTCTGGAATGCAGCAGAAACTCCTCTTCATCGAGAATCGAATACGTCATGTCGGGAAACACTTTTACGTCGAGATCATAGTCTATGTAGCTGAGCAACTGACCCTTCATGCTAAAGGGTGAACCAAGGTTGCAATAATAGTAAATGCCGTCGTCGCGAATCATGGCAATGGTATTGAACCACTGTCCTCGTCCAAATGTACAAATGGCTGGTTCGCGCGTACGCCACTCCCGTCCGTCTGCTTCTGTCACCTTGACCCGATCATTTCCCCCAATCACCACCGCATCACTGGTATGAATCAGCGTGGATTTGTCCCATATGCGGTGCAACGAATGGTCGTGTTTATAGCTTTCAATGCGGATATTGGAGCCCGGAGTTGGTGACATGACTCTCCCCTTTCTTCTCTTCTCTATCTGAATGGGGACAAGCCTCCTTAAGAAGAGAGCTTTTTGGAAAGTGTAACATATTTTTGTACTTCATAGCCAAGCGAAAGGTAAAACGGAAGGACTTCGGGATTAGCCTGGTTGACCATTATCAGAACGTTGTTGACGCCTCTTTGCTTGAACCGTTTTTCAATCGCGGCAACGAGTTCGCGTCCTATGCCACTGCCTTGCATCTCTGGAAGAACGGCAAGCCGGTAAAAGTAAGCACGCGCTCCATCAATAGTGCCTACTACGACTCCGACAACCTTTCCTTCCATTTCTGCAACCATAACCAGATCGCTGTCCCATGCCAGCTGTTGGGCCAAGTCGTTCAACGACTCCGTCTCCGATTGGTCCAAACCCGTTTCCTGCCAAATCCTTGTGATAGCCGAATAGTCACCGAGTCGAAACGGACGAATCAGCATACGTTGCCTCCTTCGTAGCCTTCTTGCTCTATTGTACAACACTTGGACAACTTTGTCTTGTGTGGTAACACGTCAAAGTCTCCAACTCCAAGCTTTCGCATAAGTAAAATTTTAGGTCAAAAGAGAAATTCCGCCGTCTACAATCAGTGTTTGTCCACGAACCATCCATGCCTTGTCTGAGAGTAAAAACATAACTGCATTCGCCAAATCTTCCGGCTCTACGATACGACCAGCAGGAGTACGCTCTGCGGAGCTGCCGAGCAATTCTTCGCGATTCGGGAAATGCTTGAGAGCATCCGTGTCTACTGCGCCACCGGAAACGGCGTTGACGACAATGTTATGTGGAGCGAGCTCGACAGCCAAATAACGAGTGATTGCTTCTACCGCTGCTTTGGACACGCCTACTGCTGTGTAGTTGTCCAGTACACGGATCGAGCCGAGGCTGGATAGGCTGACGATTTTTCCGCCGTTGCCACCTTTAATCATTAGCTTTGCCGCTTCTTGCGCACAAAACAACAGCGCTTTACTGTTAATTTCCATCGTCCAGTCCCAGTGGCTTTCTTCCAGCTCCATCAATGGACGAAGAACACCAGATGCCGCATTGTTTACAAATACGTCCAGGCGACCGAATTCCTGATCGATTTCTGCGAACAGCTCCTTGATTTTTGCCACGTCACCGACGTTTGCTTTAATCAAGTGCACGCGTGCACCCTTTGCTTCCAGGTCAGCTGCTGCTTCTCTCGCCGCTGTACGGTTACGGAGATAATTCAGGACGAGATCATAGCCCTGTTCAGCCAATTGCATGGCAATTGCTTTACCGATCCCTCTCGTTCCCCCGGTTACTAATGCTACTTTTTTTGTATTCATAAAAGTATTGCCTCCTAATCAGACCAACTATTAACAGCAGGTACTAAAACTTAAAACCACTCATTTATTATACAACTCCCGTTCTGCTTTTTCTACAAGTGCCGTTTTGTACCAGTGATTGGAACTACTGTGGGCAAGCCATACTATACGAGAAACGTCCATAAATACAACCATTTTCACCTAAACAAGTTGTCGATTTGCCTGCGGAGGAGGACAACGAATGTACATAGGACGAGACCTGTCCGAATTAACTTTGGAACCGATTGAACGTTGGGAGCTGAACGAGCTTTTGTATCATCAGGATATTTTTTCTCAATTAGCTCTCTATCTTAGTGCTGAAGGAGCCTCGCTTCATATCAAAATAATCCGGGAGCTCGAATCACGCGGACCGTTCAACGGTGATACCGGAGGCTGGGACCACTCTTCAACACCGATTTATGATTAATGGTAGAAAAAGGAGTTGGCAGATTCTCTTGAATGAGGGTCTGCTCTTTTTGCTTTCTTGTAAAATGGAAAGAACCTTTGAAAAAATTTCTTTTGCAATCTTGTAACCTTTTTTGCTTTTTTTACGGATAAGTAGGCAGAAGAAAGTGAGGGATAACCATTATGAAGAAAATAATGAAACTCGTCTGCCTGCTGGCAACCACCAGTCTACTGGCGGCAACACCTATTTACGCGACACAGCAGAGCAATAAAACAGCAGAGAAGGCTCAATCCGGGACTGTAGCGGATATTATGAAAACGATTGATGCTTCTATAGCCAAGGCCAAAAATCTTTTGCCTTACCTAGAAGACTACCCGTATAAAACAGTGACGATTGATGAAAACAGCGATAACACCGTTCGCGTTTTGCTAAAAAAATCCGAAGACGAAGAAAATATTTTGCCAAATGTCGTGCTTTCGTTTGATAAAAAAACGGGTGAATTAAAGCGATTCCGCCTATTAAATGATTCGAACACAGATGAGGGCTTGGCACGGGGAGAGCAGGCTGTTAAGCAGGCTACTGCCTTTCTCAAGCAATGGTACGGTGAAGACATGAGGGGATATCGTTATAATCCGTATCTTTCAAACGCCTTAGGAATCCCATTTTCCAAGGTTGTGAACGGTCTTTTTTACCCTAGCCAAAGCGTGCGCATAACCGTAGATGCTGATGGACGCATTACTGCGGGTGGACAATTCCCCACGCCAGATTCCAACTTCAACTACCCAGTTCCAGCCGTGGAAGAAACGAATTTTGACGATCCCAAGGACGCGCTACCGCCAGAAGAGCTGGAATCATTGTTTGCAAGCATGATGACCCTCTCCTATAACGGGGATACATTCATCTACCAACCGATGTTCTCCGGCTATATCGATGCGAAAACAGGAAAAGATCTGGGGGTACGACAAGTGAATTACGATACCCCTGGACCGATCATTAACGTAAAACCGACAGGAGCGAACTTTTCTGCAAAAACAAAAGAAGAGGTTGTTGCCTATTTGAAAAAAGAACGCGGTATCGAAGCAAAGGCAGCAGAACTGCGCGAAGAAATGACCAAGGATCAAACGAGGAAGCGTTATTGGTGGAGGGAAGGAACGGAACAAGAAGCGCTCGTCAACACAGATGCGACAACTGGGGAAATCGTCACTTATTTTTCCGAGGGAGCCTCTGAAAAGAATTCAAAAAGCGTGAATCGTGAACAAGCCAGACTTTTGGCAATCAAAGAGCTGGAAAATTATTTGCCCGCAGACACAAGTGAAGTGATGGAGATTATAAATCATCGCACGGAAGGCTGGCGCGGTTACATGTTCTCCTTTGCTCCTGTTCACAATGGGATTCCTAATCTTTATGATCGAGTTTCTATCCATTTGGACGGAGAACAAATTACTGATTTTTACGGGACTACCAAGGCTCGCTTCTCTGCCAAGCCACCTGAGGGGGTAAAGCTAGTCTCTGCCGAACAAGCAGCAAAGGAATATTTGAAGGACAATCCGCTGCAACTGATTTATTTCTATCCGAAAGACAACGGGAAGCAGGCTGTTCTCACCTATCAGGCTCCCCAAGGCTATCGCATGGACAAGATCAATGCTGTAACCGGAAAAATCATCCCGACTAAAACCGAATAAGGAGGAAGTGTTTTGCATGACGAGCTTAACGAGAGAATTCGCCTTATTTATCAGACTCACTACAAGGACGTCTACTCCTTTTTACTCTATTTCACCAACAATCAAAACGAGACCGAGGACTTGACCCAAGAGGTGTTTACGAGCTTATTGCGCTCACTCCCAAACTATGATGGGCGCGTAGTGATCAAGACGTGGCTGTTCTCCATCGCCAAATACATCGCTATCGATTATTACCGCAAGCAAAAGCTGAAGCTGTTCTTTTCCGAAAAGCTCCTGCGCAATATCGTCACAACTGAGGGTGTGCCAGAAGCAGAGCTATCTCACAAGGAAGAATTGGTAGAATTGAAAAAAGCTTTGCAAAAGCTAAAGCCCAGCTATCGTATGGTCATTATTTTACGCAGTATCAAAGGGTATAGCATCAAGGAAACAGCAGAGCTTCTGGCGATTTCAGAAGCAAAAGTAAAAGTAGATTATCATCGCGGCTTCAAACAGCTCCAGCGCTATATGACCGAACCCAAGGAAGGAGGGTGGCAAAATGAATTCGTTTGAGGAACTGGAACAACAACTAAAACGATTGCCTGAGCTGGAGCAGTCACCACGACCGGAATTCGTTGCTTACTTGGATGAAAAACTGCAAAAAGAAGCGACCGCTGTAAAACGCCGGTTGCGTCATCGCCGTATCTTGACTCATACGGCAACCGCAGCAGTTGTCATACTATTGGGAAGCTGGGTCACCGCAATGCCTTGGCAGCAGCCTTCACCGCAGGCATCTACCTCCCCAGCCGATTCGAATATCGCTTCTCTACCTCTTGATCATCCACAAGAGCCAGCAGCTACCACCCATGTCGCGGAGCAGCCTAACTCTGCCGGGCAAACACAAACAAAAGCACACGTCCCAAAACCTCCAGCCAATACAGGAGTGCCCGAAGCACAAGCCATTTCGCCAACGGATAACGTAAAAGAGCAGCCACCTACTGAGCAGTATAACAACGAGCCAGACAAGATTTCTCCTCCACTCCAGATTGCCCAGTCTTATTTAAACGAAATGCTCGGAGATGAAAGCCAGCATTACACGATTAATACCAAGCAGACCGACCTGAAGGAAGGGAAAATTGTTTTCAGTCGTATGATTCACGGTGTCCCCTTTTATAACGACAGCTATTCAGTAGGCGTAGAGCATGATACGGTAAGCTATTTTAAATTCAATCGTTTGCCTGAGAAGCAGCGCAACTTGTCTCAATTTCCTCCCCCGGTAGACGTTCTTTCTGAAAAAGAGGCATTGAAAATCATCGCAGATACAATGCAGCCTGTCTATCGGTACAACAAAAATGGCGCACTCACCAAACGCTACGAACTGGATTTTCCCGGCTATTTGGATGCGAAAACAGGAAAAATGCTGGCTAAGCCAGAGCAACTTTCGCAGGTTCCATCCCCCAAATCATCAATCCCTGTGAAATCACAAGGGAAAAAGCTCGAGGTGCATTCTGTGAATGACGCTATCACTTTGCTTCAGCAGGAATTCGGCGTTACCTTTGATGGAGAGCGAGGTACATCTCCCACTTCCATCTCGTATGGAAAAGGATCGGGAACGGAATACACATGGGCTGGAGCTGATAAAACGATTACTGCTCAAGTAAGCCCAAATGGTGTGCTGACCGCCTATCATGTTCAGGATACTGCTTCCGAGACAAACGGATCGAAGCGAGCCCCGCGAGAAGATGACGTGAAAAAGGCTCTCGAGTTTCTAGAACGCTATCTGGATAAAAAGATAACGGCGGTCGGCTACCTTGGATCAAACTGGAATGAACGAGAAATTCAGTACACCTTTGGCGCTTTTGTAAAGGGAATTCCGCTCAAGGGTCGTACCTATCACGTTACGCTTGATCAGAGCGGGAAAGTCGTCGGAATGGAAGATAGCAAGAATGCCTCCAAAAATCCGCCACTGTCCTTTGAAGCCGCCTCCAGAGAAGCAGCCATCTCCGAGTACTCGACGAAACACAAGCTCGAGCTGATTTATATATGGCCGAAAAAGGCTTCGGATGACGAAAATTCGACTGATGCTCCACAGCTCGTGTACCAGCAAAAATGAATCTGCCCCACCTTGCAAAAAGTGGCGTTTCGCATCCTTCGCCACTTTTTGTCACCAGTTCACGGAAATGAATAATTGTCAGAAAATAATTTCTTTTTGAAAATAGGTGAAAAAGTGCTTTACTTCAAGAAGAAATTCCCATATTCTTAGAGTACGTTCTAAAACACTACGTAAGAAAAGGAGGCTGTGACAAATGATGATGATGAATGTACTACTACAACCCATTGCTGCTGTTTATGACCGTCTTATCTTTGTTACAACTGAATATGGCAACGCCTCCTGGACTGACGAATCGTAGTTGTTATTCGTATTTTTAACATTCCCTTTTCGTCAAATACCCGACCACAGGCGTTGTTGCTTGTGGTCTTTCATTTTCTTTGTGTTTCCAAAAGACCGCTGGCGTTTTGCCTGTGGTCTTTTTCTTTCTCTGTAGATCAAAAAAATGGATACAATTCAATTTTTACCCTTTGAAGGGAGGTGATCGGATATGATACTGAACTTTTTGTTCTTCACAATCAAGATTGAACGCAAACAAGTAAATGCTGAGCAACGTATAGCTACGTACGCTCGCACACGTTACCTTGAGGAACGTGCGGAAGCCCACGCCATTCAAGCAGCACAATTGATTAGCCACATCTAATATTTGCAAACAACCACGTTGAGGAGGGATTTTTTTATGAAAACCAAACAAAGACGTCAGATGATGAGATTTACAGGAGTCAAAGCGATAGATGGCAGCTGACTGCACCAATTTACAGGGATGGGAGGGATACACTCATGTACATTCCGATGATTTTTTTCACCATCATCATTGAGAAACGGAAAGTGACTCCAGAGCAACAGGAGGCACACTATTTGCAAAAGAAAGCTATTGCCGAGTGGGAAGAGCAAAAGCATCAGATCGCGATGCAATTTCCAGAGTATTTGTATCGCTAATATACACGCACGATCATAAAAGCAAAAAAGAAGATCAGGTCTCATGCGGACGTGATCTTCTTCCTTTTTTAGTCTGCTTCGCGATTACCGCTGCAACAACTGCCTAATTTTATGATGAGCCATGGGGAACGTATACGAGTCCAGCTCTTCCCATGCTTCATAACGGGCATGAGTCGGTAATTCCTCACCATCGATCCAATCACAGGACCAGACCTGCATGTTCCATTGCAAGTGGGAGAAAATATGCTGAACCTCGCCAATCGGCTCCAGCACCTCGACATCGATGCCGAATCGCTCGCGCAGTCCATTGGCAAGTGCTTCGCGTTTGGCTGTGTCCTTGTCTGCATCGGACTCCACCATCGGGAATTCCCACATCCCAGCCAAGAGCCCCTGCTCCGGACGCTTATTGATCAATACCTTGCCATCGCGCAAGATGACACCAACCTGCAGGCTTACAGGACGCGGCGGCTTTGCCTTGCCTTTAATCGGCAGCTCCTCCTGAACGCCTTCCTGTCGTGCCATACAGTAATCAAACACCGGACACGTCAGGCATTGCGGCGTCCGTGGAACACAGACCATCGCACCTAGCTCCATCAATGCCTGGTTGAAATCTCCGGCTCTCCCGACAGGAATGACTTGCCTTACGAGATGCTCAATTTTGATTCGTGTGGCAGGCTTGGCGATATCATCGGTCAAATACAGCAAGCGGGAAAATACCCGCATGACATTGCCATCTACGGCTGGCTCGGCCTTTTCATACGCGATGCTCAGGATCGCTCCTGCTGTATAGGGACCAACGCCTTTTAGCGTCGCGATCTCCTCAGGTCTATCAGGCACGACACCACCATAACGCACAGTGACCTCGCGGGCAGCCGCTTGCAAATTGCGAGCGCGGGAGTAATAGCCTAGCCCCTCCCACGCCTTGAGCACTTCTTCCTCGGGTGCCTTGGCCAAATCGGTTACGGTCGGAAATTTTTCCATGAAATTTGCATAATAAGGTTTAACGGTCTCTACCCGAGTCTGCTGCAGCATAATTTCCGATACCCAGACACGATAAGGATCGCGGTTAATGCGCCAAGGCAAATCACGCTTTTGTGAGTCGTACCAGGCCAGCAAATCCTTGGCGAATCCGAATACGTGAAATTCTTCCGGCAATGTATACTGCAAACTGGTTTCTTTTTTCCTTGCCATTTCTTTTTTGTCTGCTCCTTTTGTTAAAAGCTATAGCTCGGCGGCACGAAAAGCCCACACATTCAGCTTGCCCGCTCCCGCCACACAGTTGCAAAAGTCCCGATCAGCGAGGCGGACTGCCTTGATTTGCTCGTATTGCTCCAACGTCTCTACATCAAAAGCTTCTACGAACAACCCTGGCTGATCCACACCTTCCCAGGAGCGATACTGCTTTGCGCCCATTCCTTCCATGCGGGCAGCCATATCAGCGAGCAGCAGCATCCCTTTTGTGCGCTTTTCAGGCTCTAATTTATATTCGATAAAAACAGTGATCACAATAGGCGCCCTCCCCTTCGAGGTTCATCCCCTACATCATACCTTTCTAGCCCAATGGGAACAAGCTCACAATTTTTTTCAGCAGAATGAGGGAAATATATCGTCCCGCGCGCTATAATAAACAATAAAGATCAGCCTGTAAGGAAGGGAGGAAGACAACGATTCCATGGATACCGCCACACACTTTGCCATGGGCTTTGGATTAGCCGGTCTCGCCTATCTCGATCCTGTTGTAGCTTCTACTCCGGCACTCGCAGGAGCCGTGATGATCGGCACAGTCATCGGCTCACAAGCACCTGATCTGGATGGCTTGGTCCGCCTCCGTGGCACCGCTGCCTATGTACGCAACCATCGGGGAGTTTCGCACTCTGTTCCGGCACTGTTTCTCTGGACAGGAGCGATCTTTGTCCTCATACAGGCAATTATGCCGCAAACACACTGGTTCCATCTGCTCAGCTGGATCTTTTTAGCGGTTTGCCTGCACGTATTCGTCGACTTGTTCAATTCGTATGGCACCAAGGGCTTGTACCCGTTTCGCGATAAATGGGTTGCTCTCAACGCCATCTTCATTTTTGACCCGTTCATTTTCGCCGCTCACCTCGTCGGCTTCTTGCTTTGGGCTTCGGGCGTCGATCCGGGCAGGTCTTTTCTTCTGATATACATCATCATCGCTGGCTATTACTACTGGCGGATTCAGGTTCAAAAACGAACGACAGAGCTGGTGCGCCAACGCATCGGAAAAGCCGGGACCTACACGATCATCCCCACACTTTCGTGGACTTACTGGACTTTTGTTGCCAAGACTGAGCACCACTGGTACGTAGGCGAGGTTGTTTCCGGAGACGTCGTTATTCTCGACACGTTCTCCATCAAGCCCGAAAATGAGCGTATCGCTGCTGCCAAAAAAAGCTTCAAGGTGCAATCCTTCCTCGCCTTCACCCATCATGTGCATGTGGAGACCAAGGAACGTCCCTTTGGCTACGAGGTAAAATGGATCGATCTGCGCTATCGCTCACGCTTTCAAGGGAAAAGTCATTACATGTTCGTCGCTGTTGTGTATCTCGACTTTGATCTGACCATTCGCGATTCGTTTGTTGGCTGGATTCATCGCGGCGAGGATCAGCTCAGCAAAAAATTGGATTCCAATCGGCAGTTAGGGTAAGATATAAGAAAACCTAGGACCGTCCAAAAAGCAAAAGCTTTGGGCGGTCTTTGTCTTTCTCATCTGACCCGCTTCATTTGTGCAAAATTGCCCCTTCATACCACGTCAGAAACCGATTACGATCGTTTTACAAGCAATCTTAAATCGTAAGCTGACTGGAGGACCTGTCATGATTCCCATCCGATATTCCAAACGCACCATTACCGATCAAGAGCAAATTGACGCCTTTTTACTCCAAGCCAAGGTCGGTAATCTCGGTTTAGCAAACGAGCTCGAGCCGTACATTCTCCCTTTGAATTTTGCCTGGTGGAATGGCTGTATTTACTTTCATGGCGCTGATTCAGGCCGAAAAATCGAGATGATAAACGCCAATAATCGCGTGTGCTTCAGTGTCTGTGAGGAGTATGGCACGGTGGCTGATCCTGTGCCTGCCAATCTGGATACGATGTACATGAGTGTATTTATATCGGGTACGATCGAACGTGTACAGGAGCCTGCCGAGATGCGTGACGCTATGCAAGCCATGATCGATAAGTACGTGCCCGGCTACTATTCCGCTCCTTTGTCCTTGCAGCATGTGCTAAAATATCGTTCCTCTATGGGGAGTGCCACCGCTATTTTCAGAATTACCCCGACGTCTATTTCGGCAAAAGGAAACCCTCACTCCGAGAAAATGCAGTATTACCCGGGGAGAAAAGTGGAGATGGATGTGTAGGTGAACAAAAAAGGACACGCTCGCACATCGCATGCAAGCGTGTCTTTCCCTTTTTTACAGGATGGCTGGAGCAGTCATCCCCGTAGTGATTGCAATCCGGTTCCAGCAATTGATTGTATTGATTGCCATAATGAGTGCTACACATTGGCCTTCGTCAAAATGCTCTCTGACCTCAGCATACACCTCAGCCGACACTCCACCATTCGTAATGACTGTCACAGCCTCAGTCAGGGCAAGCACAGAGCGCTCTGCGTCCGTGTATACAGCAGATTCTCTCCAAGCATTCAGCAAGTAAATACGTTGCTCTGTCTCTCCTAGCTTGCGCGCATCCTTTGTATGCATGTCGAGACAAAAAGCGCAGCCGTTTATTTGCGAAGCACGAATCTTGATCAGCTCAATCAGTTTTTTGTCGAGACCACTCTCTTGCACAAATTTTTCTAGCTGAAGCATTGCTTGATATGCTTGCGGGTTTGCGTTGCGATAGTTCATTCTTGCTTTCATGATTATCGATCCTCTCGCCTTTTTATTGGTTTACACCCTCAAAGACGACTACCCACTCGATCTTGTGACAAAAAATCATGCTTTCATGGCAAGATGGGATAATTTTTCTGGATTGACCATCATGTAAAGCCGTTCGATCAGCTCTTCCTCTGGATGCAGAACGAGCTGGAAGGTAATTTTCAATTCGCCATCTGAAATCAGGGCAATTCCGTCCTGACCATTCATGGACCGAACCTCCATCGTCGAGCTAGGTGCCCACCGGGGCCAGATTCCGAGCAAAAAAGCAACGACACGCTGATCCGTGTAAATAGGATTAATAGCCGCTTTCGCTTTTCCGCCGCCGTCACTTACTAGAACAGCATCGTGAGTCAGCAAGCGGATCAACGTTTTGGCGTCAGATTGCGATATTGCTTGGATGAGCTGTGTCACCAATCGGGTGGATCGCTCCGGTTGCGCCTCTGTCTGCAAGCCAGCTCCCTTGAGCTTTTGTCCGGCACGACTGAGCAGCTTGCGGCAGCTATCCTCTGTTTTTTCCAGCATCTCGGCGATGGTACGATAATCGTAATCAAGAGCGGTACGCAACACGTAAACAGCACGCTCAATTGGGGTGAGAGTATCGAGCAAAACGAGCAAGCCGTAGGACACTGCCTCTTTCTCCATCAATACATGCAGTGGATCGTTCTCATTCTTTTCCTCCATAAACGGTTCAGGCAGCCATTCGCCTACATACTGCTCCCGTTTCCAACGTGCGGATTTTAACAAATCCAGGCAGCGATTGGTCACTGCCTTGCACAAATAGCTTTTTACATGGTGAATGTCGCTGATGTCATTTTGGGCAAAAGCAAGAAACGTCTCCTGTACGATATCCTCCGCCTCGGTTACAGACCCGAGCATACGATAAGCAAGTGAAAACAGGAGGGCCTTGTACTCTTGATAAACATCCTCCATGCGATCCTGCATTACTTGGCCTCACCAAACTGCCAGATCGTATGGCTGAGACTGCCGTAACGGAAGCTCATGTGCACTCGCTTCGCAAAGCGGGCATCATCAGCTGCCCCCATCACATAAACCAGCGGAACGAAATGCTCGCTGCCATATACAGGAACCGCCTTTTCCGCATGGGGAGCGAGCTCACGGTATTTAGCCAGATCGTCTACCTTCCATTCGGTCAGCGTGTTTTCCAGCCATTCCTCAAACTGGAGTGCCCACTCAAATGCACCTCCTGATGTCTCACGCATGTCGATGTAAGAAAAATTATGAACGGTACCGCCGCTTCCAATAATCAGCACATCTTTTTCACGCAGTGGACTCAGTGCCTTTCCAATCGCATATTGCTGTTCGATCGTCAGATTTGGGTTGACGGACAGTGCGACAACCGGAACATCTGCATCCGGGAATACATGTCTCAGCACTACCCAATGTCCGTGGTCCAGCCCGCGCGTTGAATTGAAGCTGACAGGCACACCCGCCTTTTGCAAAAGCTCGACTGTTTCTTTGGCGATTTCGCTGTCGCCTTTGGCCGGGTATTGAATTTCATACAACTCTTGCGGAAAGCCGCCAAAGTCATGAATCGTCGGGAAAGTATCTACTGCCCCCACGTTTTGTTCAAAAGCCTCCCAGTGCGCCGAGAACATGACGATCGCACGTGGACGGCGCGGCAAAAGACTTGGCAATTGGTTCATGGCTTGTGTATATACGTTGTTTTCAATCGCAAGCAACGGAGCGCCGTGCGCGATAAAAAATGATGGCATCATGGGGAAACACTCTCCTCTGAAAGCTATATAGCTTTACTTTATAAACTTAGTTACTTTTTGTAAGTATTATAACCCATATTTGTTTTGTTTACTATCCCCTTTTTTGTCGGGGGGAGTGGAGGAAGCCTGCTTTTATTTTACCTCCTGGCATTTTTGATGGCCCTCTCAATGTAGTATAGAAGAATATCCTTGGTGCAATGCAAAAAAAAGCTTGCCGCATTGCGCGACAAGCTTTTAAGGAGTGAGCCTACAATTATTTCGCAGCTGCGAAACGTTTGCTTACTTCATCCCAGTTTACTACGTTCCAGAACGCCGCGATGTAGTCAGGGCGTTTGTTTTGGTAGTTCAGGTAGTAAGCATGCTCCCATACGTCCAGACCGAGGATAGGTGTTTTGCCTTCCATTACAGGGCTGTCTTGGTTAGGAGTTGAAGAGATAGCTACTTTTCCGCCTTCAGCAGTCAGCCAAGCCCAGCCGGAACCGAAGCGAGTTGTAGCTGCTTTTGCGAATTCAGCTTTGAAGTTGTCAAAGCTTCCGAAAGCCGCGTTGATAGCGTCTGCCAGCTCACCAGCTGGTGCGCCGCCGCCGTTCGGGCTCAGGATTTCCCAGAACAGAGTGTGGTTCGCATGTCCGCCACCGTTGTTGCGAACTGCAGTGCGGATACCTTCTGGCAAAGCATCCAGGTTGCTGATCAATTCTTCAACGCTTTTGTTTTGCAGGTCAGCGTGACCTTCGAGAGCAGCATTCAGGTTGTTTACATACGTAGCATGGTGACGTCCGTGGTGGATCTCCATAGTTTGTGCGTCGATGTGTGGTACCAGTGCATCATGTGCATAAGGCAATGCAGGAAGTTGATGTGCCATTTTTACATTCCTCCTCAAAATATGTATGGGTCAAGCTTCGCCTTTATTATACTTCAAGGAACGTACTTTTACAACAAATCGGTTTGCAAAGTATATTAATCTATTAAATTATTTCTGTAGATTTCCATCTTGCAAACAGGGTAGAGCATGCTAGACTTGGATTTATACAAACTAGAGAATCAGGTGATCTTTTGTGGAAATGGACTTATCAACCATCGTCTTTCTCGCATTCTTCGGGTTTGTCGCTGCCTTCATTGACAGTACGGTAGGTGGAGGTGGGCTGATCTCTCTCCCTGCTCTCTTGGGTTTAGGAATTCCTCCCTACCTGGCACTGGGCACGAACAAGCTCGCAGGCACTATTTCGTCCGCTACCAGCTCCGTAACCTTTATTCGCAACGGCAAGTTTGACAAGAAGCTCATGTTCATCCTCTTCCCCGTTTCACTGATAGGGGCCTATCTGGGGGCAAAAACGGTACTGTTTGTTCCTCAGGAGCTATTAAAGGTACTGGTCATCATCATGATGGCGCTGATTTTCATCTACACCTTGTTTAACAAGCGGTTCGGTCAGGATTCCAACTTTAAAGGCCTCACCAAGTTCACACTAGGCGTAGGGATTCCCTTTACCTTTATAATTGGATTTTACGATGGCTTTTTCGGACCGGGAACCGGTTCGTTTTTCGTTTTCTTGATGGTGCTCTTGTTCGGTCATGATTTCGTGATCGCTGCCGGGAATGGACGGATCCTGAATCTGGCGAGTAACATCTCCGCCTTGTTTGTTTTCGCTATGGAAGGCAAGGTTATTTTATTGACGGGTCTGGTTATGGGTATCGCCATGCTTCTCGGTGCGAGCATCGGAGCGCGTGTGGCGATCAAAACAGGCGTCCGTTATGTGCGTCCGTTGTTCTTGGCTGTTTCGATCACGCTGATTACAAAAATGATTTATGAATTGATTTTTACGTAGGTCATTGAAAGAAAAGAGCTTTAAAGGAAAGGGACTTCCGGACCGTAGTGGAGAATAGGAAAAAGGAGAAAATGCTCCAGCTTCTTGGGCCCTCTGCAGTGACGTAATACAGGTGTAAGCTAATAGGAAAAGGAGCGGATTATCCGCTCCTTTTCTCTCTTATAATGCCTGAATATCCTCTATCAGCTTTTCTACATTTTCTTTTTTAGTAGCCCAGCTCGTACAAAATCTCACAACACTGTGATTGTCATCGAATTTTTCCCAAAAGGAAAAGGAATACTTTTTGTCCAATTCGCTTAGCACATCATTATGCAAAATAGGGAACTGCTGGTTGGTTACGGAATCATAGCGGAATGAGTATCCTTTTTCGATAAATGCCTCTCGAATCAACATCGCCATTTCCACGGCGTGACTCGCAATCTCAAAATACAAGCCATCTTCAAACAAGGTTTCAAATTGTATTCCCAACAATCTTCCCTTGGCTAGAAGTCCTCCTCTTTGCTTGATGAAATACCGAAAATCTTTTTTCAGAGCATCATTCGTGATGACAACTGCCTCCCCGAACAATGCCCCCAGCTTGGTTCCGCCTATATAAAACACATCACACAGCCTTGCAATATCTGCCAGAGATAAATCGCTGTCTTTTGAAACCAGTCCATATCCTAATCTGGCACCATCCAAAAACAATGGCAAGCCATGCTCGCGGCAAACCTTACTTAATGCTTCCAGCTCTGCTTTGCTATAGGTTGTTCCATTCTCGGTAGGGTGAGAAATGTAAACCAAGCCTGGCTGTACCATATGCTCATGGGTGACATCATTCCAGTGAGCGTCATATATTTCTTTTACCTGCTCAGCCCGAATTTTCCCATCGTCACTCGGCAACGTAAGTACTTTATGACCAGTCGCTTCAATTGCTCCTGTTTCATGTACGGCAATATGACCGGTAATAGCAGCAACTGCACCTTGGTGCGGGCGCAATATGGAAGCAATAACTGTCGTATTCGTCTGTGTTCCCCCAACTAACAAGTGTACGTCTGCATTCTCCATATCACACGCTTTTCTAATGTACGCCTTGGCATTTTCACAGTATTTATCCATACCATACCCAGGTGTCTGCTCTTCATTTGTTTCCAGTAACCGTTTCAAAATGCGCTCATGGGCACCTTCTGCATAATCATTTTCAAAACGAATCATTTTACGTATCCTCCCCTACCTGTCTAATTTGTTTTGGATCAGTAGCATAGAAGCATGTATTTCATTTATTTCTGTTTGTGATACCCCTTGTAATAACTCTGCTATTTGTTCATCCGATTTCTCATTCAATTGCTGAAAAAGAGCTATCCCTTTCGGAGTCAATTGAATCAAGCTGACTCTACTATCCAAGGGTGAGCTTTCCTTTATAAGCAGTTCATCCTTGCTGAGCTTGGCAATGATTCTACTCATGTAGCTACGATCAATTTTCAATCTTTCGACCAGATCGTTTGCAATACACACTCTCATAAAGCCAATCTCCAAAATCACCCGTGCCTCGGTTAAAGAATATCCGGTATCCAATACATGCTTTTCCAAAATTCCGAGCAGGATGGTGTAAAACCGGTTGAATTTTCGTATATCTGAAATGATGTCCTGCAGCATGACGCTACTCCTTTTTAGTGAACTTTGTCAACAAATAATGTAGTTTATTTAGTGGACTCTGTCAACATATTTCACTTCGTTTTGTGTTGGATTACATGCCCATACGCAAAAGAAAAAAGCCTGACATTCAGCCAGGCTCCCCCCTACTCTTCGTTTCCTTTTCTCTGTTTCAAGCGTAAAATGATGCCATCGATCAGCAGGCCGACGCCCGCCAAATAAAAAGGGGCTGCAAATCGGGTTCCTTCACCGATCGGCAGATCTTTCATGTACACGATAAATACCCCGATAATAAAGCCAATCATCGTGTAGCGCAGACGGGTCGGCCCCATAACGACATCCCTCCGCTTTATTTACCGAATTTATTTGGCATTTTCATGTTTTTCATCGTACGGCTCATCTGTTTCAGTTGCTTCTGGTTAAGGTTCATCCCCATAGAACGGGCCATGGCTTGCAGCTGCTTGTCGTCCATTTGCATATTGGACACCTGCTTTTTCAAATAATAAGTGCCTCCGGCAAAACCGCCTACGAGGCCAAGTAAGAGTGTAACAATCGGAATTACCCAGTTGTACCAAGCCATCAATACATTACCATCCTCTTTGCGTAATTATATACATGTTCATTGTACCATAGTTGGACAATCTGTACATTGCACCCTGGGAAATTGATGAGTGCGCCTCAAGCATGATCGCTACTTCTAGCATATCCTAATTGCAAGAGGTGATGTGACAATGACTCCTATCGTCATTCTCGATGCCGGACATGGTGGTGTCGATCCTGGGGGAGGTAATAATTCCCAATCTTCAGAGAAGGATATGACCCTCAAGATATCAACCTACCAATACAACCGACTCCAAGAGTTAAATATCGCCGTCGCCATGACCCGAACAACAGATTCAACCCTCTCAAGCGATGCTCGAACAGCGATTGTCCGCAACAGTGGGGCTCGCTATTGTATTTCCAACCATATCAATTCTGGCGGCGGCAGAGGCTCCGAAGTCATTTACTCCATTTATGGCTCTGCTGGATTCCCTCGCTTGATTCAGGAGGATTTGGAAGCAGAAGGCATGCCTAATCGACGAATTTTTACTCGTACGCTTCCTAACAATCCCGGACTCGACTACTACTATATGCATCGGGAGACGGGCAGTGTGGAAACCGTCATCGTGGAATATGGCTTTGCCGACAACCCGTTGGATGCAGATAAGCTCGCCAACGACTGGAAGGACCTCGCAGAAGCTGTCGTTCGAGCCTTTTGTGAGTACGCCAAGCTCCCCTATCAGCCGCCAAAAACGACACCGACGCCAACACCGACCAGCTCACCAGGCAATGGCGGAGGGACCGGCAATCCTGACGACGGAGGAGGTGGCACTATGCCTGATTGGAAACAGGAAGCAATCGACTGGATGTTTGACCAAGAGCTACTCACCAATGAAGATTGGCGCAGCCAGGCTGACAAGCCGTTGCCCCTCTGGGCTGAGGCAGTCATCCTCAAGCGTCTGTATGAAAAACTGAAAACCTAAGCTCAATTTGTGGAGGTAGTGTGCATGTACTTCGCATCCCCAAAAAGCTGCGTAGTTGGGTAGCGGTCGTGCTGATTCTCGGACTGTACATGGTGCATCAGTGGTTGTATTCACCCGGCTTTGACTGGAAGACCGCATTGCTCGAGGGCTTGACTGCGGGCCTCGCCAGTGTCGGTATTCACCCCTCTGCCAAAAACACGCTGGAGCAATTTAGCGTAAGCAAAACGAACGAGAAGCAAAACCAAATAAAAAGCAAGAACAACGATTCTCAATCCGCGATATAACGTGTTAACGGTGTGTCAGTCAAACCCGAATAGTTTTTCTTTGCCGGTACACTTATCAGTTCGTCCTCGGGAAAGCGATAGGCGGTCAGCATTCCGCCAAACACGCAGCCCTGGTCGATATTGAGTGTGCCGTTTTTGCGTTCTGGATTCGGGCGTGGATCATGTCCCCACACAATGAGCGGCTCCGTAGCCTTGCGCTCTTTTGCCCACTCTCTGCGGATCGGACGACCATCTGGCCCTGTTCCAGCGACATCCCCGTACCTGCAAAAGGTTTGTACCGCTGATGATTCCATCCCGATATAGTCATCTTTAATTCCTGCATGGACAGCGACTGCGACCAGCTTTTCATTTCTCCTGATCATCATGTGCGACGGAGAAGAAAATAGAAGACGCCGACTTTGCTCGCGCAGAAGTGATGCCTTTTTCGGCCCAAATTCTTGCTGGTACACGCGCAGCTCTTCTTCTACCTTTTCGTCCCCATGGGCAAGCGTGACAGGCCTGCCGTCGAGCCAACGCGCCACTTTCCATCCATGATTGCTATCGACCATCTCAGCAATGCCGGATGATGTGTGCAGCAAAAAAAATTGCAGCATCTTGATTGATTGTGGTCCACGACTTGTAATATCTCCGAGGGAAAGGAGCTTTCGACCTTGTGGATGGCGATACGTCCCATCATGACCTCGCTCAAATCCCAAGCGCCGCAAGAGTTCGATAAACTCGTCATAACAGCCATGAACATCTCCGACGATATCTACTCCCTTGTCTGCCGAAAGCACCTTGGATCGTGTCTGAGGTTTGTGCCTCATCTTACACTCCCTCCTTTCCAAAAGCTATTACTTACTATCTTTACCACATATACAAAAAAAACTCACTCTCTATTCAAAAGAGTGAGCCTCCTCGTCATTTCCTTTTTTGGCACGGTCATATCTAACCTAAATTATGTGTGTGTACATAGATCGCCGCCTGTGTGCGGTCCTCTACGTTTAGTTTTGCCAAAATGTTGCTTACGTGGGTTTTTACCGTCTTGATCCCAATAATGAGCTCATCGGCAATTTCCTGATTGGATTTGCCCTGGCCGATTAGCCCTAGCACCTCTAGCTCACGTGGTGTCAGCTGTTCATGCGGATGCGCTTCCTGTCCATGACGGAAACGCGCCATGATTTTGCCGGCAACCCGTGATTCCAGTACAGGCTCTCCTGCTACCGCAGAACGGATCGCTTTGACAATCTCGGCCGCACGCGAGGTTTTGAGCAAATAACTAAAGGCACCAGCCTCGATGACAGGATATACCTTCTCATCGTCGATAAAGCTCGTAAGTACGATCACCTTGCTGGAAGGACAAGCGTCGCGAATCCGTCTGGTCGCTTCTACACCACCGATGCCTTCCATCACCAGATCCATCAATACAACGTCCGGACGCAATTCAATCGTCATCCGAACGCCTTCTTCCCCGCTGCCTGCTTCCGCCACGACTTCGATATCGTCCTCAGTTGAAAGATAGGCAGCCAGTCCCATCCGTACCATTTCATGATCATCAACAAGTAATACCCGAATCACAAAAGATCTCACCCTTCCCGTTCTGCCTGTGACATCAGGGGAATCCGCACCTCGATTTGCGTTCCCTTGCCTATCGCTGAATAAATCTCCATCGAGCCGCCTACCTCTGCAACCCGTTCCTGCATGCTGCGCAAACCATAGGACGTCAGCTTATCTCCATCCGGATCAAAACCAACCCCGTCATCTGACACCCGCATGCGAACCTGCTCTTGCAGAGTAAACAGTTTAACGGTAATCAGGTTGGCTCTGGCATGCCTCAGCGTATTGGAGAGCGATTCCTGCAGAATTCGGAACAGATGATCCTCAATTCCACTCGGCAAGCCTTCGACGTCTTCGATTTCCCACGTCAGCTCCATCGTATTTTTACGTGTGAGCTCATCTAAAAGTTCCAAAATGGCTTCCTTCAACGTTTTGTTTTGCAAAGTCGCCGGGCGAAGATGCAACAGGAGCGCCCTCATCTCCGCCTGTGCTGCGGCTGCCATTTCTTCAACCAATTCAATTTGCTGGCTGGCGCGCTGCGGATTTTTTTCGACCAGCCGCTTCATCGCTGCTGTGGTCATCGCAATGGCAAACAGCTGTTGACTGACCGCATCATGCAGCTCACGCGCCAGACGTTGCCTTTCCTCCGTCACGGCTGCATGCTTCAGCTGTTCGGCAAGTGCCGCATTCGAATTAGAAAGGCGCTGTAAGGATGCCACCTGCTCTTCCCATTGGGAAGCAAGCCTGTTTAATTGCCAGCCGAGCTCTCCTACCTCATCGACTCCAAGCTCCGGTACACGGTACGATAACATTCCCCGCCCCAGCTTCATTGCCGCTTCGCCCAAAACAAACAGTCTCTTTTTCAAGAGGTTCCCACCGATATAAGAGATGATCAGGGCGACAATCAATCCGGCTGGCAATGAAATAATAAAGGCCACTAGCTGAATCAGCCAATCTGGGTCTGGGGATAATAGTGACCCTCTGTTGTCACCTAGCCAGAGCACGATTTGGGGATCATGGATGATCTTGAAATACCACTGATGGATACTGGGATCGTTTCTCCACTGAAAGTAGAGCGAAAAGAAACAAATAAATGCTATCACGATTGCACTGACGGCCATTGTTACACCGTAGCGCACATACTGCCATTGTATACTTGCCAACCGCTGTCGACGCATCCGCCAGTACCTCCTAGATGTACTTGACTTTTATATCGCCGACTAGCAGCGAGATATGCAAATTTACTTTATGCACCGCCTGATCATAATGATCAGAACGAATCATCAGGCTTCGATTGACTCCGCCCTGGCGGTGACTGAACACTTCCAGATCACCAACCGTGAGCTCCGCTGATACTAAAACGGGCAGATCGACAGGGACGTAGATCGTAACGTCGCCAACCCACCCCTCCACTATGAGAAGCGCTTCCTCTTTCATCAGCATAGCCCGAGACAAGTCAATCACAACATCGCCAATGCCATGCCATACATGCAATTGGCTCAGCTCGAACCTGCCCGAAGTCAGGTGAAAATCGCCAATCAGCGAGCTGCGGGAATCTTTCGGCAACATGCGGTCCCGATGAACGGTCGAACCATCCTTGTCCGCTGCCTTCGCACCGGGTGGTCTCCATTTTGTCCAGCTTTCACTCTGCCCTTTAGACTCATCGGCTATCCCTTCATCACCAGGCATCGACTCAGGCTGGAAGTCGAGATCCTCCTTTGCAAGCACTGTATCCCTTTTTGGGAGCGGTCCCTTTTGCCGCGTTCTGCCCCGCACCAAGCGGAAGCCGAAGTAAATAAAGACGAAGGGTACTGCTAGTCGAAACAAATCATCTATACCAATGCTAAACCACATTTCGAGAGCGATGATCGTACCCAGACTGATCAATATGCCGCCGCCGATCCGATTGTTCTGCTTCCACAACCGTGCCCCAAAGTACACCAAGAGCATCGGCCACAGATCAAACAGACCGAACGTGATTATATGCAACCCATTTAACAAAAGGCCAATCCCAGTCAAAATGATCAGGACACCAGCCAACATTTTGTGCAAGCGGGACAATTTCACAGAAGTCTCCTCTCTTACGCCCCATGCCGATCGTTTTCACTCTGACCGTTACGACATGTATAAATGAATGCAGGTGGTATATTCAGCAAGGTAAAGCTGGTCTCTACCCTGGAAAAACGTGCCTGCAGCTCAGCTTGGAGTTGTAGCGAATATTGGAATGTAATGAACAGCCCGCCTGGTTTCAGCACGGATTGGACTTCATTCAAAATGTCTGTCCGTAGCTCTTGCGGAAAGTTGGCAAAAGGCAGCCCTGATATAATCACATCTGCCTGCGCAAGTTTTAATTCCTCCAAGTAATCCCGTAGTCTCGTTGCTTCCTCCATGATCGGAATCTCCGGAAATCGGGAGTGCAGCATCGACCGAAACTGGGAGTCGCGCTCAACAAGCACATAATGGGTATCGGGACGTATATTTTCATAAATCGCTTGCGTAAAAGCACCCGTGCCTGGCCCCAGCTCAAGTATGACATCGGTGGAAGCCCAATTAACACCTTCCAGCATACGTGCACGTAAAAACCGAGAGCTGGGAATAACGCTGCCGACACGACCGGGCTCAGCGATAAACCGTCGCAAAAAGACCAAGAAGTCTACCAAGAATTGTACCTCCTAGGGGGAAAAGCAGCCTGAAATCCAGGCTGCCTAGTTGCCACACTTTATTCTACACCTGGTCCCCTAGTTCCTGTCCGCTTAGGACTGCTCTGGTTTTTGGACCGGTGCTTTTTTCTCTTGCAATGAGGCTTTGATGTTTGCAAGTTCGGAATCGAGATCATCCTTCTCCAGCTGGGACAAGGCATTCTCCCATCCATAACCTACATTGGAACCGCGCCATTGTCCACTCATTTGTGCCTCTGCTTCCATGCGCATAACCTTTTCTTCCATCCTTGCAAAGCCGCGGCCAGCTGTTTGGTTGCCAATACCTACAACCGCTTGATTTACTTGTTTTTGTGTACGAGCAACTTGGGCACGCGCCATCAGTGTGAATTTTTTAGCGCGCATTTTATAGAACTCTTCTTTCAGCTCAGCAAGCTTCTCACGCATTTGCGCTGCAGCTTCTGAAGCCGACAAGTAGAGGGTTTCGTATTCTGCTGCACGTTCTTCATACTGCTTTTTGTCTGCCAAAGCGCGGCGAGCTAGCTCATCTTCGCCTTCGGTCAGTGCCAGCTTCACCTGGCGATCACGTTTTTCGATCAGTGCGTTGGCCTCATCCAGCTGCTGGCGGAATTTCTTTTCCAGGGCAACCTGGCGGGCTACCGCTACTTCAACCTGTCCAATTTCTACTTCCATGTCACGCATGTACTGGTTCAGCATCACTACCGGATCTTCCATCGAATCCAATGCATCATTCACAGAAGCTACTGTCAGGTCACGCAAACGTCTAAAGATACTCATTTTTTATTTCCTCCTCATCATATCACATCATATAGTTTCAACCAAAAGCCACATTCGACAAAGTTACTTACGGCTGGCGTCTGTTCACTCTTTTTTCCCAGTCATCCAACGTATCTTCTTTTAATACTCCTTGTGCCCACTGACGCTCCCAAGCTGGTGGTGCTTCTTTTTGTTCTGGCCGCGGACGCAATAGGCGGTATCCCAAATAGATAACCCCTATGGCCAAGATGCTGTGGAACAAGAGGTGCAGCTTCCCAAACAGCATCAACAGCCCGAACAGGAAGACAATTACTCCCCAAAAGCGTGAGCCCGAATTACCCATTACTTTGCGAGCTCCGTACAGCATGATTACTGAAGGAATCAACACGCCAATCAAGTCGCCGCTGTCGATTCCCAGTTGGTCCAACAGAACCAACCCGCCAATTAGCAGCAGAACCAGCCCGAGTAGTATCTTTCCAGACCGTTCGCTCATCCTTTGCTTGCCTCCATTCGTTGTTGATGTGGTGCAGGTCGACCTTATGACCTTATTGTAGCCCCGAGCATAGGCTCCCCATAACGGGCGAGCGGTTGGTTTTTCCCTCCGTCCTTGGACGGATACTGCTTCCTGCTCCAATCGGACGAGCCTTGCAAAGCCTTGCAGAAACATGCCGAATCATAGCTTGCATTACCTGGACAAAACGTTACGCCATCAGACAAAATATTGTGGCAAAAACGTGAACAAACCATCGAAAAAGAGGAAATAGTGGACAAGCGTAGAATCTGTGTTGGGTATGCGTGTAAAAAAACATCGAAAATAGCCGAGTTCCGCCTGGCGGAAACGGGGGAACCAAGTTTTTGGGGTGAATGGCTGTGTATCACGGCAGTCTAGGGCGTCCTTTCGACCGAACCCTTCAGCTAACCTCGTAGGCTCATGGAAGGAGCAGTTTCTTTTGCGCAAGTTGGTAGTATCTTTTATTATGGCTGGATTGCTGGCGATGGGAGCCGGTGCTGCACAGGCTGCTGAAAGCACATCTTTGAATGATGTGGTAAGTGATCTGTACGGCGTTCCTTACAAATCGTCCGGTACATCCAAAAAGGGCTTTGACTGCTCCGGTTTCACACGCTACGTATTTGATGCGTTAGGTGTAGACCTGCCTCACAATTCTGCGGCTCAATATGAAGTAGGAGAATCCGTCGAGAAGAAAGACCTTCAACCCGGCGACCTCGTTTTCTTCAACACTAATGGACGCAGCATTTCTCATGTTGGCATCTACATCGGAAACGGCACATTCGTGCACTCGGAAACTGGCCGTGGCGTCGTCAACACCAAGTTGAACGATCCCTACTACTGGAGCAAGCGTTATGTAGGTGCAAAGCGCATCAACGCGCCTGTTCTGGAAGCAAAGGCTGAAAACCCGAAGAAGGAAAACGCGGTGCAAGCTGCATCGTTGCCGGAAGATCAAGCAACTAAAAAGTAGTTCGGCAAAAAAATAAGAGCCAGGGACTTCGCGTCTCTGGCTTTTTCTGACGAAACTTAGTACCTGGTGTCATGAGGTGACCTCACTTATAAGTATTTGATTATAGTGAGGGGCATACTTGCCTTTCCCTGGTCAAAGCATGTTATGATAGATAGACATGGTAAATAAATTTTTTCTGGGTGCTCGTTTCCATATTATATAGAAGTAACTGGGGGTATAACCGGTGAAGGATCACATATTAATTGTCGATGACAACCTCGAGATTATTGAACTCTTAGAAGACATCTTGGAAAATGAAGGCTTTCAGGTGTCCTCAGCCGAAAATGGCGAAGATGCACTGCAGATGCTTAGCCAGGGCCATCGCCCGAATCTCATTCTGCTAGATATTATGATGCCGAATATGAGCGGCTATGAGCTCTGCTCCCAAATTCGCCGTGAGTGGGATTTGCCGATTCTGTTTCTAAGTGCAAAAGGAAAAGCTGTGGACAAGGTTGTAGGCTTTGAAATCGGTGCCGATGACTACATTACCAAGCCTTTCGATACGGAAGAGCTGCTTGCCCGTATTCGTGCCCATTTGCGCCGCTATGAGCGCATTCGCAAGCATACCGAAGAGCAGCCGGATAAAGAAGCTTCCAACTCTTCGATTACAGTCCTCAAATTTAAGGACCTGGAAATTCATAAAGAAACGTATTCTGTCTATGTCAGCAATGAAAAAATTGAGCTATCCACCAAGGAATTTCAATTGCTCACCTTCCTCGCAGAAAATGCCGGCATCGTGTTTACACGGGAGCAAATCTACGATCGTGTCTGGGGCTATGGCTATGGCTCGCTCAATACAGTGACCGTCCACATTAAAAACTTGCGTGAAAAGCTGGAGACGAACCGCCAGTTCATCAAGACACAATGGGGGACAGGCTACGTATTTATCGGGGAGAAGCAATAAATGAGTTTGCGCAATAAACTGTTTCTTTCGTTTATCGCTTTGATCACGCTGAATATCCTATTGTTCAAATTTGTCTTTCAGGACATCATTGTTGACCAGCTAAAAAATGACAGACACAATCAATATCAATATGAAAAGGAAGCAGCGGAAAAGGTTCGAGTCAATCAGTTATTGCGTACGAGCAATTTCAAGGACCCTACAGAGCGTCAGGAGCTGGAAAAGCAGCTGCCTGAGGACGTCATGTACCGCATGGTGATCAAGGACGTAAACGGCAATACGATCTTCAGCAAAACCTCGCAAGCTTATGATTTAAAGGTCCCTTCGTCCACTTCGAACCGGAGTTCCTCCAAAAAGGGGGACCTCAAGACGGTTGCAGAATATCACTTTCAGCAGGAGCCGCCTCGCGAAGGGGAAATCGTCATTTATTTTTACACAGACGACTATGACATCATGTCTACAACAGGTGTATCCATGATGCTTTGGTTTATTTACGGAAGCCTTGTGTTGGTCGGCCTGGTCCTACTCACTCTATTTGTCCGCTGGATTTTGCGCCCTGTGAGCGAGCTGTCACGTGTGACTCAGGAGATTCGCGGAGGAAAGCGACTCGTCTCATTTACCTACAAATCCCACGACGAGTTCGGTCAATTGTTTCGCTATTTCGGTGATATGGTGGATGAGCTGCGCTTTTCCGAGGAACGTCAATCTGAGATGATCGCCTCGATCGCCCACGACTTTCGTACACCGCTGACTACAATCAAGGGATACGCTTCCTACATCGGCTCAGGACGCGTCACTGAGCTTGAGCGGATTCAGAAGCAGATGGGCAAAATCGAATTGAAAACGTCTGATCTGGAAAAGCTGCTGGACGAATTGCAGGACTTTAGCCAGCAAAGCACAGAAGTAAGGCTCAATATTAGCCGGATTCATGTAAAAGGGTTTTTGAAAGGGATCATTGAAGACTATTTGACCCGCATCAAGGACGCAGGCCTCTCCTTCCAGTGGAAGCTGCGTGTTTCCAATGAGCTGCATATTGAGGCGGATGAAACAAAGCTGCGCCGGGTTATGGAAAACCTGCTCAACAACGCGATTTACTACAATAAGCCAGAAGGCTCTATCATGATTACCTGTGACCAGCGTGAAGGGCATGTGCTTTTCTCCGTGATTGATAAGGGTGAGGGCATCTCCAGTGAAGACCTGCCCAAAATATTCACCAAGTTTTATCGCGCAGAAAAGTCCCGCAACCGAAATAACGGTGGTACGGGACTTGGTTTGACAATCTCCCAGAGCATCGTCCGACGCCATGGTGGAGAACTAATGGTAAACAGTGAGCTCGGAGTCGGAAGCAGCTTTTCTTTCACGATTCCTTTTTACCACATTTAAAATTTATATAGATTTATTCTCAGTTAATCTATTTTTTATTTTTCTCTGTTACATTATTACTTGTAAGCATGTTGCTTTCAGTGATAAATAACCCCCAGTTCGGTATCTGACACAACACGGCATAACCCGTAGGTGAAAAGATGCCTTTTTTTTGTCCAAAAATCCCCTTCCTTTTTTAACGTGCAAGAAAGTTTAAGTGCTTCAACGTATAAAAGCAATCTTGCTTAAACTTTCTGGAACGCATAAAAACCTTCCATTAAAACGCGGTCGCTCATCTAAGAGGAGTCCTCGATAGTGGGTTTTTTTATCCTCTCTTCTCAACTCTCATTGGCAAGCCATTTTTCGGTCGCAGTGTAACCAACGGCTCTGGCTCTACCTTTTGATCAGGAGTTTCCAGGCGCAATCGATAGCGCTGAGCGATCGTCGCCAAAAGCAGAGCTGCTTCCATCAAGGCAAAGTTATTCCCGATGCATACACGCGGGCCTCCCCCAAACGGGAAATAGGCATAGGTCGGAATCCGTTTTAGCAAATCGCCCTCAAAACGCTCAGGGATAAACTCGTCAGGATTGTCAAAGTAACGATGATTGCGATGCATGACGTACTGGCTCATCATCAAGGTCTCCCCTGGCTGATAAGTATGTCCGCCGATCTCTACCTCCTCTACGACCTCCCGGTTAATCGTCCACGCCGCCGGATACAGCCTCAGCGTCTCCTGTACAATCAAATTGGTATACGTCAGATGAGGCAAATCTTCGACTGTAGGCAGCCGGTCACACAAGACCGTCGACAGTTCATCCTGGAGCTTTTTCTCTGCTTCCGGATGTGTAGCCAGCAAATAAAAAATCCACGACATCGTATTGGCTGTCGTCTCGTGACCCGCCACAAAAATGGTCATAACCTCATCACGCACTTGCTCGTCGGTCATCCCTTCGCCGTCGTCCTCGTCTCGTGCCGCCAGGAGCATCGACAAGAGGTCATTTTTTCCATGATCTCCACTTTTACGTCTTTCCTCGATCAATGAAAAAATCGTTTTGTCCAATGTCTCGTTCGACTCCATAAACTGGCGATTGCTTTTCGTCGGTACAGACAGTGGTATGTCAATAAATGAGGACGCCTTGTTGGCAACGTACTTCAATCCGATATCAATCGCCTCTCCAATTTGATCGGCGCCTTCTTTGATGCTTTTGCCAAACATCGTCTCGGTAATGATCGCCAGTGTAACTTTCATCATATCGTGGTGAATATCGCGAACTTCGCTATCTTTCCATTCGCTCATCAGGTCAACCCCTTGGCGAACCATGGCCTGACCATAGGCAGCAATGCGTTCACGATGAAAGGCTGGCTGCATCAATCTTCTTTGCCGCAAATGCTTCTTCCCTTCACTCGTAAGAATTCCGTCTCCTACGACTGCTCTCGCTACTTGCAGTCCTTTTCCTTTGCGAAAATGCGCTTGCTTGGTCACTAGCACTTCTTTGATCTGATCTGGATTCGTGAGCAGGTAGACATGGCGTTTCGGTCCAAATCGAAAATGCACCACATCACCGTGCTCCTCAGAAGCATTACGGATAAACTGTAGCGGATCACGGCGAAAGGATAACAGATTCCCCGAGAGCGGCAGACCCTTTGGTCCCGAAATCGTTACGTTCATAATGTCCTCCTTGTGGTAAATACGGCATGTTACGGAATAGTATCCAGCACAAAGAGGAGATTATGCGAAAAAAGCCACCCGAAATCGGATGGCCATAAAAAGACTGCAAGCTAGTTCGTAATCGATTGTTGTGTGCGCAGCAAGCGTGTTGCAACCAGACGCTCCCGCACTTTGATTCCAATGAGGGCAGCGAGCACTGCTTTGATCACGCCTACCATCAAGAATGGTGTCGCACCGAATGCAAACGCTTTGTCCCATGGAACATCCAGTACAAATTTCAATTGAATAGAACCAAAAATCAATGTAACGATCATCCCGATAATATTGGCGATCACAGCATTTACGAAGGTAAAGCTCGTCTTTTCCAGATACAGGCCCGTTACATATGCGGTCACGATAAATCCAAAGATATAGCCTCCGGTTTTCCCAACCAATACTTGCAAGCCGCCGCTAGCTTCCGTAAAAACAGGCAAGCCGATCGCACCCAGCAGCACGTAAATCACGAGCGCTACCGTTCCGTAGCGACTGCCCAAAATCGTAGCGGTCAAGCCTACAGCAAGCGTCTGCGCCGTAATCGGGATCAAAGGCAATGGAATCGTCAGCTGGGACAACACAGCCGTAAGCGCAGCAAAAATAGCAGATAAGAGCAGCCACCTCAAACGTTCGTTTCTCATGCGTATAGCCTCCATTTGTTAACTATAAATACAATAAGGTTAACAAAATAATAATACGCATGTTGTGAATTGTAAATGCCCCTATGCAAATTTAGCTGAGCTCGTTGTCTGCAAACTCCTGAAGCTGCTTAAGTGACTGCACCGTATGATCAATTAAAAAGCGCAAGTCATCTATATTTCCCTCGTCGATTTTACGATGAAAATCAAGAGTTACCTGATTCCGCAGATGCTTTGGCGGCCACTCGATCCGATTTTCCTCTACCTTGGCCTTCAGCGTTTGTGTTATGTACGGTCGACTTCCCCATATATCGTCCAGAATCGTTGTGATTGATCTTATTTTTTGCGGAACATCCTCATGGTTCATCATCGGCAAATGAAAATGAATACAAATCGTACAGCCAACATGCTCTGTCAACGGCTGCTCCAGCTGTTCAGCAGCAATATCAGCCAGGCTAGTTCGCAGCTGCATCTCCGCGATTACAGCTTGCTCATTTTTATCACGATCCACTAATGTAAACTCTATTTGAAACATCCGGTGGAAAGAAGCCATATCCATCACATCCGAGCGCCCGGTAATCGTGATTGCGCCCTCAAAATCACGGTCGTATACTGCACCTTCCAGCACCACCCTGATGTTGTCAAATACTAACGGATGAAACATCTGTTATCCTCAGTCCCTTCCAAAAAGCTGTTTCGCACAAGCCTTCTTATCATTCTAGGATGCCTCCTTTCTGACTGTTTTGCAAGCAGGCGGACTTACCCGTGGAAAACAGGGGCTGTGGAGTGGTAACATGGGAGGGAACCAACCTTTGAGGTGACAGCCATGTTCTTAATCGGAATTTTAGTCGTTGTAGCGATTTTTGGTGAACTGTTTCACCGCCTGAATCCGTGGAAAAAGCCGGAGCCCCCCTATGAAGACCTGGTCGCTCAGATCAAATCAGCAGATTGGTACCTGGAGCTGTACGCTGATGAAGCATGCCGGCAAGTTCTCGAAAATGACTCACATGTTCACGCTTACTATGCAAGTACCTACGAAGCGAAGCGATTGCTTACCCAAGAGGGCTTTCAGCTGGGGCTGATTGACTATGTAAAGCAGCAGGCCTCGAAAGCATCCTCCACCAGTCGCTAAAGGATACGTAAAAGCCGCTGCATTCTAACACGCAGCGGCCTTTTCCTCTTTCCTTATCCTTTTGCCCAGGCAATTCTGTGATCGATCAGCCTAGAAAGCCGGTATACAACCGGAACAAAGCCTTGACGTGGCCAATAACGAGAAGATTGCAGATTCGTCATTCTCCAATCAGTCATACAATAATGATAGCCTTTTTCTTTTGCATGGGCCAAGCCTCTCGTCGTTAACGCGAAATTTATCCCGCTTCCTCGGTACTCGGGCCGAGTCGCCGCGATCCCCAATTCGATGCAGTGCTCTGGAGTCATCGTGAATGGATCACTGTCAGCTGGGAAGTAGGCCTGAAAGGAAATAATTTCTTCTCCCTTTTTCGCAATCCACAGATCGACCTGTGGATCATCGACCAGCCCTGAATAACCATCGCGAATCTTTTGTGCGTCTTCGGGTAATGCTACGCCGAACACAGGCGATTTTGCTTGATAAGTCCTAATCAACGATGATACGTCTGCAATCGCCTCACGATCGTCGGGCGTAGCTAAGCGAAGCTCTACTCCGTCCACCCGCAATGAGGAGGCGCTCGGCTGAAACTCCTTTAATGAGAGCAGACCATGCACCTGCTCATGACCAAACCCGAGACAAAACCATGTCTGTAACAGCTCCGAATTACCAGCTGGCAACAGTGCATAATGGTAAAAATATCCTCCGTCCACCCATTCCTGGGCCGCTGCTGCGTACAAATCCCGATACAGCTCTACAGGCTGTTCCAAAGCTATCGCCTGACCAGCCAAATTGATCCAAACGTGTCTGCCACGCATAGCATTTTCTTGTTTTTGACCGATGACATAGCCGACTAGCTTGTCATCGTCTAGCGCGGCTACTCCTGATACACCTGTTTTCTCCCACTCGCCAGTGAGAGCGCGAATGGCTTTTTCTTCTGTCTCCCCTTGACTTGGCAGCACAGGAATGGCTGCATTTGCTCGTTTTTGGCAGAGGGCGAGCAAGCTCCCTGCCTCTGTGAGCCGATCTGTAGAAAAAGAAACGATTTTCAAAATGCTCATCCTCCCTCGCTCTTTTGAAACCATTCCTACATACTTTCTGGATAGTCAAAGGAAGTTCCTTTTTGCTGAAAACAGCCTTGAAGCTTTCCATACAAAAAAGGCGCACCTGCTTTTGGCTGCTGCCAAGCGGTACACCTTATCTCTCGAATCGATTCATTAGCGTTTTTGATGGTAATGCTTGTAGGCGTCGAAGGATGCCTGCTCCTGGCAAGTGAAGCATTCTGTAGCATAGGATTCTGCCTGTTCGTTGATGGTTTGCCCGCAAGCAGCGCAGCATTTTGCTTCCAGATTGCGAAAGAAAGTAGTGATCGGCGTCATGATTTTAACCCCCCGTGTGTTGTTATCTGTATTGTATTACAACAGGAGCTGTTTTATAAAAGTTTGTTATAATACATTACGCCGCATTATCTTTCTCTCGCGCTCATTCTCTCTCACTTGCTCTCTTTTTCGCTGTATTCATACATTTTTGCAAATTCACCTGCTGTTGTAACACAACGCACACAGTTTTGTTTCCCAGACTTGCTTGGAGCCTCTTTAAATCAGCAAATTGAACAGATATGGATCATTTGTGATCTCTACATAGCTGATTCCATGCTGCTTCATTCGCGCAACCAGCGGCTGATAATCCGCCTGACACTTCATCTCAATTCCCACTAATGCAGGTCCATTTTCCTTGTTGTTCTTTTTGGTATATTCAAAACGTGTGATATCATCGTGCGGGCCGAGCACCTTTTCCATGAACTCGCGCAAAGCGCCTGCACGCTGTGGGAAGTGAATCACAAAGTAGTGCTTCAATCCTTCGTGCAGCAGCGAGCGCTCCTTGATCTCCTGCATCCGGTCAATATCGTTGTTTCCCCCACTGATGACACACACTACGTTTTTGCCGGCAATTTGCTCCCGGTAAAAGTCGAGCGCAGCGATGGACAAAGCGCCTGCTGGCTCCACCACAATCGCGTTGCTGTTATACAGATCAAGGATCGTTGTACATACTTTTCCTTCTGGCACCATTACGATGTCGTCGAGCACATCACGACAAAGTGACATGGTCAGTTGCCCTACCTGTTTAACAGCCGCTCCATCGACAAATTTATCAATTTCATCCAACGTCACCACGTCACCGAGCTCAAGCGCCGCTTTCATAGAAGCTGCTCCTGCAGGTTCTACCCCAATGATTTTCGTATCCGGACTGATTCCTTTTACATACGTACCTACACCAGCTGCCAGTCCGCCTCCGCCAATGCTCATGAAAACAAAATCAGCAGGCTCCTCCATGTCATTCATGATTTCCAAACCTACAGTTCCTTGTCCAGCAACTACGAGTGGATCATCAAACGGATGAACAAAGGTCCGCTCTTCCTGTATGCAGTATTTCATCGCTTCTGCAAAAGAGTCGTCAAAGGTATCGCCAATCAGAACCACTTCCACATAAGGTCCGCCGAACAGCTTCACCTGCGTGACCTTTTGACGCGGAGTTGTCGTTGGCATAAAGATCGTTCCCTGAATTTTCAATTGATGACACGAATAAGCTACACCCTGTGCATGGTTCCCCGCACTGGCACATACCACACCATTTTCCCTCTCACCTGACGAAAGATTGCGAATAAAATGATAAGCACCTCGGATTTTAAACGAACGCACTACTTGCAGATCTTCTCGTTTCAAATACACATTGCAGCCATATCGTTCGGACAGAACCTTGTTTTTTTGTAGCGGTGTTTTTTCTACCACGTCTTTCAAGGCATGGTTGGCTACCACGATCTCTTCCACAGTTACTGTACTCATATATTGAATGCTCCTCCCAAAGGTGTCTCATGTCTCTATCGTCTCCTGAAAAAGAAAAGCCCCCGCCCCGCCAGCAGCGCTTATATGCGCATGGCTGGCTGAGGCGAGGGCATCGCGGTACCACTCAGCTACTCTATTTCCCTCACGGAAAACAGACTTAGGGAAGTTCAACATGGGAACTCCCGTCTTGTAACGGAGACGAATCCGTTGTCCTTTACTAACAGAAATAAGCTTTCTCTTTTCTAGGACACTGCTCCAAGGTGATTTTCAAAACAGGCTGGCGATCATCCTTTCAGCACGAGGGACGACTCTCTGCAACGCTGCTCTCTGCTTTTACTCTTCCTTATCTACGCAACTACTAACGAACTATTCAAATTAGTTACAAATTATAAATGTACTCGTCCTAGTTGTCAAACGTTATGTTATCAAAGTTGAGGCGTTTGCCAGATGTTCCTGAGATGACGATTTTGAAACGCACGTTGCCTGTTTCGTTCACAGGAAAGCTCTGTTGCTGCAAAGCTGCGGTACTGCTCTGCAGGCTGCTGACGTCCTGCCACGTCTGCCCGCCGTTTACCGATTTTTGCAGCTTCCACGTAGCGCCAGTATCTGTACTATAATTTGCATGGGAAATCGTGACCGTCGTTACATTGCTCACATCGAACTTCATCGTGATTGAGCCTGCTGCTCGCGCTCTTACCGATTGACTGCCCAGTTTTTTATCCGCAGTCGTATTTCCTAGCAGGGCATTGTCCAAATTCCATGTACCGCTATCCAATGTCACATCTCCAGCTGCATAAGCTGCTTTTGTCCCTGTTTCAAAATCTTCGAATTCCTGGCCAGTACCCGGATTCGGGGTCGAGCTGGAGTAACCATAGGAACCCGGTTTAAACGTAGAGGAATCCCACCATTTGTAGCCAGCAGCAGGTGCCGCCCAAGGCTCTGGTACAGGCTCTGTTGAGGTTTGCGGATTTTCCATCGGCAACAGCTGTGTAACAGGACTTGGAGTAAAGCCGCTCAGCTGATCAAAGCTAGTGTACGACTCAGGCTCTGCCAGCCAATCGATCAGATTGACGAGAAGCTGGGCATCATCCTGCTCTTTGAATCCATCGTAAGTCTTTTTGGTTGCGCCGTTTTCTTCGCGCTTGTATTTTGGCGTGGCATCCTCAACAGGAGAGGAATCCCCAATGAATGCTGCTTTTCCGCTTCCTGCTTTGGAAATCACTACATAGGGTCCTTCGTTTACGCCTCCACCGTTGTACACCCCCTGGTCAACGGCATTTGCCCACTTCACATTCGTAGTTGGCAAATAAACAATTCCTTTTGCTTTATCCGGATCGAGAATAGCCAGGGTCGAGCCAGCGTGCATCGCTACTGTGTTCACTCCGCTTGTAATCCCAAACGCTTCACTCGCAGGCACGACGTTATTTGCCGTGATGTCGCCAAGGGCGTTGTAGCGGAAACGGATGCCAAAGTTGGTTCCCAGCCAATCAGAGCTGTCTACATTTTGCATGGCAGCTGAATTGCGTTCTTCTGTGCCCATGCCTTGCGCTGGATCATTCCAGGCTCCGCGGCGATACCCGTTAAATACTTCGTTTGCATCCCATCGATTTTTATTGCGGTCTGCATTGTAATGATCCCCGATGAAGAAAATGCTGCCGCCGTTTTGCACGTAGTCCAGCATCGCCTGCTGTTCAGAGGTTTTATAAGGGATATTTGCTTCTCCGATAACAAATACCGCATAATCCTCCAAATCGCTCAGAGTGATCGGAGTCGTCTTGCGCAGCTCTGTTACATAATACCCTTCGTCCGCTAATGCTTCGCCAAAATCGGAAAATGCTCCGTCAATGACCCAGTCAGCTGCTCCTGCCGTCTGTCCATGCGTGTTGTCAAAAAGAATTTTTTTGCTGTTGTTGTTATTTACGACTTTCGGCGTCAAAATAGGTGCTGGAGCGAGTGCTCCCTCTGCCTTGGCGACAGTAGCGTTCGTCAGTGGCAGTGTAAAGATGCCTGTGAAGAGCGCAAGGGAGAGAAGAAAGGATGATAGCCGCTGCTTTCTTTGCTTGGTCAAATAGTCCAACTCCTTTTGATAGGATAGGGAATTCCTCTACAGATTACCATATTTATCCTGTAGTTTTGTCCTGTTAACATTATTTTTACAAAATTTGGTTCCAATGACATAGCTTTTTGAAAATGACTCCCAGTCCTTTGTCATATCGTCGTCGGTCGGGCTGAAGAAAACAAAAAAAGATGAGGCCCGTCATCGGACCTCATCCTTCATTTTTTTGCTATTATACTGCTTCGTAGATTTCTTCGTAACGCTTGCCGATTTCTTCGTCAGTCAAGCCAGCTTCACGCAGACGGCCAATCAGAGCATTTGCCCAGATTTCCGTGCGCTGTGTTATCTTCGCGTATTTTTTAGATTCTTTTTCCTTACGCTTCGCACGGTCTTCACCGTTGGATTTGAGGTTATCGAGGATGAACAGCATTTTCATGGTGTCATCTTCGTTCAAACCCGTCCAGTTGTCGTTCAGGAACGCAACCACGTTTTTATAATAACCATCAAATTCGGCGAAGGAAATCTCGGAATCCATGTTGAGATATTCTTTCATTTTGTCAAATAGCTCTTGCATCTAGCGTCACAACTCCCTCGTTATTCTCCGCACTATTATAACAAAAACAGCTCAGGGGAGGAAGTTGCCATTATCTGTGAAAGAGAACGGCTTGAATTACTTTTGCTTGCTCACATCAAAAGGAACCTCCCAGTTGACGTCGCGGTGCTGGCGCTCGTGCAGCTTGTAAGAAATCGTCAACTCTTTTGGATGCTTTTCGAGCCCGCTGACGAAGATCGCTCCGTTTACTTCTCGCTGGCCATTTCCGTTTTTAATATAGTCAAAGCCTGTTTCTACATAAACAGAGTACTCTTTACCAGTTTCATCTGTTGCTTTCCAGCCTATCGCATTAACCATATTTTGGGGTAAGGTTCCCTTTACATTGATAATGGCTCCTTTCCCCCGCCATGATTTCCCATCAATTTCTTCTTCTTGATCACTCGTTTTTAAGCGAAAGTCACTAAATGTAAATGTACTTCCGCTGTTTTCGACCGTGATTGGCTGTTTGCCAGCCTTCGCAAAGTTTAGTTTGGCTATGAAGTTAGCTGGCTCCATCAAATAAATGGAGTGCAGTCTGAACCTCAGTTTTTCATGGGAAGAAAAAGGAGCATAACCTTGCCACATGACTGATTTATTCGTTTCTCCATCGCGCTGGATTCCCATCATGGTCTGCTCTACTTGGCTTTTGACAATATTATTCCATTTTTGATCATAGAGTTCGTCGTACCCAGCAACCGTATTTCCTTTTTCGTCGATAATTTCATAAGCAATACCGAATTTCTTGAGCATCTCCTCTGCAAGATCTACTTCAATCTGTTCGATACTTTCCACTCCATTTACTATCCGCGTTTCAAATCTCACTTTCTTGATCTCTGTCTTCTCCAGCACTTTCTGGTACTCCTTCACTTTTTGCTCGTTCCACTCTGCCTCGTGAGTGAGTACGCTCGCACTAGGAACAGTCACTATATCATTCAGCCTGATAATAACCCCTTGTGGTGATGTATACTCCTGATTGATTTTGACAGTCTTTGAAACTGCCTTTGCCTTTTTCATATCAACAGGGAACTCCAAAGTCCAGGGACCTACCGTATTATTGATAGTAGAGTACTCCATTTTCACGTTGAGCTCATCTGGTATATCATCCAGATTTACGAACATTTCTTTAAAGTCTACTTGGGACTGGAAGTATTCCTTATTGTCACCCCAAGGCATGGAGGAAAATGGAATGTAATCAGGATGTTTCGAATCCGGATTTATTCCTTTTCCCTTCTTGTCTGTCAGTTTAAAAAGCCATTCAACATCATCCAATTTCATTTTTTTCCCGTTTTGATCGGTGACCTCCCAAATAATCATCAATCGAATGGGATCAGCCAGCACTTCCTTAACCGATACGGTGATTCCTTTATCAGTCACCTGTTTGTTAATGGTCTGTACATATCCCTCATCCGCAGCATTCTTCATGCCTCCGTCCACTCCCTTGACGGAGTGAAAGAGACTATTAACGTAATTGGCAAAGGTCGGTGAAACCATCGTTCCAAAAGCAATAGCAGCCGCGAGACTTGCCACAGCAATCGCCGTTTTTCTCATAATATCGATACCCCTTTTTTTCCAGCCTTTTTTTCTCGTCCTTACTTTGGTTTGGACAACAATCTCCTCTAAAACCTTTTGAGTAAAATCTGGTGAAAGCAATTCTTCTGCCAGAAACTCATCCAATACGGGAGTTCCCTCCATGATTTTATCCAGTTCTTTTTGGCAAAACGCGCATTGCTCGACGTGCTGTTCAAGTTCTGCTGATGCTGTGGGGGACAGCTTCCCAGCAAAATAAGACTTTAACTGCTCAGATATGTGACATCTCATCATAGAAAGTCCCCCCTCTCTCCAAACCATCCCGCAGCTTCTTCCTCGCCCGATGAAGACGCATTTGGACTGTCGTCATTGGAATTGCCATCGTTTCACTAATTTCCCGGTAGCTGAGCTGATCGATATAGCGCAGAACAACAACCAATCTGTACTCCTCTTCCAGCCCCATGACCTGACGGAGCAGCATCTGCTTCTGTTCTTTTTGCAAAAAGACGTCCTCAGGGGTCTCTGCATCAATCAGTTCCAGCTCTTCCTCCGTCGTTTGGACAGAGCGCTTCTGCCGCCTGAGCTCGTCCAGACAATGATTGGCAGCCATTCTGTACAGCCATGCGGAAAAATTGCTATTCGGCCTGAACTTATTCAGCTGGAAATAAACTTTTGTAAAAACCTCCTGTGCCATATCCTGAGCGTCCTCTGCCTGCCCCAACATGCGGTACAAAAAAGCAAAGATCTTTCCTTTATACTTGTCGACAAGTCGTGCATAGGCTTGATGATCTTCCTCAAGCGCCAGACGAACAAGCTCGGTATCGTCCTGCATGTTTTCTTTTCCTCCCAAGCAAAAGGCATGCTACGCAGCAAATGCCTCTTTCTCCCAAGAATTTTCATTATTGAACAGATGGTACGATGGGTGGCCACCCTTCGTTTAGTGCACTATAGAAGTCCTTCTATAACGAATGGTGCTGCTCAATAGGTATAACGTTTATTCATTCCATTTTCTCACTCCATTTGGAAAATATTTTTGTATCCTTGCACGAGCTTTTTGTTAATGACTCTCATATCCTCTTCTGCCCTGCTTGGGTCTGTAGGGGAATTCCATGTATAATAGAAACCATCATGAAGGAAGTAAGGAGAGCCACGCCCCATGAAGCCATCAGCCAAGCATCAAAAAGACGTCCGTCCCCGGGATGGAAAGCAAGAAGAGACGAAACTCACTATCGGTCAGCAAATGACCCTAACGATAAAAACCCTTGGAATCAACGGCGAAGGGATCGGATATTTTAAACGGAAAATTGTCTTCGTAGATAAAGCACTGCCAGGTGAAGTGATCCATGCACAAGTAACGGAGGTAAAAGAAAAGTACGCCACAGCGCGATTATTGAAGGTCGTAGAGAAGTCACCTGCACGTACAAAAGCACCTTGTCCCGTGTACGAGGAGTGCGGTGGCTGCAGTCTTCAGCATATGGACTACAAGGCGCAGCTCGCCTCGAAGCAGGAGCTAGTGATCGAATCGCTACGCAAGTACGCTCGTTTGGAAAACCCACCGGTAGCACCTACCATTGGCATGGACAACCCTTGGGGGTATCGCAACAAGGCTCAGTTTCAGGTCGGCAAACGGGACGGCAAGCTGGTCGCTGGACTGTATCAGACAGGTACGCATCAGCTTGTCGATTTGGAGACTTGCCAAGTGCAGCATGAAGCAACGACAGCCATCGTTCGCACTGCCAAGCAAATCATACAGGAGCTGGGTATTCCTGTATATGAGGAGCGCAAGCGAACTGGCGTCATTCGTACCGTGGTGGCGCGCGTCGCATTTGCCACAGGCGAAACACAGCTTACCCTCGTGACCGCTACCCGGGAGATTCCGCGCGTCAAGGAATTGATTCTGGAGCTGCGCACGCAACTGCCCGAGCTGGTCAGCATCGTGCAAAACGTCAATGCTCAAAAAACCTCTGTCATCTTCGGCGAGACCACCCGTGAACTGTGGGGACGACCGTACATCGCTGAAAAGCTTGGCGAGCTGTCCTTTGACTTGTCAGCTCGTGCTTTTTTTCAGCTGAATCCCGAGCAAACTCACAAGCTTTACGATGAAGTAAAAAAAGCCGCCGGACTGACCGGCAGCGAGCTTTTGCTTGATTTGTATTGTGGGACCGGAACCATCTCTCTCTGGCTGGCGCCTTTTGCCCGAGAAGTGCGCGGGATTGAGCTGATTCCAGAGGCTGTAGAGGATGCCCAAAAAAATGCTGAGCGGAATCAAGCGGCAAATACCCAGTTCCATGTGGGGCGCGCTGAGGTATTGATGCCGCATTGGGCCAAGCAAGGCGTGAAGCCCGATGTCGTTGTGGTCGATCCACCGCGTACGGGATTGGACGATGCGCTGATCCGCTCCTTGCTGGACGTTACACCGAAGAAGATTGTGTATGTGTCCTGTAATCCGTCTACGCTAGCAAAGGATATTGGAAAGCTGCTGGCGAGGTATGAATTGAAGCATGTACAGCCGGTGGATATGTTTCCGCATACGGCGCATGTGGAGGCAGTGACACTGTTGACGTTGAAATAGTTGTAAGAGAAAAGGCTAAAATCCCTTGATGCAACGGGAGTTTAGCCTTTTTTATTTGCTGATGTATGAGGTTCGTTTTAAGATGAAAACAGCCGTTGACCACATTTTGACCACATTCGGTGCCAGAATGACCTTTTTTGCTCACGAACCTCGTTGAGTATCTCCTCTCTTTCCTTCTTTCTTTTACTTTTCAAATTACCTTCTTTGGACCGTCTGACTTGTTCCAGATAATCCACTGAAAGAGTCAATCCCGGTACCTTCTGTATTGCTAAATCATATGATTGCTTGGCCGACAAGTAGCGTCTGAAATACATGTAGTAATGAACGAACCGTTGCTTTTGTGGATTCGCCATGAGAGAATAAGCCTCCTTGTATGGGTATTATACGAGTGCAATTAATTCAACCTTACTAACACGGTTAGTATCAAAGAATCGTATGGCTGCCCATACTGGATTTCCAAGATCATCGCGAACAAACTCTTCAATGGTCCCATCTCTAAATCGGCTTCCTGATTCTCCCTTTTTGTTCGTTTTCATTTTGTAACTCATTCCTACTTTGAGTGTTACACTCAGAATTATTTTCCCATTCTCGTATTTCTGAACTTCACATTCTATTACTTGTCCATTGCTTTCTTTAAAATTTGTATTATAGAAATCCATCTACGTATCTTCCTCTCACTTTTTTGTTTTTTTAAACATGCGATTGTTAACTATAAATTTTGATCAGTTATTTCCATTATTCTAATGCGTCCCTGCCGCTGCCGAGAGCACCGGCAGGGAACCCCATTGAAGAAGACCTCTTAAAAGGAATACGCGAGCAGCACTCTCATTCTCATTGGCGAATGAAAGGAATAAAGAGATTCTAATAATGAGATACTCTTTTATAATTCCTCTCCAATTCCTAAATGAGGATCAAATTCTGTATCAAATACCGTTACTGGACGAATGCGTACTATTTCTTCCCTATTAATATTTGTTACTCTATTCAATCGTGTCCTCAAAATAAATACTGCCTCAAATGCACCCATCCTCGTCTTTCTTTGAATTTCTAAGATTTCTTCTATTTGAGCATCCGTTGGTTGAATAGATATCCCGATGAGTCTATGTCCTTCACTTGTTTCAAATAACATCTCTTTCATAAAAACTCTCCCTTCTATTGTTCTAAATCTAAGTACTCCCATTCCGCATCATCAAATCTAATTTCTTCAAAATTTCCCACCTGATATCGTAAAGGTCGACACCCTTTCCTAATGCTTCGTAATGCTTTATTAAATGCTTTGCCCTACTATGAACGTCTTTGTCACAAAGTAATGAAAAATCAAGACGTGAAAAATCATGGTAGGCTAAAATAAGCAATTCAAGCTCAAATTCATAATTTTAGATCCAACATGGTTTCAAAAAAAATCGCTTGCTCCCTCGATAAGTGAATAATAATAATCAATCCTCCATTTTCTTATGAGTATTGTTCATCTCATGGAATGTTTTACAAACCACACACCAAATCAGATTGTGTTCCTCTTTCATATGCTTTTGGCGGATAGCTTCAATAATCAGTGTTTCATCCGCCCACCCTTTTGCAGTAGATGGATGAACATCAAAGGGTATCCCGTTTTTGGGAAAACCATGCGACTGTAAAAGATCACCGATTGCGTAATAGTCTAAGGCTGAATCATATGGAATATTAAGTACTTTAAGCAATCTGGTTTGTGATTGAGAGCGCGGGATATCTCTCTTTTTCTTAGCCATCTGTTCCCTCCAAAACATCACTTTTGATTTGTAACGCTGTTTCAAATTTCTTTGCTGCCTCTTTTTGCATGTCACTTGTCACATGGCTATACACATTCATCGTCATAGCTGCGTTAGAGTGTCCCAAGCGTTCGGAAACGATTTTGACATGTTCCCCGATCTTTAGGAGTATCGTAGCGTGTGTATGGCGTTGATCGTGGAAGCGAATCTTTGGAACATTCGCTTTCTGAATGATCCGTCGAAAGTGTCCTGTAAGACTTCGCGGATTAATTGGTCTTCCTAATTCATTAGCCGCAATCAAGTCGTAATCTTCGTATGCACTTCCCACTTCTCTTTTGTATTTTTCCTGTTCCAGACGATAAGACTTTAATATCACGACCACAGTGTCTGGAATGGACACCAAAGGGTTTGAACGGCTTGTTTTAGGCTCTAAGAAATGAAACTGCTGGTTAGAGTAATAAAGCGTTTGGCAGACGCTGATTTTCCCCTGATTAAGATCACAATCCTTCCAACGTAGCGATAAAATTTCCCCTCTTCTTAGTCCTGTATACAACGCTAATAGATACACGATGTAGTAGGACTGGTTATCTTCTTTAGCTACTTCTAAAAAACGTAATGCTTCTTTAATTGACCACGTCTTTTGTTCTTCACGTCCGATTCTAGGCGGAATAGCAAGGTCGACCACATTTTTTGTAATGTTCTGCAATCTCACTTGATACTTAAAGAAACTTTTTAGGATTGAATGTAGATATCGAATATATTCAGATGACAGTCCTTCTTTCACCAAATCCAAATAGAACGATTGAATATGGTCTGGTTGAACGTCTTTTAGTTTCAATTTGCCCAAGGCAGGGATAATTCGTTTTAGAATTGCCTTTGAGTAGTTGTCATATGTTGATATGCGTAAGGTTGACTGTAATATAGTGCTAAGCCATGCTTCCATAGCCTCCTGAACCGTCTTTTTACTCGGTTCCAGATAATCTCCTTTAGTTAATTGCGTGATCAATTCAGCACACGCCTGTTCAGCCTCTCTCTTCGTTCTAAAACCGCTTTTTGTCTTTTGGTTCCTAGAACCATCCGTCTTCCTTCCAATATCCACTGTGAACGACCAGAGACTGCCACGCTTACGAAAGTATCCTTTCATGGTCTTCTCCCTCTAGATGTACTGCTCGTTTAACCACTTGAACAACGCTTCTCTGGTTACACGTTTGCATCGTCCAATACGAATCAAGGGGAATCCGGGCTTATCCATAATTTCATAACATATCCTTTTGGAAACACCGATGATTTCCGCAATATGAGTTGCATTTAGTACCAATGGGTAATCTTCAACATTCCTCACTGTATTGCTCATTGATTTTTCCTCCAAATCTGTATAAGCTAGTCATTGAATAAGAATTTTTTTCTTCTACGTTCTTTCTCTTCTTGGAAAGACGTATTTTTTTTGTCTAAACCAATCTCAGTCCAGGATTGAAACAGCCTTGTAGTGTCCTCAATAGAATCGTGGTTACCTATGGCAGCTATTGAGAGTAATATACCTCTTCCTTGATCTAATAACTGTTTTAAACTACCTTGTTTCACAAGCTCTCTGGTCAACGGTGAGGCTTCATATTCCATTCCTGCCTTTTGAATTACACTCCACTTCCGTTTTATTTTCCAACGAGAAACATTGTCTCGCGACGGCTGCCTTATCGTAAACCATTCACGTGTCAGATAAGCCCACAAACCACTCTCCTTCTCCAATAAATCATCTATAGTGTGAATCGAGAATTCCTTTAACACCTCCCTCCGCAGTTGAAATTCTACTCTCCAGACCTCTTTGTCCTCGTTCCACCCATGCTCTCGCCAGATTTGTTTAAACCAGTCCTTCCCAGACTTTTGAATTTCCATCGTTTTATTATAGATTCGTGCTAGTAATGGACCCCCTATACCAACTCGGAAGCCACTGAACTTTCGTCCGTTCGTATATTCCCCACTAACAAAGCAATCTTCTTTATTTCTTGCTCTCGTTATCACCCCTTTTGTATCAATTTGTCTAAACGTAACTAAATCACTATCAGCGCATATATCAACACGAGAGATTTGATTTCGATAGTAGGAATCCGTCAATGATTCAAACCATCCTGAAAAGTTTTTATAAGCGCCAGCCAAACCAAATGACCATATGTAGCCAGATAAGAAATGAACAAAAACAGGAGGATTCGTTTTCAATTCCTTATCGGCGAAAAAAATGATAAAGTCATCACAAGACAATCTATAGGGATATAGGCGCTTTCCAGTCCTGTGAACGATTAATGCAACATTGTTTATAAAAATTGTCTGTTCTATCCCTGATTCTTGTGCCTCCTCCTTTAGATTCTTGAAAACATCAAGATGAGGTCTAAGACTTGATTCGTAGTTCTCAATTTTTAAACCAAATTCGATAGTGTCAAAACCTTTGACTATCAAGGCGTCTACCACCTTTGGGTTGTAATTAGAGCCTAGTATGTTATATGGGTTGCTAGGCTAAGCGAGAGGCTAACGCCTCAGCCCTGACATGGAGCCTCTGCGAGTGTGCAGGACAAGGCTTAGCGGTCAAGCCAAGTGCGGGCTTGTCCGCTAAACCAGCCTGGCACATCTCGCCTCTCCATATCAAGGCCAAGCCAGCATTCCGCTTCGCTCCATACTGGTATCGGCTGCGTTCATTTCTGAACTTGCCGGGCTTCGCTGACTAGAGTCAAAAGCTTTTTTTCAAAACTGCTTTGAATAGCTCTCGTTTTTGCTTGCATTTGAAGATACTTTTCAATTTCATTTAGAATAGAATCCATTTTCTGAGACAAGTAATCACACCTTTCGTTAATAAACAGTAACGGATGTTACTAATCATTCACATCTCAGATATATAGTATTATTATGTTCTCTATTTGTCAACAATGTGATTAAATAGAAACTAATTTTCTTTTTATGAACTATCTCTCAGGGAGGAAATCAAATGGGCTATTATGAAACTCTTGATGAAATGTTGAAAAAAAGTGGTCTAACATTGCAAGAAGTTGCTGATAGATGTGAAAAAGATTATGGGGTTAAGATAAATCGATCATACATTAGCAAATTAAAAACAGTCCGACAAGCCCCAGCTTCTGATGAAATAAATACGGCTATTGCAAAAGTATGTGGGGGGAATGTTGAGGAATTCCTTTATGAGGCTTATTTGGAAAAAGCCCCTGAGTTTATAAGAGTATTTATAAAAAGCTTAGTTGAAGTTACAAGAGATATAAGTATTTCTGCTCTTAAAACTCAACAACCCGAAGCGGAAATTCCTATTATTAATGCACATTTAAGACAATTATCTGACATAGAATTTTTGAAGAAAATTAGTAAATTTAGAATGAATATCTCATCTATTAAAGTAAAGGAACTAATAGATCTGGATGAGAAAGTTCAAAATGAAATGTCTGATCGAATATTCGACATAACAATGGATGATATTTCAATGGAACCAACGATCCCCAAAGGATCAATTATCCACATTGACAAAAATGCTTCAATTTCTTCTAGTGATATTGTTGTTATGTCATTCATTAACACCTATGAGTATGAAATCAAAAGGTACTATCCAAATCTACATGAGATGAACGAGAATATTGACTATGAAATCATATTCACAAGTGACAATCCAGAGTTTGAGCCATTAGTTGTAAATAGATCAGATATCAAGATATTAGGTAAAATCACAGGAATCACAACTCATATTTAAACTTTTCTATTAAAAATGGCGCGGGGTATTGCCCTCGCGCCTCCTTCTGTTTGCATCAATATTTGATATTCCGGAAGAGATAATGTTGGAATATGTAGCATGTAGTATGTAGTATCATACAATTACAACATACAACTGGATGGGATATGGTAAGAAATTCATTAAAAGTGGCTGCTCCTATTCACTTTCATTTTAATTGCATTTCTTTACAAAAGATGCCTATTATGACACCCCAGGAAGCAATTTTCGGTGTGATAGAAATGCAAATAATAAACGTTCCATATCCAAATTTGACAACGCCAGAGAAAGTATTTAAGGAGGAATTATTCAATTGCTTATGAAATTAGAAGTGATTTTACTGAAACTTGAGTTTTGACCAAGAGATACTTTTGATAAGTGATATATGTATTAACCAATTAGAAATACATTTCTTGGGTAAAATTATGTCAAACACTATTGCCACAAATCTATTATTATCTCAATTATTATTTTGGGAGTGAATAAAATGATGTATGTGTTAGGTGTTATTATTATTTTAATCCTTGTAGTATTTTCCTTCTTAATTCGGAATAGAACTCGTCAAAGCAAAATTTTAAAAATAAATATTTTTGAAAATCAAGATCTTAAATCTATTACCATAGAAAATATTGACTTGATGGAAGATGGATCAGAATTTGAAGAATACTTATTGAGGCTTTTTCTCGCTTTAGGCTATAACGATGCATATAAAACCGTTGGAAGTCATGATTTCGGTGCTGATCTAGTATTTTCAGACAGTAATGGGATACGAAATGTTATTCAGGCCAAACGATACAACTCGGATTCAAGCATAGGGATTGATGCCGTTCAACAAATTTACGCTGCTAGAAATTATTATCAGGCAAAGAAAGCTGTAGTAATTGGTACAACAAAATATACTGATTCAAGTGATACGTTAGCAGGAGTTAACGGGGTATTACTACTAGATCGTAATGACCTAATTGAAATAATAACAGCCTTTAAGTATGGGAATTACGAGGAAGCGAGAATTATTATTGAACGTGAGCCTCGCGTCATCTACGAATTCTGGGATAATAAAGATAGAACTTTTGAAATAAAAAAAGACAAGAAGATGAGTATATAAATTCTAATTTGTTATAGTTCTCAAACTTATATTGCTGAAGCATGCTAGACCATTCATATTCTTTTGAATTAAACTAACAATATCCAATCAGAAATGGCAACTGACTTTCCCAGAAGTTGTCCTACTTCATAATCCAGTTTGATTTTTGTACAAAATTACGATTATTTAACATTTGCGTTAACTTAACACACATGTTAAAATATAAACGGAGGAAACCTAATGGAATTCAATACGGCAGGATTACTCCCAGCTGATGATTACCACCTTACATTTGGTCAGCTTAGGGAATCCATTTTAGTTAAAGGTAAAGGGGATGGTTCGCCCTGGGATGAAAGCTGGAGAAGTTTACTTGTTAATAACTTGGAGATAATGGTTAATCAGCTATGGGAAATCGGAATTACAGAAATATTTATTGATGGATCATTTGTTGAAGATAAGGCTCACCCTAACGATATTGATGGATATTTTGTTTGCGACTTTAATCGTTATATAACAGGTGAGTTACAGAATGAGTTAAACGAAAAAGATCGTTATAAAATATGGACTTGGGACAGTAGGAGTAGAAGAGAACACAAGGAACACACAAAAAAACAACTTCCCATGTGGCATGCTTATCGGGTCGAATTATATCCTCATTTTGACAAACCTTATAACACTGGAATCAGAGATGAATTTGGCAATGACCAACAATTTCCTGCTGCATTTCGGAAAACTAGGGACACATACCTCCCCAAAGGAATAATTAAGATAATAAATAATTGAGGTGTAATAAGATGATTAAAACGGAGGCGGCATATAAACAGGCCTTAGAGCAAATAAGAAAAGACAGAATTTATATGGACGAACAAAAGAAAATGTTTAATGGGATGGGATTGACAGCAGAACAAGTAACTAAAGCATTGGAACCAACAATATCCTTCCATGAACAACTTAAAGAAGAAGTTGAGTACTATGAGCGAATTAAACGGGGTGAGTTTGATCTTATCTACAACTTCGAAACGATCGGAAAAACTTTAATTGCATACAGAATATATATAAACATGTCTCAAAATGATCTTGCTGAAAAATTAGAAGTATCCCCTGCACAAGTATCGAGAGATGAAAGGAACGAGTACTTCGGGGCTACGATTGAAAAAATTAAATCCGTAATGACAGCGATGGGAATGATAACGGAGACCCGTGTAGAACCGAAACCATTAATGGCAGTTTAGAATTAAGCTGGAATAACCCGCTGGCATAATCCATCGGGTTTTATTTTTTTTGACCACATTTTTGACCACACAATTAAGTTTAACAAAGTGCTAGCCAATTGTCTTAGGAGAAGAATACTTATAATAACAGCACAACAATAAATACCAGTTAAATAAATTCGTGCAGAAACTCAACGCCCTTGAAACGGCGCATGTGGAGGCAGTGACGCTGTTGACGTTGAAATAATGATAAGAGAAAAGGCTAAATTCCCTTGCTGCAACGGGAGTTTAGCCTTTTTCATTTTATATGAGTGATGATCGTTTGGGTCCCCGGTGGAAATATTCACCAAACCTTCTTTTGAATCGACGATTTCACTGTGATTTAATTTAAGTAAAGTAATATGGAAGAGGTGAGCAATTTTGTCATCGATCTTACTCGGGATCTTTTCAATTAATTTTGCTCTTTTCTGTTTGCATGAAATGGATGCAATAAGAGCGAAAGAATGGAAACTGTTTGTCATTCTGAAAGACATGGATGATAACCGCGCCTTCAAAACATTTACAATTCTGTTTATGGCAGTATAAAAATGTAGGTAATGGCAGTTAATTTATGCAGACCCGTAGGGGCTGCATAAATTAAAAAA
>NZ_CANMZW010000027.1 GCF_947502445.1 uncultured Brevibacillus sp.
TGTGGTGAAGTTGGAGTTCACGCCGGTCTGTCACACCGGAGGTCGCGGGTTCGAGTCCCGTCAGCTCCGCCATTTCTTACCTATTAAGAATGGCTTGTATTCAATACATATGGCTCGGTAGCTCAGTCGGTAGAGCAGAGGACTGAAAATCCTCGTGTCGGCGGTTCGATTCCGTCCCGAGCCACTTTTATAGGGGCATAGTTTAAAGGTAGAACGAAGGTCTCCAAAACCTTTGGTGTGGGTTCGATTCCTACTGCCCCTGCCATTATTGCAAAACAATAATAGATGTAACATGGCGGTCGTGGCGAAGGGGTTAACGCACCGGATTGTGGCTCCGGCACTCGTGGGTTCAAGTCCCATCGATCGCCCCATGAATTTTATAGTTGGGGATTACTTATTGGGGTATAGCCAAGCGGTAAGGCAACGGACTTTGACTCCGTCATTCCTAGGTTCAAATCCTAGTACCCCAGCCATATAGATGCGGACGTAGCTCAATTGGTAGAGCGTCGCCTTGCCAAGGCGAAGGTCGAGGGTTCGAGACCCTTCGTCCGCTCCATTGATTCACCAGTAATACTTGTTTTACGGAGGCATAGCCAAGTGGTAAGGCACGGGTCTGCAAAACCCTTATCCCCGGTTCAAATCCGGGTGCCTCCTCCAAAATATTTGCCGGTGTGGCGGAATGGCAGACGCGCGCGACTCAAAATCGTGAGGGAAACCGTGGGGGTTCAAGTCCCTTCACCGGCACCATACAAGAAACCAAGCTCTAGGGATTTGTATCCTTAGGGTTTTTTTATTTGTTGCAGCAAAATAGCTATCTGGTAAAATACAGATCGGTTTTTGCTAGAAGATAAGGTCAGCGATTAAAAACCGCTGGCCAGTGAAAACAATTTATTGAAAATGATTATCATTATCTATTATAATAAACCAGAAATGGCAGCTTCACAAGAATAAATTTGTTCAACTTAAAAACGTAGGTGCGACAAGGAACAAGTCTGGATTGGACGATCAGCAACAGGAGGTGAGTGAAATGAACATGGACATCAATAAGCTTGCAGAGCATTTTTCGCGGACTTCTTTTCAGGTGGAGCAAGTATGTCGCTATGTACGTGATCCGGGTAAGAGCTGTGATGACTATACGGAGCCTTTTCCAGGCTTTGTTTTTCCTTTAAGAGGCAAGGCCGAGTTTGATTTTAGCGGAACGTCCTATACGCTTGCTCAGGGAAGTGTGGTGCACGGGGGCGCAAATATGCCCTTGAATCGGAAGGTTCTGGGGAACAACAGATGGGAATATTTACTTGTTCTATACCGAGTCTGTGGGCCCGAGCCTCCCGGCTTTTGTCTTTCCAAGGCACATTTTCAGCTTACTCCGAGACAAAGTCCTCGCCTGACAGAGCTGCTTGAGCTTTTGTGGCGTTCCTCGGGTGAGCCAGGCGGAATTTCAGCCTTTCAAACAGAAACGCTATTTCGCTGTGTACTGGAGGAGCTGTTCGTTTGTGTCCGCAACCAGAGCAGCGATAGTGAGCAAGCATTATTCGAGAAAGTATCGAAATACATACATGAGCACTATATGGATAGTCTTAGCGTGCGTGCTTTAGCCGAACAAAATGAGATAAATGAAAACAGATTGTTCTATGTCTTCAAGAAGTATACGGGTATGGGGCCAGGTAATTATTTGATGGCTTACCGTCTTAACCGCGCAAAGGAAAGGCTGTTGACAGGCGACGCGCCGATCGGTGAGGTGGCAAAAAGCGTAGGCTATGTAGATGCTCTGTATTTCAGCCGTATTTTTAAAAAACAAGTGGGTGTATCCCCAGCCGAATACCGAGGCAAATTCAGGAATAATCCATATGGATTTCAGGATGGCTCCATTCCTATCTAAAATACGTTTTGCTAAACTGACCGTAGTTTAGTTAGTCCAGCAAAACTCATATGGAGGAGTCGTAATGAAAATAATGATGAGACTGTTCGTCTCACTCGCACTTTTGGCCGGTGTTTTGGCGGGTTGCGCTGGAACTTCAGAGCCTACTAATCGTTCCGCATCAAGCAGTACAACCCCTGCACCAGAGGCAAGTAAAACGGAAAAAACCGATTCAGAAGCAGGGAAATGGCCGAGAACATATGTAGATGCGCTTGGACGTAAGATCGTACTGGAAAAGAAGCCCGAGAAAGTCGCACTTCTGTTCTTCCGTAATTTTGAGCATTTATTTTTGCTGAATGAACCTCCTGTAGCAGCGACAGACTTGAATGTTCTTGAGGAATGGGAGTCATTGGCTCCGTACAAGGACAAGGAGATTGCTGATATTGGCTCAATGACGAGCCCTAATATAGAAAAATTGCTGGAAATCGAGCCAGATCTTATCATTATGGTCTCGGGACGGTATGAAAGCTACGGTGATAAGCTGGAGAAAATTGCTCCTGTTATTACTGTGGACAGCAATGAAAACAACTGGCAAGGTGCGCTGCGGGAATACGGAAAAATCTTCGGAAAAGAACAAAAGGCTGAGGATGAAATTACACGGATTGAAGCATTGATTGCCGATTCCAAAGAGCAATTGAAGAAATTCAGCGACAAAACCTTTGGCGTGATTATGCTCGGAGACAAGCAATTCTGGGGCTTTACTACACAGTTTGTGTTTAACAAGGAAAGCGGCCTCGCCCTAAATCCGCCAGAGAAGTATGTTGATATGTCGACAAAAGGGGAGCAGATCTCCCTAGAAGGCCTGGCAGCGATGAACCCTGACTACATGTTTGTTGCTGATATCGGAGGGTCCTCTAAAAATTTGCAAGGCTATCTGAAAAAATTAGAAAGCGATTCAGCATGGAATTCGCTTCAGGCCATAAAAAGCGGTCAGATGTACGCGCTAGACAGCTCAATAGCAGCTGGAGGGCCACTCGGAATTGAACTTGGGGTAAAAACCATCATAAAAAATATGATCGCTAAGTAGGGCTCTTGATTCAAAAAATACTTGTTGTGGTCGAAGGGGTCTGTCCAAAAGCGATATGGTCATATCGACTGCAGTATCATAAGAGGGTAAGGGAGGGTAAGAAATTCTCACGGAGAGTTTCTTACCCTCTTGCATGTTTGCCAGAAAACCAGATGATGATATTCTTAACTGTAGGCTTTTGTTGCAAGCATGGCCTGGAGAATACGCAGGTAGCGATATCGGTAAGAAAATGAGGTGGATTCTTTGAAGTACGGATTGTATGGCAGACCGCCAGTGGGCACGAGCATTTTGGCGGGCCTGCAGTGGATGATCGTAGCTGTCTCCAGCAGTGTAGCCGTTCCTTTGATGATTGGGGACGTATACGGTCTACAGGTGGATGAGATCGGCAATCTGATGCAGCAGACGATGTTCTTCATCGGTTTGGCGTCCTTTCTGCAGGTATGGATTGGTCATCGTTATCCCATGCTGGAAGGACCGGCGGGATTATGGTGGGGCATTTTCATCATTTTGGCCCAGTTAGGTACGAGCGCAGGACTTCACCCGCGGGAAATTGGCCAGTCCTTTCAAGTAGGAATGGCGATGGCAGGTTTATTATTCCTCTTGTTCGGGATGATGGGCTGGATTGGAAAGCTCCAAAGATGGTTTACTCCATTAGTATCCGGAACGTACATGATTTTGCTTGCCATTTCTTTATGTAGCAACATTTTGACGGGGATGCTGGGTATCGGGTTTCAGCACTCCAAAGAAGTTCAGCCTGGCGTGGCACTTGTTTCGATTGGGATTGTTGCACTTGTTATTTGGATTATGCGGACAAAACGGTTTTCGAGCTTTGCTGTCCTGTTTGGAATGGTCGGCGGATGGGTGCTGTACGCAATCTTGGGGTGGACAGAACCGGTTCGACCGGCTGAGCAACTGTTTGCCTGGCCGTCCTTCTTTTTCTGGGGAGCACCGCGCTGGGATTGGGGCGTAGTGCTTACGAGCATGCTGACTGGATTTGTTCTGCTGACGAATCTGGTTACGAGCACGGTTGTAATGGGGAAAGCGACAGAAACAGAACCAACCGAGAAGCAGTATAACCGCGGTGGTGTCTTTACAGGTGTTTCTCATCTTCTGTCAGGCTTGAGCGGGGTTGTCGGAATGATCCCCCTTTCGCTTGCAGCAGCCGTCATTCAGACGACTCGGATGGCATCACGTCTGCCATTTATGATGGCAATGATCGGGATGATGCTGATTGGCCTGTTCCCATTGGTGGCCCACTTCCTGGCAGCCTTGCCTACACCGGTTGCGTATGCAGCGATGTTCATTTCATATACTCAGCTGCTTGGCTTTGGACTGAAGGATTATGTGACAGTAAAAATGGATGAACGGACCATTACAGTAGGTGGCAGCTCTTTGTTGATCGGAATCGGCGTGATGTTCGTTCCTGCAACGGCATGGCAGCATCTTCCGCCACTGGCCAGCTTCCTTTTTGGAAATGGCTTGCTCCTCGGTGTACTTGTATGTTTGCTGTTGGAGCATGTCATTTTTCGCCAACCAGAGGCAGCTAAAAAACAGAAAGACGACCATGCTGCATAAGCGGTCGTCTTTCTTTCTATGCGGCTCTACCAAAAAGCATGCGCAGCCAGTTTTTCTAGTCTTTTGCGGTAATAATGGAGGTATGTGCGACTTCACCGCCGTTAATTTCGGTGAACATGCGTGCGACTGAACCGAGGATCTCATCTTTTTTTTGTGGAGTGATGCCTTCATGGAAAAAGATCACCTGTAATAGATCACGACTTTGATCGGTTACACAAGAGCGCTTCGAATCCACGATGGGGCTGCCAAAAGCGCCTGTTTTATCAGCGAGCAGCAGTTTTCCCTCCATGTGAACCTCGCGCCCGTTTAACCCCTCGTAACGGTCATCTTCATGTCCAATACGGCAAACAATATCGCCTGCCAGATGATTATGATCATAGATCCCAAAGGGAAGTGCATGCAGGACGGAGAAGAAATTATTAACGTCGACTGCGCTGTTGATCCAGAAAAACGGATTTCCCTGAAGAAGTCGGCGGAGCAGGGCCTCTGAGGAGGGGCGGTATCTGGAGGGATCTGTACCTGCCTTTTTAAAAGCAGCACGCCATTCACGAATGCCTTCGATGTCGGCAAGGCGCGAAAGCTCGTGCTCCAAGCGCAAGCCCTCTACAAAATAGTTGATACGCCCTTGCAGCATCTTGGGAGAGTCGCTGACGGAAGCACCGCTGTATTGTAGGACGCCGAGCGAGAGCTGGGGGAGGCGTTCGGACACTGCTGGGTCTAGTTGTACCTTCATCTAGTGTCACTCCTTTTTAACTTATGAAAATGGATAAGTGCAAATACGCGATAGAGGTTCTTTCCCCTATTTTTGGTAGTATAACAAAATATTTTTGTGGAAGCGACTAAGCTTCGATACAATAGAAGAGAACAGAGGAGGTTTCCTTTACGATGACAATGCGTGAAGTGCAGATTTATACAGACGGAGCATGTTCCGGCAATCCAGGGCCAGGTGGTTGGGGGGCGGTCTTGATGTACGGCCAACATATCAAGGAAATGTCCGGAGCCGAACCAAATACAACGAATAACAGAATGGAGCTGCAGGCAGCCATTTCCGCGCTCTCTTCGCTAAAAGAAGCCTGCAAGGTTACCTTATACAGCGATAGTGCCTATTTGGTCAACTGCTTTAAACAGGGCTGGTACAAGGGCTGGTTGAAAAACGGCTGGAAGAACAGCAAGGGACAGCCGGTAGAAAATCAGGACCTGTGGAAGGAGCTGCTTCGCTTGATGGATATCCATCAGGTGGAGTATGTAAAAGTAAAAGGACATGCCGACAACAAGTGGAACAATCGCTGTGACGAGTTGGCGACAGGAGCGATCAAAAAGCTGTGAATGATCTGCAGTACTGGGAACAAACCAAACAGTCCATCATTGACTATGCCACGGAAATTGGAATCGACAAAATTGGCTTTGCCAGTGCCGATCCTTTTACAACACTAAAAGAAAGACTCATCGAGCATAGAGAAAAGGGCTACGAGTCTGGTTTTGAGGAACCGGATTTGGATAAGCGAACCGATCCAGGCTTGCTTGTAGAGGGCGCATGCTCCCTTATTTCCATCGCCATGGCCTATCCGTCCAAGCTGGAGAATCCACCTAAGTCAGAGCCTGGAGCCTATCGGGGAATCCTGTGCCGTGCAGCGTGGGGGACAGATTATCACCACGTCTTGCGTGAAAAGCTGGATAAGCTGGCACAGTTTATCCAGGGGCTTGAGCCAGGCGTACAAATCGAGTCGATGGTGGATACAGGGGAGCTTTCGGATCGTGCGGTGGCAGAGCGGGCAGGGATTGGCTTTGTAGGCAAAAATTGCGCCGTCATTACGCCTGAATTTGGTTCCTGGGTCTATTTGGGAGAGCTCGTAACTAACTTGCCCCTGCCAAGTGATAGCCCTATCGAAGAAGGCTGTGGTGACTGTAACATTTGCGTGGATGCATGTCCGACAGGAGCGCTCGTTCAGGGGGGACAACTGAATGCTCAGCGCTGTGTTGCCTTTCTGACCCAGGTAAAAGACTTCATCCCAGATGAATTCAGAGGAAAGATTGGGAACAGACTGTACGGCTGTGACACCTGTCAAACCGTTTGTCCTAAAAACCGTCGTATCAACATGAATCATCACTCGGAGTTTCAGCCTGATCCAGAGACGGCCAAGCCGTTATTAATTCCGCTGCTTGAGATGAGTAACAAGGAGTTCAAGCAAAGGTTTGGCCTTTCATCCTCATCCTGGCGTGGAAAGAAACCGATTCAGAGAAATGCGATTCTGGCCCTCGCTCATTTTAAGGACAAGTCGGCTGTACCGCATCTTACCCGTCTCCTCGCGAGCGATCCTCGCCCTGTTATTCGCGGTACAGCGGCATGGGCATTGGGGAAAATCGGCGGGGAGGATGCCAGGGCTGCCCTTGAGATGTACCGTGAAAAAGAGGAAGCGCCAGAAGTGTTGCTTGAGATTGGAAAAGGCATGGATTTGATCAAGGAGCAGAATCACTAACGATTAGTTGTGGGGAAAGTCAAAAGTCAAATGCTGAGAGCGTGGACGATGAGGCTTAGCCACGGAATATAGGAAAAAGGGTTGGGAGGAGAGTCGGTTGGCAATAGAATTGGGTTATACCACGATGGAGTCACCCATTGGCCCATTGCTGCTTGCCTCTACAGAGGAGGGCCTTTGCTATATCGAGTTTGCTGATGATGAGTACGGCTTAGAAACACTGCATCGCTGGTGTAAAAAGACGTTTCTCGGAATATCACCGCAGCGCAATGATGCATTAAACGAAGCTGCCAAAGCACAAATCAATGAGTATTTCGCAGGTGAACGCCAGACGTTTGATGTTCCGATTGTGCTGTATGGAACGCCTTTTCAAAAGACAGTGTGGAACGAGCTGGCCAATATTCCTTATGGACAGACGCGCTCCTATAAGGAAATTGCTTTGGCGATCGGCGCTTCCAAAGCTGTCCGGGCAATCGGTGGGGCAAACAAACGCAATCCGATTCCGATCATTATCCCTTGTCATCGGGTCATTGGCTCCAACGGGGCGATGGTTGGGTATGGTGGAGGATTATCGATAAAAGAGCACTTGTTAACATTGGAAAAAGCGCCTGTTTCCATCCAACTCTCTTTCAATCCAGCTGTCCGTTAAAAACGGATGGCTTTTCTTTTTCTTCTGAATGAAAGGAGTTTGACATATTCTTCTTCGTGTAGGGAGTTTGACAAAAGCGCCCTAGAATAGCGATCAAGATTCATCAGGCAGGAGGGATAAAGAATGGGCTGGCGAGGGTTCGTCCAAAGCTATTTCGATGCTGTGCATCAATCGTGGATGGATGGGGAATATCAACGACTGCTCCCTTTTTTTATAGAGAATAAACAGGTCTATGCGGCAGAATGGGAGCGGATGAATCGAGAGCACAGACAAGCGATGGAGCGTGGTGCTATGCTACGGTCAGTCACGGGACGAGTAGTCCCGATGTGCTGGATGGAGACAAGATCTGCAATTGAAGTTACATTATCGTGGTATGGCAGACGTCATTACGGACTGGTTCAGCAGGAGTATGAGGAAGCCAGTTATCGGCTGCTCCAGCTTCGTCTTAGCAAGGACAGTGAGCAATGGATAATTGTCGGCACGAGAGAGTGGGAGGGCGACTTAAAAGCGGATTTCAGTCATGAGCAGGAGGAGCCACTTTTGACTGCATCAGCCATCGAGGACGCTATCACGCAGCCGCTTTTGGTGGTACATGGTGCTGGGGGGTATAGTCCGGAAAAGGCTGTTTCCTATGCTGAGCGATACTGGAACACAACGAATCCGGCCTATCCGCGCTTTACAGATGATTGTACGAATTTTATTTCCCAATGTTTGCACGCTGGGGGAATTCCGATGCTCTTTTCCAAAGAGAAAGGCAAAGGCTGGTGGATGAGGACGGGAAAAGGGGGAGAATGGAGCTATAGCTGGGCCGTTGCACACAGCTTGTATTTGCTGCTCAAGTCTGGCGGGGCTCCGATGCGAGCGGTAACGAAAAATTCAGCGACTGAGCTGATCCCAGGCGATATTATATGCTATGACTTCGATGGAGATGGCCGTTTTCAGCACAATACGATCGTGGTCGCCAAGGATGCGAATCAAATGCCATTGGTCAATGCGCATACGACGGACAGCAGCATGCGATACTGGGCGTATGAGGATTCTACAGCGTATACGCCCAACATTCGCTATGCGTTTTTTCATATTAGAGGGATGTAGTCTGTCAGCGTTGTCGTCTGACTACAGTCGTGACAAAACCAATCAGGCGCAGCAAAAGAACCGCTCCGCCAAGCCAAAGAAAGTCTGCAAAGCTGTGCGGCTCGCCTTTGATCGAGTGAATGTAAATCAAGCCATGAAAGATGACCAACAGAAACAGGGCGGGATTGAACAGATGCAACCGTTTCCAGCTAGAGCCGCCCAATCGCTTTTCTGCAAAACGCGAAGAAGTAAGCCATAGTGAGAGAAGAATGCAGAAAGCTGCAAGGCCGATATAATTGGCTACACCTGTCATCGACCAGTTTGGCATCGGCAAGGGATTGCCGTCATCAGAAGCAAGGAGGAACAGCCCGAGCCAGCCGTCTGCTTTTGGGGCGTTTGTGTCGTGCAGGATCATCAATCGTGGTGTGCCTTGAAAAAGGACAAGCACCAGCAGCACATGCAAAACACCAGTAAGTCCAGCCCAGATGCCAATATCCCGACGGAGGATCAGGCAGGATGATTGGCAGGATGCAGGCAGCCATGTCTTGATTGGACCGATGAGCAGCGTCACACCAATTAAGAGAAACGAGAGGTAGCCGAGTATCATACTCCAGGCTTCCATTCGGGGAAACGCTCCAAAATTGGGCCAGAGCCATCTAATGCTTCCAGCGAGCAGTAGCAGACAAAAGCCATTTGTCCAAAACCGAAACCAAAAAGCAGGAGTAAAACGCATGACAGAAGCGCTCCTTTCTTGTTTTTGGTTAGATGCAGCTGATGCCGTTTTTGTTACCGTATAGGAATTATAAGCGACGCTTATGAGTGGTCAGGGCTATGTTCGTTTATGTATAATAAATAGGGAGATCATACGTTTAAGTTCGGTACACAAGGAGATTTGACGTCATGCCGTTACATATTGTTTTGCACGAGCCGCTCATTCCAGCCAATACGGGAAACATTGCCCGTTCCTGTGCTGCTACGGGAGCTCATCTGCATTTGATTCATCCATTAGGCTTTTCCACCGATGACCGCTATCTGAAACGGGCTGGGCTGGATTACTGGCACGCAGTAAATGTCCATTATCATGATAGCTTCGACGCTTTTGCCGAGGCACAGGGCGAAAATGCAGGGACGTTTTACTTTGTGGAAACATGGGGGGAAACGCTCTATACAGAGGTCTCCTATCGGGATGGAGACTATATCATTTTGGGCAAAGAGACGACGGGCTTGCCGGAAGAGCTGACGAACAAGTATCGGGAGCAGACCATCCGTATTCCAATGAGTGGAGCGACGCGTTCTGTGAATTTGTCTAACTGTGCGGCTATCGTCCTGTTTGAGGGCTTGCGTCAGCTCGGTTTTCCAGCACTGAAGTAGCATGAGCATAGATGATGCCTGGCAGGCGAAGAGCATTCTGGGCAACTCATGAAAAGGGAGAGAATGTAAATGACCGTAAACACCATCCTGTTTGACCTAGACGGTACCTTGTTGGAGATGCAGACAGACCCTTTCGTCAAAAGCTACTTGGTAGAAGTAGGACGCCACGTAGGGGATCAGTACGATACCCAAAAGCTGCTCTCGCTCATCTGGGACGCGACAAAAGCAATGATTATAAGCAAAGAGCCTGACAAGACCAATGAGCAAGTTTTTATCGAGTATTTCACGGCACACAGTGACTGGCCTCGTGAGGAAGTGTGGCCGTTGTTTGATTCCTTTTATCGCGATGTATTTCCGACGCTTTCTCATCTGACCTATCCATCACCTTGGGCAAAGCAAATCGTGGAGGCTGCCAAAGAGCAGGGCTTTCGTGTAGCAGTAGCGACGAATCCGGTATTTCCGCGTGAAGCGATTCACCACCGACTGGCCTGGATTGGAATGAGTGCAGATGAATTTGAGCTGGTGACGGTTTATGAAGAATCGCATTACACAAAGCCGAATCCTGGTTACTTCGCAGAGATTTGCCAAAAGCTCGGTGTCGAGCCAACTGATTGTATCATGGTAGGAAATCACATGCAGGAAGACATGGTTGCGTCCAAGCTGGGCATGAAAACATTCCTGGTTACGAACTGGCTGGAGGATCGCGGTGAGCCACAGTACCAGATAGATCAACGTGGGACACTGGAAGAGCTGCACAAGGCGATTACGGAAAAGAGCGGTGTATTTGCAGGCTAAGTGGCCTGCTTTTTTTGCTGCTACCCGATTTTCACATACTTTTCCCAAACCTGTCAGGTAGGCTAGTCTTTGTATCGTATGTCATTTTTACTGCAAAGGAGGAGCGCTTCGTGAAAAAAATCATTTCATCACTAGTAGTTATTGGGCTGTTGTTCGGTGTGATTTCGGTAGTGAGCGCAGAAGGAAATCAGGCAGTAGCGGTTAAGCAAACGAAGGAAGAGAAGGCTGTGAACCAGTTGGAAAAATGGCAGAACAGAGCAGCCAAGCTGGGAATTACGCAAACCGGACAAACGCTTGAGCAGCTGAAGGAAGCTGTCCATGCGGCCAAAGCAGAGAAACGTGCAAAAGCAGAGACCAAGCGCAGCGAAAAAGCAGCAAAGTGGGGGATTGACCCTGCGGATAAATCAGAAAAGCAGCTAAAGGAAGAAATTCAAAGCAAAAAAGCTTCCAAGCAGGCTGAAAAGAAAGCGCAAAAACAGCAAGATAAAAAGAACAAAGACAAAAAGTAAGCATGAGCGTACGAAAAAAGCAGGTTGCCCTTCAAAGGCAGCCTGCTTTTTTGCTGAGAAAAGTGCTTGTTATCAAAAAACAACAAGCACAAGCTTGTCCTTACAGATTCCAGGTTTTATCCTCGTTGTAGCCAGCTGTAAGAATGAACAACAGAAAAACTGCGAAGACAAACCCTACGATGAACGTACCCATGTTGGACAGCTCCTTTCGTAAACAAACTACTCTCATTATAGCGTAGCCTGCCCACTTTGCAAACGGATTAAAGGAGCATGCAAACGTCAAGTCAATGACAATTTACGGTATTTTTTCACCAAGCTTAGAAAGGCACCGAGGGCAATCGGAACGCTCAGTATTTCTCCTGCATCCAGCTGCATCCCGGTTATCCATTGGTGAATAAATACAGAAAAAATGATGACGGAAGCGATCCCGGTAAGATACAGTCCTTTTATCATTTGAATCCGATCTGAGTGGTTAGACATAGTATGATTCCTCCAGTTGTTTTCTAGCCAATGATTGAAGCATCCGAGGTTGTTTCTCTTGTATATAGTCTATACTTGTCAGGGATACGTAAACCATCGATTTAGCTTACGAAACAAAGATTAAACCTTACATTTCTGTAATTCATGTGTGGTGAAAGACAGCTGCTACAATTTCCCTATCATTTTTGTGGGAAGATTGCTGAAACTTGTGCGGATGTCTCGCATACACATATGTAAAGGCTTAACGAGCCTGTTGGCAACCGAAGAAAACGGACTTACGCACGAATGCGTGACCGCAGGCGGACATATACATGAGAGTACATTGTCGTTGGGGAAGAGAGAGGGGCTTATGAGGGAGGAGTGTCGAACATGGACATTTTAAAACGGATCGCTGAGCACCGGGCCCGAGAAGAAAACCTGATGTGGAGAGGCACGTTTGCCGAATATTTGCAACTGGTTCGAAAAAATCCACAAATTGCACAGACGGCTCATTCACGCGTCTACAACATGATCAAAGGCGCTGGTGTAGAGGAGAACGAGGATGGCACCCGCTCGTATCAATTTTTTAGTCGGGAAATCTTCGGGCTTGATCGTTCCGTAGAGCGCCTGGTTGAGGAATATTTCCATTCCGCAGCACGACGGTTGGATGTTCGCAAGCGGATTTTGCTCCTGATGGGACCTGTCAGTGGAGGAAAATCGACATTGGTGACCATGCTCAAGCGTGGTTTGGAGGAGTATTCCCGCACAGAGGATGGCGCCATATATGCATTGGAAGGTTGTCCGATGCAGGAGGAGCCACTACACCTGATTCCACATGAGCTGCGAGCTGAAGTTGAAGAAGAGCTGGGAATCAAGATCGAGGGCGAGCTGACTCCATATAACCGGATGCGTTTGGAAAATGAGTACGGCGGGTGCATAGAGGATTTCCCTGTATGCCGGATTCTCTTTTCGGAGGCAAACCGTGTGGGGATTGGTACCTTTAGTCCTTCTGATCCAAAATCGCAGGATATCGCCGATCTGACTGGAAGCATCGATTTTTCAACGATTACCAAGTACGGTTCTGAATCTGACCCGCGTGCTTATCGCTTCGATGGCGAATTAAACAAAGCGAACCGTGGGCTGATGGAGTTCCAGGAAATGCTCAAATGCGACGAGAAATTTCTCTGGCATTTGCTGTCTCTGACACAAGAAGGAAACTTCAAGGCAGGCCGTTTCGCACTTATTTCAGCTGATGAGCTGATCGTTGCCCATACGAATGAATCAGAGTACAAAGCATTTATTGCCAACAAGAAAAACGAAGCACTCCAGTCACGGATTATCGTCATGCCGATGCCGTATAATCTGCGCGTCAGCGATGAGGAAAAAATATATTCGAAGCTGATCAAGCAATCTGACCTGGGGCATGTGCACATCGCTCCACATGCGCTTCGTTCCGCGGCTATTTTCTCGATTTTGACCAGATTGAAGGATTCGAAAAAGCAGGGTGCCGATTTGCTGAAGAAAATGCGCCTGTATGATGGTGAATCCGTCGAGGGCTTCAAGGGAGCCGATCTGGAAGAGCTGAGAAACGAGCATGCAGACGAGGGAATGGCAGGGATTGACCCGCGCTATGTCATTAACCGCATTTCCAGCGCACTGATCAGACGCGATACTGAGTGCATCAATGCGTTAGATATTCTCCGGGCGCTGAAGGAAGGCTTCGACCAGCATCCATCGATCACCAAGGAACAGCGTGAGCGGTACATGAACTTCATTTCCAGTGCACGCAAGGAATACGATGAGCTGGCGAAAAAAGAAGTGCAAAAAGCGTTTGTCTACAGCTACGAAGAGTCTGCGAAAACGCTCATGGATAACTATTTGGATAACGTCGAAGCGTACTGCAACATGAATAAACTGCGTGATCCAGTCACTGGCGAGGAGATGGACCCAGATGAGCGCCTGATGCGTTCCATCGAGGAGCAAATCGGCATCTCGGAAAATGCCAAACGGGCCTTCCGCGAAGAAATCCTCATTCGCATCTCTGCCTATGCGCGCAAAGGCAAGCGTTTTGACTACAGCACGCACGACCGACTGCGTGAAGCCATCGAGAAAAAGCTGTTTGCTGATCTGAAGGATGTTGTAAAAATTACGACCTCGAACAAAACGCCAGATGAGCATCAGCTCAAAAAGATCAATGAAGTGACAAAGCGCCTCATCGAAGAGCATCATTACTGCCCGGTATGCGCCAATGAGCTGCTCCGTTACGTCGGCAGTCTGTTGAACCGATAACCTACACAGTCAGGTCTTATGGCTTATCGAGCATTTCATAATCGGCGCGGATTGCGCCAGTTACTAGGAGGAGACGGCATGGAAGATTCTTCATCGTTCATTGTCTCCCGGGAAGACTGGTCGCTGCACCGCAAAGGGTACCAGGACCAAAATCGACACCAGGAAAAAGTGAAAGAAGCGATCAAGAAAAATTTGCCCGATCTCGTCAGCGAAGAAAATATCATTATGTCGAACGGTCGGGAAGTAATCAAGATCCCTATTCGCTCCCTGGATGAGTACCGGTTGCGTTTTAACTTCCAAAAGGGGAAGCATGGCGGTCAGGGAAAAGGTAACAGCAAGGTTGGAGATGTAGTAGCAAAGGACGGAGATCAGGCTCAAGGTCCGGGAAAAGGGCAAGGAGCGGGCGATCAGCCTGGTGTGGATTACTACGAGGCTGAGATCAGTGTAGAAGAATTGCAGGAAATGCTATTCGCTGAGCTGGAGCTGCCGAATCTGCAACGAAAAGACGAGGATCAAATCGTCATTGAAGAGACTCGTTTCAACGATGTACGGAAAAAGGGTTTAATGGGTAACATCGACAAGAAGCGGACCTTGATCGCGGCGATCAGGCGCAATGCACTGGCAGGCTACAGCGATCTGGAGCTAGGCATCACTGATGAGGATTTACGTTTTAAGACGTGGGAGGAAATCATCAAGCCCCACTCCAATGCAGTCATCATCGCGATGATGGATACGTCAGGCTCCATGGGCGTGTTTGAAAAGTATATTGCCCGCAGCTTCTTTTTCTGGATGGTCCGTTTCCTGCGCACCAAGTATGAGAAAGTGGAGATCGTCTTTATCGCTCACCATACCGATGCCAAGGAAGTGACGGAGGATACCTTTTTCTCCAAAGGTGAAAGTGGGGGAACGATTTGCTCCTCTGCCTATAAAAAAGCGTTGGAGATCATTGATAGCCGTTACCCGACTTCTCAGTACAATATTTATCCGTTCCACTTCTCGGATGGCGACAACCTCACCTCTGACAATGAGCGCTGCGTCAAGCTGGTGAAGGAGCTCATGGATCGGTGCAATATGTTCGGGTATGGCGAGGTCAATCAATATAATAGGCACAGCACCCTGATGTCCGCGTACCGGCATATCAAGGAACCCAAATTCATGCATTGCGTGATTCGGGAAAAAGGTGAGGTTTACAAGGCACTGCGGACGTTTTTCGGGAAGAAGGAAGTACAGGTGTAGAAAAAGCAAAGAGCAGCGAGCTTTCGGGCTTGCTGCTCTTTTGTGCCAATCTCCTCTTGTTTATTCGTTGTTTATCGTCGAATGATAAGATCGAATTGCCCATTGTAAAAAATCGAGATGAAAGGACTCCTTCCGCTTCGCTGATGGAACGCCGTATGCGATGAAAGTCGCCTGTACGGTGTAGGCTCGTTATAAGCCGAAAGGAATAAGACGAGAATAGCGAAACTAGTGGGATATTTACCTTAAGTGACAACGCAGCTAGTAAATATCCGTACCGTTTCATGGCAGAATCTGTTCAAACAATCACGCCAATGCTTACTCCCAACGAGAAGCTGACGAATGCAACGATTACGATTGATCTTAATGGCGTAATCACCCCAAGCTCTGCCGATTATTACAGTATTCAAGGTGCAGGATGGCTCAATATTGGAGCAGACAAAATTGAGGGGGATGTTATCACTTTCACTGGAGTTAACCTAAATGAAGGGCAATGGTTAATGGTTGAATTGCGTAACAAGACAATGCCTGCAGCAGGAAACTATACGTTTCTGATCAGTGTTGACTCAGGGCCGAATCAAGTAATGACATTAACAACTACCGCTAATTAAGAATCAGAAGATGACCCTCGGGATAATCCCGGGGGTCATTTTTTCACCAAAACATTGGGCCCGCCTCTAACCGATCGGGGCTATTTTTATTGACTAAAGGGGTGCAAGGGAGACGAGTTTTCCGTATCTGAATTCCTCCAGAGCCCAGAAAATACCATTCCTAATTTGATGACTCTCAATTTCTCAAAGTGTATATGACTCTGGGTTTCTTGGAATTACTCTCTACAAAGACAGGCGTGACCTTGAAAGAAACTTACTTCGGATTATCAGCACTTATCTTTTTTTATTTGCATGTTCGTAAAACGTTCGCATATAATAGGAACAAACGTTCTTGTTCGAAGAAAGACTGATTCTCAAAAGGGGATGAATAAGGAACGAACCAGAGGTGGTATCATGATCGGGGCGAAGGTTTAGCTAAAGTGGAATTCATTGATGCGTAGCGATCGGAGCCAGACAGAAGGAGCGTTTTGGAAGCATGGGAAAGGAAGGGGCACAACATATGACTAGCAGAATAGAAAACCCATTTTCGATGCGATTTGTATTGCCGGAGCAACGGGAATTGTACTTACAGATGAAGCAAGACGATGAACTGGTACCAATGCCGAGCCTTGACCAGGACGAATTGGACTCATTTCACTATATGATTCGTGATTCGGCTCGAGAAGATTACGCGATCGCCGTTTCCTGGTGGGAGCCTGCAAAACAAGAACGAGGGAACATCTGCACCATATGGGGTGTTGTGAGATGGATCGACCAGAATGGAAGGCGGATCAAATTAGTGAACGATGAGGAGAGCCTATGGATCTACATGGACCAGATAACAAATGTAAAATCATAAGAACTGTGGATGAAATACAGTTAACTTTAGTTTGTATACAAACATAGAAGGATAACCGTATGCTAAATTTGCCCATTGTAATAACCTTCTTATTCGTTGATAGAACGCCGTATGCGATGAAAATCGCCCGTACGGTGTAGGCTCGTCCGAAAACGGAAACGTTAGGCGAGAATAGCGGAGATATAAAAGCACCAGAATTGGTTGGGGACGTGGGGGTGAGCATATACGGACAAGGAGCAGTACGTATTACTTCTGAATTTGATGAACCAATTAAAGGATTCCAGCTGCAATATGTGAGTCCCGACTTAGTCGAAAATGATATTCAAATTGAAGATTTATCTACTGGACGGGGGACCTATACGTGGAAAGAAAAAGGAGGATCTCCTGACTCAACCTCCATTTTTTCAAAGGAAGCCGAGGAGAACGGTCGCTATGACATTTATAAATGCCAAAGACCAGATGAAACCTTTTATGAATTGAGACTGAGTGTAGTTGGCAACAAAGTTTCTATCGTTTTCCTAAATCCAGGTGGAATGGATGACGAGACATATCAAAGAGCAGTTGAAATGCTGATTGAGCATCCTTCCACGCATCTAAAGGTAAAGGATGAGGCCGGTAATCTCTCTGGATTTAGAGTTGCCAAATATCTCCTTCGTCAAGGTAGTCGATGGAGCGCCTTCTAGTTTTAGCAACTTTGATGACGCTGTTGAAGTAGACATAGAAGCTCTGGTACAACTGGAGGACGCACAAGGAAATAGAACGCCTCTTTACCCACGAAAAAGAACAATCCCTCAGGATTTTCTCCTAAGGGATTGTTCGTCATTCGGAGCGAGGATAGCTTAGGTCAGCGAATCGATATCGATGACGATAATGGTCGTTCCGGCAATTACCATAGGTAGCGATAATAAGCAAAAAACTCTCTCACTAATGAATAAATGTCCCGCAGATCAAAAAATTCGGCATGTGCAGAAGAGACGCTGCTGATTCCTTCTTTTGAAAAAGCGAGCTTGGTTCTACTGATATGGTAAACCTGCGTAATGATCATTGCTGATTCAAATCCCATTTGCTTCATAATTTCCTTCGTATTTTTTGCCGTCATTCTAGTATTGATCCCGTTGCTGTCCACAATGATGTTTTCCTCGGAAATTCCATTCGCGATCAAATATTTTTTCATGACCTGCGCCTCGTCAAAGCCTTCAACACCTACGCCACCACTGACGATAATGTGTTGAAAATATCCGTCTTTGCTTAATTGTACTGCTTTATCGAGTCTGCTTTTTAGCCGGGCTGACGGTTCCCCATTTAGCTCCACTTTATTTCCCAGCACAACACCGACATCTACTTTAGCAAGCTCATCTGCCATCCCATCAAACGTGATGAGAACGATATGTACCAAAAACCAAAGCACGAATATCAATGCAGCTATTTTTCCTTTTCTTTTCAAAGCTCTGCACGCCCTCTATTCATTGACATAATTGTAAAATTATTTACAATCACAGCGATTCTAGCATGAGTCTATTTACGATTCAAGGTATATATGAACAAAACAGCCGTATTGATAGAACAAAAACCGCCCCTGCGAGAGAGGCGGTTTGTATATTTCATTTCACTTAATGCAGCGTTCTCAGTTGATGCTCAATCTTTTCAAATCCACTGGATACTTTCACAACTTCATCTTTTTGCTCCGAAACAAGGACGAGGACATCTTCGAGGCTATCCTTATTCTTGTCGGTAATGTCTGCATTCAGTTCAACCTTGGCACTGACCTCCTGAATCATGCTGTGTACATTTACGATGAATTCCTGCAAGTATTTTGTCTTATCGGAGAAGTCTCTCATGTAGTTGTCGACATTGGTGAACATCTCCTGAACCTCAAGGATGCCTTCACTGTTTTTCTCAAACGAAACTTGCGATTCAGAGATCATGTCAGATACGCGCCTCATTTTTTCGCGAATCGTCATCAGAAGAGTAGAGATCGACTCAGAGGACATCTTGGAAGATTCCGCAAGCTTGCGAACCTCATCCGCAACGACAGCAAATCCGCGTCCATGTTCTCCTGCGCGCGAGGCCTCGATGGTTGCATTGAGTGCCAACAGGTTAGTTTGTGCAGAAATATCCGAGATTGTTTGAATGATTTTTTCAATCGATGCGGTTTCTTCATACAGCTCTTGAATCAGGCGATTTGTTCCTTGGATATCGGTGATAAAACGCTCGAAATCATTGCCGATATTGCCGATCCGTTTTCCGCTCTCATGTGTAGCCTCTTTTGTAGATTCCACAAATTCATGCATTTCTGTAACGGAACGAGTCATATCCTCGACGCGGCCATTGGTTGAATTCATTTCGTTACGCAGTTCATTCGTGTTGGTGGTTTGAACTCCAAACGATTCCATGATCTCCTTGAGGGAAGATACTGTTTCAACAGCCCGAATCGTTACACCATCTGTAACCTTGTTTAAATTCTCCTGATATTCTTGGACAGAGTTCAGGGATTGATTGATCTGGTCAAGTACACGCTGCAACGATTCCTTGGACTCAATCGCTTGCTGCTTCTGCAGCTCGCTTTCTTTTTGCAGCTTGTTATTGAAGAGGGCATGCAGCATACTCGTCAACGATACATAGCAGAACGTCAGAAGATAATAGAGCAAATCGATTGGCGACGATGAGTGGAAGATTGCATCACCCTGTGTAAAGAAATAGTAGGTGACGATTCCGAGTGTAGACAAAATAGTTAAGATGTTAATGATTTTATCCTGATAAATCCCCATGACAGCGACAAAGAACATTCCTAGCAGAACATTGACCATATGGGGATCAAGCTGTAACACTACGAATATGAAGGTGCCGATGACAGCAAAGTTGAAATACTTCATAAATGCAGCCATTTTGTCCCTGAGACTCGGCAGGTTGGAAATGTAAGTAAATGGCGCCAATACACCGTACAAAATTCCGAGAACAGACAGTACAAAGGAAATCGGAGCGCCGCCAATAAATATAGTAATGATTTGCACCACTGTAATGATGCTGGCAAAAACGGTAACAACCCAATTATTTCTTCTTCTCAATAGTTCCATATTAGCCCACTACCTCAACTTTTATTTGTGAAAACATTGGTGTGTACCATGAATAGTCAGGATGATCTTTATTTACATTTACGTAGGCTTCTTTGAGGTGAAATAGCGTAGGGATGGTGTCTGCCCCTTTGTAATAGATCTTCTCTTTTACTTGAGTCGCCCTGACATGATATTTATTATTAATCAATTGAAAAAAGCTCGGATCAGCAATCCCAACTGCATGTGTATAGCCATGCTTTTCAGCATAATCTAGCATCAGGGAAATACCCTTTCGCCCAAGTCCGCGATATTCTGGAAGAACAGCGAGACTATCGAGCTCCATCACCTTCATATCTTCGGTCACAATATCTTCAAACAACGCGCGAATAAACGGAGTTGACTTTGAGTGAGGTGTGAACTCATACGTTCCACCTGCTTCACCGTCATCCGCAATTAGTAAGAATAGATCTGAACCATCTTTCGCATATTCCATCTCGAAGCCCATTGAATCCCAAACGGTTTTCTTGATTTGATGGAATAATGCTAAAGACTCTGCTGAATCTACTTGTTTGTACATTTCGTTTCCACTCCATCATCGTAGTCGTTCTCGTATTTGCTCAGAATAACAGCAGACACGGTTGACTTTTTATTTATTGCTTTTCTCTTTTTTCTATAACGTCATTATAAAAGAAGCAGGAAATCGGAAGTTGCTGCAAAACGCATGGCATTCTCCTTTCCGACAAATGTATGGTTGGGAAATAAAAAAGGTTATTCCATAAAATGGAACAACCACTTTAAGCTAGCTACCAACATCTAAGAATAGGCATAACGATGTATGGCAACCCGGCTATCATGGTCAAAGACTTTAGACCCGTGGTTTTGCGTCCCCACCTTTCGATGGATTTGCCCTTTTCATTTCGTTGATGAAAATTGTAAATGGATGTCGAAATATGAAAAATCGTATCCAAAATCAAGAACTTTGTCAAGTTTTGGTAGGTAGGTTTTACTAATTCTTTATATGTTTGAGGGGGTCAAAAGAACTTTTCATCAATAAAAGAGATCCTGGAATACTGGTTTCTCAGAGGAGGTAAAAAAAAATCGGAGATAATGTGCTGGAATCGAATTAATAATATCGCAATTCAGATAAAAAGAGCGGGATGTGCTTGGTATATATATTGACTGCTCATTGTCCAGGTTCTATGATTTGGGGGAGTATGGCTTGCTTCGCATATTGATAAAAGAGAGAAGGGCGAAAACGATGACAAGAACCATTTATACGAATGGCGTGATTCACACGCTTGATGCGGAAAATCCGCTAGTAGAAACAGTGGTAGTGGAAAATGGCAAAATTGCCGATCTCGGTACGCATGACGAGATGATCCTGCAATGGGGCCGTGCGGGTATTCCGGTTGTTGATTTGCAAGGCAAGATGGCTTCTCCTGGTCTGATTGATAGTCATCTGCATTTGTCGGGAGTAGCCTTTCACTTTTTAGATTTGAATTTAACAGGCGTCAAATCCAAGAATGAGATGCTTGAGAAAATAAAAGACAGAGCGGATGAGACCCCTCCCGGGAAGTGGCTGATCGGGATGGGCTGGGACGAAAATTTGTTTGAATCAGGGACAATTCCCACGATTGAAGAGCTAGATCAGGTAGCTCCTCATTGTGCCATTTATTTAAAAAGGGTTTGCCATCATGCATTTCTCGTGAATAGCAAGGCGCTGGAGGTATGCCAGTATCATCCTGCTATCAAGGTACCGACAGGAGGAACTGTCGTTCTTGATCCGCATACGCAAAAGCCAACGGGGCTCTTATTAGAATCGGCATCTCAGCTAATCACGAGACACATCCCAGAAAAAACGTACGAGGAATTGAAATTTGCACTGGGACAAGCGATGAAATATGCTGTTAGCTTGGGATTAACAGGTGTGCATACGAATGATCCCGTTTATTTGGGCGGGCTGGATCAAACGTACCAGATGTATCATGAATTACTGAATGAAGAGGAGTATAGACTGCGCTGCAATCTGTTGATTGATTATCCATATCTCAAACGCCTCCAAGAAAAAGGCATGTACGCAGGCTATGGGAATGAAAGACTGCAAATCGGAGCAATCAAAATTTTCGCAGACGGAGCCTTTGGTAGAAGAACCGCTCTGCTATCTGAGACCTATCATGATGCACCTGGACATTTTGGCAATGCGATGCATGAGCCGGAAACGTTATTTACAATGATTAAAGAGGCGAGAGAGCATAAGATGCCGATTGCCGTGCACACCATTGGTGATAAAGCGTTGGCGGATGTATTGGATATCCTCGATCAAATGCCAAAAGTGGATTATCGTGATCGCTTGATCCATGTTTCCTTGCTTCGCGAAGACTTAGTGAAGCGATTGGCTGATCCGAGCAGAATAGCTGATATCCAGCCTAGATTTGTAGTAGGGGACTTCCCATGGGTTAAGGAGCGGGTAGGAGAGCAGCGGGGCGAGTATTTATATGCGTGGAAAAAACTGCTGTCGGCAGGCGTCTTGTGTGCGGGTGGTTCGGATGCTCCTATCGAACCTCTTGATCCGCTGCTCGGCATCCATGCAGCACTGACACGACGTGCTCCTTCTGAAACCCATAACGGCTGGTATGAAAACGAAAAGCTGTCAATGCCAGAAGCACTGCAAGCATTTACAATCGGCGGGGCATATGCTACCAACGAAGAGCAAATCAAAGGGACGCTCACGCGAGGCAAGCTGGCAGACATGACAGTATATTCGAAAAACCTCTTTTCACTCGAAAATCCGGATGAGCTGCTGGAAACGAAAGCAGAGATGACGATCATTGACGGTGAAATTCAAAACGTATGATAGCTAAATAACGAACAGACTGAAAATCCTTGAGTAATCAGGGATTTTTTTTTCGTTGGGATGCCTCTGGCGGAGTTACTCGTGTCACGTAGCTGTGGGGGAGAGAAGCCTGTTTCCATTCTTCGCTCCGGTCTACGTCCTGCAAGGAAGGGGTGACTGTCCGCTCCGAGCCGATTCGCGGGGGATTGTAAAAGTGGTAGCCGCTTCGTAGATTATTCAGGGTTACGCTCCTGATACCCGCGAATCGGCTCTCCGCTAAGCAGGACTTCGCGAGTCGCTCCGCCTGGAAACATGCTTCTCTGGCAAGCTATATCTGCTGCGTCGAGAAAATCACAAAAGAAAAAGCATGTATCAATAGAAAGCTCGCAGAGAAAAAGGGAGAGGGACGCGAAGCTCTTTGGAACACCTACCAAGGCGCAGTGGAAAAAGAGAAACACGCCCTTAGCGTCCAACTTTGAGAAGCCTCCTGAATCGACCACTTTTGGACGCGGGTTTCGCTTTTGCAACGGAGCCGTCCAGGGATGACCCGAGAAAGTGTTCCAAGAAGCTGGAGCGTTTTTTCCCTTTTTCTCCCCACCACTGCAGCTCGAATGAAGCAATCCTATTACTTACAGTCTGATTGACAACAAACTCATCCCACTTTATAGTGAGTATAACAATAACCACTAAGAGGTCTATATGGAAGATATCTATAAAGAGCTGCAAAAGCTCGGCTTTTCGCAATACGAGTGCAAAGCCTACATCAGCTTGCTGAAAAACTCTCCGATCACGGGCTATGAAATCAGCAAACGCTCAGGTGTACCGCGCTCCATGATTTACGAAGTCATCGGCAAGCTGCTCGATAAAGGGGCCGTTCATACTGTGCCTTCCGAGCCGGTTACGTACGCGCCGTTGCCAGCCAAGGACTTGATAAGCAGGCTGCGAAACAACTTTGAACAGTCCTTTGATTACTTGGAAAAAAAGCTCTCCGCCCTGGAAAGTGAGCAGGAAGTAGACGTAATCAGGCGGATTAGCACAGATGAGCATGTCCTCTTGGAAATCACCGAGATGATTGATCAGGCCAAGGAAGAGCTATGGCTATCGATTTGGGAGCCGCAAGTCGGGTTTATCCAGGAAAGGATAGATCGACGCGTAAAAGAGGGAACCCCCGTCTTTTCCGTCCTGTTTGGAAAAGCAGAGACACAGGTGGGGATTACCTATCATCACGACTATATGGCGCCAGAGGTAGCCGAAGAGCGAATGGGCGGTCACCTGACGATCGTGGCCAGAGACAAGGAAGAGGTACTGATTGCGAACTTTGGACCGAATCGGGTAGCGTGGGCAGTAAAAACCCAAGACCCGGCACTGGTCCTCGTAGCCATCGAATACATTCGCCATGATATCATGTTTGCAGAAGTGACCAAGGTGCTTGGTCCGGAAAAAGTCGAAGCTCTCTGGAGAAACAAGCCAGATCTTTATCATGTTGTAACAGGAAAGCGGTTCATCTAAATGTGAGCCGCATTTTCTTCCTTGTTTTTATAGTCGTTATTTTACTAACTATCAGGAGAAGAGGGAGCAAGGTGAGTCAAGAGGAGCTTAGGGTAAAATCATTTTCGAGTCCGGGCGATCAAGGCAGCTTTGTCCAGGGGGTAAAGGACTGTATTCCAACCTTACTGGGTTATTTGAGTATCGGGTTTGCAGCGGGAGTTTTGGAGAAGACAGCTGGACTGAGTATTATGGAGATTACGCTGCTGAGTGTGCTTTTGTATGCAGGCTCGGCGCAGTTTATCGCAGCGGGAATGATTGCGGCAGGTAGCTCGGCAACTGCCATCGTCATTACCATTTTCTTTGTAAATTTGCGACATATTCTACTTAGTGCAGCGCTGTCTCCTTATTTTAGGCATCTTACGGCGTTTAAAAATATGCTTGTCGGCTCTCTTTTGACGGATGAAACCTTCGGGGTCGCTATTAATGAAGCCGCAAAGAAAAAACAGCTGAATGAAAAGTGGATGCACGGCTTGAATCTAACCGCGTATTTGAATTGGATTTTTGCCAATATCGCTGGTGCGTATTTTGGACAATGGATTTCAAATCCAGAAAAGCTCGGACTGGATTTTGCTCTTCCTGCCATGTTTATCGGGCTTTTGGTACTGGCGATTGTCAGCCGTAAAAAAATCAGGCTTGATGTTATCGTGGCAATTTGCGCAGTTGTGATCGCGGTGGGGGTAACGATCGTGTATCCGGGAAATATGGGAGTCATTATTGCTACGGTGGTCGCTTCTACGATTGGGATGGTGATAGATAAATGGAAGTAAGATGGGATGTCTTTTTAATTATCGTCGGGTCAGCCTTGGTTACATTCTTGCCACGGGTCGTGCCTCTCATGGTTTTGAGTCGGATGGAGCTGCCAGAGTGGGGGATTCGCTGGCTGAACTATGTACCCATCTCAGTGATGGCTGCATTAGTCGGGCAGGAGCTATTCGTGAATGATGGGCAACTGACTTCTCTATGGACAAATGTAGAGCTGCTCGCAGCGATACCTACCGTTCTTGTGGCTATCAAAACGAGAAGTCTGCTTGGAACGGTAGTCGCAGGAATGATCTCGATCATGATTTTGCGTTATTTGCTGTAAGAAACCAATTAAGGAAGGTGACGGGATGACCGTAGAGGAAGTCATGCAAAAGCTTGAAGCCATGGGCACGGAGCAAACGAAAAAGACTTTTCTTCGACATGGAGCCAAAGAACCTTTTTTTGGTGTCAAAATCGGAGACATGAAAAAGTTGGTGAAGGAAGTAAAGCGTGATCAAAGTCTCGCGCTCGCATTATATGAGACGGATAACTCGGATGCGATGTACTTGGCGGGACTGACCGTTAACCCGAAGAGCATGACAAAAGAGCGTCTGAACAGCTGGGTCAAAAAAGCGTACTGGTACATGCTGGCGGAGTACACGGTCGCAAGCATGGCAGCTGAAAGCGATTATGCTATGGAGCTGGCGAGAGAATGGCTGGATGCGGAGGAAGAAATGATCGCCGCATGTGGCTGGAACACGTATTCCAACTATATTTCCATTACAGACGATGAAAAGCTCGATCTGGCAGAAATAGGGCGCCTACTATATCGCGTCAAAGAAACCATCCACGAAGAAAGAAACCGTGTGCGCTACACGATGAATCAATTCGTTATCTCTGTTGGCGCATACATCCCGGCTCTACACGACGAAGCCATCGAAGTCGCAAAAGCCATCGGCAAAGTCCACGTCGATGTCGGACAAACCGCCTGCAAGGTTCCGCTTGCTACCGAATACATCAAAAAGATCGAAGAACGAGGAAAAATCGGTCAAAAACGAAAAACATGCATCTGCTAATACGAAGCCGTAAGAGACGTGGGAGAAGAGTCCCACGTTTTTTCGTTCTAAAAGAGAGCTTCAATGGATATGCTTTCAAAGTGTTATCCAATCACCAAAAAGAGGAAGTTAGAAAAACTACGGCTCGCGAGAGGAAAAAGGAGAAAAGCGAAGGTCTTTGGGACCCTTTGCAAAGGCGGAATGGAAAAAACGAAACACGCATTTAAGCGTCCACCTTTGAAATACCTCCCTGAAACCGACTACTTTGGACGCGGTTTCGTTTTTGTAAACGTATAGGAATTTATAAGCGCGACGCTTATAAATTCTGGAGCGCATGAAAACTTTCAGCTAAAACGCGGTCGCTCTTTCTTGAGGAAGCCTCAACAGCGGTTTTCTTATGAAGCCGCCAGGAATGACCTCAGAGAAGGGGCCCAAGAACCTGGAGCCTTTTCTCCTTTTTCCTCTCCCCACAAAGCCGGTTTCTAGCTGGAATTTATTATAAACTCTCTATTTTTCAGCAGATTATCGACTCTTTTCATATGTTGTGCTATCATGATAACTTGTTAACGTATTACCACTTTATCAGACTAAAAGATAGAAAAAGAGTCTAGGGGGATCACGATGAAAAAATTCGCATTGATGTCATTACTCATGGGAGCAATGCTCTCGCTAGTAGTAGGCTGTTCCAGCTCGAATACAGGCGCTGGGGCCAATAAAATCGTAGTAGGAATTGACGACAAGTTCGCACCTATGGGCTTTCGCGATGAGAAAAACGAGCTGGTTGGTTTTGATATTGACTACGCTCGTGCAGCAGGCGAAAAAATGGGAAAAGAAATTACTTTCCAACCGATCGACTGGAGCTCCAAGGAATCGGAACTAAACAGCGGTCGTATTGACCTGATCTGGAACGGATACACCATTACAGATGAGCGAAAAGAAAAGGTTTTGTTCACAAAGCCTTATTTGAAAAATGCGCAGGTGGTGGTGACGCTTGCGAAGTCAGATATGAGCAAGCTCGCTGATTTGTCCGGCAAGGTTGTTGGACTGCAAAAGCTGTCCTCTGCGGCTGACGCATTGGATGCTAACCAGATCAAAAATCAGATCAAAACGATTACAGAGTTCCCTGACAACGTTCTCGCACTGAGCGATTTGAAAATCGGACGCATCGATGCGGTCGTCATTGACCAGGTTGTAGCTGACTACTACATGTCCAAGGATAAAGGAACCTTTAAGTTCCTGGATGAATCACTTGCGCCGGAAGAGTATGGAATTGGTGTGAAAAAGGGCAATGAAGCGTTGTTGAACGAATTGCAAAAAGCGCTGGATACCATGAATCAGGACGGAACAGCGGCAAAAATTTCGGAAAAATGGTTTGGCGAGGATCGTGTATTGAAATAGATAGTAGAGGTGGCTTCGCCAACACGATGGCGGAGCCACGCTTTTATCGCACCGATTCAACCAAAAATTCGCCTGCGTCATCGGCTTGGGTGGGGCAAAAACCAAGAAATAGGAGCAAACGCATATGAGTGTAGATTATATCATTTCAATTACAAAGCCTATGCTAGAAGGGGCGCAGATGACGGTACTGTTGTTCCTCATCGCGATTCTGGTGTCCATTCCACTCGGCTTTATCATTACGCTGATGGCAGGTAGTGGGAACAAGGGACTTGCCTGGTTTGCGAATACGTATATTTATGTCATGCGTGGAACACCACTCCTCTTGCAGCTCTTATTTATCTGCTTTGGACTGCCACTCTTACCGGTGGTTGGCGAATATTTGGTGATGGACCGCTTCGTTGCTGCCTGTGTCGGCTTTGTCCTTAACTATGCAGCTTACTTTGCGGAGATTTTCAGAGGGGGGCTACTTGCGATTGACAAGGGCCAATATGAAGCAGCTCAAGTACTTGGCTTTAGCAAATGGCAGGCGACTACTAAAATTATTTTGCCGCAAATGTTTCGTGTCGCACTTCCGGCGGTTGCAAATGAATCCATCACCTTGGTGAAGGATACAGCGTTGCTCTACGCCGTTGCCGTTCCCGAGCTTCTGCATTTTGCGCAGACGGCAGTAAATCGAGATTTTACCATCGTTCCTTTTTTTATTGCTGGCGTGATTTATTTGCTCATGACCCTCTTATTAACTCTGTTTTTTAAGTGGCTGGAAAAAAGGTTCAAATTCGAATAAAGGACTGGCGAGAAATGGCGATGATTCAAGTATCCAATCTAAAAAAATCGTTTGGCAATTTGGAAGTCCTGAAGGATGTTTCGTTTGAAGTAAACAAAAACGATGTCGTAGCGGTGATCGGTCCATCTGGCTCGGGGAAAAGCACAATGCTGCGAAGCCTTGTTTACTTGGAACAGGTGAACGGTGGGAGCATCCGTATTCAGGATGATGATTTGGTCAAGGATGGCGTGTACAGCGACAGCCAGAAGATCAAGCAGATTACAGGAAAAATGGGCATGGTGTTTCAGCATTTCAACCTGTTCCCTCATCTAAGCGTAAAAGAAAATCTGGAGATTGCCCCACGAGTGGTAAAAGGTGAGTCGATAGAGGCGATCCGCCAACGAAGTGCAGAGCTGCTGGAGAAGGTGGGACTGGCTGATAAGGCAAATGTCTATCCTGCCAAGCTCTCAGGCGGTCAAAAACAGCGTGTTGCCATTGCACGGGCGCTGATGATGAACCCGGACATTTTATTATTTGATGAGCCGACATCTGCCCTTGACCCGGAGTTGACGGGAGAGGTGCTCCAGGTCATCAAGCAGCTGGCTAATGAGCACATGACGATGATGGTCGTCACACATGAGATGGGATTTGCGAGGGAAGTGGCGAACCGAATCATGTTTATGGACAACGGTGAATTTGTGGAGGCAGGGACACCTGAGCAAATGTTTACCAATGCCCAATTTGAGCGGACAAAGGCGTTCTTGCAACGAGCGTTAAAATAAATCAACAGATGACCAAAAGAAAGCCCTCTAGAATCGCTAGAGGGTTTTTGGCATGAATAAAAGCGTAAGACTACATTACTTGATAGTTCAAGTACCGCATGTTAATAAAGGAGTGGAAATGCTCGCTGAAAGACTCCGCATTCAAAAAGGCATTGTAGGCATAAGGAGTAACCTTACAGTAGACAAACTCGCGGCCATCCTGAAAGCGTATGTATAAATGATTGGCTTCGAGATCATAGCGTGTCGACTTAATTAAGCGGGAATTCAGCTCTTTGTACGTGAACTCCTCTTTCTCCGGCGCTTTACTTGAAAAAAACTGGCGAAAAAATGATTTCACTTTCGATGCGAACTCCTTTTGCGTGATCTAATGCAGGATTCTATTTCTTCGAGACTCTTATTTTACTCAAAAATTTGAATTCGGAATACAAAAACAGCACACCGATCGCAAAATGGGCCAAGAGAACTGTGCTTACGGCAATGTTTGAAATGTTTGCTAGCATGTTAGTTCCTCCCGTTTGAGAGCACGAAGTCACGATGCAGAAGTGATTTGCTCGAAATAGGTGGAAATCTCCCTTTCGATCATTCTGAAGACCTAGATTCTGACTGTGCAAGAAAAGAGAAATCGTCCATAAGTGCTTGTCGATCTATGTTTTACCTTGTCGAATCAAGTCTATATACCTAGCGGGTGATTGTCAATAATTACATAGTATCAAAGTGCCGTGATTTCATCCTGCCTCTCCAAACCGTATTTTTCTAAGCTCAAGCATGGGAGTTTAGGGAAGGAGCAGAGCTTTTTTGCTTCAGATCGTATTGCAGTCGGTTCGTAAAGCTCATGGAAATACTTGAAAAATGACGCTCTTCAGATCGGACCCAGCCGAGATAAATGGGCTGTTGATCAGGGATAGCGAGATCAAGCGTGACGAGATCCGTGTATTGTAAATAGGGCTCGTGGATAAAGGAATAGTCTAGTCCGATCGTGACGGCCATATTTTCGCGGACAGCATTGCGGATGGCGTCTGTATTGTTTGTTGTAAATAAAATATCGACAGGGCCGTATTTGGCAGCGAAATCGTCAGCAAACCATTTGACATAATCATCGTTGTATAGAACAAAGGAGTACTGTCGCAGTTCATCCGGTGTAACGGAGTCTTGATACGCGAGCGGCGAGTTTTTACTGACGCCGACCACCATCTTTCCCTTCAATAGCCGCTCGAATGCCAAGCCTAGGCCAGCGCTTTTTTGAATCAGACTTTCATACATGATGATCAGGCCGATATCAATTTTGTTTTGGCGAATGTCCTCCAAAATTTCTTGTGTACCTTTTTCCGCGATTTCCGTTCTGATTTGCGGATAATTTTTTTTGAAGCTGGTAATTGCATTCACCAGCAGATTCATGGGGCCAGGAATCGTCGCCAGCCTGAGCTCGCCACTAAGCGTATTTGTATAGTGTTGCGCCTCTTCCTGGATTTCTTGAATCTTCATTAAAGCCTCTATCGCCTTTTTAATAATAATGCGACCTTCCGGAGTAGGGACTGCGCCCATTCGGGACCGAGTAAACAAGGAAATGCCGAGCTCGGCTTCCAGACTGGAGAGGGATTGGCTGATGGCGGATAGCGTGACGTGCTTATTCTGAGAAGCCTTGGTCAGAGAGCCAGTCTTCGCTATTTCCACAATATATTCAAGCTGCTCAATATGCATGAGGAGTGACTCACTTCCTTAAGTGGTAGTTAAGTAATGGTAAGTATGTTTACATATGATTTAAATATATGCAAGGTCTATAATGGAAGCAAGGGCAGAGAGAAACAGCCTGTCATGAATTTTGAAAATGGAGGCGTTGGCAATGGCGAGATTGGAAGGAAAAGTAGCGATCATCACCGGTGGTGGGACAGGCATCGGAAAAACGACTGCGCTTCGTTTTGCGAAGGAAGGCGCGAAGGTAATCGTTACGGACATAAATCTGGACAGCGCCAGTCAGACAGTAGCCGAAATGAAGGAAGCGGGCGGAGATGCACACGCGATTGCCCATGATGTCAGTCGTGAGGAGCAGTGGGAGCAAGTAGTCGCCGCGACCGTAAAACAATATGGAAAACTGGACATTTTGTTTAATAATGCAGGTATTTATATGATCAAGCCGTTAGCAGAAATCACACTGGAGGATTGGAATCGACTGATGGCAATTAACGTCACTGGTGTATTTTTGGGCATGAAGCATGCGATGCCAGTCATGGCGACGCAGCAAGGCGGCTCGGTCATCAATGCCTCATCGATCGCCGGATTGATCGGTGCCCCAGGCCATGTTCTGTATGGAGCAAGCAAAGGCGCAGTCCGCATCATGACAAAGGATGCTGCTATCGAATACGCAGGTCAAGGTGTGCGTGTCAACTCGATTCACCCCGGCTATATCGATACGGGCATGGTGACGTATGCATCTGAAGCAACCAAGCATTCCAAAGCGGAGCTGGCACAGGGAGTACCAAGCGGACGTTTGGGCACCGTAGAGGATGTTGCCAATACGGTGTTGTTCCTGGCTTCCGATGAGTCTGGACATGTGACAGGGGCAGAATTTGTCATTGATGGCGGAGGTACTGCTCGATAGTGACAGTCCTGCCATTTTGATAAAAGGAGAGATGACAAATGAGATTCGTGGATAAAGTTGCGATTGTAACAGGAGGAGCCAGCGGAATCGGGGAAACGACAGTACACCAGTTTGCAAATGAAGGGGCAAAGGTAGTGATTGCCGACTTTTCCCCGCGTGGACAGGAGCTGGCGGATCAACTGAACGCAGAAGGTCATGAAGCTTTGTACGTGAAGACAGATGTGACCAAGGAAGACGAAGTCAAGCACATGGTCAGCGCTACCGTCGAGAGATTCGGCAAAGTGGACATCCTGTTTGCCAACGCAGGGATTGCCAAGGACAACGCCGCCCACAAGCTTTCTCTCGATGACTGGCAACGAACAATTGACATTAACCTGACAGGCGTATTCCTGTGCGACAAGTACGTGATCGAGCAAATGCTCGCGCAAGGCACAGGTGGAGCAATCGTCAACTGCGGCTCGATCCACAGTCATGCGGGGAAAGCGGGAGTGACCGCTTATTCTTCGGCAAAAGGCGGCGTGAAGCTTCTTAGCCAAACACTCGGCATTACCTATGCAAAAGAGGGGATTCGGGTTAACGCTGTCTGCCCGGGTTACATCGATACACCGCTGATCGCAGGTCGTAACGAAGAGATGAATCAGCATCTGATCAGCCTGCATCCGATGGGCCGACTTGGCAAGCCGGAGGAAGTAGCCAAAGCGGTGCTGTTCCTGGCCAGCGACGATGCTTCCTTCGTGACAGGGACAAGCCTTTTGGTCGATGGTGGTTATACTGCACAATAAGCATATATAGAAGAGAAGCCGGGCGATTACGTCCGGTTTTTTGTTTTATGCAGGACTTGTCAGCCATCGTCCAATCATCATAAAGCGGCTATTCATAAAGTATAAGTAGTCCAATTGGAAAAGGAAGGGGGAAGGGGCTTGCCAGCGAGTATTGGTAGTGTACAAATCAATAATAACTTTGGCACGATCCAATTCGGTGACACCGCCAACAATTCTCCGAAAAGCATTACCAAGTCTATTTCAGGTGCAGGCGGGGGCAACAGTGGGAATACGGTTAACGTCACGATTGAAAACAGCTCCACCAATACGAAAGAGTTTGGAGCGAGTGGGCGGAAGAGAAGAGGCCCCGGAAGACGCCCTACCAAAAGATTCAGGAAATGAGTATAAAAGTGAGTCTGCTATCCCCAAAAATGAAAAAAAGGATAGACGGATGACTAAAAGATGGGGAAAAATACAGCAGACAAGCTGTGAAAAAAGACTACTGGGCACCTCTGAAAGGATAAATATTTATAATGTCGAGTAATTAACTTGGTTATTAGCGGTATAGTATATTGGTCTATGTAATAATTTTCACATAATTATATCTTCGCTTTTGCCCGATCAACACGTTAGGCAATATGGCTTTCGTGGTGGAAACCTATGAATGTTATTCATGCTAATCCTAGCTGTATACAAGGTAATATAAGGGGGACGTACATCATGAAAAAAGCTCTTGGTTTACTTGCACTAGCAGAAAAAGAAATCGATGCCAACAGCTATCAAAGCATTCCGTTTTTGGAGACCTACAAAAAAGAGCACAAGGCGGGGCCACCTTTGCGTGAGCAGACCAACATTGGCCTGATGAAGAGGGAGGTTCTGTAGCAGCGTGATCAAGCTAACAAACGTATCCAAGAGCTTTGAAACAAAAAAAGGGACGGTTCATGCCATCGACGATGTTTCGCTAGAAGTAGCAAAAGGTGAATTTTTCGGAGTTATCGGCTATAGTGGCGCAGGGAAAAGTACGTTGATCCGTTGCGTCAATTTGCTCGAGTCGCCAACAACAGGCTCGGTTTTCATCAAAGACCAGGATGTGACAAATGTACCAGCAGAGGAGCTGTTGCAGGTGCGGCGCAAGATCGGAATGATCTTTCAAGGCTTCAATCTGCTGAAAACGGCGACCGTCTATGATAATATTGCTATTCCGCTCAAGCTGACTGATGTAGACAAGCAAGAGCTTGACTAGCGCGTTTGCAAATACCTGCAAATTGTAGGACTCGAAGACAAGCATGAGGCTTACCCTGGTCAGCTATCCGGCGGGCAAAAGCAGCGGGTAGCAATCGCGCGGGGCGACATATCATCTGGCATGTGCTCCTGCGCGAGGCACGGCCATCGATCATCTTAGGCTTGACTATTGCTTTGATCACGCTGATTGGTGGAACCGCCATGGCAGGTCTCGTCGGTGCAGGGGGCTTGGGGGACTTGGCTTATCGCTTTGGACATTTGCGCTACGAAGTGGATGTTATGTATATGTGACGGTCTTCATTTTGATCGTGCTGGTGCAATGCCTGCAATCGATTGGAAACCGCTTGGCGGCCAAATATAAAAAAGATTAATGCGAGGAAACGGAAGGTGTAGACAAAAAGTGGGAGAAAAAGCTTTATATATCGAAAAGGCCGATGCCATCGCAACGATTGTGATTGATCGTCCTGACAAGCGAAATGCTTTTACGCTGGACATGTGGAAGACGCTGACGAGCCTGTTGGCAGAGCTGGAAGCAGATGAAGCGATCAAGGTAGTCGTGATCCGCGGCGTTGATGACACGGCATTTGCAGCTGGAGCAGATATTAGCGAGTTTATCTCCAATCGCTCTTCCGCTGAAAAGGCAAAGGCGTACAATGACAAGTCTATGGAAGCGGTAGATCGTCTGCACACCTTTTCCAAGCCGACGATCGCCATGATTCGCAAATACGCGGTGGGCGGGGGATTAGACATCGCGCTCTCGTGTGATTTTCGCTTCAGTGCAGAAGATGGCATCTTTGCCATTACGCCAGCCAAGCTGGGAATCGTATATAATTTAACGAGTACGAAGCGCCTGGTAGATTTGATCGGACCATCCCGAACCAAAGAGATTTTGTATACAGCCAGAACATTGGATGTACAGGAAGCATATCGCTTTGGCTTGCTTGATCGCATCTATTCCAGTGAAGAGCTCGTGGAAAAAACATACGAGTTTGCCCGATTGCTCACACAGCGCTCGCAAATCTCGATACGAGGCACGAAGCAAATGGTCGGGGCCATTTTAAATGGACAGACCGAAGAGGATGAACAGATTGCACAGCTGGTGCTGCAATCCTTTAATTCCGATGACTACAAAGAAGGCGTACAAGCATTTCTGGAAAAGAGAAAGCCGAATTTTCGTTAAACAACAAGAATCAAAATGAAAGCCAAATGGAAGGAAGAGAGAACATGGCAGAAACAAATAAGGAAGCCCTCCTCTTTACAAGAGTAAACAAAGACACCCAATCGCTTCCCGTATCTATTGAAGATTGGGAGCAAAAAGCGCGAGAAATTTTGCCTGATGGACCGTTCGACTATATTGCTGGTGGATCAGGAGCTGAGGAAACACTGGTTTCCAACCGGACAGCATTCTCCAAGTGGGCGATTGTTCCGCGGATGATGCGTGATGTGACAAACCGTACTATGGGCATTACCTTGTATAATCAGGAATTACGTACACCAATCATGCTTGCGCCAGTAGGAATGCAAGCGATCGCACATCCAGAGGGAGAGCTGGCAACTGCCAGGGCTGCCAAGGAAGCAGGAGTTCCGCTCGTGGTCAGTACCGTTTCAGCGCACTCGATGGAGCAAATTGCGGAAGTAATGGGTGATGCGCCGCGCTGGTTCCAGCTTTATTGGTCCAATGACCGTGAAGTATCCGCGAGCATGGTAAAACGGGCGGAGGCAGCAGGCTACTCTGCGATTGTACTCACAGTGGACACGATCATGCTGGGCTGGAAGCGCCGTGATTTCCGCAATGGATACTCGCCGCTGCGCGAAGGAAAAGGAGTGGCTAACTACATTACCGATCCTGTTCTTTGCTCGCGTCTGACCGAGGTTACTCCAGAGAATGTCGTGGAGGAAATCTTGAAAAATATTTATCATCCGGCACTGAACTGGAACGATATCGCATTCCTGCGCGAACAAACAAGTCTGCCAATTCTGGTAAAAGGAATTCTGCATCCAGACGATGCGAGACTCGCTGTGGAGCATGGGGTAGACGGCATTATCGTCTCCAACCATGGAGGACGTCAGATGGATGGAGCGATTTCTACACTGGAAGCATTGCCGGCCATCGCAAAAGTAGTGGCAGGTAAAATCCCTGTTTTGCTGGATAGCGGAGTTCGCACAGGGGCGGATGTCGTGAAGGCGATTGCTTTGGGTGCAAATGCTGTGCTGATTGGACGTCCATTTCTGTTTGGCCTTGCTGTAGCTGGTGAAAAAGGAGTCGCCAGCGTACTCGATACACTGATCAATGAGCTGGATGTGGCCATGGCTCTGTCTGGAAGCAATTCCGTTGCCGATCTGAACGAAAGTATACTCGCCCGCATGTAAATCACTACTGGGAGGCAAAGTATCATGCAACAAGCGCTACAAAACATGAAGGTAATCGACCTGACACAAGTGCTGGCAGGACCGTACTGTACGATGGTACTCGGTGATCTGGGAGCAGACGTGATCAAGGTGGAAAAATATCCTCACGGGGATGACAGCCGGATCATGGGGCCATACGTAGAAGAAGAAAGCTACAGCTACATGATGGCGAACCGCAACAAGCGGGGAATTCGCTTAAATATAAAGGAAGAAGCAGGACTGGGTCCGGCACCGTTATTGGGCCAGCATACGAAAGAGGTTTTGGCAGAGCTGAAATACTCGGAGGAAAAAATCCGGGCGCTGGAAGAAAACAAAATCATCTAAGAAAAATTGACCGAAATAAATTTTTTTACAGGATCGGTGATTTTGAAATATTGTTGCATAACTCTCTCTGTATCTCATTGATCTTTGGAAAATACATGGTAAAATTAAGCGGACTTACGATTGTGAATAACTGGATCCTTCAGAAAAGGGTCCTTTTTTTGCGGCATCCAAAAAGTAGGTTTACTCCCATAGATAGGTGATAGAGATGAGAAACGAGTTAATAGCCACGCTGACGCCACAAGAGTGGGAAGAGCTTTTGCAGGAGAAAGACGAAAAATTGAAGGATGCATTGCGCGAGCTGGCAGATGTCAGGGCTGCGCTGGACCAATCGACGATTGTGGCGATGACCGATCATCGGGGAATCATTTTGCGAGCGAATGACCAGTTTTGCCAAATCTCCAAATATGCCAGACATGAATTGATTGGCCAGGACCACCGTCTGCTAAACTCAGGCTATCACCCCAAATCGTTTTTCAAGCAAATGTGGGCGTGCATTGGTTCGGGAAAAATCTGGCGAGGAGAAATCCGCAACCGGGCAAAGGATGGCAGCTATTACTGGGTGGACACGACCATAGTGCCGTTTCGGAATCAAGAAGGAAAAATCTATCAATACGTATCGATTCGAAGCAACATCACGGCGCGCAAGCAGATGGAAGAGGAAGTGCGCCAAAGCGAAGAAAAATATCGCATCATCGCCGAAAATACTTCTGACATCATCAGCATGATCGATCGGAATGGGGATTTTCTGTACTTGTCCCCTGCTCATAAATCGGTCTGGGCACATGACGTTCCAGATGAAGAAATTCGAAATATGCTCGATTGGATCGCCAATGAAGACAGAGACAATTTTTTGTATGCGATCGAGCACACTTTTTCTTCACGAAAAGAATATATGGTGGAATGCAGGCTCAATGCCAAAAGAGACAAGCCAATCTGGACGGAAACAAAGCTTAATCCGATCGTCGATGAACATGACAATGTCACCTGCTTGATCCAGGTCACACGCGATATTACAGAACGCAAGCAATCTGAAGAGCTGATTCACTATCTCGCCTATCACGATGCATTGACAGAGCTCCCTAATCGACGCATGTACGTACAGCACTTGGGCAAGGAAATTATGCAAGCCAAACGCTTTCAGTCGAATATGGCGGTGCTCTTTCTCGATTTAGACCGTTTTAAAGACGTGAATGATTCGTTCGGGCATGACGTAGGGGATTTGTTGCTGATTGAAGCTGCCAAGCGCTTGAAGTCATGTGTCAAGCCGGGAGACATGGTTGGGCGCCTGGGCGGGGATGAATTTACGGTCCTGATCTCAAATCTGACAGAGCGAGAGGAAGCTGCTGCTGTAGCCGAACAGATTATGCAGGTGATGCAACAGCCGTTTTATTTGAACGGACAAGCATTCAACATTTCCAGCAGCATCGGTATCTCCTTGTTTCCTCAGGACGGGGACAATGCAGAGGATTTGCTTAAGCGAGCAGATACCGCGCTCTACACAGTGAAGTCACGGGGCAGAAATGGCTTTGACTTTTTTGATCCATCCATGGAAGCCAAGTCTTTGGAGCGCATCCTGATGGAAAATGAACTGCGCAAAGCGATCGAGCAAGAGCATTTTCAAATTTATTATCAACCCAAAATGGATATCAAAACCGGGACGCTTACCGGGATGGAAGCATTGGTTCGGTGGGTGCATCCTGAGCTGGGAATCATCCCTCCCAACCGCTTTATCCCGATTGCAGAAGAAAGCGGCATGATTATTCCGCTGGGCGAGTGGATTTTAAAAGAAGCATGCATGCAAAACAAAAGATGGCACGATCAGGGCTACGAATTAAAAGTGTCCGTCAATTTATCCGTGAGACAAATTTATCAAAAGGATTTACTGGATATGATCAAGGCGACACTCGAAGAGACGCAATTAGAGCCAGAGTGGCTGGAGCTGGAGATCACAGAAAGTATTTTTGTGAAAATGGATGAGGCGACGGTCGTACTGCAGCAAATTCGCGAAATCGGAATCCAAATTTCCATTGACGACTTTGGGACAGGGTACAGCTCCTTTAGCTACATCAAAAGCTTGCCTGTCGATACGATTAAAATTGATGCTTCGTTTATTCGGGATGTTCACCATAATCAAGAAAGCCAAGCGATTGTAAAAGCGATTGTTACCATCGCGGATAGCCTAAATATGAAGGTCGTTGCAGAAGGCATTGAACTAAACGATCAAGTAGCAGCGCTCCAGGAAAATGGCTGCGGACATGGACAAGGCTATCTTTTCAGCCGACCTTTGGCGACTGCTGATTTTGAGCAGTTTTTGCGTAATGAACAAGCTGGAAACGATAGAACAGCACACCATTAAAGAATTGAACAAGCTGTATGCAAGCCGGGGAAGCAATCCCCGGCTGTTTTTTCGTGCATGGCAGCCTATTTCATTTTTGTTAGCCCGACAGAAGTCAGCTCGTAAATAGTAGTATGCAAGTGAGTGAAAGCTTTGGTGATCGCTTCTTTATCTCCCGTTGTCTCTAAAAACATAATCGGTGTTTTGGATAAATCCAAAAGGTCTTCATATCCTTCAGCATTTTTAATAACGTCGTTTTTGATGCCACTGGATAACAACTAGTTTTCTAGCTAAGTTTTTTAAACTGCGGTAATATCACCATCAGGGAGAAAATTTGTGATACCATGAACTGTATTTTCATTTTCATAGATAAAAAAGGAGGTCCCCTGTGGGAAGGTTTTCTATCAAAACAACCATAGCGATTGCAAGTCTAGTGTTCATCTGGGGGATCAGCTGGGCGATCTACAAGATGGCATTGGCATACACCCCGCCGATTTTGTTTGCAGGAATGCGTTCCTTGATTGGAGGCGTACTACTGGCACTCTGTCTGCTGCCAAACTGGAAAAAGATCAATTGGCGTGAAAATTGGCCGAAATATTGTATTTCTGCCGTGCTGAATACGTTGTTTTTCTACGGGATTCAGACGGTAGGGTTGGTGTATTTGCCAGGTGGATTATTTTCTGTGTTAGTTTACTTCCAACCGATTCTCATTGGCTTGTTCGCTTGGATGTGGCTGGGGGAGAGAATGACCTGGATAAAGGTTACGGGATTGATTCTGGGCTTCCTCGGAATCGTGTCAGTGAGCGCGGATGGCTTTACCGGACAAGTGTCTGCTATCGGTGTCGTTCTAGGATTATTGACAGCATTAACCTGGGCGCTTGGCGTCATTTACGTAAAAAAAGAGAGTGCCAAGGTAGACTCTCTCTGGATGGTCGCGATGCAAAGCCTTTTGGGCGGGGCCGTACTTACCGTGATGGGAGCTGGACTGGAGAACTGGTCTGATATCGTCTGGAATACGCAGTACCTCATTGGACTTGGATACGGTTCTACATTTGGCGTGCCGATTGCGATTGCTATTTACTTTAGCTTGGTCAATGCGGGTGAAGCCAGCAAGGTTGCGGCTTTTACATTCCTCGTGCCACTGATTGCCGTCATTACCGGAACGATTTTTATGGACGAGCCAATTACGTATACATTGCTCGCAGGATTGCTTCTGATCGTTGTCAGTATTTATCTCGTAAACTACCAGGGCAAAATGAAAAAGAGCCGCCAGAAGGCCACACAGATGACCTACGAAAGCTAACCATGAACGAACAAAAAACAGCCGATAATCTGCTCGGCTGTTTTTCTTTTGCTGCGAATCGATGCTAGCTGCGATAAATGCCTTGCTCATAAATATATTTCAGGCATTCTTCCGGGAGTAAAAAACTGGGGTCTCCGCCCTTGCGGATTTCATCGCGAATATACGTAGAGCTGATTCCCATATTGATGCCTTTGCTCATGATATGGAAGTGCTCATCGTTATTGCGCAGCAGGGCATCCTCGGCAATCAGGTCTGCAGTCGGATAGCCTTCACGCGACATGACGATGAAGTAAAACTCGGTTAAAAGCTTTTCCGCATTTCCCCAATTGGACATACCCGTAAGAAGATCTGAGCCCATAATGAAGAATAGCTCATCGTTCGGATATTTTTTGCGCATATGAATCATAGTGTCATACGTATACGTTTCTCCAGGGAGGGCATCCATCTCTACTGTCGAGATTTCAAACAGAGGATCGCCTTTGCTGTTTGTCTTGCTTTTGCACGTAGCAAGCGCCAATTCCAGCATGCGCAAGCGATGAACATCATCCGTCTGCATTTTTTTATCATGGCGCTTGGAGGAACAAGGGACAAAGATGACTTTATCCAGCCGTCTCCGGTGAGCTACTGTGGCTGCCGTAAACAAATGGCTATAGGTGATTGGATCGAAGCTGCTGCCATAAATGCCAATTCGCATAAGAGATCCCTGCCTTTTTACGTAGTGAACGTTGCTGGTTATGCTTTTTGGGATTGCTTCAAGACTGTCATGCCGAGCTGGTTTTTAAAATGACTGAGTGCCCATTCATGTCCGGCTGGATTGAAGCTGGCGACGGCATCCTCGTGGATGACGACACGAAACCCGTTATAAAAGCCTTCGATTGCGGTATGCAGCACACAAATGTCCGTGCAGACGCCAACGAGGTGAATTTCCGTAATACCACGTGTGCGCAGCAGGAGAGCCAGGTCCGTTCCTTGAAAAGCGCTGTAGCGTGTCTTATCCATCCAATGAATGGTGTCCTCGAATTCCTCATACGTGTTCTGAATGCTTCCGTACAGGTTTCTGCCTGGAGTACCAATGATGTTATGCGGGGGATAAAGGCCTGTTTCCGGATGATACGGGTCTTGCTCCTTGTGCGCATCTACTGCCATCACGACAAAGTCGCCTTCAGCCAAAAATTCACGAACGAGCTCTTGAATCCGTCCTTCGATCGCTTGGCCTGGCTCTTTGCATGTCAGGGCGCCATCGGTGGCAACAAAGTCGTTGGTATAGTCAATGACAATCAGAGCTTTCATACGTAAAACCTCCTCAGTCGATTTTAATAAATCATCGCAACGGGCATGTAATCGGTAAAGCGATACAGCTTGGCAGGGGAGTTGGAATACTCCGTTGAGTAGAGCGGGGTACCATCTGCTGCGAGAACCGGCTCTAAAATTCCTTGTCTTCTGGTTGTCGAAAGCAGGCGACGCTCAAAATTGCCGCGATCGCTTACCTTGAACGTAGGTACGACTGTTTCAATGACCTGCAAAAGCTCGCTAAGGGTGAACTCGCCGGGCAAAAAGGCTTTGGCGATATTGGTCTGAAGCATTTTTTCGCGCACTCGCGCTAGGGCATCGGTCAAAATCTCACGATGGTCAAAAGCAAGCTGGAGTCCAAAGGCTTCCTCAATGGGAAAGAGACGCGCTTCGGATGCATCGTCGTCAGCTTTGGCATGTGCGAGCAATTCCTCGTGAACGAGCGATACGTAAGCGACGCTCGGAATCCAGCCCCGCGGATCTCTTCCAGGCTTGTAGTACGTCCCCAGCTGCTCGATATGAACATCGCGATCGATATTCGTCTCTTCCTTCAGTTCCCGATACGCACACTCATCCAATGTTTCGCTTTCCTTGGAAAAGCCCCCGGGCAGTGCCCATTGCTCTCCAAAGGTTGTGCTTTTTCTTTTGATCAAGAGGACGGAAAGCTGCTTGGTCGGCAAAGATTTCGTCTTTGTATGTCTCGCCTGAGAAGTGATGGTAAATATACAAATATCAGTAGGCAGTCCGTCCGGTGAGCGATGCTTTTGGGTTCGATAGCTCATACGCCTGGCTGGCAACGGCTTGATGGACATAAAACCAATCCTTTCGTGTCGATCACTCATTGCTGTCTTACTTGTATTTTATATTTGTATTTTAACAATGTCAATATAACAATGTTAAAGTGTGTGCTTTTCACAGAAACCAAAAAGACGCCTGCAAAAAGACAGACGTCAGTAGCGTGTATTCGTTGGTGTATCCCTATTCCAGTAACGAAGTAATCGGCTTCAGGCGTTGAGCAGAGAACACCTTTTCTCGCGATTGATTGAGTCGGAATGCTTCCTCCCAAAAAAAGAGCTGACTGTTCAGGGGAAATGGACTCTCGGGTTGTACACGTATGTAAGTACCGTCGGGCAAGAGCATGGATGCTTTGGCATCATCTTTGAGCATGACCTCCAGATAATGAATCACTCTGGCTTTTAAATCGTCCTGAACGACAGGGAACAAAATCTCGACGCGTGCGATCATGTTGCGTGTCATCCAGTCCGCGCTGGAAAGATAGACCTGGGGATTCCCAACGTTGCAGAACACATAGATGCGGCTGTGCTCCAGGTAACGGCCTACGATACTGATGACACGTATGTTGGCGCTGACCTCGGGCAAGCCCGGGCGCAGGCAGCAGATGCCGCGGACGATCAAATCAATTTTGACCCCGGCGCATGATGCCCGATACAAGGCTTCGATGATTTGTTTGTCAGTCAACGAGTTCATCTTGGCAATGATAAAAGCAGGCTTTCCTGCCAGGCTGTTCTCCATTTCTTTTTCAATGAGTGCCAAAAAGCTCTCGCGCATGCCGATCGGTGCTGTAGAAATCTCACGCCAGGCAGGTGGATGCGAATAACCAGACAAATGATTGAAAAAGTTGGACGCATCGATCCCAAATTCCTCGCGCGAGGTGAGCATCCCGATGTCTGTGTAGGTGCCTGCCGTTTTGTCATTATAATTGCCCGTGCTCAGATGCACGTATCTTCTTAGCTGGTTGTCTTCCACTCGTACGACGAGCGTGATTTTGCTGTGGGTTTTCAGTCCGGCCACTCCGTAAATGACATGGCAGCCGGCATTTTCCAGCTTTTTCGCCCAAACGATGTTGTTCTCTTCATCAAAGCGAGCCTTCAGCTCAAGCAAGACTGTTACCTGCTTTCCGTTATCCGCCGCTTTCAGCAACGCATTGACGATAGGAGAGTCACCGCTTACTCGATACAGTGTTTGCTTGATGGCCAAAACATTCGGGTCGACTGCAGCCTCCTGAACAAACTGGATGATTGGGTCGAACGATTCATACGGGTGATGCAGCAAAATATCCTTTTTTTGAATGGCTGCAAAAATATCTTCTTCGTCCAGCAAATCAAGCGGATGCTGGGAAGTAAGCGGCTCAAACCGCAGATGGTCATACCCTGCGAGCGCATGAAAACGGAAATAGAAGCTGGGGTCGAGTGGACCGTTGAGTCGGAAAATTTCGAAAGCGGACAGCTCAAGCCAATCCTGTAGCGTCTCTTTCAAAAAGTCACTCATGGATGCAGCAACAGCCAAGCGGGAGGGCTCACCCATTTTTCGCTTTTTCAGCTCTTGCTCAATCGCTTCTAACAGGTCTTCCGTCTCGTCCTCGTCTATGGTCATATCAGCGTTACGTGTGATCCGAAACGGACTTGCCTCCAGGATGTTGTAGCCCCGAAACAACGTGTCCATATACAGGGCGATAACATCCTCGAGCAAAATGAAATGGGCTTCTCCGTCAGGGGAGGGCAGCTCCAGAAAGCGCGGGACAACCGCGGGTACTTGTACCACAGCAAACAGTGGGCCTTCGCTTTCTGGATTGTCATCCTCCAGTAGCACCGCCAGATTCAAGCTTTTGTTCAGCAGCATCGGGAACGGATGGCTGGCGTCTACAGCCATTGGTGTGAGCACAGGATACAGATGATGGTGGAAAAAGTGATGGACAAACTGCTCCTGCTCACAGCTTAATTGCTCTGCTTTCACAAAGCGAATGCCTGTACGCTGCAGGTCTGGTGTAATTTCATCTTTCAGGATTGCATACATGGACCTGAGCACATGGTGGGTCCGCTCCCAAATGGCTTGAAGCTGTTCCCCTGGAGTCATCCCCGATTTGTTGTCTGGCTTGGTGAATCCAGCCTTCACTTGATCCTTTAGACCAGCTACTCTTACCATGAAAAATTCGTCAAAGTTGCTGCTTGCGATTGCGATAAATTTTAACCGTTCAAATAATGGATTATCCGGATTGGCGGCCTCTGCCAGCACGCGCTCGTTGAATGCAATCCAGCTTAACTCTCGATTGATGTAATAATCTGGAATACTAAAGTCCTTCATCCATGTCCAACCCTTTTATATATTTATAGAGGAGGTTCAAAAAGTGAAAAGCCAACTTTTTGAACGCGTATTTATAGGTAGATGATTCCAACTCATTAGGACAAGTATAGCAGGCTACTATTAAGTGATTGTTAAGTTTTAGGCTTGGCGATGGCCGCTTCAAACGATACTGGTATTTTCCAACCCTTGGAGAACTTGATCAATGGTTCGTCCAGCAAGGAATATTCCAAATGATCCGCGCGCTTGCCTACGCAAATAAGGGAATACGAGCCGTTCGTTTTCGTGAGCTGGACAGAGTGGATCGACTGCGTCATGGAGCGATCCAGCATCCGGGATACTAATAGGATGTGGCCGAGCTTTTCAATCATGCTCTTGTCCTGCTTGGAAACGATGTCTGGATGGCGGTTGATCTGACTCACCAGCAGCTTATTGCTTTTGTAAGACGCAAGCATCGCGATGAGCAGCCGCTCCCGGTGTGTGTAGCCTGCCAACAATACCTGCGAAAGTAAATAAAACGTATGCTCGGATGACTCGTATACGTTGATGGTGCGACCAGAATCGTGAAGCAAGGCTGCCGTAGCCAAAAGCTCTCGCTCCGCTTGCCCGAATGTATGGAGACCCTGTGCGCCTAGCTGGTCAAATAACGATAGGGCCAAGCCTTTGACATGCTCGGCATGTGCACAGTCGATGTGATAGCGATTCATGAATTGCGCTGCGGTTTTTGCATGAATATCACTACTAGTCGCAGGCGGTTCTCCCCCCCAAACCGACTCATAAAGTACCCCCTCACGCAGTCCTTTGTTGCTCACAAGAAGGACGTCGCTGCCTGTGTATTCCAGCAAGGATTCAAAAGCAGCGATCCCTGAAAGCACGACATCTGCCCGGTCCTTGGACATCCCTGGAACCTGACGTCTTTCTTCCAGCGAGAGGCTGCGGATATGCTCCAAAATACCTGTTACACTTTCTGTGCTGATCGGGTAATGATGCAGGCTGTCCATGCTGTAGTGAACGGAGCGCTGATGAATTTTTCCCAGATTGCGAGCCGTGCCACCGATAGCAATCACGGGACATTTTTTGCCCATAAGCCATGGCTTGGATGCGAATGAGGCGGCTAGAAAAGAACGCAGCTGGGCGAATTCAGCTTCTGTCGGTATGTCGCTATGTAAAAACATTTTCGTCAGTGTAACAATTCCAAATGGGAAGCTGTGACTTTCTTGCAGCCTGCGATTTTGGAAATAAGTGATCTCCGTGCTGCCGCCACCGATATCAATCGTAACTCCCTCGTCTACATTCATGCTGTCCATTACAGCGAGATAGCCATAACGGGCTTCTTCCTCGCCTGTTAAAATCCGGATGGAAATACCTGTTTCGGCTTTGATCAGCTCGATCAGCTCGATCCCGTTTTCTGCCTGTCTGACGGCAGCTGTGGCAACGGCAATTGTTTTTTGGACCTGTCTCGCATCCAGCAGCTCTTTGAATTGGTGCAAACAAGTGAGCGTAATGGATATTCCTTCCGTGTCGAGATGGTTGTTTTGCAGATGATTGCTGAGCCTGAGGCTGCGTTTGATATTGTCCATTTCGGTCAGATTTCCCTGCTCGTCCTGCTTATAAATAACCAGCCTGGCTGTATTTGAACCAAGGTCGATAACACCCATACTTTTCGTCATGAGATTCCCCACTTTGCGATAGTACCATTTTTTGATCTTTCCATTATGCCACATAATATAAGAATTCCACCCAATAACTTGTTAGTTGACAACAGCCCAAAACCTTTTTATAATCGGAGACATTCAATCAAGCATGAAACACCCATAGCAAAGAAACGCCGTGAAAAGGAAAGTAGAAAAGGGATTTGACGTCCAGAGAGCTGCCTGATTGCTGGGAGGGTAGCCGCGAACTCTTTTTGAATGCCACCTTGGAGCTCTGCTTTTGAACGAATGAGTAGAAAGCAGCGACTAGCCCACGTTATCGGGCGCATGTCAATGACGACTGCATAAGTTTGCTTTTTGTGAAAAAGGCAAAAAAGCTGAGTGGTACCGCGATACCTTCGCCTCAGCAATCGGATTTATGGGAAACCATGGGTCTGGTTGCTGGGGCTTTTTGCATGTAAAAAGAGAGAAATGGAGTGGTGGGGTATGGATCGAGTGAAGCAACGAGAACTGCTACATCTTTTGGAAGAGGACAGTCGCATGAGCGCCGAGCAAATCGGTAAAATGCTGGCTGAACCAACTGAGGCTGTCGAAGAGGCGATTGCCGCGCTTGAAGCAGACAAGGTGATCGTGAAGTATCCAGCGCTTGTAAACTGGGAGCGGGTTGAGGATCATCCATATGTAAACGCGATGATTGACGTAAAAGTAACGCCGAAGCGCGACGTGGGCTTTGACGAGGTGGCAGAGCGTATCTGCCGCTTTCCGGAAGTAAAAGCTGTCTACTTGATGTCAGGTGCGAGCTATGACTTGTCGATCGTACTGGAAGGAAAGACGATGAGAGAAGTAGCCAACTTTGTTTCACAAAAGCTGGCGACACTCGATTCAGTCGTTTCAACGGCTACGCACTTTATTTTGAAACGCTACAAGCACGATGGGATTGAGCTGGAGGATCGTGACGAAGATCGCAGGATGGTGGTTACGCCGTGAGTACACAATTAACAGTCAACAAAAGTCGTTTATCATCCACAGTCGCTTCTTTGAAGCCTTCAGGAATTCGCCGCTTTTTCGATTTGGCAGCTTCGATGGAGGGAGTCATCTCGCTAGGTGTTGGTGAGCCTGATTTCGTTACACCATGGCGTATGCGGGAAGCATCGATTTCGTCATTGGAGCGCGGTCATACCGCGTATACATCCAATGCTGGTCTTTTGGAGCTGCGGGTTGAAATCCAGAAGTATTTGGAGGAGCGGTTTTCTGTCAGCTATCATCCTGAGTCCGAAATTCTGATTACGGTTGGAGCCAGTGAAGCAATTGACATCGCGCTGCGCGCCATTTTGGACCCAGGTGATGAGGTGCTGGTCGTCGAGCCGTGCTACGTATCGTATGAACCAGTCATTCGTTTGGCTGGCGGAAAACCGGTCTTTTTGAAAACGACCATGGAAAACAATTTCAAGCTGACGCCAGAAGAGCTGGAGAAGCATATCTCTCCTCGTACCAAAGCGATCATTTTCTGCTATCCGAACAACCCAACAGGGGGAACGATGACCGCGGACGAGTGGAAAACACTGCTGCCGATTATTGAAAAACACGATCTTTTGGTGATCTCCGATGAGATTTACGCAGAGCTGACGTATGGTCGGATGCATGACAGCATCGCAGCGCTGCCAGGAATGAAGGACAGAACGATTCTGATTTCCGGATTTTCCAAAGCGTTTGCGATGACGGGCTGGCGGTTAGGGTACGTATGTGCCACTCCAGATTTGTTGGCAGGGATGCTGAAAATTCATCAATATACGATGCTGTGTGCACCAACGATGGCGCAAATGGCTGCGCTGGAGGCACTTCGTCATGGACGCGCAGATATGGAACGGATGATCGAGAGCTACCGCCAGCGACGCAATTACGTAGTGGATGGCTTTAGACAGATCGGGCTGAACTGTCATGAGCCTGACGGTGCATTCTACGCCTTCCCGTCCGTCACCTCGACAGGACTTACCTCTGCGGCATTTGCAGAAAAGCTGCTGATGGAAGAAAAGGTAGCGGTCGTTCCTGGTGATGTGTTTGGAGAGAGCGGTCACGGGCATATTCGCTGCTCCTATGCGACGTCGATGGATCAGTTGAAAAAGGCGCTGGAGCGGATGGATAGCTTGATGAGTCGGATGAAAGCTTAAGCAGCATCCATATAATAGGAAGCGATAGATGTGGGATGGCCGTTGGGCTGTCCCTTTCTTCTTCTTCAAAAGCTTCCTATCAGGAAGATATGATAATTGTAGCAACCAGCTGTGTCACGAGCGCCGCGAGGATCATTGAAATGCTGGAGACGGTGCCTGATATCGGGCTTAGCTCGAACGCTTTTGCTGTACCTGCACCATGGGCGCTCGTACCGAGCAGGACGCCTCTGGCGATATCATCGGAGATGCGCAGATACGAGATGATATACGGTCCGATGACAGAGCCGAGCAGCCCTGTAATCAAGACAAGCACAGCTGTTATAGAAGGAACGCCTCCGATCATCTCCGATACGTTCATGGCGATCGGCGTAGTGATCGAGCGCGGCAGCAGGCTGAATAGCACATGATGATCGACGTGCAGCAATAGGGCCAGCAATGCCGAGGAGACGACGGCTACTGCGGAACCAGCTACGACACTGATCAAGATCTGTGCAGCGTGTTTCTTCAATAAAGGATAGTATTTGTAGAGCGGAACGGCAAAAGCAATGGTAGCAGGCTGGAGCATGTAGGCCAGCCATTTGCCGCCCGCATTGTACGTATCATAAGACGTATGAGTACAGAGTAAGACAATAACTAAAACAATCGGCGTAAACAATAGCGGCGAAAACAGAAGTATACGTTTGTAGCGATAAAGCCGCTTGGCGATGAGGTAAATGAAAATGGTGAACAAGAATCCGCATATGCCGGCGATCATGGGCGGGTATGCTCCTTTCGTTTGGAAATGCTCTGAGCTACCAGTCCACTGCAAATCATGACAAATGTGGTGCCAAATGCGATCACGAGAAAAATTTGAATCCCCTCATGCAGCATCAGGCTTTGATACGAGATGATTCCGACGGATGGCGGTATGAAAAAAAGCAGCAGCTCGGCGAGTAGCCAGCTCGCTCCCGTTTCAATCCATTCCAGATGCAGAACCTTTGATTGAAGCAATAAAAACACCACGAACATGCCGAGGAGGCTCCCTGGTATTTTCCAATCGAGGATGGAGACAAGTGCATTCATTATAATAGAAACGACAATAAAAAAAGCAACCTGCCCCAAGAGTATAAGTAGTCTTTTCATGAAGTTCTCTCCCTTTGTGAAAAGTGTACATCACCTCTTTTCATAGGTAAAATGCATATATAGAATCATTGGGATTCATTCTATCTATAGGTGTCGCAAAGGAGATGTCTGATGGATATCCGGCATTTGCAATATTTTTTGGAGGTCGCTCGCCACAACAGCTTCACCAAGGCAGCGGAGTCCCTCTATATTACACAGCCCACGATCAGTAAAATGGTGCGTAATCTGGAAGAGGAGCTGGGCGTCGAGCTATTTGAACGTTTGGGCAAGCGAGTCGCGCTGACAGACGCTGGGTGGGTGCTGAATTCCCAAGCAGAGGTTATGGTGAAATCGTTTGAAAGCATGACAGTCCATATTAATGAATTGATGGAATTGAAAAAAGGCAGGATACGGATCGGATTGCCGCCGATGGTAGGAGCTAATTTTTTCCCTCGGGTCATCGGCAAGTTTTGCGAGCAGTACCCAGGTATTGTTCTGGAGCTTTTAGAGGTAGGCTCGAAAAAAGTGGAGGCAGATGTGGCTTCGGGGATGCTGGACAGCGGAGTCGTGCTTTTGCCGATTGATGAGGAGGTTTTCGAGTCATATTCGTTTGTGAATGAAGATATTCAGGTAGTCGTCCATCCGACGCACCGATTGGCAGCCAAGCAGAAGGTATCCTTGGCAGAGCTTGCAGATGAGCGGTTCCTGTTGTTCCACGAGGACTTTGCTTTGCACAGTCGCATCATTGATGCATGTGTGCGGGTCGGCTTTCATCCCCAAGTGATTTACAAAAGCTCGCAGTGGGATTTTCTCAGTGAAATGGTCGCGGCCAATATCGGGATTACTTTGCTGCCCCAAACCATTTGCAGTGAGCTGGACTCCGAGCGTTTTCACGTCTTATCCTTGGTGAATCCAGAGATCAAGTGGCACTTAGGGATGATTTGGCGAAAAAATGCTTATCTCTCATATGCTACACGGGAGTGGATTCGTTTTACACAAGGCATGCTACCAGAGTGAGAATAGACCGAGTAGAAGAAAACCCCCGAGAGAAGAAAGTATGATTAATTCTCTTGGGGGTGTTATTTCATTAGGGTTATCAGTTAATAAAAAGTTGTAATGATATTAGGGCATTCCGCTAATAAAACGCTTAATTACCAATAGATTGCTTTAATGTCACAACAGCTACATTATATTGATACAACGCATCAGCTGCTTTTATTTCACTATCCAACAATTTTGCTTCTATATCAATCAACTCATCGAGAGACACTTTTCGATTTAAGTAATCAGACCGTGCCTGGTCATAGTGCTTCTGTGCGGCATCTTTGGTTGCCTGATTGTCTTCCATAACTTTTTTCGCTGAGATTACTTTTTCATAGTGTTCCTTCACTTCTTTATCAACCGTTGATTTCGTTCTTTGCAACAATATCTCAGCTTTTTTCAAGTTATTTCTTGCGATTTTACCATCGTAGCTACTCGAGAGAGAATACTTTGCAACAATGTTTAATTTTACTTCGGCAAGCTTTCTTTCCTCTTCGGCTTTTATCATATCCGGACGTTTTTCGTAGGCGATCGTTTGCACTTCTTCCCATGTAGACAATTGATATTGAATCAGGTCGTAAGCGGACAATTTCCAATCTTTATCCGGAACTTCCAGCAGCAAATTATTAAGCTTGGCCAATGCCTCCTGGTGGCTTGTTTGAAGTTTAACAAGCGCTTCTTTGGCTTCTGCGTTCGGGGATGGATACCAAAAGTGGCGCTGGATGCTTTGCCTTTGCAATTTTATTTTGGTTTCGAGAGAAAGAACTTCCAGATAAGCTTTTTCAACTTGGAGCCGCAGTGAGCTTTTTAGTGCATCCATGGTGGCTTTGCTAGCAGCAATATCCTTTTTCGCTTCTGCTGCCTTCTTGTATTTCGTCTGGGCATCTTTGAATGTATAGATGGAATCTTCTTTAATTGCCTGACTATCTCTGAGTGTTATAAGGGAATCGTAGTATGTTGTATCGGCAGCTAATCGGAGCAATTCCAAGTCGGCGTTGTTATTCAGAGCTTTGTCGATAGCTTGGTCAATCGTGATGGATGCCAAATTCGTCTGTTCGGCAGCAGCAGATACGTGAGCAGAGGGGAAAGCTAGGGACGAGCTGGCCAGTAATGTAGTGACCAATGTGGTGCTATAGATGTGCCTGAAAAGTTTGGACTGCATGATACAAACCTCCTAGAGCATATATGTTATATTTGATAACGATTATCATTATCAAATTAATCAAAAGTATATATTTTCCCTTTTATTTCGTCAACAGAAATAATCCTGAGAAAGAAAAAAAGGACCCCCCTTTTGCAAGGAGATCCTACTTTGTGCAGTTCAAGAGATCGTGCTGCATTTAATGAGAGTTTTCATCGAGGCTGAAATCTACACGATCCAGCGGCACCAGCTTTGTTTTTTTCGTAAACTTATAGACTAACCAGACGATCAAGAAGAGAGGCAGTCCGATGTAAGACACCATGAGTCCGTTCCAGTCGATTCCTTCGGCGGAAATCGCGGAGTAATTTTGACCGAGAATGACAATACAGCAAATGATAAAGGCGAAAATGGGGCCAAACGGGAACCACTTTGCCCGATAAGGAAGCTCCTTCAGATCTCGTCCTTGCGCCAGAAAAGCTTTGCGGAAGCGATAATGGCTCACAGCGATACCGAGCCATGCGATAAAGCCTGACATCCCGGATGCATTTAACAGCCAAATGTACACTTCACCATCGCCAAACAACGAGGACAAAAAGGCGAGCGCCCCGATTAAAGCAGTCAGGATCAAGGAATTGATCGGTACACCGTTGCGCGTAACCTTGGCAAACCATTTTGGCGCTTTGCCTTCCTTGGCCAGCACCCAGAGCATGCGGGTAGAAGCGTACATGCCAGAGTTACCAGCAGATAGAACAGAGGTGAGAATGACAGCGTTCATCACCGAAGCAGCGAAGGCAAATCCTGCTTTTTCAAACACGATGGTGAACGGGCTGATTGCAATATCTGAAATATCGCCGCTGATCAAGTTCGGGTTATCATATGGAACCAGCAGACCGATAATGAAAATCGCGAAAATATAAAACAACAGGATGCGCCAAAAAATCTGGCGAATGGCCTTCGGAATATTTTTAGCAGGATTTTCACTTTCACCCGCAGCGACACCTACCAGCTCTGTTCCCTGGAAAGAGAACCCGGCGATCATAAAGACACCAAGCAGCGCCATGAAGCCGCCACTAAATGGAGCGTCGCCTTTCGTGAAGTTTTGAAATCCAACAGCTTCTCCACCCATGATACCGAAAATCATCAGGACACCAATTACGATAAAGACAATAACGGTTACGACCTTAATAAGTGCAAACCAATATTCGGATTCGCCATAGCTCTTGACTGACAACAAATTCAGACAGAACATAAGGACGAGGAACAGGGCACTCCACAAGATAGAGGGAGTATCCGGGAACCAAAATTTCATGATGAGAGCAGCAGCCGAAAGCTCGACGGCAATGGTAATCGCCCAGTTGTACCAGTAATTCCAGCCGAGGGCAAAGCCCAGAGATGGATCGACGAAGCGCGTCGCATACGTGGAGAAGGAACCGGAAACCGGCATGAAAGCAGCCATTTCTCCCAAACTTGTCATCAGGAAGTAAACCATGATACTGATAGCGATGTAGGCAACCAAAGCTCCGCCAGGTCCGGCAGAATGGATGGAGCCTCCGCTTGCGAGGAATAATCCTGTACCGATCGAACCGCCAATGGCGATCATGGTCAGGTGACGAGCTTTTAAACCGCGTTGCAATTGATTTTCTGACATAACCTACTTGCACGACCTTTCTAGAAAATGATGTTCGTAAAGGAGGTCGGAAACGAAAAAACCGCCTGTAGCCATAAAAAAGGGCACAAAGCGGTATCATCAAATCCCCACCAAGCCTTCACTGAAGATAGCACAACACGCTTGCCGGCACGCAAGACGTGACAGTTCTGTCCCTTTCGGGTACAGCCCCAGCCCATGCGCACAGCGATACGCGATGGACTTCGGCGGATTTTCCTTTTCCTGCAGTCATGAATTTCTGCTGAATCTCGTACAGGATCATATAAAAGCCGCGACCTCTATCCTCACCGTGAAAGATGAGGATACATGTATGAAATTGATTTATTTATCAACTATATAAGATTGTTCAGTATTTATCAATGTAAAATCTAGTCATTCCTTTTTCCTCTGTACAAAAAATCCCCCGCGACAGCATGGCGTCTGAGGGGGATTTGCCATTCTACATACTATTTCCAGCTTCCTGCTGATAATACTTGTGCAAAACCAGATTTCCTAGCGAATTGGTCGTCGCGTTTGCCCGTTTTAACAAAATACCCTGTTTGAAAGCAAAAAGGGCATCTATATCTGCTGGGAGAGTACGAGCGGGTACAGGTATGCTGTCTGTCTTGCGGATGAGTGGTTTTTGTGCCGCCAAGTGAAAGCCCCAGTCACCAAAGGAAGGGACCAGACAGTGATAGGGTTGTGTGTGAAGTCCCGCAGCCTTTAACGAGAGCTCTATACTCCAATAAACAGTGGGTGCGTCTTCGGGAGAAAACGACTGGCAAACCATTACACCATCATCAGAAAGCTGTGCAGCGAGGTGTTGAAAAAATTCCGTGGTGTACAGCGTGCTAATGATTTCATCGGCTGGATCAGGAAAGTCCACGATGATGATCTGATAGGAAGGTCGTTGCAAGTCCAAAAATTGAGCAGCATCCTGAGGATGAACGTGTACACGCGGATCATGCAAGGACGACTCGTTCAGTGAAACGACTGCGGGTACGAGCTTAGCTACATCCAGCACCATTGGGTCCAGATCGACAAGGTCAACATGCTCAACCCCAGGGTACTTGAGGGCTTCTCGTACAGCGAGTCCGTCACCACCGCCTACAATGAGTACACGTTTATGGGATGCAGCATACAGGAAAGCTGGATGAACAAGTGCTTCGTGATAGATTCTTTCATCCAATGAGCTAAATTGCAGCTGCCCGTCCAGGTACATGCGCATGTCGTTTGCCTCGATCAGCTCCATGCGCTGATAATTACTCGTTCCTTGGTACAGCATGGTATGTTTGCCAGCTAGAATTTCTTTGCGTTCTATCTGGTCGTAGTTGTCACCGCGATTTGAAGCAGAATCAATCCCGAGCGAGATATTAGAAACAGAAATGTTGTTTGCCTGATCGGACGTGCTTGCAGAATCAAGCCGCGATTGCATGGACCAAATTGCCGGCTCACCACTGCCTGTGTTAGAGCGATCTATGCCGTATACAAGCGCGCTTTTTGAGGAAAGTCCACGAATAAGTGTTTCAATTTCTGTAGCTGGATCATCGTCTCCACATGTAAATAAATCAAAGGCAGCATACGAGTACTCGGGCCACGTGTGAATCGAAATGTGTGAGGTGGAGAGTAGAATAATGCCAGTCACTCCCTGAGGTTCGAAACGATGGAAGCTAGTCGCCAAGATTTGCATGCCAAGTGATGAAACGATTTGATTGAGCAGCTTATCCAAATGAACGAGATCATCTAGTAAAAGAGGATCACAATCGAAGGCGTCGACTACAATATGACGTCCCTTTACTCCATTCATTGTGCATCCCCAACCCAATTGCTCAAAGCGAACAACTCCTTTATCTCATATATGATCAGGATACGGTGCTGAAAGGATAAAGGTTTGTACGATTGACGCATGATGACAAGAAATAGGTTGAATCTATAGAAGAAAACTACCGTCCATAGATACGTTGACGGTAGTTTCCTATAAGGGCGCCTCTATAAAAATGAGCGTTTTTCTGGCCATGTCCCCTGAAGCTTGCGGATTTGCACGATTTGTCCTGTGTGAAAGGCATCATGAAGTACGATGCTCATCACACTCTGTCCCAAAGAAATGCTGGGCAGTGGCTGGTCAAAAGCATCTTCGTTGAGCGAGGCGAGCTTTTCATGTATTTGGCGATGGACTTGCTCCATGCGAGCTACAGTGGCTTGCCATACCTCTTCATCGTCTGGACCGCCTGAGGGGGTAAAGGTGTCGTCGTTTGTCTCTGCGGATAGGGGAAACTCGGTATTTTGCATGCGATGCAAGAGCCGTTCCTTGAAAAATAACAGGTGACTGACATTTTCCCAGATGGTGTTAGCGGCTAGGCCATCAGGGCGCCAGCTGGCCTGTGCAGCGGAAAGTCCAGTCAAAGCATCTCTTAGAGGCGGGTACCAATCTTCTTTGTCATAGGTACATTCCCATTCGTGCAGCAGTAAATCCATCCTGTTCATGTGCATCCTCCTCGTTTGTGAAACGAAATAAGTAGGCGGTATAATGGCTCTAAGGATGATAACGAATGTAACCATCTAAATTCGTTTTGATCGTTACAAGAAAAACCATACCATATCTTGGGTTTCCATACAAGAGGTTCATGAGAGGACATGTAACGAACGGGGGAGCAGTAGTGGAGTGGCTATGCATTGACTTTTTAAATAGTGATTGGCGAGATTGGCGGGGTACAGGCAAAAGAGAAAATCGACTGGATAAGCAGGAGTGGCTGGAAGCCTTTTTCCACCACTGGAAGCTGACGACGCCAGCTCCAGCGGATGAACAGGTCAGGCTGTCACTGTTGCGGCTTCGTGAACAGATGCGCAGAATCGTAGAGGCAGTGGTCAGCGGTGAAGCCGCGCCACAGGAAGATGTAGATGCATTGAATCACGCATTGGCTTTGGTGCCGTCTTGCATGAGGGTAGCAGAAGACAAAGAAGGACAAGGTTATCGCCTGGAGCAGATTAGCACAGCAGAGGGATGGGCACTCATACAAGGAAGAATAGCCGAGTCCTTTGCACAGCTTTTGACGAGCCAGGATGTGCGCCGGATCAAAATTTGCCATAATGACGATTGCAAGTGGGTCTTTTTTGATGAGAGCCGCAATCGGGTAAGACGCTGGTGCGATGATAAAATGTGCGGGAATTTGATGAAGGTCCGCCGTTTCCGCGAAAGGCAAAAGGAAAAAGGGTGAAGCGCATCGCGTTTCGCCCTTTTTTTGTTCAAGTACGAAGCTGACGTGAAATGAATCTTTTCATACAAACACGCACATGCAACCGAAAAAGGAGACATAATAAGAAGCAGATAGCTGGGAACGGATGGTGATAAACGGATGAGTCAATATCGGAAACGTTGGTTTCAGCTTCTCGTATTGGCGGTATTGCTTGCTGCCTGTACAGCGATATGGTATTTACGCCCGTATGAGCCTGATCAGGCGGCTGCTATCGCTATGCAGGGAGGAGAAGGGATCACGGTCATGAATACAGGTGACTGGATTGCTTTTGAAGGTGGAGAATCGCATGATCCTGGTATTATCTTTTATCCTGGCGCTCTGGTTAAACCGGAAAGCTACGCTCCACTCGCCAGATCGCTTGCTGGCTCAGGGTATCGAGTATTCATTGCAAAAATGCCATTAAATTTGGCAGTGAGCGATATGGAACGGGCCAATCAAGTGTTAAAAGCCTATCCGAAGCAAACGTTTGTCATCGGTGGGCACTCTCTCGGAGGAGCGATGGCTGCTCGTTATGCCCACGCACATACGGATCGGATTCGCGGTGTTTATTTGCTCGGAGCTTATCCGGACAAACAAGGGAGCTTAAAGGAGGCAGGAATCCCTGTCTTATCACTTCTGGGATCGCGCGACGGGATTGTCAATCAGGAAAAATTTGAGCTGGGAAAAACATATTTACCGGAAAATACGAAGTATATGTCCATTGAAGGAGGCAATCACGCTCAATTTGGGAGCTACGGGAAGCAGGACGGAGATCAGCCGGCTGCCATCACCCCGCAGGAGCAATGGCAGCAAACAGCTGCGGCGTTGAAGGATTGGATAAGAAGCGAGGTCATGGGTGCGGCTGGGAAATGATTCCGCTGACGACGCCTGTGATCCGAATGTTTTCAGAAGGGAGGATGAGCGGCTCATCGCCCTCTTTGGTGGTCGTAAACACACACTCTACCGGATTGACATCAGCCGCGATGCGAACGATAAATTGCCCTTCCTGTCTGACTAGAACGGGTCTGTCCTTAATCGGCTCCATCGAAAAATTGGAGATCAGCAAGGCATCTCCCGCAAGTATGCCGAGTCCACTGAGCCCCGAGTCGCGCATAATGAGCGCAAAATTAGCTACATGATAGCTGGCGACCTGAATGGCAGGATAAAGAGAAAGCTCTTCGTCATTTCTGATTGCCAGATCAAAAAAATGAGTGCTGTAGGCATCTCCTGCGACGAAGATGTGCTTCATTTTAGTCAATGGCCTCCCTTTCTTAAGCGGCTGGAATTACTATTTGGCTCACCAAAAAACAGGTACGCCCCTCGCGTGCAAGCGAGCGAGGACGCGGTCGAATCGTCTGCTTGCCATCGAGAGCGGGACGCGAAACCGCTGTGCCAGCAGAGCGGGTGCATCGAAACGGGAGCAATCTGCCAAGAGTGGACTGATCATGAAAAAGGGCAGCAGCAAATGCTCAGCAAAGTGGTTTGCCTGTGATTCCTGCCAATCGATCATCCATGTAGTGCTTTGAGGCTGGACACCCTCATGCAAAAGTAAATGCCCAAGCTCGTGTGCGATTTTGACCCTTTGGTAAGCAGGCTCTAGTCGTTCATCGACAGCAATGATGTAGCGGTTTTTTAGTGTTGGATGCTCATGAGCTCTGCTGCGGCCGTTAATTTCAATGATTTCGATGCCGTATGTCTCGCATAAACGATGCAGATCGATTTGCTCGGGCTCCTCCATGCCCAAGTGTCGTAGAAGCATGTACACCCGGCTCTCCATCCACGTCTGCGGCTCGCGTATTTCTTGAAAAAAAGGTAGAAACATCCAGTATTCCGCCTCCCCTACCAATAAAAATGGAACGTACGTTCTGTTTTGAGCGTGAAAGAAAACCCCGCAATGGGGTTATTTTTTTTTCAAATCTTCCGTTATGTCGAACAAAGAAGGCGGCCTTGTTTCTCGTACCTGCCGTACCTTCAGCTGCTTTTTCAAATCGTACCAGTAACGACGAATCTCTTTTTTCTCTTCTTCAGATGCCTCCAGATAACCATCCAAAAAGTAATAGTCATCCGGGTCGTCGATTTTTTCCTGCAAAAGCTCGTCCAAAGAACGCTGTTCCTTAGCCAGGGAAGCTGATGCAGCGGTGTTTGCTGTTACATCGTTTGTTCGACCGAGCAGCCAATCCGTCGTGACCTCAAGTATATCTGCCAACTGCCGCAGCATATCGTTAGGCGGCGTGCTGTGATTGTTTTCGTAGTTGCTGATCGTCCCTTTTGTTGTGCAGACATGCTCTGCCAACTCTTCCTGGGTCAGACCTTTTGCCTTACGGGCTATGCGCAAGCGCTGGGATAGCATGAGCGAGCCAGTCCTTCCATAGAGGATGTACAACTATATTGTACTAGAAGAGAGAGAAAAAGAAAAGATTGTATGATGATTTTATTTTTTATGATTGACTAACAAGAAACTTGTACTTTATTATGTTTGTACAACTGAATAGGAACGTTTGTTCTGTTGTGAGGATGGATGTACGTTTGGAAGCAAGCGCGAATGTCCATTCAATCCATGCTGAGAAAAGGAGGAGTGGAAAAAGAGAGCGACGAGAACGAGACGCATGAGGAAATACGTGAGCAAAAAACAGAAAAGAAAGTGGTGAAACGTACATGAGAGAAAAAATCTCCGTCTTGGTGTTGATCCTGCTGATTCTGGCTGTCTTTTCGATGCCTGAGGGAATGACGACAGCGGCACAGGACCCCATAGATGAAATTTCGCAGATGGATCAGGAGATTTTGGGGCTGCATCAGACGCTGGAGTTTTTCCAGGCTGTTGCTATCCGAAAAGGAAACGAGAAGCTGGCGAATCAGATCTTGCAGCAAGCATCCGCGTACTTTGAGCGGGCCAAAGACATGCACAAGCAGCAGCCTACGACAGATGAACAGCTACTGGCACAAAAAGAGCAAATCAGGAATTTGCAAGCTGAGTACGATCGAGCAGTGGCAGGCTATTGGGCGGAGCTGCTTCCTGAGCTTGGTCCAAAATTAGCTGAGTCAAATCAGCAAGCAAAAGGAAAAGCAAGCCAAAACGCGGCCTTACTCGCCATCGATCCTGCCATCGATCCGTTTGAACCAAATGATGACTTCGCAACCAGCTACCCGATTACAAGCGGGAATTACTACGAATCCAAGCTTTCTACAAGCACAGACAAGGATGTATATCGCTTTGACTCAGGGGCGTTAACTGGAACGTTGACGGTGACATTGACAGTTCCGAAAACCAAGGATTACGACCTCTTGGTGACAGAAGGACCCAGCACGGTAGTTGATATCAGTGCAACGGAGCAATTAGGGGGAGAAGAAACGGTCAGCTTTCAGGTCAAGCCAAATACGACCTACTACATGACCGTATTCAGCTTTAACAAGCATTTCAGCACGACAGACACTTACTGGCTGCGGCTTGATAAAGTGACGAAAACGTTGAGCCCCGCTTCGCCCATTGATGTCAGCCTGCCGCTAGGAGAAGCGCCTGCGTACAAATTTACAGCTCCTGTGACGGGAACCTATCGTTTTTATACAGGTCCTTACGGGGGATTTGGCGCAACAACGGATACCGCGCTGTTTCTGTTTTCGGACGAGCAGCTGTCAAAACTGCTCGAATTTAATGACGATGCGACAGATGGCTCCCTTTTCTCCGAGATGAAAGTAGATCTGACGGCTGGAGTTTCGTATTACGTCTACCTCACCTCAGCTGACAAGACAAAAGGCGTGCATGCGAGACTGACCGCCGCTTTGGATACAAAGGCAACAGTCGCTTCTGCTACGATTCGTGAACAGGCAGCAAACGATGGCACGATTACCGACAAGCAGGTGATCACTCTCGCTGCAGGTACGTTTGCAACGGATGCTGCCGCAAGTGTTACGGTAAACAATTTACCGGCAGGACTACAGCCAATTGTGACGCGTACGAGCAGCCAGCAGCTTACGGTCCAGTTTGGAGGCAAAGCACTGTCTCATGAGAGCAAGCACAGTGTCCAAAACGTAACGATCACGATTCCGAAAGCCAAAGTGGCAGGAGTTGTCGCTGATCTGGTGACCAATCCGTTCGCCATTTCTTTTACAGACACAGAAAGCTTGTATGTAACGACGACACAAGACATCAATCTTGCTGCCGGAGTCAAAAAAATTGTAAAGCTGACCGCGCCAGCTACCGGAAGCTTTGACATTTTCACGAGCTACTATGGGGGAAATTCAGCAGAGGGAACTAGCAATACATGGCTCGGCGTATATGAGGACTATGCACAGACGCAATTGCTCGCTGCAAACGATGACGGAGGTCAGCCGCCCTTTTCCAAAGTCACTTTGCCTCTGCAAAAAGGTCAGGATTACTACGTCGTTCTGACTGGCGGCAGCAACAACTCTGTCCATGCCCGGCTAAGCGCCCGTTATCTCGGAGTGGAGTATGTGTACAACGCCAAAGGACAGCTTGTGCAAATTAAGCAAAACGGCACGATTTTGACGGAATTCACCTACGATGGCAACGGAAATCTCATCAAAAAACAGGTTCATCAATAAAAATAAGGAGGGAAATCGATGCGACTTACACGTTGGACTCAGAAAACGATAAACATGCTGCTAATCGGTTCGCTTTTACTGCCTACAATCGTTCACGCAGAAGCTGGCAGTAGCCTGTCAGAAAAGCCAGCCACAGATAGAACAAAGACTGGAACGACAAAAGACTGGATTTCTGCCTACCAGACTGCACTGCAAGCAAAGGACAAGCAAGAGAACATTCAGCCTGATGAAAAAACGACGTATACGAAAGAGGAAATCAAGCAGCTGGATTGGGATACGCTGTAGTCTGAACAGGTATGGAAGCTGTACCAGACCGCTGATCCCGCATTGATTCAATTCGCTGCGTATTTTTATCCGTCTGTGGATCGCTTTTTGTCCCATAACGAGCAGGTAGAAAAATACAAGTGGAATGACGATGACATCACGAAGCGTATCCAGGCAATGCTGCTAGCAAAGAAGGAGCAGCTGAAGAACATTCTGCCGCAGCTTGGCGCGGTTTTATCTGCATCAGAAGCGAAGCCGCTTCCGCCGAAGCAGACTGAAAAGCCGTCAAGCACCGCAGCACTGGCAAGCATTCCGGACGCCATGTATGACCCAGAGGGCTTGACGTACCAGTACAGACGCTCGAATACGGATAACCCGGTGGATGAGCTGTACCGGACGGCCAATGTGAGAGAGCTTGATATTCAGTTGGAAGGGAAGCACGGGCTGGATTTTACCCTTGAGCGCAGCTACGCTTCCTTGGAAGCACTGACTGAGGAGTTTTACTATTCGAACAGTGGTAAAAATAGTAATGTCCCCTCCAGGTATAAAGAGAAGAATTTCATGCCGATTGGCTGGAAGCTCAATTTGCCCCGGTTTGAAGAAATCTACAAATCAAATGCGTGGTGCAGATATTATGATGACACCTCCAAATACAATTGTGCGTACGAAGGCGAGGGCAAACGATATGTCTTCACACTAGATGACGGAACCGTTCTGGAGTCTTCCTCTACAGTTGGAGACTGGGTGAATACACCGTACCAGGGCATTTCGATGAGCAAGTACAAAAAGGGGTACGGGGAATTCGGGTCCAATCATGTGGTGACATTGGAGAAAAACGGCATCACCTATGATTTTGGCGAAGAGTCCCACTATTATAAAGACGAGCTGTATCATACGTTTTTGGTGAAAAAGACGAATGCGTACGGGGACTCGATCAGCTACAGAATTAGTGAAGACACGAGATGGCCGACAGAAATTACTGACAGCGTCGGGCGTCTGATTACGATCGATAGAAGTACGGGAAGCACTGTAGTGAAAGTGTATCAGGACAGCTCCCAAAAAACGTTGCTGAAGCATCTTGTCTATGAGTGGAATGTAAGTACAAACAAGGATCAGGTAAGAGAATACAGCGTAACAGGAACAGATAGCAAAATTATTGCCGAGTATGCCTATCACAGTCCATCTGTTTACGGAGTGAGTGAGTACAACCTGCAGCCGACCTATTCCTTTGCGGCTCCGAACAAAGTAATCAATTTTGATGACAATGGACTGGAGTCGACGGAATATACGAATGTCGATAAAATCAAGAAGGGGAAAGTGAACTACAAGCTTCTGAAGCAGGTCGACTATCCGGTAGAAGGCTTGTCCATGAGCTATACGTACAGCTTGTATCAGCCAGATGTCCCTGGATTTTTGAATCAAGGGCTGGTGCGTCTTTATTTGGATAAAGAGGCATTGACGTACATGAGCTATCATCCTGTGACCGCGGTCAATTTCCGTTTTGCCAAGACACCGCATCCGGATCAAGCAACGACAGGGTGGTACTCGTACACCAAGTATTATCCGCAGACTAATAAAGAAGTATGGAAATCACCGAAATCGGCCTCCGTACGCTTTGCCAATCAGCCGATCAATCGAGATGGCTCCAGGGTCGTTACGAGAAGCGTTCAGGACGGATTGCCGAGTGTAGAGAAAACCTTTATCGTCAACCCGGATCGCAACTTTTTGCTGCAATCGGTGAAGACCTTTATCGGCAATGGTACTGATTCAGATACGATTCAAGGTGCGCTTACCCTGACAGAAGACGGGAAAACGTATCGTTATGCTCCTGCCTCTTATACGAGCTATATGTACAATCAGCGAGAGACACAGCCGACACATGTGTACTCCTTTATGGGACGTCCAAGCTCCATAACTGCGGATTCTGACGTATATCAATACTTGCTCGCCCCGACAGACAGCGGCTTGTCCAAGGTCAAAGCCAGATTGGGTCGTTATGCGCAAATCGTGGAGTACGGCTACAACGTATACGGAGATGTAACCAAGGAAATCGATCCAAAAGGAAATAAGACCACAACCGAATACGTATTCCCGGGCAGTCTCTCCACGCTGCGTGTGCCATCCAAGGTGAAGAAAACAGCGGCCAGCAATCCGAATCATTATCATGAAGAGACTTACACGTACGGAAGCAACAGGCTGGTGGAAACAGAAAAGATCGTGGATTCCTATCCAGATGGCACAGCTACCAAACAGGAGCAAGTGAACCGTACCTACAGCTATCAAGACAAGCTGCTCAAAACAATTACGGAAACGAGTACAGGTCCAGATGCCAAGACGATTACACAGAGCATCGATTCCTATGACGATTTTTCCTTGTATCCGCGAGAGATAACCATGCAGGTGGAGACCTCCACGGGAGTAAATGAACAGCTGTATCACTACTTCCACTACGATGGAATGGGTCGCTTGCTATACCGCATGTACCCGGATGAAATCTACGTCCAGTACCAATACGACCTGCTCGGACGGCGGACAAAGGAGCTCGTGACCAACCGAGATCAGACCAGAACAACGACGTATGATTATGACGATACGACGAGAAAAGTAACGATGACGCTGCCAGATGGCACGAAGCAATTTTCTCATTTTACGCCATACGGGGAAGTTGAGTACAAGGGACAGATTGGAAAAGACGGTACCGTCCGTCCGCTTTTGTACAATACGTATTCGCTGGATGGAAACCATCTGTTGTCCAGTGCACCGTATGCCTTAAACGAACGGGCGACCAGCTACGTCTATAATGCAGATGGAACGGTGTGGAAAAAAACAGATCCGATCGGCACCACGGTGTTCCTGGCAGCCAATACGCAAAACGATGGGGTAAACTACGTCCCTGCTCGGACTGGCGTAAGCATCGAGCCAAACGGACTGCAAACCACACAATACTATGACCGCCACGGCCAGCTGGAAAAAGAAGGAATGCGAACAGGCGATGGCAGCCAGAGCAGAACGACACAGCTCGCTCACAACGATTTTGACCAAGTAATCGGCAAGACAGAAAAAGATCAGACAGGCAAAAGCCGCGTATGGGAATACCGCTCGAACAACGACGGCAAGCTCGTCTATTTGCTCGATCCCGAGCAAAACAAATACCAGTACGAGTACGATGCTCTGGGCAATCTGGTAACGGTAACGGAGAATCAGTTGTTGACGACCCGCAATCACTACAATGCCCTCTCCTGGAAGATTAGTGAAAAAGATGTTCCTTCAGGAGCGACCGAGTCGTATCGCTACAATCGGAATGGTACACCGCATACGTTTACAGACAAAGCAGGTATTCGTCACATCTATGCCTACACGCCGTTTAACGAGCTATCCAGCCTGACCTCCACAAACACGGCAGGCAAAATCATGAATCTGGAGACAAAAGAATACGTCCCGAACACCTCCCTGATTCAAAAAGAAACGAACAGCAACGGAACAGACTTGGGCACAGACATGAGCAACTACCGCGAAGTATCGTACACGTACGACCCGTTTCTGCGGCTCAAGACTCAGACTGCCTTTGGACGTGTGTACCAGATGGGATACACAGACCGGGATGACCTCATGGATTCCTTGACATACCCGGACAATGCTGTCGTGACCTATTTGTACGATACTGCCGGACGTTTAAAAGAAGTAAACAGTGCTGTGACGGGCAAAATCGAATACAGCTACCAGGTAGACACTACGGGCGACAGCTATCAAGCAAAGTACCCGAACGGCCGCATCAACAAGCGAAAAGCCGATTCATTTGGGCAAGTAGCGACAGTCACCCATGAAAAAAATCAAGCACTGGTCTGGTCTGAGTCCAATCAATACTCGTTTGGCAATGTCGTGTCCATCCAGCGCAATGGGAAAACACATCAATATACCTACGATAAAATCGATCGACTGACCAAGGAAGTCATTCCAGGAACGACGAATGATTACTCCTATGACGGACGTGGAAACCGCTCGGCATTCGCCGGCACCCTGCCGACAGAGACAGGAAGCGCCACGTACACCTTTGACGAACGAAATCGTCTGCGCAGCGTGGTAAATGAAACAACAGGCGACACCTCGACGTATACCTATTATGGAGACGGCCTTCGCGCGAGCAAGACCGAGAATGGGATCCAGACCAAGTATGTCTACTTGAGTGGCAAAGTCATCGAGGAGCTCGACGCTGCCAATGCCTCCAAGGCCCGAAACATCTGGGGCAATGAGCTCGTGCTGCGCAAAGATATGAGCACTGGCAAGAGCGGATACTACCACTACAACAGCCACGGCGATGTCGTCGCCATCTCGGACGGCAATGGCCAAGAGCTGAACAGCTATGCATACGACACCTGGGGCAACGTCATCTCGAAAACGGAGGGGATGTCCAACCCGTATCAGTACAGCGGCGAGCCGTATGATGAGAAGACAGGGTTCTACTATCTGCGGGCACGGTATTATGATCCGAAGGTAGGGCGGTTTATATCGGAGGATACGTATAAGGGTGCGGTGGATAATCCGCTGTCGTTGAATCGGTATACTTATGTAGCTAACAATCCGTTGAGATATAAGGATCCAACTGGTCACGAAATGGAAGGGGATGATAAGTATTATAATGGCGTAAAAGATAAGATAAAGCCTTGGGGTGATTTGTGGAACCAAGCTGAAAAAATTAAACAAAGCCTCCCAAGGGTAAAGGTAGATACAGCTCAAAAACTCGCTTTATTAACAGAAATGCAAAGTTATTTCCACGCTCAAGCAAATACCATCCGTACGGAATATAACGCTTATTTAATGAGCGGTGGGATGGTTGGTGAAGCTGAACGAAGAATGCAGCATACCTTTGATTTAAGTATTAATGGTTCTGCTGAAATTCTATCTGCTATCCCAACTATGGGTCTAACAACTGAAATTAGGGCTGTTGGCCGTTCGATGACATTATATAGAGCCGTTGGTGAAGGAGAGTATAACCAATTAATGGCGACAAGTAGATTCGATGCTGGTCCGAATGGCCTAGGTTTTAAATTTTTTGCTACTAGTGTTGAGGATGCCTATACATGGGGAACCAAAATGAGTGGTGCAGGGAATTTTAAACTTATACAGGCAAATTTCTCTACCAATGATATCGGGAAGTTCATGCATTGGGAAAGGCTTGACAGAATTGGCCCTGCATATGGATTAGAAGTTGATGAGCTAAATAAACTCAAATATACAATTAAAGGGGTGAACTATCCGTAGTGAGTACTGTAAAAGCTAATATTTGCTGGAGTAATTTAAAACTGATAAAAAGAGAACTACCACCCGAAACTCCTTGGCATTGGCCAGCTAAGTTTGATGATGACAAAGAAGACAATTGGACCATTTTAGCAGTAAGCCAAGAAAAAGTGGATGAGTCCATGTGCGTTGTAACCTCTATCAAGTTTTATTTTGATGATGCGCCAAAACATTTGCTTAAACAGGGAAGTAAGTTCAAGCTGATGAGTGGTACAAAAGGTGACATTCTAGCCGAAGGAACGGTACTCTGAGTTACAGCAGTAGAAACCCTAAACGAGTAATCAAAAACTCGTCTGGGGTTTCTTTTTTCTTGATTTTATGAGGAAGAACGGGTTTACATATGAGCATTAGGGTCGTACAATATAACCAATAAACCAAACACAAAAAACTTGACAACCACACTTGATAAACTTTCAAAGGCTTATTCCACTTGAACAATAAGGAGGAATGAGCCTTTTTTGCATGCCCAAAATCAAAGGAGGAAAAGGAAAATGGAAAAACGTGGACAGGCAGTAGAGGAAACGGTAGGTTTAATTGCACAGGCGGAAGCAGAGTATGAGACGTTAATGAATGAAGTTAATACGTATTGGGATCAAGCAAAACAATTAAGAAAACAGGCTAATGATTTGAAAAATTCAGGGAGTGCGAACCCACAGATAGCAATAGAAGTTAGCCAGTTATTAGAACAAGCTACGTATATTGACCAATTGGGTGACGAGAAAGAAGGACTCCCAAGACTTGAAATTCTTCGTCGTATTAATCTTTATCAACGTGAAGCAGAAGGATTGAGGGAAACGATACAGTTTAATAAAAATGTGCTAGAGCGGAAGCAACAGGAGCTGATTGAAGTTGAGCAGGAATCAGCACGTAAGGTAATGAGAGCACAGGAAAGTATACGGGAAACAGAACGGCTATTAGCTGACCAAGTGGCGAAATTGGCGGAATTGGAGGGGAACAGTATTGAGTAAGAAGCTACCAAAAAAATGTGAACGAACGGCAAAAGCCTTAATGAACAAGTATAAGGGGACAGGTAAAAGAGTGGAACTGATTACGGAGGACGGCGCTTTTGTCTTAATTGAGGGGAACAACGATAGCGGCGATTATATTGAAATCATTGACGATGATGACCAAATTGAAATTGTGGTGGAGGGTTAAGCATATGAAACAACTAAGCCCAAAAGCATTGGAAGCACGCAGCCAGTACGAAAGAGAGTATAGACGGAAGTGGCGGCAAAAGCCCGAAAATAAAGAGAAACAAAGAGAGTACGAGCGACGATATTGGGAACGTAAGGCAAAGGAATTAACGCAATAATATGAGCACCAACGAGAAGAAGGCAAAGATGCGTTGTAGTAACATGCACCGTATTATTTTAGCCCCCGACACAGAAAACACGATATAAACCAAATTTCACGGGTACAGGAGGGTATAACAAAGATGGACGAAATGACAGAGTATGAAAGATTCCTATGGGAAGAACTAAGCGCAGCAAATGACATGTTGTTACGAAACGCTTTCCTGTTAGATGACTATATAGACTACATCAATGCAGCAGGACTGCATGAAGAGTTTGAAGCATTCAGGAAAGTAAAGGCGCAGCAAGAAGCAAATACGAGTAACTGAAATGCGATTAGTTGAAAAGTAACAGATAAACATTGATATAGATTGAGGGGCTGGGGGTGTATAGCCCTCCCCCCAGTTGGGGAAACGAACTCCATGAAATGAGGTTAAGGGTGAAATGATAGAGAAGAAGCTGTGCGGAGCAAAGACGAGAACGAGAAGTGGCGAACCTTGTAAAAAAGCCGCTCTAGCGAATGGGCGTTGTAGGTTACATGGGGGAAAGTCCACTGGACCGAGAGACCGTACAAAACTAGCGGGCAATAAGAATGCATTGAAACATGGGATGTATGAAGCGATTTGGGAGGACACGTTGACGGACGAAGAACGGGAATTGGTTGCTCATGTATCAACCGACCCGACAGCGCAAGTTAAAAATAGGTTGAAGTTGTCTGAAATACGCATACGACGCATGATGTTTCGCATTCAGCAAGAGGAACAGGAGGAAAATACTAACCCTGCCGTTATCCGAGCCATTGAGGAAGCGATAACGAGGGTAGAAATGAACATGGTAAACCTGATAAGAGAGAGCAGTAGGCTGATAGAAATGCAAGGCAATAAAAGCGATGGGTCATTAGACAAATTAGCTGAAATACTAGATCAGGCAAGAAAGCAGTATTGCAAGTAGCAGAGGGGGCAAACAAGGCTAAAGAGCTTTGTGCGCTCCTTTTTTGTGGTTGATGCAAGGGAAGAGCGATAGTCAAAATCATTTTCGCTTACCATAATCACGGTAGGCGATAGGAATAAATAATAAAAGGACTTTTAATTTGTTTTAACGAGATCGTATAGTGTAACAAAAAAGGGTGGCACTGGACATGGGTTACATGAATATCAAGAAGGTGGTTGGTTATGCTCGTATTTCCTCAGACAGTCAGTTAGAAAATACGTCGATCACTGAACAAGTAAAGAAGATTGAGGCATACTGTATAAGCCAAGGCTGGGAACTGGCAGGAATGTTTACGGACGAAGGCGAAAGTGGAAGTACGACAGAACGTAGTGGATACATAGAAATGATGCACTATGTTCAGCAAGTGGATACTGAGATTAGTGGTATCGTAGTAGTGAAGGCAGACCGTATACATAGACGCCTGAAAAACCTGCTGGGACTGATCGAGGACGAACTGGAGCCAAAGGGAATTGCTTTTATTAGCGTGATGGAACACTTTGATACCTCTACACCGCAAGGGATGCTGTTCCTGCAAATGATCGGTTCTTTTGCAGAGTTTGAAAGGAAGATAATTAACGAGCGGACGAAAGAAGGACGAATTGCCACCGCTAGAGAGAACAAATACGCTGGTGGAGCACCTGCCTATGGGTACTGTGTACAAAATGGTGTCATTGTCGTAGACGAGCAACAAGCACAAACGGTAAAGAGCATCTTTCAACTCTATGTAGAGGCGAATAATCCATACAAAATTGCTTGCAGGTTGAACCGAGCAGGCATAACAACGAAGACAGGGAAGCAATGGACAGTTGTGCAGGTATTGAACATTCTTAGAAATGAGTCGTACACGGGTTTCAATACCTACAATGGTCAAAAGGAGCAGAACGGCATTAGGCAGAAAGATGTGTTCCCTCGTATCATTAGCCGCCAGTTGTGGAACAAGGCAAGGCAGATCAGTTAATCAACAATAAGCGATGGGAGGATGGACAAATGAGCGAATACAAAGAGCCGATGATGATGTGTTCAGAGGACTATGACGAGCTGATTGATATGGCATTAGCTATGAAGAACAAGGAATGGTTTGAGGAGTTGGTCAAAAAGCAAAAGAGATTACGTGAGCTAGAGATTGAGATGCGACGCGAGCTAGGTGTGCTCGACTAGGATATGAGAGGACAAAGACAGCAGACTAACGAGAACCGGGCGAGATGACGTTCTCATTTAGGCACACCACAAATGACACCGATAAAGGGAGAGACAAACGAGAGCGAACCGTCTCATAGGGTTACACGTTGTTCTTGACTCGAAGGAAAGCATATGTCATAATCACGGTACAGTATTTGATTGTGAATCAAGGGATACTGCTAACTTGCCCGAGCTTTGGAAACTTAGAAAACATACCCTTCAAGCACTTGAAAACCACTTTTAGTAGTGATTTCAAGTGCTTTTTTGCGTTTATTTTCAAATGTAAAGATGGTGAGTGTAGATGGATTTCGTATAGTATCACCGCATAACACTACGATCTAGTAAAGTAGCAGGTACGCTTGTTGATTGTACTATACGCAATAGAAGCAATGCAGATGAAAGGTTAAAAGTAGCGTAGCTGCTACGCCTTGCTGCGCACTTACCGCTGCGAATTAACAACAACGAAATGAGGCGGATGAGAATGGCAATAGACACAGTGAAGATTGTATCTCCAAGTTTGAGCAATGAAATGGTGGCGGCTGTCGAACAGTTGCACCGCAGTAAGCGTAGACAGACGATAAGTACAGGGTATGGGGAAATCGAGCAAGAGTTTACAACGGCGAATTTAAAAGGCTCGTTTGATTCTGATATTTCGATGGCAGTGAAGTGGGATAAACTAGAGTACGACAACGAACAGAAGAAGCAAGTAAAAGTACCCTGCGAACCGTATTTGACGGTGGAATGCAGCGTGCATAAAGCAATGGCCGGACATAACGTGTATGGCGGCTCGGATGATTTTGTAGCTTGTTGCAGATGGCTAGTGGATTACATTAGCGATGCGATTGGTGTACAGTTACCCTCTGCTGACGATTGGCTTGCGAGGAAGATTGATATGGCGGAAGTATTTCAATTGCCATCCGCTGAGGCTTGCATGGATTGGTTTAAGGGATTGCAGGTTGGTGAATATTACCGCAAACGTCCCATACATCGCTACGGTGGACATGGCATAGAGGTTGGCGGGCATACGACATGCCTGAAATTTTACCATAAAGGAACAGAGTTTAAGGAACACGATGCTAAGAGGCTACGGAAAGTGTTGACCGTCCAGCAGTTGCAAGAGTTACAAGATGTTGCGGACAAGCTGGTGCGAGTAGAGGTGAGTATCAAAGCGCAGAAACTGGATTATGATTTCAAACGACCACCGCTCGTTCATGAGATTACAGAGGATTATTTGCGCCAAGTATATGACAAGGAGATCGGGTCATTTCTGCGTGTCGGTGTGACAGGGGTGAATACCGTTAGAAACTATGAGAGCGTCAAACGTCGTTTGGCAGAACGGTATGGACAGCGGCTAGGGAAGAACTTGTTTCATACGTGGCTGGAACTGGCGGTATGCGGGGAAACGGTTGTAAAAGCAGGCATGAAGCAGGCAACGTTTTATGAGCATATTCGATACCTAAAGCAAGCGGGCTGTTCATGGCATGGGACGGATGTGTTTCGTAATAGCAACTTGGTACCTAGCGACTTTACTCCCGTACGAGAAGACGAACGTAGATTGACAACGGAATCGCAAGGTATAACGGACAAGCTAAACCTTTTCAGAAGCGAGTCAAAAGAAAACCACTTGCATACAGCTTGAAACGTGTAGCAAGTGGCAATACGAAAGTGACAAACGGTCTGTGGCAACTGTTATGCAGCATATGCGAGCTTTCCGCAGAGAAAAACGACAATAAAAATGCGGGTTGTGCAGATTTTGGAGAATATCGTACACTACGCATCAACGAAGTTTTTGGCTGCGCTAAAAAACGGTAGCGTTTTGATATGTTAGGCAAATGAATTTTTCAACAACGAAATACGGACGGTGAGCAAGAATTTGCTAGCGTGTCTTTGCGGCTTGTCCGCTCGAACTGAGGATGCAGGCTTGCTCAAAACCGACGTATTTCAGCAACAGTGGGTATGGAGTGGTTGCGGATGGGATGGATTTTTGCTTACGTGTCTTTGTAGCTCGTCTACTTGATCGGAGGATGCAAGCTCTCGCCCATCCGCAACCATTCGATGCCAGCAAACCAAGGGGGAAGGGCAATGACCAGGCAACAAAAGTATTTATACGTAGGGGTAGACCTGCATAAAGCGCATCATACAGCGGTGATGGTAGATCATTGGAATACGAAGGTAGGAGAAATCCAGTTCAACAACAAGCCCTCCGCCTTTCCGGAACTGCTGCAAGAAGTGAAGAAGCATACCAAGCGAGGGACAAAAGTCGTGTACGGCTTAGAGGATGTGGGCGGTTTCGGACGAGCGTTGGCAATGTACCTAACCGAGAATCAATGGTGGGTAAAAGAAGTGAATCCCAAACTGTCTACAGCAAGACGAAAAAGCCATGTGACGGTACAGAAGTCAGATAGCTGGGATGCGGAGTGTGTAGCAAGGGTATTGCGAGATGAACTGGAACGCTTGCCCGACGCCAAGCCCGTAGACCTTTACTGGGCAATTAGCCAATTGGTCATGCAGCGGAAATGGGTAGCAAAAAACCAGACGGCACTCAACCAGAAGATTCACCAACAGTTGAGCTACCACTATCCGAGCTATAAACAGTTTTTCTCTGAGGTGGACGGAAAGACAGCGTTAGCTTTTTGGTGGAAATATCCTTCGCCAAACCATCTACAAGGAGTGACGGAGGATGATCTGGCGTACTTCTTGCGAAAGCTGAGCAACAACGGGTTATCCCACAAGAAGGCGGCACAGATAATTGCCATTATTCAGCAGGATGGCGATACATCGAGGGACTTTCAAGAGAAACGAGATTTTATTGTGAAAAGCCTAGTCAGAACAATCCGCTTCAACCAAATGGAGATGAAGAAAATAGAGGAAGAAACAAGGGGATTGATGAAAGAACTAGGCTTTCAACTAGAGACAATGACAGGAATTGACCTAGTAACAGCGGCAGAGTTGGTAGCCGAGATAGGGGACATCCATCGGTTTGCTACACCAGATAAACTCGCTCGCTTTGCAGGAATAGCACCGATATTCGCTGGTTCTGGTGGAAAAGGCAGGAACTACAAGAGCAAACAGGGAAATCGGGTACTGCATGAAATTATAAAGGGTATAGCGATTCGGCAAATTGCGGTAACAAGAGGAAAGAAAGAGCCGAGAAATCCCTATTTTTATACGTACTATGAAGAAAAGATGGCGGCAGGAAAGACCAAACAGCAAGCAATTGTCTGTATCATGCGTAAACTGGTGAATGTAATCCATTATCTCATGAGGACAAAGGCGGCGTATGTGATACCCGAAGTACCAGTAAAGCAAACTGGATGATAGAATAGTAGAAATGGTGGTAATTGGTAAACAGTTGCCACCAACTTTTTAGAAGTAACAACGGTTTATAAACTAGGATACGTATAAGGGTCAAGTGGAGAATCCGCTTAGTTTGAATCGGTATACGTATGTGAGTAATAATCCGTTGAGGTTTGTGGATCCTACGGGGCATGCAGAATTCACCTTGGAGGCGATTTGGAACGGCATAAAGAAGGCCGGAAATGAATTACCTGGGGCAGTTAGCAAAGCTGCACATGAATCAGTCATTGACCCCGCGATGAATGATATAAATACATTAATTGATGATGAATTGACCTGGGATGATGCTGGAGCGGCAGTAAATACTACCCTAACATTAATTACTTTAGGGCGTTCTAAGCAAGCTGCAAATTTGTTAAAAACCACTAGTAAAGAAGTTAAGGTTGTAAAAAATACCTCAGTAAAGATATCAGCTTGTAATTGTTTTAGTGCTGGAACTAAAGTGAAAACAGACGAAGGGGAGAAACCTATCGAGGAAATCGAGGTAGGGGATAAGGTTCTCGCTAAGTCTGATGAAACTGGGGAAGTGGCATATAAAGAGGTCGTGGGGCTGTTCCAAAAACAGGCTGACGAAATCTACTACGTCCACATCGGGGATGAAATCATCGAGGTTACTGGTGAGCATCCGTTTTGGTTAGACGGTAAAGGATGGACGTTTGTAAAGGACCTGAAAGCTGGCGACCTGCTTGTTTCGAGTGATGGTTCTAAACTGGCAATAGACAAGATTGAGAAAGAACCGCGTGAAGCAACGGTTTATAATTTTGAGGTTGAGGATTTTCATTCTTACTTTGTATCTAACCTTGGGATTTGGGTTCATAATTGCGCAGTGGTAAATCTACCAAGCGCACGTTGGATTAATCATGATGTCTATAATGAGTTGACGAGATTACAGTTGGATAAAAAGTTTGTGAAGGCGAAAGATATGGGCTATGCAAGAGCACGTGAAGGGGCTGATGGGATAATCAGCCTGACCGAAAATGAAATTGTTAAGCACAAGGGATACACCTACGACTACAAAATAAAAGTTGTAGGAGCACCAAACCATGTAAGGGTTTATGGTAGAATTGATGAGAATGGCGGAATGGTATTTGATTATATGACCAGTGGGAAAAAATAGATAAAGTGGTGAGATGGATGAATTTGAAGTCGATAGAACAGACTTTTAATGCCATTTATGATTTTGAAAAAATGAAGGATAGTACTAAAAAACAACTTGAAGCACTTGTCAATAATTACCCAAACAATATTCTCAAAGATGAGGAGGGGAGTTTGCCAAAAGGTTTAAGTTATTCAGACTTTAGGATACAGTATAAATGTGTAAATATGTTCATAAATAATTTTGATAGGGAGTTCCCTTATTTTAGGATTTGTTTTGATTTGGTTCATCCAAAGACTGGGATTCAACTTTTCTACTATGATGTGGATTATAATATTGATGGTGAATTTTCAGATGAATACTTTGGCAGATATTAAAGGATAGTTTTGTTTCTAAACCTTGAGGCTAGTTCCTCAAGGTTTTTTCTTTCCCCCACCCAGTGCCGAATCAATTATCTTATCACATAAGAAGGTACTTAACCCTCGTAAGCCCTGTACTAAAATTTTTCAATACCCAGTGTACGTACAGAAAAATGCTATAAAGTATACCCAATTTGCAAGTCTTTCCTCCTCTACTGCCGCTTCAAAATCCCCAGTTGCCTTCATATTTCATGCCAAATTCCTAACCTTCGCTTTCTTGCGGTTTTTCCAAGTGAAACAGCTTCCGCACCTTTAACACGATATAGGCCGACTACTCATAGTAGTAAGGACAATTTGAAAATCCCATGCAACGATCTGGCAATAAGTAACGATTGTTACTATGCAAAGGCAATCTGGTGACGACCAGTTTACATATACAGGTGAGGTAAGGTTCAGGCTAGCCGCCTTGCCCTCTAATTATAGACGGAAATTCATTAAAAATTTCCGATGGGGGCTACACATGGAAGGCGTAAAAGTATCAATAGACCGTATTGTTGTGGATTTTATGAATGTACAGTGGACGTTCTTTAATCCACTTCGTCAAAGGCTTTGCCATTACTGCAATGCCGCATTCTACGTGAAGGATAAAGGATTTAAGTATCATGTACGAGTGAGGGAAGGAAGATATTGGGTACATCTTTCATATCAGCTAGTCTATGCCAAAATGGCAAGGAAGCATACGCTTCGGATAGAATGTCCACCCGAATCGCTTATCCACTTCCGTTCGTGGATTGCCGAGATTGGGAATCATGCGACAGACATTCTGCATGTTCGTTCCGAGGTGGCCTTTGACATTCCTCTGTCTTTATCTGAACTGTTCGTTCTGTCGTTGACTGGGCGGAACATGAAGAAAAGAAAAGGAACATATTACTCCAACGAGCGTTATCAGCGACAAGTAGCCGGATATTGCAGGGTCTATGACAAGAGGTTGGAACTGTTACAAAGGCGAGGGGTAGCTATTGAAGGCGAACTAACGAGGTTTGAAATTGTGTATAAACCGGATGACAAGATACCGATAGACAAGCTTGTCCAGTATCCACCGCAGTTTAAGCGATTGTATCTATGCGCCCACGCTGTTGAACTTGAACCATTAAAGTCAAAGCTGTTGCGGCAGGTTCAGGGCATGATGCGTGGTGAACTAGAGCAGAAGGACGTGACTTACTATTATCGAAGTCAGATGAAAGCAGAGATGAGCAAACGTACTGTTCTTGACTTCGATACGGTAGCGGCAGAACAATGGGAGGAAGCAATAACCATTCCATGTGCGATTTTGGGCGGCATAATCAGCAAAGTCCCTGTCGCATAGTAAGGCTAGTCATCCTCCATGACAATCAATTCATGTAGTTGAATGTCCAGTGCTTTACAAATAATCTCAAACGTACTCAGATGCACTCGATCTACTTCATTGGAACAAAGATGGCTAATTGTGTTTGGTCTCAAACCAGTTAGTCCCTTATTCCGTGAATACTACGAGAAGCGATTAAGTGAAGGCAAGAAGAAGAAACAAGTCATCATCTGCATCATGCGAAAGTTAGTAAACATCCTTTACAGCATGATTAAGAACAAAACCGAATACCGTCTTGCCGCTCTACCTGAACGGGCGGCAAGCTAATGATACAATGGTGGTAGCTGAAACAGTTGCCACCTTCTTTATTCCCTGAATCAAGTTTCTAACTAACGAAGGGGAGAAAAATATCGAAGACATTGAAGTCGGAGATAAGGTTCTCGCCAAGGATGAGAATAACCCTGATGGTGAACTTGCCTACAAGGAAGTAACGGCTTTATACCGCAACAAACGTGATGATATTATTAAGTTGCACGTTGGGGAGCAAATCATCGAGACGACCGACAACCATCCGTTTTGGGTGGAAGGCAATGGATGGGTCTTCGCCGATGAACTTCAAGTAGGCAACAAACTCCAGAAGGCTGATGGAAGCAACCTTACCATTGACAAGGTAGAATTCCTTAAGTTGGATGAGTCTGTTACAGTTTATAACTTTACGGTTGCTGACTTCCATACGTATTACGTAACGGATATTGGTATTTGGGTTCATAATACGAATTGCGCTACAAAGGCACAACCTCATGTTGTTGTAAACGCATTGTCAGATTTTCAAAGTAGTCGAATGAAGTTTGGTAGTCATACTTTCTTGCTTGATAAGTCTGGGATGAAACATATTTTAGAGCGACATCATCCGAGTTACTGGGATGGCTCTGTAAAGGCACAACAATCGTTTTTTGATGCAAGTATGTCAATTAATGATATTACGAGTGCTATAAAGTCAGTTATGTCCCAAAACAGAGGCATCCTTGCGAGCAAGGGAACTAAAGGAATGTATCAAATTATAGGCAATTACAATGGTAAGGATTACGTCCTTGGGTTAAACAATGGGCGTGTAGGTCAATTTTATTCTCCGTAAGGGTGGTACGATGTTCCAAGTTGATTCATATTTAATGAAACCACAGTGTAATGTTACTGATTTAAGAGATGTAGTTAATAATCCTCAAAACTATTTTGTTGAAATTACCGATTCAACAGGCTTAAAAGAAATCTATAAAAACCTTGATTTTCAGTATCTTAACGGAGCAATTTGTCTAAAGTATTACGGCGAAAGCATGTTGGATATGAGGTATTGGGATTTGGTTGACCAATTATGGGCGTACATTATGAATCTTATTGATGATGTACTTCATAAAGGAGAAGGAAGCGTATATTTCCCCGACCAACCAGTCAAAATAATTCTCCGTGTAACATCTAAAGAGTTACTGCATTTTTCATTAGAAGGAAGTGAAATTACCGGGTTTGTGTTACCTAAAAATGATTTTCTACTTGCATTAGTTCAAGGTGCAGAACAGTTTTTTACTTGCATGACTAGTACGTTTAGTTCTGTTTGTGATTATTCTTATGAGTTAGAAAGAATAGACAGATTAAAACAGGAACTACAATAGTGTAACTGACCTTGTGGCGACAAACCTCAAGGTCTTTCTATTATATCCACCCAGTGCCGAATGAATTAGGTGGCAATTTTAAAAAAAGTTAAATTTCAACAACTCCGTAAGATATCTCTCTAAATTTTGTTGTACGCATATGTGAATTGCTGAAGAATATATCCTTTTACGGAGAAACTGGTACATGTAAGGCAACTGCTACAAACTAATAACAAAATGGAGAAGACAGTTTCTAAGAGGGAGGAACTATTTTCAAATTATTTCAAGTGAGGAAATCGTATACCAGACAATAAGGAGGTATTGTGTGGAACTAATACAACAGAATGAAAATCTGTGGACATTAGAGAATATTGGTTTATTAAGTACCGAACAAAAAGCTGATATCATTCTGAGTCTGTCGATAAAACCTAATGATATGGTCCTATTCCAATACCTAAAAAGTAGCCAAATAGAGGCCTCAGAAGAAGAAAAAGACTTTATGCTGGAAGCATATCTAGAGGGGTATTTAGGATTTAAAAAAAGTTCTACAAAGGATTTCATTGATCAAGAGATAAAAAAAGTGTTTGAAGAACTAAACATTTACAAAAATCAGGACAGAGATATTTTATCTGAGAATGAGTTGTTTACCAGACTTTTTGAAAACACAGTCTCTTTTTCGCCCGATGTGCTTAAAAAAGTCAAAAATATTATATATCAAAATGCTATCTCTGAGATTGAAGAGACTGTACCAGAAGAAGTATTAAAAAATGTGGTGTATAGTAATTCGTTTCACGTAGAAATTACAAACTCATCGTGTCTTAAGAAGGATGACAGGCTATCAGTATTGTGGTATGCGTTAAATGATAAGATGCAATTGCGACAAGCAATTGAAGATGAGATTTTTTACAGGGGAGTCATCACATCTGATAACCAAAAATTTAATAACTATTTCTGTGCATTTCAATACTACGAAACTGCCTCTGATTACAATTTAGATATCTACTTTAAAAAGCAGAGTGAGTCAATTGAAACTGTTATTAACAAAATAGAAGTCCTTTGTAAGAACTTTTAGGGATATAGCTGTAATGCCTTGATGAAATAATTAACTTCATCAAGGCATTTTTTCATTTTGTACAATATATCAAATGAAAGGGAATAAGGATAAACAAGAAGCTTTAAAATTGTTTCGAATATTGAAGTATAATTTTTTAAAAAAATTATGTATTTAGGGTAAGTGCAAGTGCTTACTTTTCCCCAATCGGTTATTAACATACATTTGTGATGAGCAGAGTTTAATTTTCTAATAAAAGCATTGGAGAGCATAAAATGAAAATGACAATTGATTTTTTGGAGTTACTAACAACAGGAGTCGTAGGAAACTTTCAGGGAGGTGAATCAAAAGAGGAAGTAGTGAATCTTATTGGAGAACCAGAAGTTTATACGCCTGAAAGAAAGTCATACCCGACATATATAATCTATGGAGATTTAGAATTTCGACTTCGTAAAAACAGAGTAGAGACCATAATAATTACTCTTAATGATGAAACGTTGAATATTCCTAGTAGTATAAAAATGAGAAATTTCCCTGAAAGGAACCTACTCAAAGTTGATTTCATTAAGGGGCTACTAACCGAAAATGGTGTATCGTGGGAGCAGGATAGTATAATGTCAGATCAATTTGGGTCTGTAAAATAAAATGTGTAACCTCTTAAACCAGTAAAAGTTGGACATACTGAAATCATAGAAACGATCTGGTT
>NZ_CANMZW010000028.1 GCF_947502445.1 uncultured Brevibacillus sp.
TTCGGTGTGGAAGCGTGGTAACACGTGGAGCTGACGAATACTAATCGGTCGAGGACTTATCCACACACTCTTAGCAAACATGCAGATCCAGTTTTCAAGGAATGAAGGTAAGGAAGGGTCAATCCAATGGGTTGGCTCTTTTTTTACTGAATTTGATCGAGGATTGATGGAATCTAACAGCTGCTGGGTTGGTATCGAAGACGTCGTCATTCATGAAAACGATCCGAGAGAAGGAATCGGACATAACCGAATGGAATTTTTGATGAATGTATACAATTCCGATTGTCAGCCTGTTTTGCGAGATTGATAAGCGTCCAAGGGGATTTGTTTGCAATGAAAACAAAAACAGAGAAGCGCTATGAAGTAGATTTATACAAACCGATACGAAATTATTTTGTTAAGCAAGGCTATGAGGTGTTTGGTGAGGTCAAGCATTGCGACGTTGCAGCAATCAAAGAAGAAGAGCTGGTGATCGTTGAGTGCAAGCTCAATCTGAGCGTAGAGCTTCTCATCCAGGCAACAAAACGTCAGCGTTTAACCGATCAGGTCTATGTGGCAATCCCGAAGCCCAAATACAGCCTGTTTTCAAAAAAGTGGCAAGACATTACACATATGATCCGGCGACTAGAGCTAGGCTTGATTCTTGTCTCTTTTTCCAAAAATGGAGCGACGATGGAGGTCAAAATCCCTCCTGGACCGTTTGACCGTCAAAAAAGCATGCGACAAAATCAGAGAATCAGAAGCAGAGTCATAGCGGAAATAAAAGGTCGCTACGGAGATTACAATGTAGGCGGCAGTCATCAAACGAAAATTATGACAGCCTACAAACAGAGCTGTATCCAGATTGCCAGCCTTCTGCAACAGCATGGTCCACAGTCACCAAAATCACTGCGGCAAATGGGGACAGGAGATAAAACGCTATCCATCCTGGCGAAAAACTATTATGGGTGGTTTGAGAAGGTTAAACGGGGCGTCTATGCTGTTACAGATGCAGGAAAAAACGAAATTAATGCCTATCCTGAGCTCGTAGCTCATTATGTACAATCAAAGCAAAAGGGGGAGTTTACGCGCGAACAGCCGTAAGTCCCCCTTTTCTAGTAAACCTTTCTATCAAATTCCCATGCATTCAGTCGCCATTTGGCTAATGATTGCCCGTCCAGAGCTGATTTCAGGGTGAAACTGGATCGTTGCTTTTTGACGTACGTATTCTACCTGATGAATCGCCTGCTGAATCAGGCTTTGATCCGAGAGCACACCGTGCGTAGACGCGATGGAAAGACCAGCTAAACTTCCTTGTGCCATCGCTACTTTGGCACTTTCGATCCCGGTTATGTTTCCTGCTACGAAAAGTCCAGGAAGCGGTGTCCTCATTTTTTCATCGTGAATCGGTACATGTCCGCCCAATGATGGCACATAAGCAAAAGGACAGCCTGCAATGGCAGCCAATTCAGCAAGCGGACTTAAGCCCCCAGCGATACAGACAAAATCAGCAGGAATGACCTCTTCCGTTCCAGGGATCGTTTGTCCGTCTGGCGTGATGCGCGCGACGCGAACTCCCTCCACTTGCCTGCTGCCGACAATCTCAAGCGCACCGGTCCGAAGCTGGATCGGGATATCCCACATGGAAAACCCTTTTGCCGGATACAAGGATACGCCAAGTCGCTGCATCCAATGGCTTTTCATCAGCTGGCTTCCCCAACGAATAAATGGAGAGGGAGCGAGATGGGCTACTCGCAAAAGAGATCGCATCACAGCCTCAGGATTGCCAGCATGGCCAGTAACAGCAGAGGAAGGAGGAAGAATCATTCGATCCACCTTTACGCCAGCTAGCTGCAGCTCACGGGCAATGGCAACGGATAAAATGTTCACACCGATGACGACCCCACGCTGGCCGACTCGCACACGCTGCACATTGGTCATCACCTGGGCTGCCCCAATCGACATGCTTCCAGGCAAGGTCCAACCAGGTACAGGAACGGCTGTCTCCGATGCTCCTGTAGCAAGCAGAAGCATCGGAGCGTGAAATTCACCTGCCGTGGTGGAAACTTCCCAGCCATTATCAATGCGATTTACGTTATAAACAGAAACGCCAGCGCTTATCTCAACACCTGCAGAGCGTGCTTCCTGATCGAGTCTGGCTGCTTCATCAATTCCGTTCCACCACGAACCGTCCGGCTCCTGATGCAGCTGTCCTAACAAACGGCCACCTGATCGATAAAATTCGTCCACAACGCGAACAGATAGTCCATGCTTTGCACAAGCAATCGCAGCGGATAAGCCTGCGGGTCCTGCCCCAATCACAAGTACGTCATCCATGTGCTACGTCTCCTTTTTTCAGCGGGGTAGGCAACACGGTTCCAGCCGTTACCTCCATGCCGTCCTGGACCAACGTCATACACGCCCGGACGGTAGGAACACCGTTCACAGAGACACGGCACTCATAGCAATGACCAATGTTGCAGTATATTCCGCGTGGTGTCCCTTTTTCTTCGTGTACGCGAAGCGTCCGAACCCCCGAAGCCAGGAGGGCAGCAGCAATCGTCTCCCCTTCATAAGCAGTATAGCTGGATTCATTAAAGGTAAAGTGCAACGTTTTTCTCTGATTCAAAGATCCGAGAACTGGATGGTGCAAAATGCGCTGGCTCATGATTATCGACCTCCGAGAGTCGTAAACGAGATGGGACGAACGGGTGGCTGGTATCCAAGTGGTACAGTATGTGATGGCACTTGGCCTGTTGTTTGTACGATGATCTGATCAAGTAATGTACGGCAAGTACGTCCACCACAGCAGCCCATTCCGGCACGTGTTCTCAATTTTAGTTCACGCCCCGTACATTGATAGGCTTGGGCGGTCTCTAGCAGGTCAGCCAGCGTTACTTCTTCACAGCGGCAGACAATTAGCTGATGCGAGTCCATGTGAAAGCCCTCCTTTATGTTTGCGTACCATTGAAAATGCAAATGTCGTGCCAGCATTCTGCGTTGATTCGAAGCGAAAAGAATTGCAGCAGTTGGATCAGGCTAGTACGATTAATGGCATAGGTATTGCTAGATTTTCTCTTGGAGTGTATAAAGCAAGCGAAAGGGATGACAAAGATGGAGAAAGTGAATCGCCTCCGCCAACAATTCACAACATTGGGAGTGGACGGCATACTGATTACGAATGCGCAAAACCGCCGTTATTTGAGCAATTTCACGGGTACATATGGTGTCCTGCTCATTTCCAATGACCAAGCAAGGCTACTGACTGACTTTCGTTACACAGTTCAAGCCGCTGCACAGGCAACAGATTATGAAATCGTTCATTTGCCGACAAAAGAATCCGTTTATGCAGAGGTAGTTCGCCTTGCCGCTGAAATGGGGATCAAGACTCTGGCCTTTGAGGAAACGAACGTAACGTATGACCTGCACCGCAGCTATGCCAATGCAGCAAAGGAAAAAATCGAGCTGGTTCCTACAGCAGGTGTAGTAGAAGGCTTGCGGATGATCAAGACTGCTGACGAGCTAGCCAAGATCCAGACGGCTGCTGAAATCGCAGACGCAGCGTTTACACATATTACTTCGTTTTTGCGCCCAGGTATCAGTGAGCTCGATGTGTCTAATGAATTGGAAATATTCATGCGAAAGCAGGGAGCGTCCGGCTCCGCTTTTGATACTATCATTGCCTCGGGTCATCGTTCTGCCCTGCCACATGGGGTAGCTAGTGATAAGCTGATCGAGACAGGGGATATGGTAACGATGGATTACGGTGCTCTCTACCAAGGGTATCGTTCTGACATTACGCGCACTGTAGCGGTAGGTGAGCCTTCCGAGCAGTTAAAAGCGATCTACGGCATCGTTTTGGAAGCGCGCAATCGGGCAGTAGCAGGGATTCGCCCTGGCATTACGGGGAAAGAAGCGGATGCGTTTGCCAGAGATTACATTACCCAGGAAGGCTTTGGGGAGCGATTCGGTCATGGAATGGGTCATGGAGTAGGTCTGGATATCCACGAAGAGCCGTTCATGTCCACACGCTGCGAAACAATGATTCAAGAAGGCATGGTCTTGACGGTTGAGCCAGGTATTTATATCCCGAATGTAGGCGGTGTGCGAATCGAGGACGATATCGTCGTAACAGAAGAAGGAAACCGCGTACTGACAAGTGCAGCGCACGACTTGATTATCCTGTAAAACAAAAGAAGCATAGAAGCCCTTGATCATAGAAGTGGTCAAGGGCTTCTCCTTTGTAAGAATCATATATAATCTGTCTAATTTTTAATACACACACAATCAAATTTGTCTAAAAAACGATACATATAACGGTACGAAATAGCTTCATCCCTCTTTTTCCCATTTGGCATACCTCTTGCATTTTCAGTATTTTGTAAAAATTAAATCACTTTAGAGAATGAGGGGTTGATCGTTTGAAACGAAGTATTTTTGCCCTTATCAGTAGTGTTGCTGTGGTTGGAGCGGCGCTCGCAGGATGTGGGGGACAGCCAGCAGCCAAACCAGCAGATCAGTCGCAGCAAAGCCAAACACCAGTACAGTCAGGAACACAGCCTGCACCAGCAGAAAAGCCAAAGGAACCACAAGTATTGCGCTGGAATCTTCACTCCGAGCCACCTTCAGGCGATCCGGGCTTGGCAGAAGACACGACCTCGGCGGCGATTACCAAGGCAGTTTTTGACGGTCTGACACGTATCGGACCATCTGATAAGCCAGAGGAAGCAGTTGCCGAGAAAATCGATGTCTCCAGCGATTTGAAAACGTATACATTCACTCTGCGTGATTCCAAGTGGAGCAATGGTGAACCAGTTACTGCCCATGACTTTGAATACGCATGGAAGCGTGCACTCGACCCTAAAACAGCGTCCAACTACGCCTACCAGCTCTATTACATCAAGAATGCGGAAAAAGCCAATAAGAGTGAAGCAAAGCTGGACGATGTCGGCGTAAAGGCAGTGGATGACAAGACATTAAAGGTAGAGCTTGAGAATCCCACTCCGTTTTTCCTGGAGCTTACTGCCTTCCAAACTTATTTCCCGGTAAATAAAAAGGTAGTTGAAGGTACGCCGAATTGGGCAGGAGATGCCAAAACTCATCTGGGTAACGGACCGTATAAGATGGAAGTTTGGGATCATAAGAGCAAAATGGTTTTAGTGAAAAATGAGAATTACTGGGACAAGGATAATGTCAAGCTGGACAAAATCGAGTTCTCGATGGTAGAGGACGAGAACACAGAGCTGTCCATGTTTGAAAATGGAGAGATTGATTGGGCAGGATCTCCGATGAGCTCTTTGCCTACGGATGCTATGCCTGCCTTAAAGGACAGTGGAAAGCTGCAAGTAAAACCAGTTGGTGCGACATATTGGTATAAATTCAATACAGAGAAACCTCCGTTTAATAATGTGAAAATACGTAAAGCGTTTGCCTACTCGATCAATCGCCAAATCCTGATCGATAACGTACTTCAAGCAAATCAACAGCCAGCCATGGCAGCTGTTCCCCCGACAATGGCACTCAATCCGGATGGCTACTTCAAAGACAATGACCAAGAAACCGCTAAAAAGATGCTGGAAGAAGGCATGAACGAGCTGGGGATTACCAAGCTTCCAGCAGTGACGCTTGTTTATAACACATCAGAAGGACATAAAAAAATCGCTGAGGCCATCCAGGATCAATGGCGCAAAAACCTGGGCGTAGAAGTGAAGCTGGAAAATCAGGAATGGAAGGTATACCTCGAAACCATGCACGAAGGCAACTATCAGGTAGGCCGTCTGGGCTGGTCCGGTGACTTCAACGATCCGATCAACTTCCTGGAGCTGTTCAAAGAGAAAAACGGAGGAAACAACGATACGCGCTGGGAAAATCCGAAGTTCAAGGAGCTGTTGAATCAGTCAGCCACAGAGGGCGATCCAGAGAAGCGCAAGGCAGTCCTGCGTGAAGCCGAACAAATCATGATGGATGAAATGCCGATCATGCCCATCTATTTCTATACGCATACATGGGTGAAAAATGACAATGTAAAAGGAGTCTTCCAGGACGGTTTGGGTGCGATCGACTGGAAATGGGCATCCATCGAATAATAGTCGAACGGGGGAAGGGCTATGAAAAAATGGGGAAGTGCGATTGTTGCAACGATGTTAACACTCTCACTGGCTGTAGCCGGATGTGCGAATCAAGGACAGTCTTCAGGCGCTGCGGACGGGAATGAGATCTTGGTCGGGGTGCTCCTGCCAGTAACGGGGAACAATGCGACTGATGGAAAGGACATGCAAAATGCCATTGAGATGGCAGTCAAAAAAGTGAATGATGCTGGCGGTGTGCTCGGTAAAAAGCTGAAGATTGAAGTCGCAGATGACGGCTGCGATCCACAAATGGCTACGACCGCTGCCAACAAGCTGGTATCGCAAAATGTAGTAGCAGTGGTAGGCGGTTACTGCTCAGGAGCAACACTGCCTTCATCCGGTGTCTTCAAAAATGCCAATATTCCCTTGATTGTCCCTGCAGCGAACTCAGCCAAATTGCCTGCCCAAGGCTATGACACCCTGTTTTTAATTAATGGCCTGACCCCTGACCAGGCACAAACGGCCGCTGACTACATGGCAGCGAATCAGGCGAAAAAGGTAGCTCTTGTTCACGACAATTCTGCCTATGCCAAAGACCTCGCTGATTTTGCCAAGGCAGCAGTCGAAAAATCAGGCGGAACGGTCGTCGCCTATGAAGCCATTAACCCCGAGGAAAAAGATTTCAGTGCATTGGTCACCAAGCTCAAAGGGATCGGACCCGATGCGACCTATTTTACCGGCTATTATGCGGCAGGCGGCTTGATGGTCAAGCAGTTCAAGCAAAAAGGCGTTTCTGGTCTCTTCTTCGTGGGAGACGGCTCATTTAGTGAAGATGTGATAAAAATCGCGGGTGCGGAGAACGCAGAAGGGCTGCTGATAACGGCTACTCCGACCGCGGAGTTTATCGAGGGCGCCGAAGCCTTCACCACAGAGTATAAAGCGACCTACAACAATCTGGCACCTGGACCGTTTTCTGCACTCAGCTACAATGCCGTAAATCTTCTCGCAGATGCGATAAAGAGAGCGAATTCTACCGATCCTGATGCGATCAAGAAAGCGATCAAAGAGACGAAAGACTTCAAAGCACTGGGCCAAACCATTTCCTTTAATGCACAAAACACCTTGGACACCTCTAACTTCGCTGTATTAAAAGTGGCGGGTGGCAAGTTTACACTGGCGAAGTAGCAGCGGAGCGCTTTGTCCATGAAACGAGGAAAGAGGTGAATGCATGGATATCTTGGTCCAGACCCTCGCTGACGGGTTGGTGATCGGAGCTTTTTATAGCCTGATTGCCTTGGGGTACACGATGGTTTTTGGGATTATCAAGCTGCTCAATTTTGCACACGGTGATTTATACATGCTCGGTGCATTTGTTGGATATACGCTGCTTAGTGTTGTGAGTGGAAATGGTTCGGGTGCTGGCTTGATGGGAATCATTGTCGTGCTATTTTTGACGATGGTAATTGTCGGAGCAATCGGAATGGGGATCGAGCGGGTGGCTTATCGGCCACTTTTGCTCGCCCCGCGCCTCTCCATCCTGATTACGGCTATAGGAGTATCCCTTTTTCTGGAAAATGGCTCGATGCTGTTTTGGGGAGCGCAATATCAGGTGTATCCGCTCCAGCTGTCACATGATGGGTGGGAGGTATTCGGAGCGCACATTACGTATACCCAAATCGGACTGGTTATCATTTCTGCGCTGCTGATGCTGGGCTTGCACCTGTTCATTAGCAGAACCCTCTACGGGAAAGCGATGAGAGCAATCGCTCATGATCAGACAGCGTGCCATTTGATGGGTATCAACGTACACAAGGTGATCGCCCTGACCTTTTTTATTGGAGCTTCGCTGGCAGCAGGCGCCGGGACGATGGCAGGCGCGTATTACGGAACGGTCAATTTTATGATGGGCTTTATTATCGGGCTCAAAGCGTTTACCGCAGCCGTCCTGGGAGGAATCGGCAGTATACCTGGCGCGATGCTGGGCGGGCTGCTGCTTGGCATGATGGAGACGGCAGGAACATTCCTTTTTGGCGGCTCGTGGAAGGATGTTGTTGCCTTTTCCCTCCTGATATTGATCCTGGTGCTGAAGCCAACAGGCATCATGGGCGAAAAAGTAACGGAGAGGATGTAGCGGATGAACCCACTCGGAAAAAAGCTCTCCATCATCCTGTCGCTCGTCGTGGCATGCTGCCTTCCGTTTCTCACCAACAACTATTGGCTCGATGTCGCGACTCTTGCCTTGTTTTATATCGTTTTGGCACAAGGACTGAATGTGGTCGTCGGCTTTGCTGGACTTCTCGATTTGGGCTATGCCGCTTTTTTTGCTGTCGGAGCGTATACGACAGGGATTTTGATGACCGTGTATCAATGGTCGTTCTGGCTGACGCTACCCGTCTCGATGGCGATCGCGGCAGTAGTTGGCGTCATCATCGGAGCCCCTACACTACGCTTGCGAAGTGATTATTTGGCGATTGTGACCTTGGGCTTTGGTGAAATTATCCGCATTCTGGCGATCAATCTCGATATCACGGGCTCTGCCTCGGGAATATACGGGATTCCTCGTCCTTCTATCGGCAGCTATATGCTGGCAGGTCAAATGGACTTTTACTATCTGATCCTGATCATTGCTATTCTGGCTGTTCTTGCAGTGAAAAGGCTTGGCTCCTCACGCATCGGCAGAGCCTGGATGTACATTCGCGAGGACGAGGACGCAGCCGAGGCGATGGGAATCAATCGGATCAAGATGAAGCTGCTGGCGTACTCAATCGGAGCTGTCATCGGCAGCTTGGGAGGCTCCGTCTTTGCCGTAAAAATGAGCGCGATCGCCCCGCTCAGCTTTAGCTTCACCCAATCGATTATGATCTTGCTTGCGGTTGTACTCGGAGGCTTGGGTAGCATCCCGGGTGTAGTACTGGGGGCGGTACTGGTCATCGCTCTGCCGGAGCTGCTGCGGTCGGTAGAAGACTGGCGCTATCTGATTTTCGGCGTGGCTTTGGTCGCGATGATGCTCTTTCGACCACAAGGCTTGTGGCCTGCACGCTACGATACGGGTAAGGATTCAGCGCACGAAGCTGATACTCTGAGGACAGAAGGGAGTGACAGAGATGTCCAGCTTGACAGTGAAAAATGTAACGCTTAAATTTGGCGGGCTCACGGCTGTCCATGATCTGTCCTTTCATATTCCTGCTGGCTCGATTACGAGTATCATCGGACCGAATGGCGCAGGTAAGACGTCCGTTTTTAACATGATTACCGGTTTTTATCGCCCAACAGCGGGTCAAATCATGCTGGGCAATGAAAATCTTGTCGGGAAAAAGCCAAGCCAAATCACACAGCGAGGCTTGGCACGCACCTTCCAAAACCTGCGCCTGTTTCCCAATTTGACCGTACTGGACAATGTGAAGTCAGGTATGCACAGCCGAACGAAGCAGACGGTCTGGGGAGCTCTGTGGCATACGCCGGCACAGAAAAAGGAAGAGCGGCTCATCGAAGAAGTGGCACGCGATTGTCTGGCGTTTGTCGGGATGGACGCTTCCCGTTACCGCATCGCGAAAAATTTGCCGTACGGTGAGCAGCGCTATCTGGAAATCGCAAGGGCATTGGGAACAAAGCCGCGTGTCCTGCTCCTCGATGAGCCGGCGGCGGGGCTGAACTATGAGGAAAAAGAGAATCTGATTGAGCTCATCAAGCGCATTCGTCAGAAGTACGAGCTGACTGTACTCATCATCGAGCATGATATGGGCTTGATTCATAAAATCTCTGAAAATGTGATCGTCCTCGATTATGGACAAAAAATTGCCGAGGGAGCTCCTGTCGAAGTTCTGAATCATCCTCGTGTCGTAGAGGCTTATTTGGGTAAGGAGGAGGAGGCGATGTGAGTACACTTTTGACAATCGACAATGTTCATTCGTTCTATGGAAAAATCGAAGCGTTGAAAGGAATCAGTCTGGAAGTGCGCCAAGGGGAGATTGTGGCACTTTTGGGGAGCAATGGAGCAGGGAAGAGCACGACACTCAAAACGATCTCCGGGCTTGTCCGTCCAGGTAAAGGTGATATTTTGCTGAACGGAAAAAGCATCGTCGGTTTGCCACCTCATCAGATCGTCGAGGCAGGAATCATTCATGTGCCAGAAGGACGGCGGATTTTTGCCGGCTTGACCGTCCGCGAAAATCTGGAGCTGGGCGGATTCACGCAAAAGAAAAAGAAGGATGTGATAGCGGCCGGGATTGAACAAGCGTTTTCCATGTTTCCTCGCTTGAAGGAACGGAGCACACAACTGGGAGGGACACTCAGTGGCGGAGAACAGCAGATGCTGGCGATTTGTCGGGGCTTGATGGCGCGTCCCAAATTGCTGATGCTCGATGAGCCTTCCATGGGACTTGCCCCGATTATTGTGCAGGAGATTATGCATATCATCAGAGAAATTAACAAGCAGGGCACGACGATCCTTTTGATCGAGCAAAATGCCAAGGCAGCACTTCGGCTTGCGCACCGCGGCTATGTCCTCGAAACCGGGCGAATCGTCATGGAAAACACGGCAGAGGTACTGCGCGGGGACCAATCTATCGTCAAGGCTTATCTCGGAGCGTAAGAAACAAGAAGGCTGTTGTCAAACGACAAAGGAGGAATCAACCATGGAATTGGTCCGTATTTTGTCTGAGGTCCTACCCCCGAAAAGCGGATGTGATTACCGCTTTGTACGTCGTCGCCTCCTCTTGTTTTTTTCTCGCAAAGAAAGAAAAACGTGCCCTTAGCCGAGCTGTCAGGCTGTCGAGAAATGATCGACAGCCCTTATTTTTCCCTGCGCACGGGCTTCTGACATTAGCTAAACGCGGTCGCTCCTCATTGAGGAAGCCTCGATAGAGGTTTTCCTAATTTGTTGTACAGCGTAGCTCGGGAAATGCCCAGTCGCTTGGCGGCAGCCTGCTTGTTGCCGTTTTCCAGCTCAATCGCCCGCAAAATGACGCGGCGCTCATGTGCCTCCAGCTCTTCTTGCAAGGAGATCAGGTCATTCGGCAATTCGATCGGAGAGGCTTTGGGCTGTCCTTGAAGCGAATATGGCAGGTCCTCTTCTTTCATAACGCCATCTGTTGCAAAAACGACCAGTCTTTCTATCGCATTACGCAGCTCGCGAATGTTGCCTGGCCAGTCATACTGGAGCAGATTTTGCATGACGTTTTGTGAGATTGCGTGGACAGGCCGGTTGTAGCGCAAAGAGAATTCATAGAGGAAAAAATGCGCCAGCTCAATCGTATCCTCAATGCGCTGACGTAGCGGAGGAATCTTTAACGTCACTACATTGAGACGGTAGAATAGATCCTCGCGAAACTTTCCCTCCTTCACTAAATCCTCCAGATTTTTATTGGTCGCAGCCACGACTCGAAAGTCAGCCTCAATTTGTTTGGTTCCACCTACTGGATAGTACTTCTTTTCCTGCAGGACACGCAGGAGCTTCACCTGCATATCGAGCGGCATTTCGCCGACTTCATCCAGAAAGAGTGTGCCTCCGCGAGCAAGCTCGATCATTCCCTTTTTCCCTTTTTGATCAGCCCCGGAGAAAGCTCCCTTTTCATAACCGAACAGTTCACTCTCAAACAAGGTCGGTGAGATCGCGCCACAGTTGATAGCGACGAATGGCGCATTGGCACCTTCGCGCACATCATGCACGGCTTTGGCAAACAGCTCCTTGCCGACACCGCTTTCGCCCAGGATCAGTACCGTAGCTTCCGTGGCATTGAGCTTTTGGATCATCGATTTGATTTGTCGGATGGCGAGACTGGTTCCTTTTATTTGCTGAAAGGGATCGGCAGACGGACTCAGCTTGGCCATTTCCTGCTGCAAATGATGGACCTTTTTGTTGGCATTGAGCAGCTCCTGGTTGAGTCGGACCTGACTGGTGATGTCTGTTTCGGCAGCGACAGCGCCAATGATTTTGTCATGCAGATAAATAGGGTTGGTATTAATCAGGACGACGAGATCCTTTCTGGGTTGATGCTGATGGCGATAGAGGGAATGTCCGCTTTTCAAGGATTGAATCGTTTCGAGCATCTCCAGAGGGAAGAAATCGGTGATCGGTTTGCCGATGATGTCCTTATGCTTCAAGGAAAAAATGCTTTCGGCTCCTTCAGTCCAGACCATGACGCGGGTCTGCTCATCAATGACGGAAATAGACGCATCCATTGTCTTGATCATCGTCTCAAAATACGCTTCAAGAACCTCGTAGGAGTCAAAAACCGCTTGCAAGACACGAGAACGTTCGAGATAGCCGATCGGCTGTGGCGCTTCTTTTACGATCAGGAGATAGGAATATTCACTGAGTAAGGAAATAGCCTGGGACAGAGGGAGATCGGCATGGATGGCGGTCGTTTTTTCCCAGGGGGGTAGCGCGAGATTAATGGGTATCTGTGCGGATAACTGCGAAGAGCGGGCAATGTGCCAGCCGCTTGTGTCTTCGACAAACACAGGAACATCAGTTTCATGCTGAAGAATGAAAAATTGCTCGTGATAGCGGGAAATCAGCATGTTCGTCTGCATGAATTCGGTCAAAGCAGGCAGTTTGTGTTTCAACCCAACCATCCCTTTTTAAGAGTGTATAAATTAGTAAACACTTTCTCATTAATTATACATTCATCATCTGAGTTGTAAAATGTTTTAGACAATTCATTAAAAAAAAGCGAAAAAAGCGATTGGCATACGGCTTGCAATTAAAGAATAGCGTGAAAGCTCACACTACGCTTTTGAGGAGAATCAACAATGACTGTACAAAACCAAATCCACACCCAGGTAGCAGTGATCGGTGGAGGAATCATCGGCGGAGCGATTGCCTATTACGCTGCCAGGGCTGGTCTTGATGTTATCGTGCTGGAAAAGGGCGAGCTTGCATCGGGCACATCCTCACGCTGTGACGGCAACATCCTGGCAATCGACAAGGACCCGGGGTTCGACAGTCAGATGTCGCTGAAAAGTCAGATGCTTGTTGACCAGCTGAGCCGTGAATTAGACCACTCGTTTGAGTATCGAGCGCCTGGGAGTATTCTCGTCTGTGAAACAGAAGCGGAGATGGAGGCGGCAAACGAGTGGGTGAGGCGGCAAACAGAAGCGGGGCTTCCGTTTCGGATGCTGGATCGCGCGGATATCAGGCAAGAGTCACCATATTTTGCCGATGATTTGCTGGGCGGATTGGAGTGCGCTACAGATTCTACGGTGAATCCATACATGCTTACATTTGCTCTGTTTGAAGGGGCGAAAAAGTATGGCGCGCGGATCATGCAGCGTACCGAGGTAAAGTCGCTCAAGCGAGATCAGGCAACAGGTAGCTTTCAGCTGGAGACAGGGGCTGGCCAGGTTACAGCGAGGCAGGTCGTGAATGCTGCTGGCGTCTGGGCACCGTATATCGGTCAAATGGTAGGGCTTGATATTCCCATTCTCCCGCGAAAAGGTCACCTGATCGTCGCTTCGAGACAGATGCCTGTCGGAATACGCAAGGTGATGGAGTTTGGTTATCTGATTTCCAAGTTCGGAGGTCAGCGCCAGGTGGATGATGAGACGGAAAAATACGGTGTGGCGTTGGTGTTTGAACCGACAGAGAGCCAAAATTTCCTCATCGGCTCCAGTCGGCAGTTTGTTGGCTTCGATACACGAGTGGATCTGAACGTCGTACGGTGCATGGCCCGCAGAGCACTGCGCTTTTATCCAAAGATTGCGGACTTTGCCATCATCCGTACCTATTGCGGACTGAGACCATGGACTGAGGATCATCTGCCGATTATTTCTCGTGTAGAGGAGGTCCCGGGCTATTTTATCGCAGCGGGGCATGAGGGAGATGGAATCAGCCTGGCAGCTGTTACAGGAAAAGTGATGGCGGAGATGCTGACGGAAGTGAGTGAAACCATTATACCGGTCACGCCACTCAGACATGACCGCTTTACGAAAAAAGGGGTGTTACATCCATGAAAGCAAGCAGGGTGTTTTCTACGGTCGATACACATACCGGAGGGAATCCCACCCGCACGGTGATCAGCGGTTTACCCAAGCTGGAAGGGGCGACGATAGCAGACAAGATGCTCCACATGAAAGCGGAGTACGACTGGATACGCACGTTTCTCATGTACGAGCCGCGCGGACACGATGTCATGTCGGGTGCTCTGATCGTGGAGCCGTGCCATCCGGATGCAGATGTCGGTGTCATCTACATTGAAACAGGCGGTTATTTGCCGATGTGTGGGCACGATACGATCGGTTTGTGTACAGCACTGATCGAGACAGGGCTGGTTCCTGTGATAGAGCCTGTGACCAAGCTCAAGCTCGATACCCCAGCAGGGCTGGTAGAGGTCGAGATACAGGTAGAAGGTGGCAAGGCAGGCGAAGTATCGTTCACCAACATCCCGGCATTTCTCTACAAGCAGGATGTAAGTGTAGAGGTGGAAGGCTTGGGGCGAGTCACCTGCGATATCGCCTACGGAGGTAATTTTTACGCCATTACCGATGCACGTAAGCTAGGGCTTGAGCTGATGCCTTCCAATGCGTCTGCGATCGTCGATACGGCTGTTCGCATCCGCAAGGCAATCAATCAAGAAGTAGAGGTCGTTCACCCGGAAAAGCCATTCATTCGTGGGCTGACCCATGTGGAGTTTTATACGGCTCCCAATCATGCTAATGCCCATGTGAAAAATACCGTTGTCGTTCCACCAGGCGGCATCGATCGCTCGCCATGCGGAACCGGAACTTCCGCGAAGCTTGCAACCCTGTATGCAAAAGGAGAAATTGGCTTGAATGAACCGTTTGTTCACGAGAGCATCGTTGGCTCACTGTTTACAGGAAAGGTGCTGGAGGAGACCAAAGAGGGCGGCCTGACTGCTGTGGTGACGCGGATTGCTGGCTCTGCGTGGCTGATGGGCAAGCATACGATTTTTTACAATCCGGAAGACGAGCTGGCAAATGGCTTCCTGCTCATTCCGGAGGCAACCGACCATTAATAAATTTACGAAAAACATAGGAAAAGAATGAGAGGAGAATGAACAATGGGACGATTTGATGGCGTATACGTAGCACTGGTTACCCCTTTTACAGAGGATCACGAGGTAGATTACAAGCGTCTTACCGAGCTGTGCGAATGGCTGATTCAAGAAGGGATCGATGGCTTGGTTCCGTCTGGTTCGCTCGGTGAATATGCAACGATGACAGGAGAAGAGCGAGCCAAGGTAATTCACACTGTAATCGCAGCGGCAAAAGGTCGCGTACCTGTTGTAGTCGGTTCTGCGGCTCCTTCTACCCGCCAGGCGGTTGAGTGGGTCCAATTTTCCAAGGACGCAGGAGCAGCGGGAGTCATGGCTCTGCCGCCAATCAACTACAAGCCACTGGAAAATGAAGTTTTTGCTCACTACGAAGCACTCAATACAGTCGGTCTGCCAATCATCGCGTACAACAACCCGCATGACTACAAAATTGATTTGACGCCGGACATTTTGGCTCGCTTGTCCAAAATGGAAAATATCGTTGCGGTCAAAGAATTCACTGGAGATGTGCGCCGCATACAAGATATTCTCGCGATGTCTGAACTGGAGGTCATGGTCGGTGTAGACGATTTGGCAATGGAAGGGGCATTGGTAGGAGCCACTGGCTGGATTTCTGGAGTACCGAACGCACTGCCAAAAGAAGGCGTAGAGCTGTTCCGTTTGGCGAGAGAAGGCAATCTGAAAGAAGCACAAGCGCTGTACCGCAGACTATTGCCATTGTTCCACTTCGACGCGAGCCCACAGCTTGTCCAGTCGATCAAATACATGATGGAGCTGGCGAACTTCCCTGTCGGACCAACAAGACCGCCACGTCTTCCACTGACCGAAGAATACTACGCGGATATTAAAAAAGCGTTTGACTATGCCGTTGGTGCCGCAAGCAGTCGATAAGGAGGTCAGGCGAGGATGCAAAGCAAAAACTGGATCGGCGGCGAGTGGATTACACCCGTTGGCAAGGAAGTGACAGTCAAAAACCCGTCGAGACTCACGGAAGAGGTGGGGGTGCTGCATCTATCCGACCGCTCCCATGTACTCGCAGCGCAGCAGGCAGCAAGATCGGCGCAAAAGTCTTGGGCCGAGCTGACGGGTGCCGCGCGTGGCGAGGTTTTATTTCAGATGGCTTCCGCATTGGAAAAGCTTGCTGATGATCTGGCTAGTCTGGCTAGCCGGGAAATGGGCAAGCAAATTGGAGAAATGCGCGGGGAAGTCATGCGTGGAGTCAATCTGCTTCGTTACTATGCGGGAGAAGGGATGCGCTCCAACGGAAATTTGATTCCTTCAGCGGATACGAATGTCCTGCAATACAGCCGTCGCGTGCCTCTTGGGGTCGTAGCGGTGATCACACCATGGAATTTTCCGGTTGCAATCCCGATCTGGAAAATCGCACCGGCACTGATCTGCGGCAACTCAGTCATCTGGAAGCCTGCTGAAAACGGCTCGCTTACAGCGACACGACTGGCAGAGATCTTTGCCGAGACGAAGCTGCCGGCTGGTGTACTGAATCTCGTGATCGGAAAAGGGCGCGAGATTGGAAACGTCCTGACAGAAGAGGCGGATATCGATGCAGTCAGCTTTACGGGATCATCGGATACGGGCAAGCAAATCGCAGTCGCTTGCGCGGGACGCAACATCAAGTATCAGACCGAGATGGGCGGAAAAAATGCTGCGGTCATTTTGGCAGATGCTGACTTGGACAAAACCGTACCGATTCTGTTGAGTGGAGCCTTTCGTTCAGCGGGGCAAAAATGTACGGCGACGAGCCGGATCATCGTGGAGAAGGCAATCTATCAGCCACTGGTGGAGCGGCTGCAGACAGCGATGGCGTCGTGCCGGGTTGGCGAGGCCAGTGATCCCCACGTCTACCTGGGTCCAGTTGCTTCAGCGGCGCAATATAAGACGGTAAACAAATACGTTTCACTAGCAAACGAGCACGCACGTCTTGTGGCTGAAAGTCCAGCAGTGGATGCAGCCGATCAAGGCTACTTCATCCGCCCGATGATTGTAGAGGGCGTAAGTGCCGACCATGCCCTTGTTCAGGAGGAAGTGTTTGGACCGCTTGCTGTCATGCTTGCTGCTGACAATTTTGATCAAGCGATTGAGCTGTGCAATCAGACCGTGTATGGACTCAGTGCCTCGCTGTTTACGCGTGATTTGGCAAGTGCACATCGATTTCTCGATCTCGCGCAGGCTGGAATGGTTCGCGTCAATCAGGAAACGGCAGGCGTGGAATACCAGGCGCCATTTGGCGGGATGAAGCTGTCCAGCTCCCATACCCGGGAGCAAGGCCAGGCGGCTCTTGATTTCTACAGCGAGATCAAGACCTGCGCCATCAAATATGCCTGGTAGGCAAAGGACAACCCGGTAGAGGTGAGGATACGATGCAGATCAATCAGTTATTTACGACCATTGACGCTCATACAGGCGGGGAGCCGCTGCGGATTATTACAGGGGGAATTCCACCGCTCAAGGGCGAGACGATTTTGGAGAAGCGGCGTTATTTTCGCGAGAACCTTGATATCATCAGGCGCGTGCTCATGTATGAGCCGCGGGGACACCATGGGATGTACGGGTGCATCATGACGGCTCCGGTTAGCCCGGATGCTGCATTTGGCGTACTATTTATGCATAACGAAGGCTATAGCACGATGTGTGGTCACGGAATCATCGCGGTGGTTACAGCAGCGATCGAGACCGGGATCATGCAGGCAACAGCGCCGGATGAGGACATCGTCATTGACAGTCCTGCTGGCCGCATCCTCGCTCGTGCCTATACAGAAGGAACGCAGGTCAAATCCGTCTCGTTTGAAAATGTACCGTCCTTTGTATTTGCCAAGGATGTCCCGATTGAATGGGAGGGGAGAACCTTTCATGTCGACATCGCTTTTGGCGGAGCCTTTTACGCTGTCGTGCATGCTGAGGATGTAGGTGTACAGGTAGAGATTGAGCAGCTCCCGGCGCTACAGGAGTGGGGAGCACGCATCAAGGAACAGATCGAGGCAAAGCTACAGGTCGTACATCCATTGGAGCCTGAGCTGGTCGGAATCTACGGCGTCATTATATCGGATGAGCCGAGAAAACAAGGCTCCGATTTGCGCAACGTCACGATTTTTGCTGATAAACAAATCGATCGCTCGCCATGCGGCACAGGTACCGCTGCTCGCCTCGCTACCTTATATGCCAGAGGCAAGCTCGAGATTGGCGAGAAGTTCGTCCACGAAGGAATTGCAGGCAGCCAATTTATCGGTACGGTCATCGAGACAACACTAGTAGGCAATTACCCAGCTATCGTCCCAAGCATAGAAGGAAAAGCGTTCATCACTGGCTTGCATCAGTTTGTCGTAGATCCGACCGATCCGCTGTCAGAAGGATTTTTGCTTCGATAAATACTTGCAAGCTAGAAAAAGGACTGCACGATTTGTGCAGTCTTTTTTGTGCAATTTGAAGTGTTTTTTGATTCTATTAAAAACAGACAGGAGAACCGCTAGCAGCTGGTGAGAGAAAAAAGGAGAAAAGCGAAGGTCTTTGGGACACCCGTCGAGGTGCAATGGAAAAAGGGAAACACGCATTTAGCGTCCAACTCTGACCTTCTACGTAGGAACGTCTACTTTTGGACGCGGTTTCCCTTTTGGAATGGAAGCGTACAGGGAAGACCCACAGGAGGAGGCCCAAGAACCTGGAGCCTTTTCTCCTTTTTTCTCTCCTCACGAGCAGCCCGAAATAATACGTGCTCCTGTCACAATACTGCCACGTATTTGGACATCTGCTTTTTTCCGACACTTCTGTTATAATGGCTTGGATAGGCTATTTAATGAGGGAAAAAAGGGGTTGAAATGATGCCTTACAACGCGTTGAAGGAAGCGCATGTCGGAGGTTGGGAAGTTGCGTTTGTCCTGTTGATCGTAGGCTATATCTTGTATCGTTTGGGAAAAGCAAAAGCAGGAAAAATCGTACATATGCTGCTCAGACTTATGATCGTTATTATTCTGGTTTCCGGTGCTTGGCTGCTTTTCCAGTATCATACGAGCGATTTCTACTACTATGTCAAAGGGATACTCGCCATCGTCCTATTCGGTCTGATGGAAATGTCTATGGGACGTGCTCGTAGAAAAGAAGGCAGTCTCGGATTCTTCATCGGCGCGCTCGTGGTTATGGTGCTCGTGATTTTGCTCGGCTATCGTGTGTTTGCGTAAGGGTAGCTAAGCAAAGCAGAAAGGCTTTCGTAGGCAAGATAATCTTGCAGGCGAAAGCCTTTTTTCTATGGTGGACTCGCGCTGATAAGCCCAAATTGGACGATGATACAGTGCTATACCTCTATGAGCACATATGTTAGAGACGAGAGGTGAGCACAGATGGCCTATCCTTCTGATAATCAGTTTGTCGCTTTTACATTAGGGGGGAGTCCATACGGAGACGTTCCTAATGACGAAAGTCCGGGTTCTGTTGATTTGGTGGGAAACGCTACTTTTCCTGGAGCGTATTTGGCGTATGACGGAACCAATTTATACTTTCGATTGCGGGTCAACGAGGATCCACGAAATACACAAAAAAACGGCTTCCAAAATTTTGCCTGGGGATTTTTGATCAATACAAACGGTGTAGCAGGTACGTACCAATGGATGCTGGGCGTGCAAGGACTGCGTAATCGCATTGCCTTGATTCAAAATACGATCGTCGAATTCAATTCTTGGACGGATCAGGCTGAGGGAACAAACGGCAGTGGAGCACCGAACTGGCAGTTGCCGATTATCAATTTTGATACGGCTCGCGTACGGCTCACCAATGACGGCTCCAATTTCAGTGGCAATCCCGATTACTTTATAGACTGTGTCGTTCCTGCAGCTGCGTTTTTTTCCACGCTATCCGTTACCTCCCTTACCTCCCTACGATTCTTGCCGTTTACGTCTACGAATGATAATAACTACAACAAGGATTCTCTGCGGACGAGCGAAGGGTTCAGCTTTGTCAATTCATTGAGCAATGGGAATACGGTAGCAACGGGAGATGTTCGGGCCAGTCTGGCTATCGACAAGCAGCTGACCACTGGACCTGGCAGCGTCATCACCGGACAGGTGGCGCAGTGGACCGGTACGATGACAGTTGCGAATACGGGAAAAAGTCAGGCGAATGTAGTCACGGTTCAAGACTTGCAGGAGCTCGATCAGGTTACTGCTTTTGCCGTGAATACGGTGAGTAGCGGCACTGTGAGCTATAATTCGCTGACGAAAACCCTCAGCTGGACAATAGGCAATCTGCTTGCGGGAGCGATAGCGAGCCTGTCCTTTACGGTAAGCGGGGTATTTACGACTTCACCCACCGGAACTCGGCGATTGAATACCGCGACAGCTTCAGGGGTGGACAGCTACTCGGGAGGAACGCTTACCCCGGTTACGGATACCTTGGATATCACAGTAAGCCCAGCTGGAAGCATTGCTGGTGTTGTTCTTGATCAATCCACGAATTTGCCTGTTGCAGGTGCGCAGGTAGAGCTGTACGACTTGACTCCGGTCTTGATCGGTACGACGACTACAAACGTTGATGGGGCCTATTCCTTTACAGGATTGGCACCTGGGGTCTATTCCGTCTCGGTCACTGGGTCTACCTACGATCCGAAAATACAATTTGTTACGGTAGTAGCTAGCCAAACAACGCGTGCAGATATTTTACTACCGCAAAGTCCAGGGCAAGTGACGGGGACTGTTACGGATGCTTCCCTGTCTCCGATTGCAGGGGCGATTGTAAAACTCATCAACACGTCAGGTGTCACTGTCAATCAGGTGGTTATCGGGGCGGGTGGAGTCTATCAATTTCTGAATGTCGTGCCAGGCGCTTACACAATCGCCGTGAGTGCAGACACGTATCAGCCTGCAACGGCTGCAATCAGTGTGATTCGGGCCCAGACGACAATACAAAATGTCGTTTTGCAAACGGCTCTGGCTCAGCTTTCAGGTCAGGTAACCGGGCCTGGCAATGTGCCAATCCCAGGGGCACTCGTGGAAGTATTGAATCAGTCCGGGATTCTCCTGACGGAAACCACAACAGACGGGGCTGGGGCGTATGTGTTAAAGAAACTGGCTCAAGGCGTCTACCAGATTCGCGTCAGCGCGGCGGGGTATTCCACACAGCTGGCAGGAATCAGCTTGCAGCCGGGAGATGTCAAAGTTCTGAACTTCAGTCTGACAGCAGCATTTGGTACTGTGAGCGGGACGATCTCGGATGCGCAGACAGGAGACGACATTTCTGGTGCAAGCATCAAGGTCTTGACTCGCGATGGGCTTCCTGTTGCAGAGACAACAACCGATACGAATGGGGACTATTCGTTATCCTTGCTTGGGCCGACAACTTATGTTCTCTCAGTTGCAGCGGAGGGATATGCAGGGAAGACTATCGGGTTTGATATTGCGCCAGCGACTGTTACCCAGGTTGATCTTTCATTGGATAAACTTGCGGGGGTACTGAACGGGAGTGTCACAGATACGTCAGGGAATCCGCTTATCGGGGCAGCCGTCATCGTATCAAAGGGTATCGTTCCTGTAGCGCAGGCGATAACGGATAGTGCGGGGACTTTTTCCTTTCCTCACTTGGCACCGTATTCTTATACCGTTACAGCATCGGCGCAGAACTATTCGACGTCGGTGCTCGGGACGGTCGTCATGCCCCAGCAAATATCACTGCTGAACTTTGTGCTGCAAGCTTCACCAGGCTCTATAGCAGGTCAGGTCACAGACAGTGCGAACCAGCCGATCCAGGGAGCAGTTATTACCATCAGAGAGAACACAGCATCCGGTCCGGTAGTAGCTACGGTGCTTACAGACGGCAATGGTCAATACGCAATATTTAACCTGCTGCCAAAAAACTACGTTGTCATCGTGTCGGCTCCAAACAAAGCAACCAGCTTAACAGGTGCAATTGTCAGTCCCCTTGCCGTAACCACAGTGAACACACAGCTAACCGACTTGCCGGGGAGTCTTTCAGGGACAATTCTTGATGCGACATCAGGACTGCCAATCATAGGCGCTTCCGTAGAGGTTAGTGTCTTGAACGGTGCTGGAGCGATCATCGCCCAGGCATTTAGCGACTTCGCCGGAAATTATCAGATTACAGGCCTTTCGCCAGGGGTATACACGATTACGGCAAATGCGGCTACCTATCAAACGAACAGCGCTACGGCAACCGTACTCGCAAATGCAAACACGCCTGTCACGCTTTCGCTGTTTTCAAGTCCAGGTGAAATTTACGGGCAAGTAGTCGGAGCCGGTACACTGCAGCCGATCGCCGGCGCGCAAATCAAAGTGCTGGATGCCAATGGCTTCGTGATCAAAGCTGTCAACAGCGACAGTCAAGGGAATTTCACGGTTACGGGGCTAGCCGGGGGACAATACATCGTCACGGGCTCAGCGGCTGGCTTCCAAACTAATCAAGCAGGAGCAATCGTATTGCCTAATGTGGCTACTCCTGTCCAGCTACAACTTTCCCAAGCAGTCGGAGCAATCGTTGGAACAATAGGTCCTGTAGTTGCGAGTACCTCTATCCAGTTGTTCGACATCAATAACTTGTTGATTGGCTCGGTCATTGCCGATGGGAACGGGGCATTTCTATTGGAAGGATTGCCGCCGGGTTCCTATGTCTTGACCGCATCCGCACCTGGTTATGCTGTGCAATCCACCGGTGCTATCGTAGTGACCGGACAGACCACTAGTGTTACGATGACACTCGCGCCAAATCCGGCCAGCATTTCGGGAACAGTACGTGATGCCAGTATGCAGCCGATTGCCACTGCCGTTGTGCGCATCATGGATTTGCATGAGACGACACTGGGCTTTGGAGCGACTGACGCATCTGGGGTTTATACGATCGGCCATCTGCCTGTCGGCTCCTTCATCGTGGCAGCGAATGCCCCCGGGTTTGTCGCAGCCACGATTGGTGCCACGCTAGGACCAGGGGATGTCAAAACGGGGATTGATTTTACCCTCTCAGCAGATGCAGGAGGAATAAGTGGTCAGGTGACAGATGCGACTAGTCCGGGAGCCCCAATTTCAGGCGCTGTTGTGCTGATTCGTTCCGCCTTGGACGGAAATGTAGTCGCTTCGGCAAGTACCGATCAGGCGGGGAATTATCTGGTTGGAAATATCGCTCCGGGAGCATATACCGTCACGATAAGCGCTCCTACCTATTCGGCTCAGACCGTCGGGGTCAATGTAGCAAGTCAACAGACGACAGGAGCCAGCGTTGCACTCCTGTCACTGCCCGGGTCTATTGCTGGCAGCGTTACTAACAGCTCGGGGCAGCCCGTTACCGGAGGCCAAATAAACGTCAAGCTGGTCGATAGCAATCAATCGGTTATGCAAAGCTTACTTGCGAATGAATCAGGCGGTTTTTTCTTTTCAAACGTCGCGCCAGGGGGGTACACCATCCTCGCGTCCGCTCCCGGCTACGGAGTGGGAAGCATTGGTGTTACGATAACAGCAGGGGCGACGGCAACGACGACAGTCACGCTTGCTGATTTGCCTGCTGCCATCTCTGGTCAGGTAACCAATCAAATGACAGGACTCGGCATTCCTGGAAGCAGCGTTCTGATTACAGACGCCCAAGGTGTCCGGCTTTCTATGCTTCTTACCGATGATCAAGGTGTTTTTCTCGCCGAAAAACTTCCTCCTGGCGTGGTAAACGTAACGGTAACCGCTCCGAACTTTTCATCTGCATCGCAGTCTGTCATTTTGTCAGAAGGACAAACGGCAAGCTTCCAGACGGCGCTTGTCCTGAATCCCGGCAGCTTGTCAGGGACTGTGATTGATCTTGAAACAGGCTTGCCGATCGTAGGAGCAACCGTCATCGTCTACGATAACACACGGGCGCCTGTGGCGACTTTAGTGACGGACGCCATGGGCAACTATTTCGTAAATAGGCTAGCCTCTGGAGGATACACGGTTAACGTAAATACTTCCGGATATGCAAGCGATGCTGCCGGAGCAATTATACAGTCTGGCAGTGCTTCTACATTAAGCTTTGCGCTCCAAGGCTTGCCCGGCGCAATAGCGGGCACAGTGCGAGAGCAAAATTCGGGCATCGCGATAGCTGGCGCTACGATAACCGTCCGTCAAGGAAGTCCATCTGGGACCATCCTTACGATTCTGCTCGCCGATGCACAAGGACAGTACGTGGCAAGTGGCCTTACTGCAAGCAGCTATACGCTCATTGCGAATGCGGAGGGGTATGCCGCTGAAGCGTCTACCGTTCTGGTTGTACAGGGCGGACTGACGGGTCTCGACTTTTCCTTGCCGAGCTTGCCTGCGGGTGTGACAGGTCAAGTCAGCGACTCCTTGGTCGCTACGCCTCTCGCCAACACGCTCGTTCGTCTGCTGGACAACAATAATACGATTCTGTTTTCTATCCAGACAGACGTACAGGGTGTGTACCTGATCAACGGCTTTGAAGAAGGAACCTACACGCTTTTGGTAAGAAACGAAAACTATCAAAGGAAGAGTGTCTCTTTTGCTGTAGCCGCTGGAGGAACAGCAACCATCAACATCCCGCTTGATCCGAATCCGGGAAGGTTGCAGGGCGTCGTCAGGGATAGTCTGGATGGAACCCCATTGGTCGGGGCAGAGGTCCTCATCTTTTTCCCTTCCACAAACAATTTACTTGCTCGGACGATTACGGACGGACTCGGGCAATTCGTCATTGATGGCTTGGCTCCCTTGACATATACTTTGGCCATCAGCGAACAGGGCTACGCGACTGCACCTGTCGGGGCGACGATTTTCTCCGGGCAGACCACGGAGATTGATGTCGGGCTAAACCCATCCCCTGCTACGGTCACAGGACAGGTGCAAGCAGCGGGAGGAGGAGTCGTTCCCAATGCGGTGGTACAGGTGAAGGATTCGCACGGCACTTTGTACGGCAGTGCGGTCACGGATGACTTCGGGTATTTTTCAGTAGGCAATCTGCCGGTTGGCACGTACTTCATTAGCGCTAGTCAGGAGAGCTACACCACAGCGATGCAAAGCATTACTGTCACAGCAGGGCAGACAATAAGCGGAGTCGTTCTCTCGATGGCGGCACTGCCGGGCAATATTTCTGGACAGGTGACCAATCAGCTGACGGGGCTTCCGATCTCGGGAGCGGCTGTTTCGGTGCAAATCTTTTCCAATGGCATGTTTATTACGAATACGGTAACAAATCAGGCCGGAAATTTCCTGGTAACGGGACTGCCCCAAGGTTTGTACAATGTCGTGGCAAGTGCAGACGGATTCGGCACACATTACACCACCGTTTCCGTTGTCGGTGGGCAGACAACTGGTGCTTCAATTTCGATGTTGCCGATCGTCGGAGATATAACAGGGATTGTCTTGCTGCCGGATGGTACCAAAGCGATCGGAAACAATATTCAGCTGACATTAATCAATGCAGATGGGATACGATTGCAGAACATCCTGGCACAGCCAGACGGCACATTCCGTTTTGTCAATGTGGCGCCTGGGACGTATACCGCAGTAGGGACGATACCAGGTATTGGCTCTGGGCAAGTGGAGCTAGTCGTTAACGCCAACCAGACGACCGCAATCGTCATTCAGCTCTCTCCGACTGGCCGAATCCACGGAACAGTCCGTTCAGGATTGACGGGACTTCCGGTTGCTGGGGCACTTGTGTACGTACAGTCATTGAATCAGCCAGTAAGAATCATAGCGACTGTTCAAACGGACAATCTGGGACGTTACGATGCAGCCAACCTGGAACCGGGCAATTATCTGGTTGTGGCAAGAGCTTTGGGCGTTGGCGAGGGGATAGGAACTGCCACATTAGGAGCCGGGGAGATCGTGACTCTCGATCTTGTCCTGAATCCGGCAGTGCGAACAGGCTGCCTGAGTATCAGAAGATGTGCCAACATTTTGTTCACGCCGTTTTAGATTGTCGGAGGAATGCTCCACTTTATACAAAAATGATGGCGGAAAACTTCTTTTTTGATATAATGGCTGTAGAAATACAGCCTTTTTGTTTTGCGCATAAAGAACTGGATGAGATCAGCCTTTTTACCCAAGGGGGAGCATATGGCAGGACACCAAGAGGAGCTGTCCAGTCTGGGTACAGCAACCATTCTCAAGACAAATACGCTATTGCAAATACAGAGTCTCACGCCTTCTTTTACAAAATCAGAGCAAAAAGTGGCAAGTATCGTCTTGCAGCAAACGGACAGCGTCATCTACTCTTCTGTCATCGATCTGGCAGAAAAGGCTGGCGTGGGGGAGACGACGGTACTGCGTTTTTGCCGGAAGATCGGCTTTCGTGGCTATCAGGAATTCAAGCTGGCGCTCGCACAGGAGCTGGTTACGCCAGCCAAAAATCTGCACGGAGAAGTAGGCGAGAACGATCCCCTCGATATCATTGCCCATAAAGTAATGGCAACCAATCAGCAGGCAATAAGTGATACAGCTGCATTGATTGACATGGAGCAGATCGAGCGCTGCGTGGAGCTGCTGCAAAAAGCGGGCTCCATCCACTTTTACGGAGTAGGTACCTCGGCCGTCACGGCACAGGACGCCAAGTACGCATTTATGCGGATCGGTCTGCGCGTAGACGCCATGAGTGAGTCACATCTGCAGGCGATGGCAGCTGCGACACTAGGCCCTGGTGATGTAGCGATCGGATTGTCCGTATCGGGCAGCACCAAGGACACGATCGACTCGCTCAAGGTGGCAAAACAGGCAGGTGCTACGGTCATCTGTTTAACACATTACCGCCGCTCGCCGATTACGAATGTTGCAGATATTACCCTGCTCACTGCGGCTCAGGAAGGTCCGTTGCAGGGAGGTTCGCTGGCGGCAAAAATTGCACAGCTTCATGTGTTGGATGTCATCTGCACGACGCTTGCCATGCGCAACAAGGAAAAAGCGCTCACGTACAAGGAACGAACGGCAAAGGCCGTACTGGAGAGAAAATATTGACTGAGGTGAGATGAGTTGAAACTCATGATTGTAAAAGATTACGGGGAGCTCGGCAAAAAGGCAGCAGGACTGGTCGCTGATGAAGTAAAGAGCAACCCGAAAGTCGTTTTGGGTCTGGCTACAGGAGGTACGCCTGTAGGCATGTACCGGGAGCTGATCAAGCTGCATCAAGAGGAAGGCATCGATTTCTCGCAAGCGAGCAGCTTTAATCTTGATGAATATGTCGGGCTAGCAGCTACACACCCGCAAAGCTACCGCGCCTATATGCAGGAAAATCTGTTCGACCATATTAACCTGCCAGCAGGCAATACACATGTACCGGCGGGGGATGCCGCTGATCTGCAACAGGAGTGTGCAAGCTACGAGAAGGCGATTCGCGAAGCAGGCGGAATCGACATTCAAGTGCTGGGGATCGGCAACAATGGACATATCGGCTTCAATGAGCCCGGTTCTTCTGCGGATTCGACGACAAGAGTGGTGCAGCTGACCGAGAGCACGATCGAAGCAAACGCCCGTTATTTTGCCAGTATAGAGGAAGTGCCGACACAAGCGGTTTCGATGGGGATCAAGACGATTCTTAGTGCCAAAAAAGTCGTTCTTCTGGCAAGTGGTGAGGCAAAAGCAGAGGCAGTACGGTTGATGCTGGAGGGAGAGCCAACAGCGGATGTGCCGGCTTCCTTGCTTCAGCTTCACCCTGATGTGACGGTTATCGTAGATGAGGCAGCAGCAAGTCAATTAACAGTTGCAGCAGCGAGTAGCGAAGACAAGCGGTAGCCGTATGGCGCCGCTTGTTTCTTTTGTTGTTCACCAATCTGTTCCGAATATACCGCAGTTGCTTATGCTATACTGGGTATGGTGAAGATAGGATAACCAGATTTTTCAAAGGAGCTGATTTTCAAATGAGCACGAATGAAGCGTTGCTTACATTAGAAGGTTGGTATACGTATCATAATTTCCGCACCATCAATTGGGAAAAGTGGAAAGCAGCTACTGCCCAGGAGCGTCAAGAAGCGTTGGACGAGCTGAATCAATTGATTCATACGTGGGACGCGAATGAAGCAGAAGGAAAAGGAAGCACGGCTGTGTACTCCATTTTGGGACACAAGGCTGATCTGGTCATCATGTTTTTGCGAGAAACCATGCAAGAGCTGGATGAAATCAAAACGGCATTTAATAAAACACGCTTTGCTGCCTATACAGATGCGCCGTATTCTTATGTGTCTGTAGTTGAGCTGAGCAATTATGTACATAACCCGGGTGAAGATCCAAAGGCGAACCCACATGTGCGTGACCGTCTGTACCCAGTCCTGCCAAAATGGGAGCACATCTGCTTCTATCCGATGAACAAAAAGCGTGATCTGCAAGACAACTGGTACATGCTGAGCATGCAGGAGCGTCAGGAAATGATGCGCTCCCACGGCTTGATCGGCCGTTCCTATGCTGGTCGCGTGAAGCAAATCATCGGTGGCTCTGTGGGCTTCGACGATTGGGAGTGGGGCGTTACACTTTTTGCCAACGATCCGCTGGAATTCAAGCACATTGTGTACGAAATGCGCTTTGATGAAGTAAGTGCGCGCTTCGGCGAATTCGGCAACTTCCTCGTTGGTAATGTGTTGAACGTGGAAACACTCGCGAAAAAGCTGGAAGTATAAAAAATAACGTACAAGGAAAAAGATCTGCGGGGCGAGTCATTGGCCTGATTTGCAGATCTTTTTTTGCTATATTTTCCAGATTAATGGTAAAATGGACGGGCATGTATATCGAAAGGAGTGGTTTTTACCGTGCTAAAACGGAGACAATCATGGGGAGTGGCGATGGGAGTATCTACCTCCATTTTGCTAACATCCGTACTCACTACGATTGGTATGAGTGGAGGAGCACTGGTCACGTACGCAGCCGAAGAACAAACCAAAAGCATTTCACAAGAGGAAGCGATCCAGGCAGCCAAGAAATGGGTCACCATCCCTGCAGATTATAAATTGGAGCGAGCGAGCTTTCTGGATGCCAAACGCGATCCATTTAGCGTGACATCGTCTTGGCGAATCGCTTGGGAAGACACAAAATCGAACCGAATCATGGTTACAATCGATGCTGCTTCCAGTAAATTGCTGCAATATTCCTACTATCGGGACAAAGTCAATACGACAGCTTCACAAAAAAAGCTTTCAGCAGAACAGGCACTAAGTATAGCAGAGGAGTTTTTACAACAAGTCACAACTTCGGAAGAGCGACAAAAACTGTCCAAGCCAAACGAATACGGACCGCTGTACCCCTACTTTTACCAGCAGCAGCCTATCCATCACTTCTCCTTTACTCGGATGGAAAACGCGATTCCTTTTCTGGAGAACGGGTTTCAAATCGTTCTTGACCAAGAGGGTCAGCTTACTTCCTTCTCACGGGAATGGTATGATGGCAAGCTCCCTGTGGCGACACAGATGATTTCTGCCGAGGAGGGTACAAAGCTTTTAATGGAGCATGCGAAACCTTCGCTGCTATTGGTGAATCAAAGAGATATTCTGCGAGGTGGAGATTCAAGCGCTGATCCGTTTATGCTGATTTATCGTTTTGAGGAAAATGATCCGCAGTTTGTAGATGCAGTAAGCGGCAAGATCATGAATGCGACAGGAACCGAGGCTGTGGTGAGAAAGATCCAGCCACTCGGAACTACAGTCGCGAAACATAAGGGAGAAGAGCGCATCATTACAAAAGATGAGGCGCAAAAGATTGCCGAGCAGGTCATCAAAAAGTTCCCGGGCAGCTTTCGCTTTGAAGGAAGCTATGGTAGTGGCGCCAGCACTGGCTCAGACGGGATTCGAAGACAGAATTGGGACTTTAATTTTACTCCGCTCCAGGGGAAGAACGATTCGGAGGAGCGCGTACAACTAACGATAGGCGACCGCGGAGATTTGCTGGGATATGAAGCGAGAGAAGGGGCGCTCTATAGAGGGAATCGCGGGGGCAAATTCACAAATGTAGTACCATGGAGCCAAGCAGAGGCAAGTGCGATTCAACTCGTCAAAACGTTGTATGCCGACCGGTTGGGAGAAATGTTCTTAGTTCAGCCGCCTCCATCTGAAGAAGAACTGAAACAGTTGAACGAGCGGGGGGAATCTTATCGTATCCGATTTGGGTGGTTAAGGGACGGGATTGTCCTGCAAAGCGCGTATACCGAGGTCATCGTCAATCCTGAAACAGGTGAAGCAGAAGGCGTAAGGTCTCCGTGGGACGACTTGCCCGTAAAAGGCACTGAAAAATCACCCAAAGCAACCATCGATCATACAAAAGCCAACCAAATCATGCAAAAGCAAAAAGAGTTCATACTTACCTATTACCAGCCACAATATAGCAGCTACGGGTTCCCTTCCCAGCCAAAGGAGCCACTTCTGATCTATCGTTACGTAGGAGATGAAGGTGTAGTGGACGCGGTTTCGGGACAATGGGTCAGCTATGCGGAGGCAGAAAAAAATCGACAGCCGCAAGACATCGACGAGCATCCACAAAAAGCGGCATTGGAATTCGCAGTACGCATGGACCTGCTCACGGCCAAGGATGGAAAGCTGGAGCCGGATAAAGCAGTGACACGCGGGGAAATGGCCCAGATTTTGACGCGTTTGACAAATCGTTATGAATTCCGGAATCTGGGCATGTTTTATGAGGACGAAGAGGAACAGACCTATCAGTTTGCGGACGTAGATATGAAGAACGCGTACTATCCAGCGATTCAAAAAGCAATTCAATACCGTATCATTGCCAAGGAAGGTAAGACGTTCAACCCTGATCGCGCCATTACGCGAATAGAAGCGGCAGACATGTTTGCCCGTCTGTTTGGCTACGGAAGCCTGTTAGAGAAGACGGACATATTCGTCACGTCTTTCACGGATCTTCAGAAAAAACAAGTTCCTGCAGTAGCACTCGTGAATGCACAAGGAATCTTGTTAGGTACATCACCAACTGCCTTTAGCCCGAATGAGTCACTGACGCGTGCAGAGGTAGCACAGCTGGTTCAAACGATATATGAACAAACACAAAAGAAATAGAGCTTGATACGAAGGGCTGCCGCAAGAGTCGGAGTGTATGACTTTTGATAGGCAGCCCCTTTCTTTGTCTACAGCTTGAGCTGGTTATGGTTTGTCATGATTTATTTGCGCTTCAACTATTGCTAGCTGCTGGTTGTTTGGGTGTAGGCGCGGCAATTATTTTCTCGCTCAATTTGCTGCTCCCGATGGATGCAACTAGCGGTGGAGCAGAAGCAGCGTCCTGGTCTGCTATGATTCAAGCTGTCGGTTATGTCATGAGTGCAACAGGTCCGATCATGCTCGGGTGGATTCATGATGCAGCTGGAGACTTTTTAGTCGCCGTCATTGGCCTGATCGTGATAAACTTGGTTGCTATGGTTGTTCAGTTTTTTGTGGCTGCGTAACGTAACAAGGACAAAAACAGTCTTATGAACGGTGCTTCTGTTTGTGACCCAATCATTTTTAGGGTAAGATTTAGGAAAGAGGAGGTGCTTCGGATGAAAAGTATCAAACCAGGTCGTGGACCGTCTGCGATGGGGGCTGCCGGAAGCCTTGGTGTGGTCGTGTTCGGCATTTTTTGGACGATCATGGCGTTTGCCATGACGCGTGATGCTCCATTTCCGCTTGTCGGAACGATTTTTCCGTTGTTTGGAATTATTTTTGTGGCAATTGGCATTTTCCAGACGATTTATCATTTCAAGAACGCGACCTCCAAGGAAAGAATGTCCTTGTTTGATATTACGGAATCCAATGAAGAAGGCGATCCCCTAAACCGTAGATTCGGACAACAATCAGCGGGCGAGAATCAACAGACAGATGAAACTACTGGACAGAAGGTTTTTTGTCCATACTGCGGAGAGCGAGTAAAAACGGAGTATCAATATTGCCCGAGCTGCGGCAAAACATTGTAAATCCGCTTTTGTAGCATGGAGGGGAACACGACTGAATTGGCTCAAGCTTAAAATTGGTTATCGAACACTAAAAACAGCGATCGGAACAGCGATTTCGATCCTCCTAGCCCAGCAACTGGACCTGATGTTCCCTGCCTCTGCTGGTATTATTACGATCCTGTGCATTCAGGTGACGGTTAAGCAATCGTTTCGAACCGCGTGGAATCGGATATTGGCAAGCTTTTTGGGATTGGCAATCGGGATAGCCTTGTTTCTGGTCCTTGGCTTTACGCCTCTCGCGATTTTGATTGAAATTCTGATTTTCATGCCGCTGGCTGTGCGCTTTAAAATTCAGGAAGGCTTCGTCACCAGCATTGTTGTGCTCATGCATTTGTATTCGACCCAAAGAATGGATGCAGCGCTGATTGCAAACGAAGTGGCGCTACTTGTCGTAGGTGTCGGTGTCGCGCTGGTCGTAAATCTGTACATGCCTAGTCTGGATAAAGAGCTGCAAGCCATGCAGGGACAAGTGGAAAAGCTGTTTATAAAAATATTGCGGGAGTTTTGCTATTATTTGCGTCATGGCGAAAGCGATTGGGACGGGAGGGAAATGATCGAGGCTCCTGGGCTTTTGGAAAAAGCAATCCGTCTGGCATCGCGTGATGTCGACAATCGCTTGGGACGCCGCGACGATTCGTACTACCAATACTTCATCATGCGTGAAAAACAGTTTGAACTATTGGAGCGGATGATGCCGATCGTCTCCTCGCTCAATGCCCGGGTATCGCAGGGGCTTCACATTGCTGATTTTCTCGAACGGATCAGTGATTCCGTGCACCCGGGAAATACCGCTTACCGCTTTATCGATCAGCTGCGGGACATGCGCAAGGAGATCAAGGAAACCGATCTGCCACGTACACGTGAAGAGTTTGAAACGAGGGCGTCCTTGTTTTACCTGCTAAGAGAGATCGAGAGCTATTTGTTTATCAAGCACGAGCTGGGTAAAACAAGTGACGAAAAACCAGGGAAAAAGCAGCCGAAGACAGCCAAGAGCTAGGAAAAGCTGCACATGCACGTTATGAAAAGGCGACTCGGCGCTATGCCGAAAGGTCGCTTTTTTGTGTTGCTCTTTTTGCAGGTTACCTCCTCGCGTTTTACTCTTGTCATTTCAAGCTTATTTCCGATCAGCATATTTTTAATGAATGAATAAATAAAAACTTTCTTGCATATCTGAAAAAATGTAATTATAATTTAAATCAGAAAAGTTTTCCGACTATTGGAAAAGCAGCAAGTCATCCCGTGGCGAATAGATAGGGGGATAGCAGGATGATTCAGGTTAAACAGCTTGTGAAGTCGTTTGGATCGTTAACCGTGCTAAAAGGCGTGACACTTGAAGTAAAAGAACAAGAAGTGGTGGTACTGCTCGGGGCGAGTGGTTCTGGGAAAAGTACGCTGCTTAGATGTTTGAATTTTCTGGAAGTATACAATGAAGGTGAGATTTGGGTAGGTGGCAAGCAGATCGACCCGAACAAGACAAACTTGAACCACTTCCGCGAAGAGGTGGGCATGGTCTTTCAGCATTTCAACCTGTTCCCGCATAAAACAGCATTGGAAAATGTCATCGAGGCCCCGATCCATGTCAAAAAGATGAATCCGGCAGAAGCAAAAGCGCTGGGGCTCGAGTTATTGAAAAAAGTAAATTTGCAGGACAAAGCAGATGTTTATCCCGATATGCTCTCTGGCGGGCAAAAGCAACGGGTAGCGATAGCCAGAGCGCTTGCGATGAAACCAAAGGTACTGCTGTTCGATGAGCCTACCTCCGCGCTCGACCCTGAGCTCGTTGGAGAGGTGCTGCAAGTAATGAAGCAGCTTGCTCAGGAAGGAATGACCATGATCGTAGTGACTCACGAAATGAACTTTGCGCGTGAGGTTGCCGATCGGGCAGTGTTCATGGACAATGGCGTTATTTTGGAGCAAGGGCCGCCCAAAACATTCTTTGAAAACCCGCAAAATGAGCGGACAAAGCAGTTTTTGGGAAGCATTCGCTAAATAAAACAAAAACAGAAAAAATTGGGGGAATTTCAAATGAAAAAACGTTCTATGTGGTCTGGAGCTCTACTCTCTACTGTACTGCTGGGATCTCTACTGTTGTCCGCATGTGGTTCCGATAGCAGCAGCGCACCGGCGGCTGGAGGATCTGGAGCAGCTGGCGGAAAGAAAGAATTTACCTACGCGATGAGCGGAGTGTACAAGCCGTTTAGCTTTAAAGAAAATGGTACGCTCACTGGCTTTGACGTAGAAATCGGACAAGCCCTGGCAGAAAAAATGGGCATGACGGCAGTACCGATCACGAACCCATTTGAAACGATTATCCAAGGATTGAACTCCAATAAATACGATTCCATCATCGGTAGCTTGACGGTGACGGAGGAGCGTCAAAAAGCCGTAGCCTTTACGAATCCATACTATCGCTCCGGTTCCCAAATTTTTGTGAATGAAGACAATACAACGATCAAATCCAAAGAAGATTTGAAAGGCAAAAAAATCGGTGTTGTAAAAGCATCCAACTACTTGGATTGGGCGAAAAAGCTGACCGATGAAGATAAAATCACACAGTACGACAGTGATATCACGGCATTGCTCGATTTGCCAACAGGCCGTCTCGATGCGGTGATTACTGACCAGGTAGTAGGCTTGCGCTTTATTAAAGAAGGCGCTGGAAAAGTAAAAGACGTAGGTGAGCCACTGAGCTTTGACGAGCAAGCGATTGCTGTTCGCAAGGATGACAAAGAAGCAGTAGAGCGCATCAACAAAGCGTTGGATGAAATTGTAAAAGACGGTACGTATGCAAAAATCAGCGAAAAATGGTTTGGTCGCGACATTTTGCAAAAACAGTAAGCGAGGTTGCGGGGTGTCCAGACAGGACGCCCCCCTTTTTCCAAGAGACGCGGTCGCTCACCCCTGAGCAGGCCTCGATAGAGGTATAGTGATGGTTTTACTTCATGCGAGGAGTGATCTTACGTGGTTGATATTTTAGTTTCCAGCTATCCTCTTTTTCTAAAAGCGGCGTGGCTCACGCTCCAGCTGACAGCAGTTGCTCTCGTGCTTGGCTGTATCGTTGGTCTGATCATTGCCTTTTTCCGTATCTCAAACTCCAAGCCGTTAAACTACTTCGCACACACGTACATTACGGTCATTCGCGGTACTCCGTTGATCGTACAAATTGCGATTTTGTATTTCGGGATTGCCAATCTGATCACACTCTCTAACTTTTGGGCAGGGGCACTTGCACTAGCAGTTCACAACGGTGCCTATATTGCAGAAATTTTCCGCGGGGCGATCCAATCGATTGATCGTGGGCAGATGGAGGCTTCCCGTTCTTTGGGAATGTCCTATCCGCTGGCAATGCGCCGAATTGTTCTGCCGCAAGCGTTTCGCCGGGCGATTCCTGCCTTGGGCAACCAGTTTATCATCGGTCTGAAGGATTCTTCGCTCGTCGCCTATGTAGGGATGCAGGATTTGTGGGGGACAGCACTTAGTGAAGCGGCGTCCAACTATCGCCAGCTGGACACATACATGGTCGTTGGCTTGTACTACTTGATCCTGATTATGATCTTCACCTACTTCGTGAACAGACTGGAAGGCAAGCTGTCCAATGGGAAAAAAACAAAAAAGCAGACAGCAAATGATAACAGTGTGTCTGTGTAACGCATTTTTGTAAAGGCGGGAGACTATGGTTCAATCTATCGAGCGGACGATGAAAATTATTCGGGTACTGATTTCAGACGAGAAACCTGCTTGGCCCATATCGGAGCTAGTTGACGCAACCGGCCTGCCCATCAGTACGCTCCACCGTTTTCTCGAATCGATGATCCACTACGGATTGGTGGAGCAGGAACCCGTCACCAAGCATTACAAGGCCGGCTATACGTGGATGGAAATCGGATTTCTGCTGCATGAGAAGCTGAATTTGCGGGCTGTGGCGAGGCCGTATATGGAGGAGCTGGCGGTAGAGGTAGAGGAGAGCATTTTCCTCAACATTCCGGCAGGCGGAGATTCCATTCCGATCGAAAAAGTAGAAAGTCCATTGAAAATACGCATTGACGAGAATTTGGGGGAACGGATTCCTCTCACAATCGGTGCCCCCAGTAAAATGATTCTCGCGTATTGGAAGACGCCAGAGATGATGAAAATAGTCAGCGCTCAGCTGCCGACAGCTTCTCATCAGACGTTCATCGAGCAACTGGCGCAGGCCAGGCAAAACGGCTACGCGATCAGTTACGCGGAAAAGACAGAAGGGACGATGGCTGTCGCAGCCCCGATCATCGGATATGGAAATCAGCTAGTGGGAGCTATTTCGATCAATGCTCCCAGCTTTCGGGTTCCAGATGAGCGATTGTCTTTCTTCATTGAAAAAGTAAAGCAAAAGGCGGCGACGATTTCTGCGAGAATCGGCGGCACCTAAACAAAACCTCCATTCCGTGTAAAGAGAATGGAGGTTTTTGTATGGGAGGGCAGCTATGCTTCCAAATAAGCATACCCCGGAACAGTCAGGAAATCTTCGAACTGATCATTTATGATGAGGTTGCTAAAAATTTCGTAAGCCACCCCAAATTTTCCAGTGGCAAAGGCATCCTCGCCAATGGTGTTGTTGATCTTGTCCAGCTCCTCGACGCCGAGCTGCTGTACCAGGTCCAGCGTCACGTCTCTACCATCAGCAAGAACCCCTTTTGGATGGCGAATCCACTGCCATATTTGTGCTCTGGAAATCTCTGCGGTTGCAGCATCCTCCATTAAGTGGAAGATAGGTACTGCTCCCGAGCCTCTTAGCCAGGCCTCTATATATTGAATGCTCAGACTAATATTCGTGCGCAGACCGCTTTCGGTGATCACGCCTTCGGGTACCCGAAGCAGGTCCGCTGCAGATACGTTCAAATTCTCGATTTGTTTCTCCACTTGATTCGGCGCAGGCATGATCTCATCGAATACTTGTTTTACAATCGGCACGAGACCAGGATGGGCCACCCACGAGCCGTCATGTCCGTTTTGTGCTTCCCGCTGTTTATCGGCTTTGACCTTTTGCAGCGCTTCCTCGTTGGCGACAGCATCATTTTTAATCGGGATTTGGGCAGCCATTCCGCCAATCGCATGAGCTTTGCGCCGGTGACATGTTTGGATGGTCAGCAAGGTGTACGCTTACATAAACGGAACCGACATGGTCACCAAAGAGCGGTCGGGGAGAATGACCTCCGGATGATTGCGAAGCTTTTTGATATAGCTGAAGATGTAATCCCAGCGTCCGCAATTCATCCCGACAATATGGTCCCTCAGCTCATACAAGATTTCCTCCATTTCAAAGGTCGCAAGAATCGTTTCGACAAGAACGGTCGCTTTGATCGTCCCTTGGGGAATCCCCAATTCGTCCTGCGCGAGAACAAACACATCATTCCACAGACGTGCTTCCAGATGGCTTTCCAATTTCGGCAAGTAAAAGTATGGACCAGAGCCTTTGGCCAATAGATTTTTAGAGGACCTACGATGCGTATGACAGAGAAGCGGCTGGAAGAATTGCAGGAGCATATTGTCGGCATCGCCAGGAAGATTTCAGGACGATTGGCGTATCGAGAATAGCAAAAAAGCAGTGCACACATGCATGAGCGATGTGTTCACTGCTTTTGGGATTGTCTGCTTTACATAAACATACCGCCATCGACAACCATGTTCTGACCGGTTACGAAGCGGGAGTGAGCGGGCAAGGAATAGATGACTTCAGATACGTCCTCAGGAGAAGCAACCCTGACATCCATGACTTTGTCCCAGTATTCGTCCTTTAGTCCATCCAGGTCGCGATGGTCAACAAAAGTAGTGACACCGGCGTTATTGATCAAAATATCCAAGTGTCCAAACGTCTGGATGGTTTCTTTCACAAAGACTTTGAACCCCGAGAGCTTCTACCTCTTTTTGCGTCTCACGCGCCTCTTGCTCTGATCTGGAATAATTAATCGTGACATGTACGTCTTCCTTTGCCAAGCGCAAGGCGGTAGCACGTCCGATTGCTGTTGCTGCTCCTGTGATTAAGGCCACTTTTCCTTTTAACACTGAAATCTCCACCTTTTCTTTCGTGAGCGTAAACGTATTAGTATGAATATACACGGTTTTCCTTCCTTGCAGAGGTCTCGGTGATGTTTTTGTGAGAACTTTCAGATTATTCATGTTACCCGAAGCCCTGCTTTTTCGCGAAAGTCCCATGATTGACGTGGATTTGGAGGCTTTACTTTTCTTAATACTAACTATTTGAACTTTCAATTTTTTAGTGACAGAAAACTGTGTTAGTGTGAAGGAAATCGAGGGGAGGAGCGAGACACATGTTTCCATTTCGCGTAATCAATCAGGAAACTACCGAAGACGTACTGGATATGGCCAGTGTGATCGAAGTGGTAGAGCAGGCCTATCAAATGAAGTCAAACCAGCAGGCGACATTGTTCCCACTCATCTTTCATGAATTCGTAGAGGGCAGGGCCGATATGGATATTAAATCAGGCCATTTGCCAGCAGCAGATGTGTTTGGACTCAAGCTCGTCTCATGGTTTGGAGACAACGCAGAAAAAGGATTGCCACAATTGGTTGGAACTGTCATGGTGCTGGACAGTCAGACAGGTGTTCCGCTCGGGATTTTGAGCGGGGAGCACATCACCTGCATGCGTACGGGAGCAGCGGGTGGGATTGGCGCCAAATATTTGGCACGTCCAGAATCAGAAAACCTCCTCATCGTGGGTACGGGTCATCAGGCACCTTTTCAAATCATGGCGACACTCATGGCCATGGAACATATTAAACGAGTCTATATTTGCCATCCGAAATCAGCAGAAAAAGCACAGAGCTTTGTATCGCAGATCAAGGACAAGCTTCTTAAAAAGTTCGTCTCGAAGTATACAGGAGATGAACACGAGCGTTATGCGAGTCGTTGCGATGTAGAATTTATCGCGGTGGAAGATATCGAGGATGCTGTCAGACAAGCAGATATCATCATTACAGCTACTCCTTCTCGCGAGCCGATGATTCAAAAGGGTTGGGTAAAACCTGGTACACACATCACATGTATCGGTGCAGATATGGAAGGAAAACAGGAGATCGATGAGCACCTGTTTGCAGCAGGACGTGTCTTCGTGGACGATGTCGGGCAGGCTGTTCGTGTAGGAGAAACAGAGGTTCCGATCAAAAAAGGAGTCATCACCGAAGCCGACATCGTTGGCGAAATCGGCAACGTGATCCTGGGACGTGCTGCCGGTAGAAATACAGCAGAGGAAATTACGATCTTTGACAGTACAGGGATTGCTATCCAAGACTTGCTGACGGCTACCCATATTTTGAAAGTGGCAGACAAGCGCGGTGTTGGCACGATAGTCGATCTGTAAAAGGAAATGGACGAGTAAGGGAGAGTATGAACGATGAGAATTGCTCCTTTTAAAGTAGAAGAATGGATGAATGAGTACGAGCTGGAGGCTGTCTACAATATTGCCGAGACATGTGTAGACTCCCTGACAGTCGAGGAGCTGATTCGTCTTTCGGCTGAGCCAGAAGACTTTTTCAAAGAGATGGCAGCACAGAAGCTGACGTATGGTCATATCGAGGGCTCCCCGGAATTCCGCAGCCTCGTGGCAGGCATGTACAAGTCGATGAAGCCAGAGAACATTTTGGCGATGAATGGGGCGATTGGAGCCAATTTTCTAACCTTGTTCTCGCTTGTTCAGCCAGGAGACGAGGTCATTACGGTTCATCCTACCTACCAGCAAATCTACTCCGTGCCTGAATCGTTTGGCGCACAGGTAAAGCTGCTCAGATTGCTGCCGGAAAATCAGTTTTTACCTGACCTGGATGAGCTGCGCTCACTTGTCACAGACAAGACCAAGCTAATTTGCATCAACAACCCGAACAATCCGTCCGGTGCACTCATGGACGAAGCGATTCTTCGTGAAATCGTTGAGATTGCTCGCTCTGTAGATGCTTATCTGCTATGTGACGAGGTCTATCGCAATTTGCACCAAGATCCGGAGATTATAGTTCCTTCGATCGTGGATCTGTATGACAAAGGCATTGCGACAAGCAGCATGTCTAAAGTATTTTCCCTCGCTGGCCTTCGTCTGGGCTGGATCGCAGCACCTGTAGATGTGATCAAAAACTGCTTCCAGCATCGTGACTACACAACCATCAGTTGCGGGATGCTCGACGATATGCTGGCTGTGCATGCCTTGAAAAATCGCGACAAAATCATGGAGCGCAACCTGAAGATCGTACGCGATAACCTGCAAATTTTGGATGAATGGGTAGCAAAGGAGCCGCTGGTTTCTTACGTGAAGCCACAGGCGGGAACAACCGCGATGCTGAAATACGAGCTGGATATCCCGTCCGAAGCATTTTGCATCGATTTGTTCCGGTCAACCGGAGCGTTTTTGACACCGGGTAGCTGCTTTGACATGGAGGGATGGGTCCGAATCGGGTATGCCTGCTCTACAGAGGTACTGAAGGCTGGCTTGGAAAAGGTATCTGAGTTTCTCGCTACACAAAAAGTAACGCAATAGGCTTGGGCAGGAAGAGTCTCCTTCAAATGATGGAGGAGACTTCTCTCCCGATCATCTGATCTGATACCGAATGGGGGGTTATCATGAGTCAGTTACATGTGGACGTGCAGCCGAAGAAGCAGAAAAAGCTATGGGATATCAACGTGTTTGCCTTGCTCTTTGTCGTTCTTGCAATTGCAGTTGTGCTTACGTATTTACTGCCTGCTGGTGAATACGGAAGAGTAGAGGTAAATGGAAGAAACGTGATTGACCCAGCTACCTTTCAATTCATAGAAGCTTCTCCAGTAAAGCCGCTGGGACTGGTCAACAGTGTGCATACCGGCTTGGTTGAAGCCTCTGGAGTCATCTTTTTCGTTCTTATAATTGGCGGAACATTCGGAATTATAACGGCTACTGGCGCGATTGAAGCACTCATCGTCACTCTATCCAAGCTATTGCGAAATCAGGAAAAATGGCTGATTCCAATCATGATGCTGTTTTTTGCCGCTGGAGGCTCCCTCATGGGGATGGCCGAGGAGACGCTGCCTTATATCGCAATCATGATTCCACTGGCTATCGCACTTGGCTTTGATGCGATTACGGGTGCGGCGATCGTTTTGGTAGGAGCGTCTGTCGGTTTTACGTCGGCGCTTATGAATCCGTTTACAGTGGGGGTTGCCCAAGGAATCGCCGAATTACCTCCCTTCTCCGGCATGGGCTATCGCATTGCTGTTTTTGTCGTGATGTACATCGTTTCTACCGCCTTTATTTTGCGCTATGCATCAAAAGTGAAAAAGGATCGTTCAGCTGGCTTCTTTGGTCTGTTCGAAGGAAAAAGCACGAGTGAGCTTTTGCGTGAGGATATTCAATTAACGGTCAGGCACAAATGGATCTTATCCTTATTTGTCCTAAACTTTGGTGTTCTGGTTTTTGGGGTGATCGAGTATGGCTGGTATTTGACTGAGCTATCCGGACTCTTCCTGTTACTCGGGATCATCATCGGCTTCACAGGAAAGCTTAGCGTCAATCATATCGTGGACGCTTTCATGAAAGGGGCAGCCGGGCTGATTGCCGGCGCGTTGGTCATCGGAGTCGCGAGGGCAGTTGTGGTCGTCCTCAATGATGGGCATATTCTCGATACGATTCTGTATTATTCCGCAGGGGTGTTAAATCAGCTCCCTGGTACCTTTACGGCTCTCGGGATGCTCGTCTTGCAAACACTCATCAGCTTTATCGTCCCGTCTGGCAGTGGAATGGCTGCATTGACCATGCCGATTATGGCGCCGTTGGCAGAGCTTGTCGGGGTGACGCGGCAGACAGCGGTGCTCGCCTATCAGTTCGGGGATGGAATCTCGAATATATTTATCCCGACCTCCGGTTACTTTATGGCTGGACTGGCACTGGCAGGCATTCCGTGGACGCGCTGGATGAAGTGGATTTTCCCGCTGATTATGATGCAATACGCTGTTGCGGCTGTTGCTGTGTTTGTTGCGCATCTGATCGGGTACGGACCATTTTGATAAAAAGGAGAGTAGGCCATGACACTTTGTACCTCAACTCTCGCCCAATGGACGGTGAACGAGCGGCGATATTTGCATCAATACCCGGAGCTGTCTGGCGAGGAGTATCAGACTGCTGCTTATATCCGAAAATGGCTGCAACAATGGCAAATTGAGCTGATTCCATGTGAGCCCCCCAGTGTCGTCGGTTTGTTGCGTGGAACGGATGGCGGCAAAACGATTGCGCTGCGTGCAGATATAGACGCACTGCCTGTGAACGAAGAGGGAGAAAAAACGTACCTTTCGAAAAATCCGGGTGTCGCACACGTATGTGGGCATGACGGTCACACCGCCATTTTGCTTGCGGCAGCCAAGTGGCTGTCAGAGAACAGAGGGGAAGTACGCCCCAATGTGCTGTTTCTGTTCCAATCGTCTGAGGAGATGCTCCCGAGCGGTGCGGAAGCGCTTGTTCGCCAAGGTGTGGTGGACGACGTCGACGCCGTGTTTGGACTGCATCTCTGGCAGCCGCTCGCGAAAGGCAAAATCGGAATTAGCAACGGCTCGATGATGGCCTCCTCTGATGATTTGCGCATCGTGATTACAGGTTACGGTGGACATGGCTCGATGCCGCATGAGACCGTTGATCCGATTTTTGTAGCCAGCCAGGTCATTACAGCAGTCCAAGGGATTGTGTCCCGGCGGATAAACCCGATGGAGCCTGCAGTGATTTCAATTTGTCGGATGGAGTCTGGCACCACCTACAATATTATCCCGAACGCAGCTATTCTCTACGGAACGATCCGCGCGCAGTCTGAAAAGACGAGGCAATTGCTGGTCGCCGAGCTGAAGCAGACGATTGAAGCGATATGCAGCGCGTGGGGCGCAAAGGGTGAGGTTATCGTGGACTGGGGTACACCGCCTGTCGTGAATGACAAGGTGATGAGCCAGTATGTCGCAGGAGTTGTTGCCGATCATTGGGGAGAAGACGTGCTATGCTATGTAGAGCCAGTCATGGGGGGAGAGGACTTTTCCTATTACCTGGAGCGTAAGCCTGGTTCCTTTATTTTTATCGGAATGGGGGGCGACAAAAGCTCATATCCGCACCATCACCCCCGTTTTGATATCGACGAGGATGTGCTCCCGACTGGTGTCGAGCTGTTTATTCAATTGGTCAAGCAGTTCTAACAGATTGTACAAAAGGAGGATGTAGCAAATGCTAACTGTATCTTTTCTCGATATTGTCAAAGCACATAAACATTTGAGAGGGCAAGTCATTCAGACACCGCTCATTCAGTCGGCAGCCTTGTCCAGCTTGTCTGGCGCAGACGTATGGATGAAGCTGGAGTGCCATCAAAAAACCGGATCGTTCAAGGCGCGGGGCGCACTCAACAAGATCGCCTCTATGCGTGAAGACGAGCTCGCTCGTGGAGTAATCACCGCTTCTGCTGGTAACCATGCACAGGGAGTTGCCTATGCGGCTTCCCTGAAAGGCATTTCCGCTCTGATCGTAGTGCCGAAAACAGCGCCAGAGACGAAAAAAGCCGGAATCAAGCGCTATGGTGCGGAGCTGGTCGTGCACGGTGACAGCTATGATGAGGCTGAAAGCTACGCGTATCAATTGGCAGAAGAGACGGGCAGGACGTTTGTTCATGCATTTGAAGATGATCAGATCATTGCAGGTCAAGGAACAGCCGGACTGGAAGCTCTTCTGGAGGAGCCTGATTTTGACGTCATCCTCGTGCCAGCAGGTGGCGGCGGATTGATTTGCGGGGTAGCGCTTGCCGCCAAGGCGATCAAGCCGGATGTAAAAGTGATTGGCATACAGACACACGCTTCACCGCCGTGGTACTATTCCTTCCGTGAAAAGCGGCTGGCTGATGTGGAGTACAGCGATTCACTTGCGGATGGACTGCACGGCGGAATTACGCAGGGAAATCTGGATTTGGCGCTTGAGATTGTGGACGACTTTTTGCTCGTAGAAGAGGAGCATGTTGCCCAGGCGATGCACTGGCTAGCAAAAGAGCATCATCTCATGGTCGAGGGCTCAGGGGCAGTGGGGGTTGCGGCATTGATGCAGGGCACGGTACCCGATCTGCAAGGGAAAAAGGTACTGACCATCGTCAGCGGCAGCAATGTGGATGCAGGAAAGCTAGCAGGTATTGTGAACAAATATTCAGAGCGCTAAAGGGGAGGAGGTCGCCGCATCTGCGAACGGCCTCTTTGCTTTGAACAAAAAGTGCGGCTGGAAAGCGCATTGGTTGATCAAAAGTCTACTCTTCGGCTAAACTTCTCTCTATAGGCACAGGAAACGGGGGAGTGGAACCACTATGGAATTACGGAATTTAAAAACATTTCGGGTGGTAGCCGAGCATTTGAATTTGACCAAGGCAGCCGAGGTATTAGGATACAGTCAGCCAACCATTACCGTGCAGATTCAGGCATTGGAGCGTGAGCTTGGCCATCCGCTGCTCAATCGGGTAGGCAAGCGCACATTTTTAACCCCGGCAGGAAAAACAGTCAAGCAGTACACGGACCAGCTGTTTCTTGTGTTGCAGCATATGGAGGAAGAGCTAAATACGCTGCACTTGCCCGTAGGTCCGCTCGTTGTAGCGGCACCTGAGTTTTACTGTACACATTTCATGCCACAAATTCTCAAAGTGTACGTCGAGACTCATCCGCAGGTCAATTTACAGGTCATTTCGTGTACGAGCCAGGAGACACTCAGAAAAATTCATTCGCATGAAGCCGATATTGGCATTATCGCAGGTGTCAGCCCACAGCCCGAGATTTTTTCTACGATCGTAGACATGGAGGAATTTGCACTCGTCGCGTCTCCTGACATGATCAAGGGAGGCTCGATACGCGAGGACTTGGCAGCTTTTCCCTTTCTCTCCTATCAGGAAGGCTGCAATCTCGACGGCTTCATTACGCAGTGCTTGCTGGAGATCGGGTATGTACCGCCGTCAGTCATTAAATGCAGCAGTGAAGAAACGATCAAGCGGTCTGTGCTGAACGAAATTGGGGTAGCACTGCTCAGCACTGCCTTGGTAGCCAAGGAGCTGCGGACGGGAGAGCTGACGGAGCTCTATCGTTTTTCCAAAAGGGCGGAGACCTCACTTGTATGTCTGGATCGGCGTAAGGGTGAGGCTGCGATCCAAACGTTTATTGAGCTGGTAAAAGACGTATGGCAAACGGTAGGCGAAGAGTAGAGGATAAAGAGCGGATTCCTGTATATGGGATTCGCTTTTTCTTGTTATAAAATTGTTTGACTATTCGGAACTGGGCAGGTATAATTTGGTTAATCTTTGTTAGTAAAGTTAACTAACTCTATGGTGGTGATTGGTGAGGCGTGCGTGTTCCCAGAAAAACAGGCAACAGCAAACTGGTGAAGAAGCTGAACAAGGGAGAGGTCTTACAGCAGGTCATACAGCACGGTCAAATTTCCCGCGCCGATATATCCAAGGAGACCATGCTCAGTCGTCCGTGTGTTTCTGCTCTGGTAGAAGAGATGATTCAGGAAGGTCTTCTTCACGAGGTAGGGATGGGAGATTCCAAAGGCGGGCGAAAGCCGATTCTCTTGGAATACAATTACCAGGCGTATGCGATTGCAGGGGTGATTTTCGAGGGTACCACACTGGACATGGCGATAGCCGATTTGAAAGGCGAGTTTTTGGCACGCTACCGAAAGCGACTGGCTCTGCCATCCAATGGCGAAACCGTCATTGAGGACTTGGCGGCAGGTTTGGAGCAACTTTTGGAAGAGAGCGGTATCGAGCGAGAACGACTGCTCGGTGTTGGCGTCGGCTTGCAGGGTGTCACTCAGCGTGGGAGCGGTACCGTCAGCTTTTCACCCAGTACGGGCTGGATGGGTTCACCGATCCAGCAAACTATCGAGGAGCGTCTCGGACTGCCTGTCATCATCGATAACGATGTGAATATGATGACACTGGGCGAATACGTCCGTGGGGCAGGAGTCGGTCATTCCAATGTCGTCTACATGTACGTAGGTACTGGCATTGGTGCAGGTATCATTTTGGACGGACAATTTTACCGAGGAAGCCGAGAAGCAGCAGGTGAGATCGGCTTTATGATGATCGGTCCCGTAAATAACCGTCCGAATGACGCGTCCGGGGTTTTTGAGACGAATTATTCTACCTCGGGAATTTTGCAGCAAGCAAAGGGATTTCTCTCCGACCTTCAGGAAGGGTCGAGTGTCATAGAAGAGCTCATCCGCCTCGCCAGGCAAAATAATGCTGATGCACAGCGTCTTCTCGATGATGTGTATCGACATTGGGCGTATGGCATGGCAAACATCGTAAGTGTATTGAACCCGGAGCTGTTGATCCTGAGCGGGGAGATGGTCCATGTCGACGAAGAAGGGGTGAAACGAATTCACGATTGGCTGAACGAGTGGGTGCCAGAGGTGCCAAGTCTCGAAAAGGCAAGCTTGGGGGAGCGGGCAGGCTTGATTGGCGCAGTGCATTGCGTCTTGGAAGCGTTTCCGTTCAGCAGACTGCTTGACAAAGAGTGAGAAGAGAAGAAGAGGGGGAGTAAGTTTTGAAGAAGTCCAACAGCATAAAAAAATGGATGCAAGGTATATTCGTCAGTTCCTTGGCCTTGACTGTGGCTGCGTGCTCAGGTGGAGGACAACAATCAGCACCTGCTGACAACAGCAATAACGGTGGTGGGTCCGGCTCACAGCCAGCAGCACAACCGGCAACGCCAGCTCCGTCTGGAGAACCGCAAAAGCTGGTTATTTATACAGGACGTGACAAGAACATTTTTGAAGTCGTCCTGCCGAAGTTCAAGGACAAGTATCCAAACATCGAGGTGGAAACACTGGAGATGGGCGCCCAACAAATTTTGGAGCGTGTTCGTGCAGAGAAAGCCAACCCGCAGGCTGACTTCTGGTGGGGCGGCACACAGTCCGCATTGAGCACAGCTGCTAATGAAGGACTACTGGAAGCTTACAAGCCTACCTTCTCTGACAAGGTTCCTGATTTGTACAAAGACCCGCAAGATCGCTGGTACGGTGAGATGCTCTTGCCAGAGGTCATCATGTACAACAAGGATGTGCTCAAGCCGGAAGAAGCGCCACAAGATTGGGATGAATTGCTCGATCCGAAATTCAAGGACAAAATCGTGATTCGTAACGTTCTGCAGTCAGGCACGATGCGCACCATTTATTCCGCTATGATTTTCCGCCAAGGTGCAGATACACCTGAAAAAGGCTACGACTGGCTGTTGAAGCTGGATGCTAACACGAAGGAATACACCCAAGACCCAACCAACCTCTACCTCAAGCTAGATCGTCAAGAAGGCGTAATCTCCCTTTGGAACCTGCAAGACGTCCTGTTGCAAGGCAAAAAGAACAACCATCCTTATGATTTCATTTATCCAAAGAGTGGAGCACCTATTCTCGTAGACGGTATCGCTCTCGTCAAGGGCGCGAAAAACATGGATGCGGCGAAAAACTTCATGGAGTTCCTGATGAGCCCTGAAATCGCTTCTCAGCTGGCTAAGGAGCGCTTCCAGTTCCCTGCTCGTACCGATATCAGCAAAGACGATTTGCCAGACTTCATGAAAAATCTGAAGCTGAAGCCGATGGATCTCGATTGGGATGTTATGGCTGCCAAGGAAAAAGAGTGGATGCAGCATTGGGATGAAAACATTAAGGGCAAAGGCAAGAAGTAATGATGTCTAGACGGGAAGGACTATTCCTTTCCGTCTAGTCACTTGTGCAAAGCTAGGGCATGTGGCCACGACTTGCCACAAAGGAGGAAAGAAGACCTGATGAGCAGCGTAACACTTGATCACGTATACAAACGGTTTGGCAATGCAAAAGGAGTCGAGGACGTTCACATCCATATTGAATCAGGTGAATTCTTCACATTTTTGGGGCCAAGCGGTTGCGGCAAAACAACCACCTTGCGAATGATCGCGGGCTTTTACTTTCCGACAGAGGGACAAATCCGATTTGGCAGCCAGGAGGTTACGGCTGTCCCGCCTCACAAGCGCAATACGGGGATGGTTTTTCAAAACTATGCACTGTTTCCACATATGACGGTTTTTGAAAATATCGCGTTTGGGTTGCAGGTGCGCAAAATCAACAAGACAGATACAAAGGAACGTGTCGAGCGCATCATGAAGCTGGTGCGACTTACGGGCTACGGAGACAGACGCATTGATCAGCTCTCAGGTGGGCAGCAGCAAAGGGTCGCGCTGGCGCGAGCACTCGTTATTGAGCCACAAATCCTGCTGCTGGATGAGCCCCTGTCCAATCTGGATGCCAAGCTGCGCGAGGAAACCCGCTTTGAAATCAAGCGGCTGCAGCTGGAGCTCGGGATTACGACCATCTACGTGACGCACGATCAGGCAGAAGCGATGTCGATGTCCGATCGGATTATGGTTATGCAGAGTGGAGAAGTACAGCAGGTGGGCACACCGCATGAAATTTATCATTTCCCTGTGAATCGATTTGTCGCCTCGTTTATTGGTGAGACGAATTTGTGGGAAGGAACCGTTGTCGGCATCGAAGGAGAAGAGGTTAAAGTACGCCTCGCTTCCGGTCATGTGCTTAGCGGGCTGAAACAAAATGCTTCGCCACGCGCTCGTCTGGAGGCTGGGGAGACCATAACGATGTCGATCCGTCCTGAATCGGTTCAGGAAAGCACAGTAGCTGAGGGAGTCAATATCGTCTCCGGTTCTGTTGAAATGTCCGAATTTACAGGCGCATGTGTGAACTATACGACCAAGGTCGGTCAAGAACAGCTGCGCAGCATGTCTATTAATCTGGGACGGCCAGTGAAACAGCGGGGAGACTCAATCGGGCTGCATATCCCGAAAGAGAGCATTTATTTCGCAGGATAAGGGGGAAGAAGCTTTTGAAAGCAGATTTGCAGCAAGTGCCGGCATTAGCCAGACGGAAGTCTATCACTTCTTCACCCGCCTTCGTCTATGTTCTGGTTTCGCCGCTCTTTTTGATCTTACTGGCGTATGTCATCTATCCGTTGTTTGAAACCTTTATCGCAAGTATCAATGTCGATGAGCAAATTACGTGGAAAAACTACACGCGCTTTTTCAGTTTGGAGCATACCGCCAACCTGGAAGCGCTTTGGACCAGCATCTACATTTCCATCTTGAGTGTCATCAGTTGTGGAATTGTCGGTGTGGCGATGGCCTTTTTGCTGGAGCGCTATGAATTCCCTGGACGCAAAATCTTGTCCGTCCTGGCGCTTGTTCCGATGGCACTGCCGCCACTGATTGGGGTCCTTTCGTTTACCTTCTTATATGGAGAGAGCGGTATCTTCCCGCGAATGTTCAAGGAACTGTTTGATCTGGCACAAGTGCCTTTCTCCCTGAAAGGTTTTTGGGGAGTAGTTGTGGTCCATGCATTTACGATGTACCCGTACTTTTTCATGACGGCGACGGCTGCCATCAAAGGACTTGATCCTTCGCTGGAAGAGGCGGCAGCGAGTCTCGGAGCTAACCGATTTACGGTTTGGCGCCGCGTCATCCTGCCGATGCTGACACCTGCGATTGTAGCGTCATCGCTTCTTGTGTTTATGATCTCGATGGCTTCTTACACCGCACCGCTTATTTTTGGAATCGACCGTACGATGACCATGCAAATTTACCTGTCCCGTACCAATGGGGACTTGGACATGGCGGCTACACAATCGACGATTTTGTCTATCGTTTCGATTGCCTTTTTGCTGATCATGCGCTGGTATCAGGGCGCACGCAATTATCAGAACCTCAGCAAAGGGGTAAGTGTTCATCGCACCGAGATCAAGAGTAAAGCTGGGCGCTACGTAACGATTGTGCTGTCGTTTATCGGCACGATTATCCTGATGCTGCCAATTCTCGTCCTGGTATTGATCTCCTTCTCGGTGGATGGTACGTGGACGGTACAGATATTGCCTCCTCAATATACGATGAGTCATTACATCGATTTGTTTACAGATAGCAAGACATGGCGTCCGATCGCCAATAGCTTGCAGCTCTCTGCAATCGCCTCCATCGGAATTGTTCTGTTTGGTGTAGCTGCTGCCTATTCGATGGTTCGTCTCAAGTTCCGCGGTAAAACACTTTTGGATGTGCTGATCATGCTGCCGTGGGCATTGCCTGGTACGGTTGTTGCTGTAAACCTGATCGCAGCCTTCAGTCAGCCTAATGTGTTTAGCTTTGGACAGGTATTGATCGGGACGTTTTGGATCATCCCGCTTGCTTACTTCGTCCGCCATCTGCCATTGGTGTTCCGCTCGACATCGGCAACCATGATGCAGATGGACCCTTCTGTAGAAGAGGCTGCGCGCAATCTGGGAGCTTCCTGGTGGTACAGCTTCAGACGTGTTGTGTTTCCGATGGCTCTAGGCGGGATTCTCGCCGGGACACTATTGGCATTCGTACAGTGTATCGGAGAATTCGTTGCTTCGATCCTGATCTTTACGCCACGGACGACACCTTTGTCCGTAGCCGTTTTCCAACGTATGTACAATTTTGAATTCGGTACCGCGTGTGCCTACGGCGTCTTGCAAATCGTGGTCATCATCATCGTGTTGTTCATCTCCAGAAAGCTGTCGGGGGATAAAGCCGGTACTGCCGTTTAGTAACGGCTCAAAGGCTGGTACTCGCCACCCCACGCCGCGGTTTCATCACCCGCCATGGTGATAAAGGAGGAGCTTTAACATGGAAAGCAGTGAGTCAATCGACAAGCACATTCCGGGGGCCAGACTGCCTTGCCCACCCATCCCGGTATTTGCACGTGCAGGGCATGGGGAACATGGCTTGCTCGATCTGTGGACAGCGATCAAGCCGCTTGCTACGATAGCCAGCGCAATGAATACGGGTGCTCATCCGGATGATGAGCATAGTGCGATGCTCGCTTATCTCGCAATGGGACGAGGCGTGTACACCTCAAGTATCATCGCCACCAGAGGTGAAGGTGGACAAAATGAGATTGGCTGCGAACAAGGTGTTGCTCTGGGTATTATCCGTACAAGAGAGCTGGAGGAAGCATCGCGGATCAGCAATGTGACACTCGGTATTTTAAGCGAAGAGCTGATTGACCCGATCCATGATTTTGGCTTTTCCAAATGCGCAGAGGAAACATTTCGCAAATGGGGCGAAGAGGTCGTCTACGAACGTCTGGTGCGGAAAATCAGGGAGCTGCGCCCGGATGTCGTGATTGCGTGCTTTGAAAATGAACCTACCACTCACGGACATCACCGGGCCATTACACTGTTGACCCAACGGGCTTTTCAAGGCGCAGCAGACTCTGATGTATTTCCACAGCATCAGGAGAGTGGACTGTTGCCCTGGCAAATCAAAAAGCTGTACGTGCCAGTGATCGATAACGACGACTACCACGTAGCCGTTCCCGTGGGAGAATACGATCAAAACTACGGCTCCTCCTATGTGCAGCTGGGTGAGCGCTCGCGCTTCATGCATAAAACGCAGGGCATGGGGGTTCATTACGATGAAGGACCGACTTACAACTACTACAGACTGGATGCGGCTGTTGTTCCTGCCCAGGAAAAAGAACGCGATTTCTTCTCAGGACTTCCGCTCACTTTTGCAGATTTGGCAGAGGACGTAGCGGAAAAAGGAGCGCCGGAGCTGGCAGACGCCCTGCAACGATTGAATAATGCGGCGATGGATGTCCTGGCAGCGTACCCGCGCTTTGCGGAGGTTGCCAGTCGTGTACACCGGATGAAAGCGTTGCTCCATGCCGCGCAGCAGGAGGTACATACTGCTTCCATCGACAAGGCAGTCAAAATTGATCTGATGTACCGTCTAGGAATCAAGGAAGCGCAGCTAAATCGGGCAAGTGCCGAGGCACTTTCACTCGTGGTCAAGATCAAGCCGGATACTGGCGAATGGGTGGCGGGCCAAACGACGACAGTCACGGTAACGGCCTACAACGGTGGAGCGATAGAAATTGAGCATGTCCAGCTGCGATTGCGTGTGCCACAAGGCTGGACAGCAAAACCACTGACGCCAACTGCTTTCCCGCGTTTGCCATATAACCAGACGGTTTGCACGGTGTACGAGGTGTCGATTCCCTCTGATGCCAGCCTGTTTCATCCCTACAAGCCGCCTGCACTCGAAGTCGAGGCCCAGTATTTTGCTTTTGATACCGCGAGTGCGATTCGGGTTGAGCCAGAGGCCAGCGTAGCCGTTTTGCCACCCTACTCGCTGGCACTGACGCCGGATAATGTCGTTTTCAATACACTGCACACCAATGAGACGATCCCTGTCAAAGTGACATTGAAGCAGTACCGCACGGGTACAACGACTGCAAAAGTATCCCTGCAGCTGCCGGACGGATGGACAGCCGAGCCAAGCAGTGTCGATGTTCCGTTTTCTTTCCGCGGTGAGACCAAGACGATTTCATTTACAGTGAAAACGACTCCTAAGGTAAAAAACGGGAAGTATGAGATTCTTGCGCAGGTCACAGGAACAGATGGCGTGACAGAGAATGGGCGCAACGTCCAGGTCATTGAGTATCCTCACGTAGGTCGCAGTTATTTGATCCTTCCGACAGAACTAATCGTTCAGGCGTTTGATCTGGTTATTCCGGAGAATCAGCGGATTGGCTACGTATCAAGCGGCTTTGACAGGATTGATAAATACTTGCGCCAGGTAGGGGTAAACTGCATCAACCTCGATGCCAATGAGATTCAATCAGGTGATTTGTCTCGCTATGACACGATTATTCTCGGTATTCGCGCATACGGCTTCCGCAGAGAATTGATCGATAGCAACCAGCGCCTTTTGCAGTACGTGGAAAACGGCGGAAATCTCGTCGTGCAGTACCATAAGCCGGAGGATAAATGGAAGCCACAGCTCGCACCGTATCCGATTTTTATCGGAGAATCACTGATTGATTGGCGAGTCACGAATGAGCAGTCAGATGTACGCATGCTTGCCCCGGAGCACCCGATGTTTCACAAGCCAAATTTGATTACGTCAGCAGATTGGGATGGCTGGGTACAGGAGCGCTCCATCTATAACCCTTCGCGCTGGGGCAGTGAATATACCGAGTTGATTGCGACAAGTGATCCAGGTGAGCCAGAGTTTCGAGGGATTTTCCTCTCTGCGCATTACGGCAAAGGGACGTATACATACAGCTCACTCGCTTGGTTTAGAGAAATACCGCAGCTTGTGCCAGGTGCATTCCGCCTGTTTGTCAACATGATCAGTCAAAAGCAGTAAGCGATTCACCCATTTCACCACTCCGTTATGTTTTTCTTAGGGTCGATCCATGGCACATCAGGAAAAGCTACTAGAGTAGCCATGATTGATATAGACATCAATCTGATGAGGATGCTCAAAAGGTACGGCAACACAGCTTTTTGAACAGACTCGGAAAAGGGGAATGGAGGAGAGTTCATTGAAAAAGGGGAAGCTTGCCAAGTTGTACACGATTACGACAGCAGCGGTGCTAGCAGGTAGCTTGATTATGCCGGTAGCACCACAGACTGCCCATGCCGACCGGGGGGTTGTCGATTTGTGGAAAGCGATCAAACCGCTCGCCACAATCGCCAGCGCCATGAATACCGGGGCCCATCCAGATGACGAGCACAGTGCCATGCTTGCGTATCTGTCACTGGGTAGGGGAGTGGATACGTCCAGCGTCATCGCAAACAGGGGGGAAGGTGGCCAAAACGAAATTGGCAGTGAGCTGGGTAATGCCCTGGGAATTATCCGCACACGCGAATTACAGGAGGCTTCCAAAATCACCAACATTCATTTGGAAAATTTGAGTGAAAAAATCGATGACCCGATTTTTGATTTCGGCTTTTCCAAGAGTCCTGATGAAACACTGGAAAAATGGGGAGAGCAAGTTGCGTACGAAAAGCTGATTCGTAAAATCCGTACAATCCGACCTGATGTAGTAATACCCGCATTTCTGAACGAACCTTCGACTCACGGCCATCATCGAGCGATCAATGTCATTACCGTGCGAGCTTTCAAGGATGCAGCCGATCCGAACGTTTTTCCCGAGCAGCTAAAAGAAGGGCTCGCACCATGGCAAGTGAAAAAGCTGTATTTGCCAGCAAAGGAATCCGACTACTCTGTGAGTGTTCCTGTCGGCGACTACGACGAAATTTACGGCGCTTCGTATTTACAGCTGGGTGAGGAATCCCGTTTCATGCACAAGAGCCAAGGAATGGGACGCCACTACGACGAGGGGCCGACCTTCAACTACTACAAGCTGGATCAGGCTGTAGTGGAGAGCAAAAAGAAAGAAACGGACTTTTTCGATGGAATCGCTTATACCTTTGACGATTTAGCCAAGGAGGTTGCAAACCAGCCTGGCGGAGAAAAAATAGCTGCTGATCTGAAAAAGCTGCAAAAGGATTCTTCCGAAGTAATTGCAGCATATCCACAGTTTGCGACAGTAGCCAAGGAAGTACATGAAATGCTCGCTGACGTGCAAAAAACAACAGTGACTGTAAAAGCAGCTAATCTGCCTGCCGACACAAAAACAGACCTGCTGCATCGCCTGGATGTCAAGCAGGCACAGCTGAACAAGGCAAGTGCCGAGGCACTTTCTCTGGTGACAAAGGTGAAGCCGGAGACTACCGAACTGGTGGCTGGTCAAAAAACAAAAGTAACCGTGACTGCCTACAACGGAGGACAGAGCAAAATCAGCAAGGTTGATTTGAAATTAAACGTTCCAGCAGGCTGGGCGGCAAAAGCTTTGTCCACTACGAGCTTTTCGCAGCTGGGCTACAATCAGACGGTAAAAACGACGTTTGACGTATCCGTTCCAGCAAATGCGGAGTTGTTCCAACCGTACGGCGCGCCAGCGATTACGGCTGACGTTTCGTACAGCCTATCCGGCCAAGCAGCCAATAGCCATGTTGTGCCAGCTGATGCAATTGCAGTCCTTCCATCTTTTTCGCTGGTACCAAGCCCAAGCGCTACCGTATTGAATACGCAAAAGCCGGAGGAGCCGATTCCTGTCAAGGTAACGGTGAAAAACTACAATCCTGGTGCAGCACAAACGAACATTTCTCTCGATGTACCAAAAGGCTGGACAGTAGAGCCTAAAGCAGCACCACTCGCTTTTGACGCAAAAGGAGAAACGAAGTCAGTTGCCTTTACGGTAAAAGCTGCTGCATCTGTCAAGCCGGATCCATACACGATCACGGCTGTCGCAACAGGTGGAGGAAAAGAAAGCCGCCATGGCGTACAGGTCATTCGTTATCCACATCTGGGAACGACTTACTTCGTGCAGCCTTCGACAGTTGCGATCCAGGCGTTTGATCTCAAGGTACCTGCTGGTCTCAAGGTCGGCTACGTATCCAGCGGCTTTGACAATATCGATCAATACTTGTCGCAGGTCGGCGTCAATGTGACGAATTTGACTGCGAAAGATATTGAGTCAGGTGATCTTAGCCAGTACAACACGATCGTTTTGGGTATTCGCGCATACGGCTTCCGTCCCGAGCTGATTCCAAGCAATGAGCGTTTGCTTAAATACGTGGAAAACGGCGGCAATCTCGTCGTGCAGTATCATAAGCCCGAAGACAAATGGAAGCCGGAGCTCGCTCCTTATCCAATCAAAATCGGTGCGCCGTTGATTCAGTGGCGCGTGACGGATGAAAACTCCAAAGTCACGATGCTGGCACCTGATCATCCGCTGTTCAACACGCCAAACAAGATCACAGAAGGGGATTGGGATAACTGGATTCAAGACCGCTCGGCGTACAACCCGGCTGAGTGGGGCAAGGAATATACCGAGCTGATCGCAAATGGTGACCCAGGAGAGAATGAGTTTACAGGAACGTTCCTCTCTGCCAAATACGGCAAAGGAACCTATACCTACAGCTCGCTTGTCTGGTACCGAGAAATTCCTGCTCTGGTGCCTGGCGCGATTCGGATGTTTGTAAACATGGTCAGCCTGCATCAGTAAAAGCAGCATTTCGCGGTCCGTAGTAGGATCACGATTCTTTAGCAAAAGTGGTGAAGCGATTCTCTTTTTGGATCGCTTCCCCTCCTTTTGCGAAAGAGATTTCGTCGCAGAAAACGTAGCCAACGAATCGGCAGGGAAGGAGATGCGAAAAGATGGATTACAGAGAACGGATTTTTCAGCAGGAGGGGGCTAGTTTCCCTGGGAAGACGTATGTGGAGGCTGTGTTGGAGCCTGCTTTTAACGAGGCCAAAAATCATCTCTTGGAACCGATGATGGCCATCAACAAGGCGCATCTGATCATGCTGCGTGAACAGGAATTGATTACCGATGATGAAGCGAGAATGATTGCTCGTGCACTCAGCGGTATTGAGCTGGATGAACTGCGTCGCTCTTCGTATACCGGGCAGTTTGAAGATTTGTTCTTTCAGGTAGAGAGCCGTCTGCTGGAGCTGGCACCGGATGTAGCGGGCAATCTGCATCTGGCAAGAAGCCGCAATGACATGGGGATTACGATATACCGCATGGTGCTGCGTGAAAAACTGCTTGTGACCCTCACATCTGCCCTCTATCTGAAAGAGCATTTGCTCCTCTTTGCACATGAACATGCGGAGACGGTGATGATTGGCTATACGCATACCCAGCAGGCACAGCCAACAACGATGGCTCATTACATGTTGGCTGCTACTGATTTGCTCAGCCGTGATATCAAAAGGCTTATCCAAGCGTATCACACATGCAACCGAAGTCCGATGGGGGCAGCGGCACTGACGACATCGGGCTTTGCAATCAGTCGCGAGCGAATGAAGGAATTGCTCGGATTTGACGAATTGGTAGAAAATTCCTATGATGCTGTATGTGGGGCCGATTATTTAGGAGAGGTTGCAACTGCGGTACAATTGGCAGCGATCAACCTGGGACGTACCGTACAAGATATGCTGCTGTGGTGCACGCAGGAATTTGCCGGACTAAAAGTAGCAAGCCCCTATGTTCAGATTAGCTCGATCATGCCGCAAAAACGAAATCCGGTTTCCTTTGAACATATGCGTTCCTTATTGTCCAGTTGTGCAGGGAATGCCACGACCGTTCTGACGATGATGCACAATACACCGTTCGGGGATATTGTGGATACAGAGGACGATATGCAGCCGTATGCGTGGCGCGGCATGTCCGTGCTGGAGCAAATGTATCGACTCATGGCGTGTGTGGTAGGAACGATGGAGGTAAACAAGGATGTTCTTCTGGAGCGGGCAAAAGAAAGCTATGCTACGGTAACAGAGCTGGCTGATACTTTGGTGCGCACAGATCGAATCTCGTTTCGCAAGGCGCATCACATCGTAAGTGGTGTTGTAAAGGAAGCCATGAGCGCCGGGCTGGCAGCAAATCAAATCAGTCTCGAACTAGTAAATCGCGCAGCGCAAGCCGTCATCGGCAGAGAACTGGTACTCACAGCAGAAGAGCTGGGGCTCGCTTTAGACCCTGTTCATTTCGTTGCGATTCGCAAGCTGCCTGGCGGTCCGAGTCCTGATGAAATCAAACGGATGATCGGTGAACGCCAAAGGGCATGGCAGGAAGAGGCGGCATGGCTTGCGCAGGCGAAGCAGTCATGCACGGCTGCAGCGCGAAAGCTCGACCAAATGACAGCCGAATGGAGTGTGGGGTAATGGCAGTGGTGCGGATTCCTCTTCTGGCAGTGGACGGAGGAGGCACCAAGTGCCTGGCGGTGCTGGTGGACCGATCCAGTCAAGAAGTCGGAATAGGTCGTTCCGGCTCATGTAATTATCAGGGAATTGGAGAGGAAGCGGCATCACGCGAGCTGATTGCTGCGATCGCACAGGCACTGGAGGATGCAAAAGCACGTAACGGGTTAACCGCTCAGTCGCAGCAACAGTTAGGCGATCAGGTGGAGTGGGAAGTGGAGTGTGCGGTGTTTGGTCTTGCCGGACTGGATACCGAGCATGACCGGCAGGTGATTTGTGGCATGGTGGAGAAAGTGCTTACGTCGCTAAACATCCGCGTCCGCCATTTGATCGTAGAAAACGACAGCTTTGCGGCGCTGCTTGGCGCAACCGGCGGTAAGCCTGGTATTTTGGTGATAGCAGGAACAGGCTCGATTGCGTTTGGGGTAAATGAGAGTCAACAAACAGCGCGTGCAGGTGGCTGGGGGCATCGGGTTGGAGACGAAGGAAGCGGCTATTGGATCGGCAAGCAAGCCATTATGGCCGTTTTAAAGCATGCGGACGGCAGAGGTGAGAAAACGATCCTCAAAGAGCTGCTTCTCCCCTATGTCGGACTTGCGCGTGTAGATGAATTATTTAACTGGACGTATAGCTCGCATTACTCGGTAGACAAGGTAGCCGAGCTGTCGCCACTTGTAAGTCAGGCAGCAGATGCCAATGATCAGGTGGCACAAGCGATTCTGCAAGCAGCGGGAAAAGAGCTGTTTTTAGCGGTTCGTGCCGTCATTGACCAGCTGGAAATGAAAAATAAACCGTTTCAGATGATCTTGCAGGGAGGCGTCCTGCAAAACGACGAGCGTGTACGGGAGATTGTCGTAGAGCGGGTCAATCGCTATGCCTCGCAGGTCGTTATTGAAAGTGCGCAGAATGCTCCCATATACGGAGTGATTGCGAAAGGCTTGGCTTATCTCGATAGTCAGGAGAACCAGGCGAACGGTAAATGAGGTGCATACATGAAAAAAGTAATGGTTGTGTTCCCGCATCCAGATGATGAATCATTTGCATGCGGGGGCACGCTTGCAAAATGCCAGGATCACGGACAACAAACATGCCTATTATGCGTCACATCGGGGTGCAAGGGACGTTCGGGTCCGTTTGATATCGATTGCCGCGAGAAGCTGGCGCGTCATCGCGAACAGGAGCTGGGCAAAGCAGCAGAAGTACTGGGGATCAATCGGCTTGATTTGTTCCGTTACCCGGACGGCTCCCTGGAGAATGCGGATCGGGAGGAGCTGATTGCAAAAATCCAGGCAGCGATTGTCGATTGGAAGCCAAATGTAGTTGTTACCTTTCCGCCAGACGGGGTAACAGGACATCCCGATCATATCGTCACATGTGAGGCGACTACGATCGCAGTAGAGCGAGCAGAGCTTCAGCTGACAACTGATGAATATCCTGATTTGTACTATGTGTCGATCCCTCACTACTATGACCACTGCCCGGACCGCGGACCAAAAGCGGCTGTACCGATTACAGGAAAAGTGGACATTACTCTATATCGAACGCAAAAAGGGGAAGCGCTGCGTGCCCATCAAAGCCAGGTATATTCCGTCAATCGTGCCTATCCTGGCGTGATTGACGGGGATTTCGGGGTGATTGGCTGCTATGAATATTACACCTTGGTTCGTTCCGCAGGAAAAGCAGTCGAGCCAGTAGCAGCGACAAACGGAATTCCGCTTATCGAGCTGTGACCATCGCCGAAAAACGTCTTCTATACTTTTAGGGAAAGACCCTTTCAAACCAGTTGATTCTGCCGGTTGCGAAGGGTCTTTTGCCTATGAAAAGCATATTTGTGTGGCAGATCATGAAACCGTTTCCAGTTCCTGACGTATACGAATAAAAAGGGGAAGGGGAGTGGCCACACATGAGCTTGTTTCAATTCTTTTTCTCCAGGTATAAGTGCTTGGTTTATACGGCTCTTGGCCATGAAAATTATTTGCGTATCGTTCACAAGCTAGCGGCAGGTGGTGTGCAGTTTCGGACCAAATCGTATTCTAAGCAAGGGAATCAATTCGGTTCGCCTGCCTTTGGCTTTTTTCCGAGAAACGATTTTACGCAGTATGATATCTATGTGAAAAAAGAAGACGAGTATAAAGCCCAAATGGCGATTCATGCGAAATGAGATACTGCTGGAGCAAATCCTTCATGTACTTTTCGAACGTATAGGAATTTATAAGCGTGATGCTTATGAATTCCGGAGCGCATGAAAACTTTCCGCTAAACGCGGTCGCTCCTCCTTGTGGAAGCCTCGATAGAGGTTTTCTTAGCCACATGACGCTATACGAACGAAACGGGCTTGTATATAATGAATGGTAAATTTGTGAAAGCTGCTTGGATGTAAAAGGAGGATGCAAAAATGACCGTACAAGACCTACTAAAAAACCGCAGAGCCGTGCGCAACTATATTCAGAAAGAAGTAGAGACCGAGAAAATACAAGCGCTGCTCGATTGCGCTGTCCTCGCGCCGAATGACCGTTTGCGTCAGCCGTGGCATTTTTATGTGATCAGAGGAGAAGCCAAGCAACGCTTTGAGGACATTGCGAAGGCGTTTTTGCTGGAGCGTTTTCCAACCAAACCGAATCTTGTGAACAGTTCACTGGAAGTTTTGGAAAAAACACCGCTGGTGATCGTTGCAACAGCAGATGTGATTCCCGGGGATGAAGCTTCGTCAGAAGACAATGAATATGCAGTATGCTGTGCGATTCATTCGATGTGGCTAGCTGCCAAGGAGCTGGGACTGGGAATGGTATGGCGGACAAGAGGTGTGGGATTGGTTCGTGACGAGCGCTTGCTGCAATTCCTTGGCTCTCCTGAGAACAGGAAAGTGGTCGGCACGCTCTTTATCGGCTACCCGGATGGTGAAGCTCCAAAGACAGATCGTGTGGCTGCTGAGAACAAAACAACCTGGCTGTAAGTAGGTAAACGATTCGCTTCAAATAAAAGGCCGTGGACAGCTCGCAAAAGCAGGACTTGCCACGGCTTTATTGTATATGCCTGCTATTCGTGTCGACCCAGAGGCATACATATACATCAAGTTGAATATTTATTCAATTTGATGTATAATTATTAAAAAGAGGAGGTATCACCTTGTATCCAAAACTAGAAGAACTGTCGCTGAACGCCTGGCCAGCTTTAGAAACGATGGTGTATGACGGTTGGCTCCTACGGTTCGCAGATGGCTATACCAAACGGGCAAACTCTGTATGTGCCCTGTATCCTTCAACGGAGGCGCTGGAGAGTAAAATAGCTGCTTGTGAAGCCTACTATCAGGGGAAGGGGCTTCCCACTATTTTTAAAATGACACCGTTCGCTGAGCCCCACGACCTGGATGAGTTATTGGAAGCAAAGGGATATGTCGCCCAGGCGTTTACGAGCATGCAAGCTGTCTCGCTGGATAAAGTGGCAGCGCCGTCTCTCCACCTGGCCCGTTTTGACGAGTATGGCACAGAGGAGTGGAGAGACGCCTATTGCAGACTAAGCCACCAAGGAGAAAAGGCGAAAGAGACGATGACCAAGACGCTGGGAAACATAATCCCTCCAGCTTGTTATGCCTCGCTCTATGTGGACAACAAAATCGTGGCTTGCGGACTTGGAGTAGTGGAGCGAGAGTATATCGGACTATTTGATATCGTGACAGATCAAGCGTATCGGAATCAGGGTCTGGGCGAGCAGCTGGTCTTAAACCTATTGCAGTGGGGGCAGGAAAAAGGGGCAAAGTATTCGTATTTGCAGGTGCTGAAAGACAACCAGCCTGCTCTGCGCCTCTATGAAAAAATCGGCTACCATGAACAGTACGTGCATTGGTATCGGATAAAAGAGTAGTGCTTCACTCAAATAGAAAAGCGGACGCATCACTTTGCACCGAGCTCGATATCGCCGGGCTGTAGAATCCTTTTTATGACTGGGGCAGGCTGGTCGAACGCAGGTATCGTAACGCCTTGTTTTGACACGAGCGGATTGATTTCATAAAGGCTGTCTTCGAATTGCAGCTGCGCTTCTTTTGTTATCGTGTCTAGAGGGACTTGATAGGTGACGAGTCTATCATACTCGCAGCGATCTTTTGAACGTTCCGTGCTTTGCCGGATGAGAAACGAGAGACATGTAAGCTGCTGCTCTTCATTTACATAGAAAACGCTTTTCCAAAAACCGAACGAAACCTTCACGGCACACCCCGGTTTGCCTCGAACCCCGCAATATTCTTCGTCCTCTGCTTTGTGAATGGGGCCTGTGATGACAATCAGCTTTTGTGTCCGGACTCTCTCCACGACCCAATCCTCCAGGCAGTTCCAAATCCCTGTATTAAAGTTGTGATGCTGTAGCGAGATATTCGCATAGCAAAAAGAGTCGTAGTTGGCTTGCCTAGCCTCCTGCATGTCTCCCCAGCAAACATCTTTCCTGCGCGTCAAATGGCCGCGATCATAATCATTTTCAGCGTAATATTCAGGCCCTACCTGATTTTCCATGCCAATTCGCTCATCAAAATGCCAGGAAGTATTATCTCTTGTGAGAGGGACTGCTTTTGACTTGTCTACACATGCCGCAGAGAAAATGGCAAATCTCGTTTGCTTGCTCATGACGATTGCAAAATGACAAAAATCAAATACTTGCCCACCGGCTAAAGAGCCTTTTGCTGTGTTACCTAAAAGCTGAGGTAAATGAACAGGGTGCCTATCACCAAGAAAATGTGGATCATAGCTTGTACCCATGCAACCTCTCCTCCTAAGGAAGATGTATTTGGCAAAAGGGTAAAACTAGCAGAAGCCACTCGTTCTTATTTTGATTATACAAATTTTGGTGCAAGTAGGCACTCTGTCCAATGAACCAGAAATGGGTGTTCAAAAAGTAGCACCTGCTTCTATTCCTTGTGTAGCAGCTTGCCAATTTTGAGAGCGAGCTGAATTTGCAAAAGCTCCTCGGAATTTTTCAGATCCATGTTCAGTAGCTCCTTGATCTTGTCGATCCGATAAATAAACGTATTGCGGTGAATGAACATCGCTTTGGCTGCTTCACTCACATTTTGGTTAAACGCAAAGTAATTTTCCAGTGTGCTCATAAAGCTTGTACCAAAAGCATGGTCGTGCTCATAGAGGGTGCCCAGCTGTTTTAAGAAGAAATCCTCCAGCTCGATGTCTTTAATATTGGTATCAAGAAAATGGTAGACGGAGTAGTCGTCAAAGTGAGAGACGTTCCCTTTGCTATCGAATTTTTGCATCAGCCGGATCGCTTCATGTGCTTCGGAAAAGCTTTTGTGCAAGGAAGTAATCGCTTTGTATTGCCTGCCAATTCCCATGTGAAACGTCGTTTTCTTGATCTTTTCTTGCAGCGTCGTGCGCAGCTCGGTAGCGAACTGTCTGGCTTCGCTGACAGAGGTTGGCGGCTTGTGCTCATTTTGTCCCACGAGAATAATAATTCGGTTGTTGCGATAAAAGCATGTGATCTCCCCGTGGGCTTTGTTCGCGCAATCATAGACGATATCCACACATTTTTTGGCGATCCGATCCAGCTCGTATTTGCGATCGACCATGTCCTCCAAATTTTCCAGCTCTATCGGCTCGATGTTGATGACGGCGCAGTAGTACATATACGTCGATTTTAAGCCATGCAGGTCACACAGCGTCTGGATCGAATCGCTCGATGTAATTTTTCCCGTAAGCAGATCGTCGAAAAAGTCTTGCCTGATTTTCAGCTTTACTTCCTCAATCTCCCGAGCTTTTATGCGATCCAGCGCCATGATCGTCGAGGCTTGTTCGAGGACAATATAGTCAAACTCCGTCATCTCTCGAATCGTTTGCCAGACGACAATGTACCCATAAATGTAGTTGGCTACAGCGACAGGAAGCACGCGGCATTTGATATCCTGGTCTTTTCCATGATAAATGCGCTTGATCGATTTTTTAATCTGGCTAATATTTTTCGGGATGCTTTCCGTGAATTCACGAGTGAAGACAGGTCTGTTTTTCGCAAGGGTCAGGCAGGACTTTAGTGGGACGGGATTTTGTTTGATTTCGGTGTAGTGTAACAGATTCCAGTCCCTGTCCAAAATGAGCAGCGGGTTGCCTATGGTCTCTGCCAGCTCGGAGGATATCCGGTCAAGACCGCCTCCCTCAAGCGCGATGCGAAATAGCGCATTGTGCATATCCAATGTTTTCCGATTCAACAAATCATAGCGCCCAGATGCTTTTTCATTGATGATGGCAATTACTTTGGACAACGTATATTCAAAAGGCAGGGCCAACAGTGGCAACCCGTACTTGTTCGCATGATCGATCATGTTTTGCGGAATTCGATCAAAGTAACGCTGCATTTTTATACATAGCCCGGAGCAATTGATTTCTGCCAGCTCTTTGATGATTTTATTTTGCAATTCTTCATTATCCTTGAAAATATAACCAGTCGATAAAAGCAATTCATTCGAGGAAAGCCAGTCGAACGCATCGGGATTTTCCATGATATTGACGATGGAGACGACATTATTAATGCCTTGTTCTCCTGCGATAATCTTAATTCCATCGATCGATTTGATCTGGAGCAAATCTTTAATGGTCAGCATCCGTATTCACCCCTCGGTATGTTGGACATATATGTGTTTGTGCAATGTGCACAATTGAATCTGAGTTTTTTTAGTTTCGTTACACAATGACGTTTGCATACTTCCTGTCTAAAATAATGCTGTAAGAATGGTTTACTTGTCTAATTTATTTTTCAAGAAAAAGGCGAGTAAGCGAAAATACAAGCTTTCGAATACGGGTACATGGAGGGCAAATATGACGGACAAAAACGTAGTACAAGCATTTCACGATGCCGCAGCCCAGGGCGATATCGATGCACTGAAGCAGCATCTTGAGCAAGGCATTGATATCAATGTCAGAAACAGACAAAAGCGTACAGCCATCCTCATTGCTGCAATGAACGACCAGTATAAAGCCGTACAGTTTTTGGTAGATGCAGGTGCAAACGTTGATTTGCAGGATGAAACTTGCTTCAATCCGTTCTTGTACGGTTGCATCAACAACAAGCTCGAGCTTGTAAAAATGATGATTAAAGCAGGTACGGACATCGATTTGCTCACACGTTTTGGCGGGGTTGGAATTACACCTGCAAGTGAAAAAGGTCATGTTGAAATCGTACATGAGCTTTTGACTACGACTGAAATCAATGTGAATCATACCAACATTTGCGGTTGGACGCCACTGATCGAAGCGATCATCTTGAATGACGGCGGAGAAAGACAACAAACGATCATCAAGCTTTTGATTGAGCATGGTGCCAATGTTCACATGGTTGATAAATACGGCGTCACTCCACTTGAGCTAGCCAGAAGAAAAGGCTACACCGAAATTGAGCAAATCCTTTTGGAAGCGGGAGCGAAGTAATTTCTCCATGCACATTCACGCACTGTCTGGCGATGCCGAGTTTTTGCGGATATTGGCAAGCTCAAGCTTTAGCGGGAACATTCACAGTATTTTCGAACGAACGATCAATCTGCAGTGTGATCAAAATGACGAGTTGTATACGATCGCCAATGATCAACTGGATAATGGGCCAAACACGTTAGTCCTTGATATAAAACGCTTTCATGAGACGGGGCTGGAAGTGGGCGACCGCGTTCTGTCACAGGGGCAGACGCTACAGATTGGAAATAAAATAGAAATCGCAGCTACGCAAGCAAAAGAGTGGGAGTGCACACTGCCTCCCTATCCTTCCAACATAGAAATTCTAAAAGTAGATATAGCGTTCATGAAGGAATATATTGCCGTTCATGGCAAGTGCGGCGGTATGAAGAGAAATTCCCGACCGTCCACACCGTTTGAAGCGGAAATGTCCAATATGCTGCTCCAGCGATCAGGCTTGCTGCGAGAGGCATTGGCAGCAGGAAAAAGTGAGGAAGCTGTGCAGTATGCACTAGGGCTTGTCGGTCTGGGACCAGGATTAACACCTTCTGGTGACGATTTTTTAGTGGGTTTGTTCAGCATAGTGAATATGCCGGGAGCCCCCTACTATTTGCCATTCCATTTTTTAGAAGAAATAGCAACAGAAGCAAAACGATTAACAAACGAAATCAGCTACATGATGGTAAAAAAGGCAGTCTGCGGACAAGTGCGAGAGTCAGTAGTAAATTTGCTGCAAGCCTTGTCCAAGGGTACGGCGAGCGAGCTGCTGGGTGCTTTGGAAAAGGTGCTGTCCATCGGTTCTTCATCAGGAACAGACATGGCGCTGGGGCTGGTCTGTGGCTTGGAACTCAATAGAGAAGCAGGAGGTAGGGCATGTCTATTAAAGTCGTGATTAAAGAGAGCACGTATTTTGACTCCGTGTCTCTGATGTCGCTTTCGACCAAAGCGAATCAGATTGAAGGCGTAGAGCAAGCAGTTATTGCCATGGGTACAGAAATGAACAAAGAGGTACTGCGCAACGTAGGCCTAATCACACCTGAGCTGGAAGCAGCGAAAACAAGCGATTTGATGATCGTGGTAAAAGCAGCGACAGATGAGCTGTGCGAGAGTGCATATGTGGGTATCGAGGAGCTGTTCACGAAAAAAGGTGACACCAAAGGAAAAAGCGAGATCAAATATGCAACGATCGATTCTGCGGCAAAATCCATTCCGGAAGCAAATCTGGCTGTAATTTCGGTGAACGGTGCGTTCGCAGCGAGAGAAGCGAGAAAAGCGTTGGAAAACGATCTGCACGTAATGCTGTTCTCTGACAACGTAAGCATCGAGGATGAAATCGCACTGAAGCAGTTCGCTCATGAAAAAGGCCTCTTGATGATGGGACCTGACTGCGGTACTGCGATCATTGGCAACGTAGCGCTGTGCTTCGGAAACGCAGTTCGCAAAGGCAACATCGGAATCGTCGGCGCATCTGGTACTGGCAGCCAAGAGGTAAGCGTGCGTATTCACGACTTCGGCGGTGGTATTACTCAGCTGATCGGTACAGGTGGCCGCGATCTGAGCGAGCAAGTAGGCGGCATCATGATGCTGGACGGAATGAAGGCACTGGACGAGGACGAGGCGACAAAAGTAATCGTACTCATTTCCAAGCCACCGGCACCAAGTGTGGAAGAAAAAGTACTGGCACAGATCAAAAATTGCAAAAAGCCAGTGGTTGTCTACTTCATCGGCGGAGAAGAGACCGCAGTAGTGGCAGCTGGCGGACATTTTGCCAAAACGACGAAAGAGGCTGCCCTCAAAGCAGTTGTCCTGGCAGGTGCCAACGAGGATGAGCTTAACAAGCGTCCACTCAACTGGCCGTTGATTGAAGAAGTACGCGCAAAATTGACACCGGAGCAAAAGTACATTCGCGGATTGTTCTGCGGCGGAACGCTGTGTGATGAAGCGATGTACCTCGCGATGGACACCTATGAAGATGTATACAGCAACATTCAGAAGAAACCAGAATATAAGCTGAAAAACCTGCACGAGAGTATCGCTCATACGTTCCTGGACATGGGAGATGACGATTTCACAAACGGCAAGCCACATCCAATGATTGACCCATCCACACGTATCGCCAGATTCCTGCAAGAAGCAAAGGATCCTTCTGTTGGCGTTATTGTGATGGACTTCATTCTGGGCTTTGGCTCTCATGAAGATCCGGTTGGTGTGATGCTGCCAGCGATTATCGAAGCGAAGCAATTGGCTGAAAAAGAAGGCAGACACTTGGAAATCCTCGGCTATGTAATGGGAACCGATCTGGACAGCCCTAAATTCGAGGATCAAGTGCAAAAGCTGATGGATGCAGGCGTGACAATCGCAAGCAGCAGTACAAATGCTGGTCTGCTGGCTAGAGAATTTGTGGCGAAAGGGGTTTAACCATGAGTAAAATCAATGAGCTTTTTACCAGTAAAATTCATGCGATCAACGTAGGGATCGAATTTTTCAAAGATGATATCAAAAAGCAAAATGCAGACGCCATTCATTTGGAATGGAAGCCACCAGGCGGCGGAAAGCCAGAAATCATTAAAGCATTGGACAGCCTGGAAAACGCTACGCTGGAACAAAAAATTGAGGAAGCAAACAAGCTGGCTGTTCAGCGCATCATCAATTCCCAGCCTGTGCTAATTGGCTATGACCAAGCGATTAACGTCGTTCCGGGTATGACGAAAACAACGATCCTGCACTCTGGTCCGCCCATTACTTGGGATCGCATGTGCGGTGCGATGAGAGGTGCCGTTACCGGGGCGATCGTATTCGAAGGACTGGCAAAAGATATCGAGGAAGCAGAGAAGGTAGCAGCTTCGGGTGAAATCACGTTCTCTCCTTGCCACGAGCACGATTGCGTAGGCTCCATGGCGGGTGTGACTTCGGCTTCGATGTTCATGCACGTGGTTAAAAACAAAACGTATGGCAACATCGCTTTCACTAACCTGAGTGAGCAAATGGCAAAAATCTTGCGCATGGGTGCAAACGATGAAAGTGTGATCACTCGTTTGAACTGGATGCGCGACGTATTGGGTCCAATGCTGCGCGATGCGATGAAAATTGCCGGCGAAATCGATTTGCGCCTCATGCTTGCCCAGGCTCTGCACATGGGTGACGAGTGCCATAACCGCAACAATGCAGGTACAAGCCTGTTGATTCAAGCGCTGACGCCATACATCCTGGAGACAGATTTTACGAAGGAACAAAAACGTGAAGTATTCGACTTCGTAGCAAGCAGTGATTACTTCTCCGGTCCGACCTGGATGGCAATGAGCAAATGTGCGCTTGACGCAGCTCATGGAATTGAATACTCCACTGTGGTTACAACCATGGCTCGTAACGGCGTTGATTTCGGTATTCGAGTAAGCGGTATGCCAGGCAATACATGGTTCGTTGGTCCAGCACAAAAAGTAGTTGGACCGATGTTTGCTGGCTACAAACCGGAAGATTCCGGCCTGGATATCGGGGATAGTGCGATCACCGAGACATACGGAATCGGCGGCTTTGCGATGGCAGCAGCACCAGCGATCGTAGCACTGGTAGGTGGAACGGTTGATGAAGCAATCGGCTATTCCACCAAAATGAAAGAAATCACATTGGCTGAAAATCCAAACGTGACGATCCCACTCTTGAACTTCCAAGGTGTACCAACTGGTATCGATATTCGCCAAGTCGTGCAAACAGGCATTCTGCCAATTATCAATACAGCAATTGCCCATAAGGATGCAGGGATTGGCATGATTGGTGCGGGTATTACGCACCCACCGATGGAAGCATTTGAAAAAGCGCTGCTTGCATTGAGTGAGAAAATCAGCTAATACCAATTTGCCAGGTGCCCATCTAGTAATAACCCGACTTTCGAAAGTTTTTGCTGCGAGAGTCGGGTTGAAGGATGGACGCACAGGAGGGTGAGAACATGGAGCTATCGAAATTGAGCATTTCTCATGAAGAACTGAAATCGTACGGTTATTCAGAAGAAGTTTTACCAAAAACAGCTGAGACACGAGATTGGGGCGTCTATAACTACGTTACGGTTTGGATGGGCGCTGTGCACAATCTCATGTCGTATATGACGGTTGCTGGTTTCTTTGTGCTCGGACTTTCCGTTCCACAAGTTTTATGGGCAGTCATGACTGCTGCCATAATCGTTTCCATTGGCTATGTGTTGAACGGCTATGCAGGAACGAAATATGGAATAGGGTACTCGATGCTGTTGCGAAGCTCCTTTGGCGTAAAAGGATCGGTCATTCCTGCCATATGTCGCGGGCTTATTGCTGGAGTTGTGTTTTTCGGAACAAAAACGATTATCGGTGCACAATCGTTTAATGTCATTTTTACGAAAATATTCCCTGGCTATATGGATTTGCTCCCAGGGTTTGATTTTTTCGGATTAGATTTCCCGACTCTCCTTTCTTTTGTGATCCTGTGGGTCATTACGGTTGGTTTGTTTCTGGGCGGAATGAAAATTCTTAGCTTGTTTAGCAAATGGTCTTCGCCGATCATCTATATTTTTATCGTTGGCGCAGCGATTTGGGCGATCAAGGTGGCTGGCGGATTTGGTCCGATCTTTGCTTATGTTCCTGCCAAACCAATTGAAAATTGGCTTGTATTCATCGCGTGTGTAAGTGCATTGGTATCAAACTGGGGTGGCCCTATTGTAAACATTGCAGACCTTACGCAAAGAGCAAAAACACCAAAGGCTCCGGTGGTGGGTTTACCGCTGGGGATGATTGTATCCTATATCCTATTTGCGATTACGTCAGTAGGATTGTTGGTTGGAACACAAATCGCGTTTGGCTTAACTAATTTTGATATAGTAGCTGCGATTGATCAAATTGGTAATCCTGTTGCCGTGATTATCTTATTACTGGCACTGAATATAGGTTCGACTAGCTATGTTGTGTTTGGTAATCTACTCCCATCTGGTTTGCAAATGACTGCGCTTTTTCCAAAAGTGTTTAGTGTAAAATCAGCGGCAATCGTAACAGCCATTCTAGGTACCATCATTTTGCCCTGGAAGCTGGTGAATGGAACAGCAGCGTTGTATATGTTCTATAGCTTTATAGGCTCCATGTACGGACCTATTACAGGGATCATGCTGGTCAGTTTCTTCATTGAACGAAAAAGAAAGCTCGATTTATCTGCGATTTACGTGAAGCCAGGTGAAAACGGGGAATACAAAAACGGATTTAATATGATGGCATGCGGCGTATTGATCGTCAGCTTTATGATTACGCTATCCGGCGCTTTCTTGCCGAATGTGATAGTGCTGGCCACGATCAGTAAGTCTGCATTCATTAGCGGGTTGATCATATCAAGCGTCTTGTATGCACTTTGCTACAAATGGAATAAACCAAGCAACAACGAAAAGCGAGAAACACTTGCAAAAGTATCATGACAAAAGGAGTCAGCTCAGTGGAAAAATTAGTTATTGTTGCAATTGGAGGAAATTCATTGGTCAAGGATAATGGTCGCAATACCATTCAAGACCAATACGAGGCCGTGTGTGAAACGGCGGTAAATATCGCTGATATGGTTCAAGAGGGATACAATGTTGTCGTTACTCATGGAAATGGGCCACAGGTTGGATTTGCTCTTCAAAGATGCGAAATTGCGAGCGAAGTAGCACAGATGCCTTTAGTCCCACTGGTGAATTGCGTTGCAGATACACAGGGGGGAATCGGATACCAGATCCAGCAAGCTTTAACAAACGAGTTTGCCAAAAGAGGAATCAATAAAAAAGTTGCTAGCGTAATTACTCAGGTAGAAGTTAGCAGTGAAGACCCGAACTTCCAAAATCCTACGAAGCCGGTCGGCTCCTTTTTCACGCTGGAGCAGACGGAAGAAATGCAAAAAGAGCATGCGGATTGGGTGTTTATCGAGGATTCCGGTCGCGGATACAGAAGAGTCGTTTCTTCACCAAAGCCGATCGACATTGTAGAAAAAGACGCTATCAAATCGTTGATTGAAGCGGGATATGTGGTGGTCGCTGTTGGCGGAGGCGGTATCCCGGTTGTGAAAACAAGTGAAAATACGTACGAGGGCATCGATGCCGTCATTGACAAAGATTTTGCTACCAGCTTGCTGGCAGAGCAAATCGATGCAGAGACGCTGATTATTACCACAGGTGTTCCACAGGTATGCATCAACTTCGGCAAACCGAATCAAAAGGCGCTGGAGCGTATCACCGTCGAGGAAACCAAGCAATATGTGGCTGAAGAGCATTTCGCAAAAGGTAGCATGCTGCCAAAAATCGAGGCTAGCTTGAGCTTTTTGGAGAAAAACGGGACAAGTGTAATCATCACCAATCCCGAAAGTCTAAAAGATGCGATTTTGAGCAAAGCAGGGACACACATTGTTAGATAAGCAGATTTAGCCTCGACTTGGATGGTGAGTATCCTTTTTGCATCATCATCTTTTGAGGCGTGCAACCTTCCAGTGCAAAGAGCAGCGGCAGCAATTGATTTATAGTGCTTGTCGCTGCTCCTGGCACGATTACATACATCCCAGACAGCTTAGATTGGCAGTTGTTTCAAAGAAATGAAAGCGCTATCAAATTATCCTGCAATCTGTAGTCATGATTCATAAACCAATCTGTAGGGGTGAGTTGAAATGGATCAAGCATGGGCTGCCTGTTTTGGTCTGCTGGCAAATAAATCTATTACCTCTTCTTTGAGCAGATTATAGTGTTCAATATCTTCTTTTCCAAAATCTTCTTTATATTACTAATAAAATAATGGAAAGTCTAGTGAGGTGTTCTCAACAGGGAAGCGTAGCAAGAAAGGGAATCTTTCCTAGATGAAGGCATCCAATTTGTACCAGAACGTCGGTAATAGTCCATTCTACACATCTTCTTTGGTTACCACAATATCATCTGCTGGAACTTCTTTTGCATGAACATTAGCTTCAAACAAATAAGTAGATCCTTCGATAAACTGATATGTTTCAGTTAGAACTTTCTCTTCCTTTCCACTTATAATCTCAAACACTTCACGTTTCAAAGGTACTCCTGTAACTGTATCCAACTGGACAATTTCTTTTCTTCCACTTTTAACTGACTCAACCTCATCAACTGAATCATTTTTTATCATTTTGCTATTCTTGCTAAGTGTCCACTTCTTATCATTCATTTGTTCTTTTACTTCATTGATTAGGGATTTCTGTAGTATTTCATTGTTCTCTTCAGCGTCTTTTGAAGACAATTCCCATGTGTATGCTTCCCATTTTCCACCTTCGTTGCCTATCGAGATTACTGTTTTTCCAGAGTTTACTACAATCAGGCGGTTCATCAACACACCATATTTTGAATAGCTGTCATGGCGATCCTGTTTTTTTTGAATATCTCTCCAGTGTTCCTCATATGATCCATCGTTGTGGTCAAATCTAATATATTCAACTTTGGAAATAGGCATAACAATTTCAATCTGAGATAAGTCATAAAAGTCTTGACTGTTATTTTCGGATAATGTTTCATATGTGAAATATATTACTGACAATAAGAGAACAGATGTTAATGCAGCGATTGCCTTAGGTTTTGCCCATTTAGTATTAGCTTTCATTTGACTTCCTCCACGTAAGACCGGAGTTAAGGGGGAGCAACTATAATGAACATGCAGGGAAGTATGGAGTGATATTTATTTGGTGTTTTCCCTATTCTTTCTTATCACCATTTGGGTCGTTTACGTGATCGAAGAAGTAGACAACTGTAGTAGTTACTAGATTTTTGTCATCATAGTGTTCTTCCTTTATAGGTAGTCCTGTAGAAGGGTCAATGTACACAATTTGGTATAAAGGATTGCCTTTTGAGAGTTTTTCTGCTTTTCGCTTTTCCACCGTTTTCCCATCAATCACAACAATTCCAAATGGTTTCCAAACATATTTATCTTGAAACCGTTTTATCGTTGCTTTAAATATTGTGGGATTATACCATTCCTCAAATAATGCAACAGCACCTGATTCTATAACAATCCGCCTCATATGCTCAAGCGCTGTTTGAGATTGTACATTCTGTGTAGGAGCTTGTGTAGGAGCGTTATTCAAATATTAAGACGCCAAAAAATGGAAATGGTTTCGTTAGAGAGTAAATTTAAGGTAAGTTTAATCCGGTCGTCCTCAGAGGAAGTACGGTTCTGCGTCAGTAATCTGTTCACGAAAGTAAGAAGGGATGGTGAGGTGATAGTGGATATGGAAGCAAATAGGCTGCCGAGAGCAGCCTTTTCTATTTGTTACAATATATTACTAAAAGTAATATTTCGGAATGAGGAATTGTAATAAAAATGTAATAAATACAGATATTTACATAAACGGAGAATTGGTATATATTGGAATTGTCCAATCAAACTAGCTTTGCTTTGGTCACAAAGAAAATAGAGGAGTGGTTAGAATGAAGAAGTTTGTTACTGCTTTAGCAACACTGGCACTGTTAACTTCAGCAACACCTACATTTGCACAAGAGGGACAAAAAGCACATGTATCTACGTCAAATACTCAATCTAAATCACTTAGCAATTCATCAACAGCTTCTACTGACGAAGAGTTTCAAGATATTGATGCGCGATTTGGCTATGTTCCAGGAGCAGATAGATATAAGTGGGTTCGTTACAATGTCACAGATGGATATGAGGATGCGTCTGGTACTTCGTACTCTACTAGCTCAAAAATTTATAGCTTAAGAGTTGGAAAACTATATAGAATACATGCTTATGCTGTAGATCAATACAATAATGTCTTAGCAGTATCAAATCCGGTAGAAGTTAGAGGGGAAAGAGGCGAAACAGTTATATTTCTAAATTTTCGATGAAGATCTATAGAGTCTGTCAAGAAATTTGTGTAACCTTGTAAAACCGAATCTAGCAACTCGTAGTTACCATGGCTTGACTTGGAGCC
>NZ_CANMZW010000029.1 GCF_947502445.1 uncultured Brevibacillus sp.
GATTTGTTCAATAGCCGTAATTTTTACCGGCCCGGATATCTTTGCTCTGTGAGACATAAAAATGCTCCTCCTTACAGGTAGACAGTTTTATTATTTCAACTGTCTACCCAAAGGGGAGCATATCACTTTAACGGGGTTTTCTCGTTTTCTTCTTGTATGTCTCTATTAAAAATCTAGGCCTTGACCATCCTCTGGTACGTGTACTTGCTCGGAGAGATTTTTCTCCGCTACATACTCACGCAGCTCCTTGCGGCTGAGCAGGCAGTGATTCCACGTCTCCATATGAGCGACGACGATCTGGCTGCCCTGAGCTGCTTGTGCCACTTTCGCGATGTCTTCTTTGGTCATCGTGATTGGATCGCCTACTAAAAAGCGAGCTGCTCCACCAAATAGCGTAATGACTTTTGGCTGATCGGTCTGGAGGGTCTGTTCTACCTCTTCACACCAGATGGTATCTCCCGCGAGGTAATACGTCGGTTCTTCTTTTCCGCGCAAAACAAATCCCGAGACAGGTCCCATCTGCTTCCCGATCTCTCCTGTTCCATGCTGTCCGCCTGTCCGGCGGAGCTGGATGCCTTGCCAACTGGTTTCATCCTCCACAACGAAGACCTGTTCAAATCCTAGCTGACGCAATTTTTCTTCGTCCGGTTGCTGACAGAACAGCGGCAAATGCTTAGGCAGCTTGCTTACCGCCTCTGCATCCAGATGGTCTGGATGTGTATGCGTCACGATGAGTGCATCTACCCCCTCCAGCACTTCCTCTACAGAAAACGGCAGCTCCACAAGTGGATTGGCCACCGGGTTGGGCGTATTTGGTGTCGTTGGCAGCGTGTGTGCGCTACTTAGCATCGGATCAACCAAAAAAGTCTGTCCACCGTACGTAAGCTTTAGCGTAGCATGCCGGATCAGCTGAATATGCATGTCAGATCTCTCCTTCGTCGGTATAATAAGAGTGGATTACCTTCATTGTACAGAGCTCCACGCTGATGCCGCGAAACAAACCTGGCATCTGCACTTTCACCGTGAAAGGAGATTAGTATGCTCGACCAGACCGATCTCTCCATTCTTGCCCTGCTGCGTGAAAATAGCCGTCTTTTGTGGAAGGACATAGGCGAACAGGTCCATTTGAGCGGCCAAGCTGTCGGCAACCGGATCAGGCGTATGGAGGAACAAGGAATTATTCAAGGTTATACAGCGCTTATTGACGATACAAAAGTCGGACCGCTCCTCACAGCCATGATTACGATGTTTATGATGACTACAGATCATCAGCCGTTCATTCGTTTTATCAAAGAACGTAGCGAGGTAGCCGATGCCCATCGCGTAAGTGGTGAGGGCTGCTATTTGCTTGTTGTTCATGTGCCAGACCAAAACGCGTTGAATGCGTTTTTGGAAGAGCTACTTGCCTTTGGCAACTACCGAGTCAATCTGTCGCTTGGAAAGCTCAAATAGGAACCTCACTATTTTTCACTATTGCCTGATGATGTGAACAGGAGTAGAATGGTGGATACTAAGAACAGGGTACCTCGTTCTTAGGCAAAAGAAAGGGGGAGAATCGCCATGGAAGACTTGCTACTCATGCTTTCGGTGGATGATTTCTTCGCCTTGCTCGCCCTGTTTGCGGGATGCTTCACGTCTCTTTACTATTTGAAACGGCGTGTTCCCACAACAAAGCTGGCTTTGGATTGGCAACAGAGTGATACTTATCAACCTCCCATCAATCCGTGCATGATTGAAACCTACCCGATGGCGGCAAGGCAACCGATGCGCTCACGATTATTCCGGCGCATGCAGCACTCAGACAGCGATGCCGATACATACGGTTACCGATTTTTGGCTATATCCGCATAATGGATCAAAACCAAAAGGAGGTAGATCTTATGATCGCCAAGTACATCGGAGAAGCATTATTGTTTGTTGTAGGTTTGCCTATTTTCGCTTACCAAACTGCGGAAAGCTTGCACGCCTTGACAGACGCCTTCGCGACAATGTCCGACTTTATGAACATGAAATAACTTCAAGAATATTCAAAACCCTGACCGCACCTGTGATCAGGGTTTTGCTTTTCCCATCTATTCTACATGGATGCGGTCGCCTCTTGTCGTAGGCTGGGAAATCACGAGGAATTCCACATCAGCCGCACCCTCATTTTTCATTTGATGTGCTACCCCGGGAGGTACTTCCACGCCTTCCTGTGCAGATAAAGTGTGCCTTTCTCCCGCTACCTCCAATACCGCCACTCCAGAGAGAACAAAGAAAAACTGGCGTGACCTTTCATGATAATGGCGGGCCTCCACTGTATTTCCCGGCATTCTTTCGTGAATGACGCTCAGCTCCTGCCTCTTTACCAAGTGCCAGCCATCACACTGCTCACCCCATATGTAATGCTCTGCATTTGCCTTGCTGATTTTTTCTACTTTTTGATCATGTGTCAAAGCGATTCTCCTCCTGCTTTTATCATGGCCATTGGCTTCACGTATCGCATCTATGCCCTATCATGACACGAACCCCAACCATTTGTCAGTTTATATTTACTTTATTTGTCTCGCATGTTAAAATGTTTACGTAAAGCAACTGAATAGCTTATGTATTTCTGGAGGAGCCTGTCATCATAGGGTTCTTTTTGTCTTTTTTCAGTCGACATTTAGGAGCCTGTGATTACGGGCTCCTTTTTATTTTGACTAAAGGGGGAAACTACATGCTCATTTTTCAACTAGCAGTCATCCTGATTGCTTCCAAAATTGCTGGTGACATCAGTGTCCGGCTAGGTCAACCATCTGTGCTTGGCAAGCTGTTGATCGGGATTGTTCTCGGCCCTACCGTTTTGGGGCTGGTGACAGACACAGAAATCATCAAGGAAATTAGCCAGATTGGTGTCATCCTCCTCATGTTCGTTGCCGGATTGGAAACCGATATTAATGAATTCAAGCGTACAGCCAAAGCCTCTACCAACGTAGGTGTTGCTGGTATCATCGTTCCGCTGGCTTTAGGCTATGGTGCTGGGATCGCGATGGGACTGTCCTCCGTTGAATCCATCTTTTTGGGACTACTGCTCTCTGCGACTAGCGTAAGTATCTCTGTACAAACCTTGAAGGAATTGGGCAAGCTAAAGTCGCGAGAGGGCGCTACGATTATGGGTGCCGCTGTCATCGATGATGTTCTCGTCATTTTGGCACTCGCCTTCCTGATGAGCTTTGCTGGCGGAGACGTGAATCTGGGCATGGTTATTTTGAAAAAGGTAGCCTTCTTCGCCGTAATTATCCTGCTCTCCTGGAAAGTAGTTCCGTGGGTATTAAAAAAATTCGCTCCGCTGCAAGTCACAGAATCCGTGATTTCAGCCGGACTGATTATTTGCTTCCTGTTCGCCTATTTCGCAGAATACACAGGTGTCGCAGCCATCATCGGTTCGTACATCGCAGGCGTTGCCATCAGCCTGACTAATTATAGACACGAGGTAGCAAGCAAGGTTGAGACGATTAGCTACTCCATCTTTGTCCCTGTGTTTTTCACTTCGATCGGAGTAACCGCACAATTTTCCGGAATCGTGCAAAACCTGTGGCTGATTGTGATTCTGAGTATTGTGGCAATTGTTTCCAAACTCGTAGGTGGTGCCGTTGGTGCTAAGCTGTCCGGGTTCCCTTGGAAAAATTCGATGGCAATCGGAGCAGCCATGGTATCACGTGGAGAGGTTGCATTGATCATTGCTGCCATCGGGTTGGAAAGCAACCTGCTGACCGAGGACATGTTCGCCGTATTGATCGTCGTCGTACTCGTGACCACGATCGTAACCCCACCGATGATGAAATGGCTGTTCGCTGACATGCACCAAGGAACAGAGTCACCAGCTCTGAAAAAGAACGCGTAAGAAAACCTCTATATTCTTATACCGAAAAAACAGGCAGTTCCTCGTCTACGGACAAAAAGGAACTGCCTGTTCTTGTTTTTATTTCGTCTCCCGGTGCAGGGTGTAGCGCTTCAACCGCGGGGAATACTTCTTTAGTTCCAAACGTTCGGGATGGTTGCGTTTATTTTTCGTTGTAAGGTAATTACGATCTCCCGTTTCTGTGCACTGCAGCGTGATATTGACTCGCATAATGCCCCTCCTGTTTATACGTTAAACAGCTGTCTCTACAACAGTGTCTGCTGTCGGCAACGGATCTGGCAGCTCGCTCCAGTCAGACGCGTATTCTTCATCCGTCAACAAGCAAGCATCTAGCTGCTCTTCTACGGCTGCCTGATCAAGCTCAATCCCGATAAATACCAGCTCGGTGATCCGATCCCCATGTACTTCGTCCCATGTCGCTCTCCAGTCAGGGTCCTCCGCCAAGACCACGAGCCTCTCCTCCTCCGGCAACACCGCCGTCCAATAGCCTGCGGTGCCAATCTCAATAGAAGGACCTGCCTGACTCAGAGTCATCGCCAAATCATTGCGGGTCGCCAGCCAAAAAAATCCTTTTGCACGAACGACTTCCTCCGGCCAGGCTGTCAGCCATTCACTAAAACGCTCAGGGTGAAAAGGTCTGCGTCCGCGATAGACAAAGGAGGAGATGCCATATTCATCCGTTTCCGGTGTATGCTCTTCCTTTTGCATCTCCATCACCCAGCCTGCCGATTGGCTAGCCTGCTCAAAGTCAAACAAACCTGTATTCAAAATCTCATGTGGGTCCACCTGTCCCCGTTTGGAGCGGATCAGGCGAGCATTCGGCTGCAGCTTGCGCAAAACGCCTTCCAGCTGCAACAAGTCCTCCGGCGCGACCATATCGCATTTATTGAGAATCAGGACGTCACAAAACTCGATCTGGCTAATCAAAAGGTCCACCACTTCACGGGTATCCTCTTCCCCCACCGCCTGATTTCGGTCGAGCAAGCTGTCTCCAGAGGAAAAGTCGTGCCAAAAACGGTAAGCATCAACCACTGTTACCATCGTATCGAGACGGCACAGGGCCGATAGATTAATTCCGTTTTCTTCATCTACATACGTAAATGTCTGGGCAACAGGCACAGGTTCACCAATTCCTGTAGACTCGATCAGTATGTAGTCATATACGCCTGCCAACGCAAGTCGCTCTACTTCTGTCAGCAAATCCTCTCGCAGTGTGCAGCAGATGCAGCCATTGGACATTTCCACAACCTTTTCCTCGACCTGAGAGAGTCCGCCGCCTTGAGATATAAGCGCCCCATCCACGTTTACCTCACTTAGGTCGTTCACGATAACGGCAACGCGCAATCCGTCCCGATTGTTCAGTACATGATTAAGCAGAGTCGTTTTTCCAGCACCCAAATAACCGCTCAGGACTGTAACCGGAGTTCTTGTATCGTTCATGAAAGTAATCTCCTTTTGATCTTTAAAACGTAACAATTACGATTTAATTGTTATACTACCGCACGCACGTCGAGCGTGTCAATACAAAACGTAACGTTTCCGATTCATTAACCAAAAAAGACAACAAGAAACCCCCTTTTCACTTTGAAAAGAGGGTTCTCCTGTTTACTTCTGTTTGATCAGATTCATCGAACTGGCTTCTCCATACATACCGTTCACTGGCTGGTATACGCGGCGATCATTTCTGCTTCTGCTCCTCCACAACTGGTGCTGGATGATTGTCCTTCCATGTAAACAGACTATAATTCTTGCCAGTCGTGGTCGGCATCGTCACAAGGATGTCCGGGACTTGATCGTGATTGGCATCACCAATAAACAGCTTAGGGAGAATACCACTATTCTGCTCTCCGACTGAAACGACGAGCTGCTGATTATGCTTTCCTTCGCGAACGACAATTCGCAGATCCTCGGCAACAATATTCATTGCGCTTCCCATTTTATCACCGATCAATAAAATGTGATCCTTTACTCCGTCTCCCGTTACATCAGCATACTTGGTATCGAGCACGTAGGTAGTATCCCGCCTCATGCTAAATCCACTGTTGATTTCAACGTCAGGCGAAGGCATATTGTCCCAATCTCCCTGGTTGACGGTTACGCCGAGAAGCTGCGGCTGATCATTCACGATGTTCCACACACTCGTTGCTACTGCAATCCGATCCTCGCCATTCACACCCCAAAGGGTTTGCTGACCTTTCCAGCGCAGGTTGCCATCTGCATCCGTAAAAGGCACTAGTTGAACGAGCTTTTGCGCAAAACCTGTGGTGTTTTTTTGCAGCTTGCCATCTCCTTGATAGATGCCCAAGCTGAAATACTCTGGTTTGTTGGCAGATACATCGAATGTATTTACTGCTTTTGTACGATGATTCGTTACCTTTACCTTGAATCCATCAAGAAACTGTATGGAAAATGGAATGTTATACTGAGATTGCAATAAGACCATCGAGGCATATGTTTGTGTTTTTGCTGTATTCGCAAAAGCTTTATCGACTCCCAAGCCAGAAGCAATCAGAAGCCCGCTACTACATAGGATAGCTGCCAAGGTTTTGAACCCTTTTTTCATAATATCGTCCTCCTTTTTTACTTCCCTCTCCCCACTTCTTAAACGGAAAAATCAGGGGAAATGTTGCTAGTAAATTTTCCTAAGTTTCTTAGCACTTTTTTACCGGTTTGCAACAACTTTCACAGATGGTCAGGCTACAATAGAGTCAAATGGATACATCTATGGAAAGGAACAGATCGAATGAAAAAGGCCTGGCTTTACTCTGCCGTGCTTCTCGCCGCGCTTCTTGGCGGATGCGGATTTACTGATACACCCAATGAATTGATGCGCGCTCCAACAGCAGACGGCGATCAAAAATCAATTAATCAAGCCGTTATGCAGTTCTTGCCTCCCGGGTCTCAATTAACCGTGCCGCTCCACCCCAGTGAGGCGAGCGCAGTTACTCTCCAGGATTTGACGGGAGATGGCAATCCAGAAGTCGTTGCCTTTTTTAAAACAGAAAAAACCGATTACGAGATCGGGGTGCTCGTACTCTCTCAAAAGCAAGGCAACTGGGCAAAGCTCTCCTCTTTTACGGGAATTGGCAGTGAGCTGGACTATGTCACGTTTGAGGACCTGAACGGAGATCAATTGCCCGAAATGCTGATTGGCCTTGGCGGAGGAGAGAATCTGAACAAAGAGCTCTCCGTTTACTCCATTACCCAAGGACAGGTTCAAGAGCTGATCAAACAGCCGTACTCTGTCATGGCGGTAGGTGATCTCACAGGCAATGGCCTCTCTGATTTGGCTCTTGTCCTGCACGATCATAATAACCTTACGTCCAAAGCAGAAATGTATGGAGCAAAGGACGGAAAACTCGCCAAGCTGACAGAGCTGCCGCTGGAAGGCGCAATTAACGGATATGAACAGGCGATTATTGGAAAAGCCTCTCCTACTCAAAACGGGTTATTTATCGAGGCGGGGCTTGGCGCACATTCTGCTTCTACTGAATTGTTAGTGTGGGATGAGGGAAAGCTGCACAACCCGCTAGCCAAAATTGATGGAGAGATGGACCTGACTTTTAAGCCGTATTCCTTGTATAGTGAGGATATTAACGGGGATGGCATCATAGAGATTGGGGTAACGACCCAGCCTCCAGGAACCGATGATTTGTCGATGGCCGAGATTCCCTGGGTGTCCTCTTATTTTCAATGGGATCAAATGTCTGGACTGAAGCCGATTGAAGAGCACTACCAAAACTTTTTAATGGGGTATGATTTCCGCATTCCTGACAAATGGGAAGGAAAGTACACAATCACCTCCTCAGACCAAGACCCGAATTCCATGCTTACACGTTTCTTTTTCTATGCCGATAACGGAAAGACAAAGGCAGAGCTGCTTACTTTGCAGACTGTCCCTACGAAAGAGTGGGCCAAATTCGAGAGCATGCTGAAACAAAAGCAGGTGCCCTATATTGTGCTGAAAGAGGCGACCAAGCAGGTGCTGGTAGCCATCCAGCCGCAAGTCACCCCTAATCTTGGGAAGTCTGCCAAGCAAGAGTACAAATCCCTGCTGCTGACACCTGATGAAGTTCGCAAGCATTACAAACCGGTAACCATGCCGATGTAATAACCGCTGGACGTCCTATAAACACCTATGGAAATGACAGCAACCTAATCAATAGCAAGGGGAATCACTTATGAAGGTATTACTGCTGGAAGATGAAAAATCGATTCGCGACTTTGTCCGCATCAATCTAAAACGGGAAGGGTACACAGTGGTCGAAGCGGCAACTGGCGAAGAAGCATTGGAGATCGCTGAGAGCCAAGCTGATATCGACATCGCGATTTTAGATGTGATGCTGCCGGGCATCGACGGCTTCGAGGTCTGCGGTCGGTTACGAAAAAAATATCCTCGTCTCGGGATTATCATGCTGACAGCCAAAAGTCAGGAGCTGGACAAAGTGATGGGGTTGGAGTTTGGGGCAGACGATTATGTAGGAAAACCGTTTAGCCCAGCTGAGCTGCTGGCGAGAATCAAAGCTCTGCACCGCCGACTCGCTCCTGTGACGATGATCGCGGAGCATCGAAATGAAATCGCTATCTCCCCATTCACCTTGCTCTTGGATGAACGGAAGCTGATTCGTGGCGATCAGGAAATCGTTTTGACACCAAAAGAATTTGCGATTATTAAGCTGCTCGCTGAAAATGCCAATAAAGCAATTAGTCGCGATGAGATTTTGACAGCAGTCTGGGGACAGTTCTTTATTGGCGATCTGAAAATTGTCGATGTGAATATACGGCGTATCCGTCAAAAAATCGAGCAGGACCCTGCCCATCCTGCCTTCCTGGAGACCGTTTGGGGGTATGGGTACTTATGGCGAAAGGACACTCATGATGAAAGGAATTAGGACCAGGCTCGTTGTTTATTTTGGCCTGATCCTCCTCTTGATCGTTCTATTGCTCGAAGGATTGTTCTATTGGGCGGTTCACTCCTACTATTTCGGAACCGCTACCGAGGCATTAGTGACTCGTACCACGACTTTTACCAACTTTATCAATAAGTACACGACCAGCTATTCACTTAAAGACAAAGCACGATATATTCTCGAAAACGTCTCGAATCAAGAGTACGCCAAGGTTGAAGTATTGGACATCGACGGAAGGGTCATCCTCAATTCGTACGGCTTTCAAACAGGCGAAATCATCCAAACGCCTGATGTCATTGATGCCCTGAAGGGTCAATCCGGACTTCATATCGGGAAAAACCCGAAAACAAAAGAGCGGATCATCGCTGTGTCCAATCCGCTCCTTTTTGCCAATGAGTACATCGGCGTGTTGCGCTACACAATCTCTGCAGAGCCGCTCTATCATGCCGTAAATCGGATCGCCTTGTACGGTGCTGGAGTCGGGACTGGCGTGGTCATCCTGGCCTTTGCACTCAGTTTATTAATTGCCAAGCGCATCGTAGATCCGATCAAGGATTTGACCAAAGCCGCGACGCAAATGGCAAAAGGCAACTTTACAACCCGAGCCACCAAACGCTATGACGATGAAGTCGGAACACTAGCTGATGCCTTCAATTACATGGCGGCGGAGATCGGCAAAAATGAAAAGCTGAAAAATGACTTCATCTCCTCCGTTTCCCATGAGCTGCGGACACCCCTAACCTCAATCAAGGGCTGGGGCGAAACGTTGATCTCTGGGGGTTTGGACGAACCGGAAGAAACCATGCTCGGGCTGGAGGTCATCTCCAAAGAAACCGATCGACTCATCGGCTTGGTCGAAGAGCTTCTGGACTTCTCCAAGTTTCAATCGGGAGAAATGAAGCTATGTCAGGAGCGAATGGATATACGGGATGTACTTGACGATTTGCATCTGCAATTTGCTATTCGTTCACAGGAAAAACAGGTGGACCTGCATCTGGAGCTTCCCTCATCGCCACTACTTGTAATGGGCGACCCCAATCGACTCAAGCAGGTCTTTGTCAACTTATTGGATAATGCCTTTAAATTCACCCCACTGGGTGGCTCCATCACCGTTTCTGCCGAAGCTTCCGAGGACAGAGCCATTATTACCGTAACCGATACGGGAGAGGGCATTGACGCCGAGGATTTGCCACACATCACCAGAAAGTTTTACAAAGGGCGCTCGAAGCAGTCAGGAAGTGGTCTGGGGCTTGCCATTTGCAAAGAAATCATTCAGCTGCACGCCGGCCAATTTCACGTCAGCAGCTCTGTAGACCACGGAACGAGTATCACTGTCGATTTGCCGATAGAAAAGGATAAAAAAGGGTAGGATGAGCCGTTGCAGCTCCCTACCCTTCTTTTTTACACAGAACCGACCAGCCCCGGCTTTTTCCCTTTTAACGGGTTTGTTTTTTCAACCGCATACCCTACATTCAATACGGTTCCTTCCTGCAAGGCCGGTCCAAAAATTTGCAAGCCGACTGGCATACCGTCATGCAGTCCGCACGGAACCGTCAGCGCTGGAAGACCCGACAAATTACCCGGTCCTGTAAAGCGAATAATATGGTCAATCAAATCAACCTTTTCCCCATTAATCACCGCTTCATTGTCCCCAATGTTCGGAACGATGAGCGGCAAGGTCGGTGTCAGCAAGACGTTTACTTTTTCAAAGATTTTTTGGAAGTCCTGTTTAATCTGTCTTCTCAGCTGTTGTGCCTGCAAATAGTCCACTGCCGATGGAATCTCACCCAGCTCGAACAAGAGGCGAATATCTGAACCGAAATCATCCGGGCGCTTGAGCAAATCTCGATGATGGATAGCCGCAGCCTCTGACAAAATCGTGATCATCTCTGCATACTCCGCATATTTGAGTGATGGAATGCTGACCTCTTCCACCCTCGCCCCCTGATCGACGAGTGATTGAATCGCAGCTCTGACAAGCTTTTCAACACCCGCATCTACATTTTTGAAGAAATACTCTTCATTGACACCAATGACGAGATTGCTCACATCCCCCGAAAGTGCCGCTGTATACTGACTAACGGGAGCATTGACCGAAGTCGGATCATTCGGGTCGTAGCCTGCAATAATCTCCAGTAATCCAGCAGCATCGCGCACTGTTTTCGTCATCGGACCGATATGATCCAGCGACCACGCGAGCGGGAAGCACCCGTATTTGCTGACACGCCCATGCGTTGGCTTCAAGCCTACAATCCCGCATGCTGAAGACGGGATACGAATCGAGCCCGCCGTATCAGTACCAAGTGTGGCTACGCTCATATCAGCAGCGATGGCTGCACCTGATCCGCCGCTGGAGCCTCCTGGGATTCTTTCGAGATTCCACGGATTGCGGCATGCTCCGAAGTGAGGGTTGTTATTCGTAATTCCCCACGCATACTCGTGCATATTCAATTTTCCGGTAAAGACGATGCCCGCTTCTCTCATCTTTGCGATGATCGTTGCATCGTAGTCGGATACAAAATTTCGATGAATTTTGGAGGCCATCGTGGTTACTTCATTTTTAAAATACAAATTATCCTTGATACCCATGGGGATGCCGTGATACATCCCGCGATAATTGCCTACCGCTATTTCCTGATCTACCTTTTCCGCTGTTTCTTCCGCCTGCTGCCTCGTAAAGCTGATATAGGCATTCACTGTATGATTAAGCGTCTCGGCATGATCCAATACCGCTTGCGTCAATTCCAGCGAGGAGACTTCCCTCTGTTCAATCAGGGGCGCCAATTCTTCGACTGATTTGCCAACCAGCTCTTTACTCAACGTGATCACCTCCTGGAATGTTGCGCAGCGCGATATCGTAATCATCCAGTAGCGCTTGCTCCGTTTCCCGTTTTAAGTCTTCAATCGCTTGCCAGCGTGTAGCCAGCTCATTCAGGTGCTCTCTCGGTACCGTCACACCTTTGCTTTCCAAGACATCAAGAATAAATAATTTCAATGCAAGTCCTCCTCCTTTTTGTGCGGTCGAAAACTTTTGAAAAAATTATTCGCTGTCTTCTCTACTGAACCCGCCATCCTCCTTTCCCTCTGCTGCTATGGTAATCGCAACTATCATGCCAATTACCCACCTTTGACAGGACAAGCATGGCAAATGAAACGGTGTTGCAATACAAAACACAAATAACAAATATTCTGATTTTTGTTATATGATAAATGTAGTTTAACTGCTCGTCCCAATGTGAGACGGCTTTCTCAAAGCAAGACATGATGAAACGGAGGGATCACGTGCATATTAAAGTGGGGTTATTGTTTTCGTTAACAGGCACGACTGCGCTCACCGAAAAAGGACAATGTGATGCAGCTAGATTGGCCATCGAAGAAGGTAGCCATGGACCATACCAAATAGAAGCAATCGTTCGTGATATTTGTTCCGATCCGAGAAAAAGTGCACAAGAAGCAGAAGCGATGGCCAAAGAAGGCGTCCAGATCTTCATCGGATGCTACACATCTGCCTGCAGAAAAGCGATTCTACCGGTACTGGAAAAATACAACTGTCTTCTAGTCTATCCCACTTTATATGAGGGACAGGAATGTCATCCAAACGTGATCTATACCGGAGAATTACCGAATCAGCAGGTACATACGCTACTGGATTATTTGACATGCCACTTCGGAAAACGGGTATATTGCATTGGCACAGATTATGTCTACCCGCGTGAAACGAATCTGCAGGTCCATTCATTTTTACGTGATCGCAACGGGGCAGTCGTAAAGGAGCATTACGTGCCATTTGGACATCAGCATTTTCAAGACATATGGAGCGATATTCTTTCCCAGGAGCCGGATGCTATTTTCTCCACCCTCGTTGGAAAAAGCATTATTCCTTTTTACCGGGATCACCATCACATAGGGGCAAAGCGTAAAAGAGTCCCGATTTTTAGTCCGATTACAAAAGAAACAGAGCTGGAAGCGATTGGCGCGGAATATGGTGCTGGTCATTACAGCTCTGCCAGCTATTTTCAATCCCTTTCGACTGCGGAGAATCTGGCATTCATCCGTCGGTTTCAACAATTCACAGGAGAGAGACGCGCAATCTCCTCTGTCATGTATAACACGTATATTGGAACGAAGATGGTATTGGACACGATCGTGGAGACGAAGAGTACCAACCATCGGGAAATTTATGAGCATATGAGCAAAAAGACATTTGAAACGGCATGTGGAACGATGCTGGTGGATGTTCCTCATCGCCACTTATCACGCCCTGTCAAAATCGGGAAGTCTCTGCCCAATGGCCAGTTTGAGATCGTGTGGGACTCGGAGCGAAATATACTACCGAGGCCTTTTCCTGCAAGCCACAAGTCCTCCCCTCCCTTCCATGAATTGGCGCTAAAAGCATGGGGGCAACTAAGCGAGGAGGCGGTACTGGTTGTATCTGAGCAAGGCACTGTCATGTATATGAGCAGCAAGGCAGAAGAGCTGACTTCATTTGCTCTCGGGCAATCAATCACGCCCGCTATGCTCCAAACGATGCATCAAGCCTTTTTGGTCACTGCCCATCGCGAGCAGCATTACCATTTTTATTTGTTGAAGCCAAGAATGACCTCTGTGCTCCCTACTCCACGAGCTTTTTGTTTCGGACGTATCCAGACGGTACATCTCGGCTATCAACGCGAGCTAGAAATAGCCAAGCTGGCTACACAATCCTCTGCCAATGTGTTGATTCTGGGAGAAACCGGGACAGGTAAAGAAGTCATGGCTGAATCGATCCATCGGGAAAGCGAGCGGAGAAATGGACCCTTCATAGCAGTGAACACAGCTTTATTGCCAAAGGATTTGATTGCAAGCGAGTTGTTTGGGTTTGTGGATGGGGCTTTTACTGGAGCGAAAAAGGGCGGGGCAATCGGGAAATTTGAGGCGGCGCATAGTGGCACGATCTTTTTGGACGAGATTGGGGATATGCCGCTTGAGCTTCAGGTGGTGCTGCTTCGCGTGATTGAATCGAAGAAAATTGTGAGGCTGGGCGACTCAAGAGAGCGTGCGATCAACGTACGGATCATCGCAGCCACTAACCGCAACCTACCACAGGAAATTGCCGTCAATCACTCGTTTCGTCCTGATCTGTTTTACCGGCTGAATGTCTTGTCGATCACAATCCCTCCCCTCAAGGAACGACCGGAAGACATCGAGCACCTCTGCCAGGAATTTATACACGAATGCTTCCTGACCTATGGAGATGGTCCTCAATCCTTTCAGAAAGAGGCGCTGCACTCCATTGTGCATTACCCATGGCCAGGAAATATTCGCGAGCTGCGCAATGTGATTGAACGTGCTTTTCTTTTAGCAAGGCAGGAACAATCGGAAATAACGCTGGAGCACTTGCCTCCCAGCATGAGAAGCGGCGATTACATTTCGCAGCAGCCTGCTCGCTCCAGCTCGTTGAAAAACCTGGAAAGACAAGTCATCGAGCAAGCACTGCAAAAAACAAAATCGGTAACGGAAGCATCACAGTTTCTGGGCATCGCCAGAAGTACGTTATATCGAAAAATTAAAAGCTATTATTGATAACCAGCTGGTCCAGACCAAAACGGGCAGTCGGATGTGCCTGCACGCTTGCTTTTCCAATCGTCAGCATTAATGTTGGCAAAAAGCGGGACGGGATATTCAATTCCTTGATCAACGCATCACGGTTGTATCCACCCATCGGGCATGTGTCGTAGCCTTTTGCTTTCGCTGCAAGCATCAGCTGCATCGCTGCATACGAAGAATTGCGGATAGCTTCGTCGCGGGCAATTTCAGGGTTAGATTTGTACGCACCCTCGATTTGTGCAATCATCGTGTCACGTACGGATTCGATCATAAGACCGTTCGCAACAGCCTCGTCATACACAAGACGAGCCGACTTGTCTGCTTCCAAATCGCCTAATATAATGATGGTGGCGTACGCGTCCACTACTTGCTGCTGATTGAATGCAATCGGGAGCAATTTTTCTTTTATCGCCGGATCAGTAACTACGAGGAAGCGCCAGTGTTGCAGGTTCCAAGAAGAAGGAGCACTTGCTGCCAGACGCAAGATTTCGTTCAGCTCGCCTTGAGGAATCGTTGCGGTAGGATCGTATTTACGTACGCTATGACGCGCTTCCATTACTTGCTCAGTTGTCCATTTGAGTTCCGTTTGCATGTGTATCTATACCTCCTGCGAGTAATAACATGTGAAATTGATGAAACTTACTTTAATATAGTTAGGAATGATTTGCAACTATATTTTTTGTGCATATCGCCCATTCTTATTGTTTGAAGGAGGATTTCATGAGATACACGGATAACATTGTCATCGTCACGGGGGCAGGTCACGGAATTGGACGTGCTGGATTGAGACGGGTGATTACTCTCTCTTACGTCCCGAAGATCATGAACAGCATCCTGCGACTCGCGTAGGCACCTCTGATGATATCGCTCGCGCTTGTCTGTTCCTGACGCAAAAGGAAAATGATTTTATTACCGGAACAGAGCTTGTCATCGATGGCGGAATGACGCGCAAGATGATTTACCTCCCCTAAAGCTAAACCAATGCCCCTCCAGGTGAATATCTTGGTTATACCAAGAGATAAAGGAGGAGTAGTAGTATGCCTTTTGAAGAAGAAGATTTAAGGCTCATCGCACTCTGGTTGCTTGCTATCGGGTATCTGATTCTCGCCTTTACCGAATTGGCTGCCCTGAATTATTGATACAAAAGAAAGCCGCTCGCTTTTTACACGAGTGGCTTTCTACTATTTTATCCCCAGATGGATTACCATGTTTTAAATGGAGGCGAGCCCGGTGCCTGATGCTGGATTTGCTCCATAATCGGATAACCGTACGCCAGGATAATCAGGAATGCGACCAGTCCGACCCATACAGGCCAACGCTCCAGAATACGTGGTACTTCCTGCTTGGTTTCTGTCTCTCCAATCGGATACTCGGTATTCCCTTTTGGTGCATAAAAGGTCAGGTACAGCAAAATCAAAATCATGAGGATCGCCGATACAAACAACAGTCCGCCACCGAAAGCCATTACGCGTTGGTAGTCCATCCAGCCAAGGGCCAGCGGATGATCCATGTATGTTGTGTAATCAGTACGGCGCGGTGCTCCTTGCAAGCCCATGGTGTGCATCGCCAGGGACATCAGGAACATCCCTACCGCCCAAAATACGGTTTGTACCATCGCCATGCGATTTGCCGTTTTGGTCAACGTGCGACCTGTCAGGGCTGGAACCAGCCAGAAGCTGACCCCGAAGAACGTCATGGCAACTGCAGCACCTACTGTGATGTGAAAGTGACCCGTTACCCAGATCGTATTGTGAACGACTGCGTTGATCTGGTTACTTGCGTTAATAATTCCCCCTGCCCCACCAGGGATAAAGAACAGCATACCGACGAAAGGAGCAAAGAAGCGAACATCAGTCCAAGGCAGCTTTTTGAACCAGCCAAACAGCCCAACTCCGCCCTTTTTACGTCCAGACGTTTCAAAAATCGCAAACATCGAGAAGGCTGTCATCAACGATGGTATAACGACGATCAGTGTGAGTGTGACGTGAATCATTTTCCAGCCTGCCGAGATACCTGGCTCCATCAGCTGATGGTGGAAGCCTACAGGGATCGAGAACAGCAGCAGCAAAATAAAGGCGAGACGGCTGAGCGAGTCACTGAATACGTGTCCGCCGATAATTCGTGGAATACAGACATACCATGCCATGTAAGCAGGCATCAACCAGAAGTATACGAGCGGATGTCCAAAGAACCAGAACAAGGTGCGGCTAAGCATGACGTTAATCGTTGGCGTGAGTCCAAGCGACCACGGAATGAGCTGAAACAATACTTCTGCAGCTACAGGAAGCGTAGCGATAATCCACATGATATAAGTAGTTACGGCCATGAACAGGAACAGTGGGGACATTTGCCCTTTGTTTTCCCGTCTCCATTTGCGATAGCTCGTAAAGACACTGATACCCGCAATCCAGCTACCAACTACCAACAGCGCTGCACCGATGTAAAAGTAAGGGGACGCTTTTAGTGGGGCGTAAAAAGTGTATAATACTGATGCTTCGTTTCTTAAAATGGTGACGACAGCCATCGCTGTACCGACTACCATCAAAATCCATCCAATCCAGCCCAGCTTCAGGGCTGTACCGTGCAATGCACCGCCTGTCGTGCGAGCAACACCTGAGAAGATAAATCCAACGATGAAAAACGTGGTAAAAATAAGTGCCATCAAGACGCCATGCGCAGTCAAAATTTGATAGTAGTTCGTCCAGCTAGGCAGCTCCATGATGCCGCCCCGCACCATCCCTTGAAGCATTCCCGCCAATGCTGCGAGTCCAAATGCCACATACGCTACCCAGACATAAGCCAGACTCAGCTTTGCCGTTGCTGGTGCGATCGGAGCATGTGAGATCTTTATCTCTTCTTTGCGTGCGATTACCATCCCATATCACCTACCTTTTATTTCACAATAATTGTAGTCGCCATCACCTGATGACCTGCTCCACAATACTCGTTGCAAAGAATCAAATATTCGCCCGGTTCGTCAAACGTATAGGTGGCTGAGCTGATGTGTCCTGGCAGCACCATGAAGTTGACGTTCGTCTCAGGGATTTGAAAGCCGTGGATAACATCTGGACTGGTTACGTGGAAATTTACCGTAGAGCCAACCGCTACTTCCATTTTCGTGGGAGAGAAACCAAAAGCGAAGGCTGTCATGTAGGCGTCAAATTCCTTATCCCCTACCTGCTTTAAGCCTGGTTTATCAAAAGGAGGTGTCTCCATTACTTTTTCTGGATCAATCATTTCCATGTTACTTGGCGGAGCCATCCCCATCGCGAATGCATTGACGCACAATAAGACAATAAACAAGGCCAAGCCGCCTGCGCCAAGCATCAACCAAATTTTTTCAAAACGATGCAAATGCATAAGTACCCTCCTTCTCTATCCTCTTATGCCCGTTCCAGAAATAGACCGAATACACTAAACCAACTGAGGAGAATAATACCTCCGACGATTAGCACGGCAGCAAACGTCCCTTTCAGGTTTTCCTCCGGCTGGGTCTTTTCTTGTTTGGATTTCTTTGTTTGACCCGGAGTGTTTGTTTGCGTCTCCATCGCGCTCTCCTCCTTTCCTAGTGCCCTTGTATGGCGTTGTTACTTTATGCCTTCATTCTACCGCTGGGACTAGTTGGAAGTAATTCGGGGAAATCCCCTAAAATGGTCGGGGAAACTCCTGATATTCGGTGGTTTCGGACACAAGTTGGACATAAAAACCCGAGGGGGGTCACCGAACAGTAGTGGTGGGCAGGAAACGGGAGAAAACGCTACAGGTACTTGGGACCCTAGCTTGGGGGATTTTACTGGACGCCTCCATGGAAAAAGGGAAACCGCGTCCAAAGCAGACGATTTCAGGGAGCTTTTTCAAGGTGGACGCTTAAAGGCGTGTTTCCCTTTTTCCGTTCCGGCTTGGTCTGGGTCCCAAAGACCTTCGCTTATTTCTCCCGTTTCCTCTGCGAGCTGTCACTTCTGTTCGTGGCTTAGAAACATAAAAAACGTCTGAAAGCATTTGCTCAGACGTTTTTTATAAGCATTTATTCAAAATCTAGCCAGCCCTTTTTGATCGCATATCGCACGAGATCGGGGCGTGTACGCAGGTGCAGCTTTTCCATGATATGTGCCTTGTGTGATTCGACTGTTTTGACCGAGACGGTTAGCTGCTCGGCGATTTCCTTGTTGCTGAAGCCTTTGGCGATGAGGACGAGCACTTCCTTTTCCCGGTCGGTGAGGATTTCGTATTTCGCCTGCTCTTCGCCGTTTTTGACCATCTGCAAAAACTCCTCAATTAAGGACTTCGTTGCAGACGGGTATAGATAAGCCATGCCGTTGTTCACCGAACGAATGGCAGCGATCAGGTCGAGGTCAGGTGCGCTTTTTAAAATATAGCCCGCCGCTCCTGCTTGAAGGACACGGAATAAATATTCCTCGTCGTCGTGCATGGTCAATACAAGCACTTGAATTTCAGGTGCCGTTTCCTTCAGTCTGGCAGTTGCTGTCAATCCATTTTCACCTGGCGGCATGCTCAGGTCCATCAGCACGACGTCGGGCCGAATCTCCCATGCTTTTTCACATGCTTCTTTGCCGTCAGCGGCATACGCGACAACTTCCATGTCTGCCTGGGCGTTGATCAGCATGCCCAAGCCAGATCGCACGATGGCATGGTCGTCAGCGATTAACACGCGAATGGTCATCTTCTACCCCCTCCTTTGGCAACGGAATCCGGACAATTACAGTCGTACCCTCATTCGGCGCAGAACGGATATCTACCGTCCCGCCAAGCAGCTGGGCACGCTCCTTCATTCCAAATACCCCTAGGCCCTTGCCTGTATCGAGAGCTTTGTCTACCTCAAAGCCGATACCGTCGTCTACGACCGTAACCAAAATTTCTTTTTCCCGGTCTTCAAACACGATTCCAAGCTGGCTCGCCTGAGCGTACTTCGCGGTGTTCGTCATCGCTTCCTGCACAATCCGGTACAAGGCTGTTTCCATCGCTGCCGGATATCTGCGACGCGTCCCTTGTGTATGCAGCTCTACCTGAATGTTAAAGCTCTTCTCCACCCGTTTCATCAGCGAACGAAGAGCCGGCAACAAGCCCAGATCGTCGAGAGCAGACGGACGCAGCTCCAGGGCCATCCGCTTTACTTCTTCCATCGCTTTGGATGTCATATGCAGCAGATCCGTTACGTGTTGTCTGATCGGATCGCTCAAATTTCCTTGCCCGACGACATTCAGACCAACCAAAATACTGTACAAGGCTTGCCCTACTCCATCGTGGAGCTCCCGGGAGATGCGCTTGCGCTCTTCTTCCTGCGCCTGGATCGCAAAATTGGTCAGCTTGTTTTGGTAGCGCTCTTTTTCAGCCCGTTGCTGTGCTGACATATCACGCAAAATCATCACCATTTTGCCGTTTGACTCTTTTGTTAGCTGCGCAGAGCTTGCCGCTACAGGGAACTCCTTGCCTTCCTTTGTGCGCAATCGCATTTCGAAGGACGGCATTTGCACCTGTTTGAAAAAGCAGTCCGTACAAGTAGACTCTTCCATACATGTCGCCATTCCGCGACATATCTCACATATGTGTTTCGCTCCAACCAGCTCTTCTTCCGTCCAGCCTGTCATCCGCTCCAACGCAGCATTCACTTTTACAATCAATCCATTGCGGTCGATCACCAGGATCGCGTCACTCACGTTGGCAAAGACGGACTGAATCAGAGAAATCGCTTCACTAGACGTACCCAGCTCTTCTTTCCACGTACCCATGCGCTCCTCCTTGAGACAATCATCTTAACGCTATTGTAGAGTTTACGCGCGAGAAAGTGTATCAGGGAATTCCCTTAACCTAAGAGGATTCTGACAGGCAAGAGTTGACAAAGCAGCCACTAGCGTTTAGCATATCATCTAATTAGATGTTTGTGTAATTATACTTTCATAAAAGGAGGCTCAACCAATGCCATCTCTCACACCATTTCCTGAAACGAGCACGCGCTTAGTTTTTACGCCAGTTACCCGGGAGAATTTTGCAGAGCTGCTCTCCGTCTACAATTCGAATCCCGATTACATGGAATACGCGTACGGACAACGGGCGGTCACGCTCAAGGAAGTAGAAGCCGATCATGAGGAAAATCTCGGTTATGCAGACTCCTTCAGCTATTGCCTGCACGAAGCGAGCAGTGGTTATATCGTCGGTGTTGCCCAATTTATTCTTCGCAATCCGCGTGACGGCCACCCTTGGCTGGGGTTGATCATGCTGCACAGCGACCACCAGAAAAAAGGCTACGCAAAGGAATTTCTGGACCATTTGATCCACTGGTACCGTGATAACGGCTACTCATCGCTGCACCTTGGTGTTTTGGAGAAAAATGCACGCGTGGTACCGTTTTATGAAAAATACGGCTTTCAAGTCTATGGAGAACGCATAACGGAAAAGCTCGGTCGGGTCATCTGTTTGGGGTATTCCATCACCTCTGCGTAAGACGACACTCGCACAAAAAAACGGGACAGCCTGCGCCGTCCCGTTCTCATTATTATTGTTCTACAACCTCTACTACGATTTTCTCCGCAACACCGATTGGCGGCAAGCTGCGAGTGAGCTTAGGACCATAGAAGGCGTATACTTGCATGTCTGCTTTCAGCTCTTCCGGCTTCATCACCTTGTTGTCTCTTGCACTGACGATCACGGTATCCTTGTTAATGATCAGTGCTACCTTTTCAGGAGATGTCTCTGTCAGCCCACGGCCCTCTACCAGCATTTTGTAGGTGCCTTCCTGGTCTTTCTCAATGCTAACTACTTTGCCTGCTGTCCCTACTACATCTTGCGACTCCAGGCTGTCTTTTACTACGATGGTGATCGCGCCAGTTTGCGGCGGCATGCTCATCGCCATGTATTTTTGGTGTGTCGCATCGATTTCCATGCCCAGCTTCAGATCTTCTGGCTTCAGCTCTTTCCCTGCGGCATCAGTAATTTTGGTCTTCTCGTCCAGGTGCAGGATGATGCCGGTCTGATAACCATCGATCAGGACTGACATTTTGCCATTCTCGGTTTTATTGATGTTTGTAATGGTGCCTGTACGTACTGGCGCTTTTTCAGCTTCCTCGTCCACGACTGTCACCGCACTATCGGATACATTTACTTCTGCTTGCAGGATTTCGTCAACAAAAGCGACTGGTACATAGGTGCTGCCGTTCAACAGACGCGGTTCAGCTCCCAAAGTTTTGTACATTTTAGCGAACGGGTAGCGATCCTCTCCTGCTTTTGCATAGCTGGAAATCGCACCTTTTTGTACCTCTGCTGCTTTTACCTGCTCATTCCAAGCTACCTTGAATCCGAGTGATTCTGCTACTGGGCGAAGTGGAACCAGAACAGTTTGTTGCTGCTTATCGTAAATCGCTGCTTGTGTGATAGCAACTCCATTAATATTTACGGAGAGTTCTTTTACTGGTTCGGAGGTCGCCGATACTACGTTGGTTCCCAAAACGGCGAGCGCCGCCAAAGTCATCATACCTGTACGTATTTTTTTCATGCTGTTCCAGCCTCCAATATTTGTGTGTGTTTTAGTTTGTCTACTCCTTGGACGACAGCATTCCAAAAAACGTTTCAAAAAAATTTTATGGCTGTGTTTGCCTATTTGCATTTCGCGGCATCGGAACGTCCGGCTTCCCTGTCGGATTGTTGTATAAATAGTTGGGAACCTTGCCGACGATCAACGCCTCGGTAATCGGAATTTCCGTTGTAACGGTCTGCTGCTTGGTAGCAAACGGAATGATAACCCGTAGATCAACCTCCACATAAATGTAAACCGTCACCAGCACCATGTTGATTCCCGCCTGCTTAAGACGAGTCTCCAGCCGCGTCTTGACAGCCCCGATGGGGACAAACGATACCGGAATATCCGGTCCGAGGTGCTCCAGGAAAACGTTTTTGGTCGCCAAGCCAAGCGGAATCGTCGTTTTGACATTATCCTGCTCGAATTCCTTCAGACGGTTTTGAATCCGTGCAGTCGTTTCACCGACGATGCGGGAGTACTCCTTGAAATTGAAATTGACCGCCTTGATGCTGCCTTCCTCGTCTTTTTCCATGATGACGATCTCGTTGAAATCTACGCCTTGCTGGGTCAATCGTTTTGTCACTGCATCCGTAATCGCAAGCTTCGCCACCTGATCGGCCTTGGACTGGGCAATTAGCATAAGCGTTGGCTCAACCCGTTTTTCCGCAACTATGAACAAAATGAACAAGCCAATCATCACGAATAGTGTAATCACTATGATCTTTCTGCCTCGACTTCGCCTACCCCCTCTTTTAAAGCGCACGTGTGACTCCCTTTCCCCCGCATTACGCTACGGCTTTTTCGTGGGTGATTTAGTCAGGACGAACCGTACGCATAGACGAGCGTTTTTGCTTGCTTGCGCGTGGGCGACCGCTCGTTAGCACTCCGCCAATTCCAGCCACAAACGTAGGGATACCGGATGTAACCAAAATCAATGCCCAATCCCGGAAATTCAGATCGGTTGTCTTAAAGATCGGCTGGAGTGCATCAATATAGACGACACCAAGCACCAGTACGAGTGAAGAAATGACCGCCCAGACGAGGTACTTGTTTTCAAAAACATTTCGATGAAAAACGCTGTATTGGCTGCGGCAATCAAATACGTGAATAAGCTGTGCCATGACCAATGTGACGAAGGCAACCGTCTGTGCGTGCACGAGGTCATCTGGATTCTCGCGCAAGGTTAACCAGAAGGCAAGCAGTGTCATAGCTCCAATCAAAAATCCGCGACTAATAATTTTCCACCCTAATCCGCGACTGAAAATATTTTCGGATTTGTTGCGCGGATGCTGGTACATCGTGTCCTTCTCCGCCTGATCCACACCCAAAGCCATTGCCGGCAATCCGTCTGTGACCAGATTGACCCACAAAATCTGAATCGGGACCAAAGGCAGAGGCATACCGAGAATCATAGCGAAAAACATGACGAGGATTTCTCCGACGTTGGAGGCAAGCAGGTAGCGGATAAATTTTCGGATGTTGTCATAAATGTTGCGGCCTTCCTCCACCGCTGCAACGATCGTGGCGAAGTTGTCATCACGCAGCACGAGATCAGCCGCTTCCTTGGTCACATCCGTGCCCGTGATTCCCATCGCAATCCCGATATCAGAGGTCTTGATAGCTGGTGCATCGTTGACGCCGTCTCCCGTCATCGCTACCACATGCCCCTTGCTTTGCAAGGCACGGACAATGCGCAGCTTGTGCTCCGGGGAGACACGCGCATAAACGGTTACCCGCTCAGCGTATTCTGCCAGTTGGGTATCGGACATGCTGTCCAGCTCGCGACCTTCGAGCACTTCACCGTAGCCACGCATAAGACCGATCTGGCGGGCGATGGCTTCTGCTGTCACCTTGTGGTCGCCGGTAATCATCACGGTTTTGATGCCTGCTTGATGGCACAGGCTGATGGCGGGGCGCACTTCTTCACGCGGTGGGTCAATCATGCCTGCCAAACCGACAAATACGAGATTGCTTTCGACGGAGTTGATCGGTTGGCCTGGTCGATAGCCTTGCAGTGTTTTATAGGCAAAAGCCAGCACGCGCAGTGCCTTACCAGCCATTCTCTCTGTCTGCTCCAGCACCTGATGGCGAAGCGTAGCCGACAACGGCTGCAGCTCCCCTTTCCAGAGAATGTGGGTAGACCTCGCCAGCACCGCTTCCGCTGCTCCTTTGGTCAACAGCGAGTAAACTCCATCTATTCCTTTTTCCACGACAGACATCATCTTGCGTTCAGAATCAAAAGGAAGCTCTTCTACGCGTGTAGATTGTGGTCCATCCTTTTTGCGATCTTGACTGCCTTGTTGTCCTTTTGCCGCCAAGACCTTGAGTGCTCCCTCCGTCGGATCACCGATGACCTGCCAAAAGCGACTCGTCTTCCCTACTCCTAAAATATTTCGGGTGCTCGATTCCTCACAGGTCAGGCGGGCGTTGTTGCAGCGCTCTGCGATCCGCAGAATTTGGTTGAGTGCTCCATCCCGACCTACCGATACCGTCTTGCCCTGATAATGAAAAGAGCCTTCTGGTTCGTAGCCGCTGCCGCTCACCTCGTACATCGTATCGCTATGCCACACATGGGTAACGGTCATCTTGTTCTGCGTGAGTGTCCCTGTCTTGTCAGAGCAAATAACAGAGGCGCACCCTAAAGTCTCCACAGATGGCAGCTTGCGCACAATCGCATTGCGCCGAATCATACGCTGGACGCCTAATGCCAACGCTACCGTCACGATAGCTGGCAAGCCTTCAGGAATTGCCGCTACCGCCAGGCTCACTCCGGCGAGGAACATGGTAAACAGGTCGTGACCGTGCCATACCCCTGCACCAATGACCACAATCGTCAGCAATACTGCGACGACTACGAGAATTTTGCCCATTTGCTCCAGGCGCATCTGCAGTGGCGTCTCCACTTCCTCCGCCGTGTTCATCAGATGCGCAATCTTCCCGATCTCCGTGCCCATTCCGGTAGCTACGACGATGCCACTGCCCGTTCCGCCCGTCACCATCGTTCCCATAAAGCCGAGGTTCTTTTGATCTCCCAGCGGCACCTGCACATCAATTGCATGCTCGATTGTTTTTATCATTTTGCCGACAGGTACAGACTCTCCCGTGAGCGCAGACTCTTCAATCTCAAGCCGGTTTGCAGAGATGAGACGCATATCGGCCGGTACCCGGTCACCTGACTCTAAAAGCACGAGATCGCCAGGTACTAGACGGGAAGCCGGGATCATCGCGAGGTGTCCATCTCGCATGACACGGGCCATTGGCGAAGCAAGCTCTTTTAAAGCTTGCAGCGATCGCTCTGCCTTTGCCTCCTGAATAAATCCGAGTATGCCATTAATGATGATGATCGCGATAATCGTAATCGCATCGAGGTATTCTCCGAGGAAGTAAGAAATCAACGTGGCGATGAACAAGATGAGAACCATGAAATCCTTGAACTGGTCAACGAAGACCGCGTAGAGAGGCTTTCGCTTGGTCTCAGCCAACTGGTTGGCACCGTGTTTAGCCAGTCGCCGCTCTGCCTCCTGCTGAGTCAATCCCTGCGCCGCATCGCTATGAAGGGCATCGGTCACGTCGGCCGCTGCCAGCGTGTACCATTTTCGAATTGGCTGTGTATCCACCTACATCTCCTCCATCCACTTCTCACTCCTTCTCATGTGTATGCAGACGAGCCAGAAAATAAAACAACCCGTCCCCCTACTCTGGGACGAGTTCATGTAAAGATCATAGTAAAGTGCGTGTTCAAAAAGTTGGCTTTTCAGCACCGAGAAAATGGCGAGAACCGTACGAAGGAGGAGCGGAACAACCTCTTAAAGGCTTTTGACAAGCCCAATAAAAATTAACAGAATCGGCGGCAACCAGGTCAAGCGTGTCAGCCACTTCATTTTTCCCGCACGGCGTCCAAGTGCGAGACCCAGCGCCAAAAGCAGAGCTCCCATAACCGCTATGCAAATGGCGACGAGAAGCGGTGTATAGCCGAGAAAGGTAAGACTGATGCCCGCTCCAAAGGCATCGAGTGACAAGGCGAGACCGAGCATGACGGCCTCCCAGCCCATAATATGCCCGGAACGGTCGGCGTCGGCTTTGGCCGGGTCGCGCAAGATCTGAATCATTACGCCAAAAATGCGAAATTGAGACAAGACAGTGCGTTCTGCTTCTTCCTGCTTTTCTACAACAACGCGTTGGGAATCCTGTCTGGACACAGCAAGCATATCTCCTGCTGTTTCGCAGGATGAGCTTCGCGCGGATTCCCCTGCCAAGTCATGTTCTGCTTGGGCTTTCGCCCGTGGTGAAACAAGTCTCCACAGCGTAAACAATCCCATGATAATTAACACGGCAGCACCGATGTGTTTTCCAATCTCGGGCGTCAGCCAGTACGTGAGCGACGAGCCCACCAGCATGACCCCATACACGACCACAAACGAACAACCCGACACGACAATAAGAGACAACAGCGGCATTCTCATGTTGCGCAAACCATACGTTAATCCTACGCTGACACTGTCCATGCTGATGGCCAGGGAAACGAGCAGGAGTGAGAGCCATCCGCTCACATGTGGTCACCTCTTTCTCTACGTGTAAGAAAGCTTAAGCACTCCATTGTTGCAAGCATGCCGCTTAAACCTTCTGAAACGCATAACAAGCCTTCAACAAAAACGCTGTCGCTTTTTCCCTGAGAAATCCGCGACAAAAGTTTCTGTATTGCCTATTAGGTATACGCCAAATGCCCGGGATATGTGCTTAAAAAAGCGTAAAGGAAGGGAGCAAAATGGAGAGTGGACATCAAAATGAAAAACGCCAAAGCTCCGTCTGACAGAGCCTTAGCGTTTTCACGATTCTTTCAACCACTTATTGTTGAACAGGAGCTGCTTTCAAAGCTTCCTCTGGAACTTTGATTTCGCCGACTTCGTTATGCTTGGAGAACGTGCTTGTCGTTTCCATCTCGAGAGAAATTTTTTGGCCTTCTTGCTCCATCTCCATGGTCATGTTAACAACCGAGCGTGTAGGCAAATACGTTTCTTTGTTTACAGCGTTCTGGATTTTGAGACTTTTGATGTTCATCGAGTCCAGCATAGCTGTAGCTTGCTCGCCAGCACCTGCGCCTGCTTGGCTCATCAGTTCCTTCGCAAGCTCCTTCACATTGTCGCCAGACAGTTCTGCCGAAATGACGTAATCGCTGCCATCTTCAACAATTTTTGTATCACTGACGATTTTTTTGAACTGCTCCATCTGTTTCTCTGGCTCCATGGAAGCCTTCATGCTAGCCATGATTTGATCCTTCATCTCGTTAGGCAGCTTCATCCAGGTACCATTCGTCTGGGTGTAGATACCCTCATTTGTGATGTATTGCTTAACCGCTTGTTCTCCCTGTGGCATTTTCATTTGAATCTCTTGGTACATTTGCAATGGCTCTTTTACAAATTCTGATTTCATCGTCATGTCCACTTTTTGCTCTTGCTTCTGCTCGCCTTGTGACATCACCATGTTTTGGTTCACTTTCGAATCCATAGAGAAGCTTTTCAATTCAGCGCTTGCTTTTGCTGTTTTTTCAATCATCTCTTCTACAGTAGGTACCGCTGCTGCTGCTTGCTTAGCCTCGTTTGTTTGAGCATTGTTGTTCGGCTTCTCTGCTGAACCACATGCTGTCACGCTGATCGCAGTCGCAACTGCCAAGAATAAAACTGACCACTTCTTCACTCCATTATCCCCCTATATATTGAACTATTAACAAGGATATCCAAGTCTAAATCGGGACCAAAGAGGATTTAGTCCCTAATAAATAGGCACATTTTCCCCTTTGCATACAAAATATGCCTTTTTTTAATCACAATCGGGACTTCTTGCCTCAATGGGCACACAAAAAGGAGTATCCTAATGGCTACTCCTTTTTGCCGTCAAAAGACGAGGTTATCTTTTTCTTTTCAATCTACTTCGCAGTCGTTTGCCTTTTTCCAACAAAGCTCTTTGCTTCGGTGACGGTGCTTTAGAAGCTTTTCGCACAGTCTGATCTGTTTGTCCTCTGGTTGGCAGCTCCACGCGACCAGCAGCAGATTTTGATTTTGTCTTCGATTTACTTCGGTTTGTACCCGCTGAGAGGGTGATCGTGTAGTTATATCTGTGCGCCCCTACTTTGAACCTCCGACCCCCTACATTTCTGCATGTGGTACAGCCTGTGTTCCAGCACCAGTGAAATGCTTGCTGCGGCACGTCAGTAAAGTAAGCACCGGACCATCTGCGACCAAAAGCATCCTCGGCGTAAAAATAGTAGGTACGTCCCCCGACGTTCCCCCTTCTCACCAGTCTTGTTTGGCCTGGTTCAATCCGATACCAGCCGCGCTTCGCATAGGTGACAGGTCCACAGTCGAAATTCAGGTAACCGTAGGCAACATATACGGTTCTGTTCGTATTGTTGCGAAAAAAAAGACCCATCTCCTCACCTCTTATTCTCGGATGTTTGTCTTACGCTTTATGATATGAGAGAGGAAGTGTCTGGAAATGGACTAACGTAGACTAGCATGCAAATTTAGTGCATCTATAACCTCCCATTTTTTCAAATGCTCATGCCAGTCAGACTCATGCCTACTGTGTCTATTGTCTTCAACGAGATATCAAACGAAAGGACGGGCCCTTTTGAAAAGCCATCGCCTGCCGAATTTCCAGCAAGCGATGGCTTTCATTTATACCCAATGGATTACTTTTTCTTACAGCTCCTCGTCAAAACCTCCGAAGTCGAAATCCGTGTCTTCGCCTTCTCCATCTCCCGTGTCCTCCGAAGCCATTTCCTCGTCACCTGACATCAGGTCGCTGAGTAGCATTCCGCCGAGGACACCTGCTGCCATACCCCCAAGCATACCGCCCATACCACCACCGCGATGTCCGTGATGACCGTATTGTCCCTGCTGATAAGAGGCAAGCGACACATACGGGATCGATTGTGGATCGTTGGCATAGCCGGTAATCGTCTCGATCAGATAACGGGACAGCTCCTCTTCTTTTCCGTCTGCGAGCAAGTCTTGCGGGACTATGATTTCTGCCCTGTACTCTTTGTCTCGACGCAGCAGCCCGGAAGCCAGGTCCAGCTCTACGAGCAAACGCAGCTCTCCTGGAGCTGTGAAGAAGATAACTCCCAGTTCCTTGAGCGGAATACCCAAATCCGCGCCTGGGAAAAAGGAGAATTCCTGACCGTATTGCATCAATTTCCCCGAGTCAGATTTTTGGCGCAGATTCAAGCGATCGAGTGCCTTTAAAACGCGTTCTACAGGGTCTGAAGGCAATACCTCTACTCGATCAAAATCCGTTGGATCAAGCGCCATTTCAACATCCAGCTTGGTATGAAGCGCGTATTGAACGGCTGGAGTCGAGATTGGCAAGCCCTCTGGCATGACGAATGAAAAAGGAATCTCCTGCACGAATGGCTTCGGCTGTACAGTGAAATTGCGGCTGATCGGGAAAGCCTGTACCTGTCTGGTCACTTCCTGTCCTCTGAGCGTCACGCGCATCAGCATCAGGGCGCTTAAATCAGAAATGCGCTGCTCTACATTTCCGCCCTCTATTCGAACAACACCCGTCATCGTTTCACCCAATCGGTATCCCGGGCGATCAAGTTGCAAATCAACCTTTGCAGCTCCTACTCCAAACTTAGCCATTAACTTTTTGAACACAGGCCTCTCCTCCTCATATAACCAATCACTTATATATTATAGCAAAAAGCGAAGCAATACACACTTCTGGGCACTTCGACATAGGCTAAGAACGGGAATGAGGAGGGACTCAAAATGAATGAAGCTATCCGCGAAAGTGTATTGTTTGAGAATCGTTTTTGGCTGCAAATTCTTGGCGATCACTCCCGTTTTATTTTTCAATCGTTAGCACCTAATGAGCAAAGCGAGATTGAACGAGCCCATTACTTTATCCAGTCTTTTGACAACCTGCTGGAATTTGCTCGGAGTAATTTGTCTGACGAAGAAATCATGACTTTGAACCAACAGGCAAGCATTCAGACCCAAAGCTTGCGCGATTTTAAACTATATCTTCTAGAGAGACACCTAATCGGAAAAATTTCTCTCAGCCTTTCTCCTACCTTTATAAATCACATGGTAAACGAGCTAGAAGAATATCAACGAATATTGAACGCTTACCTATCAGGCACCCTGCCTCCTGCCTCTAATCCTGTTGACATTCATCTGCTATGGCTCTCCGATGCTGCTGGTCATGCTGCTACCATCACTTCCTTGTTAGATATGGTCGAATTCGACACGCAAGAGAAAAGCAAACGTTTTACCAATCAATTCGAGCATTTTTATCTAAAAGCAGTAGAGTTAGCTGGGTATCTACGAACAAACCTGCAAAATTTCCCCGCTTTAAACCGTTTTAACCATCAAGCGGAAATGGAAATAAAGCTGTTTCAGGTATTCCTACATGAATTGGAAGAAATGCGGATGAACGATGAGTTGCTGGGGGTTCTCACTCCGTTAATGGCTGATCATATGTCCAGGGAAGAGTGCTATTACTTAATGAAGCTATCTGAAGTCTCTGATGTAAAAGCCCCTGACTGTTATCCGACCAAGCCGCGTAATGAATAGACGCAGCTTAGGAGTGACCCCCAAATAGGTGTCACTCCATTTTTGCGATGTATGCCAAAAGGAAGCTAGCTTTGTACACGAATTCGATTCGTAACAGCAGAAGAGATCAGCTGCACAAGTCTTTCCGCCTGTTCCCCGTCCGTATCCCGAAGCGCGGAGAACTCTGTCACTTCCATACCGACCACACGTGAATCACACAAAACCGTATCGAGTACAGATTGTGCTTCCTGCAAAGACAAGCCCGATTCACTGGGAGAATAAGCCGCAGCCATGGCCTGTTTATGCATCACATCGACATCAAAGTGTACCAATATTCTGGCATCTGCCGGGATCGATCTCATGACAGCCGTAATCCGTTCAACCAAATGATCACCGGACAGCTCATCCAAGGTCAAAACATCCACACCATACGTCACTTCTGGCATCCGTTGACAGCCGATCACCTTTATCCGATCTGAGGTCCAGCCGCTCGGCATAATCCATGTGCCTTTGTCCTCCAGCAAAAACCAGAGTCCCATCCCCGCTGCCCCAATCGAACGCGAAGCAACTGGAACAACCGCATCAAAGTGACCGTCTATAACGAGAAGATATGCCTTTTCTCCATATCGCTCCTTGTGAGCCAGGGCCGTTCCGACAATGGTACTGCAATCCCCGCCAAGCATCACGATAAAATCTTTGGAGTCAAACCAATCATACGCTTCCTTTTGCAGTAAATCCCATAGCATGCGCGGAGCAGGCCAATTGCGAACCGGTGGCATATTGTGCCGTAGCAAATAATCAGAAAGCCGCATATTGCCTATATCTTCTACCTCCAAACCGGACTTCTGTAGCTGCGTGATGAGTCCTGCCTTGCGCAGGGCATCTGGAGAAAGCTCTGTTCCCGAAACCAACGCTCCCACATAATGAGGAATACCAACAACTTTAACTGGAATAGCCAGTCCCTCCTGTTACTTCGGTTTTGTGAATATAGCTAGTATATCACAGCCTGCGTTCCAAAAAATGGATGATTTCACATACTGATGGCCGTAGCCAGCGATCTGGCATGCTCACCGACTCCCCTCTGATCAGCTGTGTTGCGAGAGCATTGGGGTGGACGTCAGCACTTAAAAAATAGAGCTGCTCCCAAGGCTTCGGGATGGCATCCATAGCTTCCACACATTTGCCCACATAGGCTTGCAGCGCATCCCGATAGGCGAGACTAGTCAGCGTGGTTCCACTCCACACGTCCACTCCCGTCAATGCCTTGGCATGAGCGGCATCCAGACTTTTTGCAAGGGAGCAGACAACAAACAGCAATTGCTCGGGCATCAGCTTGTAGCGTTTTTGATACTGCTTGGCAAAACGGGCGATGGTCGCATTCCACGAAGGTGTATCATAACTGCCCAGATCGGGAATGCATTTGAGTACACCGACGAGCTGCTCACCCCTTTTGACAAAAAGCAGGCCATCCTGCACCTGAAAAGACAGTCTTGCCAATCGCTCAGCCAAAAACTCTCCTACTCGCTCATGTATAACCCGAGAAATTCGTTGTGAGGATTTTCGCTTCAGCTTTTGCCGCACACGAACCTCTTCCTCCTCCAGATAGACGCGGGTCAGCTCAGAAAATAAAAGTGCCTCCATACACGGCTCAGCCTGCTCACCACAGCTGACGCTCTCTTTTGTCAGGCACTCCAAGCGGCTATAGGCCTCTGCCAAGCTTTGCTCCCATTGCCCTTTATTTGCTGTGCCCATGCCTAGCCCCCCTCAATTCATATCTGGCACATGATCGGCGACGACTAGTACATCCATATGCCGCACTTCCCGCAGCAGCCTTTGTACGACAGAGCCGTCTCGTATTTCCTTCCATCTCGTCCTCGCTGATTGTCCTATTACTACTTGGCTCGCATGCTTCTCGTTCATGTGCAAAACCAGCTTGGTGAACACCTTTCGCTTGGATGCTGCTTCATATTGTTCAAAGCAGCCCCCCAGCCGCTCCGTCAATTTCTTCAGCTTTTCCAGCTGTATCCACTCCTCTTCGGTCAGCGGCTGATGATCCTGGACATAAGCGACGTGCCAGGATGCTTTTAACCGGTAGGCAATCCGAAATCCGCGCCGGATCAACCGCTCACTGTCTGCTCGCAAATTGACACAGACAAAAATCACTTCCCGCTGTCGCCACGGTCCCCGCAGCGTCCGTCTCTCCCACGCTTCCAATCGTTCATCGACGTCATCCGCCACCTCACGCAGCGCCAATTCCCGCAGAGCAATGAGGTTCCCGGTTTTAAAAAAGTTGGCGAGTGACTGTTCTACCTTTTCCATAGCATAAATGTTGCCCTCCCGCATTCGCTGCCGCAATGCTTTTGGCGAGATGTCGATCAGCTCGACCTCATCTGCTTGATGCAAAATGTGGTCGGGAACGGTTTCACGCACACGAATACCCGTAATTTGCTCTACACTGTCGTTCAAGCTTTCGAGGTGCTGAATATTCATCGTGGAAATGACCGAAATACCAGCGGATAAAATCCTCTCTACATCGTGATACCGCTTCTCCAGCTGGCTGCCCGGCACATTGGTATGCGCCAGCTCATCGACCAGCACCACGTCAGGGTTGCGCCGGATGATTTCGTCTGTATCCATTTCCTCCAGCGTGACGTTTTTATACGGAATTCGCTTGCGTGGAATCAGAGGCAGCCCGCCAACCTGTTCTGTCGTTTCTTTTCGTCCATGTGTTTCTAACAGCCCGATGACGACGTCTATGCCATTTTGCGCAAACTCGTTTCCCTCGCGCAGCATCGTATACGTTTTTCCCACTCCTGGCGCTGCCCCGACATACACCTTCAAACTGCCACGATTGATCTTGCCGATTTCCTCCTCCATTTCCGCCTCGCTCAGGCGGCGATAAGGATTGACTGGTTTAGCAGCTCTTCGTTTTGTAGGCAATACTCGCTCCCCATCCCGCTCAGATCGGTCTGCCACGATCAAAATGTCGATGTTTTTCGTTTGACGCAAAATTTTGTGAACGATGGAGCCGTACCAGATCTCTTCCCAGCGTGTTCGCTTGGACTGTCCCATGACGATTCTCGTTACTATTTTTTCCATCGCATAAGCAACCAGCTCACTCGCAACTGCTTGTGGCCGATGCAGCGACCGCTCCTCGAATACGCCCCCCACTTTGTCGACGAGCTTCAGGATGGCTCTGCGAAAAGTGGCTTCCTCCTTGGTCTGCTTTTTTCCTGCGAGGCGGAAGCAGACAACCAGCAGCTCTCCGCCAAGCCTTTTGGCTACCTGCTGACCCCGCCTGACCAAAATCGATCCGTTCCAATGATACTGAGCCGAAACCAATATCCGTTCGGTTGCACCAGACGCGCCCACCATGCCATGTCTCTCCCGGTAGTCCTCCAGGTCATCGTTCACTCCGTTGGCTACAAAGCGCAGGGCGAGCTCTCGCAGCATGTGCAGATTGTCTCTGCGAAACAAAGGGTGCTTCGTTCGCGACAGATTCGCCTCGTCCTCTTGCAATCGTTTGAGAATCGCCTCCGGTGTCACATCCAAAAGCTTGACCTCATCCGCCTGCGCCAATGTATCCTCGGGAACGCATTGCTCGATTTGTACCTCGAGCTTGGTTAACCGCTCCGCCAGCTCCTTCATGCCTGACAGCTCGTAAATATTGACTGTCGCAATGACACTGATATTGTGCTGAAGCAGCTTTTGCACATCCTCATACCGTGTCGCTCGCGGTGCATCCGGGCGATTCCGGTAGGCAAGACCGTCCACCAGCACCACCTCGGGGTCGCGAGCGATCAATGCGTCCACATCCAGATCGTGTCTCGTTTGCCCGAGCCTGTTCCATTCAATAGACGGGATTTGCTCCAGCCCTTCTCGCTTTTGTTCCAGCTTTGGATGCGGAGCTTCGCCTGTATGCACAAGCACGACGTCGATCCCTTTTTTCTTCAGGCTTTGCCCTTCCAACAACAGGTGGTACGTTTTACCGGAGCCACTCACCGCCCCCAAAACGATTTTCAGCCGGCCCCGGTGCATTTTGGAGATAGACTGCAAGATTTCCTCCGGGGACTTCTTTCGAAACGGTTCTACCATCTTGCAGCCCTCCTTTTTTCCTGTCTTATTTCAATTGATCCAGAGCCAGATTCAGCTTGAGCACGTTTACCCGTGGTTCCCCGAATACGCCCATGCTTCTTCCCTCTGTATGTTCCTCAATCAAGGTACGCAGCTTGGCAGGATCAAGATTTCTCTTGCTGGCGATCCGCTCTACCTGGATGAGTGCAGCTTGTGGAGAAATATGCGGGTCCAGCCCAGAGCCAGAGTTGGTCAGTAAATCGACAGGAATGTCTTCCTTTTTCACAGCAGGATTCGCTTTTAAAAAGCTGGCGATGTCTGCTTGTGTACGCTCGATCAGCGCTGGATTGGACGGTGCATAGTTGTTGGAGCCTGACCCTGCTGCATTGTTATCAATAGAAGATACACGGCCCCAGAAATACTTCGGATCAGAAAAGGTTTGACCGATCAGCTCAGAGCCAACTACCTTTCCGCTTGCGTCCGTGATCAAGCTGCCGCTCGCTTTTGCCGGCATCGCGATTTGAGCAATTCCCGTCATAGCCAGCGGGTAGGCGAGACCACAGATCAACAGCAAGACCAAACTAAGACGCAGATTTGTAAGCAGCATATCTCTTCACCCCTACCTTCTTTACACAGAGTTGGTTACACCAGATTCAGACCGACCAGCATCAGGTCGATCAGCTTAATCGCTACAAAAGGAACCACAATTCCACCCAAGCCGTAGATGACGAGGTTGCGGCTGAGCAGCTTCGTCGCACTCATCGGCGAATACTTCACGCCCTTCATCGCAAGCGGAATCAGGATCGGAATGATAATCGCATTAAAGATCAGCGCGGACAAAATCGCACTTTGCGGGGTTGCCAGCCCCATGATGTTCAATGCACTCATTTGCGGAATGGCAAGCATGAACATTGCGGGAATGATCGCGAAGTATTTCGCCACATCGTTTGCGATACTAAAGGTCGTCAAGGCTCCGCGCGTCATCAACAGCTGTTTGCCGATCGCCACAACCTCGATAATCTTGGTTGGATCGGAATCGAGATCAACCATGTTGGCTGCTTCCTTCGCCGCCACTGTTCCGCTGTTCATCGCCAAGCCGACATCCGCCTGTGCAAGAGCTGGAGCGTCATTCGTTCCATCCCCGGTCATGGCGACCAGCTTGCCCTCAGCCTGTTCTTTGCGGATCAGCGCAATTTTGTCCTCTGGCTTGGCTTCCGCTACAAAATCATCCACCCCTGCCTCACGGGCGATAGTCGCAGCCGTCAGTGGATTATCTCCCGTACACATGACCGTCCTGATACCCATGCGGCGCAACTCTTCAAAGCGCTCACGCATGCCGGGCTTTACAGTGTCCTTTAAATAAATCAACCCAAGTATATTTGCTCCAGCTGCTACCGCGAGTGGCGTACCTCCAGCTGTAGCGATTTTTGCCGCTTTTTCCTCCAAATCAGCTGGGATGCTTCCCCCTTGCGCCACAACGTATTGCTTGATTGCGTCCACGGCACCTTTTCGGATACTCGCTCCATTCACCAGATTTGTACCGCTCATCCGTGTCTCTGCCTTAAATTCCACGCCCTCAGAACCTGGTAGCACTAGCTCTGTGGCATCCACACCAAGCCTTTTCGCCAGCTCGATAATCGAGCGTCCTTCTGGTGTTTCATCGTAAATCGAGCTTTGTGCAGCCGCTTTGTTCAGCTCTTCTGGTGTGACCTTGCCTACTGCAACGAATTCCGCTGCCATCCGGTTTCCAAATGTAATCGTTCCTGTTTTGTCGAGAATGATTGTATTGATATCTCCCGATGCCTCCACTGCTTTTCCAGACATCGCAATCACGTTAAACTGTGTGACGCGGTCCATCCCTGCAATTCCGATCGCGGACAGCAAGCCGCCAATCGTTGTCGGAATCAGGCACACCAGGAGGGCAACCAGTGTGGCGACAGGGATCGCTGCATGTACGTAGGTCGCGATTGGCGACAAGGTCGTGCAGACAATCACAAAAATGAGGGTCAGACTGACGAGCAGCGTATTGAGCGCAATTTCATTCGGTGTCTTTTGGCGCTTGGCTCCCTCCACGAGTGATATCATTCGATCGAGGAAGGATTCACCGGGATCTGTCGTCACACGTACACGGATACTGTCACTCACGACACGCGTTCCACCTGTGACTGAGCTGAAATCTCCGCCCGCTTCCTTGATCACCGGAGCCGACTCACCCGTAATTGCCGACTCATCGACGGAAGCGACACCTTCTATAATTTCACCATCGCTTGGGATCAGCTCACCCGTATCAACTACGACTACATCCCCTTTTCGAAGTTCTGTCGAGCTGACCACCTGAATGGAGCCATCCTTTGCCATTCTGCGCGCTTTTGTATCCTGCTTCGTTTTCTTCAGACTCGCTGCCTGCGCTTTTCCGCGCCCCTCCGCCAATGCCTCAGCGAAGTTGGCGAACAAAATCGTCACGAACAAGATGAGACTGACGACACCGTTGTAGATTGGAGCGGATGCTCCCCCAGACAGACCGGGGAAAAACGTCAGCAATAAAGTAATCACAAATCCTACCTCAACTACGAACATAACCGGATTTTTCATCATCACACGCGGGTCCAGCTTTTTGAAAGCCTCCACTAACGCCTGACGGTACATATCTTTAGGAAGCGCGACCGTGCGCGTTCTACTCATCAGAACTATCTCCTTTGCCTCTGGATTCATGGGAAAAGCCGTCTCTATCGCAAGGTCAGCCACTCAGCGATCGGACCTAGTGCAAGTACAGGCAAAAAGGTCAGGGCACCCACAATCACAACGGTTGCGATCAGCAGCACCAGGAACACATTGTTATCGGTTCGCAGCGTTCCCATCGTTTCCGGCACCGGCTTTTTGGGGAGTATAGAGCCTGCCACTGCCAGCATGGCGATGATGGAGACATACCGCCCAAACAGCATGACTAGTCCCGTAGAAATATTCCAGAATGGGGTGTTGTCGCCCAGCCCTTCAAAACCGGAGCCGTTGTTGGCTGCCGACGAGGTGAATTCATACAGCACCTGAGATATTCCGTGAAAGCCAGGATTGCTGATGCCAGCTGTCCCCATCTCGGTTGCCAGTGCAATCGCAGTAGGTGCCAGTATGATCAGTGGATGGGCAAGAATCGCAATCGCAATCAGCTTCATCTCTTTGCCCTCAATTTTGCGTCCCAAAAATTCGGGTGTGCGTCCTACCATCAGACCAGCGATAAAGACAGCTAGAATCGCGTACATCAGGATGTTAACTGTACCTACTCCGTCTCCGCCAAATACGCAGTTGAGCATCATTTCTCCGAGCGGCACCAAGCCGCCTAGCGGTGTCAGTGTATCGTGCATGTTATTGACAGTTCCAGTCGTTGCTGCTGTCGTGATCGCTGTAAACAGAGCACTTTGCGCAATGCCAAAGCGTACTTCCTTGCCTTCCATACTGCCTATCGCCTGAGACAAGCCCGCCTGCTCCAATGCCGGATTTCCATGAGTCTCGCTGACATAAGCCGTAGTCAAAAAGACGAGAAACATTGCCCCCATCGCCCCAAAAATGATCCAGCCTTGCTTGCGGCTTTTTGCCATATGCCCAAAAGCAATCGGAAGCGACGCCGGGATCAGAAACATCGAGAGCATCTCCAGCACATTGGTCCACGGTGTTGGATTTTCAAAAGGGTGTGACGAGTTCACTCCGAAAAATCCCCCGCCGTTCGTTCCCAAATGCTTGATCGAAACGAGAGAAGCAACCGGTCCGCGCGCGATTTGCTGCTCGGCACCGCTCATGGTGGTCGCAGTTGCTGTCGGCTCCATCGTCTGCGGTACGCCCTGAGCTACGAGTAACAGGGTCACGACTATGGCCAAAGGCAGCAGAACCCGAGTATGCGCCCGAACCAGGTCAACAAAGTAGTTGCCGATGCTGCGCTGACCTGTCAGCCCTCGCATAAATGCCATGACCACCGCAATTCCTGTAGCCGGTGTCGTAAACATCAGGTACATGATAACCATCATTTGCGACAGGTAGGACAATCCACTCTCGCCGCTATAATGCTGGAGATTTGTATTCGTTAAAAAGCTGACCGCCGTGTTAAAAGAAAGCAGTGGGTCCATTGCCGCAATGCCACTCGGATTGCCAGGCAGCACCCCTTGCAAGCGAAGCAGGATATACGCAATGGCAACCATGGCGATGTTGCTCATCAAAACAGCTACTGCGTACTGCTTCCAGGTCATGTCTGTCATGCGAATCCCGGACAGCTTGTAAATTCCTTTTTCCAGACCGCCGAAAACACGGTCCAGCCTTGTCGCATCAAGAGAAAACGCGTTAGCCAGGTATCGCCCCATCGGTATCGCCAGTATGAGCAGCAGCACCAAAACCAACGATATTTGTAAAAAGTCCACAACCGCTCCTCCTAACATTCCTGCAAAATCAGTTCCATTCCCGTAATCAGACGGACTCAATATTTTTCCGGGTAAATCAAAGCATGGCACAAATACAAGGAAAGTCCGGCCACGATCACTAGCAGAACGATCATTTCTCTTTCCCTCCCTGTTCTCTGACCACAGCATCACAAAATTGGATGAGTGCGTAAAATACTCCGAATGATAATGCCAAGAGCAGTATGGAAACCACGTCCATCCCCGTTTCCTCCTTTTTCAAAATTCACCCTGTATTTAAACCAAGCCACCGCCATCGCTGAAGCGTCTCTCTCGCTTACCCCGTACTCGTTTTCCCTGTGAGAAAAACAAGCCTTCGGGTAATAAAAAATAGACCAATGCTTACCCCTTCCCCGTAGATCGGCACAGCCTTCCGGCAAAGATGCATAGGCGAATACACTCGCCCACATCCAGCGGCAAAACGATCTTGTCTCGGAGAAAAAGTACTCATTGGTCTACCTAACGCCCAGCTGACAACGGCATTGCCTTCTTTGCGTCTTGTCTCCCGTTTCCTTTTTCGTCGTACGATTTATTCTGTTTTTGGGCAAAACGAAAAGACCTGCAAAATGATTTGAATCACACCTCTTGCCATCCGATTGGATAACAAAAAGGCCTCCTCAAATAGGCGGTCTTTAGACCTCCCTCGCTTTAGCCGACGAAGTTAGCTGACGGGTAGGATGGCGAAAGAGTTTCTCATCCCTTCCACAAATGAATCGTGGAATTAACCCCTACTGATTGGGTCCTCCGTTCCCGAGTGCCTCGGGATTTGGCCAGATTTGCAATTGTTGGTTACGAGTCTCATTATACGTCTGGCATAATCGGTTGTTAATGTCCTGTTTCTGGCTTTTTAGCACAATTTATTCATTCTTTATCGATGTAAGCGATTTAAACCCGGCAAGTCTCATTCACGCACGATATTTCATGGTTTCTCTTCTGTTTTCACAAGAAACTAGGTGCCTGACCCGAGCTGTAAATCACTTGCCATAGGCCTGTTGACAGCTTCACCAGTAGCTCGTTAAGATATAGCCATCTGAGCGCGTGACAAGCCTCATGGCACAGGCAGGGCCTTCGATGCGCCCAATCATACAAGGAAATGACGCATGGGAGGAATATGGATTGGCCATCTCAAATAAAAAAAAGCTTGAGGCTGAAATCAGCGAAGCTTTTATCAAATTCCAACGCGAACTGATCGGCCGTGGACCACAGGAGTCGAAAACATACATAGTCGGAGATATGGTGATTGCCCGTTTTAAAGGCGTCCTCACCGTCGAGGAAAAGCACCTGTCGAGTCATGAAAAAGGGCGCCGTATCGTAAAAGAGATGCGTGAGCTGCTGCGTGAAATGTACAGCGAGGAATCCGAACAAATCGTAGAGCGGCTGACCGGGTGCAAGGTGTTATCCAGCCATAGCGACATCAGCACGAAAATGGGGGAGCGAATCGAGGTTTTTGTACTGGACAAGGATTTGGAAAAGCTGCTTGGTGTGTAAACAACAAGCTCCGTCCCGGCAAACAGGCGGAGCTTTTCCTTTTGATCAGATTGCAGTTACACGTGCACTTCTACGAGCACCTGCTCGTCGTAGGAAAACCGCTCGTTCACATCGGAGACGACTTCCCACTCCTCCTCGCCTACCTGGATTGAATACAGCAGCTCCCGCCCCTGGAATTGGACATGAGTCACTTTCCCTACGACACCGTCCATACCCGGGTGCCATGCCTTGAGCTTTAACTGATCCGGTCGCACCGGCAGTACGCGGTGAGCGTGAAACGAAGCATAGTCGCGCGACACTGAAATCGGCTGTGTCTGCCCTCCTGCTTTCTCCAGCAAAAAGGTATGCGGATTCGACCAGCTGCCTTTTAAAAAGTTGGACCGTCCCACGAATTTGGCGACAAACAAAGACTCCGGAGCATAGTAAATCTCCTGCGGGGTACCTGCCTGCTCTACCCTTCCGTCCTTCATGACTACAATCTTATCTGCCATTCCTAGCGCTTCCGACTGATCATGGGTGACATAGACGATCGACGTGCCCAGCTCACGGTGAATGTACTGAATTTCTTTTCTCATCTGCATCCGCAGCTCCGCATCGAGACTGCTGAGCGGCTCATCCATCAGCAAGAGCGTCGGATTAAACACGATGGCACGCGCCAATGCTACACGCTGCTTCTGCCCGCCGGACAGCTGGCTTGGAAATCGCTCCTCCATGCCACCAAGTCCGACCATTTCGAGCATTTGCCCCACACGCGCCCGCGGGTCTTTTTTATAAGCATCGGGCACCTGCTTTTGATGACGCAGAGGAAAGGCTACATTCTCGTAAACATTCAGATGCGGCCACAGTGCGAATGACTGGAACACCATGCCAATCCTTCTCTCCTCCGGCGGTTTGCGTCCGGCTGCATCAGCCACCCGTTCATGATTGATCCAAATTTCACCGTTCGTCGGAGATTCAAAGCCAGCGAGTAAACGCAGCAGTGTTGTTTTGCCGCAGCCGCTCGGTCCCAGCAGGGCAACAAACTCACCCTGCCCAATTTGCAAATCCAGATTATGAAGTGCAGTTACGCTGCCAAATTTTTTAGAAACTCCTGCTACCCTCGCACTATTCATTGCTCTACCCTCCGCTGCCAATATCTTTTCCACAAGCCACCCGCTGTCAAAAGAAGCAGAATAGCTGCTACAATCAGCGTGGAAAGCGCCGTGCTGTAGGTCGTTGAACCAGCCTGCTCAAAGCCGAAAATAACGACGCCAATCGTTTCCGCACCTGAGGTCCACAAGAGCGAGGACAGTGTCAGCTCAGTAAATGCCGTCAAAAAGACGAGGAACAAGCCCGTTGCCATTCCCGGTGCATAAAGCGGTACGAGGATTTTGCCCCATCTCGTCCAAAAGCCTCCACCATTGATTCGTGCGGCTTCCTCTACTTCCTTGCCTACCTGCATGATCGAAACCGTACTGCTCTTTACCTGGAGAATCAAAAACCGAGTCACATACGCAATCAAAATAAGCCAAACCGTTCCGTACAAACCGGGCTGCCAGCCGGGAATCGGCTCTAACCAGGTCAAAATCATCGCAAGACCAAGAACCATGCCGGGCAATGCATACGGCAATGCCACAGCTCCTTCCATGATTTTGCCTGTAAACGAGGGGCGATTGACGCGCCAGTAGGCAAACCAAGTACCTGCGAGCACACACAAAATTCCCGTCAGACTAGCAAGCATCAGGCTATTTCGAATCGCGTCCCGTGTCCCTGCATGGTCGAACAGCACAAACGCAAAGTGCTTCCACGTCAAATTTTCTGCGATAAACGGCAAGCCATACGCTTTTACAAAGGCAGTGGCAGCCATCGACAGCAGCGGTAATACGCCGGTAACGAGCATAAAGCCCCATACACCCAGCTCCACCCAACCCCGTTTCGCACCCAGGTATCTCCGAATGGACTTGTCTTCCGCGCTCGTCTGGTCTACCCGACTCTTGCGCAGCAAAAGCCACTGTACCCCAGTTCCAGCCAAAGCGACTACGCCGAGCACAATAGACAGAACAGCAGCCTTGGCGAAAGCACTCGGCCCGAATCCGATCACTTCTTCATAGATGAGTGTGCTGAGGACAGATATATTTTCTGGAATTCCCAAAAAGGCCGGGATTCCGAAATTGTCGAGGCCGGAAATGAATGCAAGCAGCCCGCCTCCAGCGATGCCAGGCAAGGCAAGGGGCAACGTAACGTTGCGAAACACCGTGAGAGCACTCGCTCCAGAAGAGTGCGCCGCCCACTCCAGCTCCTTTGGAATCCGGTACAGAACAGACAGCGTCAGCATGTAAACCAGCGGGTAATGGGTCAAGCCCATCACAACTATAATTCCGTCCAGACCATACACACTCCATATCTCTACAGGTGTTCCGGCCAGCCAGCTTGCTGCTCGATTGATCACTCCCTGCGGTCCCGCAAGCTGCGTCCATGCCAGAGTCATGACGTATGAGGGAATGAGCAGTGGCAATAGCGCGAGTACATGAAAGGCCGGCTTCCAGCGAATATCGGTATAGGCGCACAGCCAAGCCAATGAGACCCCGATCACAAGCGAAATGATGGTTGATGCACCAGCAGCCGTAATGGTGTGACCAACCGCATCCCACGTACGCGCATGTGTCAGCACTTCTGCAAAATGAGCAAATCCGAGTCCTGTGTCCGTTTTCACACTGAGCGCCATCAGCTTCCACAGCGGATAGACAAAGAAGAAGGCGACCGGTACCAGCACCATCCATGTAGCCGCCTGTTCCATCGACAGAGAAGCGGCGAATTTACGCCGCTCTCCCATCTGCCGTTCGGTCACTACTGTTTGCCAGTTACTTGCCACCCATCATCTCTCCAAATTTCTTTTTGTCCGCTTCGCGAGATACTTCCAGTTCATCTGTATTTGCTGAGAGCGCCTTGATCTGATCTTGGGCAAGCAGTCCTTCTGGTGCCGCAATTCCTTTGCGAATAGGCGTGTAGCCTAGGCTTGATGCGAGCTTTTGGCCATCTTCCGAGAGTACATAGTCAACGAATGCTTTTGCCGCGTCCTGGTTTTTCGAAGCTTTCAAAATACCGATCGGCTCCGTAATGACGGGTACACCTTCGCTTGGATAGATCAGCTCTACGGGAGATCCCTCTTTTTTCGCTCTCGCTACCAAATAATCGACAACCATTCCGTATTCTTTTTCACCGCCTGCTACGCTTTTCAGCACCGCTCCGTTTCCTTTGGTTACGGTCATCTGATTGGTTTTAAGTCCGGTAATGAAATCCCAGCCAAAATCGCCTTGTCGTGTCAGTACACCGACATTGTAAGCAGCTGCCCCGGAATAGAGCGGGCTTGGCATGATGGCTTTTCCAGCAGTCTCAGGGCTCGTCAGTACCTTCCAGCTGTCTGGCTTTGTGGCTACCTTTGTTGTATTGATCGCGAGTACGGTCGCCATGACCTTCGTTCCTGTGTACGCACCATCTGCATCCTTCCAGTCGGCAGGGATGTCAGCAGCTTCAGGAGAGTTATAGCCCATGAGCAAATCCTGCTTTTTCAAGCTGGCAAAGGTCGGCGCGTCTGCTACCAGCAGCACGTCTGCTTTGACTTGTCCTGCCTGTGCCTCAGCCTGCAGACGGCTGATGACTTCCTCCGTACCGGAACGGAACAGCTCGACCTTTACCTCCGGATACTTTTTCGTAAAGCTCTCGATCAAAGCCGCTGCATCTGCATCTGGCTGTGATGTGTAAAAACTCAGATTCCCCGCTACTTTTGGTGCTGCCGTCTCGGTTGTGGCAGCTGTAGTTGTTGCTGCTGGTGTGGCTGGTGCCGGCTTGGCTTCTGGTTGCGGCGAAGTGGAGGTGGACTGTGTACCACATGCTGTCAATCCCAAAACTGATAGTGCTGTGAATAGAGAAAGAGTCCATTTGTGGAGTTGAACACGTTTCATTTTCTATTTCCTCCTAATCATGAGTGGACATGCCTATGAGCTTTGTTTCGTACCTTGAAACCACTTGCCAATCTTTGCTTTCATTGCCGTATTCGTCATATTCAGCTGAAGCGGTGTGATGGTGATGTAGCCATCGCGCAGCTTGTAGTAATCAGATTCCTCGTCTTCAAAATGCAGCTCGGTCAAGTGATCAGAGAGCCAGTAGCAGAGGTATCCCTGCGGATCATTCAAGCCAACATATTGATAGCGCAAAACGTCCATCGCAAGCGGCGTAACAGCGACTCCCTTTACCATTTCTTTTGACAGATACGGGAGATTGATGTTCAATACCGTTTCTGGAGTGAGCTTGTGCCTCAGGAGTGTCTCAAACACTTCATAAGCGAGCGGCTCCACGATCGAAAAGGATGGATTCGGCTTCAGTGTCGCCAGAGAAATCGCAATCGAAGGAATCTGGTACATCGCGCCCTCAATTGCAGCTGAGATCGTTCCGGAGTAAAATACATCCCGCCCCAGATTAGGACCACGGTTAATTCCAGAAACAATGACATCGGGCTTTTCCTTGAGAATGACTTCAAGCGCCATTTTGACGCAATCGGCTGGTGTGCCATTGACCGCCCAAGCCTCTAATGAGGTGTCGAAAAAGTTCACTTTATTTGCCTTTACAGGCGATTTCAACGTAATCGCGTGACTGATTGCGCTACGTTCCTGATCGGGACAGACGATGGATACATTGCCAAACGGCTGTAAAGCCTGTGCTAAACAAAGTACGCCGTTGGAAAAGATCCCATCGTCATTCGTGACGAGAATATTCAATGTGTAATAAACCTCCTATCCAAATGAGACACAATCACCATGCTGTAGATACAACAGATTTTGCTTGAGTACACCTAAATCTCTCACGTCATCGAAGCCTTCTACAACAACGGGTCTGTCTTTTTCAAACAAAAGCGGCCAAATTGTCTCAAGATCAATCTCACCTGTTCCGAGTGGCACATGCAGCTTGGATGCAGTAGCGTCACTCACGTGGATTTTATCCACCCCTTCCAGCTCCCGATAAAATTGCGTCAGGGAACAGGAGAGCGGGACATGGGCGATATCAAAGGTCGCAGTAGTCGGATATGCTATTGCCGCTCGCAAACGATTGAGGTCTTGTGGCGTAACAATCATCTCCTTGGGGAGCGGTTCAATATGCTCAATCGAGAGGATACAATCCTTTTGCTGGGCTTCGTGCGCCAGTTCATTTACGCTTTCAATCAATAACGTCTCATGCATCCCTCTGTTTTTAGAGGTCAAGGTAAAGCGTCCCGGGTGGATCGTCACACTTTTGGCTCCAATCTCAGTAGCCAGAGCAATCGATCGCTTTATTTCTGCAATGGACTGCTGGCGTATTCCGCTATTCAGCGAGCATAGATTCAAATCCCAGCTCGCCGCATGCACGGTCAGCTTCATTCCTACACGCTTCGCTGCCTGCTGAATCTCCCGCGGATTGCTCTGATGAAACCAGACATGCTCTGCCCATACCTCCATGCCGCTAAATCCATACTGCCTCGCAATCAGAATGGCCGCCTCTACCGGGTACGCCCACATTAGTGTTGATGAAACAAACAGCATGTCCACCACTCCTTTACTTCACGAGGCATCGGAACACTTCCAACGGGTGTAGAGTTGCGAGAGCCATGTCCGTGAAAGTCACTGCCTCCCGAGCGAATCAGCTGATGCTTTTTTGCCTGACGCTCCCAAAAGGCCGTTTGTGCTGCCGAATGCTTCGGATAATATACCTCGATCCCATCAATCCCGTATTCAAGCAGGGCATCCAGCTTTACCTCGAAAGGATAAATCCCAGGATGAGCGAGAATTGCTATGCCTCCTACCTCGTGCGTTACTTCGATTGCTTCCTGTGCGGAAAAGACTGGTCTTGGCACATAACTAGGTGCACCTTTTCGCAAGTACGCATCGAATGCTGCCTGAGGCGTCGAGCTGTATCCACGCTCAACTAATACTTCCGCAATATGTGTTCGAACGATGATCCCGCCTTTTGCACGGACCAGACAATCCTCGATGGTAATCGCCAGCCCCAGCCTGTTGCAGCGCTCCACCATCTCAGAGGCCCATTCAATCCGCTCCTGCTGTCTGCGATCCATCAGATGCAGCAGACGCGGGTCGGAAATATCAAAGCCGTAGCCCAGTATGTGCAGCTCGTCTTCCGGCCCTTCTGTATTCCATTCGATTCCGGGTATCAGTCCGATCCCCAGCCGCATAGCTTCCTCTCGCGCCAGCAAATAACCATCCACGGTGTCATGGTCGGTAATGGCCAGATGAGTCACGCCCCACTCTTTTGCCTCTAGCAGCAGCTCCTTTGGCGTGAGCTTGCCATCAGAAGCAGTGGTGTGCATATGCAAATCCACAATGACCACCTCTTTCACTTGCTTTCATTGTAGAGGTGAATTTTTAATCCTATATAAAGCGCTGAACAAGGTTTGATAAAAAGAAAATGCTGTCGTGGCGCGTTTTTGTATGGCTAGGCTCATGTATTGTTTAGGTTTGGTTAACGATTTACAGAATCTTTACAAAACAGATGGGGGGAGGGAAGTGATGCGATTAGTTCGGGCTGTAGTGGATGAGAGGAAAAAGGAGAAAAGGCTCCAGATTCTTGGAACACTTGCTTGGGGGTCATTCCTGGACAGCTACATGAAAAAAGCGAAACCGCGTCCAAAGTCGTTTTTTCAGGCAGCTGATCAGAGGTGGACGCTTAAAGGCGTGTTTCGCTTTTCTCCTTTTTCCTCTCGCCAACTGGTGGCTGTCCTCGCAGCACTTTTTGGTGGGCGACAAAATAAAAAAGCTCTTACCCGTGATTTCCGGGCAAGAGCTTCAAAATATATTTCTACCTTTTATACTACTTCGTAGCCTTGTTCTTCGATCGCTTCTTTAATAGCTTCGAGGTTTGTGCCGTTTTCGTCGTAGGACACTTCTACTGTTTTGGCTGCGAGGTTTACTTTGCCTTCCGCTCCCAGCTCTTTCAAAGTTTTTTCAACGGTGTTCACACAATGGTTGCAAGACATGCCTTCTACGTTCAATGTGATGTTTTTCATTTCTCAATCTCTCCTTTTGCGTTTTATGTTTATAGGGTATGCGGACATGCCGCGTGTTACTTCTTTTATTGGCTGCAGGCGATTACAGCTTTATCCGTTGTAGTCGCAATGCGTTGAGGACTACGGATACGGAGCTGAATGCCATCGCTGCTCCTGCGAGCCAAGGAGCCAGGAATCCTAGAGCTGCGAACGGAATGCCCAATGTGTTGTAGGCAAATGCCCAGAACAGGTTTTGCTTGATGTTGCGGATGGTGCGTTTGCTCATTTCGATTGCGTCAGCGACACTCGTGAGCTCGCCGCGCATGAGTGTAATATCGGCTGCCTCCATCGCCACATCTGTTCCTGTTCCGATCGCCATGCCGATATCCGCAGTGGCGAGCGCTGGAGCGTCATTGATTCCATCGCCGACCATGGCTACCTTTTTGCCTGCTGCTTGCAGCTTTTTCACTTCAGCTGCCTTGCCTTCGGGCAGGACTTCGGCGATTACGTGATCGATACCTGCCTCACGTGCGATCGCCTCGGCAGTTTGCCGGTTGTCGCCCGTCATCATGATGACCGTGAGTCCCATTGCCTTCATACGTTCCACTGCTTGCTTCGAGGTTGGTTTAATCGTATCGGCTACGGCGATCAGTCCTGCCAGCTTGCCATCGACGACAGCGAGCATCGCCGTTTTTCCCGATTGCTCCAGGCGAAGCATCGTATCGGTTACAGCCTGGTACGAAATCTGGTTTTGCTCCAACAGTCGGCGAGTACCTACCAGAACTTCTTTACCCGCTACTACAGCTCGAATACCAAAACCGGGAATCGCTTCAAACGAAGTGGTGTCTGCCAAAACAATGCCTTTTTCTGCTATGCCACGAACAATGGCTTGTGCCAGTGGGTGCTCGGAATTTTTCTCGGCAGCTCCAACAAGCGCGAGCAATTCCTGCTCCTCGATAGCAAAGGTAATGACATCCGTCAGCTCAGGCTCACCTTTTGTAACCGTGCCCGTTTTATCAAGAACGATCGTATCCAGGTGATGGGCAGTCTCAAGATGCTCCCCACCCTTGAACAAAATGCCCAGCTCAGCCGCACGTCCTGACCCTGCCATGATTGAGGTTGGTGTCGCCAGACCAAGTGCACACGGGCAAGCGATAACCAGAACTGCAATGGCTTTTTCCAATGCCTCAGCAAAATTGCCGGGCATGACTGCGAAATACCAGACCAGGAAGGTAATGATCGCAATTCCGACCACAATAGGAACGAAAATCCCAGAAATGCTGTCTGCCAGACGTTGAATTGGAGCTTTGGTACCCTGTGCCTCTTCTACGACCTTGATAATTTGCGCCAATGCGGTTTCTTTTCCTACTTTTGTCGCCTGGACCTTCAAGAAGCCGTTTTTATTGAGCGTGGCACCGATGACCGTATCTCCGGCTGCTTTATCTACAGGAATGCTTTCTCCAGTCAGCATGGATTCATCGACAGCTGATTGGCCTTCCAAAACGATTCCATCTACAGGTACTTTGTCTCCAGGCTTCACGTGTACGATATCGCCCAGTCGAACATCCTCTACGGGTATCGTCATTTCGACGCCATCCCGAACGACTACTGCTGTTTTCGCTTGCAATCCCATCAGCTTGCGAATCGCTTCTGATGAACGACCTTTGGCTTTTACCTCGAATAGTTTACCCAAGAGGATCAACGTGATCAAAACGGCGCTGGTCTCGAAGTAAAGCTCAAGCATATGACCATGAGTACCGATTGAAGAGATGGCTACATACAAACTGTAAAAGTAAGCGGCTGAAGTACCGAGAGCGACCAGCACATCCATGTTGGCACTCTTGTTACGCAGTGCTTTGTACGCTCCCACGTAAAACTGTGCCCCGATAATGAATTGAACCGGTGTCGCCAAAGCCAGCTGCACCCACGGATTCATCAAAAATTCCGGCAGCCAGATGAACGAGGTGAAGGAAAAGTGACTTACCATCGACCACAGCAGTGGCAGTGAGAGCACCATGGAAATCCAGAACTTCCTCGTCTGACGCTGAATCTCTGCTGCGCGACGGTCTACTTTTTCCGCATCATTGCCCTCTTCCTTGCGAGCAGCCTGGTAGCCGAGCTTTTCAACCTTTTGAATCAAATCGGACACGCCGATATGGGATGAATCGTACTCGACTGTGGCCATCTCCAATGCCAGATTGACGTTGGCCTTGAGAACACCGGGCATTTTACTGAGCCCTTTCTCAATCCGGGTCGAACAAGCGGCACATGTCATGCCAGTGATATTCAGCTCTACCTTGTCAGCTGCTACTCCATACCCGAGCGATTCAATTTTTGTGCGTATATCATCGAGGTTAGTTAATGCCGGGTCATAGACGACTGTCGACTTTTCCAGAGCCAAATTGACATTGGCAGTCTCTACGCCATCCATCTTCTTCAAGCCCTTTTCAATTCGAAGCGCACATGCTGCACATGTCATTCCTGTAATCGGAACAGTGGCCTCTGCTGTTTTGGCACTCATAATAATTCCCCCGTCACAGATACCCTCTTGGGGTATATTTTATCGTATTGTTCCCCTGCAGGTCAATTCTTATCACACCTCAATAATACAATACCCCCCAAGGGTATATCAAGTGGTTTTTTGCCTAAAAATAAAAAAATCTCTCCTTGAGGGAGAGACCGAATCATTCACTTAATGAATTTTTGATCAGTTTAAAGCGTTCATTGATCATTTCATGGGCATTAAAGTTTTTGAAAGATGCCGCCTTGGAAGCAAAGCTGGCAAAATTCAAGCCTGCCCCAAATATTTGCAGTGCTCCGTCAGCAAGCTTCCCGTTTTTCAAGGCGTCGATCCCATCTTCTATGAAATTATTGCTCTCATCCAGATGGCAATCCGCGATATATTTTTGACCTTCGTGAAACAATTTCAAGTTCTCAAGGATTTGATTCGCTGTTTTCTCGGATATATCTGCATCAATCTCAATCAGCATATCGTTGATGGGTTTTACCAATCTGCCATACAAGCTGTCGTGTTCTTGGCAAGACAATGCGATCTGCTCACGTAGTTCTTTTGCTTTCATTTCCACCATACTCCTTTTCGTAAATGTTGGAATGCAATACCTCTACGAGATTTAGTGTATTCCTTTTAAAATACTTTGTAAACATTATTATTTAATATATCACAAAAATCACAGTTGTAGCATGCAAAAAGCCCTCGGTTGATTCCCGAGGGCTTGGTCTATCGTTTATTATTTGCTTTCGTTTGCTTTTTGCTGGTAAGCAGCCGCTACCTTCGCAGCTACTTCGGCATTGTGTTTCACCAGTGCGATGTTTGTTTGCAAGCTTTTGCCTGCTGTCAGTTCTTTCACTTTTGCAAGCAAGAACGGTGTTACTTTTTTACCAGCGATGTTGTTCTCTTTTGCTTCCGTGAGAGCTTGCAGGATTACCGCTTCGATTTCCTTGTGATCCAGGGCGTCAGACTCAGGCACAGGGTTTGCGATGATCAAACCGCCCTTGAGTCCCAGATCCCATTTCGTATTCATCAAAGCTCCTACTTCTTCAGGAGTGTCCAGACGGAAATCTACACCAAATCCGCTTTCGCGGGCAAAGAAGGATGGGAATTCAGCTGTGCGGTAGCCTACTACCGGAACCCCTTGGGTTTCCAGGTATTCCAGTGTGCGACCGATATCCAGGATGGATTTTGCGCCTGCACATACTACCGCTACGTTTGTTTGCGCCAGCTCAGTCAGGTCAGCAGATACGTCCCATGTGATCTCGCCATCGCGGTGAACTCCACCGATACCACCAGTTGCAAACATGTGGATGCCTGCCAGCTCAGCTGCGATCATGGTAGCTGCTACTGTTGTCGCACCGATTTTACCGCTGGACAGAATGTAAGGGAAGTCACGACGGCTCACTTTTTCTACCGATTGGTTGGTCGCAAACTCTTCCAGCTCAGCCTCAGTCAAACCGATTTTGATTTTGCCGTTCATGATCCCGATTGTAGCTGGTACCGCTCCGTTGTCACGAATGATTTGTTCTACTTCTTTTGCCATCTCAATGTTTTGTGGATATGGCATACCGTGCGAAATGATCGTTGTCTCAAGTGCAACTACCGGCAAATTGTTCTCCAGTGCATGGCGTACTTCTTCAGTAAAGGTCAAGTATTGTTTCATTTCTTATCGCTCCTTTTCGTATTGTTCAACTGTCCGTTCCAGTTGATCTGCTTTGAGTAATGGGGATACCGACTGCTCCGTCTGCAATGTCAGGGCAGAAGCTGCCAGTCCGAGTCGGCAAGCTTTTTCGAACGATTCTCCATTCACGATCCCGTACAACAGCCCGGAAGCAAAGGCATCTCCTGCTCCCGTCACATCGACTACTTCCGTTGGATACGGGGTCAAATGCTCAGATACGTTTTCTGATTGATAATAAATTCCTTGTTCACCCATGGTAACGATGACGTGCTTGACGCCTCGTTCCCTGATTTTGGCGCACGCCTCGGCACATTCCTCGATCGAGCTGATCGTCATGCCGGAGAGCAGCTCTGCCTCTTCGCGATTGGGCAAGATCGCTTCTACTCCGTCCAGGCGCTGTGGCAGCTTTTTTGCTTTTGCAGAAGAGACTGGGTCAATGAACAGCGCAATGCCTTCCTCGCGACACCGCTCGATGATGTAAGCCAGACAATCTTCAGGTACGTTCGTATCAAGGAAGATCGCGCTGGCTGCTGCAATATGCGACCATTTATCCGCGAACATTTCTGGTGTCAATGCATCGTAAATATCCATATTGGCCAGCGAAACGACCATTTCTCCGTCGATATCAAGTAGCGCCGTGTAGGTGCCTGTCCGCTGGGCTTTTAAACGCCATACCTGGCTAATATCCACATCGTGCTTTCTCGTCTCCTGCACGATCCATTCGCCTTCCTTGTCTTCGCCAATACTGGTAAAAAGGGAAGTATTGCAGCCGAGTCGCCCCAGATTTTCGGCGATGTTTCGCGCCACCCCTCCGCACGACTCCATGATCGTAACCGGATTGGATGAGTGCAGACGCACCTTTTGCTTCCCTCGCGCTTTACGGTCCAGATTCGCTCCACCAATGCAAGCGATCAAGCCCTCGTCGCGCAAAATATAGGCACGTCCTTTGATTTCGCCGCGCTTGGTCAGCTGGGCAATATAGCCTGCGACAGCTGAACGGGAAATTCCGATCAGGTCCGCTAGCTCCTGCTGGCTAATAAAAGGGTTATGCCGAATATGATGCAAAATCTGCATTTCCTTGTCCACAGTCATCCTCCTTTCTCGTTTGTTAGCATTCACAGCTTTCGTTTACAAACAAAAGTTTATCACAAGGACATTTGTTTGTAAAATAAAAAATCGTAAAGTGCACACTTCCTTAGACTGGATACGGATGTTATTTTGCAGAGTCGCAAACACTATTCCATGAAATAAAGCCAAGGGGGATTATAATGTCTGAAAAGCGTACTTCCATGAAGCAAAATAAGCCAAAGGAATATTTCTATTTTGACCTGTCAGATGAAGGACATGAAAAACTTTTGCAAAAAGAACTCGCCGAAGCAAACGATAATCCCCTCGGCCCTTTAGATGAAGTAACGAAAATTGAGTACTAACCATCCCAGCTCTCCCCTTTCAAGTCCTGACGGCCACACTCGCCTCAGGTTTTTCTTTTTTCTGGGCACGATTTGACAAGATCACTCACATCGTGTACGATTATCTTAAATTAAAGATATTTAAATTTCCTTCGATCTGAAAGGAGGGGCATTCATGTCGGAGCAATCGATACGTAATGACTCCCTTGATCTTTTTGTCGTTCTTTCACGTTCATATAACTGGGTGATGGCACACTCCAATCGCAATATTCGTCAGCATGGGCTAAATCCAACGGAGTTTGGCGTTCTGGAGGTTCTCTACCATAAAGGACCACAGCCCTTGCAGCAAATTGGGGAAAAGATCCTGATCTCCAGCGGAAACATCACTTACGTTGTGGACAAACTAGAGAAAAAGCAGCTTTTGATTCGCAAGCCCTGTTCTGCGGATCGCCGTGTCATCTATGCAGAGCTGACGGAAAAGGGAAATCAGTTTTTGGCTGATATTTTCCCCTCTCATCAAGAGATGATTGAACAAGCGGTAAGCGGTCTAACTCCTGAGGAACAGAGACAAGCGACTGAGCTCTTAAAAAAGCTGGGGCGAGCGGCGCAGGATAGCTATTAGTATAGAAGCAAAAATGAATGCGCAAAAAAGGTATTGACAAAATACCTTGCTCATAATAATCTTAAATTTAAGATTTACATCTTTGAGGTTAGCAACTTACGATTAGAAAGGGGAATATTTTTTTCATGAGTAACGTACTTTTTATTAAAGCAAATGATCGCCCTGTTGAACAGGCTACTAGCGTAAAGCTGTACGAAGCTTTCGTAAAATCCTACAAGGAATCTCATCCAAACGATACCGTTACTGAGGTGGATCTGTTCGCAGAAAACTTGCCATACTACGGCAACGATCTGATCACTGCTATGTTCAAAGCAGGTCGTGGCATGGAGCTGACTGCTGATGAACAAAAAGGTGCAGACTACGTTAACAAATATTTGAACCAATTTGCAGCAGCTGACAAAGTAGTTATCGCATACCCAATGTGGAACTTCACCGTTCCGGCTGTTCTGCACACATACATGGACTATCTGTCCCAAGCAGGCAAAACATTCAAATACACGCCAGAAGGTCCAGTAGGTCTGATGGGCGACAAAAAAGTAGCTCTCTTGACTGCTCGCGGTGGCGTTTACTCCGAAGGACCAATGGCAGCAATCGAGCTGGCTACCAAATACGTGAAAACAATCCTCGGCTTCTGGGGTATCAGCAACGTAACTGAAGTGGTTGTAGAAGGTCACAATCAATTCGCAGACAAAGCAGAAGAAATCATTCATGCTGGTGTTGTAAAAGCAGCTCAACTGGCGGAAACTTTCTAAAGGCCCGCCAGCCTTTTTTTCAAGTAATATCTTAAATTCAAAATACTATAATTTAAAACATTTAAGGAGAGATGAAAAATGATGGATCTTGGCTTGCTTATCATTCGTTTGGTGATTGGACTGTTGTTCGTAGGTCATGGCGCACAAAAACTGTTTGGCTGGTTTGGCGGTTATGGATTAAAAGGAACTGGCGGATGGTTAGATTCAATCGGCGTGAAACCTGGTGTCGCGATGGCACTCGTTGCCGGACTCGGTGAGCTTGTCGGAGGACTGTTGTTTGCAACTGGTGTTGGATTCTGGGCGGGTGCGATCCTGATTGCGATTACCATGCTCGTAGCTATTGTAAAAGTACACGGTCAAAACGGTCTGTGGGTAACCCAAAACGGCTATGAATACAATCTTGCTTTGATCGCAGTTGCAATCGGTCTTGCTTTGGTTGGACCTGGCACATACGTTCTGTTTTCATAAATAAGCAGTGAAATCCCGAATACGATTCTTAATGCTAAGGGAGGAAATGACCAATGGATATTCAAGTCTACACGCAAGCATATCAAGCACAAGGACATTTCGGAAACGGAGAAATTGTAGAATACAAACCGATTGGCTTTCCTCACGAAGACTCTGTCGTCAAACGGGTTGGACCACTGTTCTACTGGGCTTGGGCCAAATCTTTAAAAACCTTTGAAATCCCTCTGCACCCGCACTCTGGTTTTGAAATTCTTTCTTATGTACTGAACGGAACCGTGGGTCACCGTGATACCCTAGGCAATCTGCAAGAGGTGACTACGGGTGGCGTGCAGATTATGCAAACAGGCTCCGGCGCACAGCACGCGGAAGAGCTGGGCAAGGATACTGAAATGTTCCAAATCTGGTTTGAGCCGCATCTGGCGAAAAGCACAAAGCTGCCACCGACCTACAATCAATACGATCATGAGGACTTTCCTACTGACGAGGTAAACGGTGTCATTGTGAAGAAAATCATTGGGCAAGCAGCACCGATTCAACTGATTACCGACTCTTTGATGAATGATATCACGATCCCGGCAGGACAATCGTTTGAGCCCTACTTGCCAGCAGATTATGCCCACTCTGTCGTAGTTGTCTCAGGTACAGGTACAGTCACAGATGCAAACGCACCTACAGCACATGCCGTTACGATCAAAAAAGGGGATTTTGTCGTCGCCTCAGCTGAGAAAAGCAGTACCGCTGTTTACCAGGCCTCTGCTGATGCTCCGCTCCGTCTGGTGCTGATTCAAGTCCCAACGGAAGTCGACTATCCGCTCTACCGCAAATAATCTTGTTTGCAACCATGCAATTCTTCCCTCTATCTTCTATATAAGACCGTTCCTCCTGGGGCGGTCTTTTTTGCATAAATTTCCTTTTGCCATGAGACATTATGTAAGGAACTTGAACATGTGAGTATCGATTTGGAAAGGAAGCGAAACGTGGAAGATATCGTAATGACCAGAGCTGCTTTTGGGACAACTATGGCTTTTCACATCATCTTTGCCACCCTGGGTGGGTGGCTCTACAGCAGAATCATTACCTATTTGCCTTGGCTTTTGGCTTCTGTGGGCTGTTTTTTCATCGGCTATATCGCGCTGCTCCTCCCCCAGAATCGTCGCTATGTACTTCATCTGCCGCGAATCGCAGTAATTGCAGTCACGATCCAGTATTTGCTCGCCAGCTACGTGTATGGTGCTGCGAGATTACCGTATATCGTTTATCCTCATGTGACGATTGAATCGAGCTTTACGCATCCAGATACGTTTCATGCGCTGTTTATTTGCTATCTGGTTGGCTTTGCTGTCTTGATTCCCGGATTTATTTACTTCTGGCGTCTGTTTATGAAAGACGAGCATTATGTCAGGCAAAAGTAGAGAGCGCCAGACATCTGCTCGAGCCCTCTCAAATAAGCGAGGCTGCGTCCCTTTAACGGCGCAGCCTCGCTTTGTCATCAAATGATTTTCTCTTCGCCAATCATCATTTTTTGCTCGAATGGAGCAGTCAGCACAATCAGTGTATACGAATTGCCAAAGTCACCTGTGCGCTCTGAAAACTGAACCAGCTCCTCTGTAGACGCCGTGACTACCTTCAGCATGTAATTGTACTCTCCACTGATTCGATACATATCCGTAACCTCTGGGGACTGCTTGCAAAAATCAATAAACGCCGTGCACTGCCTTGTCCGAAACATGACAAAAGCCGTCGTGGTTTTACCCAGCTTGGCCTGCGAGATCGAGGCATGATAGCCCGTAATAACACCCTGCTCCTCCAGCCTGCGAACCCGCTCCTTCACCGCAGGTTGTGTCATCCCGATAATTCTGCCCATTTCAGCGAGTGGAATCCGCGAATTTTCGTGCAGCAAACTAATAATTTGATAATCAACCTGATCCACTTGCATCATCCTTTCAATTTCATAAGCAGATACTTCAAAACATCTTGCATCTATAAACAAATGATCTCTAAATACCTTGATTCATGTATGTAAATTATAAGAATTGTTTCGTAAAATGTCACTACATTACTTCTTGTTGCACCCGCGCGCAGGGCCAAGAAAAGACTTTCGCACGAGGAGTGAATATTGCCATGCCCACCCATATTCTTATTTTGATTTTAGCTATCGGTGAATTTATGATCGGTACTACTGAATCGATCGTCACAGGTATTATCGGCATGGTCGCAGATGACACAGGTGTATCGGTCTCGCTCGCTGGACAGCTGGTCTCCGGGTTTTCACTGGCCTTTGCCTTTGGTTCTCCCCTATTGATCGCACTTACTGCAAGAATGGAGCGCAAAAAGCTCCTGCTCTTGACCCTGCTCTTGTTTATCGCAGGAAATTTGCTCGCGTTTCTCAGCTCAGGCTTTTCGACACTGATGGTCTCCCGTGTTTTTCTGGGGCTGATTGGAGGTGTTTATACGGTAGTAGCACTGGCACAAGCAGCAAACATGGCTCCTCCCGAGAAAAAGGGAAGAGCAATCGCCGTGATTCTCATGGGCTTCAGCGTTTCTTTGGTACTCGGAGTACCTGCTGGCACTCTGCTTGGCGACGCTTGGGGCTGGCGTCCGATTTTCGCCATCATCGCAGCAGCGACTGTCATTCCTTTGATCGCTATTTGGCTATACATGCCCAAGCAACAAGGACAAAAATCCGTCCCGCTGCGAACACAGCTGGGCATTCTCAAAAACCGCCGCGTCCTGTTAGCGCTCGGCATCTCCTTTTTCTTCGTCACAGGCTATTCAACCGCCTATACGTACATCACTCCACTTTTACAGACGGCGACAGGCATGACAACCGCCGGGATCAGCACGACCTTGCTTCTGGCAGGCGTGGCGAGTGTAGCAGGCTCACGTATCGGAGGAATGTCTACAGACAAATGGGGAGTTCGTCCGACGCTGTATATAAGCTTGCTGGTTCACGCTGTCATTTTGTCCGTCCTGCCCCTTTCCGTGCAATGGTTCATAGGGGCCATCATCAGCATCATGATTTGGGTCGGTGCTGTCCAATCCACCGTACCCGCACAGCAGTATTATCTCATTACGCTGTCCCCCCATTCATCAGAGGTCGCACTCAGCATCAACACCTCGATCTTTCAATTAGGCTTGGCAATAGGTGCGGGATTAGGCGGACTCATTGTCGAGCATACCTCCATCCTCAATCTGGGCTGGATAAGCGGTATTTTGGTTCTTGCAGGACTTTGCTTCGCTTGGGCGACCTTTTCCCAGCAAGAAAAAGAAAAGGCAGCAGCGCTACAAGCTTGCAGTAATGAGTAAGTGGTTCGTGCATTCCACACCACAACAAAACCCGCCAAGGCAACGACAGCCTGGCGGGTTCTTCGTCTTTTCTATTTATACGAGAGCTGGCTCTTGCTCCAGCATCGTTCCTTCCTGTGCATAACGCACATGCCAGGAAAAAGCTTTTTCCAATACATGCGGCGTATGTCCACCACGAGTGAGTGCTTCTGCGTGATAGGCACGCAGCTGATCACGATACAACGGATGAGCACAGTTGTCGATCATTTTTAGTGCGCGTTCACGTGGTGCCAGTCCACGCAGATCAGCAAGCCCCTGCTCGGTCACGATGATATCCACATCATGCTCTGTGTGGTCCACATGGGAAGCAAATGGTACGATACTGGATACTTTTCCACCCTTGGCGATCGACTTGGTGACAAAGATGCCCAGTCGTGCATTGCGAGCGAAATCACCCGAGCCTCCGATTCCGTTCATCATTTTTGTACCAGAAACGTTAGTTGAATTCACGTTGCCATAAATATCGGCTTCGATCGCGGTATTAATCGAGATCAAGCCCATGCGACGAATCAGCTCCGGATGGTTGGTGATCTCCTGCGGACGAAGCATCAGCTTGTCACGATAGGAAGAGAAGTTGTCCATCACCTGCTTCATCTTGTCTGCCGTCAGCGTGATCGAACAGCCTGATGCAAAAGAAATTTTCCCTGCATCCAGCAAGTCGAACACTGCATCCTGCAGCACTTCGGAAAAAACAGTCAGATCGGTAAATTCTGATTCCAAAAATCCGTTGAATACAGCATTGGCAACCGAGCCGATCCCGGATTGCAGTGGAGCGAGGCTATTTGGCAAACGCCCTTGTTTCACTTCCAGGCGTAAAAACTCGATCAGATGTGCCGCAATCTGTGCTGTTTCTTCATCCGGCTCCACAATCGTCGAAGGTGAATCCAATTGATTCGTTACCACAATTCCTTTGATTTTTTCGATATCAACAGGAATACCTACGGTTCCAATCCGTTGATCCACAGCGGTGAGTGGGATTGGTCCACGCTCTCCTTGTCTGGCTGGCGTGTAAATATCGTGAACGCCTTCCAGCTCTGGCGATTGAGCCAGATTCAATTCGATAATGACATGCTTGGCATACTCAACGAAAATACTCGAATTCCCTACAGACGTAGTAGGAATAATCATGCCATCCTCAGTTATTGCAACCGCTTCCACAATCGCGTAATCAATCGGTGCCATGACTCCTCCACGAATTAACTCCGCAGTGTGAGACAGATGCTGATCCACAAACATCAGGCTGCCATCATTAATTTTTTTGCGCATCACCGGGTCTGCCTGGAAAGGAAGACGCTTCATGATGATTCCTGCTTCAGCCATTACTGCATCCACATCAGATCCGAGTGAAGCTCCTGTATATACGTTCACCCCGAAAGGCTTATTCTCTTTTTTGGCTAACTCCGCTAATGCGAGTGTAACTACCTTGGCATCACCAGCACGCGTGAAGCCACTTAACCCGATCGTCATGCCATCCTCGATAAAGCCCGCTGCTACCTCAGCTGTCACGATTTTATCTGCCATTCGTTTATCGCGTAAGCGCTCCCACATCATTGTGACCCCCCCTGCCAATTCTTTGTTGTCCTATACACTATCACATGAATTCTGAGCGGGCACTCGATTTTGGGTAAAGCAGAATATTTATGCGGTGAAGTAGCATTTTTGACAGCGAACCATTCTCACCAGATGACTGATCAAAAGCCAAGCAATTGCCGAAAAGAGCTGGCATAAGTCTGACTGACAGGCACACGCGTTTTTTGTTTATCCTTCATCTCCAGCATAAACGTCGAGTGAAAATGCGGATGAATAAAGCCGATCGATTCCATATTGACGAAATAAGAACGATGACAGCGCACAAATCGCTCGGATGGAAGCATGTACTCCAGCTCAGCCATACTGTACTTGTTGGCGAACGTACCGCTTGCTGTATGCAAAAGCGTTCTCCCTTCGTTCGAGCTGATGTACACGATCTCATTCAGTGGAATTGGCAGCCAGCCATCCTCCCCTTTGCCGATCAAAAACGGAAGGCGTGGTTCAGGACTTACTAGAGGCATTGTTTGCACAGGATAAATCGCGGTGATACACCCCATCACCTGTCCATGTCGGACGAGTGGCAAAGACAATCCATAATAAGGCACACCAAAGACGCGACTCTCGACTTGATGGCCCACTTTTCCCATTTCATTCAATGCCTGGTGTGTAGCAGAGCCAATCGGCACCTGATCCCCCGGAACGATTTTCAAATCTACCGTTGAGCTTGGCTGGTAGTAGAGGTATTTTGAGCCGTCTGAAATGGCAACGGATACTCCTTCAGGAACAACTTCACCAATCATTTGCAACACTTCTGGAACCAATGTGTCTTCCATGAAGACTCCCCCTGCTCCATTTTTCTCTTTTCTTCTATTAAACCATAGATAGGTACCCTCTGATCAATCCTTGTCTTTCCAATCATATACATGGGAAATGCCCCGTTCAAGGTCACCTGTTGTGCTATCATGGAAGCAACTGTTCCTAGTAAAGGCGGTGCCTCATGAACAACACCATTGTTGTGATTGCAAATGCGATAGACACACTCGAATTTTTGTTAAAAGAACTGCGGGCTTATTTGGAGCCATACTGTCGTGTAATCGGTTATGTCAGCTATGAACACATTCCAGACTTGCGAGGAGCCGCACACATCTTCATCACCTCCAAGTCACCACTTCTCTATACCATCGCACGTCAGGCTGCCGCAGACGAAGTTCCGATTACGGTATTGAACCGCTTTTTTGAGCTGCGCAAAATTAAGGCACTGATGCAAATACCTCCAGGAACAACAGTAGCAGTGATGAACAACTCGCCAGTCAGTGCCCAGGAAGTAATCGATAATCTTTTGGAAGCCAATATTGATCACTTGAACTATGTTCCTTTTCATCCTGGATGTACGTTCGATGATACAAACACGTACGCCATAATTATGAGCGTGCCTGACGTACCTTTGCCGCCCCATGTTGAGGTCATTGATCTCGGGTTTCGCAAAATCAGTATTCACGATCTGATCGATACGGGACGCAAGGTAGGTGTGCCCATCGAGTGGGAGCGCGAATACTTGTCCAAATTCATCGTAGAAATGTCGGAGCTGGCCAAAATGCTCGGCACCTCCTACGCCGAGGTTCAGAAGCTGAACAGTCAGCTCCAGTCTACCTTTCAGGCTGTCAAGGATCCCGTTATCGCTTGCAATGAGGACGGGCTGATTACCTTCATCAATGACGTCGCAGTGGATTTGTTTTGTCCTCAGGACACTTCCATCATCGGGCGCTCTTACACCCTGCTCAAAGAACACGACCTGCTGACCCCCTTTTTCGAGCATGAGGGGCAGGAGGATACGCTGGTCACCATCGACGGTCGGCAATTTATTGTTAGCAGCCAAAGTATTCGCCGGAGCCAGGAGCATCTGGGATTTGTCTGTACGTTCAAAGACGTCACGGAAATTCAGCGCTTGCGTACCCAGCTCACCTTGCGCGGTCACACGGCCACCTATTCGTTTTCCGACATAAAAGGGGAAAGTGAGCGATTGACGCACGCCATTGAACTGAGCAAAAAGATGGCAAAAAACAACCAAACTATTCTCCTGCTCGGAGAAAATGGAACAGGAAAAGAGCTGTTTGCCCACGCCATTCATCAGCACTCCCTGCGGAAAAACGGCCCGTTTGTCGCGATCAACTGCGCCTCTCTGCCAGAAAACCTGCTGGAGAGCGAGCTGTTCGGATATGAGGACGGAGCGTTCACCGGCGCCCGAAAAGGTGGTAAGCCAGGTGTGTTTGAGCAAGCGGACGGCGGGACCATTTTCCTCGATGAGGTCGGAGATATATCGCCATCGATTCAAGTAAAGCTGCTCCGCGTGTTACAGGAAAAGCAAGTCATTCGCGTGGGCGGAACCGGGGTACTCTCTGTCGATTGCCGCGTAGTTGCAGCGACCAACCGTGATCTGGAGGATGCTGTCTCACAGGGACATTTCCGCGAAGACCTGTTTTATCGTCTGGCTGTTCTGCCGATTGAAATTCCATCGCTGCGTGAGCGAATCAGCGACCTTCCCCTGCTCATACATGACCATCTCGATAAGCAGGGCATACGGAAAACCTGGTCACCTGAAGTCATGGAGCTGCTGCTCAGTCACGATTGGCGAGGAAACATTCGCGAGCTGAAAAATGTCGTGGATTACGCCATTACCGTATCTGAACAGCCTGTGATCAATATGCACGATCTGCCCAAACGACTCATTGATCGCGTATTCCGCAAGACCACACATGAAATTCCAGTGACCATCGCGGATGATCGAAATTTGGATATTCTTTCCTGTTTGTATCAATACTACACAGCAAACAAACCAGTGGGACGCTATCAGCTTGCGCATTCACCGACTCTAAAGGCTACAGGCTGGACAGAGAGTGCCCTTCGCAACAAGCTGAAGCATTTGGAGCAGCAAAGCCTGGTACAATCGGGCACGACCCGTCAGGGAACCACGATTACTCGAGAAGGAATTGAGGTACTGCGTCAACACGGGCGGATTTGAGCGCAAGGGAAACGAATATTAGGCTGTATTAGGCTGAATAAAACCTAATAAACATTCCTAAAGAACGGATGAGCGTATCCGCTTACATCCGCAAATCGAAGAAAAGTCCCTTATTTCGCTACATTTCGACAGTTGGCACGCCCCTTGCTTGTATATTCCGAAAAAAAGCGAGGTGACCTCATGGCTACACAACATTCATCTGAGCAGACAACACCTGCTAAGAAACGTTTTTCTGTGCCACACACTTATGCCATTCTCTTTATCATCATTATTTTGGCAGCGTTAGCATCCTATGTCTTGCCGACAGGAGAGTTCGAACGCGTCAAGGACGCCGCTTCCGGTAAAACCATCGTTGTAAATGGTAGCTATCATGAAGTAGAAAGCAGTCCAGTCGGATTTTTCGACATGTTTAAAGCCATTCCAGACGGGATGCAAAAAGGCTCACAAATTATCTTTTACATTTTTATCGTCAGTGGAGTTTTTGGAATCATCCGTCAGACCGGAGCAATCGAGGCCGGTATTAACAAAGGGGTTCGACATTTAGAGGGTAGGGAAAAGCTTTTAATCCCCGCTTCCATGTTCCTCTTCTCTATCGGTGGCTTTACGATGGGGATGGCTGAGGAAAGCATCATTTTTGTTCCAATCGGAATCGCCTTGGCACGTGCTATGGGCTTTGACGCGGTAACAGGTACTGCGATGATTACCATGGGGGCAGCGAGCGGCTTCATGGGAGGTATGCTCAATCCGTTTACGGTGGGTGTCGCCCAGTCTCTTGCCCAGCTGCCATTGTTCTCTGGTCTCACCTTCCGTGCAGTTGTCTATGTATTCGTTCTCGGTTTTGCGATCTGGTATGTCATGCGTTATGCTTACCGCGTAAAAGCTGATCCAACCAAAAGTGTAATCTACGCAATCGAAAAACAAACCAGTACCGAAAATGTAGAAGTAGACATCCCTGATCTGAATGCTCGTCACAAGCTCGTCTTTTTGGTTATGGTTTGTGGACTCGCGATGAACGTCTACGGTGTATTCAAATACGAATGGTTCCTGACTGAGCTGACCGCTTCGTTCTTGATCATGGGTCTGGTTGCCGGATTAGTCGGTGGTCTCTCCGTCAACAGCCTGTTTGACTCCTTTGTCGCTGGTGCAAAAGCAGTTACGTTTGGAGCCCTGATCGTTGGTTTTGCCCGTGCCATTACGGTTGTTTTGGAAGACGGAAAAATTATTGATACGATGATTAACGGTTTGACTTCTGCTATCGGGCATCTGCCTGACGCAGTAAACGTCATTGCCATGTTCCTGATTCAAGCAGTACTGAATCTCTTTATTTCGTCTGGTAGCGGACAAGCAGCTACAACTATGCCGATCATGGTACCGATCTCTGATCTCTTGGGCATCCAACGCCAGATCGCTGTACTCGCCTTCCAATACGGTGATGCTGTAACCAACTCCATTATCCCTACTTCCTCTGCACTGATGGGATACTTGGCTGTAGCAGGCATTCCGTATGAGAAATGGGTTAAATTCATTTGGAAATTGCTCTTGGGCTGGGCAGTCATCGCCTGCGTTGCCCTGATCGTTGCCGTCATCATCGGCGTTTCCTAAAATACAGAAGCATTCTTAATATGTAAACAAGATTTGGAGGAACCATGCGCACAACTATCGAACAATTGCAGCCCACTATTTTTTCACTGTACGAATACTTGCACCAGCATCCAGAAATAAGCTGGCAAGAGGTGCAAACGACCGCGTATGTGGCCGAGCTTTTGCAGAAATACAACTGCCGTGTCACTACGTTTGAGGATGTACCTGGGGTTGTTGCAGAATGGGGAAGTAACACTCCAGGCTCGTTGACAGTCGGTGTCCGTGCCGACATGGATGCATTATGGCAGGAAGTAAACGGCGTGTTTCAAGCGAATCACTCATGTGGCCATGATGCTCACATGACGATGGTTCTAGGCGTTCTTATGGTTCTGCAAGCGAGAAACATCGAGCTGCCTGGCAGACTGAAGCTGATCTTTCAACCTGCTGAAGAAAGCGGGAATGGTGCTTTGACCCTGGTAAATAAAAAGGTCGTGGACGATGTCGACTATTTGTATGGTGTCCATCTGCGTCCTGTACAGGAAATCCCTAACGGCACGGCTGCCTCTGCTATTTTGCATGGGGCAGCAGGTACGATTGCCGGTCAAATTAAAGGAGACGATGCTCACGGGGCACGTCCCCATCTTGGGGTCAATGCGATTGAGGTCGTGTCTACCATCGTCGAGCAGCTCAAAGGAATTCATTTGGACCCACTCGTCCCTTACTCCGTCAAAATGACGCAACTGAGTGCCGGTGGAAAAAACTCCAACATCATTCCTGGCTCTGCGCAGTTCCTGCTTGATCTGCGCGCTCAAACAAACGATATCATGCACGCTCTCTTTGCCAAGGTAGAACATATCCTCAAGCAGGTTTCCCAGCTCTATGGAGTCAATCTGACTTATGATATTACAGAGCGGGTATATGCAGCCGAGGTGAACGAAGAAGCACGTGTGATTATGGCCGATGCAATCACCAAGTCTTTGGGAGCTGAGCAGCTCCAGCCGCCTATCCAAACACCTGGTGCAGAAGATTTTCATTACTACACCAAGGAACGCCCGCATTTACGGGCAACGATGCTGGGTCTGGGCTGTGGCCTCGCCCCGGGGCTTCATCATCCACAGATGACTTTTGAAAAATCAGCTTTGCTTGACGGAATTGAAATTTTGACGAGGGCGGTACTCACTACCTTCGAACGCCACAGTACCAAGTAGGCTTTCCTTCTACGTTACTGCCAAAACCCCATCCCATTGTTGAGGAGATATGGACATGAAAATCGAACGCGTTGATCTGCAAAGAATCAAGATACCGCTGAATTCGCCATTTGAAACCAGTATGGGAACCGAAACCCACAAAGAATGTATCCTCGTTCGCGCCTATAGTGGCGGCCATGTCGGTTTTGGAGAAAGTGTTGCGATGGATGTCCCTGTCTACAACGAAGAAGATGTGGACACTGTATGGTACATGCTGGAGAAGTATTTGATCCCTCAGCTGTTCTCTCGTGAGATCGAGCACCCTGATGACGTTTCTCGCCTTTTCTCCTGGATGCGCCGCAATCATATGGCCAAAGCAGCGCTTGAAGGGGCTGTCTGGGACTTGTACGCGAAAAAGAACGGCGTCTCCCTCTCTCAAGCATTGGGTGGCACTCGCTCTACCATTGATGTTGGCGTTAGTATCGGGATTGAGCCTACAATCGAAAAGCTGCTGCAGCGCGTAGATGGCTTCATCCGTGACGGCTACAAGAAAATCAAGGTGAAGATCAAGCCTGGCTTTGATGTAGAACCGATGCGCGCCATCCGTCATACTTTCGGACCAGATGTACCTTTGATGGCAGACGCCAACTCCGCCTATACGTTGAAAGACATGGATATGCTGAAAGCGTTGGATAACTTTGGACTGATCATGATCGAGCAGCCTTTGGCCCATGACGATATCATCGACCATGCGACACTGCAGCGTGAGCTGAAGACACCGATTTGCCTCGACGAAAGTATCCATACGGTAGAAGATGCACGCAAAGCGATTGAGCTGGGCAGCTGCCGCATCATCAACATCAAAATCGGGCGTGTAGGCGGTCTGACAGATGCCAAGAAGATTCATGACCTGTGTGCAGAGCGCAGCATTCCTGTATGGTGTGGCGGTATGCTGGAAGCCGGCATTGGCCGCGCTCACAATATCGCGATGGCGTCACTTGGCAACTTCACGATCGCAGGTGATACTTCCCCATCGAATCGTTATTTTGTCCAGGACATTGTGACACCGATGATTGATTTTGCCGCACCAGGCATTTTGGACGTCCCAATGGCACCAGGTATTGGCTTTGGCATTAATGAACAAGCGATTTTAGATGCGCTCGTGGAACACAAAAGCTATTTTGCCAATCGTGAATCGACGACGACTGTCATTCCGAGCTGGTAAAACAGTAGAATAATAGGTAACTTAGAATGGATAGAGAGCTCAGAGAATATCTGAATCTCTATCCATTTCTTTTTGTCATACACAACTACATTTTAACACGGTATGTAAAATACGCTTTTTAAACTATCTATCCCTTGATTTAGTAACATTTCAGTGGGGAAAAGTTTTCTCTTCTTTGTTTGTTGGTCTACTACTAAGCAATTCAGGTTCAGGTTCAGGTTTTGCTTCTGACGACAGAACACTATTAGATAGCTTAATTATTGAAACTGATGACTTTTTGTATGATTACGTAAGTATTGTCAAGGTAATTGATAAAAATAGTAATAATGTAGAGACAAATCTTATGAGATCAAATTCTAATAAAGGTGATGACTCTATTAATACCTTTGACATCAGATACACTACTTAAAGCTGCCACTGTTTCATATTTCTATGATAAAAATTATAATGAAATTGGTAAAAGACAATCAACAGTTGATCTTGAGCTTGATCCAGTAATTAAAAATCAAGATGAATTTAGATTTGACGTGTACCATGAGAGTGGTATTCCATACCTTCAAGATATCCTTGCCCCTGTACCTGCAATCGACTACAGTTATACAGCAAAGTTATATAGAGAAGATGCTTCTTACTCGATTAAAGGCTGGCACAATCGAGCTCCTGCCCATGAAATGTACATCTCCATTGATGGCGGTAAATATGAAACGTTATTTAACCACGACTTGTTTAGTTTCTACTATTTATTCGATGTGTGCCCTAAATACAAATTTAATATTTCAAACTAATACAAAAAGATCTGAAGATATAGTGTCTTCAGATCTTTTCTAAGGAGTGATACTTTCTATGACTATCATTCGTACAATTCCTTTAAAATTATTATTTGCTCTTTTAGTAACTTTTTTGTTTCCAATTTTCTTTTCTTTTTTTCCACTAAACTTTAAGGATTTTAAAAAAGCATACTTATTTTATCTATTTTACGGTGGGATTATCATTTTCACCTATGGAATACTTGTTTCAATTCTAGCTGAATCAATACAATTACTAGTCAAAAAGATAAATACTATACTTTCTCTAATTATTAAGTCCTTGCTCTATATAATTGGCGGCTTGTATGGTGGCGGATTAGAGGGGGGAATAATAGCCTTCATCTTTTTCGCACTTGAAGCAATACATCCAATTTGGTATAAAACTTCCCCCAACTCATTTGTACTCTTCTCTGTATTACTTCCAATCCTTTCAATTATCTATGGCTTAATTGTATCAGTGAGTTCCATATAGTAAATGATAACCATTTAAAATAGGGTAATCTCTTTTCGCCCACTTAGACATAATCAGTCCATAATCGTCAATAGCTTGCATAAATTCCGCTCTGCTGCAGCCCTTTTTTCAACCGGCAAACGCTGGAGTAGATCAAGAGCCGCATAGGGCAGCTTCAGGGCGTGCGGGTCGCTGTACGTCTTTTCCCAAAATACAGGTGAAAAAATGTTCGCAAAGGCTGGTTCCTTGACCTCATCCTCCAACACAAAGCCAGGTATCTGTCTATTGAGATACATCTGCACACGATGATTGCGTATGCCAGGCGTCACTAGCTCCCCGTATCCGAACCGCTCTAAATCGGTCAATGCTTGTGCATGGGTGACGCTGTGAACGACCTCTCCGGCAAAATGATAGCGCAGCCCATCAATGACACGCCCCGGTATGACTGTATGCAGTTCATCAAATGCCCGCTCAGCCATCTCGACTGTGGTATGATACGGCTCAATGCCATCTATTTCTGCCTCTGTTATTTCAAAATAGTTTGCGATTCCCCAGTAACGGGTTTGCCTATCCTCTGTCGTCGCTTTTAGCAGCTTGACTAATCCATCTACGACACTTTGTCTGATCAAATCGGGTCGCTCTCTCAGCGCCTTCAGGGCAAGTACGCCTAGCGCCAAGCCATGCCCAGAGGTGCGTAGCTGTGCAACATTGTCTTCCAGTCCGGCAACGACTTGATCTAACAGAGTGGCGTCAGGTGCCTCGTCTTCATCGATTGGTAAAAACCAGTCCGGTTGCTGGGCGCGATACGCTTCACAGGTACGCTCAATGCCAGCTTTGACATGCTCCGGCAATTCATGCTCCTGATTCATGTAATAGCCGGCAAGCAGCGCTGCCCCATAATGTCCCCCGAACCATCCCGCCGTGGCAGCCCGCGCCATTGCCACTACACCAAGCTCTAAATACGAATCCAATAGCCTCATCATTCATCCTCCTTTTTCCAGTTGCTTATCGTTATCATATAATAAACTTTTTAGTTTGTTAAGTATGAAATATAAAATAAATCGGCTTCAAAAATAAAAAACTCCGATGCCTCTTCGGAGTTTCTTAGCTTATGAGCGTAATATGATTTTCTTAATCAAGCTTAAAAACGACTTCGTCTGTAGCTGGCAGGTAATCGACTAGCAAGCCTTTTCCATTCATGTACCACAGCTCGTCCTGTTCCATATAAAAGGTAACTCCATCTACTACTGTGGAGAGTCCTGCTTCATTTGGTTGTTCTTTTGCGATTCCCATGGAAAACGAGTCCTGTACCGTGCTAACGCCTCCGTAACGGACGAAAAAGCGGATACTGTCTCCCTCCTGACATCCCCACTCCTCTCGAAACCATGCGAGAGCTGCTGAAGTTACTGTAAGTTTCATAGAAGCGCCACTCCTTTCTCTACATTTGTAGTTTACATCACTTTCTAAATATGTAAAGTAAGAAAGTATAATAAACTGTTACAAAGGAAGGAAAAATAACCGATCCCCTTTTTTATCGGAAATCGGCTGCCTTTCCTTTATCCTTATTGCCTAATCGGAAGTGTAACCAAAAAACTGGTTCCTATCCCTTCCTCACTACTCACCTGTATTTTCCCATGATGCGCATCTACAATCCACTTCGCAATGGACAGCCCTAACCCTGTCCCTTCAGTCGAGCGGGAGCGCATCTTGTCAACACGATAAAAACGGTCAAACAAATAAGGGATATCCTCCTTGGGAATTCCTAGCCCTGTATCTTTTACAAGCACAACGACGCGCTGTCCTTCCCGTTTACAGGAGACAAAAATCTTGCCGTGTTCATTTGTGTACTTCAGCGCATTATCCAGTAAGATGACAAGCAGCTGATGCAATCGCTCCTCATCTCCATCCATTTCCAATGGCTGTTCAATTTCCGTTTCCAAGCTGATTTCTTTCACGATGGCGAGCTGAGTAAAGACTTGGGTACATTTTTGGACAATTTCATCCAACCTGAACTTTTGCGGCATGATTTGTAGCTCATTCGAATCACTGCGCGCCAGCGTCAATAAATCGGAGACAAGCTTGCTCAAGCGCCGCGTCTCTTGCATCCCGACCATGATTTTTTCACTTTCCTGCTCAATCGTATGGTCTGGATAACGAAATAGCCGCTCTAGGTTAACGAGAATCGCCGCCAAAGGTGTTCTCAGCTCATGCGAAGCATCGGCAATGAATTGCTGTTGTTTTTCCCAGGAGACCTGAATCGGAACGAGTGCCCTTCTCGCAAGGAACAAACCTACTACCATCGCGATAACGATGCTGACTGCACCGCCGATTACGACTACATACAACAAGCTGCTCAGCATTTTTTGTTCTTGCTCCAGATTGTAGATCAACTGAAATTGGTTCGATACTTGCGGTCTGTTCCCGACAATGACTTTTTTGGGCTTCGTGACCGTCTGTACGCGATAGACTTGCCCGTTGACAGAAAGCGTTTCTATCCCATCTGGCTGACCCGTATGACGAAATCCAGGGAAATCCTCCGGCTCCAAACGCTCTCCGAAAGCTGTACCCATTACCTCGCCTGATCCATCCCAAACGAGCAGGACATATCTGCGCTCCAACTCCCCGAATTTTTTTCGCTCCTGACGATTGTAGGGAAATGCATCCTCATTTACCCGTTGAAGCCGCGGCAGCGGATCTACGATGAGTCGCTCGGTCACCTTTTCCAGCTCGCGATCCACCTGCGAGTACAGGCGGTATTGCATCGTATAGTAGACCGCGCTTCCTAAACCGTTCAACAACAGAAATACAACAATGACATTCAATGTCACCAGACGGATTCTGGTTTTTTGAAACATTACCGTTCATCCTTTTTTAAAATGTAACCCACATTGCGGATGGTTCGGATAAAGCCTTCATACTGACCGAGCTTCTTGCGCAGATAGTGAACATACAGATCTACCACCCCGTAGTTCGCATCTGAATCAATTCCCCACACCCGATCGAATATTTGCTGACGCGTTAAGATTTGCTCCCGATTTTGCAAAAAGTACTTTAACAGCTCGTACTCCTTTGTTGTGAGCTTCATCGGTTCATCGTCAACAAAACCATCGTACTCATTTATTTTTAGAGCAATTGGCCCGTAAGTCATTTCTCCCTCGGCTCCTGTTTTACCATGCCGTCGCAATAGTGCCCGTGCCCGCGCTGTTAATTCCTCCGTCGCAAAGGGCTTCACCAAATAATCATCTGCACCCGCATCCAGTCCTTCTACCCTGGCTTGGACGCTATCTTTTGCCGTCAAAAATAGCACAGGTGTCATAATGCCCTTGGCACGCAAGGTTTTGACCAGCGTCAGTCCATCCATTCCAGGCATCATAATATCGAGCACTAATAGATCATAGATACCCCGCTGCGCAAGCAGAAGTCCATCATCCCCGCGCTCGGCTGTATCTACTTGATAGCCTTCATCCGTCAGCACTCCAGCAATCGCCTGAAGCAGAGCTTGTTCATCCTCGACTGCAAGAATTAACATATGGTTATCCCTCTTTCGTTTAAAAAAACTACCTGTTCCAGCAAGCTCAGAAGAACTATCCAATTAGCTAAACCTTTCTGCCATTCAGCATAGCATATATGCCCAAAATCACAATGAAAGCATGCTAACTGGAAAAAAGTTGACAGGCATACTTATCGATATTCACATTAGAGCATAACTTTTTTGGATTCAAATTTGAGAACTAAACAGGCTACAACAAAAAAGCTGCATTCGCCATTACTTTTTCAAGTAATCGTGAATACAGCTTTTCGCTTCATTCCTTCAAAACTGAATACGCATGTTTGCTAAGAGTGTGTGGATAAGTCCTCGACCGATTAGTATTCGTCAGCTCCACGTGTTACCACGCTTCCAC
>NZ_CANMZW010000030.1 GCF_947502445.1 uncultured Brevibacillus sp.
CACTTCTACCAGTATACAAAAAGGTACCCACGGCTGTGCACTTTTTTTAAGTGTCCAGTCCATGGGTACCAGTGTAATTCCATCCCCACTTCTTTATTCATTTGCTCGGCTGGAGGCGGTTATTGAGCACTTGGCGGGTATGCTGCTGTTTTTTGGATTACTGCAACAGATCGGGGCTGTACTGGGAGGCTTATTGCTCATACTTTATTCAGTAGCCATTGCTATCAATTTACTTCGTGGAAGAAGAGATATCTCTTGTGGATGCGGTGGTGTGGCAGGTAACCATCCAATTTCATGGTTGCTGGTTTTACGGAACCTTTTGCTGATGTTTGTGTGTGGCTGGGTGTTTACTAACCCGTATTTATGGGGAAGTGTAGAAAATTTATGGATGGGAGAAACTTCACAGCTTTTTCATCCCCTCGTACTTCAGAATATGATGACAGCATGGCTTGGATTGTTGTTTTTTATGATGACGACAGGGCTTTGGGAGATGTACAGCCGAGTCCGACCTTTTCTTCGCAGATAGCAATTTGATACGGGAGTGGGAATATGGATAATGGTTTGATGATTTCCAATCTATTACTGTGGATAGCGCTTTTCATCCAATCGCTCATATTACTTTTTTTCATTCGTCTTGTTGTAAAATTTCTAAATCGTTTCCGAATAAGTAATATGCAAGTAGAAGCAGCGATACTGAAAATCGGAGAAAAGGCTCCCTATTTTCGGGAAAAAGATCAGAACGGAAAGGTGATACAGGTAACCCAACATCTAGGAAAGCATACCTTATTACTTTTCACCAACGATACTTGTGGAACGTGCAAGGTAATCATTCCCGATTTGCCGTATGTATCTAGTAATTCACCTGATGTAACTGTTATTGTCGTTTCCAACCCTATCTTTTATGAAAAAGGTTTGGAAATGCCAACTGGCATTTCGCTTATACGTTCAGAAGATATCATGAGCAAGTACTACATTCAAGCTGTTCCTACAGCTGTGCTGATTGACAATGGTGGAACGATTCGTGCCATAAAACAGGTTTCAGCTTTTCAGGAGATTGTGGAGATGCTTGATATGCCAGCAGATAAAGTGGGGTAGATGAACGACATGAGCATGACCATCCAAATCAAAAATCTTACTAAAGTCTACAGTGGCGATGGAGTCGTGACTACTGCGCTGCAAGATGTAAACCTCACGATGCGAAGTGAGGAGTTTACTGCCATCGTCGGTCCGTCTGGATCGGGAAAATCTACTTTACTGCAATTGATAGGAACATTGGATGTACCGACTACGGGAATGGTTTATTACGACGATGTGGATGTGAGCAAGCTGAAGGGGAAGGCGCTTGCTGATTTTCGATTTGACAGTATTGGCTTTATTTTTCAGCAATTTAACTTATTGCCGACACTTACAGCCCTTGAAAATGTCATGTCCCCCTTGTTTCCGCGCAAGGTACGTTACGACAAGAAAGGAAGGGCACAGGAGCTACTTGACTGGGTAGGACTTACACATAAGCAGGATTCCTTACCCTCCCAATTATCAGGTGGTGAGCAGCAGCGGGTAGCGATTGCCCGTGCACTAGTCAATAGGCCAGCCTGGCTACTGGCAGACGAACCGACAGGCAATCTGGATACAAACAACGGAGAGAATGTATTCCAACTGTTGCGGAAATATCAACAGGAGCATGGAACTGGGATCATTTTTGTCACACATGATGAGCATCTGGCTAGCCAGACAGACAAGAGGATCGAGATGAGGGATGGATGCGTGTTAGCCGATATGGTGAGGTGAGTCAATGATTCATTTTATATGGAAAAACTGGTGGCGTCACCCTGAGCGATTTCTCCTCCTGCTAGTCGGCATGCTTATTATCAGCTCGACCCTCAGCTATTTTGTCGGTGTGACTGAGAGCAATAACGGGACGACTCAAGAGATTTTGCAAAAGCGCTGGAAGGCTGCCTATCATATCGTGGTTCGACCAGAAGGATCGCGCAGTGTGACAGAACAGGACCAGCTATTGGAGCCAAATTATTTGAGTGGGCTTTACGGAGGGATCAGTTTAAATGATTACAACTTGATCAAGAATATGCCTGACGTTGAAGTAGCGGCTCCACTGGCTCCAGTTGGATATTCAGGGACGTCATTTTCATATGGAAAAGTAGAGAAGCCAAAAGAGCCGGGAATCTATCGCCACATTAGAGCAGCTTACAGCAACGACGGGGTACAAATTGTTCCAAGGTTTGAACGGACTTTTTACTATACTCAAGGGCTTTGGAGTATTTCCAGAGAAGAGCAGGATGCTCTCCAACGGGGTGTGCTTGAGCCATATGGAGTAGAGACGTGGATACTGGAGCTTAATGGATTCTTCGGTCAGCTACTAGTGGGCATCGATCCAGAAGCGGAGGCTCGTCTTATTGGCTTAGATCAGGCTATCGTGCCGGTAGGAAAAAGCCGTTACTTTTCCGAGCATGACAAAGCAGAGACCACAGATTCAGGCGATGGAAGAAAGATGACAAAACTGCCTATTCTGATGAGCAGCCGGATGGATAGCGATTTCTGGTACGAAGATAGGTATGAAAGATTGAACCTGCCGTTTTCCACCAAAGATAAGGCCGATCAGACCATGAGAGAGGTGAAGAACAAGGGGGGAGTATCATTTCTGGATCAGCAAGAGACGGTGGGAGAACCTCTTAAATATTCTTTTGACTCCAATCAAGCACATGCGCTTTTGCTATCTAGTTTGTCAGGAATTGATAGTAAAACGGGAAAACCATTTCTCGCTTACCAGAATAATAATCAAAGTGCAAGGATAAGTCCCGTTTTAAGCGAGAAGCCTAGTTCGCTTTTTTTTGAAAAGGTAGCCAGTCCTTATCCAGAGCGCTGGAATTATGCTTTTAGTGTACAAGCAATTGAGCCGAAAATTCCGCAGGACGTACAAGAGCATTATTTATACACAGCAGATGATTTCCCCAACTCCTTCCGTCCCTTTCAGCTTGTAGAAAACTGGAACTGGAGTCATCTGATAGATCCATATTGGATAGGCTTTTACGATCCAGAGCGATTGGCCATTTCCAAAGACCCAATTAACGAATTACCTATGGAAACGTATCGTCCTGCAGAGGCGCGCTTGGTCTTGGACAAAGACGAGAAGCCGCTGAATCCATCTATCCCCTTGTACCCGAGCCTTAATCCGTTTGGGTTGCTTACCAGCCCGCCGTTGCTGTTGACCACAATTGACGCAGCAGCACAGCTAGTGGGGGACAAACCGATTGCATCCATTCGACTAAAGGTGAAGGGGGTGGATAGCGTCAATGAAGCTAGCCAGCAGAAGCTGGAGGAAGTGGCGAAGGAGATTGAAAAACGAACAGGGCTGATAGCTGATATAACGCTTGGTTCTTCTCCCCAGCCTGTCCTTGTACGCGTTCCAGAAAATGGCGCTTTTCCAGAGATGGGCTGGCTGGAGCAAATTTTTGTGAAACTGGGTACCGTTTTTACGCTGTTTCACGAGACCAAGCTAGGCTTTTCTGGCATTATGGGTATCGTTATGCTTATGGCGGCTACATACGTCTTTGCCACAAATTTGGTGACGCTTTACGCCAGAACGAGCGAATTTGGATTATTGGTGAGTATAGGATGGCGTCCTATCCATGTAGTAGGCATCATCTTTTTGGAAGCATGCATGCTCGGAGGGATGGTCACCCTCATCAGTTGGGCAATCGTAGGGGCGGTCGTTCTCCAACATAACGCCATGATTTCGCTTGGTCGTGTTTTTTTGATCGGATCTTTTGGCTTTGTCATTTACGTCCTTGCAGCGGTTCCAGCAGCTTTTATGGTTGGCAAGATTTCTCCTTTAGCCATGCTTCGGACAGGAGAGCTACAGCCAGGCACTCGCCGGATGGTTCGGGTACAAGGAATCTTTTCATTGGCACGAGGGCATTTACTTGCCAAGTTTCGTCGGAGTCTGCTCTCCATATTTGCTATGGCGGTCCCCACAGGACTACTGGTTTTTTTTGGCTTCGTCACCTTCCGTCTACAAGGAATGATGTATACGTCCTGGCTAGGTCAATTTGTCGCCGTAGAGATCGGGCAAGCGCATTACGTTGCGATGGTTCTTGCGCTGGTGATCGCGATATTGACCACAGCGGAAATTATTTGGCAAAACGTCATGGAACGCAAAGCAGAGTTGCTGCTGCTTAAAGCGATGGGGTGGCGAAACGGGGCTATTTTTCGCCTGATCCTCTGGGAAGGGCTGCTTTGCGGTTTACTGGCGGCAGTCTGCGGACTAGGGCTAGGAGTTTTGGTGATTGTAGCGATGTATCAGCAGTTTCCGACGGAAGACATTTTGTTGCTCTTGAGTGCAGGATTGATTCCTATCCTGGTGGGGATGTTGGGTGCTGCCTTTCCCGCCGTGATGGCAGTGCGGTTTCATCCTGCAGAAGGGATGCGTGGTTCTCAGAAAAACCGCAGAAAGGCAGAACGGATGCTGCGCTTGATGATGGCTGTACTCCTCATGTGTTGTATAGTTGGGGCGACTGTCAGTGCGATCCTGCTGTGGCAAACTCCTGCGTCACAACAAGAAACTGTGTCAGAGCAACCCCCAACTGTGCAGCTTGTACCATCGGGTGATGCTGCTTCTATAGAAGGAGGTTCTTCTAAGGAGGAGGCAGGACTGGGCAACCTGACCGGATTTGTTCCACAACCTATACCAGACGGCAGCAAAGCCAACTATGATCTTTCCCTGCATATGAAGCCAAACGGGACTTTCGTGGCAGAAGCGACGATCCAGGTGGAAAACCGTTCGGCGGATACGTGGGATTCAGTCGTGTTTTATTTCCTCCCCAACGTCTTTACGAAGGAAAATAAACCCGATTCGATAAAAGGTGACGCCGATGTAAGAATCATAAACGTGGAGTTAAACCAGGAGCAGGCAAAGTATCAACTCACGTATGACACGCTCGAACTTCCGTTAGAGAACAAGATGGCTCCGGGGCAAAAAAAGGAGGTACGAGTCTCATACACGTTCACAGTCCCAGAAGATGGTCTGCGATTTGACAAGATGGGCCAACGTTACTTTCTCGCCCAATTCTATCCGATGCTGGCGACCTACCAAAACGGGTGGAACAAGCATGACTACCGGGTAAATGGAGAGTCCTATCATACAGATCATGCAGACTTCAAACTTCGCTACGAGGTGCCGCCAGGTTATCAGGTCATTACCACTTCTGATGAGGATGGAGCGGAAGCTAAGGAGTCGGGGGAAGTAACTGTTTCAAAAGTTCGTGAGCTTTATGTGGCTGTAGTAAAAGGCGTGGATTCTTTTTCGCAAGAAGTAAATGGTGTCCAAATTCGCGTATTTGGAGACAAGGCGAACCAAAAACAATTGGAAGCAGCACTGAAGACGGCATCTGATGCCCTCCCTTTTTTCTCGAGCAAAATTGGTTCATATCCTCACAAGCAGCTGGACATTTTGGTGGATGGCCGGGTCAGCATGGAGTATCCTGGCGTGGTAACAGTAGCTGCACAGGAAAATTTGGCATCGTTAAGACAGACTATCGTTCACGAGATTGCCCATCGATGGTTTTACGGAGTAGTGGTCAATGATTCCTACCAGGAAGGATGGCTGGACGAGGGATTTGCTGAATTGTCGAGTATGATGTTTTTCATGGATCACGACAAAATAAGCGAACAAAAGGTGTGGGAGAGGACAAAAGCAGCTGCCCAGTTGGCGAAAGGGAAGCCCTCAAACTTGGCTTTAGACGCTTATGAAGGTGAGATATATGGAGCTTTTTATGCCGTACCATCGCTGAGACTGTGGGAGTTGATTTCAACTTATGGGGATGTATCAGACGGATGGCGCTTTTTACAGTCCTATTATGAACAGTATGCCTACAAGCAGGTCGACACCAAGGAATTTGTACGCTTCGCCACCGCCTATTTCCCTGTAAGAGAAAATTATTTTTCTGATTGGCTCAAACTGTAACGAAATGAGGGGCTCTCCCGTACCTATACATGCGAGAGCTTACAAGCGCTCTATAAGTACCTTACAAAAGTGTAAGCTTCTTGAAAGTTAACTCGATGGTTCCCTTTCTGCATCCGTTTTAGAATGAAATCAACTCATACGGATCATGAAATGGGAGATCGATTATGAAGACTGCACTTATATATCCGAAACTCAATCATCAGCAAATCTACGAAGAGTACTCTGCCAAAATATATCGCTATTTCCGTTACCGCGTGAAAAATGTTTGGGACGTGGAGGATTTGACCACAACCGTATTTATCAAGGTATACTCCAAGCTGGAGCAGTACGATGGACGTCATCCGTTCGGAGCCTGGATTTTCCGCATTGCGCACAATTCACTGATTGATTACATGCGCAAAAAGAAAGAGTGCCCGGTGGACCAGGATACATTCGCTACGATGAAAGCGACCGACCAGCTGCCGGAAGAGTGCCTGCTGACGCAGGAGTCGACTGAAGTGCTGTGGCAAAAGGTACATACCTTGACCAAAGACCAGCGCAACGTCATTTCACTTCGTTACCTTGCTGACTTGAGAATGAACGAAATCGCTGAGATTCTGGGGAAAACAGAAGCCTCGGTAAAAATCTTGCACTTCCGTGGAATCAAAAAGCTGCAACAAATGATGATGGCTCATGCTTAGGGTGGACAATAGTCCCACCCTTTTTTGCGCGAACTGCTTGAATACCTATACAACGGTTCGGGAAAAGGAATGAAAGAAAGAATACTTGATCGTGGCTTTTGGTGGAGGAGAGGAAAGAGGAGAAAACGCTCTAGCTTCTTGGGATACTAGCTGGAGGTGTCCGAGCCCAGCTCCGAGGAAAAAACGAAACCGCTTTGGACGCGGTTTCCCTTTGTTCTCGTAAGCGGACAGTGCACGCTCCCTGCTAGAGGCCCAAGTACCTGGAGCGTTTTCCCCTGTTTCCTCCCCACGACTGAAACTACGAATAACAGCAAACAAAGACCCCTTTGTTCATCGGCTAAACCGCGGTCGCTCATCCTCGATTAGCCTCGATCAAGGTTTTCTTATATAGTAGAGAGTAATAAAGAATGGAGACTCAAAGTGGGAGGAACGATTGATGTCAACCATTATGATTGTGGAAGATGACCCGAAAATTAACCAACTGCTGCAAAGTCAGTTGGAGAAATACGGTTTTCGTACTGTGAATGTGGAGCATTTTGATCGCGTCATGGACGTGTTTGTAAGCGCCCGCCCGGATCTTGTCCTGCTGGATGTGAACCTGCCCAAGTTTGACGGGTTCTACTGGTGCCGGCAGATGCGGCAGGAATCGAAATGCCCGATCCTGTTTATCTCAGCACGTGAAAGCAAGATGGACCAGGTGATGGCACTTGAAAACGGGGCGGACGACTATATCACAAAGCCGTTTGATTATGACGTCGTGCTCGCCAAAATCCGCAGCCAGCTGCGTCGTGCCTATGGTCTGTATGCACCTCAGGAAGGGGAGCGAACTGTAGAGGTGTCTGGTCTCAAGCTGTTTTTGGAGCGGATGGAGCTAAGCATGCAGGATCAAAAAGTGGAGCTGAGCAAAAAAGAAGCACTTTTGCTGGAGGCGCTGATGAATCAGTATCCGCGAGTTGTCAGTCGGGAGCGACTATTAGAAAAGCTGTGGGATGAGCAGTTTGTCGATGAAAATACGTTGAATGTGTACATCACGCGTGTACGCGGAAAATTAAAAGATTTGGGTCTGGAGGGCGCTGTGGAGACGGTCCGTGGCTCCGGCTACCGCTTGCGGACGATTTGGGAGGATGGGCAATGAGTCTGTTCCTTCGGGATCAATGGGCTTTCGCAGCCTTTTTTCTCGTCCAGTTAATTCTTTTAATCTTGATTTTTGCTATGGATGGCTATTGGAATGAATCGTTAATCATTTACGTAGTCTTTTTGTCTTTGTTTTTTGCAGGAGCTTTTCTGGTCGTTCGGTACTTGACGCATCGAACAATTTATCAGCGTCTGAGCAAGCCAGTGGAATCGTTGGAAGAGCTGACGCAAACTCATGGTAATGCTGCCCTGTGCCGCGCGCTGGATGAAAACTGCCTGGAGCATTACCGCTTGTACAAAGAGCAGCTGCATGCCTATGAGAATAAGCAGCGCGATCACACTACGTTTATTCAGCAATGGGTGCACCAGATGAAAACGCCGATTTCGGTTATTCATCTTCTGCTCCAGGATGAGGATGATTCGACTGCTGAGAGCATTCGGGAAGAAGTCGATCGAATTAAACGCGGGCTGGAAACTGTACTCTACATAGCTCGTCTGGATCGTTTCGAGCAGGACTTTCTCATCGAGCCTGTATCTTTGCGGGGGATGGTGCAAAACGTACTCGCCGAAAACAAACGCCTGTTTATCCGCAACCAGGTTTATCCGGAGGTAAAAATCGATGAGCAGTGGAGGGTGGAGTCAGACGAAAAGTGGCTGTCCTTTGTGCTCAATCAGCTCTTGACCAATGCAGTCAGATATTCAGCTGGCAAAAGCAATAAGGTGACGATCCGTGCCTATGAACGAGGAGCTAGCGTTTTGCTGGAGGTCCAGGACTATGGAATCGGCATTCCGCCTGAAGATATTCGGCGCGTGTTTCAACCGTATTTTACGGGAGAAAATGGACGTAAGTACCCGGAATCGACGGGGATGGGGCTCTATTTGGTCAAGGAAATTTGTGGCCGATTGGAGCACAGTGTCGAAATGGAGTCGGAGGTAGGCGTAGGTACGACAATTCGGATTGTCTTATCTGCGGTTGTTCCAATCTTACAAGATCGTAAGCTTCCTGAAAGTTAATTCGATAGCTAGGTAACACACGATTTTCGTATAGTTGGAGCATGATGAAAGAAAAAGGGTGAATCGCATGGAAATGCTTGCAGTAAAAAGCCTTAGCAAAATATACGGGGGCAAGGTAACTTACCGCGCGTTGACTGATATTGACTTTACGATCCGCAAGGGAGAGTTTGTAGGCATCATGGGTCCGTCAGGGAGTGGAAAGACTACGCTTTTGAACATGATTTCCACGATCGACAGCCCTACTTCTGGCGCTGTCTTACTGAATGGAACGAACCCTCATCTGCTGAAAAAGCAAAAGCTGGCTTTATTTCGCAGGCGTGAATTAGGTTTTGTCTTTCAAGACTTCAATCTCTTGGATACACTGACGATTGGAGAAAATATAGTATTACCGCTCACACTCGATGGTGTGGATGTCACGATGATTGAAGAAAAGCTGCAAGCGCTGGCAGCCAAGCTGGGGATTGCGGAAATATTGGAGAAGCGCACGTATGAGGTCTCCGGCGGTCAACGTCAGCGAGCAGCGATTGCGCGAGCTATAATTCATACACCATCACTCTTGCTGGCGGATGAGCCGACAGGCAATCTCGACTCCAAGTCTTCTCGCAATGTGATGGAGACGCTGGAGGCTATCAATAAGTCCGAAAATACAACGATGATGATGGTGACACATGATGCCCTCGCCGCAAGCTACTGTCATCGTGTCATTTTTATCAAAGACGGTCAGTTGCACAATGAAATGTACCGTGGCGAGAGCCGTCAGGTTTTTTTCCAGAAAATCATTGACGCGTTGTCGTTCTTGGGGGGCAATACGTATGACCTTTCGACAATTCGCGTGTAATAACGTCTTACGGAACAAGCGCACATACGCAGCTTTTTTCCTTAGCAGTGTCTTTTCCGTTATGATCTTTTTCGTTTACGCGATGTTTATTTTCCATCCAGCTATTGCGGATGAGGAAATCCATGAATCGGTTGCTACAGGAATGATGGTTGCAGAATACATCATTTTTCTGTTTTCGTTTTTCTTTTTGTTTTATTGCGTGGGAGCTTTTTTGAAGAAGCGGGAAAAAGAATTCGGAATTTTGTTCGTACACGGGATGACTCCGATGCAGCGAAACTGGCTCGTGATTTTGGAGAATATGCTGATCGGGATCGTGTCGATCATCTTCGGGATTGGACTTGGGCTAGTATTAGCCAAGCTGTTTTTCCAATTTGCGGGCTTTTTGCTTGACGTAAAGGCCCTGCCCTTTTACTTACCGTGGCAGGCGATTGGCTTGACGTTCGTTGCCTTTATGGTCCTGTACGCGGCGATCTCGATATTCACGGTGCTGCTCCTGCGCAAACGAAGTCTATTGGACCTGTTGCAGGGGAGCCAACGTCCGAAGCGGGAACCTAAGGCATCTGTGTTCCTGTCCATTTTGGCGATTGGCTTGCTGGGTACAGCGTACACGCTAGCCCTTACTGCTGACGGGATGTATGTAGCGGTATTGCTTTTTCCAGTGACCTTCATAACGATTGCGGGCACCTATTTGCTCTTTACGCAATTGAGCGTGTTTTTGATCGGGATTTTAAAAAAGAGAAGGTCTATTTACTGGAAGAAAACGAACCTGCTTACACTGTCAGATTTGGGCTATCGCATGAAGGACAATGCTCGGATGTTTTTCCTGGTATGTATCGTCTCAACGGTAGCATTTTGTGCAATTGGAACGCTGGCTGCATTGGCAGGGTCTATACAGGAAACGGTTTTTAAAACGAATCCGTTTGCTTTTGAATATCACACCAAACAAGGAAATCCTGAAGCGGCCAAGCATCTTTCCTTGATTGAAACAAGCCTTCAGCAGGGCGGTTTTTCATTTGAAAAATATGAGGTCACGATGAAGGTATTGCCCAAAACCGAAAAGGAAGAAAGCATTGGCGTGGTTAAGCTGGCGGACTACAACAAGATTGCGGTTGCCGCCAATGCAGGACAGCTGCAGGTTGCCGCCAATGAAGTGTTTATGCTCGTCAGATGGTTTGGAGATGACATCGAAACAAAAACATTAGATGTGGGAAATACGACTTTGATGGTCAAAACGGATGCGAAGCTCAATCCGCTTTTGGGTGGGCTTGATTTCCAGCGTCTGGCTGTTGTGCCGAATGTTGTCTACGATCACCTGACAGGATTGAAGGAAGAAACGAGGTACAACTATGCTGTACCTAGATGGAAAGAAACGCAAGAAATAAGCGTGAAGCTGCAAGAGAGTATCAGCCATAATGGCGACAATTACTACTATGAAGCACGTGCCCCTATCTACCGTCAACTTAAGCAAATGGCAAATACGTTGCTGTTTATCGGATTGTTTGTCGGAGTTCTGTTCTTTGTAGCGGCAGCCAGCTTTCTTTATTTTCGACTGTATACCGATCTGGAGAATGACAAGCGGCAATATGGGGCAATCTCGAAAATCGGACTTTCGGATCGGGAGCTATCCAAGATTGTGACGACACAGATTGCCCTGTTATTTTTCGTTCCTATCGTTGTGGCGATTGTTCACAGTGTCGTAGCGTTTGTCTCCTTGCAAAGCTTGCTAAAACTCATGCTGATTACATCGGTAGTGAAGCCGACAGCGATTGTGCTGCTTAGCTTTGTTGTGGTTCAGGGAATCTACTTCTGGATCATCCGAAACCGCTATTTGTTCCACTTGAAGCGTTCCATGTAAAAATCAGAGAGCAGACAGCCTCTTCGAAATGGAGAGGCTGTTTTTTCTTTATTTATATAAATAATATCGTTAACAAAAATAAAAGAATGAAAATGCTTTCAACAATAAATTTTCTGAATTCATATTGCATGTTGTCGAAATTCGTATTATAGTAACAACAATCATTACGTAATTCGACTGTATTTTATATAAATCTACTGTCTGAAGGTTATGTTTTAGAAAAACAAGACGAATAAAGGTGTGGTTATATGGAAGAGATGTTCCGCCGTTCGCTTTATCCCGAATTAGACGATACCGATTATGGCATCATTCGGGCCTTACAGGAAAATGCGCGACTGCCATTTACTCAAATCGCAAAGGACCTCGGCGTCACGGAGAAAACAATTCGGATGCGTGTTCAGCAAATGCAAGACGAAGGTATTCTGAGTCTGGTCGGCATCGTCAATCCGGTCAAGGCAGGGCTTCACGTACAAGCCATTATTCATATCGCCACCGAAGCAGACAAATTGGACGAGGTCGTTGCCGCACTGAATGCAATCATAGAGGTTCGCCTGATCGTCCTTACCTCGGGAGAGTACCAGCTGTTCACACAGGTGCTGGTCAGAAGCTACGATGAATTGTCGCAATTTTTGATGAAAAAGCTTAACAAGATTCCGGGGATTACACGGATCAACGTCATTAACGAACTCAAGATTTTGAAATCGAAGTATAACTTCGTCCGCTAAAGCGAGGAAGTTCCTTGGAAGGGGGAATGCCATCGGAGAGTCATATTCCGCTGGGATTGCAATTTTCAAAGTAATTGGATTTATCTCGAGAGAAAGCAAAGAAAAAAGAAAAGGGGTCATTTACATGTTTTCAAGCAAAATGAGCAAAGCCATGCTCAGTGCCGTAGTGGGTACTATGCTTTTGGTAACAGGATGTGGAGGAGGCGGAGGCAGTGCTAGCACAGATGGCGGCAATACAGCTGCACCAGCACCAGCAACCGGCAAGAAAGTAATTAACATCGGGTTAAAAGCTGACCCACCGTCCATGGACCCGAACAGCTCTACTTCTCTCTACGATCGTCAAGTTTACGCAAGCCTTTATGACAAGCTGTTTGATATTGATACAGACGGGAAAGTAGTGCCGATGCTGGCTGAGTCCTATGAAGTAACACCAGACGGCAAAACGTATACGCTGAAGCTCAAGCAAGGCGTAAAATTTCACGATGGAACTGATTTTGATGCAGAGGCAGTCAAATTCAACTTCGAGCGTAACATGACTGGTGAAAAATCCCGTCGGAAAGGCGAATTGAAATTCGTAGATTCCGTATCGGTTGTAGATGCACATACAGTAAAAATCCAGATGAAAGAACCGTTCGCTCCATTCCTGTCCGTATTGACAGACCGCTCCGGTATCATCGTTTCTCCAAAAGCGGTTCAGGAGCATGGCGAACAATATCTCAACCACCCGGTAGGTACTGGCCCGTTCACTTTTGTTGAACAAGTGAAAGGTGACCACGTAACGCTGAAGAAAAATGAAAACTACTGGAACGGTACCGTAAAAGTAGATGAAGTGAACTACAAAGTATTCACGAACGGAACCGCGAAGGTACAAAACCTGCGCTCCGGTATGCTCGATATTATCGATGACACACCTGTCAAAGAAATTCCGGTTGTTAAGGGTGATGGAAATCTGCAGCTCATCGCAGAATCTGGACTCGGCTTCCAAGGGATTTATCTGAACAACTCCCGTGCACCGTTTGATAACAAATTCTTGCGTCAGGCTGTTGACCGTGCGATTGACCGTGAAGCGATCGTAAAAGTATTGTTCAATGGCTACGCAGCACCTGCACATACTGCATTTACAAAAGGAAGCCTGGCTTACAATGAACAGCTGAACACACCGATTGCTCCAAATGCAGATGAAATCAAAAATCTTTTGGCACAGGGTGGTAAACCAGACGGATTTGGCTTCAAGCTCTACATCACGACTTCTCCTGAAAACGAACAGCTGGGTGCTGTACTGCAAAACATGTTGAAGCAATACAACATCAACGTGACTTTGGAAAAACTGGAATACGGTCAATTGATTGAAACAGGCGACAAAGGCGAATTCGATGCTCTGCAGCTTGGCTGGTCGGGTCGTTTGGACCCAGACCTGAACATCCATGACTGGGTTGTAACTGGCGCTAACAACAACAATGGACGTATCTCTATTCCGCAACTGGATGAGCTCATTTTGAAAGCTCGTGGGGAACTGGATGAGGCAAAACGTAAGGCACTGTATGATGAAGCAGCAAAGCTCCTGCAAGACGAAGCTGGCTATGCATACATGTATCACCAATACGTACTGCTTGGCATGAACAAAAAAGTAACCGGATTTACGTTCGTACCGGATGGTATTGTCCGTACTGCAACCCTGGACAAGCAATAAAAGCCGTAACACTATAACAGCAAGAGCTAGGAGGAATTGTCATGATGTTCGTGTTTAGACGCCTACTGCTGACAATCCCGATTCTCCTGCTGGTGTCGATTATGACCTTTTCTTTAATCCATATGATCCCGGGCGATCCTGCCCGGGTCATTTTAGGACAAGAAGCGACACCGGAAGCATATCAGGCACTGCGAAGCGAGCTGGGATTGGATCAGCCGATCGTAGTGCAATATTTTTCCTGGCTGGGAAAAGTGATACAGGGTGATTTGGGAATTTCGATTACAGACCGAGTACCGGTCTCACAATTAATCATGCAGAGGTTGCCCGCAACGGTAGAGCTTACGATCGGAACGTTTCTGGTAGCCATTCTGATCGCCTTTCCGGCGGGAATTCTGGCGGCTGTACGCCGCGGCACCTGGATTGATTACACAAGCACCTTCACCGCACTGGGCGGTATGAGTATTCCGAGCTTTTGGCTGGCTATGATGATGATTATCTTTTTTGCAGTAAACAATCAATGGCTGCCTTCATCAGGGTATGTGCCCTTCTTGGAAAATCCGACTCAGAACCTTTTAGCGATGGTACTGCCTTGTTTGGCCACAGGCCTCAGGGAGTCAGCAGTTTTGATGAGAATGCTGCGTTCTTCTTTGCTCGACGTCGTGAGCATGGACTTTATTCGGACCGCGAAAGCGAAGGGATTGAACGAAGCAAGAACGATTCTGGGACACGCTTTGCGTAATGCGATGGTTCCAGTGGTGACGACTTCTGGTTTGATGATTGCTGGTTTATTAGGTGGTCTCGTCATCACAGAGTCAATCTTTTCGATTCCTGGCTTTGGCCGTTTGATCGTTGAATCCGTATTTAAACGCGACTATGTAACCGTACAAGGTGCGATTCTCGTATCAGCGGTGCTGGTTGTCATCGTGAACCTGGCAGTAGACATTTTGTACGCCGTTATTGATCCGCGCATCAAGGCTGGGAAAGGAGCAGGTGAGTGATGAAAACCGTACGCAAGTTTCTCCGAAATGGTTTGGGCGTCATCGGAGCGGTGATTATCCTCGGATTGATTATTGTGGCCATCTTTGCACCACAAATCGCTCCATTTGACCCAAATGCACAAGACTATAACAAAATCCTGATTGCTCCAGATGGTGAGCATTATTTTGGCACTGATGATCTGGGGCGCGATATTTTCTCCCGCGTCGTTTACGGTGCACGTATTTCGATTGAAGCCGCACTCATTTCTGTTGGAATTGCCATGCTGATCGGGGTACCAATTGGCCTCTTGTCCGGGTACTACCGAGGCTTCTGGGATGAATGGGTGGTCATGCGAAGTGTGGACGCGATGCAAGCTTTCCCGTTTTTGATTTTGGCACTGGCGATTTCAGCCGTTCTTGGCTCCGGGTTCGGTAATGCCATGCTAGCGATCGGTATTGGTTTTGCTCCAGCATTTGTACGTATTACACGCGGTCAGGTCTTGTCTCTGCGGAATATGGAGTATATTCATGCGGCACGCTCAGTTGGAGTTAAGGATGCACGCATTATTTTCCGCCATATTCTGCCGAATGCGCTCAATCCGATTGTGATTCAAGCTACGCTGGCGATGGCATCGGGTATTATTGCCGAGGCGTCTCTGTCTTATCTCGGGTTAGGTGTTCAACCGCCGACACCATCGTGGGGCAGCATGCTGAACCAAGCGCAAACACTCATGTCCGTTGCGCCATATGCAACGTTTTACCCAGGTATTGCAATCTTTTTAGTCGTGCTCGGTTTTAACTTGTTAGGGGATGGCCTGCAGCAGGTTCTAGATCCACGTGCACGCAAATAATAAATGTCCTAACACGGGATAAAAGGAGTGGAGCAGATGACGACCATCTTGGAAGTAGAACAACTGAGAACCCGGTTTCGTACGGACAGCGGTGTCGTCAGTGTCGTTGACGGCGTCGACTTCTCCATCCGTGCCGGCGAAACGCTGGGCGTCGTGGGTGAATCAGGCTGTGGTAAAAGTGTAACCAGTCTGTCGATCATGCGTCTCTTGCCGCCAAACGGAAGCACAGGCGGAACCATTCGTTTTAACGGAAAAAACGTATTGGATCTGTCGGAAAAGGAAATGCAGGGCGTTCGAGGCAACGAAATCGCCATGATCTTTCAGGAACCAATGACCTCTCTCAATCCGCTGCATACAGTAGGCAAGCAGATTGAGGAAGCAGTCATGCTGCATATGAATGTAAGCAAAGCACAGGCAAAGGAGCGGGCAATCGCCATGCTCAAAGCGGTGGGAATGCCGCGAGCGGAAGAAATTTACGGAGAGTTTCCACACCAGCTATCAGGCGGGATGCGTCAGCGAGTAATGATTGCCATGGCGATGTCATGTGATCCCAAGCTGATTATCGCCGACGAACCGACGACAGCGCTGGACGTGACGATCCAGGCACAGATTCTTGATCTCATGCGTGATTTGAAAGAAAAGACTGGGACTTCGATCATGCTGATTACGCATGATTTGGGCGTTGTAGCCGAAATGTGCGACCGCGTTATCGTCATGTACGCGGGGCAGGTGGTGGAAGAAACAGATGTCGATACATTGTTTGAAAGTCCAAAGCATCCGTATACGATCGGGCTCATGAACTCGATTCCTGAACTGGATGAAGAGCGCGAGTATCTGGAAACCATTCCGGGAGCTGTTCCATTGCCGCATCAAATGCCGGTCGGCTGCCGTTTTGCCCCGCGCTGCACGCAGGCAATGCCGATCTGTCACGAAAAGCCGCCTGAGCTCTTGCAACTGAACGGGCAAAAATGCCGTTGCTGGTTGTACGAAGATAAGGGGGAAGAGGCATGACAACACCTCTGTTGGAAGTAAAAGGACTGCAGCAGCATTTTCCGATCAAGGCCGGGTTTTTGAAGCGGACGACAGGACATGTAAAAGCAGTGGATGGCATTGATCTTACGGTTTACCCTGGCGAAACGCTCGGAATCGTAGGCGAATCGGGATGTGGCAAGTCAACGACAGGTCGCACCATTCTCCGTCTGCTGGAGCCGACCGCAGGAGAGGTTTGGTTTGATGGCAAGGATCTAGCGAAGCTGCCAAAAGAAGAGATGCGTCAAATGCGCAAGGACTTGCAAATGATTTTTCAGGACCCATACGCTTCCTTGAACCCACGCATGACCATTAAGCAAATTTTGCTGGAGTCTCTGATGGTGCACAATATTGGCACCAAGGAGGAGCGGGAGCGCACGATCGAAGAAATCATTCAGGTGGTGGGCTTGCGCAAAGAGCATCTGAACCGTCATCCGCATGATTTTTCCGGCGGACAGCGACAACGGATCGGAATCGCTCGCGCACTCGTTGTGAAGCCGAAGCTGATTATCGCCGATGAGCCTGTATCCGCTTTGGACGTATCGATTCAGTCACAGGTGCTCAATCTCTTGAAGGATTTGAAAAAGGAATTCAATCTGACCTTGATGTTTATCTCGCATGATTTGTCGGTAGTCAAGCATTTGTGCGACCGAATTGCGGTCATGTATCTGGGCCGTGTAGTAGAAATTGCTGACAAGCGGATGTTGTTTGAAAACCCGAGCCATCCGTATACACGCGCGCTTTTATCGGCGGTACCAGTCGCCAAGCCGCGTCAAAAACGGGACCGGATTTTGTTGACAGGAGATTTGCCAAGCCCGGCGAATCCACCAAGTGGCTGCACATTCCACCCGCGCTGTCCATACGCGACGGAAATGTGCAAAACGCAGGTGCCGAGTCTGTCTGACATCGGTGAAGGACAACTGGTCTCCTGCCATCTGGTGCAATCTGGCGAGATCTTCCGCTAGGCAAGGACGGAGGTACAAATATGGCTTACTGGCATTTGTTTATCGCTTTTTTTCGCATCGGTATTTTTGGATTCGGGGGAGGACCAACCATGGTTCCCCTGTTTTATACCGAGTGTGTGAAAAAGTACAAGTGGGTTACCGACGAGGATTTTTCGGATAACCTGGCACTGGGAAATGCGCTTCCCGGACCGATTGCCACCAAGCTGGCGGCGTTTATCGGTTATCGGGTCAAAGGCTGGACAGGTGCACTCGTGGCGAATATCGCTGTGGTGATGCCTGTCGTATTGGTGATGATTGGGTTATTGCAAGTCATCTATCAATGGAAGGACGCACCGGGTATTTATGGCATGATTCAGGCGATTGGGCCGGTCATTGCTGTGATGACGGGCGTTCTGACGTGGGAATTTCTATCCAAAGGGTGGAAGGGTGCGTCCAGCAAAACCGGTGTGAGCATTTCACTCGGCCTGTCGCTAATCGCGCTGCTCTTTCTTGATTGGCACCCTGGCATCGTGGTAGGAATCGCCCTCGTCCTTTCGTTTGCCTACTCTACCTGGTCTGTCCGCAAGCGTAAGAAGAAGGACGGCAAGGAGGGGGCAGCATGATTTATTTGCAACTGTTTTGGGCTTTTTTCATCTCCAACATCTTGGGATACGGTGGAGGCCCGCCAAGCATCCCGCTGATCCAGAACGAAGTGGTCGATCATTACAACTGGATGACGATCAAAGAATTCGGTGAAGTGCTCGCAGTAGCAAATGCACTGCCAAGTCCGATCGCAACAAAACTTGCGGGTTATATCGGTTATCAAGTAGCGGGAGTCCCAGGCGCAACTGTTGCCCTGTTTGCTACGGTAGCTCCAACAGCGATTGCGATGATTCTGCTGCTCCAATTTATTAATCTGTTCCGTAATGCACCGCAGGTAAAAGCGATGACCCAATCGGTACGGCCGATTGTTACTGTACTGCTTGGAACCATGACCTATCAATTTCTCATGGGCGCAGTCGAAGGAATTGGTTGGATGCAAACAGGAATTTTGACTGTTGCCTCCTACCTTCTGCTCGAAACATGGAAGGTGCATCCTGCTATTGTGATGGTAGCAGCGATGGCGTACGGGTTCTTTCTCATCGGCTAGAATCTACTCTGACTAAGGGAGCAATGAATGATGGTTAACTATGACGCAATGGATTATCCGTACGCATCGAAGCGTGTTACAACCTATGCGAAAAATGGCATGGTAGCTACCTCGCAGCCATTGGCAGCGCAGGCTGGCCTCGATATTTTGAAAAAGGGCGGAAATGCGGTTGACGCGGCAATTGCTACGGCAGCATGCTTGACTGTAGTCGAGCCGACTTCGAATGGCATCGGCGGCGACGCGTTCGCCCTTGTATGGATCAAAGACGAATTGCACGGACTCAATGCGAGTGGTCCAGCTCCACAGGGCATTTCGATTGAAGCCCTCAAAGCAAAAGGCCTTGAGGAAATGCCGACATACGGTTGGACACCAGTAACAGTACCAGGTGCACCTGCTGCTTGGGCTGAGCTGTCCAAACGTTTTGGACGTCTGCCACTGACAGAAGTATTGCAGCCAGCGATTGACTATGCGGAAAACGGATACCCCCTTTCCCCGACCCTGGCTCACTACTGGAAGGTAGCACATAAAAAGTTCTCGCAGCTGTGCACAGGCGAGGAGTACGCTCACTGGTTCAAAACGTTCACGCCAGACGGTAAGGTACCTAAGGCTGGGGACATCTGGAGATCGCTAGGTCACGCAGAGACGCTGCGCCAAATCGCACAGACAAACGGAGAAAGCTTTTATCGCGGAGAACTCGCGGACAAGATTGATGCTTTCTCTCGTGAGTGTGGTGGCTATTTGCGCAAGGAAGACTTGGCAGCGTACCAGCCAGAGTGGGTGAAGCCAGTAGGTGTGAATTACCGTGGTTACGATGTATGGGAGATCCCGCCGAATGGACAAGGCATGATCGGTCTGATGGCACTGAACATTCTGAAGGGCTACGATTTTGCCGCAAAAGAAACAGTAGAAACGTACCATAAACAAATCGAAGCGATGAAGCTGGCATTTGTGGACGGGCTGAAATACATCACAGAAGAGAGCAAGATGAAAGTATCGGTAGCGGATTTGCTCTCCGAGGAATATGCGAATACTCGCCGTGCCCTGATCGGTGACGAAGCAATCACACCAGAACCAGGACAACCAAAATCAAGCGGTACCATCTACTTGGCTACAGCTGATGGCGAGGGCAACATGGTGTCATTTATTCAAAGCAACTATATGGGCTTTGGTTCAGGAGTTGTGATTCCGGGGACAGGTATTGCCATGCAAAACCGCGGTCACAATTTCTCGCTTGATCCTGAGCACGATAATTGCCTCGAGCCTGGCAAAAAAACGTTCCACACCATTATTCCAGGCTTCTTGACCAAGGACGGTAAAGCAGTTGGTCCATTTGGTGTGATGGGTGGCTTCATGCAGCCACAGGGACATGTGCAGGTCGTGATGAACACTATCGATTTCCATCTCAATCCACAGGCATCGCTGGATGCGCCGCGCTGGCAATGGACAGAAGGCAAGACAGTGGAGCTGGAGCGTCACTTCCCCGAGCATCTGGCGTTGGCTCTGGAACGCAAGGGGCATACGATCAAGTGGGCACAGCTTGGCAACTACTTTGGCCGTGGACAGATCATTTGGCGCGATGAAAATGGTGTGTTAAGTGGTGGAACCGATATGCGGACCGACAGCGCTATTGCGGCGTGGTGATTCAATTAATGGAAGAGATCAAGAAAACCGAAGCGACGCTTCGGTTTTCTTGCGTTATAAGAGATTTAGAAGGCAAACTATTTTTATTGCTTAGTGATGGAATTGACGATGGACAAAATAGTTTTGTCCCTATCAAAATACGGATCTGTCCTCGTGCCGGGAGTGAGATAGAATAACAAAACGTTCTTCGCCTCAAATATTTGTGGTACAACTATGTTCATTTTTTCTGCTTGGATAAAGAAATCTTTCAATCCCTCTTTGGCATCTTCTTCTGATGCAAACACATACATGTATAGAAGGTTACCATTTACTGAATATTTTTCCGGAGATTTACCAGACAGGATGAAATAATCTGCATTTTCAGACTTGATCAAAGGCAATTGGCTGCTATCAAAAGCTTGATTAATGGTTTCCGAAGTTATGCCATTAGAGGATTTCTCATTACAACCCGTAAGGAGTAGAATTGCGAGAAGCAATAGTATTTGTTTGTGTAACATGATTTTACCCCCGAAACATAATAAAATTTTTAGAAGTATTACGTTGTGTTCTCCTCTAGTGTATTTAGCGTATCAAAAAATCATTTGTTCAGAAATGGTTGAGATGCACCTAGTACAATAAGAAGTGTAGGAAGATGTGAGCATGCTATGAATGCAAATAGAGGAGAAAAGATTCCATGAGGAGTATAATGATTGTAGACGATACAGCGTTTACGCGGCTTGTGCTGCGCAACATATTTGAGTCTTTGGGATTTGTCGTCATTGCTGAAGCAGATACCGGGGAGGATGCCATCAAAAACTATTGCTTGTTTAAGCCCGAGCTCGTGTTCATGGATATCTCCATGCCAGGAATGAATGGGTTGAATGCCTCTCGCAAAATTATGGAGATAGACAGTGACGCGAAGATTATTATCTGTTCAGCACTTGTGCATCGTGAAACGGTCATCAAAGCTATCCAGGCAGGAGCCAGAGACTTTATCGCCAAGCCTCTCCAGACAGAGCGGATTGAATGGGCGATCCAAAATGTACTGGGGACGGATATGTATTTGCAATAAGCAAGTAAAGATTTTTTCACGCGAGGCTATGGAGGCATAGGCTCATTTGCAGTTGTGAGACATGTAAACCCTTCTTTTGACAAGAAGTCAATCAGAAGGGTTTTTGGTATGGAATGAGATTACCGACGGACCTCACAGAGTTAATTGATTAGGCTGCTGCTTCCATGCTCTGTACCACGCGGTGATGTCAGGATGTACAGGAGTGTCCAGCTCCTGCTCCCATCTGAATGCTAACAGATCATATTGTTCCTCTACGGCTGCGTGATTACCTGTCGATGCATACAGCTTCATTAGATGGATGTAGCTGTCTTCCACGAGCGGATGAAGAGACTGCATGAGCAGGTTCACTTTTTCTGCCGCTTGCGTCATCTCTTGTTCAAAGTAAAAGCTGCTTAAATTTTTCGCCAGTGATAGCCATAGCCGCCGCAGACGTTCGCGCTCATGCTCTGCCCATAAATACTCGTGTTCTCCCAGATAATCGCCAGTATACATCTCCAAAATACGTTCGTACACCTGGGCGTTATGTATGGCAGGAGGGCTTAGCTGGGAAGCGTGATTTTCCCATTCTTCTACATCTATCTGGGCTGAGCCGATGGAGAGCTTGTAGCCGTTTTCCAAATTTCCTTTTGTGATAGAAACGGATTCAAGTCCGTGCTGCTTCAATGTTTGGCGGATGAGATAAATGGTTGTATAGAGCTGTGTGACACCCTTGGACAAATCACATTCGGGCCAAAGCAGCTCGATAATCGTATCCTTGTCGATCATCCGGTTACGGTGGTGCAGCAAATACGCAAACAGCTCTCGAGCTTTTGCCGTACGCCATTTGATCGTGCTCGGTTCTTGATCTTGAAGCTGGAATTGAATATAGTTGAAGCATTTAATTGTGATCAGAGGTTTTGCTTCTACGCTGACCTCATTTTTTAGTCGCTTTCTCAATCGCTCAATCGTTTTTTGCAAACGATTGAGCTGCACAGGCTTCATGATGTAATCCAGAGCACAAAGCTCAAAGGCCTCTACTGCATATTTATCATAGCCAGTCACGAAGACAATCTCAGGTGGAGCATCGAAGGTTTGAAGCTGCTCTCCAATTTCCAGACCACTGATGCCCGGCATATTAATATCGAGGAACACGACTTCAGGCTTGAGAGTTTTCGCCATTTCGATCGCCAAAAGAGGATCTGAATACGCTCCGATAACCTCAATGCCAGCTATATCGCGTTCCAGCACTTTTTGCAGATGCAGCAAAGGTAGCTGTTCGTCATCAACCAATATCGCTTTCATCGAGTGACCCCTCCCTTCTATCTACTCTACCATTAATTATCCAGTTGTCCAAACGTAGATTTCATGAAGGATATGTGAAAAAAAGTGGTTGAGCAGTAGGCTGACCCTGCTTAACCACTTTTTTTACTTGCGATAGATGATGAAACAAGAACAGGCCTATCCTGTTGCGTTTTGCTAGGCTCTCACCGTGCTTTCAAACTGTCCTTTGTGAGCGCCGTTGCAGTAAGGCTTGTTAGAGGATAGACCGCATCTACAGAGATAAACCTGGTTTTTTGTCTCCATCGGATTTCCTTCGCCATCTAATAGCGTAAACTCACCAGTGACAAGCAGTGGGCCGTTATCTTGAACTTTAATATCTGCCATTTTTTCACCTCCATTTTACTATTACCTTTCCCTGTCAGGAAAAGGATTAGTCACCGGAGAGGGTTTAGTCATAGGTGAAGGTTACTACTTGTTGCAGATCGGTATCGACACCGATTGCAATGGCATGTTGTCCGTCTGAATAATAGAAGTAGCGTTTCGAGGTTTGGGTACTCACATCAGAGGTTTTCACGAGTTCAAAAGAAGCAGGAGCAAGCAGCTTTTGGGTTCGAATAAAGTCGGCAGCAGCCTTTTCGAGAGCTTCCTCTGGAACTTCTTGTGTTGCCCTTTCTCCATCTGTGCCGATCACGTCAATAGACAAAGAAAGAACCTGTCTCGTCTGGGGCTCGATAATCGCATGGAATCCGTATATCTCTCCAGCGGCAGGCTTATCCTTCAATAGGGCGTGTACGGGAATTCCTTTGTATATGGGTTTGCCTGTAGCAGAATCAATTAATTTGGACGGGTCTTCGAGCGTAATTTCGCGGTTTTTTGTATCTACTTGCAAGTGGTAGTACTTTCTGACAGCGGTAGCGGCAATTTGTGCAGCCTCTTCTTTGCCAAGACCCTGGACTTGCTCTAGTGGAGCTTGTGCTCCGCAGCCCGCAAGCAAACAACAGAGAACGAAAATGCTGATATACACTAGCTTTTTCATGCAGATCCTCCAAGCCGTTCGTGTGGTTATCCTTATCCTAGCAAGGATCGGGCAAAGTCGAAATGGATTTACCTTTCCCGAACCTTACGATTTTGTAAGCTAAGGAACAGTAAAAAGAAAAGAATGAGCAGGGAATCTGTATGGAAAAGACGAAAAATTCGGAGTACAGCCATTTGGAGGAGGTAAGGACATGAATGCAAAAGAGCTGAATCAGGCGATTCAATCGTATGTAAGAACGGAGACTTTTCCAGTTGGGGTCAAAATTATAAAGGAAGAAACAGCGTTGCCAGCCAAAGCAAAACGCCCGCAGCGAGACCTGGGCTATCAGATTACCATTTGCCAATCCGTCAGTTTTTCGCGCCGTTATGGCTGGAGCATTGCAATGAATGGAGCTGACTTGTCCTGTCCAATCGCGCAGGTAGCTTTTGGATACGAAGAGCAGCCTGCTTTTTACACGGAAGGTAATCTAGCCTGTGGGATGTACACGGATACGCTTGAGGCGGGAGCGAAAAGTGAACTGGACGTACCGAAGTTTTCCGCAGAGGAAAGCGGCTACTATGTATCGTATCCACTGGAACGGGCAGAGATCGATCCAGACGTGGTTGTGATCTATGGAAACGCAGCGCAGGTCATGCGATTGGTAGCGGGAATGCTCTACAAGCGGGGCGGCTCCATTCCGTCGACGTTTTCTGCCCGGGCTGATTGTGCGGATATCGCTATCAAGCCGCTGCAAACAGGCGAGCCGCAGGTCATTGTTCCGTGTTATGGGGATCGATTGTTTGCCCAGACGCAAGACCATGAGATGGCATTCAGCTTTCATTTCCGCGATGCGGCAGAATTGGTAGAGGGCCTGGCTGGTACACAAAAAGGGGGAGTGCGCTACCCGATCCCGTCCTTTTTGCGCTATCAGGCAGAGTTTCCCCCGACGTATCAAAAGCTCGCAGGATTGTTTGGGGAAGGAAAGTAGTGCTCAAGCATTTTTTCCGCTTCCTCACGAATGCGTGTACGTAGTGAATCTGGCTCCAGAACAGCGACTTGTGCTCCCCAGCCGAGTACCCAGGGGATGATTTCCTCGATTTGTCGCACACGCAAAGTGACGATTACTGCTTCCGGATGCTCCGCGATTTCTTCGATAAAAAATTGATAGGATTCTTTTACCTTGTCGACGATTGCACTGCTTATTTGTAAACGTACGAGCAGTTTACGATCATCCTTTGGCCTATACGACTCCAAATCAAAATCCGCGGGGCACATAAAATGTTCGTTCAAAACGGTAAGCCCGCTCATTCGTGACAGGCGAAAGTTGCGGATGTCCTGACGCAGATCACATTGAGCGAGGAGTATCCATGAGCCACGCATGAGGACGAGTCCATAAGGAGCAACATCCCGTACGCTATCCCGGTTGCCATCTGCCTCCGGGATGCTTTTTTTATAGCGGAACCGTACCTTTTGGCGGTTTAATATCGCTTGCCTGAGTGTTTCCATATATTCATGTGCTTGCCCTTTTGCCATATATCCGCAGTTGCTCAGCAGGCGAAAGGTGGAGCGGACACGAGCGGTCTCTTGACGTACCGGCTCTGACAGGAGCGACTCCAGCTTGCGTTGAGAGGATTTGGCATGCTCCCCGTAGGAAGGATCAAATGTTTGCTCCACAAGACTTGTGCCGATCAAGAGAGTGACCGCTTCTTCAATCGAAAAGCTCACAGGAGGCAAAAAATAGCCTTCCATCAGGGAATAGCCGAGGCCAGGGGAGCCGACGATGGGGACACCAGCCTCACTCAGCGCCTGCATATCACGATAAATGGTTCGGACACTGGTCTCAAACGTTTCGGCCAGATCTTCTGCCCGCAGCAGTTGCTTGCGTTGAAGCTCGAGTACGATGGCCAGCAGACGGTCCGTTTTATTCATAGAAGGTACCTCCTTTTGCCGGGATCATCTACCCCAAGTTTATCTGATTCTGAGCACATGACCAGAACAAATTGTTTACATGTCTGCAAATGCTACTGACATGATGCTGTCAGTAGCGCTGCGATATGATAGCACTATAGATGAATGAGCTGAAATGAGAAAGGGTGTTCCTGAATGAATACAATGGAAATGTTGAACCGTTTTGAAGAGGTTGCCGAGCAATATGTAAAAGCTTTGGAAGGATATTCTGCCGAGCAGTTCACGAAAAAGCCTGCAGCAGATGAATGGTCGCTCGGGCAGCTGTACAATCACCTGATACAATCGGCTGTTCATATGCAAATCCAGGCGATTGAGCAATGTGCATCTGGGAATGGGGTAATCGGGGGAGACAAGACAGAGAATGGTGAAATGATTATCGGGGCAGGAAAATTTCCGCCAATCACGATCAAGGTACCTGATTCACCCCAGTACACGCCAGCTAACCCTGAATCAACAGAAGAGGTTAAGCCCAAATTACTTCAACTGATTGATCAGGTACGTGAGCTTGAACCGAGTTTGGCAACGATTTCGCTTGATCAAAAAATGCCACATCCTGCTTTCGGCTATTTGAATGCTGCCGAATGGTACCAGCTGATTTCTATGCATTTTGTACATCATTTGCGTCAAAAGGAAAAGCTGGATAAATTTATTCAAGCCTAAACTCTCTTATATGCAAAAAGCTACCCCTATCACTAATGTGGGTAGCTTTTTGTTGTAGCAAGCATGAGTTAAACCAGATTTTCAGGGTTCAAGCCCTCGAGCTCTGGCAATACAAAGCGTCCGTCTTTGCGGATCAGGACATCGTCAAACCAGATTTCGCCGCCGCCGTATTCAGGGCGTTGGATTTGCACCAGATCCCAGTGAACAGAGGAACGGTTTCCGTTATCGGCTACTGTATACGCATTACCTGGCGTGAAGTGGAAGCTGCCTGCGATTTTTTCATCGAACAGGATGTCCAGCATCGGATGCAGGATGTGCGGGTTAAAACCAATCGCAAATTCACCGATGTAGCGAGCGCCTTCATCTGTATCGAGAATCTCGTTCAGTGCTTTCGTATTGGAGCTTGTTGCCTCTACGATTTTTCCTTCTTTGAATGTGAACTGAACATCCGTGAAGGAAATGCCGTGATAGTTCGTTGCGGCGTTGTAGAAGATCGTTCCTTCTACAGAGTCACGCACAGGAGCGGTGTAGACCTCACCGTCCGGGATGTTGCGTTTGCCATCACATTTGACAGCGTTGATGCCTTTGATGGAGAAGCGCAGATCTGTATTTGGTCCGACGATACGCACACGGTCGGTACGATTCATCAGTTCTTTTAGCGGCGTCATCGCCTTGGACATTTTTTCATAGTCAAGGTTGCAGACGGAGAAGTAGAAGTCTTCGAAGTTCTCCAGACTCATGCCAGACAGCTGTGCCATGGATTTGTTCGGATAGCGGAGCACTACCCAGCGTTTGTTTGGCACGCGCTCGTTCGTATGTACTGGCTGGTAGAGGATGCGTGAGTAGATACCCATCTTGTCTTCCGGAACATCTGCAAGCTCATTGATGTTGTCATAGGCACGGATTGCAATGTACGCGTCCATGTCCTTCATCCGGTCATACTCGTACTTGGCCATGAGCGACATATGCTCTTCGCTTGTACCCTGGTAGAGCGCACGAAGGATTTCCTGATCTTTAAGAGTGACCAACGGGAGTGCGCCAACCGCAAACGATTCACGGACGAGAGCGCGTACCAATTCAGGCTGCAGACCTGTATTTTCAATCAGTACTTTTTCTCCTTTTTGCAAATTGAGTGAATAGCGGACAAGACGGCTGGCTAATTCATTTATGCGTGGATCTGCCATTTTTACGCAACCTCCATAGATAGAAAATAGGTAGCAAGTTCAGGCTTCGATAGAAGTTTTTTTAACGTGTAAGAAAGTTTAAATTCTTCACCGAATGAAAGCAATCTTGCTTAAACTTTCTGGAACGCATACAAACTTTCCGCTAAACGCGGTCGCTCTACCTTGAGTATACATCGATAGAAGTTTTTTTACTGCTATTATGGCATATATGCCTACAGGCTCGCTAGTAGATTATGCAAGGGCTTACAAGCAGGCTTCGTAGATCGCGATGATGTCTGGCGCATTCAGCTTCCGGGAGCTTGGCAGATAGCCCACACCTCTTCCGCCGATATGGACCGCTTCGTCAGCCATTCGCAAAATGACCTCGCGCGTTACCCCAAAATCGGACAGTTTCTCCGTAATGCCCATACGCTCATACCAGTGACGGACAGCTTCGATTGTGGCACGAGCCGCATTTTGTGTGTCTTCTTCGGTGACACCAAAGCAGCTTCGTCCCATGCGTGCCAGCCGTTCCGGGCGATCAGGCAAAATGACCTGCTCGAAATAAGGGAGTGACAGGATAGCTAGTCCACGACCGTGCGCCATATCAAAAATTCCGCTTAACGGGTGCTCAATCCCGTGCAGTGGCATGCCAGCACCCCGACCGCCTGCCGCGAATGGACTGATTCCGAGAGTACTCGCCCACAATAGGGTCGACCGTGCCTCTTCATGGTCAGGCTGCTCGATGGCAGTAAGCGAATGCTCGACAACCAATCGAATCAATGTCTCGGAAATACCGTCCTGCACATTCGTTTTGTCTGCACTGATCAAATAGCTTTCAAATAGATGGGAAAAAATATCTGCACATGATTCAGCCGTGACGCGAGCCGGAACAGTGAACGTGATGGAAGGATCGAGGATTGCCAATTTGGGATAAAGGGCTGGCCCGTAAAATGAAGATTTTTCATGGGTATCCCAGTGGGTCAGGACACTGATGCTGTTTGCTTCTGAGCCTGTAGCTGCCACGGTAGGGACAGTCATGAGCGGCAATGCTTCCATTACAGGGACAAGCAGTTGACTTGAACCAGTCGGATTCCCGCGCATGTAGTCATAGATTGGACGCCCGGTCTTGGCAGCAGCTGCAATCGCTTTGGAGGCGTCCATCACGGAACCGCCACCTACTGCCAGGATGAAATCACACCGATGCTCACGTGCCAGTGCAGCTCCCGCATCTACGGTAGCAGTCCGCGGATTAGGCTCGATTTTGTCAAACAAGACATACTCTACTTGTGCTTCTTTTAAAAGGGTCTGCACGCGATCCAAGAGGCCAGTGCGCTTGGCAGCGCTCCCGCCTGTGACAAGCAGTGCTTTGTGACCAATCGTTTTGGCTTCCTGTCCCAAGCGTTTTATTTCACCCATACCGAAGTAGATAAGGGTAGGAAAAGATACCTCAAACGGAAACATCTTTTATTCCTTCTTTCGCGAAAAGGTTGTACCGAACTTTAGTTTATCAGAAAAAAAGGATACGAGCTTACGACAGTCATGCTACCCGAAACTTTTCGCTAATCTTATGAAGACGTTTGGACAATACTTGCAAATCATCAGCTAGTTGACGCGATCTCTCTATAGAAGAAAGCTGCTCGCATGATGCCTGCCACATCTCCTCTGTGCTGCTTTTTGTCTCTTGGGAGATGGCGACGAAGGTTTCCAACGATTGATCCACCTCATTCAGACCAATCGATATCATTTCAAGTCCTGAATGGGCTGCGTGCAGCTCACCAGTGGTCTGATCTACTGCGTCTCTGATTTGCCGGAAGGACTGTTCTGCTTCTGAAATGGGTAAAAGCCAATGTATGGATGACGCCGTCAACAGGAAAATGGAGGACACCAAAGCGCTCCGCCGCCAGTTGAGAGGCTACTTCCTTGGGAATCGTGATGGGTCCGACGGCTACGTTATCAATGGGGTGAAACGCACTGTCAGATACCATAAACTGCTGAACAGTAAGACCTTCTTGAGCGAGACTTTCCCACTGCTGCACCAGCTCGAATTCCAAACGCTTTTGATAGGTTGCTTCATCAGCGGCAAACATAAATTTCATGAGAGAAATCTTTTCTATGATTTTATCGGTTTCCGAATCGAGCCTCGCTTCCATTTGGGTAACGATCATTGCCGAGCCGGGTACGTCTATTTAGCTGGAAAAAAGGTGAAAGAAGAGTAGAAAATAATGTCTGAGTCTTCAAGAAAAATCCTCCTAATTAAATTAACAATGCTACTAGGACTATTGTAAGGAGAATGTGTAGAGCTAGTGTGGAGGGTATGTAAACGAATATTAACAAATAAAACACAATGTAATTTACGCCAAAAACCGAACTATTGTCGAAGTCTGTTCACGCTTTTTACGTTGATAAATGCGTATGATTGTGTTTTAATGTATTTGAAACGTTCGTATATTTACCGTAACTTAACCTTTTTACCTAGGAAGGTGACTCCTACAGTGGAAAAACAAGAACAACTCTACGAAGGCAAGGCGAAACGTATTTATCGGACATCAGTGCCTGATCAATACTGGGTGGAGTATAAAGACGACGCAACGGCATTCAATGGAGAGAAACGGGCGCAAATCACTGGAAAAGGTGAGCTGAACAATCGCATCACCGCTATTTTCTTCACGATGCTGAAAGAGAGTGGCATCGACAACCATTTTGTTCGCCTGCTGTCTGCAAACGAGCAGGTCGTACGAAAAGTAGAGATTATTCCTTTGGAGGTAGTCGTGCGCAATATCGCGGCTGGCTCACTAGCCAAGCGCCTGGGAATGGAAGAAGGTACTGCACTTCCACAGCCGGTTGTTGAGTTTTACTACAAGGACGACGCACTAGGTGATCCGCTGGTGAATGCTTCCCATATCAAGGTGTTGGGCATCGCTAGCGAAAGCGACCAAGCGACTCTTGAGCGTATGGGGCTCGAAGTCAATGAAGTCCTTCGCCCTTATTTGAGTGAGCGGGGCATTACGCTGGTCGACTTTAAGCTTGAATTTGGCAAAACTGCGGATGGGGAAATTCTCCTCGCCGATGAAATATCGCCGGACACATGCCGGTTCTGGGATTCAGAAACGAACGAGAAGCTGGATAAAGACCGCTTCCGTCGGGATTTGGGCAACGTAGAAGAAGCGTATCAAGAAATGCTTAAGAGACTGGGAGGAGACGTACATGTTTAAAGCTGTTGTTTATGTAACTTTGCGCGAGAGCGTGCTTGACCCACAAGGCCATGCAGTAAAAGGTGCTTTGCACACACTCGGATTTGATGAAGTAAACAATGCACGCATCGGTAAATATATGGAGCTCACGCTGGATACAACAGACCGTGCTCAGGCAGAAGAACGTGTACGTGAAATGTGCGAAAAGCTGCTGGCCAACACGGTGGTTGAAGACTATCGCTTTGAGATCGTGGAGGGCTAACAAATGCGAGTAGCGGTTATCGTTTTTCCAGGTTCCAATGCTGACATCGACTTGTACAACGCAGTTGAAGATGTAATGGGTGTGCCGGTTGATTACGTGTGGCACTCTGATACCGACCTTTCTCAGTATGATGCGATTCTGTTGCCAGGTGGCTTCTCTTATGGAGACTACTTGCGCTGTGGTGCAGTTGCTCGCTTTTCTCCAGTGATGGAGCAAGTGGTAAAGGCTGCAGAAGCAGGCAAGCTCGTTATGGGAATCTGTAACGGATTCCAAATCCTGACCGAAGTAGGCCTTTTGCCAGGCGTTCTCTTGCGCAACACTTCACTCAAGTTCCGTTGCAAGCTGTCGGGACTGCGTGTAGAAAATAACCAAACCGCGTTTACTCGTGATTACGCGGCAGGGGAAGAAATTCAAATTCCGATCGCGCATGGCGAAGGAAACTACTACTGTGATGAAGAGACACTGGAAAAGCTCAAAGCGGGCAATCAGATTGTATTCCGCTACCATGGCGAAAATCCGAATGGCTCTCTCGAAGATATTGCAGGAATTTGCAACGAACAAGGCAATGTACTGGGCATGATGCCTCACCCGGAGCGCGCTGTGCATACATGGATGACCTCCGATGACGGCCGCCGCATGTTTACCTCGATCCTGAAGACGTGGAGGGAAAAAAGCAGTGTCACAACTCACGCATAAAGAACCGACAGCCGAACAAATTGAGACGCAAAAGATCTATCGTGAAATTGGTCTGACAGAGGAAGAATACCAGCGTGTAGTCGATATCCTCGGCCGTAAACCGAACTGGACGGAGACAGGTCTTTACAGCGTTATGTGGTCTGAGCACTGCTCTTATAAAAACTCCAAGCCTGTTCTGCGCCGCTTCCCGACTAAGGGACCTCGCGTTTTGCAAGGACCAGGTGAAGGTGCGGGTATCGTAGACATCGGTGATAACCAAGCCGTTGTATTCAAAATCGAAAGCCATAACCACCCATCTGCAATCGAGCCATACCAAGGCGCTGCTACTGGTGTGGGCGGAATCATCCGTGACGTTTTTTCCATGGGTGCTCGTCCGATTGCTGTACTGAACTCCCTTCGCTTCGGGGAGCTGACTACTCCTCGCGTAAAATATTTGTTTGAGCACGTAGTTGCCGGTATCGCAGGCTATGGCAACTGCATCGGGATTCCTACTGTAGGAGGAGAAGTCAACTTCGACCCTACTTATGAAGGAAATCCCCTCGTCAACGCTATGTGTGTGGGTCTGATTGACCACGAGAAGATTCAAAAAGGGGTAGCCTCCGGTATTGGCAACCCGGTGATTTACGTTGGTTCCAGCACAGGACGCGATGGTATTCACGGAGCGACTTTTGCTTCTGAAGAGCTGACCGAAGAATCCGAGAAAAAACGTCCTGCTGTGCAAGTCGGCGATCCATTCATGGAAAAGCTGCTTCTTGAAGCATGCCTGGAGCTGATCGACACGGGTATTGTCGTAGGGATTCAGGACATGGGCGCGGCAGGCCTTACCAGCTCCAGCTCTGAGATGGCTTCCAAAGCAGGAAACGGTATCGAAATGAATCTGGACTTGGTGCCACAGCGTGAAGCAGGTATGTCTGCATACGAAATGATGCTCTCCGAATCTCAAGAGCGTATGCTCGTTGTCGTGGAAAAAGGCAAGGAAGCAGAAGCCATTGCGATTTTTGACAAATGGGGCTTGGCGTCCGCTGTCGTGGGTAAAGTAACAGAAGACAGCAAGCTGCGCCTGTTACACAAAGGTGAAGTCGTAGCAGAAGTACCAGTAAACAGCTTGGCTGATGATGCGCCTGTATACCATCGCCCATCTGCGGTACCTGCTTATTACGAAGCAAACGCAAACGTAGATGTTCTTGCAGGAATCGCTGAGCCAGCTGACTTGAACGAAACCTTGAAAAGCTTGCTCGCTCAACCGACTGTAGCAAACAAAGCATGGGTCTATGAGCAGTATGACCATATCGTTCGTGCCAATACAGCTGTAAAACCAGGCTCTGATGCTGCTGTCGTGATGGTGCGCGGTACCCGCAAAGCACTCGCGATGTCAACAGATTGCAACGGACGCTATGTATACCTCGATCCAAAAGTCGGCGGTGCTATCGCTGTAGCAGAATCTGCGCGCAACGTTGTATGCTCGGGTGCCGAGCCACTTGCGATTACAGACTGCCTCAACTTCGGAAGCCCGGAGAAGCCAGAAGTATTCTGGCAGTTCGAGAAATCGTGCGAGGGCATGAGCGAAGCGTGCGTAGCACTGGACGCACCGGTTATTGGCGGAAACGTTTCTTTCTATAACGAACGCAGTGGTGACGCCATCTATCCGACTCCAACTGTCGGCATGGTTGGTTTGATCACGGATGTTGACCATATTACAACTCAAGATTTCAAAAACGAAGGCGATGTCATCATCTTGCTCGGCGAAACATTCGCAGAGCTGGGGGGATCTGAGTATCAAAAGCTGGCTACAGGCTCGATCTCTGGACGGCCGCCACAAATTGATCTGAACAAGGAAGCAGCTGTTCAAAAGCTCGTTTTGGCTGCTATCCGCAAAGGTCTGGTAAGCTCGGCTCACGATCTGTCCGAAGGCGGTTTGGGTGTAGCTTTGGCAGAGTCTTGCTTCGGCAAAAACGTGGGTGTACAAGTATCACTGGATTCCGAGCTGCGTCATGATGTTCTTTTGTTCAGTGAGTCGCAGTCTCGCATTTTGCTCAGTGCATCCAAAGAGCAGGCAGCAGCGATTCTCGCATTGGCAGGTGAGCATGGCGTAGAGGCAAAAGAGATCGGAACCATCGGTGGCGAGCGCCTGGTAGTGAATGTGAACGGCAGTGAAGCGATCAATGCTTCTATTCAAGAGGTGAAAGCAGCCTGGAAGGATGCGATTCCATGTTTGATCGGTTAATCTGGGACAAACTGAATGAAGAATGCGGCGTCTTTGGCATTTACAACCACCAGGAAGCATCCCAATTAACATACTTGGGGCTTCATGCCCTTCAGCATCGCGGTCAGGAGAGCGCAGGTATCTGCGCCTCCGACGGCGAGAAGTGGTATAAGCATCGCGGAATGGGTCTCGTATCCGAAGCGTTTGGCAAGGGTGATCTGGAGAAGTTCCGTGGTCATATTGCCATTGGTCATACTCGTTACACGACTGCCGGGTCCAGCAAAATCGAAAACGCCCAGCCGCTATTTTTTCGCTATGCGCAAGGCAGCATGGCTGTCGCTCATAACGGTAATCTGGTGAATGCGGCGGTTCTCAGAAAAGAGCTGGAAGCAAAAGGCTCGATTTTCCAAACGACCAGCGACACTGAAGTCATCGCCCACCTGATCGCGCGCTCCGAAAGCCGTGACTTGCCTGGGGCTGTAAGAGATGCACTTCAGCATATTAAAGGTGCATATGCACTTCTCGTCATGAACGAAAAACAACTCGTTATCGCGCTTGATCCAAATGGATTGCGTCCGTTGTCTTTGGGACGATTAGGAGACGCAATTACCGTTGCCTCCGAGACCTGTGCTTTTGACATTATTGGGGCGCAGTACTGGCGCGATGTTCAGCCAGGTGAGCTGATTGTCATTGATAAAAACGGCGTGATTGAATCGAAGTTCACCGAGACTACCCAACGCTCGATCTGCACGTTTGAATACATTTACTTTGCACGTCCTGATAGCGACATCGATGGAATAAACGTACACATGGCTCGCAAACGTCTCGGCAAGCAGCTGGCTTTGGAGTCGGCGATTGAGGCAGATGTCGTGACAGGTGTACCTGATTCAAGCATTTCCGCTGCGATTGGCTTTGCGGAAGCGACCGGGATTCCATATGAAATCGGCTTGATCAAAAACCGCTACGTTGGTCGAACGTTTATCCAGCCGAGCCAGGAGCTTCGCGAGCGCGCTGTTTACCTCAAGCTCTCTGCTGTACGCAAGGTAGTCGAAGGAAAACGCGTGGTCATGATTGACGATTCGATCGTTCGCGGTACGACCAGCAATCGGATTGTGCGTATGCTGCGTGAGGCGGGAGCCAAGGAAGTTCACGTACGCATCAGCTCTCCGCCGGTCATGAATTCCTGCTTCTATGGAATTGATACATCGACTCGTGATGAACTGATCGCGGCAACCAAATCCATTGAGGAAATCCGCCAAATCATTGAAGCAGATTCTTTGTCCTTCTTGTCTGTTGAAGGCATGATTGAAGCAATCGGGCGTCAGGATTCGGCTCCGAATAAAGGACACTGCCTCGCATGCTTTACCGGGGAATATCCGACTGAGATTGAATTTGAAGAGGCGCTACCTGCGCTCAAATGCTAATACAAGGAACCTCTGGTAGGGGGAGAAACGATGAGTGAAGCATATAAACAAGCAGGCGTCGACATCGATGCGGGGAACGAAGCAGTCGAACGTATGAAAAAGCACGTGAAGCGCACATTCCGTCCAGAGGTATTGACGGATTTAGGCGGCTTCGGTGCCTTGTTCCGTCTGGATACAACCAAGTATGAAAAGCCGGTGCTCGTCTCTGGTACAGATGGTGTGGGTACCAAGCTGAAGCTTGCTTTTGCCATGGATAAGCACGATACGATCGGGATTGATGCTGTGGCGATGTGTGTCAATGACGTGGTTGTGCAAGGGGCAGAACCGCTCTTTTTCCTCGATTACTTGGCGGTAGACAAGGTCATTCCTGGAAAGATCGAAGCCATTGTCAAAGGGATTGCCGATGGCTGCTCGCAGGCAGGCTGCTCCTTGATCGGTGGAGAAACAGCTGAAATGCCGGGGATGTACGCAGAGGGCGAATATGACATCGCTGGTTTTACAGTTGGTGTCGTAGACGAAAGCAAAATGATTACAGGTGCTTCTGTTGAAGCAGGCGACGTATTGATCGGGCTCGCTTCCAGCGGTGTTCACAGCAATGGATTCTCTCTCGTGCGCAAAGTGCTGTTGGCTGACAAAGGGATGTCGCTTCACGATCATGTAGACGTACTCGGCAAAAAGCTTGGAGAGGAACTACTGACGCCGACCCGCATCTATGTCAAACAGGTGCTGTCTGTACTGGAATCTCATGAGATTAAGGCGTTGGCGCATATTACTGGCGGCGGCTTCACAGAAAACATTCCGCGTGTGCTGCCAGAGGGTACGCAGGCGACGATTGATGTTGGCTCGTGGCCTGTTCTCCCGATTTTCCAACTGGTTCAAGAAGCAGGCAATATTTCTTATCCAGATATGTACAAGACATTTAACATGGGAATCGGCATGATGCTTGTTGTCAAAGCGGATGACGTGAATTCTGTCGTAGCCAAGCTGAAAGAGCTGGGCGAAGAGCCATACGTCATTGGTAAAATTGAAGCTGGCGAGCGCAAAGTCGTATACAACGGGGTGGAATGGTGAGAAGGCTAGCCATTTTCGCCTCAGGGAGCGGCTCCAACTTCGAAGCCATCGTGCAGGCGGTTCAGTCTGGACAGCTCAGTGGTGTAGAAGTAGCGCTTCTTGTCTGCGACAAGCCGGGAGCCAAAGTGCTGGAGCGTGCAGAACGGCTAGGAATTCCAGCCTTTGTGTTTCAGCCAAAAGAGTACGCTGACAAGGCTGCCTTTGAGAAAGAGATTGTGGCGCAGCTTCAGAAGCTCGATGTTACGCTGGTTGTGCTGGCGGGATACATGCGATTGGTTGGCGAGACGCTGTTGTCCGCCTATGAGGGAAAAATCATCAATCTGCATCCATCGCTTTTGCCTGCCTTTCCTGGAAAAGACGCGATAGGCCAGGCACTGGACTACGGGGTAAAGATTACGGGGGTAACGGTGCATGTGGTCGATGCTGGTCTCGATACGGGTCCGATCATCGCCCAGCTCCCTGTAGCCGTGCAAGAGACAGATACAAAAGAAACATTGGCAGCACGCATCCACGAAGTAGAGCATGGCCTTTTGGTAGAGGTCATTGGCCTTTTGGTGGAAGAGCGTGTAAAGCTGGAGGGACGGCTTGTCCAGCTGACATGAGATTAGCAAAAGCAAGTAGAGAAACCGACGCGAGAAATTGTGTCGGTTTTTCCTTTTTCTGGTATAGTAGGTGACGGGGGAGTGGTGATATGAGAGACATGAAAAACGTTTGGATATTTTGCTTATGCGCTGTTCTACTGATAGGGTCATGGCTGATCTATGATGCAACAAAGAGCATAGCTGCATATGGTGATTCAGCAACGCACAATACGGCACAGATTGCCAATATCCTGGTGACGATGAGCAATGAATTAAATGATTGGAACAACAAGAAGGCTCCACAAGAAAAACAAATACTTGATGCAGTAGAAGCGGCTGAATACTTAGGCATTACCGAGCAGATTCTGGCCAAGCTTTTGGATAGTAAGGATATTCCTGCTCTGCAGATCAACAGCACGTATCGGTTCTCCAAACAAGCTCTGGATGAGTGGGTATACGAGCAATCGAAGAAGCACACGACCTATCATAAATGATAATGTCCTTTTCATAACAAGAGCTCACAGTAAGACGCAAACGCAAGCTGGTGAATATGTAAACAGCAAAACCGACACGGTGGATGTGTCGGTTTATCACTGTCTTGCTCTTTTTATCTGGTTAGGAATTTTTTCAGTTCAATGAGAGGAACGGCACCGATGACTTTGTCGATTGGTTGGCCATCTTTAAACAAGATGCTAGTTGGCAAGCTCATTACTCCAAATTGATTGGCAATCTCGGATTCTTCATCTACATTGAGCTTGAGGATTTTGACATCATGGTTTCCTTCGGCTACGTATGCTTCTTGGATGGTCGCAAACATCCGGCACGGTCCGCACCAAGGCGCCCAAAAATTGACTAAGGTGAGTCCTTTCGTTTGCATTTCGTTCTTAAATGTAGCATCGGTTACGTGGTAAATCGCCATTTTCAATCTCTCCTTTTATTTATGTTTCAAAATCACTAAGCGTTTATTTCTCTAATGAACATCCGGGTGTCATACCAGTAGCAATTCCGAGTCGGTTCCAGCTGTTGGTGACATTGATCGCCATCACCAGATCGATGTACTGTTGTTCATTAAAGTGGTCGCGGACTTGCTTGTATACATGCTCGGGTACTCCGAGCTCGGAAACCTTAGTAAGATGCTCGGCAAGCTCAAGTGCTGCTTTTTCCTTCTTGCTAAAGTTCGGTACATCACGCCATGCGTTCAGGAGTAAAATGCGCTCAAATTGATCTCCTTTGTCGTACAGGGCTTTTCCGTTTACATTCATATGAAAGGAACAACCATTTATTTGAGACACTCTTAGCTGGATTAAGTCAATGATAGCCTCATCCAAACCGGATTGAAGAACAAACGACTCAAATCTCTTCATAGCCTCGTAAGCAGCAGGGTTTACTTCGTTGTGAATCATTCTTAAATCCATTTCAATCCCTCCCGAATTTGGTTCGAATCAATAAACACCTTCAACTGTTTACCGATTTCTCAGCCACAACTGGAGTTCTGGCGATCAGTACGATTGTGATTACAGTGGCAACCACAAAAAACGCGCTAGCCGTTCCGAATGCTGAGGCGTAGCCTCTTACAACCTCGGCCTGTATGGATGCCACGGACATCAGTATTGCCAGCCCCAAAGTTGGGCCGAGTTCCATGGCCGTGTTCATGACGCCGCCGGCAAGCCCCGTTTGATGCTTTGGAACGTTTACGGTCGAGAGCACGGCGGCTCCAGAGAAAATCAGCGATATACTGGCACCCAGAATAATCTGTCCAGGCAAAAGACCCGAAGCATAGGCAGTGTCGTGATCAATCCCAGCGAGGAGGCCCCACCCGACAGCTGCTAAGATGAATCCTGCAATGGTGACCATCCGTGCGCCGAATCGTCCCACAAGGGCAGGAGCAGCCAGATTCGTAGCTATCAGCGTCACTGCAAATGGGAGGAAGCCGACTGCGGTAGAGAAGGGTGACCAGTTTCGGATTTGCTGGAGATAAAGCGACAGAACAAACTGGATCAGCGCTGAAGTGGCGGCGGCCAGCAGCATACCGAGCAACCCAATGGAACGGTATCGATCCAAAAGAAAGTCAGGCGGGAGAAGCGCATCACGTACCTTGTTTTCGACAAGCAAAAAGGAAGCAAGCAGCACAAGACCAGCAACCAGAGGGCCCCAAACAACAGCTGAGGTCCAGGAATGATCCTCGACAGCAATCAAACCGTAGCTGGTAAACACAATGCCCAAGGTAGCAAGGATGGCTCCAAGTGGATCAAGACCAGGACGTTTGCTGGTATTTTCGGAGCGGTCAGCTGGGAGTAACCACCGTGCTGCGGCAAGACCTATGATGGCGACCAGAATCGGAACACCGAACATCCAGCGCCACGAGATCCAGGTTGTCAAAATACCTGAGGCGACGAAGCCCACAATTGAACCTAGGACGGAAACGCCGCCCCAAATGGCCATGGCGCGTCCGAATGCCGCAGGATCAGGGAACAGAACACGTAATACAGCCATGGCAGCAGGTGCTATCAATGCCCCACCAATACCTTGCAAGAAGCGCATACTGACCAGAATCTCGAAGCTGGGGGAGAAGGCTGCGAAAAGAGAGGAAGCTCCGAAAACAATCAGCCCGATTACGAACATCCGCAGGCCACGGTATCGATCCGCCAGCCGACCGCCAAACAGCAGCAGACCGCTAAAGGGCAGGCCATACGCAACTTGAAGCAGCAGTAGCTGTGACGAACTCAAGGCGAACTCGTTTGCAATTTTTGGCATCGGAATCATGATCAGCGCGATCGTAAAGATTAGTGTCGCTTGGACTAACGCCAGGATCGTGAATGCGACTCGATTTTTACCATTTGTCATGGAAATCTTCTTCCGTTAACTCCTTGGTTACACTCATCGCTGCCTTACTTCCGCTGGCAGCAGCGAAAATCAGTTGAGAAGGTGCGAAGTACGATGTGTCACCTGCGGCGAACAAACCAGGGATGGAGGTTTTGCCTAGTTGATCTGTCTTAATTCCGCCCAGTGGGTTTTTTTCGCAGTCCAAGCTCTCGATAAACGGAGCGCTGTGTATAAATCTAGGAGCTACGAATCCTCCTGTCCTGGCGATCGTCGTTCCATCCGCAAAACGTACATGCGATAGATGTCCGTTTTCTCCGATGAAGGCTGCGATGGGCTGTTCCATCACCACGATTCCTTTGGAGAGAAGCTGCTCTTTTTGGTCATCTGAAAGTGGACTTTGACCATTGGTGCAGACGACTAAATCGCGGGTCCAATTGAGAAGCAGCTTGGCGGTATGGAAAACGGCCGGATCTTCGGAAACGACGACAAGAGGTTGATCTTGCAACTCCCAGCCATCACAAAACGGGCAATTAAACAGACTTTTTCCATATAAAGAATGGAGTCCATCAATCTCAGGAAAGATTTCCTTTAAGCCTGTAGCCAGGATCAGCTTGCGTGCTTGAATCCGAGCACCTGATGCATCATGCACCTCAAATCCTGAGTCGAGCTTTGTAATAGAAACGACTTCTGTTTTGAGATGATGAACAGACGGATAGCGGAGCACTTCCTCATAGGCGATGCGGCGAAACTCGGCAGGCGTCACACCGTCTCTCGTCAGAAAACCGTGGGATGCATGGGTAACGGCATTTCGAGGCTGATTGTTGTCGAGCAAGGCGACATTTCTCCGTGTTCTGCCGAGTACCAAAGCGGCATTCAACCCGGCTGACCCTCCACCAACAATCGCGCAATCGTAAATCATAATGTTTAACTCCTTTCTAGAGATATTAAGGATGTTTTATATCTATAATTAAGTTGAAAGAAAAGCTTGATCTAATAAAGATAAAGCAAGATAAGGTACTCAAATCGTAAGAGCGCTCTTAGATAGTCGACTTATAGTATCTATAATATCTGTTATTTTTTCAATGTCAAGCTGCATGTGACACTTGCTATCTTGTGAGATGAACCTTATCATAGATAAGTAAAGTCTACAATCGAGGTGTCTTATGAAGTTTTCACAGGCAACCGACAATGCGCTCCATGTGATGCTGTATCTCGTAATGGAAGCGCCAGACAAGCCCGTAAGTGTGCAGGTATTAGCAGAGAAGCTGAGCGTTTCCCAAACCTATCTGTCCAAAATGCTGACCAAACTGGTCAAGGCAGGGCTTATCCATTCTGTATCCGGTGCAAATGGTGGATACCGACTCAAGCGCAACTATGAGGAGATTTCCTTTTTGGATGTCATTCATGCGATCGAAGGCACTACCTCTTTATTTGAATGCAGCTTTAATCATGGGCAACAGTGCCTGATTCAGCAGGTTGTCATGGATGCCGAGCGACAGATGGAGCAGGCTCTAAAAAACAAGACAATTTATGAGCTGGCGAAACAAATGAAAGGCGTGTAAAGAAAAGCAGTGGTTGTTTTGGACCTTATGTTCCCGTCCGAAACGCCCACTGCTTTTTTATTCCCATCAAAAGTATTTCTTTTTCCAAAAGATCAGGCTTGTAACCAGTGCGGACACAAGCGAGAGCAGCATGATAATGAAAAAAGCATGGTTATCATGCTGCAAAGGTAATTCCACGTTCATTCCGTATATACTCGCGATCATGGTAGGCAGAGCAAGCACAATCGTAATGGCGGTCAATATTTTGACAACATGATTCACATTGTTTGAAATCACCGAAGCAAAGGCGTTCATCATCGAGCTCATGATAGAGCTGTATACCTCCGTCATAGCGATCGCTTGCCTGGTTTCAATCATGACGTCCTCCAATAGCTCCTTGTCTTCCTCATATATTTTCAGGTAACTGCCATTGAACAGCTTCTCCAGCAAAATGTTATTTTTGGTCAGTGCTGTCGTGAAATAAACCAGACTTTTTTCAATTTCCAATAAGGAAAAAAGCTCTTTGTTTCGGACTGATTTGTGGAGGGCTTTCTCCATTTTTTCCCGTCTCTGGTTAATTTGCTTCAGGTACAGCAAATAGTAAAAGGCTATCCGATAAAGTATCTGAAGGACAAACCTTGTTTTCATAAACGTGTGGAAATGCTTGACGCGGCCAGAGACAAAATCCTCAAGGATGGGTGTATTTGTGAGGCAAATCGTGATGAAGCAATCGTTCTGGATGGCGATTCCAAGTGGGATCGTACGTATTTTATCATCTGGGCTGAGGACCGGGATCTCTACGATGAGCATCGTGCAATCCTTATCTTTTTCTATTCTGGCACGTTCGCCTTCATCAAGAGCATCACGGAAAAATTCCTGGTCAATCGCAAAAGCATCACAGACGTGCTGGATTTCTGCTTGCGTCGGTTCTGTCAAATGTACCCAGCAGCCTTTTTCAAAATCAGTTCGTTCTACGAGATCTCCAAACTCGTTGCTGCGATAAATGTTTAGCATCGTTTTCACCCTGCCTTTACTAAAAAGTAGGGAAAGGTGCGCTAAGCTGCATTATCGGCGGTGGCTACCGCATTCCAAGCAGCGGTGAGCTCCTTTCCTATTCAAAATCTTATATGAGTGACATGATCGACTACTGAAAGCAGCTCACCTCCCTGGAATCAACAAAAAAGGCTTCCCGTCTGCAGGGAAGCCTGGAAATGCCAATAAAAAAGTGCATAGAAAAAACAACACACTTAAAAAAGCACTACCTACACGCTTCCCCAAGTTGAGTTTTGGCACATGACAACGTAGAGCAATCAATCATGCTCAGCCACCTTAAGTAAAGCCTTAATCCGGCAATCCCTGTTCTACCCATTGGCGTCTTTCGACATTTCCGGGCAGTGGCCTGTGTTCATCATGGAGCCTCACCTAACGGGAACGGTTCCATATCATTTTGGCAATCGTTGTATCTACCGCAGTATATGGGCGACACTCCTAGTTTGTCAATACTTTTCAAAAACCCAAACCTTTCTGCTTCTGCCGACATACAGTAGAAAGAAGCCGTAAATGAGGAGGGGCTGGACCTGAGCGGAGACTTTGTTGCTGATTTGCTGGGCAAGCTAAGCAAGAAAACGGGGCGTGAATGGACGCTAAACGATATTATGAAGCTGGCTGAGAAAATGCCCAAGGGCGGAGGAAATATTGACTCCGTGCTCAATGAGCTGTCGGATATGGGACTTGATGTTCCTGAGGAAACCAAGGAAAAAGTCAAGGATCATATGAAAAGTGGGAAGTCCCTGACCATGGATGATATCGGCAAATTGATGCCAACAGATGTAAAAGCGAAAACCAGTAAGACGAGAAACAAAAAGCCAACCAGAGCTGTTGGAAAAAGCAAGCATCTGTCATTGGCTGAGCGTGTAAAAAAATTATCTGGCAAAGGCAAGAAAAAGCGTTAGTCCACACATAGAGATTGTAGCGTGCAGTCGCGAGTGCCGAACAGGCATGGGCGGCTGCGTTTGTTTTGCAAGAAGAAATTCGCCTAAGGCAGGGTCTAATTAACTAAGATGAAAACCTTGATAGAAGCGTACAATTATGTTTTAATAAGAAGGGAATGTTCGTGTTTACTAAAAGTCAGGAGGTTCTATCCGTGAGTGTGAAAAAAGCGTTGATCAGCGTTTCTGACAAGACTGGATTGATTCCGTTTGCCCGTAGACTGGCAGCTGCCGGAGTAGAAATCATTTCAACCGGAGGTACGGCTTCCCTGTTAAAAGCCGAAGGTGTTCCTGTCATTGGCATATCCGAAGTAACTGGATTTCCGGAAATTTTGGACGGACGCGTCAAAACGCTGCATCCGAATATCCACAGCGGGCTCTTGGCTGTACGTGATAATGAAGCTCATCAGAAGCAATTACAAGAACTGAACATTGAAACCATTGATCTGGTCGTCGTGAATTTGTATCCTTTTAAAGAGACGATTGCCAAACCAGATGTGACATACGAAGATGCTATTGAGAATATTGATATCGGTGGGCCGACTATGTTGCGCTCTGCCGCGAAAAACCATGCTTTTGTCAGTGTTGTTGTAGATGCTGCTGACTATGACAAGGTTGCAGAGGAAATCGAAGCGAGCGGTGATACTACTTTGGAAACCCGTCGCAAGCTGGCTGCAAAAGTATTCCGTCACACTGCAGCGTACGATGCCCTGATCTCCCGTTACCTCAGTGAAGAGGTGGGCGAGCTGCTGCCAGAAAGCTACACAGTGACCTATGAAAAGGCTCAAGACTTGCGTTACGGTGAAAACCCGCATCAGCGCGCTGCTTTTTACCGTGAGCCGTTGGCGAGCAGCCTCAGCATCGGCTATTCTGAGCAGCTGCATGGAAAAGAACTGTCCTATAATAATATTAACGATGCTGACGCGGCCTTGGCGATTGTACGTGAATTCCACCAGCCTGCTGTAGTTGCGATCAAGCACTCCAACCCATGTGGTGTAGGAATTGGCAGCGATATTCGCCAAGCTTACCAAAAAGCGTACGAAGCAGATCCTGTTTCCATTTTCGGCGGAATCGTAGCAGCCAATCGCACGATCGACCGCGAAACAGCTCTGGCTATGAAAGAAATTTTCCTGGAAATCATCATCGCTCCTGATTTTACCGAAGAGGCGCTCGCTGTGCTCACTGAGAAAAAGAACCTGCGTCTGTTGCGCATCCCGGCACTGAGTGAGTCAGACAAAAAAGCCGACAATCGTTTCCGGGTCGCTCCAGTAGCGGGTGGCGCTCTGGTTCAAGATTTTGACTACAAGCAATTGGAAGAGAGCGAAATTCAGGTGGTCACAGACCGCAAGCCAACAGAAGAAGAGCTGGCTCAGCTTACATTTGCCTGGAAAGTAGTCAAGCACGTCAAGTCCAATGCTATTTTGCTGGCAAAAGACAACATGACGATTGGTGTTGGCGCGGGGCAGATGAACCGTGTGGGTGCAGCCAAGATCGCCATTGAGCAGGCGGGGGCGGGGGCTGCTGGCTCTGTATTGGCTTCCGATGCCTTTTTCCCGATGGGCGATACAGTAGAAGCGGCTGCACAAGCAGGTATCACAGCGATTATTCAACCTGGCGGCTCTATTCGCGACCAAGAGTCTATCGATGCGTGCAATCGCGCTGGAATTGCCATGATCTTTACCGGTACTCGTCACTTTAAACACTAATCCCTCTCCCACAGGAGGAGCATACACGATGAATATATTAGTCATTGGCGGCGGCGGTCGTGAGCATACGATTGCCTGGAAGCTGTTGCAAAGCCCGAAGGTAAAAAAGGTATACTGTGCGCCAGGCAATGGCGGTATCGCTGGTGTGGCACAAAATGTACCGATTGGCGTCAACGATTTTGCTGCACTCGCTCAGTTTGCCAAGGATGAAGGGATTGACCTGACTGTGGTCGGTCCCGAAGATCCTTTGCTTGGCGGGATCGTGGACTTTTTTCAGGAGCGCAATCTGCCAATCTATGGTCCTAACGGAAAAGCGGCGCTGATTGAAGGAAGCAAATCCTTTGCGAAAAGCTTGATGAAACGCTACGGCATCCCGACCTCAGAGTACGAATCGTTCCTTGATTATGAATCTGCGATTGCGTATGTTCGTGAAAAAGGGGCACCGATTGTCGTCAAGGCAGACGGGCTTGCTGCGGGTAAAGGCGTTGTGGTTGCCGAGACGCTACAGGAAGCAGAGGAAGCACTTCGTCAAATCATGCAGGATCATGTTTTTGGTGAAGCGGGAGCACGTGTCGTCATCGAAGAATGCATGCGCGGTGAAGAGCTGTCTTTGCTCGCCTTTGTCGATGGGGAAACGGTGAAGCCGATGATTACTTCCCAAGACCATAAACGAATTTTTAACGATGATCTCGGACCGAATACGGGTGGCATGGGAACCTATGCACCTGTTCCGCACATGTCTGAAGCACTGGTTGATGAGGTCGTGGAGACAATCGTGAAGCCAATGGCGAAAGGGATGGCCAGTGATGGGATTCCATTCAAAGGCATTCTTTATACTGGCCTCATGATCACGGAGCAAGGTCCAAAGGTAGTGGAGTTTAACGCACGCTTTGGCGATCCGGAAACACAAGTCATCCTGCCGCTGCTGGAAACAGACTTGGTGGATATTTTCGTTGCGACGATCAAAGGTGAGCTGGATGCAGTAGATGTTACCTGGAAAAAAGGCAGCGCTGTTTGTGTCGTGATGGCAGCTCCTGGCTATCCGGGTGAGTATCCAAAAGGCCAAGTCATTCAGGGCTTGAACAAAGTACGCGATCAAGTCACCGTGTTTCATGCGGGTACAAAAGAAACAGATAAAGGAATCGTTACCAGTGGTGGCCGAGTGCTGGGCGTAGTGGGCACAGGTGAAAACCTGGAAAAAGCACGTGAAGCAGCATATGCGGCTGTTGCGGAAATCTCCTTTGAGGGTGCTCAGTATCGCACCGATATCGCGGCAAAAGCGATGAAGCATCAACAGTAAGGAAGCCTTTTGTTACGTTAATGAAAAGACCCAGGCAGCGAAAAGAGCTGGCCTGGGTCTTTTGCGGTTATATACTGGCGTTTTCCGTAGCTACAGCAGTTTTTTTGCCTTTGGCTCTTATCAGCTGTGAAAGGAAGTAAACGACGAGGAACAAGAGCATGCTGACAGCCGACCAACGGTACATGACTGCGTAGTTTGAATGAGTAGCAAGAACGCCGAGAAGCATGGAGCCTACAGCGATCCCCAGATCGATTGAGTTGAAGAACACGCCATTGGCCATACCGCGCTGCTCTGGAGTCACCTGCTTGACCATCCAGGCCTGGATCGATGGCTGGATCGTACCGTACCCTAAGCCGTAGAAGAAGGCAGAAACGAGCAAAATAGACTCTGTATGAGCAAGCGACAAGATCAGCAGACTGACACCAACGAAAATCGCTCCCGGAGGCAACACAGCCATGTGACCTTTGCGATCAAACAGCTTTCCGGAAAACGGTCGAATCAAGACCATGGCAATGGCATTGCACAAGAAGAAAGCACCGACATTTTCTATGTGGGCTTCTTTTCCATAGAGAGCCAAAAAGCTGAGTACACCACCATAGGTAATCGACAGACAAAAATTCAACGTGGCAGGCAGGAGCAGCTTTCTATCAAAGAACCGCCCAAGACCTTTTGGTGCAGGAGCAGCTGTTTTTTGCGAAGGCGCTGTTGGTCTGCTGTATGCGCGGATGAGCTGCATCAACGGAAAAATAAGTGCGATCAAAAGAACGATAGTAACGAGCATCGAACCGAATCCGAACGTATTTAAAATGGCAAGGCCGATCATAGGACCGAGTGCCATAGCCAGACTGGTGGACAAGCCGAAATAGCCCATCCCTTCGCCAATTCGTTTGTTCGGGATCACGTTGGAAACAATAGTGGGGAAGGTAGTGCTTCCCATTCCAAAGCCGACCCCAACAAGCATGCGCATCAATAAGAAAAAGGCGATACCGCCCGCCAAATAATACCCCGCAGTTGCAAGTCCGACAAAGCATAAAGCAATGATGGCAAGCATTTTGCTGCTTCTTGTTTTCAGCGCTTCCCCTGTAAAAACCCTGGCAACGACAGCGGCGATACTAAACAGGCTGATGACGAGGCTGACGACAAAATCATCTGCTTGAAACACCTCTTTGACGTATGCCGGAAAGGTCGGGGTCTGCATCTGAATCGTACTGAACAAGATCAAATTGCAAACAGTTAAAAGGACGAAATCCTTCGTCCATAGTTTCTCTCTAGCCTCTCCCAATGATGTCACTCCTACTCTTTTGTATGACTGTTTATGTTTGTGTTGATTCGCAAAAGAATGTCCTTTAAGAATTCCAACTGTTCAGCCGGGATGTCCGCCAATATTTCAGAGACAGCAACCGTTTCAACTGGGATTGCTTTTTCAATCCATTCCCGTCCTGCTGGAGTTAGTGTAATGAGAAAAGCGCGCCGGTCTTGTGGACACGGCTTTTTTTCAATCCACCCTTTTTTGGCTAAGTTGTCCAGCAAGCGTGTCATCGTCGGCTGGTCTTTGGCTGAGCGTAGAGCGAGTTCTTTTTGATTGATGCCATCTTGCTCACGTAGCCTGAACAACACAGCGAATTGCTCGGTTGTCAGATCGAATTCACGCAGGTACGTGGAAACATGGTGGATCATTCGCCGATAGGTATTGCCGATCAGAAAGCCAATCGGTTCATCTTTCCATTGGTCAATCAAGGTGTGACCCTTCTTTCATCCAAAAATACTTGCTTTGACAATTATAAGCGAAGCAACTAATTGTGTAAATAAAAAGGAAAAGAAAATACCGCTCAGCTGTATTTTAAAAAGAAAAATACCGCTTTACTGGCGGTATCTCCCTTTCTTTCTTGTGAGGTTGTAGGCGTAGTAGCCCATGACAGCAATGACGCCGATGATGGCAGCGATGACAAAAAAGTTGTGGGAAAGCCATTCGTATAAGGGAGGTCCGACTGTAAGCATAGGTGCAGCCTCCTTAAGAATAAGTAGGATACGTGTTGGATTTTTGCTCGTTCTTTTCTTGGGAACGGTAGGAAATGAATTCGCGTGCGGCTCTCTCTAGTTGCTCGTCCTCAGCAGTCAGCTGTGACTTGCGGGAAAAGTCGTTGCCGCTGACAGTGGTTGCACTCGTTGTGTTAAAGGTATCTGTACGGGAGTTGGCGGTTGCCGACTGATTGTATTTGTCTTGGCTCATGGTTTGGTCATTGTTTTCTTTGGCTTTCTCGGAGCTGCCCGTCATGCTCATGGAGCGGGTTACCTGATTCATGACAGCTTGAATACCTTTTTGCTTTGCCTTGTCCATTATGTTTTGCATGCCATTCGCTTTGACCGTATTTACACCCATCGCGGAGTACATGGGGCAAACACGTGTAACCCCCTCTGCTACTTTCATGGCAGAAAAAGCTAGCAATAGCCAAGGCGTATTATACGGACGACGACTCATTTTGCCGACTCCGTATGCCAAGCCAAGCAGACCGCCAGTAATCCGGATCATCGCATCAGTGGTTCCCACATTTTTGTGCATAGTCATAGCCTCCAGTCGCTTCTTCTTATAGCTAGTCTGTGGCTATTGTGAAGATTGCACCCGTGGAAATTGTTGCTAGCAGGTGCAGGGAAAAGCAGGGGAAGTACCGATGAGCGACGAAGCAGTAAGTACATAATGAATGAGCATTCAGTTGGTCAGACGACGAAATTGATTCAGTGAGGAGAGATAAAAACCATGCGCGTAAGACCATTATCGAGTGAAGACCATGTGAATCTGATGAGGGTAAGCAGACGACTAGCACCAGCGAGCCTATGGATTCAAGGAGCGAATGTGTTCAATGTATATACGAAGGAATGGATGCAGGTACACGTTGCCTTGTCAGGAGAACGAATTGCTTATGTGGGCGAAAAAGAACCGCTTGTGGATGAGAACACCGAGATCATCGACGCAAGCGAAAAGTATTTGGTTCCCGGCTATATAGAGCCTCATGCGCATCCATTTCAATGGTATAACCCGTATACCTTGGCTGATTTTGCGCTCAAGCACGGAACGACTACACTCGTATCTGATTCCTTGATGCTGATGAATCTGCCGTTTGAGCAAGTAAAAGAAATGATGGAATCGTTAGCTGAACACCCAGTCAAACAGTTTTTTTGGGCACGGCTCGATCCACAGACAGGCAAGGAACATCCGCAATTCACCAAGGAAGGCTTGACACGTATGCTGGAGCATCCGCTTGTCGTACAGGGAGGAGAGCTTACCAGCTGGTCTGGTGTGCTGGCGGAAGATGAAAAGGTGCTGTTCGGCTTAAAGCATGCGCTAGATCTGGGAAAACGCATGGAGGGTCATCATCCAGGTGCGTCGGTTGAAACACTAAATATAGCGTCGGCTGCGGGTATTACGGCGTGCCATGAGGGAATTACCGCAGAGGATTTGCTCTCTCGACTCAGGCTGGGCATGTACGCTACGCTGCGTCACTCCTCGATTCGTCCGGACTTGCCTGATCTGGTCAAAGGATGGCTGGAGCTTGGGCAGCCCTGGTCAGGGCGAATGATGCTGACCTCGGATGGCAGTACACCTCCGATGCATCGCAATGGTCTGATGGATGGGACGATTCGAATCGCGATTGAGGCGGGAATGCCTCCAGAGGAAGCGTATGTGATGGCTTCGCTGAATCCTGCTGTTTATTACGGTATGGATGGGGAAATAGGGGGAATTGCTCCTGGACGACTGGCAGATTTGCTAGTTTTATCGGATAAATACGAGCCTACCCCTGAGCTTGTTATTGCAAATGGAAAGTGTGCTGCCAAAAATGATACCCTGCTCATTCCGACGATCCAGGCGCGCTGGGATAAGATTCAGTTTCCACCTGTGGATGATTTTGAGAAGCAAACGTCAGTCGACTGGTTCCGCATGCGTCCTGAAGCGGGTCAAGCACCTGTCCTGCACATGTTGAACGCGGTCATTACCCGACTGGAAATGACGGAGCTGCCGATTGATGAAAACGGTTATGTCTCTATCGAGCACGATCCGGAGTTGGCGTATATCGCAAGCATCGACCCAGCGGGATGCAGACGTACGCAGGCGGTATTACACGGCTATGGCTCCGACTTGGAAGGCTTGGCGAGCTCTTATACGGCTTCGGAGGACTGGATTGTCATCGGCCGCGATCCCGAAGCGATGAAGCGGGCGCTTGAGCGGATGAGAGCGATTGGCGGAGGCGTAGTGCTTATCGATGGAGGCGAAATCGTATGTGAATGTCCGTTGCCTTTGGCTGGAAGATTTTCAGACGCCCCCATGGAGGAAGTCATCGAGATGGCCGAGGAGTTGACCCAGAAGCTTCGACAAAAAGGGCATGCTCACCTCGATCCGCTGTACTCTATCCTGTTCTTTACGGCTACCCATTTACCGTATGCTCGGCTCACTTCAGAAGGAATTATTGATGTGAAAAGTGGAAAATTATTGGTTCCTTCACTTCCATTAGTTTAAAAGTTTCACTTCAAAAGAAGAATTTATAAGTAAGGTAATCATTATTTTCATGTGCATGTCGGATATGTATATGAAGATAATATTTTTTTCTCTTGTAAATTTTCCGATTTATTTTACAATAATGATTAAACAAAGATAAAGGGGGATTCCATTCCGCATGACAAAAAGCTCTTACGCAAGCATTCAATCTGCGGTATTGGTAGAAAGGGTTGCAAGCAGAAGAACGATAGAACCGTACTAACTAGATAACAACAAGACCCCTGATCAAAAGTATTTCCAAAGGTCTACATCCAGAAGGCAGAATTCACATGAAAAGGATAAAAGTCCTATTTATGTGTGGCAAGGGCTTAGGTTCTTCTGATATGATAATATTATCCAATTATTCAATAAATTGTTTTTGTGTCTCCGTTATATGACACAAATTCTCAAGCTGGATGATTGGGGCAGAAGAGTACAACTTAACCGCGAACAAGCCTCTGGAAGCCTATTTCCGAAAATGTGTGAACAAAGAAAAAATCACCCTCAAAAATATGTACAAACCACCAAAGCACTATTCTTGAAAAACATGATAACCGGTAAGACCAGTAGAAGCACCTGACATCATAGTACGATTGATCATGCCTCACATACCATAGGGGCGGCACATAGGTGTACGTCCCTTTTCTACGTATAAGAATTTATCAGCAATGCTATGAATTCTGGAGCGCATGAAAGCTTTTTCACGAAATTGCGGTCTCATTTTCTATGCAGAGACCTCGAGATCTGCTTACGTAGGTGGCCCATGTCCGGTCGCGGTATTAAATGCAGAAAATTTAAACAAGTATTGGAAAGAAATGAGGGATGGGATAAGCATGATGCTAAACATTTTGCCTCAGGTGTTAGTTGACGGATTGATTCTTGGATTCATGTACGCTGTCGTGGCACTAGGCTATACCATGGTTTACGGGATTTTGGAATTTATTAACTTCGCTCATGGAGAAATATTTATGGTGGGTGCTTTTGTGGGAACAGAGGTTTTATTGATCTCTGACGCCCTGGGAGCACTGGAAGGCATGAATCCATTTGTCGCACTATTCATAACGCTTATTATTGCGATGGGAATTACCGGTGCACTTGGGGTAGGAATTGAGCGGGTGGCGTATCGACCACTGCGGGGCGCACCTCGTTTGGTACCATTGATTTCCGCTATCGGTGTTTCCTTTTTGCTGCAAGACCTGGTCCGTTTTACAGAAGCCCTTGCTCGTAACGAGTTTTATTTGAACACTCCGCCACTTTTCACAGGGACCATCCCATTGGGAAGCTGGGCGTCGATCCCGACAAAGGGCTTGGTTGTTATCGTTCTTGCGATTATCATGATGATCGGTCTTACCTTGTTCGTGGGCAAAACAAAATGGGGAATTGCGATGCGCGCCGTTGCTCAGGATCAAAGCACAGCTTCGCTTATGACAATCAACGTAGATAAGGTCATCATGCTTACCTTTTTGATCGGCTCCAGTCTGGGGGGAGCAACAGGCGTATTGTTCTCGCAGAACTACGGTACGATTGACCCGTATATCGGTTTTATTCTCGGTCTGAAAGCATTTACTGCTGCCGTATTGGGTGGGATCGGTAATCTGCGGGGCGCCATGGTAGGTGGTATTTTGCTCGGAATGCTGGAATCGCTCTCCGGTGCGTTTATGGGACCGCTGACCAACGGAGCGTTTGGTGCCGAGTACAAAGACGTGTTTGCATTCAGCATTCTAATCCTCGTGCTTCTCTTCAAGCCGGAAGGGCTGTTTGGCGAAGCTGTGAAAGAGAAAGTGTAGGTGAATCCAATGGCAAACATGGCATGGAAATCGTTCAAAGGCATTCCACTCGTCGTCACGTTGGTTTGGATCGCTGCTTTTGCAGCAGCGCTGCATTTTATGGACAAATCCGTTATCGCGTTTCTCGGCATTCTCTCGTCCATCGTTCTGATCTATTACACCAATGCCTCCAAAACGGTAAAAATGATTGTTGGTGCAGCGGTGCTACTCATTATTATTCCGCTGGTAGCCGGGGAAAATCGCTACTACATGGAGGTAGCTTCACAGGTAGGCATATATGTAGCTATGGCGCTTGGTCTAAATATCGTAGTTGGTTTTGCTGGTCTTCTGGACCTCGGATACGTGGCGTTCTTTGCTGCTGGTGCATATGCATATGCGATTTTCTCTACTTCACAAGCAAACGAGTTCATCGCAGGGAATCTGTTTCCGCTCTCGGGTGACTGGTTCTGGCCGTTCCTGATTGTAGGTCTGATCGTGGCGGCAGTGTTCGGGATATTATTGGGCTTGCCTGTTCTACGGGTAAAAGGGGACTACCTCGCTATTGTTACGCTTGGCTTCGGTGAGATTATCCGAATTATTTTTAACAACCTGGACAAACCGATCAATATTACAAACGGTCCACAAGGGATTACCCCGATTCCGTCTCCTGAAATTTTTGGGATCAAGATGGGGACGCCGTTTTACTTCTATTTTATCGTTCTGTTCGTAATCGCGTTTATCGTAGTGGCAAACATTCGTTTTGAGCACTCCCGTATGGGCAGAGCCTGGATCGCGGTTCGCGAGGATGAGCTGGCTGCTCAATCGATGGGAATCTCCCTTTTGAATACAAAGCTGGCTGCCTTTGCTACGGGCGCATCGTTTGCAGGTGTGGTCGGAGTTATCTTCGCTGCCAAGCAAACCTTTATTGACCCTACTTCGTTTACCCTGATGGAATCGATCGGAATTTTGGTCATGGTTATTTTGGGGGGCAGCGGAAGTATTCCAGGCGTTGTTCTCGGTGCGGCCTTCGTTACGATCCTGCAAGTGCAGCTGCTCAAGGAATTCTCCAACTTCCTGCACAGCTTGCAGCAATCGGGCATCATCAATTTGCCTAACCAGTTGGACCCGTCCAAGTTCCAGCGACTCGTCTTCGGGATCATGCTGATTCTTGTGGCGTTGTATCGTCCGAATGGATTGATACCAGCCAAGCGAAAGAAAAATGATCTTGATTCGATTAAGAACAGTCCGTTTACCAAAGAGAAGCTCGGCATTTTGGGCAAGCTCACGGGGGCGTCTTCTGGCAAACAGTCGTAACGGACAGGGAGGGGTATAGCATGGCATTGTTGGAAGCAAAAAATTTAACGAAACGATTTGGTGGACTGGTAGCGAATCAAGACGTTTCGATTGCCATTGAAAAAGGAAGCATTACTGCTGTTATCGGTCCAAACGGGGCTGGAAAGACAACGTTTTTTAATATGATTACTGGCTTCTATGAGCCAGATGAGGGCGAAATCCTGTTGAACGGCAAAAGCATCAAAAAGCTGCGCCCGGATCAGATCGCTAGTCGTGGCATTACCCGTACATTCCAAAATATTCGCCTGTTCAAGCAAATGACGGCTTTGGAAAACGTAATGGTAGGTGTTCACAGCCGATTGTCAGCAGGACTAGTAGGCATCCTGTTTAATACAAAGCGCGTCCGGAATGAAGAAGAAAAGGCCCGTGTAGAAGCCTATCAGCTTCTGGAGTACGTGGGGATCGAGCATATCGCCAATGAAGCGGCAGGAAGCTTGCCGTACGGATTGCAGCGGAGGTTGGAAATTGCCCGGGCGATGGCGACCAATCCACAGATCATTTTGCTGGATGAGCCTGCAGCGGGGATGAACCCACGTGAGACGGTCGAGATGACAGACTTTATCCGCCTCCTGAAACGAGAGCTGGACCTGACGATTATTTTGATCGAGCATGATATGAAGCTGGTTATGGGCCTCAGCGAATACATCCACGTATTGGACTATGGACGAAAGATTGCTGAGGGCACACCGGAGCAAATTCGCAACAACCCGAACGTAATTGAGGCGTATCTCGGAAAAAGCGCGTCGGAAGTGTCGTAGGAGGAGGAAGAAATATGGCATTGTTGGAACTGCAAGAGGTTCATACCTATTACGGCGGCATCCACGCATTGAAGGGATTAAGCATTACGGTGAATCAGGGTGAAGTGGTAACACTGATTGGCTCCAATGGTGCAGGGAAGTCAACCACGCTCAAAACCATCTGTGGTCAGACACGTGCCAAGCAAGGAAAGGTCCTGTTTAATGGGAAGGACATTACGCAGATGCGCACGCATGATATAGCCAAAGCTGGCATCGCACATGTGCCGGAGGGACGCAGAATTTTTCCAAAGCTGACGGTACGGGAAAACCTGGAGATGGGTGCCTTCGGAGTTTCGGATAAAAAAGTAATTGAAGAAGGAATAGAACGCGCTTTTGCATACTTTCCTCGTCTAAAGGAACGGATTGAACAAAAGGGCGGTACGATGTCGGGTGGGGAGCAGCAAATGCTTGCCATCGCGCGTGGACTGATGATGAAGCCGCAAATTTTGATGCTCGATGAGCCGTCGATGGGTCTGGCACCGATTTTGGTGGAGCAAATTTTTGACATCGTCACCGAGCTGAACAAAGAAGGGATGACGATTCTGCTGGTCGAGCAGAACGCAAACCAGGCGCTTTCCGTTGCTCACCGCGGTTATGTCATTCAAACCGGAGAAATTATAATGAAAGACGATGCACACACGTTGCTGGCGAATCCGCAAGTACGTGAAGCTTATCTCGCATAAGTATGGTATGGCCGATGGGGTGAAAACTCTATCGGTTTTTCTTTTCAAATACGAGTCTTCTGCTATGATAAAGAGTAGAGAATATTTGCACTTCATAACATCAACGGATCTTTTTATCACGAACAGGTCAGATGGCACAGGAGGTCCGATATGCTAGATATCAGCCCACGATTTGAAGAGAGTAACGAAGCGCTTTATTTGCAGCTATATCATTATTTTTGCAACGAGATTAGAAGTAGACGGTTTGTTTCAGGAACGAGGCTGCCATCTGTACGAGCCTTGAGCAGTTTCTTGCATGTGAGTAAAACGACGGTAGAAACGGCGTATCATCAGCTTTTGGCAGAAGGCTATATCGAGAGCAGAGAAAGAAGCGGCTTCTATGTGGTCGATATGGACTGGGATGGGCCGATGAAGCTGAAGAGAACTCATACAGAGTCATCCGCGCCAGATCTAGAGCTATCATTGGAAGGATCAAACGCTGACTACAGGGCAACACCTATCCAGTATGATTTTCACCAAGCGCAGGTCGATTCAGATCATTTTCCGTATGAATTGTGGCGCAAATACAGCAATCAGTGCATGCAGCGAGAAAACAAGAGTGTGCTCTACTATGGCCACTACCAAGGAGAGCCGGAGCTGCGAGAAGAGATTGCCCGTTATTTGAGGCGAGCGCGCGGTGTTCAGGTGACAGCAGAGCAAATTGTGGTAGGATCAGGGACGCAGGTGTTGATTTGTATGCTTGGCTTTTTACTCGGGACACGCGAGCGAGTCGTTGCGATCGAGGAGCCTTGTTACCAAGGAGTTCGTACTGTTTTTTCGCTGCTTGGCTTTGAGATTCGTCCGATTAAGCTCGAGGAGGACGGGATTAGTGTAGCGGCGCTAACGGAAAGTGGTGCGCGGATGGTCTACGTGACGCCCTCTCATCAGGACCCATCAGGAATCGTGATGCCCTACGCAAAACGGGTAAAGCTGCTGAATTGGGCGAATCGGACCCAGAGCTATATCATGGAGGACGATTACGATGGGGAGTTCCGCTACAATGGAAAACCGATTCCTTCTCTGCAAGGCTTGGATACGGAAGGGCGTGTAATTTATTTAGGGACTTTTTCCAAATCGTTACTGCCCTCTATCCGGATGAGCTACATAGTGCTGCCTTTTGACCTGCTGCCCATCTATCATGAAAAACTGGCATCGTTTGATCAAACGGCTTCACGCATTCATCAGGAGACGCTGGCGCTATTCATGAAAAACGGAGATTGGGAGCGGCATATTCGCAAAATGCGGACACTTTATCGGAAAAAGCATGATGCCATGCTACAGCTATTGCAAGAAGAAATGGGGCCGTACATTGGCGTCAAGGGGCAAGATGCAGGGCTGTCGGTAACCGTGGAGGTAAACAGTGCCTGTACCTCGGGTGAACTGGCAAAAATCGCTGCCTCCGTAGGTGTTCGTGTATATCCAACAGCGCACAAGTGGGTGGATCCGACGAAAAAAGAGCTGCCTACCTTTCAATTTGGATTCGGTGGGCAGACAGTTGACGCGATGAATACGGGGATACGCTTGCTCCGAGAGGCATGGGAGCCATACATGAGAGCGAATGCGGCCAAAAGTCAAAAACATATGCTAGTGTAGGGATTTTTCGGGAGAAGAGAAGGGAGAGCACCAAGAGTGTCACAGTCGTTGTTTATGAAAGGAGCAAGACAAATTCTTCCGGTAGCTGCTGCCGGGATTGTCGATGGATTGGTTTTTGGGATTTTGGCCAGACAAGCAGGCTTGGGTGTGACAGAGGCGATGCTGTTCTCTCTGTTAGTAAATGCGGGCTCGTCCCAATTTGCAGCCGTCGGGCTTATTTCCCAGGGGATTGTCGGTTGGCCGATTTTGGTCTCTACGCTTTTGCTTAATGCCAGACATTTATTGTACGGGCTGGGATTGGGACCGAAATTTAGCGGAACAGCACCATGGAAGCTGTCACTGATGGCGGGTACGTTAAATGATGAAACGTATGCGCTAAAAGCAACCTATCTGGCATCGGGGGAAAAACCGAGTCTTTCGTTTTTTGCAGGAGCAAGCGTTGTCGATTATGTCATTTGGAATGGGAGTACGTTCATTGGTGCATGGTTCGGGACTGTTTTTACGCAGACAGAAGCGTATGGTCTTGATTTTGCTTTTATCGCGACGTTTCTCGGGTTTCTTGCCGTCAATCTGATCTCATCTTTTCACATCAAGGTTGCACTCGGTGCTGTGGCAGTGGCTTGTATCGGGTATGCCCTGGGTGGAGCCACAGTTGCGGTCATCGCAGGGACATTGGTGGCAGTAGGGATAGGAGCGGTGAACGGTGAACGATAAAATTCTGTTGTATATCGGATTGATGGCAATCATAACCTATCTGACGAGATTTCCAATGCTAGTAATCAGTTCCCGCTGGGAGATTCCAGCTTGGCTGAGAAGAGGACTGGCAATGGTGCCTGTCGGTGTATTCAGCTCCATGACAATACCGCCGATTTTGTTTCATACACCAAACGGATCGTGGAGTCCGGAGTATATGGTAGCCGGAACAGCCGCACTTGCAGTTGGACTTTGGAAGAAGCAAATCGTCTGGGCATTACTCGCAGGTGTCGTGGTGATTGCACTCTGGCGTCAGTTGGCAGCATTTTTTTGACAGGGAGGTTACGTAGATGGATGGAAACGTTCAGCAGGTAGAGGGTGGCACTGTTGTTCGCTTTGAACGGCATATGCCTTATACCGTCGATGATGTTTGGGCTTCACTCACAGAGCCGAAAAAGCTCGTGGAGTGGCTGGCGGCAGCAGAAATAGACCTAACCGAGGGAGGGCGTATCCAGCTTACATTTGCCAATACGGGTGATGTGATGAATGGCAAAGTGACTCAGGTACAAGCGCGTAGCAGCTTGGCGTATACGTGGAACAGTGAGGATGCGGATGAATCAGTGGTGAGCTGGGAAATGACGCCTGAAGCAGATGGCTGTCTGCTCGTGCTGACTCATACCATCCATGTCCCTGAACGTCTTTCTTATATGCTCGCAGGCTGGCATGTGCATCTCGATCTGCTGGAGGAAACCTTGGCTGGTGAGGTAAAGGGCTGGCCGTGGCCTCACTGGGAGTCCATGCGAGAAAAATATGCTAAGCAGCTAGGTGAGTAAAAAAATGAACCTCCCATGCATCGTCGTTAAATCGATGTGTGGGAGGTTTTTTCACGCCGGCTGATTACGATAAGCGATAACCTAGCTGAATGGACATTTCTCTGACGGTATCGAGCGTTTCTTGTAATATCTCTTCTTTTTTTGGCAGTACGCGATCAGTCGGTCCGATGACACTGACAGATGCTGTCACCTGCCCGGTGGAATCAAAGATCGGAGCTGCGATTCCAGTTACACCATTATTGCGTCGATTGGAGCTGATTTCGTAGCCGCGTTCTTTGATCGCCACAAAATCATTTTTAATATCCTCTACGGAGGTGTAGGAATGAGGTGTATAGCTTTTGAGTGGCTCTGCCAAAATCTCATCTTGAAACGATTGGGACTGATAGGCGAGCAGTACCCGAGCTGCTGTAGTCGAATAGAGCGGGAAACGCCGGAAGGATTCGACTGTGAATCGAATCGGGTGTAGTGAGTCTTCTTTTGCTACATAGATTGCGTCCTTGGAGTCTTGCACGCACAATACAGCCAGCTCATTTGTCCGGGATACAAGCCTACTTAGAAACGGTTTGGAAAAATCGACGATGTCGTGGTTTGTCAGTACTTTGGTACCCAATTCAAGCAGCGTATAGCCTAGCGTATACTGCTTGTTTTTTTCATTTTGCCGGATGAAGCCCTCCGATTCCAGTGTGGAAAGCAGCTTGTGCACAGCGCCTTTGGACAGCTGCAGCTTTTTGCTGAGCTCCGTTACCCCTAGCTCCTTTGGAGAATCGAGGAAGATTTTTAACAGCCGACAACTATTTCGAACAGAAGACAATACTTGATCCATGAAAAACGTCTCCTTTTGCGAGCATATGTCCTAATAAAACTAGTCTCGATCGTGGTGCCTTTATCATAAGCTTGTTCTTCAAATTGAGGCAATGATTCTTTTAATATGACTACCTTGAATAGTCAGTTTCTTTATGGTAGTATATCACTATCGTTCTCGAATAGCAAACATCGTTCTCTATTCGTGAACAAATTAGACAAATCGGGGGTCGATTTACGTGAAGAAAAAGGCATTGTCCGTACTGTCCATTTTCGCTTTAACTGGTTCTCTGCTTGCAGGCTGTGGCTCATCCACAACGCAAACACCTACTCCAGCTCCAGCACCTGCTGCGGGAAGCACTAGCGAGAGCAGCGGAGCACAAGTACAGCTCGAAGACACACTCGTCGTTGCAGGAAACGGTGCGACTGTTGAAAAGCTGATGAAGGACGAGGTTTTCAAAAAGTTTAATGAGAAGTACCCGAACGTAAAGCTTACATATGTTTCAGGGGTTTCGACTGAAATCGTGGCAAAAGTAAAAGCGCAGAAAAACTCTCCGCAAATCGACCTGACCATCGTAGAGGGCGGCGAACAGGAGAAGGGACGCCAAGAAGGCTTGTGGGAAACGGTTTCCGCAGCGGATATCCCGAATATGAAAAACGTTCCAGATGATTTGAAGATAACAGAGGATAGTGGGGTCGTCGTTAACTTCACGCCGATGGGCATCTCCTACAATAGCGAGCTGGTAAAGGAAAAAGGCTTGCCTGTTCCCGCGTCCTGGAATGATTTGGCCAAGCCTGAAGTGAAGGGCAACATCACCATGACAGACGTAGCGAGCAACTTCGGTCGTTCAACCATGATCATGCTTGCGTACGCCAATGGTGGTTCCGAGCGAGTGATTGAACCAGGCTTCGAGAAAATGGCAACGATTGCAGGATACATGCCTACCTTTGCGAAAAGCGCGGCGCAGCTTCAACAAAACCTGCAAAGCAAAACAGCTGCCTACACTACCTGGACGATGGCACGCAGCTTGACGCAAAAAGAAGCGGGTCTGCCACTTGAGTTCGTATTCCCGGCTGAGGGCGGCAATATCGTACCGAACGTAGCTACTCTCGTAAAAGGTGCAAAGCATCCACAAGCGGCAAAAGCGTTCGTCGACTTCCTTTTGACAGATGAAGTACAAACGATGTATGCAACCAAGCTGTACTACAACCCAGCTACCGCTGTGAAGCTGCCGGATGATGTAGCCAAAACACTCGAATTTGACCGCAGTAAAGTCGTGAATTTTGACTATGACGTAATCAGTAAAGAAACATCTGCTTGGCTGGATCGCTTCAATAAAGAAATTGCACCTAAAACAGGAAAGTAGGTATGCATGTGTCCAAGGTGATTGACGTCGAACTACGCGGCATCATCAAAAAATTTCAAAATAATGTCGTGGTTCAAGACTTCAACCTGCAGGTGGAGCAAGGGGAGTTTATCGCTTTTCTCGGCCCATCTGGTTGCGGGAAGACCACGACACTGAACATGATTGCCGGATTTTTGGACCCGGATGGCGGCGATTTGCTGATCAAGGGTCAGCGGATGAACGGGGTACCTCCCTATAAGCGCGAACTGGGAATGGTGTTTCAGACGTACTCGCTGTTTCCACACATGACGGTAGCTGAAAATATTGCTTACGGTCTGAAGCTGCGAAAAGTAGGAAAGCAGGAGATGCAGGAGCGTGTGAAGCGTGTGCTGGAGCTGGTCAAGCTGCCGAATGTCGCCGACCGTTATCCGAAGCAGCTCTCTGGTGGACAACGCCAGCGTATCGCCATAGCACGTGCGCTGGTGATTGAGCCCTCGCTCTTATTGCTGGACGAGCCGCTCAGTAATCTGGATGCGAAGCTGCGTGAGGAGCTGCGCGATGAGCTGAAGCGATTGCATCAGGAAATCGGCGTTACTACGATCTTCGTCACGCACGATCAAGAGGAAGCTCTGGCTCTCTCCGATCGGATCGTTGTTTTGAATCACGGGTTTGTCGAGCAGATTGGCACGCCACTCGAAATCTACAATCAGCCTGCTTCTGAATTCGTCCATACCTTTATTGGCAAAACGAATCGGATGGAGGGTGAGGTCATCGCGATTGACGCAGACGGTATCAAGGTGAGAACGACAGGCGGTCTTTTGATCCAGGCAGCCAAGCAAGCACGCGAATTCTCCCTGCAGCAAAAAGTGATTGTGTTTGTGCGACCGGAGAAGATCAAGCTGTCAGACACCGGAGTGCATACGGGTGCGAACCAAGTAGAAGGGCATTTGCAGCTCGCCTCTTTTTTGGGCTCGTACACAGAATGCGAGGTTGTGGCAGGCAAGCATACGCTCTCTGTCAAAGTCCAGATGTCCGACAAATCAGCAGAACGGGAAGCGGGTACAACGGTTTACTGCAATTGGGATGCAGAAGACGTGCTGATCATGCCTGCTGAGAGGGGATGACGGATGAACAAACGTCTCTCGATCACACTATTGACTGCACCTGCGATGATTGTGCTACTGGGCGTTTTTATTCTGCCGATGCTGCTTATGCTTATGCTCAGCTTCCAGGATGACAATCAAGCATTTACGCTGAAAAACTATGCGCTTTTTATACAGGATTCGTTTTATTTGGAAATTTTGTGGCGGACGATTCGGGTTAGCCTCTGGACAGTGCTCGCTACCTTGCTGCTAGGGTTCCCGGTGGCGATGTACATGGCACAGGCGTCTGGAAAAATGCGTGGAATTGTCACGATGTTTATTCTTGCGCCCCATCTGATCAGTGTGGTTATTCGCAACTTTGGCTGGGTGGTTGTGCTCGGGGAAAAGGGCTGGATCAATGAGACGCTGATGAAGCTCGGTCTTATCGAGCAACCGCTGCGGCTTTTGTACAACGAACTGGGGGTCGTCATTGGTCTGACGGATTCGTTCATTGCCTATATGGTTTTGGCACTGGCTACCAGCATGTACGCGATTGATCCGTCGTTGTCCAAAGCAGCTTCGATACTCGGCGCATCGCGTGCCCGCACCTTTTTTACAGTGACGCTGCCACTGACCTTGCCAGGCATTATCGCTGGCACGACGCTAGTCTTTAGCTTGTCGATGAGTGCGTTTGTCACTCCGGCTCTCATGGGCGGAACGTCTGTAAAGGTTATGCCGGTAATCGCTTATGAACAAATTATGGCTACACTAAACTGGCCGCTGGGTGCTGCGCTTGCCTTCCTGCTTTTGGGTAGCACGATACTCCTGGTGACACTCTATACGAAACTGATTGAAACGAAGAGGTATAAAGAGGTGTTTGCGTCATGAAAAAGATCAACGTACTCGGACTCATCACATTCTTTGTGCTCATTTTGGTCAATCTGCCGTTTTTGGTCATCGTCCCGAGCTCGTTCACGGCTGCTGGGTATCTCGCATTTCCGCCTGAAGGCTTTTCCTTGCAGTGGTACTCGATGATTTTGGAACGACCAGAGTTTATCGAATCGCTGTGGACGAGTCTCAAGCTGGCTGCGATCACTGCCATTTTGGCGACATTCCTTGGAACGCTGGCTGCTTTTGCCCTATCCAAGTACAAGTTTCGCGGTAGTGGAGTCATTAATGCACTGATGCTCTCGCCGCTCACGGTGCCATCTCTGATCATCGGGATTTCAGCGCTGCTGTTTTTTACCCGGATTGGCATCGCAGGAACATTTACCGGACTATTGCTGGCCCATATTTTGATCTCCATTCCGTACGTTGTGCGGTTGGTACTGACGGGACTGAGCACGTTCGACTATACGCTGGAAAAGGCGGGGTACATGCTGGGCGCCCATCCGCTTCGGGTGTTCTGGGACATCACGCTCCCGCTATTGCGCCCGGCGATTGTGTCAGGAATGATCTTTTCGTTTTTGACCTCGTTTGATAATGTAACGGTTTCCCTCTTTTTGGTGGCGCCGGATACTACCACGCTGCCGCTCGCGATCTTTACCTATATGCAGGAGACGTTGGACCCGTTGGTGGCTTCCATCTCTGCGGTCGTGATCCTGCTGAGCCTGGTATTTATCGTGCTGCTCGAAAAAGTGTACGGACTAGAGCGCCTGTTCGGACTCAATTCACAATCTCATTAAGGAAGAGGCACTATGTCAATTCACACTTATTTGCAAGACAACATGACTCATTTTCTTCAATTACTTGAGGAAGCAGTCAACATGGACTCGCCTTCGCGAGACAAAGCGCTGGGCGACCGGATGGCGGGCTGGTTCGCACTTCAGTTTCAACGGCTGACAGGTGGAAGGGCAGAGCTGATCCCGAATGCTACGTATGGCGATCAGGTGCGTTGTACGCTTGGCGAAGGCGATAAGCAAATCCTGATCATCGGTCATTACGATACGGTATGGCTGGAGGGAGAAGCGGCTCGCAGGCCATTTGCGATCCGTGATGGAAAAGCTTTTGGACCGGGCGTCTACGATATGAAAGCAGGCGTACTGCAAGCGATGTTTGCGCTGCGGGCTTTGGTCAAGCAAGGTCGTATGCCTGCTGATAAAAAGATTGTATTGCTATTAAGCAGTGACGAGGAGATCGGCAGTCCTACTTCCAGACAGCTGGTAGAGGAGGAAGCGGCACGTTCCGTTGCGAGCTTTGTCTTGGAGCCACCGACAGAGCCGATTGGAGCATTGAAGACGTGGCGCAAGGGCAGCGCCCATTTTACGCTCGCTGTTCAGGGAATTTCTGCTCACGCTGGTGTGGATCATCAAAAGGGAGTTTCCGCGATTGAAGAGCTGGCTCGGCAGATTCAATTTCTGCACAGCTTGACCGATTACACCAAAGGAACGACTGTAAATGTAGGCGTGATAAAGGGCGGGATCGGATCAAATGTTGTGGCGGATTATGCTGAGGCCGGGATCGATGTGCGCATCGTTTCCATGGAGGAAGCAGAACGGATCGAAAAAGTGATTCGGGAGCTTACGCCGACGCTTAACGGTACGACTATTAGCGTGACAGGAGGCATCCGCCGTCCACCGATGGAACGAACAGAAGAGACAGGGGCTTTATTTTCGCTGGCCCAATCCATCAGTAAGAATGAGCTAGGAATGGATTTGCAAGAATCGGGTACGGGGGGGGTCAGCGACGGAAATTTTGCTGCCGCTTGCGGAATTCCGACGCTGGATGGACTCGGTACAAAGGGTGGCTACGCGCACTCGCCGGAAGAATGGATCGAACTGGGTGAAATACCGATCCGCGCTGCGTTACTGGCGCGATTGATCGAAGAAGTATAAAGAGAGAAAAAAAGCACCTGCTGCGATGCGTGTGGTACTTCCATGCATCATTGCAGGTGCTTGTTCATTATTTGGTGCGTTATTTTACAGCAGATAAATGGCGACGTCCCATGGACAAAGCCAGGATGCTAATCAGAACAACGATGGCACCGACGTAAAATGGAACCGTTGAGCTGTACACTTCCGCCAGCTTTCCAGCAAGCCATGGAGCGATAGCACCGCCTACAAAGCGGACAAAGCTGTAGGCAGAGGAAGCAACCGCGCGTTCGACAGGAGCCACATCCATGACGACAGTCGTCAAAATCGTATTAATAATCCCCAAAATGGCACCAGCTACCGCAATGGCAACGACCAGACCCGTTTGGGATGAAACGGAAAAACCCATGTATGCCAAATCGACGGCAAGCAAGAGCAGCATGACATACAAGGTCCGAACCGAGCCAAATCGGTCTGTCAGCTTCGGTGCGACAATCACGGATGTAATCGCAAGCAGGACACCCCAGAAAAAGAAGACGAGGCCCAGGCTGTGCTCATCCATGTGCAGAACGAATGGAGAGTAGGCAAGCAAGGTAAAGAAACCAAAGTTATAAAGCAGGGCAGTCACAGCGATCGTAAACAGCCCAGGATAGCGCAGCGCACGGAATGGATCGAGTAGTGACGTGCGCTTTTTTGGTTTCGGTACATCATTGAGTAAAACAAAAACAGCAAGAAAGGCAATCGCCATCAGCACGGAAACCCCAAAGAACGGACCACGCCAGCTAATTCCCCCTAGCAAGCCTCCCAAAAGCGGACCTACAGACATCCCGAGTCCAATAGCCGCTTCGTATAAAACAATCGCAGAAGCAGTACCGCCGCTTGCGACACTCACGATCACTGCCAGTGCGGTCGAGATAAAGAAAGCATTCCCGATCCCCCAGCCAGCCCGAAACCAGACGATTCCATTAATCGAATTTGCCATACCACCCAAAAAAGCAAACAGAATAATAGCAAGAAGCCCAAAAAGCATGGTACTTTTTGGACCGATGCGACTGGACAGCCAGCCGGTAATGAGCATGGTTACGCCAGTCATCAGCATGTAGCTGGTGAACAGCAGCGATACCTGACTTGGTGTGGCATCCAGCTTGGCAGCAATCGCTGGCAAGATCGGGTCTACCAGCCCAATTCCCATAAAGGCCACGACACAGGCAAAGGCAACCGCATACGCCGACTTGGGTTGCTTCAAAATAGTACGTAATGAATGTGAATCCGCAGACATTTAGTTGTTCCCTCCCTGATGCTTTGCTTCCAATTCCTTTTTCTTGTTCACGATTCGATCGAGCTTTTCATCGTAGCTGTTCAATAGGTCAGCCATCCGAGACATTTTGTTTTGCAGAAAAGTGCGTTGGGTCGTCAAGGTTTCTTCCAATGTTTGTAACATATTGATTCGCTTGAGCAGCTCCACGCCATCAAGCTCCCGGTCTTTGTAGTGCAGATTGTAATAATCGCGTTGTTCATCGTAAAAACGACTAAGCTCCATCATTTCTTTAATCTCTGCAAGCGAAGCTCCCAGCAAATCACGGATGTCTTTTACATGCAATATCTGCTCGACATCGGCGTCTGTATACATCCGGTAGCCACTGTCCGTTCTGCCAGAGGGAGAAACGAGTCCCAGCTCTTCGTAATATCGTAGCGCGCGCTTGGTCATGCTCGTTTTTTTTGCGACTTCCTCGATCCGATACATGGTGTTTCCTCCTTTCCTTTTGTTAGTTCATCACGAATCGTTTTGATTACAACTATAACCTTAACGTAAACGTTACGGTTTTTCAATGGGAATTTTTCTTATCGGGTTTGACCTTTTTAGTCTGCCCGATGAAGAGATTCTTTTGCTCCCCGACAGTTTGATAATGGAACAGGGTGCCATTTCCCGCTATTTTGCGAGATAATGGAAAGGCCTGTATACGCCATTTCTCATAGAAAAGAGGTCGAATACGTATGAAGTACTATCGATTAGGAAGTAGCGGATTAAAAATCTCCGCTCTGGGCCTTGGCACCAACTCTTTTGGTGGTCGTGCCGACGAACAAACATCTACCGCGATTATTCACACAGCCATTGAGAATGGAATTACGTTTATTGATACGGCGAATATTTACACCCATACAGAATCAGAGCGCATCATCGGACAAGCGCTGGAGGGAAAGCGTCATGAGGTTGTACTCGCAACGAAGGCTGGCTTGGTAAAAGGAGAGGGGCCAAATCAAAAGGGCTCGTCCCGCTATCATCTGATGCAGGAGCTGGAGAACAGTCTGAAGCGATTGCGTACAGATTATGTAGACTTGTATCAAATCCACACCTTTGACCCGGAGACGCCTTTGGAAGAAACCTTGCGCGCGCTGGATGATATGGTTCGCTCTGGCAAGGTGCGTTATATCGGAGCATCGAACTATGCGGCCTGGGAATTGATGAAAGCGATTGGGATCAGTGCGAAGGAAGGTCTTAACCGCTATGTGTCTACACAGGTCAGCTACTCACTGGCAGATCGTACGCCGGAGCGCGAGCTTGTCCCGATGTGCATTGATCAGGGGGTAGGCATCATTCCGTACTTCCCGCTCGCAGGCGGTATTTTGACGGGAAAGTACACATCTATCGAGCAGGCACCAGCGGGCTCCAGAGCGGAAAAGGAACCGCGCTTTGTCAAAATGCTTAGCCCTGATAAGCTGGACCTGAGCGAGCAGGTAGGTAAACTGGCTGGCGAGCTGGGGGTAACGTCTAGCGTGCTCTCGCTTGCATGGCTGATGCACAAGCCGGCGGTTTCGTCGGTCATTGTAGGAGCGACCAGCGCCAAGCAGCTGACGGACAATTTGCAAAGCGCCACGCTGGAGTTGGAGGAAGCAAGCTTTGCAGCACTGGAGAATATCAGCGAGAAGTATCGGAATGGAGAACCGTTTGCTGTTTATCGATTGTCATAATGGTTATCCCTTCAGTCGCCTGAAAAAGGCAGAAGAAACCCAGCCTCGTTCAAACAGGCTGGGTTTTCCTTTATTACTAAATCAGAAAGTATAAACTTCACGAATCTGCATCCTGATTTAGCAAGCATAACATTCCGCTAAAACGCGGTCGCTCCTCCTTGAGCTAGCCTCGATTGAGGTTTGCTTACTCTGCTGCCATGCTGCTTTCTTTCAAGATAACGTCGTGTGCGCCACCTTCTACCAGGCTGGTAGCAGAAACGACGGTGATGCGAGCTTTTTGTTGCAGCTCAGCAATAGAAAGAGAGCCGATGTTGCACATGGTTGATTTAATTTTGCTCAGGGTACGATCCATATTCTCGCGCAGGCTTCCTGCGTATGGTACATACGAGTCGACACCTTCCTCGAACACGAGGCCGCTTTTTCCGCCAGTGTCATAACGCTGCCAGTTGCGCGCGCGATTGGAGCCCTCACCCCAATACTCTTTTACAAAGTTGTTTCCGATTTTCACTTTTTTGGTTGGGCTCTCGTCGAAGCGGGCGAAGTAGCGACCCAGCATGACGAAATCCGCGCCCATAGCCAAAGCGAGGGTAACGTGGTAGTCGTGAACGATTCCGCCATCGGAGCAAAGCGGGATGTAGATGCCTGTTTCCTTGAAGTATTCGTCACGTGCTTCAGCTACCTCGATCAGAGCAGAGGCTTGTCCGCGTCCGATCCCTTTTTGCTCACGGGTAATGCAGATAGAGCCGCCGCCGATCCCTACTTTTATGAAGTCTGCACCCGACTCGACGAGATAGCGGAAGCCTTCCTTATCGACAACGTTTCCGGCACCGATCGGTACATTCGTGTTTTCTTTTACATACTGAACAGTCTCACGCTGCCATTCGCTGAAGCCGTCGGAGGAGTCAATGACCAGGATATCTACGCCAGCTTCTACCAAAGCAGGTACCCGTTCCTTGTAGTCCTTGGTATTAATACCAGCACCAACGATGTAGCTTTTGTTTGCATCCAAGAGGGATAGCGGATTGTTTTTGCGAGAGTCATAGTCCTTGCGGAAAACGAGGAAGTCCAGGTTTTGCTTTTCATCAACGATTGGGAGACAATTGAGCTTATGTTCCCAGATCAGATCGTTAGCTTCGGAGAGGGTAATACCCGATTTTCCATAGATCAGGGAGGAGAAAGGTGTCATGATCTCACTCACAGGCTTGTCCAGGGAATCGCGACTGATACGGTAGTCGCGGCCTGTGACGATCCCGAGCAGTTTGCCTTTGGCGGAACCATCTTCTGTAATCGCAACTGTAGAGTGACCGGTTTGTTCTTTCAAATCGAGGATATCTTTGAGCGTATGCCCCGGCGTCAGATTGGAACGGCTGACTACGAAGCCTGCTTTGTATCCTTTCGCTTTGCGCACCATTGTGGCCTGACTTTCAACCGATTGGGAGCCGAAAATAAAGGAAATACCGCCACATCTAGCCAATGCTACCGCCATATGATGGTCGGATACTGCTTGCATGACTGCGGATGAGAACGGTATGTTTAAAGAAAGCGCTGGCTTTTCACCCTTCTTAAACTTCGTAAGCGGGGTGGATAAGTCCACATTATTCGGTGTACATTCTTTTGTGGTCAGGTTTGGAAGCAGCAAAAACTCATTGAACGTCCGGGATGGTTCTGTGTAATAGAAAGCCACAATTTTCTCCTCCTGTGAGATTTTTATTAGAGAAATTTTTATCATGTTAACCGCCAAGGGCAGGAACGTCAATAGGGAAATGAAAGATGAGGTGTTTTCTTTGCGAAGTTTGCGAACAAGTCATGAACACATGAAATGGAGAGAACGGATTTCTTTGGAAGAATCGTACATGCTCTCATGTAATTTGTTACGACCTGACAGATGTTTGTGTGTAACAGACAGCGTGAATGGAGAAGCAGTCGCCATCGGTACCTATCAAAAGGGTATGCCTTTTCACGCCTTTTCTGTTCATCTGTTTGATGGTGCAGGTACATATTCAATGGAGTACATGCTGACTATTTTTCTGGAAGATCTGGGTGACAAGCTGCCTGGCGGGTCAACCGGTGTGCTGGCGGTAAATGAAGACATCCTCGATCGCCTGATGATCCCGAATATTCTCTCACACAAAACGATGCTGCTCATGAAGCTGACTCAGCCAAAGCTCCTCGCACCAGCAGGGGCTTCTCGTTTGCTGGAGCTTAGTGAAGCGAAAATTGCCGAGGAAATGGCGGAGCAGCTCGGGATGATAGCATTTCGCGCGGAAGAGGTAGTGGAGATGCCGCATCTCGCGCTTTTTTCAGAGACAGGGGCACCGATGGCAATTGGCGGGTTTCATATGTACACGGAAGAATTCGTCGAGCTCGGAAACATCGGGACGTCAATTCATCATCGGAAAAAAGGTCTCGGGACGCAGATCACTTCAGATTTGAGCCGATTGGGGCTGCAAAAATCGCCTCATGTATATTTGGTCGTTTTCGCGGATAATTCGGCAGCGATCCACCTGTATGAAAAGCTTGGCTACGAGACGATAGCAAAATATGCGTTTGTAAAGTTTTCGCTGTAAAAAAAGAGTGCCCCTTCCTGAAGTGACCCCTGTCAAGTAGACAGTAATAAAAAAGCACATTTAAGCAGCCTGAGTCCGATATTCAAATGGACTTA
>NZ_CANMZW010000031.1 GCF_947502445.1 uncultured Brevibacillus sp.
CGCCGTATACCGGACGGTACGTACGGTGGTGTGGGAGGTCGGCTACTCAACTAATGGGTAGCCTCCTACCCGATTGTCATATTCTCATCGATAGAGAGCTGATGGACATCAATTTTCCGATACAGGGTGGCAAGCCCAATATCCAGCTTCGCAGCGATAAGTCGTTTCGCTTCCAGTCCATGTCCATACTTTTTCAGCATTTCAATCAGGATTTGTTTTTCGTGATCCAAAAGCATATTTTTTAGCGACTGTTCATCAGTTTCAGCGGTTACTGGTTGAGGAGCACTGCAAGCATTTCGAATACGTGGAAGAATACTGTCCATATCGATGTAGGAGGACATTGTCATATTCACAGAGTATTCAATTGCATTTTCCAATTCGCGCACATTGCCTGGCCAATGGTAGCTGCTAAAAGCTCTCCTGACCTCAGGCGAAAAAGTGAGCGGGCTGTACTCAGACATTTGGCTGTATTTTTCGAGAAAATAATCCATGAGCACGGGGATATCCTCTGTTCTTTCAGACAGAGGCGGCATGTACAGCGGGATGACATTCATACGGAAAAACAAATCCTCGCGAAACTCCTTTGTTCGTACCATTTCCTCCAAATCTTTATTAGTGGCAGAGATTACGCGAATATCTACAGGGATAAGGCGATTGGACCCGACCCGCTCTACTTGCTTGGATTGCAGCACATGCAGCAGCTTTACCTGTAGATGCAAAGGGAGATCACCGATTTCATCCAAGAAGATCGTTCCGCCATCTGCCAGCTCGAATTTTCCTGCTTTGCCTTCCCGTCTCGCACCCGTAAAAGCTCCGCTCACATAACCGAATAGCTCGCTTTCTAATAATGTCTCGGGGATAGCCCCGCAGTTGACGATAATAAAAGGCCCGGTCCGCCGATTACTTGCAGAATGAATAGCAGCAGCCATCATTCCTTTGCCTGTACCGCTTTGACCTGTTATCAATATATTGGAGGTTCCTCTAGCCACCTGCTCTGCTTGTTTTTTCACCAGCGAGAGGGCACGGCTCTGTCCATAGATTTCCGTAAAAAAGAGATCCTTCTGTTCACTGGTCAGTTCATACGCCAATCTCCGAGCATCCGCCATGCGGCGAAAGGTAGCCACAACGCCGACAACCTCATCCTGAAGCAGAATCGGACGGGCTGTGACGATTACATGCATGTCATGCTGATCCAGTTGGTAATGCTCTTCTTGTTGAATATAGCCTTTTCCAGTCTGAATCACTTCTAGCATGGGAGAGTTTGGCCAGATTTGCACGATCGGGGTGTTGATCAATTGCTGTTTATCCATCTGGACAAGCTGCTCGGCAGTTTCATTGCAATTCGTAATGATTCCATATTCATCAATCGCAATAATTCCTTCGTGGATAGAACCAATCAAAACCTCCAGCTTTTGAGTAGTCTTAATCCATTTGTTGAGAGCGGCTTGCTCGGAAATTTTACTGGTCAACAATTCCGACATGCGTTGTAAATAGGTGAGCAGTACGAGCTTGTTCATGACGAGAGAACGACGCTGAATTTCATCAAAAGCGATCAGGCCTATGACCCCAATCACGGCACCATCGTAATGGATGGGAGCACAAACCTCTGCAAGCTCTTCAGTACCTCCCGTGAGGACGGACGGATCGTAGGAGGGATCATTGCGCGCGTCCTCCACAAAGAACGGCTGATTGGTTCGAATGACGCGTCCATACAAATACCCCGCTTCAACCTGACCTTCTTCCTCCTTCATATTAATCATATTCTTGTATTTTCCTGTCCCGGCGATGATCGTCATCTCATTATCGACGATTTCTGTTTCAATCTGCAGGACTGCGGATATTGCTTCTGCAACTTGCTGGACCGTGTGCTGAATCTCTTTTAGCAGACTCACGTGTACACCTCCATCTATCTTCTTTTTGCCTGTTTAGGTCGCGTATAAAGATAATAATTTGTATTTTCCCTCTTTTTAGAATAATTCCTCTTTCTATTTCAGTTATTATTTATGAGAATAGAGAGAAGAAACAGCAAAACAAAAGTAGGTCGTACGCGTTACGAGTCCAAGCGCAGGCTTTTATAATCCGGAAAGAGACGAGGTATTCCTCGGTGCGTCCGTCAAAATCGTAGAAGTTGGAGATGCGGATGTTGTGCATGGAGATATTCAGGGCTCCTTTGATGCGATTGAATATGCTGTCAGCAAAATTAGAGAAAAGGGAGCGATTCCAGCCATCATGGGTGGCGATCATTCCATCTCTATTCCAATCGCCAGAGGATTAAAGGACGAAGGAGACGTGACGGTAATCCAGCTGGATGCTCACCTGGATTGGTCAGACGCACCTGGCGGACAGCGCTTCGGAAATGGCAGCCCGATGCGTAGAATGTCGGAGATGAGTCATATCAAAGTTTAATGGTGCAAATCGGTTTGCGTGGTCTTGGCAGTAGTCGAAAAGAAGATTTCGAGGCAGCCAAAGCGTACAACAGTAAATGGATTTCAGCGAAGGAAGCGTTGCAGCTAGGCGTGGAAGGCATCCTGGCACAAATTCCAGAAGCAGATAAGTATTATGTCACTATCGATATTGATTGCTTCGATATTTCTTTGGCAACGGGAACAGGCTCGCCATCGCCTGGAGGCTTCTCCTACGACTTTTTAAACGATATTTTGACCGCAAGCGCTAAGTCATGATGGAGAAGCGAAATCTCTATCATGGCTTTTTTCGTACTTCATGCCACTTCGCTTCGATAGAGTTTTTTTATTTGGGCGATATCCTTTTTTGTTAACAGAGAGTACGGCTATAATGAATCATAAATGAAAAAGCTTGTGCTGAGAGGGTTGAACATGACAGATCAGACAACCAAGGAAAGAAAGCTGCTGCTGCAAGAAGTTGAGGGCCTGCTGTCGTTAATCACCTTACCCATTCTGGTTGTCGATACAACTGGAGTAGTCATCCATGCCAATCCAGCTGCAGAGCATGTATGGCAGCGCTCTCAAGTGGTACTTCTCAATCAAACTCTCCACACACTCGTGGATACACCCAAGCTGCTTGAATTCGTAAAAAAAGGAAAGTCTTTGCGCGATTTTGCAGTTGAACTGCTGGATGAAGGAGGGAAAAGGCATCCGTATTTATGCCGCTTGCATCCCCTTTTCGTGGATCGGCATGTAGCAGGCGCCATTCTGCAATTTACCATTCAGGTAAAGGAAACAGAATCCGAAAAAAATCGCAAATTTGTTACGCGATATAACTTTGAGGATATTCGCGGACATAGTCCAGCGATTCTGGCATTAAAAGAGCAGGCGAGAACGATTGCGAAAAGCGATTCAACGGTTTTGATCCGTGGGGAGAGTGGAACGGGAAAAGAGGTGCTCGCCCAATCCATTCATCGGAATAGCGATCGAAAAAATGGACCTTTTGTTGCGATCAACTGCGCGGCAATCCCGGAAGCGCTGCTCGAAAGTGAGCTGTTCGGTTATGAGGATGGAGCGTTTACGGGTGCCAAAAAGGGCGGAAAGCCCGGCAGATTCGAATTAGCGCTAAACGGAACGCTATTTCTGGATGAGATCGGTGACATGCCGCAGTATCTGCAGGCAAAGCTGCTGCGGGTCCTGCAAGAGCGGCGGATGGAAAGAGTCGGCGGCTCCGAAAGCATCCCGGTAGATGTTCGCTTAATTGCCGCCACGCATAAAGATTTGGACGCGATGATTGTCAGCGGTCAATTTCGTGAAGACCTGTTCTACCGCTTACATGTCATTCCGCTTTTTGTCCCGCCGCTGCGGCATAGAAAAGAAGATTTATATGATTTAATTCAGTTCTATTTAAAATGGTTCGGTGACCGACTGGGCAAGGAACCAAAGCGATTCTCGACGCAGGCGATAAAATGCTTTATGGATTATCATTGGCCAGGTAACATACGCGAGCTGGAGAACACGCTGGAATATATCGTGAATTTGGAAATTGGGGATATCGTTACGATCAGCAGCTTGCCAGCTACGATACGAGGGAATCAGGCCAATCACGAAATCTTATCTGTGCCACTACAACTCTTTCCGTCTATCCCTCATGCTATGGACAATCATGGGGCTGCCGCGGAGGGTTTACTCGAGAAGAGTGAAGAACAGCTGATCATAGAGGCAATTCGACGATTCGGCAAGAGCACCGAAGGAAAAAGAAAAGCAGCTGAGTTTTTGGGCATCAGTGTTGCCACACTTTACAGACGCCTGCAAAGAATCAATCGAAAAGGATAGAGGGGGTACGTGAATGACAACCAGTATCGATGAGCGCTTTGTCGATTCACTTGCTTGCGGAGCCATGTTTTTGGGCTCAGGCGGTGCAGGTGATCCAGCTCTGTTACAGATCATGGCGAAGCAAGCCATCCGCGAGTTTGGTCCTGTGCGTCTCGTATCTCCTTTTGAACTACGTGACGAAGATTGGGTGGTGACGATCGCACTGATGGGTTCGCCAGCGATTCACTATGAAAAAATGATGTCAGGTCATGAGATGATCACGTCACTTAGAGAGATGGAAAAAGAAGAGAGGAGAAAAGCCCAGGCCATCACCGCACTTGAAATTGGCGGGCTTAATGCGCTTCCTCCTGTCCTGACTGCAGCGCTGACAAATCTTCCAATAGTCGATTGCGATGGGATGGGTCGTGCTTTTCCAGAGCTGCAAATGACTACTTATCATGCATTTGGTGTTCAAGCAAGTCCGTTAGTCCTATGCGCAAGCAATGGTTATTCTGAGAAAATTATCAGTCCATCGAATTTCGAGATCGAAAAAATCGGACGGGTATCCATGACAAAAATGGGAGGCTCAGTCGCGACAGCCAGCTTTCCTATGAAGGCAAAAATGCTTCAGGAGGTAGGGATTCCCCATACCTTCCTGCTGTCACAACGGATTGGCGAAGCCGTGCTGCATGCAGGCGCTGACGTTCATCGCGTCTTTACGAATCTGTCTCGAGAGCTGCAAAATTCAATCTATGGTCGGCCTTTCAAGCTGATCGAAGGAAAAGTAGTCGAGCTTCAGCGATACTTGAAGAATGGATTGCTGCGTGGAGAGTTTTTCGTAGAAGGAACTGGTTTCTATCACAGTGAACAAATTGAGATCCAATTTCAAAGTGAATATTTACTCGCCAAAAAAGGGGAACGAATCCTGACAACTGTACCCGATTTAATTTGTGTGCTGGATGCAGGCACCGGACTCCCTGTTCTAATAGAAGATCTGGAATCGCATATGAATGTTTGGGTAATCGTCATACCTTGTCCAATCGTCTTGCGGCATTCCAAGATGATGGATGTTATCGGTCCGTGGAACTTCGGTATTTCCGACTCATACACCCCTGCCGAACATCTATTAGCTGAAGAGGGGAATGGAGATAGTCATGCACCGGTTAGGTATTGATGTAGACAAAGGCTCCACAACGGCTGTCGTCATGGACCAGCATGGGATGATTTTGGCTCTGGCCAAAGAAACTACAGCATCTGATAGTTTGTTGAAAGGAATAGGGGCGGTACTGCAAAAAATAGTAACGCAGATCGATCATGTAGAGACAACCATACGTGATGTGATCATCGGCACGGACTATTTTGCCAATGCGCTCCTGGAAGGAAAGCAGCTTTCCAAGGTATGCTCCATACGGATTGGACAAGCAAAGAGCACGATACCCCCTCTATACGGAGGACCTATGCTCATCCATCAGGCTTTAGGGCTAGCCACTTTTCATGTGCAAGGTGGGCACGAGCTGGATGGCAGTCCGACCTGGATTGAGCCGTCTAAACAAGACTTAGAAAAATATTTACGATCCACCTATCACGTGGGCTTTGAGGCATTTGCCATTACGGGGGCGTTCTCGCCAGTGAATCACTCCCACGAAAAGCTCGTCGCAGACTGGATTCAGGAGATTTTGGGGGATGATTACCCGATTACCATTTCTCATGAGCTAGGAAGTATCGGGTTTTTGGAACGAGAAAATTCTGCGATCCTCAATGCTGCGCTGTCCAAAATGATCATCCACTCGCTGAAAGACTTGGAAGACTTGATGAAGCTATGTCGCATCGATGCGAATATATCCTTTACGCAAAACGATGGATCGCTTTTGTCCTACAAATCTGTTTTGCGCCATCCGATTCGCACGTTTGGGTCCAGAATATCGAACAGCTTTCGCGGTGCTTCTCTCCTAACAGGCCTCCATGATTGTGTCGTTGTTGACGTGAGTCATTCAGATGTGAGTGTTGGGGTGATTGAGGGTGGTTTTCCACGAGAAAAACGGCGAAATCAAAAAATGGCGGGAATAAGAGTGAATCTTCAAATGCCAGATATCAAGCGTCTGCCACATCACGGTCAGCTTATTGTAAATGATGAACTGTTAGATACGGTCTATCACGCCATTCAACGATTCCAACCTCGCTTCGAGCCGCTCCCGATCGTTTTTGTAGGAGAAGAAAGTGCCCCGCTCGCAGCTGCTTTCAAGTATCCGTGGGCAGACGTGCTTCATCCCACGCATTATGAGAATGCGAGTGCGATTGGGACCTGTATCGCCCCGGTCAGTGGGAGTGTCGATCGTATTTACTGGCTGGAGGATATGAACCGTGAAGAAACGATTCACTTGGCAAAAGTAGAGGCCATTCAAGCCGCGATACATGCAGGAGCGATACCAGAGACGGTATTTGTTCAAACGGCCGAGACGATCCCGCTTTCCTATATGCCAACTAAGGCGCTGCGTATAAAGGTTAAGGCTATTGGTTCGCTTCTTACGCGTACTGGTTCAGTCAGATAAGCAGAGCTTACTCTTAAAAAGTTGTACGAATAGAAAAGACTGGATTCAAAAAGGATGAGTTGTCCTTTTCGATATCCAGTCTTTTTAAGCTTATTTTTATCAAAAAATTCTCAAGTTGATAAAAATAGAGAAAGACTGCGAAAATACGAGAAATATCATTAAAATATAGATGTGTTATCTGAATTCAGTACATGTTCAAGGGCCGAAATAGAGCTTTTTCTTGAGAAAAAATAGAAAAGTAGTTCAATAATGCGCTCATTTTCTCAAAATGAGGTCAAAAAGATTGGCATGGGAATTGCTTTTTAAAATTGTCAGGCAGTAAACAATATTCCAATTCAATTCGAGAAAGGAGCTGAGCAAAACCAAACTTTTGCCTGATTGTTTTCTCACTGACGAGGGTACCAAAAGAGGCGAGAGTACCTATGTGGGAAATACTTGTGATTCGGATCGGGGCTTTTACATTTGCTCAGTCAATTTATTTTAGGAGCTTCACTCGGTTTTGGGATGACATTCTGGGATGCGGCAATAGCAAGCTTTCTCGGAGTGATCCTGCTGGAGGTCGTTACTTTTTTCATTGGAATTGCCGGCATGCGTGAGGGACTTTCGACAAGCATGCTCTCCAGATGGACCGGATTTGGAAAATACGGCTCCAGTATGATTGCTTTTGTGATTGCCGTTCCCGCGTTTTTGCTCTCGATTGCGTACGATTGCGTCAGCTGCCCCAGGACCTGCCCTTTCTATTGGGACTGCTGCGACGATCGTAGCTGGCAGTTTCATGGTGGGAGCTATTCTCGCCCCAGACATGACTCGCTACTGTCGCAATGGCAAGGATGTATTATGGTCAACCTTGATTTCCGTTATAGTAGGGGAAATTGGCATTAATTTAATTGCTGTATTGATGGCCCATGCTGTAAATAGCAGTGATGTGGTTACCATTGCCCTTCAAACGTCAGGCTGGCTCGGAGCTGCGACTGTTGTGTTTGCCACTGTAAAAATCAATGATATCAATTTGTATTCGGCCTCATTAGGTTTTACCAATATTCTGGATAGTGTGTTTGGCAAACATGTAAATCGTGGGCTCCTGACATTGATTGTCGGTGTAATCGGAACCGTCCTTTCAGTGATGGGTATACTGGATCAGTTTGTTAACTTTCTGATTTTTCTTGGAATATGGGTACCTCCTATTGGCGGCATCATGGTAGTGGATTACTTCATTCTCAAAAGGAGCAGACAGCTCCTGGATGAGAGTCGTGCACAAGGGGCATTGCCAGAATCCTGCGAAGCCTGGAATCCGGTTTCAATAGTTGCATGGGCTCTCGGCTTTGGCATCGGCTATCTGTTTGACTGGGGAATTCCATCGCTTAATTCACTAATCGTTGCAGGGATTTCTTACTACGTCGGGATGAGGTTATTTGGAGCTACGCTGGACCAAAAGTGGAAAAGCGTAAACATGGACCAGGCAGGCTAACGCTTGGAAACAAAGGAGAGGGACACATTGAGACATCTAGGCAAACAAGAAATTGAAGATATTGCAGTTGGTGCAGCGTTATTAGGTACAGGAGGGGGAGGCGATCCGTATATCGGCAAGCTGATGGCTATCCAGGCATTCGAAGAATTTGGTCCGATTACTTTACTGTCCGTGGATGAAATTCCAGATGACGCACTAGTAGTGGCCTCTGGCGGTATGGGAGCTCCAACCGTGCTCGTGGAAAAAATTCCAAGTGGTCAAGAAGTATCCAAGGCATTCAAAGGCTTGGCGAATTACATGGGCAAAGAAGTTTTCGCAACATACCCGATTGAAGCAGGAGGCATCAACTCGATGCTGCCACTTGCGCTCGCCGCTAAGCTCGGATTGCCAGTAGTGGATGTGGACGGGATGGGTCGCGCTTTTCCAGAGCTGCAAATGACGACCTTTTATCTGGATGGAATAAACGCTACACCAATGGTGCTTGCGGATGAAAAAGACAACGTCACGATCATGGATACGATCGACAACTCATGGACAGAGCGGCTTGCTCGCAGTGTAACGGTTCAAATGGGAGGATCAGCAACGTGCGCCATTTACCCGATGACTGGTAAAAATCTCAAAGAAAGCGGTATTCACAACATCTTGAAATTGGAAGAAGAAATCGGTCGTGCGATCCGTCTGGCCAAAGAAACAAATCTGGACCCGGTCCAAGAAATTTTGAAGCTAACGAGTGGATTCGAATTGTTTATCGGGAAGGTTGTAGATGTAAATCGCAAAACAGAAGGCGGATGGACGCACGGTACAGCCAAAATAGAAGGTCTTCTGGAATACAAGGGCGAGGACCTCGAGCTGAGCTTCCAAAATGAGCATTTGCTGGCACGGACAAAGGATCGCCTGCTATGTGTGACTCCTGATTTGATCGCAGTAGTGGACTCAGAAACTGGCCTGCCGATCACGACAGAAGGACTGCGGTATGGCGCGCGCGTTGTTGTCATTGGAATGCCATGCCATCCGAAATGGCGCACACCAAAAGGCATCGAAACAGTGGGACCTCGTTACTTCCGCTATGACGTGGACTACACCCCTGTAGAACAACTGGTAAAGAAAGGGAGTGTTGTAAAATGAGCTATCGAATCGGGATTGATGTAGGTGGCACTCACACAGATGCCGTTTTAATGGACAAAGATTATCGCGTACTGGCAAAGACAAAAACTTCGACTACACAGGATGTGAGCTCGGGAATTTATGCGGCCATGCGTGAAGTAATCGCTGAGTCGGGGGTTCCACGCGAACAAATCAGGTATGCCATGCTGGGGACAACGCACTGCACCAATGCAATCGTAGAGCGAAAGCACTTGAATCAGATTGCGGTCATCCGTATCGGAGCTCCGGCTACTTTAGCGATAAAGCCGCTAATCGGTGTTCCCGATGATCTGAGAGCTCATCTTGGCAAGCATGTGTATATCGTTTCAGGTGGGCATGAGTTTGATGGAAAAGAAATCACGAAGCTGAATGAGGCAGAATTATATCGCATTGCCAATGAAATCAAAGACGAGGTAGATTCTGTTGCAGTCGCCTCCGTTTTTTCACCTGTTTCCAAAGAGCATGAGCTGCGCGCGGCCGAAATCTTGCGCGAAGTACTCGGGGAAGAAGCTCCTATTTCTCTTTCCTATGAGATCGGTAGTGTCGGACTTCTGGAGCGAGAAAATGCAACCATCCTGAATGCCGCCATCGTCAATGTTGCGAAGACTACGGCAACTGGCTTCATTAACGCACTAAAAGCAGAGAATGTGGATGCGAGAGTCTTCTTTGGTCAAAATGACGGAACATTAATGAGCGTTGAGTACGCGATGAAATACCCGATTCTGACCATTGGCTGCGGACCTACGAACAGTATCCGCGGGGCATCCTACCTGTCTGGGCTGGCAAATGCACTCGTCGTCGACGCTGGAGGCACCACGACTGATATCGGCGTTCTCGTCAATTCCTTCCCTCGCGAATCCTCTCTCGCGGTAGAGATCGGAGGAGCACGTACGAATTTCCGCATGCCAGACTTGATCTCCATCGGACTCGGCGGAGGAACGATCGTACGTATTCAGGACGACGGAAGCTTCACGGTTGGTCCTGACAGCGTGGGCTACCAGCTTCCGCAAAAAGGTCTTGCGTTTGGCGGCGATACATTAACGACAACAGATGTTCTGATTGCGTTAAAGAAGAGTGATCTGGGTGATGCCGAGAAAGTGGCGCATCTTGATCAGGACATTTTGCTGAAGGTGTACGACCGAATCGTCGAAATGGCGGAAGAAGCAATCGACAAAATGAAAACAAGCGCAGAGCCGGTACCTGTTATTCTCGTTGGAGGCGGCAGTATCCTGTTCCCTGATGAGCTAAAGGGGGTATCCCAAATCATTCGACCTGAAAACTTTGGGGTGGCTAATGCTATTGGGGCTGCGATCTCACAAATCAGTGGTCAAATCGATCGCGTCTTTTCACTTGATGAGATGGGCCGTGATCAGACTTTGGCACTGGCAAAAAGTATTGCTGTAGATGAGGCTATCTCGGCTGGAGCGGACCCTGCGACAGTTGAAATCGTAGAGTTTGAGGATATCCCGCTGTCTTATCTCGGCAACGCGACCCGAATTCGTGTAAAAGCAGCCGGAACTCTCTCGTTAGCAAATATGGTGTCAGCACGGGAAGAGGTCAGCAATTCCTAAAAGGTCGACGGCGTACATCTGGTCGTTTGCAAGCCAGAAGCCTAGACAACCATGCATCGGGCAAGGCATCCATGCTCTACGCCAGCTTGCTTGCACGGTCATTTTCTGTAGTGACTGTACTGCCAAATGTTGTGCCCATGATCGAAAATATTAGTAAAAAGCTCGGGCTGCACTCCACATTAGCTTCAGTGAGATATGTGAATATACCTGTTCTGCAGCTGGTCGATAAAAAAAAGATGGAGGATGCCTTGTTTGAAGAAATGATTCACGCGATCCAAGAGGATAAAGCTCATGCGCTGGTTTTGGGCTGCACAGGGATGATGGGTGTGGCAATCACGCTCCAGGATAAACTGAAAAAGCATGGCTATGAGGTTCCTGTCATCGATCCTTCCTTTGCTTCAGCCAAAATGCTGGAAAGCCTGATCTCCATGAAAATCAAGCAAAGTCGCTTAACTTACATGCCTACCCAAAAGCTGTACAAGTAATCTTTATTTCGCCAAATCTCGTTTATACCAGTTGCGGTAACCTACTTCTGACCTCCTTATTTTCTACAGTCGCTGTGAGTATCGCAAACCATTATGGAGCATCCTTTTTTTTGCTCTTCATAGCAAAGTGTGCCTCGAAAGATACATTTTTCGGGGCTTTTTTGTGTTAGCAAGGCGGTCGTTTTTGATATGATAGAGAGGTGCAAAAAATTGATCAGCAATGTTTTTGGAGGTTGTCATGAAATACGACGTAATCTTATTCGATGTTGACGATACCTTAATGGATTTTAAAATGACGGAAGAAAACGCCTTGCAAAACACATTTACCGCTTTTGGGTTACCAACAGGACTTGCCGATTATGGTGCCCAGTACCAAGAAATTAGTAAAGTGCTTTGGCGAGATTTAGAAGAGGGCAGAATCACAATTGCTGATTTGGGAGTAGAAAGATTTCGGAGATTGTTCGCTGTAGACCAGCCTGAGCTGGATACAAAAGCTTTTGGTCATGCCTATTTGGAGAATCTGGGAAAAGAAGTGCATCTCATTCCTGGTGCGGTAGAATTGTGCAGCAGGCTCTCAGACTGTAGGCTTGTGGTCATTACAAACGGCTTTGCATCCGTACAGACCGCGAGAATCGGAGCTTCACCACTGTGCCATACATTTGAAGAATTGATCATTTCCGAGCAGGTAGGCTACAAAAAGCCTGATCGGGAAATTTTCGAATATGCCTTTTCCAAGCTGGGGTTAACGGATAAGACCAAGGTGTTGATGGTTGGGGACTCTTTGACCTCGGATATTCAGGGAGGCAATCGTTTTGGTATCGATACATGCTGGTTCAATCCGCTGCAAAAAGAGAATCACCTAGAGATTCAGCCGACCTATGAAATAAAAGAGCTTGGGGAACTGCTTGCCATCGTAAACGGAGAAGAGAGATTCTAGGTGTAGTTTGAGCTATTCTCATCCGGTAAGTGTAATTGCGAGGTCTATCATGTAAGATGGAAAAAATACGGCTAGCACGTGAATCTAGCGATAGGAGCCATTCAAATATGTATCGTACGTTAGAAGAATGTATTCTTGATTTGGAAAAAAACGGACATTTGGTGCGCATTACAGAGGAAGTAGATCCGTATCTGGAGATGGCCGCCATCCATCTGAAGATGTATGAAGTGGGCGGTCCTGCGTTGCTTTTTGAAAATGTTAAAGGCTCGAAGTTTCGAGCGGTGTCCAATTTGTTCGGTACAATCGAACGCAGCAAATTTATTTTCCGTAGCACGTGGGCAGCTGCAGAAAATGTAATTGCACTGCGCAACGATCCGATGAAGGCGCTAAAGCATCCTTTTAAAAATATGGAGAGCGGCTTTGCTGCTTTGAAGGCATTGCCGATCAAAAAATCGACGGGCGCACCCGTTACGTACCAGGAAATCAGTATCTCGGACCTGCCGCTGATCCAGAGCTGGCCCATGGATGGGGGGGCGTTTGTTACGCTGCCGCAGGTTTATTCGGAAGACCCGGAAAAGCCTGGTATCATGAATTCGAATCTGGGCATGTACCGTGTTCAACTGACCGGCAATGAGTACGAAATCGATAAAGAAATCGGCTTGCACTACCAAATTCATCGCGGGATCGGCGTCCATCAGGATAAAGCCAACAAGCTTGGGACTCCGCTGAAAGTGAGCTGCTTCGTGGGCGGACCTCCTGCACATACACTTTCTGCAGTGATGCCCTTGCCAGAAGGAATGAGCGAGATCACGTTTGCAGGCTTGCTCTCCGGACGTCGTTTTCACTACAGCTATGATGAGGACGGCTATTGCATTAGTAACGATGCTGACTTTGTCATTACCGGAGAAATTCATGCCGGGGAGACGAAGCCGGAAGGACCATTCGGCGATCATCTGGGCTATTACAGTCTGACACACCCGTTTCCAGTCATGCGAGTAAAAAAGGTATACGCCAAGCAAAACGCAATTTGGCCGTTTACCGTGGTTGGACGTCCACCGCAAGAAGATACTTCTTTTGGTCAGCTGATCCACGAATTGACGGGCGATGCCATCAAGCAAGAAATTCCTGGGGTGAAAGAAGTTCATGCGGTTGACGCAGCGGGTGTCCACCCATTGCTTTTTGCCATCGGAAGCGAGCGGTACACCCCTTATCAACAAGTGAAGCAGCCGACTGAGATGCTTACCATCGCAAATCGGATCTTAGGAACAGGTCAGCTGAGTCTGGCTAAATATTTGTTCATAACAGCGGAAGAAAATCGACCGATCACGACTCATGATGAAGTGGATTTTATGACATACATTCTGGAGCGGATCGATCTGCACAGAGACATTCATTTTTATACGAATACAACAATCGATACTTTGGATTACTCAGGCACGGGCTTGAACAGTGGCAGTAAAGTCGTTTTCGCAGCCTATGGCGAGCAAAAAAGAGAGCTTTGCAAGGAAGTGCCAGATACATTGAAGGAGCTGCGTGAATTCGGCAATGCGCGAATGATCATGCCAGGTGTTGTCGCTATTCAAGGAGCCGCATTTACGGATTATGCGAGCGCGCAAAAAGAGATGCAAAGCTTGTCTGATGCCATTAAGGACAGAGGCACGCTCGCATCCTGCCCGATGATCATTGTCTGCGATGACAGCTCGTTTTTGAGCGCTACGCTTTCCAACTTTTTGTGGGCAACTTTTACGCGGAGCAATCCGTCTCACGATATTTACGGTGTCAACAGCTATTATGAAAACAAGCATTGGGCATGTGACAATGTCCTTATTGACGCCCGTGTCAAGCCACATCAAGCGCCGCCGCTCATTCCAGACCCTACTGTGGAAAAAAACATGGAGCGTTTGTTCGTCAAAGGGGCAAGCCTGGGCGGTATTCTCTAGCAAGTTCAATTCGTGTGGTTCCTTTTGTAAGACAAACAAAACAACGGTTCTTTGATGACCGTTGTTTTGTTTCATCACGTATACGGAAGGCGAGGAGCTTGATGACTTTTTCCGACTTTGAGATCACCGTGCGAGCGGATGTTGTGATTGGTGGTCATGTGAATAATGTCAAGTATTTGGAGTTTTTGGAGTCAGCCCGTCAGTCCTGGTACGAATATTTTAACCGTTTGGGCTTTGTCTCATTTATGGCTCACTTATGCGTGGATTATAAAAAAGAGGCTTTTCTCGGTGACCAGCTGCACATTTATACTGATGTACACCAAGTGGGAAATACTAGCTTCGTCCTTAAACAAATGATTAAAAATCAACACGGGGAAGCTGTACTTGAAGCAGAAGCTACCTTTGTCTCGATTTGTCAGCAAACAGGACAAAAAATCCGCGTTCCCGATGAACTGCGGAACCGTCTGTAGACTACATCGGCGCTCCTACCGATTCCGAGAAGTCGTGCCGCCTGGGAAACATTGCCGCCTGTCTTATTAAGCACATCCACGATCGGGTTGTTTTCCAGCTTTTCCCGTTCTCCTGTGAGCTCTAGTTTGCGTATAGCTTGACAAAATGTACGCTGGAAAGCTTCTGGTGTCTACAAATCCGTCCTCTGATAAAAACGCGGCTTCGCGCAGCGCCGCTGTCAATTGGCGTACGTTGCCAGGCCAGGGATAATTCTGTTTCGATGCCAGTGAGCAAAAGGCCGGCTAGTTGCAGTCGATCTGCTCGTTCGCGAAGTGGGGGAAGAATGATATGCACACCTTGCACTGTGATTTAGTGCACATGGACAACTATCCATGGCATCACCCCAAATTAATTCACTCTAGCTAACCGAATAGTAAAACGACTTTTCCATGTAACCAACTCCTTTGTTGGAGTATGACATAACGAGTTGGGACAAAAAAAGAGGACTTAACACAAGCTCAATTATGTTAAATAAAAACCTATAAGAATAAAAGATGTCACACTAAATAAAATACAAGCTCCAACTATGTTTAAAACCACATTTTCTTTTTTAACTATAGAGCTTATGGTCCTAATAAGAGCGAAGAGACAAGCAGATACTGAAACAATTTGTACCCAATCCATAAACAACACCTCGCTAGTTCGATATCCAAATAATACCACATTAAAAGAGATCTTTAACAGGTTTCTCATTATGTCTAATTTTCGTATTGAACAATATGTTGAATCCCAGTTGGTAATTGACGTAACGCTGATCGTAAGAATGTTGGATAGAGAGGAAGAACCTCTAACTCATTAAGAGGGAACCATTGGAACAGAAGTGAAACATTTTTTTCAATGCCAGAATGGATTCTTTGCTTGTCAAGGACATTTGCCTGGTTCTTAATGTTGACAAGGTAGTAAAACGATAACTCATGATATCGTGTGTGATCATGATCAAAAAAGTTTTCAGCAATCCAGAGTAGTCGTTCAACGTTAACATCGATAGCTAGTTCTTCTTGGAACTCACGCTGAATGGTTTTTTCGGATGATTCCATCAACTCTGCTCTGCCTCCAGGTAAAGCCCAAAAATCATCTTGCAGATTGCGATGTAAAAGCACATAACCATCGTGAATGACAACACCAACAATACGATGGTTAAAAACACCATCAGGAAATTCCATACGAATCATCGTGGACAATCAAATACCTCCTAATTTTATGACGGGTATTATAACTATGTTCAAATTTTACCGAAAAATTGAATTAACACAATGTGTAGGGAGCAAAATCAGCTAATAGTTACTACGTTCTCAATTTTGAAATAAAGTATGATTAAAACTCCGATGGAAAAAAACAGTAGTAGTCCAAAAATCAGCGATAAGATAATCACTATTTTCTTCACAAAAAACACCCCCTGAAATAAGACGAGGGGAATCGAAAAGAGTTACAAAATATGTAAAAAAGATCGAGTTAATTTAACAAGATAGTTAGGAAGATAAGTTAAACTTACGATTCTCTTTAAATATTGAGTATAGAAAGATGAGAATACATCCAATAAGACTTACACAGCTTATCAAAGTATCGTATGGATGGTAATCGTGAGTTAAAGCCTGAATTGTGCTCATGCCCCAAAATAGACTTGGGATCGTAAGGAAATAATGTAATCTTGTATCATCTACAAACCTGATGTAGGCAAGGGCTAGGATTGTAGAAATGGCAAAAGTCTGAAGGAATCCTTGCATTTCACCGTAGGAAATCGTTACCGGAATGTCACTTGCAAGAAGCATTTGATAACACCAAAGAAAAAAGAACCAGCCAGCTGCAAAGATACCCATTGTGAACTTTATAAAATTTATCATGAAAAAATGATCCTCCTACTTTCAACTTGATGAGTAAGACGGAAATTGATGAAAAAGGTTACACAACAGGTAGGATTTAACACTTCGGTAATTTTGACAAGTCTGCTTTAGCGTTTGTTCCTGGTCCAAATCTCAGCAATGAATGAAATGAATTGGTGGAGAACAGATGCAATAAACTCAAGCATAATAAACCTCCTTTGAAATCGGCTTTATTAATAATACGGATTGGGGAAATTTGGGTTTCGCTTGATACACAACACACGATTTGATAAAAAAGAGATTCTAAATGCAGTAGTCCCGACACAAAAAAACCCCCGGGATATCCCGAGGGCCATTGATGGCTGTCTAAAATTCGTTACTGTATGGCGTTTCATCAATGCTATTCTCGACTTTTTCCCTTCTATTTTTGTGGGATTTCGTTCGAGCCTACCGTGCGGGCGACTTTCATCGCACACGGCGTGCCATCAACGGATAAGAAAGCGTGTTTTACAACGGGCACAAATAACATACGCCATTCTCTCTATAACTGTCTGCTAACTAAAGTTATAACTTTAGGTGGCTCTGTTATAAACGAGCTGAGTGTTCCAAAAGCTGATGTCTGATTGTGACATGATGTAAATTCCTTTCTAATCCTCTTTCTTCTTTCTGCCACGCGGTCGCGGCGTATCCATCCAAATTTGAATTTGCTGCCGAAGCCAGATTGGACCACTGGCAAGTACCTTTACTGGCTCTGGGAATTGTCCACGTTCCAGGTAAGTCTTAACATACTGCTTCGATTTTCCAACCATTTCGCTAACCTCTGCTAGCCCCATGATGTCATCCAATTCTACTGGCATCTAATCCCTTCTTCCATTCATTGCCGTTACTAAAAGGAATCTAACCGATAGTCTCTTATATTTCCAAACCTAGTTTTTCAACAAGAAAGTTTCCGTTTTCTATTATCAGTACGCGTTTTTTATTCTTATAATCCCAGCCATTTTGTAGAGCGTGCTTTACTATTTTAGCACATGTACGTGGCGTACAAAAATTGGCATACCAACTTATTGACCAAGAAAATGAAATTAAGACGTATGATGTTTTAGTTCTTGCTGGATAGACAGTAAATTTAATGTTATCGCGGTTATATGTTTGGTCAATGACACAATGAAATAAAGAACCATCAACTACCACCGAGATGAACGGAGGGTATTCAACTTTGAGCAAACTCAATATCAGCACTCTCAGAACAAGCAATGGTACCCTAAAAATCACATGGGAGAAGATGCAATTGCTGACCGAGATGGCATACGTTTGTCTAGGGCCTCTTTTAGGTACCTCAATTCACTTCAGTTCACCGAAAAGTAAAACGACTTTTCCATGTAACATACTCCTTTGTTGTGATTATGACATAACGAGGTGGGACAAAAAACTTAGCTCAACTTTATTAAATTGCTAATCCTATTGGTGAGTTCTTATCCATTCGGAATCAGGGCTTTTCCTTTTGGCAACCCATCCAACGCGTAGGTCGAGAATATCAGATAACGAATCGTCCAATTCGAGCATATCACTTAAAGAAACCACCATTGAATCTTCAATGTCAACATTAGAACCATCATGGAATTGCCAGGCACCATCACCATCGTGTGAAACAAAAAGGATTGGATTTTTATCAATAACAACGCATTTTGTTGTAAATACAGCTACATTTAGATGAGCCACGATATTCACCTCAGGAAAAACTGTTTTTACTAAGATTTTAACATGGAAGATCTATCCAAGAGGAGGGGGAAAATTACGCAAGCAGGTCAGCATGGTCAAACGTTTACGTTTTGCAAATCGCAAGAAGTACGTTTTACTAGGAAGCGAAAGAACAAACGAACGAAGACGATGTCACCGAAGCGATTGCGGACATTTTCCATAAGAATCGAAACGCTTACGGTACACGTAAGATCAAAGACTCAGGAACATGGTTTCGTCGTCTCCAGGCGTCGAATTGGTCGGATCATGAAAGAGCAGAGGCTTGTTTCCGCGTACACCGTATCGCCATATTAACCTCTTATGGCCACTTGTAATGAAGCGCCTACAGCCAATACACTGAATCGTGAATTCGATCAAACGGAGGCTAAACGATTCGTTGTCAGCGATCTGACGTATGGGAAAGTTCAGAACCGGTGGCATTACATTTGTGTACGTATCGACCTGTTCAATCGAGAGATCATCGGCCAAAGTGTAGGTCCTCATAAGGATGCTGCGCTGGTTTCTCGTGCCTTTGCAACGGTGCAGGGTGATTTATCTCAGATTCAATGGTTCCATGGTTCCATACCGACCGTGGAAGCGAGTTTAAAAATTAAAAAGATGGATGAACTTTTGGAGACATTGAAATTGGCCGATTCCTGAGCATGAAAGGCTGCCCCTACGACAACGCTGTGGCGGAAGCGACCTACAAGATTATGAAAACGGAGTTCGTGAACCAGATGAACTTCCAGAGTCTTCGTCATCTAGAAGGGGAATTATACGATTATGTTAACTGGTTTAACTCACATCACGAAGTGGAATCAAGCGTCCGAGGACTGGCATGCGCCGAGAGCCGAAAACGATCTGCGGGTCGGCGGCAAGTTTCTGACACGGATGGAAGCGAAGGATGGCAGCATGGGCTTTGATTTTGGCGGCGTCTACGATGTCGTGAATCGGCATGAGGCGATCGGCTACACCATGGAAGACGGAAGAAGAGTGGATATTGCTTTCGTCGATCAAGGGAATGAGACGAAGGTCATTGAAACGTTCGACGCGGAAAGCTCCAATCCCGTCGAGTTCCAGCAAGCAGGCTGGCAAGCGATCATGGACAATTTCAAAGCCTATACCGAACAAAACTAATCATCGCGCAGAAGACGCCGGGGACGATGCCCGGCGTCTTTCTTTTTGAACCCTAGTATGAGCGTGCTCTCCGTTAGCCTTAACCTTGTGCCACATCCATGTTCATGTAGTTAATGGCCCACAGATGGCCGTCCAAGTGCACGAAGCCCCAATGATACATGAACCCATGATCTTCAGGTTCAGCGTGCAATTTCCCGCCCAAGGAGACCGCGGTATTCACGATTTCATCGACCTTTTCCCGGCTCTCGAAGGCCAATGCGATCGTCATCTGCGCATACTTGCTCGTATCGACGGATTCCTTCTCCGTGAGCGTATGAAAGAATGCTTGATTGATCAGCATGACCTGCAGGTTGTCGCCGATCACGATGGCTACCGAATTCTCGTTCTCGGGGAATTGCGGGTTGAGCTCGAATCCGAGTCCGGTGAAGAACGCTTTCGATTGTTCTACGTTTTTTACAGGCAGGTTGAAGCTCGTGAATGCGGACGTTAATGCCATTTTCAAAACACCTCTTCGTCAAATTAGTTTGTGTTCATTTATGCCTTCGTTTATATAGACGACAGCCAATCCGGGAATTCATCGGTCTCATGGATTCGGAAGCGTAAATTTTGAAAAATAACTTGGTTTTGAGTTCGGATACCCGCCATTCCCGTAAGGATATCCATCCCGCCCATTCGCGGCAATATTTACGATTCGGCGGGACAGCAGATCGCATATTCGATCTCAACTCAGTCCCTATACTTTACTTTCAAATCAGGCTTTAAGCAAGAAGCGGCGGAGGCCTGGGTGCAAAACTCGTGCAGCTGTTTAACGAAAAAGGCGAAGCGAATTCCAAGCCGTTGACGACTGAGGAAGTTATCGAGGCTATGGACATCAAAGGCAGAACGCATCTGCCATTCCAACAACGACGGATCAAATCGGGACTGTCAAAAGAAGAGATATGAATCTTCTTGTCGCTCCACAGCATCGCATGTGATACGGGATCTTTGTCCCAACCAGCCTCAATCATGGTCATGACAAGTAGAGGTGAACATTATAGCGCTCGGGATCAAGTCCCACGGGCAGTTGCGTTCGACCCGGCTACCTTAATCCTCAGAGCAAATGCAAAAAGGATCAACCAGAAAGAACTGGTTGATCACATAATACGAACGGGCAGTTTAACCCGAATATGGACTAAAGGAAAGGCGTTGCAAATAGCGAATCAATAGATGTCATTCTGATTAGGTTGGAAACAATGACAAGAGCCGTGGGACGAGGCGAAGCCAAGATGCATCTGTTCAAAGCGGAGAGGGCTAGCATTTCCTGCAAACATCTCACCATTCACACAGACAAACCTCCCCCCATTTTCATATGGTAATGCTGTAATACCATACCAACTGTTAATGGAGGTGTTGAGGTATGAGTTCAATAAAGGGAACAAAACGAAAAAAAGCTACGATGACCATGATCGCCGTACCAACCATAATCGTAGCCGGGGAAACATCGAATCTCACGGGACAAGTCAAGGTGAACGGACGGCCTAAAGCAGGGATCGTAGTCGTTTTTGCAACCGAAAATACTTTTGGTGTCGTAATCCCTGCCTTTACTATTACAGACGCCAAAGGAAATTTTACGGCAAAATTTAGATCGTTTATCAACCCTGATCAACCTGGATTCAGAGCAGTTATCGTCACCGCTGCACTCCCTTCTTTTCCTGGAGTCTCCGCTTCAAGTGTAATTGCAATCCTTCGAGGGCCGGGGTCTAGGAATAGGGTAAACCGACGGAAGACAGTCCAACGGAATTCAGCAAATGTAAGATCGGTTGGTAAAACGAAGCTCGCCTTACGAAAATGAAGCCCAATCCATCCAGTCATGTGGAGTGTTGCTCACTGTTAGTGCGTAAGGACAATTAAATCGTAGAGGTTTCTGTGGATCCGGAAAGAAATTTAAAAAGTGTCGTATGCAATATAATCACGGAATAAGCAACTGCAGGAAGAGAAACTGCTAAAGTAGATTGAGAAACTGCTGTATTCACGAATGGGAAGGGAAATAATTCCAGTTGGAACAAATCAATGGAGCAGTCTAAGTCTGTATTTTTTGTTTAAATCCATGGATTGTTATAGTCTAAAACTATTTTCAATTACCTGGTGATTTAGAAGACCAGGATCTCATGCACCATAAGGGATTCCGGTCTAAAACTCTTTTATCACTGAACACCATGTGTCATTTTGGTCGGGCTATAGTGGGTATAACGGGATAGGATGGCGAAGCGTCCGTCCCTACAGCCCTCTCTGATTGATCATCTCGGCAAAAGCGGCAAAGGCCTTGCTGGAAAAGCGGTCCTTACGGCGTACGAGTCTTTTGGTCGTCATGCCATACTTTTTTGAAATAGGATGAACCGCCAGGCTTTGATATTCTCCCGAGAGTATGGTAGCGGGAAGTAGCGTCGCCGCCAGACCGGATTTGACACAGCTCAGGAGCGTTTCTAACGAGCTAATTTCAATGATGTTTTCAAAAGGAATCTCTCTACTTGTGAGCCACGCTTCCAACGCTTTGCGGTATGGGCATCCCTTTGGATGAACCGCCCATTTCACCTTATTCAAATCGAAAGTTTCGGTCCCCGTTTCTTTACTCAGCAAGACCAGTTCATCCTGTACGATGTACTCGGTCGTCAACATAGGTGACTGCACATCACCTGTTATGAAGGCCCCGTCGAGTTGATGATTCAGCACCATGGACGCAAGCTCTTGCGATACGCCGGTTACAATGGACAGAGACACATCAGGATAGCGGTTTTGAAACTCCGACAGTGTGTTCATAAAATTTCCGCAGGTGACTGTCTCGATCATCCCGATCGCGAGGTGGCCGCTCGGGTAGGACTTTTCTTGCACCACTTTCACCGATTCATCGGCTAAATTTACGATGGTGAGCGCGTAATCCCGGAAGAGGGTTCCTTTTTCGGTCAGCTTCACCCCTTTGGGATGACGGTGAAATAGCGGAACGCCAAGCTCCGCTTCCAGCTTGCGAATCCGGGCCGTCACATTCGATTGGACGTATTCCAGTCTTGTTGCTGCCCCGGATACGCTGCCCTCCGCCGCAACCGCCAAAAACACTTTAAGGTCCGTTAATTCCATCTGCATGTTCGTCCCTTCGCACAAGGTATCAAAAAAAATGATGCATGCATCGATATCAATCATTATACGTTATGCGATAGCTGATTTACACTGTTGGTAAGAAATCAACAACAACAGGGGGAAGAAGGGCTTGCAAAAAGAGTGGGTGTTTCTGCTGCTGGCTGGAATTTTCGAGGTGATATGGGTATCTGGGTTGAAGCACGCAACCGCGTGGTGGGAATGGATCATTACCATCGCGGCGATTTTGTACAGCTTCAAGGTTCTGATCGACGCGGCGAAAAAACTACCAGTCGGCACGGTTTACGCGGTTTTTACGGGATTGGGTACAGGAGGAACCGTGATGACGGAAATCCTCCTCCTCAATGAGCCGGTCCATCCGCTTAAGCTCGTGTTCATTGCTACGCTTTTGGCGGGTGTGATCGGGCTCAAGCTGGTGACCCGAAGTGACGGTAGTGAGAAGAGGGGGAATGAAAATGGAGTGGATGGCATTGTTGACCGCCGGTCTGTGTGAAGTGCTTGGGGTTCTTGCGATCAAACAGGTTGCGAAGCGCAGTGGTTGGAGATCTTGGTTGCTTTTGGTCGCAGCGTTCACAGCAAGCTTTTCGCTGTTGATGTTCGCAATGACGCGGATTTCCATGGGCACCGCCTACGCTGTTTGGACAGGTATTGGGACAGTGGGGGGCACGATTCTGGGAATGTTCGCTTTCGGAGAACCGAAGGAGTGGATGCGCATCGTATTCATCAGCCTGGTTCTTGTGTCCGCGATCGGCCTGAAGTGGATATCATAAACTCAGGGACCGTCGGGTGTTGTCAGATGAAAATACGGTACTGGACTGCAATGACCGTCAGATCAGCGTACCCGTCCGGAAACAGCCGATTCGCCTCCAGGGTCACTGCCCACATCTTCGCAGGTCGCCCCATCGCTCTCGACTCTTCAGTGAAATTGACCAGCTTTTGCTTTTGCAAATCGTACAAAAGTTGTCTCACAGCCATTGCAGTAGCCCCAAGCAAACTTGCCAAGTGTATTTGGAAGAGGTAGTCCGTGGACGTTTGGCGATGCTGTCTATGTAGTCGATATGGAGCCGACCTTGGCTGTGGAAGATTTCGCCCGTTATTTGGTGAAATACCCTGGAGTCTTCATTTTCGTTGGTATGGGCGGAGAGGAGAGTGTCTATCCGCATCATCATCCCAGTTTTGATATTGATGAAGACGTGATCCCGTCCGCCATCGAGCTGTTCATTCAGCTCGTCCTAAGATTCGGCTGATCCGCTATTAGGTATGTTTCTGATTAACCAAGCGCTGGGCAAGCCTACAATCGACAAGAGTAAGCTGGAAGCCAAAATGGCAAGCTAGTTCTAAGAAAGCAAAGAACGCCCCAAAACCATATGTAAGTAAAGGTGAAAAAAAGCGGGTGGTGCAAAGGTCACTAGCAGTAGTAAAGGTGATTGAAAAACAGAAATGGATGAGAGATCGACTACGGCAATATATAAAAGTCGTGGCTACAATATCCCGCGAACTTGGGAAGACGGGGGTAGTTATATGAACCGACAGGTATCTCTTCGAAAGGCACGAAGCCAACAGCTCGTGTCTTTTTCATGTTGAAGAAATTTAGCGTGCTTCACCGTTCGAAGGAATCATTGCTCGATAGAACATTTTTTTCGAATATTAAGGTCACTCGTGAATACTGTTTAAAGATTATAAAACATTTGTAAAATTTTAGTTACATTACTGTAAAGGAGTGCATACAGTTGTACACGGTATCCCTACAATTGGCAGGTCAAGAAGACATCCATCGAGTGGGCACAAAAGCATTCCATTTAGCTCAATTGATTCAAGCAAACTTCCGAGTACCACAAGGATTTATCGTTACTTCCAATGCACTCGCTCGCTTCATGTTAGAGAATCATTTGGAGGAAAAATTGTGGGAGGCGACTGTACCATTAGAGATTGAACGCGAAATTGCAGCCGCCTATGAGAGACTGAAAGTAGAGACGAACGAATCCGATCTTTCTGTTGCTGTTCGTTCTTCCTCTGCGGCAGAGGATTTGCAGGGTGCTTCTTTTGCAGGGCAATATGAGAGCATTCTCAACGTGAAAGATTTCCCTCATCTCATGGAAAGCGTGAAAATGTGTTGGAGTTCCTTGTTTTCAGACAGAGTTAAGCAATATGCCCAGCAAAAAAAGATTGCCGCTGAGAAATTTCCGATGGCGGTTTTGATTCAGCGGTGTATCGAAGCGGATGTCTCAGGTGTCGTTTTCAGTATGAATCCGGTAACCCAAAACAAGGAAGAGATCGTGATTAACGTGAGCTATGGCCTGGGAGAAGCAATTGTTTCCGGCTTAGTTACGCCAGATAGCTTTCTTGTCAGCAAACAGCTAGCTTATATTCACAGAGATCTTGGCGGTAAAGAAATGAAAATGGTTTATGGGCAAAAGGGTGTAAAAGAAGTAGAGACAACTAGTGAAGAGCAAGAGTGCTTTTGTATCACAGATGAGCAACTATTGTCGCTGGTGAGAGAAACAAAAAAAATGGAAGCATTCTACCAGCATCCCGTCGATATCGAATTTGTGATCAAGGCTGACCACATCTACATCCTGCAAGTGAGACCTATTACCACCCAAGGAGGCCAGAAATGATGACGCACCTGACGGAATTTCAAAGAGAGATCGTTCTGAATGAGGAAGACAAACTGAACTATTTTTGGGTACAGGATGATGTTCATTTGGCGCATGCCGTAAGCCCGTTGTTTGCTTCGTTTCAAATTCCGGCGATGACAAAAGGCACGAAAACGGCCTTTGAAAATCTCAAGATGCCACTCCGCCAATTCATGATGAAATTGGCGGATGGTCGCCTTTATCAAGCAACACTTCCTTATGAGGGAGATATGACCTCACGGATTCGAGAGCATCAAGAGCTCGTAGGTCCCTTGCTGCCGATACAAAAGCAAAGCTTGATGGATTCCGTGGAGCATATCTTCTCCCCTTTTTATCGCCAATTGGATGCATATCGAAGCCAAACGGCTACATTAGATGAAGCCAAACAAAGAGTTGAGGAACTATTTGCGTTCTACGAGAAAGCATGGCAGCTTCATTTTGAAATTATGATGCCAAGAAGCGGGCATTCGATGGCGTTAGAGGAGCTGTACGCTCGACTGACCAACGAATCGGATGCTACAGCCGTTTATGAATGTCTGTCAGGTGTGATGAACAAGACGCTGGAAACAGATCGGGAGCTTTGGAAACTGGCTGTGCAGGTGAAACGGTCCACGGTATTAGAAGGGATATTCACCGGATTTCCCACTGAAGAAATCGTAGCACAGCTCGATCAACAGGACGAAGGCAGAGCTTTTTTAACAGGTCTGCGGGCATTTCTCGAGATGTATGGGTACCGTTCTCCAAACTCCCATGAATTCCTTGATGAAACCTGGATCGAAAATCCCAATCAGGTACTATACATGATCAGCGCCTACTTGCAGAAAGAGTATGATTTTGAAAAGGAATATGAACAAATCGTTCAAAAACGAGAGGAGAAGGTACGCGAAACGTTGGCCAAAATGCCAGAGGGAGAAGGAAAGCAGGCGTTTATCCAATTGCATCAATGGGCGCTGGAGGCCTGGGGGCTAGATGAGGACCACCATTTCTATATTGATGCGATGCTCCCCGCAAAATCTCGGCTCTTCTTGTTACGTGTGGGGGAGATGCTTGTGGAGGCGAGCGTGGTGGAAGCTCCTAATGATATCTTTTTTCTGTACTATGATGAGTTGCTCGACGTATTGTCTGAACCCACTTTGGTATCTCAAACAATAGAGCGTCGAAAACAGGAGCATGAGCAGAACAAACAAAAAAACGTGCCGCCTGTTTATGGAACACCACCAGAAGAAGTGCCTGACGATCCCATTATGGAGCGCGTGTTTGGAATAAAGGCACCAGACGTGAATGAGCAGGAGAAGCATTTTTCCGGATATGCGGCTTCACAAGGGCAGTATACGGGCGTTGTGAAGGTAGTGCGAGGACCTGAGGATTTTTCCAAAGTCCAGACAGGCGATGTACTGGTTTGCAAAACAACGACCCCGCCATGGACGGTTCTGTTTTCAGTCGTGGGAGCGGTCGTGACCGATGCGGGTGGGATCTTATCTCACGCGGGAACCGTAGCCAGAGAGTACCGTGTGCCTTCTGTAGTTGGCACGAAAGTAGCGACGAGCGTTCTTCGGGATGGAGATATCGTCACGGTAGATGGCACCAACGGAGTGGTTCACTTTGGAAAATAATAGGAACGGTCTCGTGCTACTTTCTATCTTGACAGGGACTTTTTTGGTCCCTGTCAATTCAACCATGATTGCTGTTGGTTTGCCTAGCATTGTTGAATCCTTGCATAGTAACTTGTCCCATGCCTCTTGGATCATTACCGTCTATTTGATCGTAATGACCGTGCTTCAACCGATTGCAGGAAAACTGGGGGATATTTATGGAAATCGGAAGATGTTTCTTTTAGGCATGCTGCTTTTTCTACTTTCCTCCATCGCTTGTCTATTTACGATGAATTTGCTGTGGCTGATCATATTTCGAGCCGTCCAGGCTGTCGGTGGCGCATTGGCTGCTCCGAATGCCAGCGCCATCGTCAGGTATACGACATCCAAAGAGAAAATGGGCCAGACCTTTGGATTGTTTGGTTTCTCCATGGGCATTGGCGCTGCACTTGGCCCATTAATCGGCTCGATCTTAATCAGCTTTTGGGGCTGGACGTCCATCTTTTGGATCAATATCCCCTTTGCTTTGGTGTCGTTATGTGTATCGTTTTTTCTTTTACCTGTCATCCAAAAGGAAAGGGCCGCATCGATGGATATCTTTGGATCGATCCTTCTAGGTGCCAGTCTCATTACTCTCATTTTGTTAGTGACGCATAACGAATACAGGACGCTTTGGACATTGGGGCTGCTGTGTATGCTAATCCTTCTGTTCATCCGGCAGGAAAAGAAATGTGAGGAACCGCTCATTCAATTTCAATTATTCAAAAACCGTATGTTTACCAGTGCCAATTTCTCTATTCTGTTTAGCAATGCCATCATGTATAGTACTATTCTGGTGATGCCCATTCTTTTGCAAAATGAATTCCACTTTTCCGTGGAAACGATTGGCGTTCTGCTCTTTGTATTTTCGCTGTCGATGTCTCTATTTTCATGGTTTGGAGGGTACCTAACAGATCGTGTTGGAAAGAAAAAGACGGTTCTGCTTTCCTTTCTTCTCTCAGCCGTAGCAGTGGGCGTATATGTAGGATTCTATTCCAACCATTCACTCGTAACGATCGCAATTGGTCTGGTCATCGGAGGACTAGGGGCCGGAATAGGTTCAGCATCTATGCAAACGGCTTCGCTGCAAGCTGTTTCAAAGGAAATGTCTGGGGTAGCCTCTGGTATCTTTTCCACATTCCGCTATGTGGGCGGCATGATTGCTTCCGTTTTAGTAAGTTTGCTAATGGATTACCATCTCCTGTTCTATACCCTGTTTTTCTTCGCATTATTAGGCATACCTGTAGCGTGGGGATTACATGAGCCATCCATAAAAGAGAGCAGCGGATGATCTAGTTATAGATCACTGCTGCTCTGTATCTTGTTTATCTGCGAGAGGGCGCCGCTGAGATTCTTACACTGAGTACCCTCCCTGTCTGCAGTTATGACCGTTATGGTGAACCTAACGGAAAACGCTTGATCCCCGCAACGACTTTTTATTTAAACATGATTTTCGGCAGTGAAGAAAACCGTGACGTTCTGCTTACCTTTTTGAACAAGACCTTTTTAGAAGCCGACAGACCGCCTTTGACAGAGATCATCCTGCTGAATCCCTATACCGAAAAGGACGCTCCCCGCGATAAACAGTCGATATTGGACATTCGAGGCAAAAAGCGGATGGGGAACTTATCAACGTAGAAATGCAATTATTCAACAAATACGATAGCGAGAAACGTACCCTTTTCTACTGGAGCAAGCTATACAGCGGATCGCCGATAGACCCCCGTTAAGCTGAACCGTATCACAAATGATGGTGAAGAATTTGTTGCTTATTGGATGCATGTATAAATATTAAGAGGGCTAGTAGAAATCTAAAGTGAATGCTTATCGAATAAAAAGCCGCGTTAGGCGACTTTTAATAGGATGTAATTGGCAGCATGAAGTGGAGTCATCAAGGTTACATATAGCATGCAGACATCCAAGATGAGAGTAGAATTGAGGCAGCGATGAAGGACAATCGAATAGTTTATCCTAATTTGTGCTGCAAAAATTCAATCATCTATAAAGCGACTCTGCAATTTTCTTCAATTCCTCGATAGAAGTATTTGCTTTAAGCGTATAAACCACGCCGTCTTTCTCCCACACCAATAGAGGAAGCTGTTTTACTTCAGGATGCATAAAGCTTAACAGAGGAGCAGTTCCGATGAAAGCAGTTCCTTGAAGATGGATGGGCTTCTTTTCTGCAGTGTATTATTTTGTAAGGCTTCCTTTTTCATAAACCAAAGTAAAGTAACTTCCTGTTACCGCGGCTGATTTGATCATAAATCGTGATTGTCCGTTCAGTTTTGTTGGTTCGGCAGCTTATTGCAACGGAGTCTCACGCTTGGTGGAAGATAGGAAGGTTTTTGGATAGGTGCTCCAAACAGATCTGAAGCGTATATGGTATTTAACCAATTTAACACTTGTCCCTCGTCCGAATCTTCTATAAGCTCGATCTGAACGCTTTTTTTACAGACTCCGCTATTTTGAGCAATTCCTCTTGGGAGAGCTTGTTGATCAATCGATAGTCGACCCCTTTTTCCTCTTCCCAGACAAAAACATTTACCTCGCCGAATTCTTCCTTTGGCGTCCCCTGGTAAGGTATTCCCTTATTCGTGGTAATATTTGTCAAATTTTTACTTTCTACAGCAATATCACCATTCCACAGAGAGAAGGGAGTTGCCGTTTGACTGAAAAATGAACCCACTACATGGTTGGTTTTTTCCTAGAAGATTAGATCAATGGATGCGGAAGGTAGCTAGGGAAGTGCGGCTCGAATTCCACTTTTTTTGAAATGACAGAAACCTTGTCTTGTGCAATTGACGAGATAGATTTTTGAGACAACTGTGTTCGACTGGCAGATGATGCTGGTTTTATCGTATGGGATGGTAAGGGAGTGAAAAAGGAGGAACAACGATGGATGAAGATCAGGACTGGGTCCTTCAGGTGATAAATGGTAACAGACAGGCGTATCTCATTAATTACCAATAGACTTTACAACGTGCTATATCGAATGGTTCATTCAAGAGAAGAAGCAAAGGATCTGACACAGGAACCATGGTCGAGCCGAATTTGCCTATCCAAATTTCTATCTAAGGAGGATTTTATGGAGTTAGATGGACATCATTTTTTTGTCATCACAGGTGGCCCTGGCTCAGGGAAGAGTACGCTCATCGATTATCTCGAACAGATAGGCTTCATGCGCTCGGTTGAAGCGGGAAGAAGCATCATCCAGGAGCAAAAGATGATTGGCGGTACCGCTCTGCCTTGGAAAGACAGAATACTCTTCGCAGAGCTCATGATATCTTGGGAAATGCGTTCATACCGACAAGAATTAAAGAAAGGGAATACTGCCCCCGTGCTGTTTGATCGAGGTGTGCCTGACGTCATCGGGTATCTTCGACTGGAGGGTTTAGATGTTCCGGTTCATATCCAGCGCGCTGGCGAAATATTTCGCTACAATAAACGCGTCTTTATCGCCCCACCCTGGCCGGACATTTATCGTCAGGATGCCGAACGAAAACAGGATCTGAAGACAGCTTCCCGAACCTTTGACACTATGGCAGCGGTTTACACCGAGCTTGGATACGAATTAGTCGAGCTTCCGCGTTGCAGCATCGAAGACCGCGCCGAATTCATCCGGTCAAGCATACGCTTGTTCACTAAAAATAATGTTTTAGAATCTAAAAATAATGTATTGGACTGTGAAAATATTGTTATAGACTAAGGAGAATATAGATTTAGATTTGAGTTATTTTGTTAACATGCAGGACAGCGTATTGGTCAAACACCCGATATGAATGAGAATTCTGTAGATGCTCATGAAGATAATCTATTTGAGTACATTCGACTTAAATCTCCTCAGGATTGGAAAAAGTGAGCGATGAATCAACCGTAATTGTAAAAACCGGTAAATGGCTATGCAGCCGTAAAGATCGTGTACAAGGAATCCCTGTTGGATAATCTGTTCGATGACTTGAAAAGAAATCTAAAATCAATTTGCAATACGAGACCCATTCACTAGAAGAGGGTCTCGTTGTTTATGAGGATTGACACTAACGCCTAACAACTATTCGGTCTGTTGTGAAAATATGGCTGATCGAAAAATGAAGAAACCAGTAAACAAGCAGAACAAAGAAACGCAAGCATTGAAAAATAGTGCATATATTAAGCGATTGTGTTGAAAATCGTTAGAAAACAAATCAAAAAACGAAGCATATAGCATAGGAGATAATTCACGAGGGATAAGCTTATGAACATACAGGGATCCCGTGACAAATAAAAGTAAAGTAAACAAAAGGTACATGCTAACAGATTTTTTACATAGTATTGTAGCAATCTGAGCTATACTCCCTAGAGCGATCAATCCTGTGGTGAAAACGAGAAGAGCAATAAGGTCGATCCTATAGGGAATCGAATGAACCGGAAGTCGAGCTAGTACTCCTATGGAAGCGAGATCATAAGAAAAGGGAAAGGAAAATAAGAAGTAGCCGACTAACACATGAACAAGGATGTACCATAAACTATAAAAGCTGGAAACAAGAACAGTTGATACAAACTTTTCTATCCACCACTTACTGCGGGATCTCATACGCAACATCACATAATGATCGTATCCGTTGAGCTGAACCATCATCCGATAGATGAAAAATAAAAGAGGCAGTGTGGCAGTGGTCCAACGTATTACCTCCAATATACTGCTATGATAAAATAATCCCCCAGTAGATTTCAGCAAATATACGGAGAGATCGCCTGGTTGAATGCTACTGGCACGTACAGTGCTTCCATGTAAGAGGGAGAGCAAAACAAACAATAACGTGATGGATAATAGGAATGGAATTGGTTGAGTGAATACATTGATTTTCAAACTTGATTTCAATTTAGGTCACCAACTTACTTTACAGGTTCATTTTTCTGACTCGCATGTAGCCAAGAATGACGCTTGTGATATACAGGCAAAGCAAGTACCCATAGGACCACGCAAAGGACGGGGCCGAAAAGTTGTTTGAAGAAAAAAGTTTGGTTGGTATTTTCGGAAGTAGAAACATATGTGTAGTCAACATCCATTTAAAAGCGATGCCAATGTCATGGTATCGTACGTAGGTAAAGTATGATAATAGACATATCAGCGTTCCGACGACTAAAGATACAGAGTGATGGTGTGTATAGAGACTAAGTATTGAGAACATAGTACCGAGCGTGGTGAATGTAATAATGAAGGTAGGAAGAGTGGTACTAATCAATGAAGTGAGGGGAGTTGTTTGAAAAAACACAGAATATTCTCCGATCACATACGACGTGTCCAAACCGCCTAACATTCCTATGACGAGTGGTATATTTACCACCAATATTGTATATAGAACCGACATGGCGAAGAGAGATGTGAGCTTTGCGATAAACCAGTTCGTACGAGCCGTGGCCCTTACCATAAGGAATTGTATAAAATTACTCGATATATCGAGCCGTATTACATCTATGGTAATCATCAGAAATAGTACGGGAAGGATCAACATACTTTGAGATGGACTAGTCAGAAACGAAAAAGTAAACTCCCAAATCGAATTAGGTGCAGACGTTTGACTGTTCAGGTAGAACAACAAATCCAGACAAAGTACACCTATCCCAAAGATCCATCGCCATAAATAGCGGGAAATCAGTTGAGATAGTTCAAAAGTCAGCATGTGATTCACCTCGTGCCAATAATAAAAAAGTGGATCGTGTCTATCTCAAAATTTCTGTTTCAATGTTCGCTCTTCCAGTCCAAATACACGGTCACAATATCTTGTTATTTCGTCTTTATGGTGAGAGACGATCATTATTGCTGAACCACGTTGCACTTGCTCTTGCATGATGGTTGAAAAAATATGTACACCATGTTCATCAAGCCCGTTCGTTGGCTCGTCGAAAAGCAAAATGTCCGGATTTTCCATAATAGCTTGGGCGATGGCTAGACGTTGGCGCATACCTAGTGAATAGGTTTGGACTGCTTTCTTGTTGGAAGGATCCAGATCCAGTTTTTTCATTGTGGATTTAACTGTATCAAGACTAATTTTTCCACGAATGTCAGCAAGTAAAGAAAGGTTTTTCAAGCCGGAATACTGTGGGAGAAAAGAAGGTGACTCAATCACGGCACCTACTGAGGTCGGTAGGACACCCAGCAGACCGGGGGATATTTTATTACCGCCAACAAAAACTTCACCATGGTCGGGGTAGACTAGCCCAGTTACCAATCTGAGCAATGTAGTTTTTCCGGACCCGTTCGTACCGACTATACCAACCACTTCTCCAGCGTGTACCGACAGATTTATGTGTTCGAGGATGCTTCTTCTTCCCAATTTTTTTGAAACTTGATGAAATTCAATAGGTTGCTTCATTTTCCTATACCTCGCTTTATGTTCCAGGTGAATATCAGATAAGTAGCCAAAAAGAAAAAGGCGATAACAGTTAGAAAAATGATGGGTATCTCTAGTGTGGATTGCTGGTAGATAAGACCGCCGCTAAGGTAGAGGCCTAAAAGATCCAGAGGCGCATAATCGGACAACTCCATGTTGTAGAAAACCAGCTGCATGACAAAAAGCAGTATCCAGGGAGCCACTAGTACAACGTATATATTCTTTGTCAAGGTAGCCAAGAAGTTACATAACGTCGCTAGTGCAATCCCGTACAGGACAGCATTGCTCGTGATGAGGAAAATATAAAGATATGGGTAAGAAAGAAAAATTTGCTCAGCATAGACAGGAGTGATTCCTTGTATAGCCAGTACCTTTTCAGTAGCAGGAAAGACAGCCATTGCAAATATGAACATAATAAACTCGACGAGATACACAAATAGAGCTACAACGATAGCAGAGGAAAGCAGCTTGGCAAGGATATACTTTCTGTAGGAAACTCGAGTAAATATGTAACGATCAAATCCCGATCGTTTATCGCGCACTAACGAATCTCCTGCCAGCAAAGAAATGATGAGAGGGTATACGCTGGCCAAAATGGCTTCTGCCCCCATACCTTGCGCATAGCTGAATGCGACAAAATAATTGTCATGGTATTGATCAATTGCTAAGCCAAAAGGGCGGAATGCAACGTACCCTTGTATAAAACAAGCGACCAGTAAACACATCGCTACCCAAAGCTGCCAACGGTTCAGAAAACGTCTCAACTCTACTTTTAATAAAGAACCTAACATAACAACCACCCCACCTAAAAGAAAACGTATGTGAAGAGGAGAGCATGATGAGAGCTCTCCTCTTCTGTAACAACTGATGGCCAGAAAGTGTAATCTACTCTCACAGGATCTCCATTGAAGAGACTGGTTTCAAGCATTGGTTGAATTTCCAGATTTTTTGTCGCGGAACTTTTGATGATAGTTTTGGTGGTTCCGAGTTTTGTTTCGCTTGAGATGTCTGTGTCATTTGGGCATTCGAGAGCTGGACAGAATACCTCTCCATCACCTTGAACAGCATGACCGTCACCAACAGAAAAAAGGCAACCTTCCACTGCTATGGGTAAGTATAAAATAATGCTAGGTACAAGTTCTTTACAATCAATATTCCCTCCACAGAACCTTGGATGGTAAGTGGAGTGTATCCCTTCCACATTTACTGTAAAACAAGTGCTTTTTGACAGCAACGAGAGCAGAAAAACTTGCTGTAGCGCTGCTTGGTCGGAACCGGAGGGGCAGCATTGATTATCGTTGGTACTGGCGCCAACTCTCAGGTCAGGGCATTTTCACTGTCTTCCCAAGTGAGAGAATATTAGGTTGTTTTAAGCTTCTGTACTTAACACTTTCTTTTTTTGGTCTGAGGGATTAATATATACCCCTCCTATTATTTGAATAAATTTAAACTTAGAACAGAAATACGTAAGAATTGTTGACAATAGTAGAGTAAACACTGTTAATAACAAAAATCCTATCATTCCATACCAAATTTTAGGGGTAGCTATTACTAAAAGGCTCATTATTAAAGGATGAATTAAGTAAATAAAAAAAGAATGAGCAGAATACCAATTTAGGATAGCTGAAGCTTTGGAATCAATACTAGCAAAAGCATAAAATAACCTATAAAAAAATACTAAGCTAAGCAAAGTATACAAAATTGTACTAGGCTTAACTGATGAGTTGTATGTTTGTGTATACTTACTATCAAAAATTAAAATCATCAATGTAAAAAACCAGACAAAAAACAATTTGATAAGACTTAAATCCTTAATTTTACGTAGTAAACGCTCTTTATTTGAGGCAATATAAGTCCCAAAAACGAAATAAAAAATCCAAACTGGAAATATACTTACATATGAAACGCCAATGCTTGGAACTATTACAATATGAAGAGCGTGCAAGTAAAGAATCAGATGCATAACCAAACTCAGGATAAATGAAGTAGAGAGCATAACAATCGGCCTCTCCACTATCCATTTCTTTACGTAAGGATAAATTAAATATAGTTGAAACATGATTACTAAAAAATATAGATGTACATAAGCGGTACCACTGTACAATTGTTCTATTAAAACACGTAGGAGTGAACTTGGATCTGTTGATATAATGTGATGGCGATTAGCAACTATAAAATAAAGAAGACTCCAAAAGAAGTATGGTATCAAGATTTTACCGAATCTCTTTTTAATAAATGATATTGCCGTACTAGGCTTATTTTTATCAGACATAAAAATACTTACTCCCGACAGAATAATAAACATTGGTACAGCAAAACGCGAAGTCTGATTCAAAATATATGCAACATTACTCTTTTCTACATATGTAGCTGAAACGTGTATGGCTATTACTGCCATTGCACTAATAGCTCTAATATAATCTATCTCTTTAATCCTCTGCTCCATAGCATACCACCTCTTTATTTTATAAACGTAGCACCCACTATCAGCCTTTATATTCTCATAAAGTCAAATGTAGATTTAAATCAATAAAATAACATTTCTGACACAATATAGCATTTTTTAAAATCTTTATCCATATTTTTAATGAATTTATATTTGTTGCATTCTAAACGGATGGCAGGAGATTTTTTATCCAGTCAACGAACTATGATTTTTCGATCTCTCCGGTTACGGATAACAGATTCAATATCACTTTCAAAAACGGAGTATGGAAATTCTCAATGGTTTTTGAGAACAAGTCTCCCATCAAATAAGTCTCATTGAAAGAACCATCGTGAGGATCTTGAAGCGGTATCTGTACAAGGGAATGATGTCCGTCCCTTCCAAAGTCAGATCCGACCTTTGTTATAAAGCCCGTATGCATAGTTGCCATATTTAATGGAATTTTCTAAAAAATACTATTTATATGACGAAGGACGTCATATTTAAATCATTATACTATTGGTAGTTAAAAATAGGGATGTGATAAAAATGAAACTTTAACGATAGTTTCCCAATAAGGTACAAAATTCGCAAAAGAACTGATACAAGATTTCATGATGCCGTCTTTTTAATGAAGGAAAACAAAAAATGGTAGAAAGGTGTGATTAAGCATGACATTTAAAGAGTATCTATACGAGCGCCCAAACATGGAATGGATAGGTACAGAATTTAAAACGTATTTGAAAACGTTCTCAACAGCGAATGATTTAGAGACCCAAGAACAAGCTATGAAAGCGTTGAATAAACTGCGCAGTAAATTCCACACACAATGTCAGCTCGTTAATATACGCCATTCTATTGATGCAAACGATGAGTTTTATAGGATTGAACAAGATTATATTGATACAATTAAACCAATTTTCCAAGGCTATGTAACTGATTATTATCGTGCCCTGATGGCCTCGCCATTTCGTTTAGAACTGGAGCAGAGATGGGGCACTCAATTATTTCAATTGGCTGAACAAGCGGTGAGAGCGTTCCATCCCGACATTATTGAAGATTTACAACAAGAGAATAAATTGATGACTGAGTACAATAAGCTGATTGCATCAGCGAAAATTCAGTTTGAGGGCGATGAGCGTACATTGGTTCAGTTGGACCCATTTATGCGGGCTGCGGATCGAACGATGAGACAGCGCGCATCTGAGGCATATTACCGATTCATGGAAGACTATGAGTTAGAGTTCGACCGTATTCTCGATGATTTGGTTAAGGTGCGCACAGGGATGGCGAAAAAGCTGGGATATCAGAATTATGTGGAGTTGGGCTATGCACGAATGAATCGCACGGATTATAACGCGAAGATGGTTGCGAATTTCCGTCTGCAAGTACTTGACCAAATTGTACCTCTTGCATCTCGGTTGCGTGAACGCCAATGCAGTCGGATTGGTGTCGATACGTTGCGTTACTACGATGAGGATCTTAGCTTCAAAGATGGAAATCCGACATTAAAGGGGGATTCAGATTGGGTCGTTGCGAACAGTGCGAAGATGTACGCAGAAATGTCACCTGAGACCAATAAATTTTTTACATTTATGATGGAGAACGGGTTGATGGATCTCGTCAGTAAGAAGGGCAAGCAGGGCGGGGGATACAGCGCGTTTTTAAGCGACTACCATGCACCGTTTGTGTTCGCGAATTTTAACGGTTCCTCGAGCGATATTCATGATCTGACGCATGAGACAGGTCACGCTTTTCAGATGTATGAGAGCAGGCATTTCCAAGTGCCAGAATATAATATACCGACTTATGAAGCGGCCGAAATTCATTCAATGAGCATGGATTTTTTTGCATGGCCATGGTTAAAGTTGTTCTTTGAAGAAGAAGCTGATAAATACAAATTTCATCATTTGACATCCGCTGTGCTTTTCTTGCCTTACGGCGCTTCGATCGATGAATTCCAGCATTTTATTTATGAACATCCAGAAAGGACGCCAGCAGAACGACGTGAGGCATGGCTTAATATTGAACGTAAGTATTTGCCGGAGCGTAATTATGAGGGGTGCGAGTATTTAGAACGGGGTGGATTTTGGCATAAGCAAGGGCATATTTTCACGTTACCGTTTTACTATATTGATTATGCGTTGGCTGAAATTTGTGCGCTCCAGTTTTTGAAGCGATTAATTAGAGACTACGAGGCGGCGTGGGCTGATTATTTGAAGTTGTGTAGAGAAGGTGGAAGCAAATCTTTTACGAACTTGGTTGAAGTTGCTGGTTTAATGTCGCCGTTTGAAGACGGTTGCATTGCCTCGATTGTTGTCGCTCTTGAGCAGCAGCTCTACGAGATGGATGATGCAATATCGCGGTATGAGCCTCTACAAAATTAGTGTAGGGCATCACAGTGGAACAACCGTAGCTTTTCGGTCGTTGATCAGAGAAAATCTGACTTTCTAATGGTATTTCCTTCATTCCTTCAGGGGATGGTCTATGGCGGGCTTGTGGATCAGCTTATAGCCCGCCTTTTCGGGCTTGCCTGTTATTTTCATGAGCTACCTTAAACGGCTCAGGAACATGGGTTCCGTAAAGAGTGTGTATGACAAAGCCAAAAAGCATATGGAAGAAGAGCTAGGAATTCCGTTAGAGCTAGCATCTATTACAGATCGAACACAAATGCCTGTAAGAAAGAAATGAGGAATTGTAAGGCTCTCATTGAGGGGACAAGTAGCGGTAGTAACAGGCGGAGGAAGTGGGATAGGCAAAGCGATCTCACAGCAGCTGGCTGAGCAGGGCGCACATGTATGGGTCACGGACATTCAGGAGGTATCTGCCACATGTGTAGCAGAAGAAATCGGTCAAAAGGGGAACAAGGCTTCAGCGTATCGATTGGACGTAACCGATGCTCTTGGCGTTAGAGGATTCTTTGAGCAAGTGGATTAAGAATGTGGACGTGTAGATATTCTGGTTAACAACGTAGGAATGGATGAGGATGTTCGATATTCACGTAAACGGCTCCTTTTACTGCCTCCGTGAAGCCGCTAAGCGAATGATCCGCAATTAACTATGGACGCATTATTAACATGTCTTAGCTGGCAAACTTTGCCCATTATGGAACAGTCAAATATGCGTTGGTTGGCTTAACCCAGGCTGCAGCAAAGGAGCTGGCTATCAGATTACTGTTAAAGCGATTAAACCTGGGGTCATTCGTTCTGCACTTACAGAAGGGATACTAGCCATGGCAGAAGAACGCCTGTCTGAGGCAACCCCGGTGAAAAAAATCGGAAGCCTAGAAGATATTTCCAGGACGGTATCAATGCTTGCACAACCAGACTCTTCTTTCGTGACAGGCACCTTAATAGTCGTTGACGGGGATTTTAGCCTGATGAACGAAATGGATCGCGTGATGCTGGATGCCTTGTAGCAGTAAGCCTTTCCCTCTTCCACAGATGTGTGAACCCGTTTTGTTCGTTTAGCCGTTTCGTGATTTGAGCAGCGTGAATACCTTGATATGGTTAAGAACGGCTCACGACATCGTGTACAGGGGGAGAGGGATGGATCAGTACTTGGTAAAGCCGTGGCTCGTTAGTGGGGGGAATGAGGCAGTCTCTGCTGACTGGGATGTGTATGTACCACCCGAGATAGATGAACTAGCCGAACGTGTTATGGGGTATTACGATATGTACGTGAGCGATCGAGTATTAATTACCTCTAAGCCTGATAAAGGCGGGGCAATTTGGCGAATCGAAACGGACAGAGGGACCCGCAGCTTGAAATTGCTGCATCGAAGCCCGGAGCGAAGCTTGTTTAGCGTCGGTTTTCAGGAATATATCGTTAACCAAGGCGCGCGAGTACCCAGGTTGATTCCTGCAAAGGATGGAAAGCTGTTCGTCGAAATGGGCGGGAAGCTGTGGATCGTCACGGATTGGATCAGCCTCCAGCCGGCAACAAAGGTTGATTTGATTGGTGCCCAGGAGCTGTGCTACGGTCTCGGTGAGTTTCACCGTCATTCAAAAGGGTATGTCCCTCCTGCAAATGCCAAAAATTCATCACGCTTATTCCGCTGGCCCGCTTACTATCAAAAAATCGCCAAAAAAATTGGTTGGATGCGTGACATGGCAATTGCATATGAAGATTCGATCGCTAGTCGCTCCATTTTGGCAGTCGTGGATCAATATCAGCAGCAAGCGCTCGATGCATTGGCAAAACTGAACGACTCTGCTTATGCAAATATGGTAGCTATGGGAGAACCCCACTGGGGACTTGTTCATCAGGACTACGGCTGGTCAAATGGGCAGAATGGACCTGGGGGGCTATGGGTAATCGACCTTGATGGAGTAGCCTATGATCTCCCGTTCCGGGATTTACGCAAATTGATCACTAGCACGATGGATGACATGGGCGTCTGGGATGTAAGCTGGATGAGGGGAATGATTGAAGCCTATCATCAGGCCAACCCGCTGGATGCAGAATCCTATGATCTCCTGTTGAATGACATGGCGATGCCTAATGAGTTTTACAAGCACTTGAAGGAAATGTTTTTTGATCCTGTCCAGTTTTTGAATACAGAAGCAGAAGGCATTTTGCAGCGCGTAGTTGCAACCGATCTATCCAAGTCACAGGCATTGGCAGAATTAGCCCAGGATCGGAGCCTATATCAATCCGGGAATTATGAAAGCGTGCAGGAAGCTCGCCTGACACAGCCTGCTTCTTCAGAGAGAGTCGTGGAGGCACGAAACTGGCAACTGCAGTCACAGGGATTGGGAACTGTAGCGTGGGAAGAAGGAGTCATTGAGGAAGAGTCTGGTGAGTCTGAAATGGCGTTGCCAGAAGAAGTGGCTTTTGTAGAAGAGGCGGTTGAGTTAGAGATCGCGTTACCAGAAGAGGTTACTTTTACGGAAGAGGCGGTCGATCTTGACATAGCCCTACCGGAAGAAGTGGTTTTTGAGGAAGAGGCAGTCGAGACCGAAAAAGCTATACCAGAAGTAGTTGCTTTCGAGGAACAGGCAGTCGATCTTGACATAGCCCTACCGGAAGAAGCGGCTTTTGAAGAAGAGGCAGTCGAGTTCGAAATAGCCCTACCAGAAGTAGTTGCTTTCGAGGAAGATGCGGTCGAGTTCGACGTAGCCCTACCGGAAGAAGTGGCTTTTGAAGAAGAGGCAGTCAAGTTTGAAATAGCCCTACCAGAAGAAGTGGTCTTTGAGGAAGAGGCGGTCGAGACCGAAAAAGCTATACCAGAAGTAGTTGCTTTCGAGGAACATGCAGTCGATCTAGACATAGCCCTACCGGAAGAAGCGGCTTTTGAAGAAGAGGCAGTCGAGTTTGACATAGCCCTACCGGAAGAAGTGGTCTTTGAGAAAGAGGCGGTCGAGTTCAACGTAGCCCTACCGGAAGAAGTGGCTTTTGAAGAAGAGGCGGTCGAGTTTGACATAGCCCTACCGGAAGAAGTGGTCTTTGAGGAAGAGGCGGTCGAGTTCGAAATAGCCCTACCAGAAGTAGTTGCTTTTGATGAAGTGGCACCCTTGGACTCAAGCTTAGCCGAGAAAGAAGAAGTTTCTTCTCAAGAAGCGCCAGCACGTTCCTATATCGTGCAGCCATTAGAGAAAACCATTCAAAAATCACCGGTTTTCTCAAGTATGGTTCCATCCAGTCCACCAAAAAGAACGGAGTCCACTGACGTTAGGCCAATCACCAGTATTGAAGCACAAACTGACAACGAGCAACCGAAGATCGTATCTATCAGTAAGAAATCAGGGAAATCGCGAACCTTCTCAGTACGTTTTGAAGACGATTCAGTAAAACCAAAGCAAAAGAAGACAGTAAAAGAAGAAACGATAAAACATGAGCAACTCAAACCCAAACCCAAACCGGCGCAAGTCGAAGAAAATCCGGTCAAGGTCAAACCTAAGACAACATCCCAAGATGAGAAATCAGCAGTAGCAACGGAAAAAGTAGAATCAGCCGAAGGTAAGTCGGAAAAAACACCAAAGAAACCAAAAGAAAAAGCGAAAACAATCTCCATTGTAAAAGAAAAGAGCACAAAAACAAGGAAAAATGTAGACGCGGAATCTAAGCCGGTTGTTAAGCGTGTAAAAGCGGAGGATATGAGCCAGGAAATTATTGAGAGTGCGCTTGAATCAAAAGAGAGCACACCTGAGCAGCAAACGAGCACGACAAGAAGTGAGCAAAGCAAAAATAAGAGCAAGAAAACATCTCGCCCGTCTTCGGTAATTTCCAAAGCGAAATCTGTGGCTGCGGGTCTGCAAAAGAAAAATGCAAGCAACAAGCAGCAAACGGTTCGAAAGAGAAGGACAGCGGCGAATCGGAAAAAAGTGGTACATCCAAAAAGGTCCCCCATCACTACAAACAATCCGATTCTAAAAGTCTCTCCGCAGCAAACCAGTAACGTCAAAACAAGAAAGCAAGAACCAACAAAGCAAGCTCGCCACGCAAATAAGCTAGGACAAAAACAAGCTGCCGGTTCCAAAAAACCTTTAAAAGCAGCTGCGCCCAAAAAACAAGCATTTACTAAAGTACCAGCACCCATGCAGCGAACGAAGAAACGTCCGTCAGAGAAGCTTCGAGCTAGAAAAGGAAAGAAGATTGCGTAATTGAAAGAAAAAAATAGGATGGTCTTTAGCCATGACAGCTTTTAGCCTCGAACAGTCCTCTTTATGTTCAGTGCTGGAGCTGTCATTTTAATTTCTATCAACGACGGTCATAAACGGAAGGGAACTAAGCGGTCTAAATCGAAAAAGGTACTTGAAACATCGTTTTTTACAAAACATGGTTGGAGGTTCATGTGCGAAGTGATCATGCAAATTCAAATATATCTGCAATTCATGCACTCAGTAAGGTATCAATTGCCCTAAGTGAAACGCTTAGTCTGGATAAGCTATTGTACAAAGCTGTGGCCCAATGCATTGAAATATGCAGCTTTGATGCTGCAGTAGTTTATTTTCTTGAGCCTTCCGGTAATTATTTTGAAGCTCAACATTTCTATGGGATTCAATACGAATCAAGCGAGCAGTTAAAAAAATTACCGACTGATTTTATCGGCGGGATTGTCATTAAAAATGGGAAGACAATTGTTACAGAAAATTTAACCCAGTATTATAAGCAGCGCCCACAACTCGAAGACTTCCAATCTCTTATTTCTGTTCCGATCAAAGCCAGGAAGGAAACCATTGGCGTTTTAGATGTCTTTACTAAGGATCACCGAGATTTCTCACAGGAGGACATTTCTTTAGTCGAATCGATCGGTCTGCAAATAGGTGTGGCTAGTGAAAATGCGAAGCTGTTTGAATCCGTGGAGAATGTGACGACAAAGCTAAGGGAACTGGTCACCCTCAATCAGCGAATTGCTTCCTGCTTAAACGTAGACGCACTCATCCAAGTGCTGACGACTGAACTAAGTCGTGTTTTTAAAGCGAATATCCTTTTTTTAAGTAAGAATGACAGTCTAACACTGCAGGTAAATGCCTCTAACCAATATGACGGTTCACAATTCACCTCTGATTCTCTCATTGAAAATATGCTGCTACAGGAAACAAATAAGATACATCACTATAAGCGAAGGCAGACCCAGCAAGACCTGGATGCAGTCTTTGAGAGATTTGAGATTCAGCGAGCGGAGTTTATCAATTTTTCATACGGAGCAAATATGCACTGTCTGATTATCGCAAAAGAGCAATGCCACCAATGGACGATCGCTGAACAGGAAGTGATGGAAGGAATTACAAAAACGATTTCATTGGCATTGACGAATAGCTATCTTTTTCTTGAGGTAGAAAAAAGTAGAGAGCGCAACTCGAATCTGCGTGCACTTCAAACTGCGGCGCAGGAAAAAGAACGCCAGCGAATCGCAGGCGAAATCCATGATTCGATCAATCAATCTCTGTCTGGACTTTATTTCCATTTACAATATTGTCGCGATGAAATCGAGCATTCTCCAGAGAAAGTAAAAGCCATTTTGGATAAGCTGCTGTCGATCACCAAGGATAACATTAATGAGCTCAGACAAATCATTCACGACCTCCATCCATTGGCAATCCAAAAGTTCGGATTTGTTGGGGCAGTGGACGAATTGGTGAAAACCTGCTCGATGCAAGAGATCATGAAAATCAAGCTGTCTGTCGTAGGTCAACCCGTCCGGTATGATCCAGAGATCGAGATTCAGTTATACCGTGTTCTACAGGAATGCATGAATAATGTACTGAAGCATTCAGAGGCAAGAGAAGTATTAATCAGCATGAGTTTTGAGCATTCCAGGTTGCGCATCATGGTCGAGGATGACGGTGTTGGATTCGTGCCCTCCGAGCAGCTAAGCGATAATCATGCCTATGGAATCATGGGAATGGAAACGAGGGTCAGAGATATTGGAGGCATGCTGTCTATCTTCAGCCAACGTGGAAGGGGGACAAAAGTAGAGATCACGCTGTGAAAGAAATGGGCACAGGGGGAGATAGCTTGAGTGTTAAGAGGGTATTTATCGCAGATGACCATAACATTGTTCGCGAAGGCTTGCAGCTATTGTTTAGTACGTCTCCATTTCAAGTCATAGGGGAAGCGTCCGATGGCGAGACGGCCCTGTATAAAATTTTGACAGAATTTCCAGACGTTGCTATTCTTGATTTGAATATGCCAGAGATGGACGGCATTGAGGTAACGAAGCGTATCAAGGAGAAGGCTCCCGAAATTAAAGTAATCATTCTCACCATTTATACAGAGGAAAAGTTTTTGGTCGAATCGATGCTCGCAGGGGCGGATGGTTATGTCTTGAAAACAATTAACAAAAACGAGCTCTTTTTTGGGATTGAAGAAGTTTGTAGAGGTCAAAAGTACATCGATGGCAATCTCATGCAGCGCGCGTTTTTTCAAGTCATAAGAGGGGAGCAGAAGAAAGATTCGGTTTTGACAGAACGAGAGCTGGACGTCCTGAAACTGATGGCACGTGGGAAGACAAACAAAGAAATTTCATCGGAGCTGTACATTGGCTCAGATACCGTGAAAGAGTATGTGACAGCCATTATGAAAAAGCTGGATAGCAAAAATAGAACGGATGCTGTTGCTAAAGCGATCCGCAATCAAATTATTTTATAACGTTTCGCGAGTGGGAAAGCTTGAAATGAGAGAGGGGTATTGACATGGGAGCATGGGGATACAGGGCACTGGAAAGTGATGAAGGCTTGGATGTGGTCGATTATGTAAAGGATTATTTACAAAATCAATCAGACGCAGGTCATATTCAACTGTCTGAAGTCGTTGCTGCGATGAAAAATAGTGGCTTTTTTGGAGAGACCTATGAGGAAATTGACTTTTTCTACGACACATGTGCAATGGCTCTTACAGAGCTCTATATCATGTATCTTGATCATGGGGAATTTACGAATATGGAAAGTGTCTCAGGAAAAGTAAGCTCATTCACAGCAGACGAAGGAGTGCTTACGTTTTTATTACGCTATTTAACAGACATCAGAGATGAAGTTCCGGAAGCGGATGATACAAGAGAAATTATTGAATTATGGCGTGACTCCGAAAGCTGGTCGGAATGGAAAGCCAACCTGGAATTTCTGATTGCGCGAGTTGAAAAAGAACTCAGCCAATTTTCAAGAACAACCTAGAGAACGAACTACATAAGGAGCGTGAGACATGGCACGTGCTTTATTTATTAATGGTGGATCAGAAGGTCATATCAATCCAACCGTTGGGGTGGTACAAGAGCTCATCTCGCGAGGGGAAGAGGTCGTGTACTTTACGATAGAAGCTTATCGGGAACGCATGGAAAAGACGGGAGCTACTGTACGCACTTTTGACGGTCAAAAATTTATTAAAGCGTTTATTTCAGGCGGAAGAAATTATTTACTAGAAAGAGTCAACGGTCTTTTACTTACGGCGGATATTATCATACCTAGCGTTCTTGAACAGATCAAGGGAGAGCATTTTGATTACATCATCCACGATTCCATGTTTGGATGTGGGCGAATACTGGCACAGATTCTTCAGCTTCCTGCAATTAGTTCTTGTACCTCCTTTGCGCAGACAAAAGCATCTTTTGATCAAGAGCTTGAGCAGTTTATCAATGAAAACCCCAGCGAAATCGTGAAACCAATCCAAGATCAATTTCATAGCCTTACGAAAATGGTGAAGGAAAAATATGACGTGGAGATCCATTCTCCTTATGAGGTTTTTTGCAATCCTGCACCACTTACCATCGTTTATACGACTTCGGATTTTCAACCTTTTGGAGAAGCATTTGACCAATCGTACAAATTCGTAGGGCCATCCATCTCCCCACGATACACGCAGGAGTGCTTCGACCTTACTGTGATAAAGGAAAAAAGGCCCATTTATATTTCACTTGGCACTGTCTTAAACCAATCGATCGATTTCTATAAGCTTTGTTTTCAAGCATTCGGGAACACTGATCATACCGTTGTCATGTCCATTGGGAATAACGTTCACATTGCTGATTTAGGAGAAATCCCCGCAAACTTCATTGTAAAAAACTATGTTCCACAAATGGATGTTCTAACGTGTACGAAATTATTTATTACGCACGGTGGAATGAACAGCACCAATGAAGGTCTCTATTACGGGGTTCCGCTCGTCGTAATTCCAATAAGTGCAGATCAGCCAATCATTGCGAGGCAAGTAGCCAATATCGGAGCAGGTGTCACGCTGCAAATGCAGAGCTTGACTGCAAGTCAATTACGTGAAACCGTAGAGCATGTGTTAAACCATCCCTCTTTTCAGATAGCTGTTGCAAATAGTAGCGAATCCTTTCAACGCTCAGGTGGGTATCGCCTAGCAGTTGATGAGATTTTCGAATTAAAACGTCAATATCATATCTAAATGTAAGTAGATTTAATGCAGCGGTAGTCTTAGACATTCGTTTCTTGTCGAAGGACTGCCGCTTTTTATGTTGAAAAATCCCCACTCGGGGAGCAAGAGAACCATTTTAGGGGGAAGAAAGGTTGCTGGATTCTTTGTAAAGTAAAGTTATCCACGTAAAAGAAACGGGATAATGCTCGTCAATTAACCGCAGTTGAAAACGATTACATAGGAGGGGTACAGGCATGAACTACCGCGATCAAGTTAAAACCAAACTGAATATTGGCGAAGAACTGTTGTATCTGAGCATGCAGGATGTAATAGATACCGGCATTACCGTGAAAGAAGTAATTGAACTAACCGAACAGGCAATGGTGTCTTACAGTACAAAAAAAGCGGAAATGCCAGCAAAAATTGGACTGCATCCACAGCCGGACTCATTGATGCACGCGATGCCAGCTTACTTGCCAGATCAATTGGCGTGCGGGATTAAGTGGGGAAGTAATTTTCCAACGAATCGGGAGCATTTTCCAGAACTTACCTCAACGAATTGTCAGATCATTTATAATGATCATGAAACAGGACTTCCGCTCGCATTTCTGGATGCTACATGGATCACAGAGGTGAGGACCCCCGCCGTAACTCTCGTTGCTGCCAAATACATGGCAAATCAGGATGCCACCACGTTTGGGATGTATGGATGTGGAATTCAGGGTAAGGCTCACGTCAAAATGATCGAGCATGTACTGCCCAAGCTAGAAAAGATTTATGTGTTTGATGTTTTCGAAAAAGCGATGGATGACTTAATCGAACGCTGCCAGCCTCATGTTAATGCCGAAATCATCAAGACATCCTCCTACGAAGAAGTAGCTAAAAGGTGTGAAGTCATTGCATCAGCGATCCCTATCCACCATCATCCCAACCCTATGGTAAAAAGCGACTGGATATCGAATGGACAAACCTTGATTACATGCGACTGCCATTCTGTCTATGAGGACGCCGTTTACAAAAGAGCGGATGTTTACACAGTAGACAGTGAGGAGCAGCATCGCCTGTTAGAAACATACGGGTATTATCCGTGGGGGCTTCCCACGATTCATGCAGAAACGGGCGGAGTTGCTGGCGGACTTCATTCTGGTAGAACCAGTAAAGATCAATTGATCGTATCCAATAACGTCGGTATGGCGGTAGAAGACATGATCGTGGCAAGAAGAGTATTTGACAAAGCCTTGGAACTGGAAATTGGCCTGAGATTGCCCTTGTGGAAACGAACAAACTAACTTTCGTTGAAAGGAATGGTTTCTGATGATGGACCCCCGAGAAATCAACTTATCTGATCCGAAATGGCTGCCAGGTGAAAAACCAGTCGTGAAAAACGTTCGAGCAGCTGCTAGCTCAGATAATGCTGTTGTCACGCATACGATGCTGAAAGTCATGCAGGAAGGCGGAAATGCGGTAGATGCTGCAATCGCTGGGTGCATGGTTCAGGCAGCAATTGAGCCTTTTATGACCAATCATGCTGGAACCGTTACATTCCTCTTCTACCATGCCAGAGAAGAGAAGTACTACCAATTAGATTCTACAGGTACATTCCCGGCAGATTTGCCTGCCCATATGCCTGTACCTCAAGGGATGGGTCCATATGCAGGAATTCCGCCCCGTTCAGTCATTCCTGGCTTCATGCCTGGATTAAAAGCCATTCATGAGAAATTCGCAACGAAGTCTTGGGACGCACTCTGCGAAGAGGCAATTTGGTGGGCTGAAAACGGCCACCACGTCTCCAATTTTGAGTACGAAGTCAACCAGTTTGGTGAAGACTTCGTTACCTTCTTCCCTGAGGGGCGAGCCTTTTATATGCCGGACGGAAGATTTCCTCGCATAGGAGAGCGATTCGGATCGGAAGAAATGGCCCAAACCTTGAAAAGGGTCGCGGATGAAGGCCCTGACCACATGATTACGGGTGAATGTGCAGATGAATTTATAAAAAAGGCAAATGAGCTTGACTGGATGATTACAAAAGAGCACATGACGGAAACCCCAGCAAGATGGATTGAACCGATACGCTTTACAGTAGGCGAGTATGAGATCGTTTCCCTTGCCCCACCACAGCAGCAGGGTGTCTTTATTGCTCTGGTCTTAGGGACATTAGAGAAGGTGGGGATAAGGGATGTACAGCCTTATTCAGCGGAGCATATCTTTTATATGGGCCACGCGTTAAAAATGGCGCAATACATGTGTGGCTATTGCCAAGATCCACACGTTATGCAAGCGAGGAGTCACTCCTTTTTGGATGAAGGATTACATGCGTCACTTGCGAGCTTGATCAAAGGGATGAAGCCGCAGGTCGATTTAACCAGTCATACTGCCTTTACAACCGGATTCGGAGGTGGTTCGCCGTTTGTGGATAGCATGACTGGTGGGAAAATTCCAACACCGAGGCAAAACAGTCACCATGACCAACCGTCTGGCAGCTGTGAGCTAAGCATTGTGGACTCAGAAGGAAACTGGGTCCAAATGATGAACACGCTCCAGTCAGGAGGCATCCCCGGACAGGTAGTCAAAGGGATTCCGATGGTTGGTTCGCATGCGCTTCCTAATGTCCAAGGCAGCCCGATGCAGTATTACCAAATCAAAGGCGCAAGAATGAGAACTGTTATGGGGAATACAATGGTACTAAAAAATGGGAAACCGATTTTACAGCTCGGCTCTCCCGGCAATGTTCATGTTACTGTTCCACAGGTTTTGTGTAACCTTTTGTTCTTTGACATGGAACCGTACGAAGCGATTCGTGCTCCACGCATGCTTGCCCTGCAAGAGGGAGGGTCGCTTCTCATCGAAGACCGAATACCCGAGGATGTACAAATGGATCTGCTCTCGCTGGGCATTCGGATGAAGGTTTCCGGTGTTTGGGACTATCATATGGGCTCTTTTCAGATTTGCTATCTCGATCAAAAGACGAACGAGCTTTGCACGATTGCCGATCCGCGAAGATGCGGGGTTGCGGATGGGGTTAGGTAAGTGTTGAATAACGATACGCATATTGGAGGTGTTTCGATAGTGACAACGATGCGCTCCTTGGAAACCGACTTTTTGCAGTACGTTCGCGAGATGATGCATTATCAGGAGGTTCTCCACCTTTTGTTCTGGGATGTGCGAACAGGAGCCCCCAAGAAAGGCTTGGAGCTACGGTCAGAAGTAATCGGTACGATGTCCGCTAAAAAATTTGCGATGTCGATTTCAATGGAAATGAACAGGTATATTCATGAACTAAGTCAAACAGATCGCTACGAGAAGCTTTCACCCATTACGAAAAAAGTTCTTGCGCATGCCAAAAAAGAATATGACCTCCTTATTAGGCTTCCTGCTGAGGAATACACTGCCTATGAAGTTGCGAAAGCAAATGCGAGTAGAGCTTGGGAAGAAGCGAAGCAAAAATCCGATTATGCGATATTTTTGCCGCATCTGGAAAAGCTGGTCGCCTACAGCAAACGGTTTATTTCGTATTGGGGCTACCAAGGCAATCCTTACAATGCTCTGCTGGATCAGTATGAACCGGGGATGACAGTTGATCACTTGGACGAGGTGTTTTCGAAACTAAAAGCAAAGATCATTCCACTGCTACATCGTATTCAGGAAGTAGAAGACAAGCCAGCTACATCTTTTTTATACAAGGAATTTCCACTCGCAAAGCAAAAAGAGCTTCATCATTTTTTCCTACAGGAGCTTGGGTATGATCTGGGAAAAGGCAGATTGGACGAGACGATTCATCCTTTTGCCATTCCGCTAAACCGAAATGATGTTCGCATTACGACTAAATACAACGAGAATCATTTTTCAGCCGGGTTATTTGCAACCATTCACGAATGCGGTCATGCTTTTTATGAGCTGAATATTGCAGATGATCTCCTCGGAACGCCGTTATGCGAGGGTGCATCTGCCGGCATGCACGAATCCCAATCACTCCTATGGGAAAAAATGATTGGCCGCAGCAAGGAATTTTGGCAGCATTACTATCCAATCCTCACTTCGTACAACGAAGATCAATTCAAAGGGATTGAACGAGACCAATTTTATCGGGCGATCAACAGCGTTTCCGCATCCTTTATTCGAATTGAAGCAGATGAATTGACGTATCCACTGCACGTGATTATGCGGTATGAAATTGAAAAAGCTTTATTTAATAATGAACTGGAGGTTCGTGAACTATCAGATGTATGGAACCAAATGATGCAAGAATATCTAGGTATTACACCACCTGATGACAAGAGCGGAGTGCTGCAGGATATGCATTGGTCTGCAGGGATGTTTGGATATTTTCCTTCGTATGCATTAGGCTATTTATACGCAGCTCAATTGCGAAACACGATGCGAAACGAAGTAAAAGACATTGACAATTTAACGGAGAAAGCTGAGTTTACTTCCATTAAACAATGGTTAGCAGAGAACATTCATGTTTATGGAAAAATGAAGGACCCTAACCAGCTGTTGCTGGATGTTACAGGTGAACCGTTGAATCCTGACTATCTCATTTCATACTTAGAGAATAAATACAGCGAAATATATGGATTAAAAGCGACCAGCAGCTGAGAACCTAATTAGAAAAGAGGGAACGAAGAAAAGCCCGAAATCAATTCGGGCTTTTTCCGTTTAGAAGAACAATCAGGAAGCTTGGGCCTTGCGGGAAGCACCTTGCAGGTATAGGAGTGAGCAGGCAATGGAAATAAGGATGACGATAGACATGCCCCAAAAAATGTTGCTGTACGCTTGAGCAATAGGAAGCTCCTTTTGCCATACCAGAGCAGTAGCGGTCATTGCCACTCCGAAACCGCCACTGAAAAATTGGAGAAGCTGGAATAGTCCAAGTCCAGAGCCAATTTGGGAAGGAAGCAAAATTCTGGACATTTCATTGGAGATGCTGCTTGAAAGAAACGTAAATGCGATACTCATCAGCATATAAATGGACATGACGGCGAAATATGAAATGTGTTCAAACAAAGCGAATAAGACTACGGACATCAGGAAAAGCACTGGAATATAGCGGATAATAGGTGAATTCCCTCGCAAATCAATGACTTGACCTACATATCGGGAAAGAAACATAGCTAGTAATGAACCCGGGAACAGTACGAGCCCTACTTTTATCGCACTCAGATGGTATTGATTCACCATAATTTGTGGGATCAGAAAAAGGGTAGAAAAGCTGCATAAATACGCTGCAATGCCAACAGCTGCGAGTGTGAGATACGACCGATTAAGAAATAAGGACGGGAGTACGAAAGGATCCTTCGCTGACCTGATATTTACGATGAACAGTGCCAGTGCGACTAAACCGCTCACTAGCGCGATCCACGAGCGATTCGTTAAAAATAGGAGTGTACCCGTCGTGCCTACTCCGATCAAGATGGCGCCCAGCACATCGAAAGAGCCTTTGCGGGCATTCTCTTTCGGAATTATTGATAAATAGAGTGGCACGAGAAGCAATGTCACGGCAGTCACAACAAACAAGGTATGCCAGCCTGAAAACTCAACAATAGCTCCACCGATAACAGGGCCTAAACCAAGTCCCAACGAAACTGCGGACATAATCACTGCCATCGCTTTTCCACGTCGTTCCGTTGGAATATACCGGGCGAGTAGGACCATAGATAAGGCAGGGATAGAGCCTGCTCCAGAAGCTTGGATGATGCGGACGATCAGGAGCATGATGAAGCTGTTGCTGAACAAGCCAGCGATGGATGCAAGACTTAAGGATAAAATACCGATTAAGTATAATCGACGTATCGGAACGAAGTCCGACAGCCTACTGTACGTAATTGATGAAATGGCAAAAACAATCGAATAGCCGGTTACAATCCACGAGGTCGAAGAAGGTGACAAGTGGTAAGCCACAGCTACATCTGGCAGTGCCAAGTTAAACATCATGGTATTCATGATGACAAGTACGATGGTGATTCCAAGCAGCAGAATAGCAGGACCTTCTCTCATCGGCACTCTTTCTGGCGTGTGAGTCGGAATTTCCGGAGCGGCCATTTTTATATACCTCGCTTCTGTTCTTATTTCGATTGTTATCGAACAACAGAAATATAACATGTGTTTCGCTCATTTGCAATCATTATGAATCAACTCCAGCTGTGACAACTGTAAAAAAAGGGAGCGGTGTTTCCGTTCGATAATTCGATTGTTATGGAAGAATGGGATTAAAGCTAGTCCTGTGATAATATATAAAGAGAAGGTATATCAAGGCAGGGAGGCGCTACCATGAAAATACTCCATCACCCGGACAGATCAGAAATTCATTTGTCTTCCGTGCTCTATGCATTAAGTGATCCTGTACGACTATATATTGTGTCTGAAATAAAAAAAGCGGGTGAGCGTACTTGTGGAGACATGTCCGTTCCCGTGGCCAAATCCACGTTGTCTCACCATGCTCGAACTCTCAGAGAAGCGGGGATCGTAAATGTTCGCGTCCATGGTACTCAGCGGTTATTATCCTTGCGAACAGAAGACCTTGAATTTCGCTTCCCTGGCTTGCTGAACGCCATTCTGGATGCATTTGAATCTTCTTTCGAAAAGGACCAGTTCTTGAATTCTTGAGACAGCGTAGCCTAATTTGTAAGCCCTCGTCCTAGAAAAGAGCCAATTACAGTTGCTGTTACAACAATGCTGGCAAGCAGCTCTGGTTGACTCTTTCTTACAGGAGGGACTTCAATGGTTAGGAGAAGGACATTTGCCGCAGAAAATCTAATTTGGTCAAATCAATGATAAGGGAGGTGATTCACCTATGAAAGATGCGTTAATGGCGAGGTTAAAAATATTCCTTCATCGGGAGGATAATAGCACACTTGTAGGCATTCCGGGAGCAATTCAAGGAACTTCCTTTTGCAGAGGTGTTACGATCCAGTTATGTCATTTAAGGTTTTCATCTGTTATCACGATACCGGGGAGATCAAGTTGTTAGCGGATTCATTCGAGGATCTGATCGAGGATAATTTTTTTGAATGGTGAATAGTTTGAGCATTCATCTTTCTGGATACAGAATCCTATTCCACGCGGTTGAATCCTTTTATGATTAGCCATATAGCCAAAACCAATTGTTGCAAGGCTATTAGAATGTTCAACATCATGTACGTTGAATCCAGACCGATGAAGCGAAGCATAAATAATAAGCTTGCCAATATGGACAATGCAGATCCAGTCAGACCTAAAACTGACAACCACCGTGGAACTAATTTTGTTTGGTAAAATATGCAGGTAAATAAGAGCATAGCCAAAACAAATGCCAGCGTCGTTGCCACATGATTTACCAAATCACGTCCTTCCCGTAACAATCCACCAAGGGTCTGAAAATAAGACACATTCAGTGTTCCAGCTTTTGCAAATTCGTGGCTTACTGTCAATAGTAGCAAAAGAATGATTACACCAATAATTATGAACACACCAGAAATGATACCGAAAGCAGCAGAGCCAAGAGCTAAGCCTTTATGATGCTTACTTAAAATGGGATACAAAATAATTGGAATTCCAACATATGCAGCAATCATTAACAGCTGAAAAAACGCTCCTATTCGTACCTGATTTTCATTTGTAGATGCCTCAATAAGGTAGTTTGCTCCATCAATAACAGGAACAACACTAAGTATACCTGTAACCAACCCGACTATTAATAACACCCCAGTAATTAATGCAGACCGTCTGCCTGAATTTGTACTTTTCCCGAGCATAATTAGCCTCCTTATCATACCTACATTTGTGCATGTTTACGGGATATGCGAAGACATGATGACCTCCTAATTAAAGTATATTTCACAACATGCAAAATAAACATACATCATGTAATTGAAACAGATGGACAGCAACAGCCTATAATGATGGCATCAGGGATATGGGGCCAACACACAAGCAACAAAAGCGTTCCAATCACATGCTGGATACACGGATTGACCGATTGTTAGAAAATGGTTATTATGGATATGTATAGTCTTTTATTGTGTTGTTTTCATTGAAAATCGAAGATATTAAATGTCTTTAATATCAGCTTGGCAGTATTTTAATCACAGGAGGCCGGTGAGGATGGCAAATATTTGGAACGAGCGTTTTAAATCGGAAGAATATTATTACGGGGAAGAGCCGAACGTATTTATTCAACAACAAGCTTTTCGATTAGAGCCACGTCAAAAAGTTATTGCGTTTGCAGAGGGAGAAGGCCGAAATGCTGTTTTTTTAGCAAAAAGAAATCTTGAAGTGACAGCCATTGACTATGCGGAAAGCGGCTTGCAAAAAGCGAAAAAGCTAGCTCAGAAGCATGGCGTTGAGATACACACCAGAAAAATTGATCTTTTGGTAGAGGATGTGGCAAGTGAAGAATACGATGCCGCCATTATGGTATTTGGACATTTTCATAAAGACGCCCAGACCATGGTTCTTAATAAAATGAAAAAGGCGATAAAGCCTAAAGGAATTCTCATACTTGAGGTATTCTCCAAGGAACAATTGAAGTATGGTACCGGAGGACCGCCAGAACTTGAAATGCTATATGAACCAAAAGAGGTATTAGCGTGGTGCGAAGGTCATGAGGTGATTCATTTTTTTTATGGCGAGCAAGAACGTGTGGCAGGAAAGGTGCATAATGGATTAGCGCATGTCATTCAACTTGTACTCCGAAAATAATAGAGATTCTCCGTGCATCTCAACAAAAAGAAGACACGACAGGATTGAGCCCTGACCTGCAAGAAGGACACTTTGAGATAAGTGCCAGCTTGTGGGTTTTTGTGTATGCTCCTATGTTTAAAGCTTCTTTCGTATTAAGCATTCTTGACAGACAGAAGCACCGAGGCTAGGATAAAGCATCATGTTCTATGAACCGGAGAAGGGGAGAAGCGTCTTGCAGGAAATCAGCGTTACGAATCTTAACGCTTCGTTGGAAAAGGAGCAATCATTTGCTGTGTTTGTATATACACCTATGTGCGGTACATGCAAGCTGGCAGAAAGGATGCTTGGGGTGACTCATGAAGCACTGCCTGCTATCTCGATTTATAAGCTCAATATCAATCTTGCGCAGGGGCTGGCAGAACGTTTTATGATCACGAGTGTACCGGCACTTTTGTTATTTCAAAACGGCAAGCTATTGGAGCGGTATTTTGCCATTCAATCGGTCGGCTTTTTGTACGAGGCGCTGAAGCCTTTGGCATAGACATACACCTAATTCCTTCACTTTGAATAACATAGAAGAGAGACATTGTGTGAAGGAGGAGGCCATGCAAATCCATGTGGTGGAAAGCGGACAATCCTTGTCCAGCATCGCCGAAACATACGGTACAACCCCAGCAGCGATACAAGAAGCGAATGATTTGCCAAACCCGGATGATCTAGTCATCGGACAGGCGATGGTGATTCCGATCGTAGGCAGTTACTATTGGGTCAGGCAAGGAGATACATTGTATACGATTGGGCAGCGATATCAAATTAGTGCAGCCGAGTTAGCCAAGGTCAACGGCATCTCGCAATATCGGCCATTGCAAGTCGGGCAAAGACTCTACATTCCGCCCCGTCCGAGAAGAGCGGCAGACTTTAATGCGTATGCAGAGCCTAGGCGCACAGTATCGCCCGAGCTGGAAGCCGATGTTCGTCAAGCGGCACCCCATCTTACGTACTTGGCTCCTTTTAGTTTTCGAATCAAGCGTGATGGAACACTCCAGCGTCCTGCGCTAAACGATTTTCAGGCAATCGCGAAAAACAACCAGGTCGTTTTGATGCTGGTCGTGACGAATTTGGAAAAGGATCAGTTCAGCTCAGAGCTGGGTGGTCTCATCTTAAATAATGAAGAGCTGCAAAACAAGCTGCTGGATACGATTATCCAGACTGCGCAGGAACTGGGCATGGGAGATATCCATTTTGATATGGAGGCGCTGCCAGCACAGGATCGGGACGCGTATATTCGCTTTTTGCGAAAAGCTCGGGACCGGGCACATGCAGCAGGTATGATGATGTCAGTCGCTGTAGCTCCCAAAACGAGTGCGGAGCAACAGGGCAAATGGTACGCAGCTCATGACTACAAAGCGATTGGAGAGATTGCGGATTTTGTTGTCATCATGACGTATGAATGGGGATACAGCGGTGGTCCGCCGATGGCTGTCTCACCGATCGGGCCGGTTCGCAGAGTATTGCAGTACGCTTTGACAGAAATGCCTGCCGAAAAAATCATGATGGGTCAAAATTTGTACGGATACGATTGGACGCTGCCTTATCAGCCGGGAACGACTGCAAAAGCACTGAGCCCACAAGCGGCAATCGCTTTGGCTGCCAAGCAAAATGTGCCGATCCACTATGATTACCGTGCGCAAGCGCCGTTTTTTGAATATACGGACGATCAGGACAAAAAGCATCAGGTCTGGTTTGAAGATGCCCGTTCCATTCAGGCGAAGTTCAATCTCGTTAAACAGCTAGGACTTCGAGGTGTCAGCTACTGGAAATTGGGTTTGCCATTTCCACAAAACTGGCTTCTCATCGAATCCAACTTTCGGGTACGGAAAAGAGCTTAGGTGCAAGGCGTACAATCCACGGGCTTGTACGCCTTTTTTTCGCCAGGAGAATCATGGTATGATGGCGTAAAGCCTATCATGAATAAGGGGGACGGATCATGGGTGAGTGCAAGCTTGATCATAGTGTAGAGGATGTACATAAAAAGCTGGCAGAACAAGCTCCTTTTTTACCTAGCTCGCGGGTGGAGCAGCTGCAAGCATTATTTCAAACAGAATTGTCGCAGGATAGCCTCAACAAATGGTTCCACTTGCTGAAAAAGTACGATTTGGCGACTCCAGAGGAGCGTTTGAAGCGTGAAGAAGAGATGGATCAGCTGCTAGGCTAAGCTAGACGTGATCGACACGCTGCAATCTGGCTCAGTCGATGCGCTTGCGACCCGCGAAGCCTTCATGAAGACCGTGATAATGTGTGATCGAGTCCTCGCCGGCGCGCCAGCACAGCAGGATCTCCTCGCCGCCCATCATTGCTGGAAAGTCAAACAAACCGATGTCGATATCCTTGACCTGGATTCCTTTTGAAATCAGCTGCGTGATATGCATTTGGGCTTCCAGCTCCATAAATTCGAGACGGCATTCCAGCGTAAACAGCTCTTGTTCATCTAGGGGCTGTTGCCTTTTTATCTGCTCACGCTGCTGATAGAGACTATAGAAAGAGCGTTTCGCTTCCTGTAAAAAGGAGAGCTCTTCGCGTATATACGGTAGCAGATCATTGGCTTCTTCTAGCGTAAACAGTTTTTTGGTCAAAGAAAACACCTCCTAACTCTATTATACTAGCAACGACCAGCAAGAGAAAATGCTGGAGTAAAAGACAAGTGTGGAATGGTTCCATACGGCAAGGAGTCATGATGAACGATAGATTGTATTACCAGGATGCCTATATTCAATCATTTTCAGCGCAAATCATGAAAAGAGGAACAGAGGAAGATGGTACTGCGTATGTAGTGCTTAGCGAGACCGCCTTTTATCCAACAGGTGGCGGACAGCCGTGTGATTTAGGGCTGCTCGGCGAGATTCAAGTGGTGGATGTCGAAGAAATTGGTGGCGAAGTGCGTCATAGGCTGGCCTCTCCATTGCCAGAAGAGATTACTGAGGTAACTGGGCAGATTGATTGGGAGCGCCGCTTTGACCATATGCAGCAGCATGCAGGTCAGCATATTCTCTCCGCCGCTTTTCTAGAGGTAGTACAAGCGGAGACGCTCGCTTTTCATTTGGGCAAAGAACGCGTCACAATCGATGTGCGTCTGGATGAATTAACGGAGGATGTGTGGACAAAGGTAGAACAGCGAGCAAACCAGGTCGTCCTTGAAAATCACCCGATCATTGCTCGTTTTGTAGATGAGGCAGAGCTGGCTACACTTCCATTGAAAAAACAGCCAACCGTGACCGAAAATATTCGCGTGGTCATGATTCCTGATTTTGACTACAATCCATGTGGCGGAACCCATCCTGCGCGGACAAGCGAAGTCGGCATGATTAAATTCTTGGGCTGGGAACGCCATCGCGGCAATATCCGTCTGGAGTTTATTTGCGGCTGGAGAGCATTGCGTGATTACACCCGCAAGCAAGCGACCGTTCGTGAGCTGGCGCGTCATTTGCTCACGAGTGAAGCAGAGCTGATCGAGCAGACGCAGAGAGTCATTGCAGAGCGCGATCTCCTGAAACAAACGCTTATGGAAAAAGAAAAGCTGCTGCTAGGCGTCGAGGTGCAAAAGCAGCTCGCACGTGCTACAGCACTAGGAAACGTACGCTTGATCCAGCTTGTCTTTACCGATAAAACAATCCAAGAGCTTCAGCAATTTGCCCAAATGATGACGGCTGAGGCACCAGATGCGGTTTGTCTCCTGGCTGCGACAGGGGAAAAATTGCAGCTTGTATTCGCTCGCGGGCAAGCTTCTACGGTAGCAGTCAATCAACTGATAAAAGAAACGCTGCCACTCATTTCTGGAAAAGGTGGCGGGAACCCTGCTATGGCTCAAGGTGGCGGACAACCTGTATTGGCAGCCGAAGAGGTTCTTGCTCACGCTCGCAAGCTATTGGAAGCAGCATTGGAAGCATAAGTAATGGAATAAACGATACATTTCACTGAGGAGGAGATCATAATGATGTGGAACCCGGGAGATATCGTACGTGTCACACAAAAAACGGGAGAATATATTACGGAAGTGTTAGAAAACCATGATAGCAAGCTGTTGGTAAAGGTATTGGCAGTAACCAAATTTCCGACACAGGGCGACCTGCACACGTCGTTTGAGGTGGACGTTCCTTTGTTTCATCAGCGCCCAGCCTTGTCTTATCAAGAAAAATTCATGACTTCATCTGTAGGGCCGATTCGTTATAATGGGGCGATTCCTGATTATAAGGAGTCTGTTCGTGCGGCTATGGAGCGCGAGATGGACAAGCTCAGAAAAATGTCCGTCTGGGCCGAGCGTTGTCTGGTTGAATTGGAAGCAATGCACAAGGAAACCTTTACAAACACAAAATAGAGTGGTACTGTAGAAATCGAGCAAGACAACTGAATAGGTTAACTACCAAACGGGGGCCGAGCATTGTTGGCTGAGATTGTAACGAATGTGTTACTGACCGTTGAACCTGACCTGGGTCATGCCAGCGGAGGAAGAGGTATAGCGAATCGTTATCACTAGAAGATGTCTTTTTGAGTATATCCATACTCACATAAGGACTTCTTCGAGAGGATCGAAACTCAACCATCCCGAGGCGGATGGTTTTTTTATTCACCATACGCTTTAGGGGGGACCGTTATTCGGCTTCTTCTGTCTGACTGGGTGTAAACCAGCAGGTGGGGGGAGCCTTTTTTTCTACGTGCAGGAATTTGAAAGCGGGACGTATATGGTGCAAAGTACAATCCCGCGGGCGTCATGAGAAGGAGGGATACAATGGTTGTTCAACTGAATGGAAAAAAAGTAGAGTTGGCAGCAGAAATCGGCACGCTGCGTGAATTGCTGATATCTTACCAGCTGCAAGAGAAGATTGTAGTGGTGGAGCAAAATGGCGACATCATCGATCGTTCCCAGTATGAGACGACACCCGTTGCTGATGGGGATCGCATAGAAATTGTTCACTTTGTAGGAGGAGGATGATCATCATGGATACATTGAAAATTGGACCATACGAATTCCGCTCACGCCTGCTTTTGGGTACTGGCAAGTTTGCGGATCTGGATACACAAGGAAAAGCGGTGGAAGTATCAGAGGCAGAAATTTTGACGTTTGCCATTCGCAGACTCAATTTGGAAAATCCGCAAGAGCCTAATTTTTTGGAACAGCTCGATCTGAAAAAGTTTACGCTCTTGCCAAATACGGCGGGTGCTTATACTGCTGAAGAAGCGGTCCGTATCGCTCGCCTGGCAAAAGCATCCGGTCTGTGTGACATGATCAAGGTCGAGGTTATCGGTGATCCCAAAACGCTGCTGCCTGATCCGATCGGCACGCTGGAAGCTTCGAAAATCCTCGTAGAAGAGGGCTTTATCGTTTTGACTTACACCAATGACGATCCGATTCTGGCAAGACGCCTACAAGAAGTTGGCGTGCATGCAGTCATGCCAGGTGCTTCTCCGATTGGCTCCGGTCAAGGAATCGTCAATGAAAACAATCTGCGCTTTATCATTGAAGAAGCGAAAGTACCGATCATCGTTGACGCAGGAATTGGTGCCCCAGCGGATTGTGCAAAGGCAATGGAACTTGGCGCTGATGGCGTACTACTCAACACAGCAGTCGCTCTCGCAGACAATCCCGTACTCATGGCTGAAGCGATGAAGCTCGGTGTGGAAGCTGGACGCAAAGGCTTTTTGGCAGGTCGAATCGCCAAAAAACGATACGCGTCAGCGAGCAGCCCAACGGAAGGGATGATTGAGTAACGTGGACCGTCTACAGGAGGCAATAGCAGCGATTGCTAACCGAAAAGAAGAGATGTTCACGTTGTTGCAGGAGCTGGTCGCTTATCCGACGGTTAGTCCGCCTGCACGAAACAGTGATGATGCTCAGTCCTTTCTGGCAAATGAACTGCAAGCAATGGGCTTCGAGATCGATCGGTGGGAAGTGTATCCTGGGGATGACAATGTCGTAGGTCGGCTCCAGGGAACAGCTGCGAGCAAAGCCCATAGCCTCATTATCAATGGTCATATGGACGTCGCTGAAGTGGGAGACGACAGTGGTTGGACATACCCCCCCTTTTCCTTGACAAAAGGGGAGGATGGGCGTCTTTATGGCCGCGGTGTGGCAGATATGAAAGGCGGCTTGGCTGCTTCTCTGTTTGCGATTAAAATGCTTCGTGAGCATGGAGTGGAGCTACGAGGCGATCTGATGTTCCAATCCGTCATCGGAGAGGAAGCAGGAGAAGCCGGAACACTGGTAGCGATCGAACGAGGCTATACGGCAGATTACGCAGTAGTTGTCGATTCGAGTGACCTGCATATGCAAGGTCAGGGAGGCGTCATCACTGGCTGGATTACAATCGAGAGCCCAGCGACTTTGCATGACGGAATGCGGTCTAAAACGATTCACGCTGGGGGCGCTGTTCGCGGAGCCTCTGCGATTGAAAAAATGATGAAAATCATGAGTGCGCTGCAAGAGCTGGAACGAGACTGGGCAGTGATGAAATCGTATCCAGGCTTCCCGGCAGGTAGCAATACGATTAACCCTGCTGTGATCGAGGGTGGGCGCCATGCTGCTTTTATTGCAGATCGCTGCGCACTGTGGATTACGGTCCATTTTTACCCGAATGAATCATATGAACAGATCGTTCGTGAAGTGGAAGACCATGTGCAAAGAGCTGCAGCAGCCAATGTGTGGCTGCGGGATCACCCGCCAGTTTTTCGCTGGGGTGGCCGCTCCATGATTGAAGAGCGCGGAGAGATTTTTCCTTCACTAGAATTGGATCAAAATCATCCTGCACTTGCCATGCTGCAATCTGCCTACGAAAATCAGCTACAGCAAGCTCCAGTGGTTGACATGTCTCCGAGCGTGACCGATGTGGGGTGGTTTGCCCATGCGGGAATTCCTGCCGTTTTATTTGGACCGGGAGAGCTAGAGCATGCTCATTCCGTCGATGAATCTATCAATCCGGAACAGCTTGTCCAATTTGCCCAAGTCATGGCAAGGTTCATCGCCGAATGGTGCAATACGGCAAAAAATGCGAAGGAGTGAATGTATCATGACAAAATTTACAGATCGACTGTGGAAGAGTGTGGGTCCGATTTGGGAACAGACGCATAAGCATCCGTTTGTTGCCGGACTTGGGTGTGGCACCTTGCCAGTAGATTCGTTCAAGTTTTATTTGAAGCAAGATTATGTTTACTTGATCGATTACGCCAAAATGTTTGCCCTAGCAAGCACGAAAGCCTACGATTTGACTACAAGTGCCAGATTCGCAGGCTTGCAGGAAGCGACGCTGAATGGGGAGATGGAGCTGCATCGAGAGTATGCAGAGCGCTTTGGCATCTCACGTGAGGAACTGGAAGCAACAAAGCCATCCTTTGTGATGCTGGCTTATACCAGCTACATGCTGCGCGTTGCTCACCAAGGATCATTGGCGGAGCTTGTCAGTTCCTTGCTGCCTTGCACGTGGAGCTATTGGGAGATCGGCAAGCATTTGGCCAAAGTAGAAGGCGCTCTGGAGCATGAATTGTACGGTGAATGGGTGCGGATGTACAGCTCCGATGAGTTTGGACAGCTTGCGATTTGGCTGATCGATATTATGAACGAGTTGGCTGAAGGCAAGAACGAGCAAGAGCTGGCTCGACTCGAAGAACATTTCCTGTACACGACAAAAATGGAGTATATGTTCTGGGATATGGCGTACAGAAAGGAAATGTGGCCGTGCGAGATCAACTAGCCTTCGCTGGTGTACGATTTGCCTATGGTGATCAACCGATCTTAGACAACTTTGACCTAACCGTAGCCAAAGGCGAATTTGTAAGTTTGATCGGCCCAAGCGGGATTGGCAAAAGCACGTTGTTTCAACTGATAGCAGGTCTTTTGCAGCCACAACAGGGAGAGATTTTGCTAGGAGGAGAAGCGATGGCAAATCGGCTGGGGCAAGTAGGCTATATGCCCCAGCGCGATCTACTGATGCCGTGGCGCACGATTGTGGAAAACGCTGCACTGCCGCTGGAAATCCAAGGCATCTCCAAAAAAGAGGCACATGCGAGAGTGAGAAGCGAGCTGCCCCAATATGGTCTGGAAGAGTGGGCAGACGCCTATCCCGCGCAGCTGTCTGGTGGGATGCGTCAGCGCGTGTCCTTTTTACGCGCACTGCTATCTAGTTCAAGCATGATGCTTCTGGATGAACCCTTCAGCTCGCTTGACGGGATTACCCGGATGGACATGCAAGAATGGCTGATGGCTAAATGGCAGGAAACGGGAAGCACGATGCTTATGATTACCCATGATATCGATGAAGCGATTTTACTGGCGGATCGGGTCATTGTACTTACGGGTAAACCGATCACGAAACCAATTGAGCTTCGGGTCTCGATTAATCGCCCGCGTTCGTTGGTCAGTCGCAATCAGCCTGGGTTCCTCGCTTTGCGTGAGGAAATATGGGATTTGCTCCGCAGCCATCGGAGCCTGCCTTCCCTGGGGAGGGAAGCGTAATGGGACATTGGCAAAGAGGTGTCTGGTTTGGTTTTTCCATCGCCCTGTTTCTAATCGCGTGGGAGCTCGCTTGCCGATTGCTTGCGATTCCACCGTTTATTTTGCCCCCACCGAGTGCTGTGGCTATTGCTTTATGGGAGCTGCGTGAATCGCTTTTGGGTCTGCATTTATGGGCGACACTGAAAGAGGTTTTGATCGGGCTGTCAATTTCCATCGTGTTTGGGATATCGCTTGCTTTTGCGATGAACGCGAGTCGCATTGTCGAGCGATTGGTCTACCCGTATATCGTTATTTCCCAAACAATTCCAATTATAGCATTATCACCCGTTTTTATTTTATGGTTCGGCTATGATTTGTCAGGAAAAATCGCGGTCACGATCTTGTTTACTTTTTTCCCGATCGTAGTCAATACGTATGACGGGCTGCGCTCCACAGATAAAGATACGTTGAATCTACTAAAAACGATGGGAGCCACACGCGGGCAGATTTTTACCAAGCTGCAGCTGCCATCGAGCTTGCCTCACTTTTTTAGCGGCCTAAAGGTAGCTGCTACCTACAGTGTGGCTGGAGCAACCATCGGGGAGTGGCTCGGGGCGAGTGAAGGACTTGGGTATTTCGGTCGGCGTGCCTCTGGTAATTTTCAAGCACCCGCTTTGTTTGCCTCGGTTCTGCTGTTATCCGTGCTCGGGATGACACTCTTTTGGCTCGTAGGAAGAGTCGAGCGGCATTTTAGCCCGCAAGTAAAAGTGAAAAAAAGCAGCAACTTGAAAAACTAGGAGGAACACCAATGAAACGTGTAAATACGTGGACGAAAACAATAATGGCACTGACGCTTGCTACAGGTCTGGCAGCTTGCGGTAACCAAGGGGGAACTAGCACAAGCCCATCGGCGCCAGAAGCAAAAGGGGGAGAACCGACTGAGCTGACCATTGCACTTGATTGGTATCCAAACGCAGTTCATTCCTTCCTGTATGCAGCGGAAGACCAAGGCTTTTTCAAGGAAGAAAATCTCAAGGTAAATCTGCAAATGCCATCGGACAGCAATGATCCGCTAAAAATGGCTGCAGCGGGAAAGGTTGATTTGGCTATCAGCTATCAACCACAAGTCGTTCAAGCTCGCTCAGAAGGAATTCCTGTTGTTTCTGTCGGGGCGCTTGTACGCCATCCGCTCAACGTCATCATGACACGCAAGGATAGTGGCATTGACACCCCGCAGCAGCTTGCTGGAAAAAATATCGGTTACCCATCCATTCCACTGGATGAGTCGATCGTTCGTACGGTAGTGAAACAGGCAGGGGGAGACGATTCAGGACTCTCGTTTACGGATATCGGTTTTGACATCGTACCTGCACTGACTGCTAAAAAGGTAGACGCCGTAGTGGGAGGGTACATCAACCACGAGCAATTGATTCTCGAAAAAAATGGTGTGGCTGTAAATGCCTTTAAGCCATTTGAGTTTGGTGTACCGGACTACTATGAGCTTGTGCTTACTACTAGCGACGACACCCTCGGCAAAAAACAGCAAGCAATCGAAGCGCTCCTGCGCGCAATTGCCAAAGGTCAAGACTACGTGAAAAACAATAAGGAAAAAGCTCTCGACCTGCTCCTGGCAAAACAGGCAGGAGAGTTCCCACTTGAAAAAGACATCGAGACAAAAAGTCTGGATATCCTGATTCCGTTGATGGATGCTGGTGATAAGCCATTTGGCTATCAAACGGCTGAGTCATGGCAAACACTTATTGACTGGATGAAAAACGAAAAACTGATTATAACAGATGTAAAAGCTGAGCAGGTCATGCGCGATCTTACACGGTAAGAACAAGTAAGCACGCAGAAGATTCTTTCTTTATTCACAACCTTCATTTCCTTTTTGTAAAGTTTCACCTTATAATAAAAGGTGAATGCTTGTACGAGGAGTCGTTTTGATGAGCGATAATCAGAACAACAATAGCAACAACAAATTGGTCATTTTGAGCTTCGTCGGTGTCATTGTTGCATGTGCAGTCTCCATGGTGATCTTCATGTACGCAATGGCAAACTGAATTACCCATAGCTTTGCATGCAAAAAACCGCTCGGCAGCTAACGAGCGGCTTTTTTGCGTATGTAATGATAGGAACGGTCACGGCGCAGCGCTCTTGAGCTTCAGCTCAAGCTCTGCTAGAGACAGCTGGTTTAATTCAGCAAAACCAACGCCCTCAAGCGCAATGGTCCGCCCTTGATACAATGGGTAGACACCCTGCCATAGCCCGGTGATGCTGTAATAAGAGGTTCCTTTGACTGGTTGGAGAAAGAGGACATAGTTCCCTTCACCAAGCGGCCCTGGATATTTGAAGTTGAGAGGACTTGATGCGTCAGGCATAGGCTCTACGCCCGTGCTAACCACATTCAGGAGACGAGGAGGAGCCCCTTTTAGAACTTTTTTGATTTGCAAGGTCTGGGTGTAGTTTACGAGCTTTCCCTGTTCGACAGCGTGTCTGGTCGGATAGGAGTGCCCTGCACTATCGGCCCAAGCAATAACGATTAATTCACTTCGTTTCGCAAGCTCCTGCCATGAGCTGGCTGTGGTAGCATCTACTTCCAAATCTCCGATAGCCGGAGCTGCCGAGACAGGCAGCAACACGCACCCAGTCAGAATGAAAAGGGCTAGTAAGACTCGATAGTACATCGTGGTTTCCTCCAGCTCTTAAATAGTCATGACAATTAGTATAGACAGCGACAGTTATGTTAATCAGCTTTTATTATTATGGTAATATTCCGAAAATACAAATTACATGCTATCATGGGAGCGAGTTGCATATTTTGGTGCAAATGAAAAGAATAGGATGAGGAGGTTCTTATGAATTACCTGAGCATCAGACGCGTCTGTATGTGGATTCTCATGCTGATGGTGGCAGTGCAGATGGCAACAGTTCCTGCTTATGCAAAAAGCACAGAGCCGGCAAGCCCCCTGTCCGCAAGCATTGAGAAATACCTCTTCGATTTAAAGAAAGACGAGAACAGCATGGGCATGCACACAGGGATTGCTGTCTATGATCTGACCGAAAATGCATACCTGTACAGACACAATGAAGCGCGAAATTACATCCCGGCTTCCAACATGAAGCTTTTTACAACCGTAGCAGGTCTTGATAAACTGGGCCCTGCTTATCAGTGGAAGACGGAAGTCTATGTAGCTGGCAAGCTGACGAATGCTGGAGTACTAACCGGTGATTTGATTTTAAAAGGATACGGAGACCCGAGCTTAACACCTGAGGATCTCAAAACATTGGCTGCTACGCTAAAGGAAAAAGGCATCAAGCATATTACCGGAAATCTGCTGCTTGATGAAAGCTACTTTGATGATACTCGTTTGGGCGTAAGCTGGATGTGGGATGATGAGCCTTTTGGGTATAGTGCTCAACTAAGCGCGTTGGCTGTCCACAAAAATTTTGTGACCGTAACCATGGGACCCGGCAAAACAGTAGCAGCTTCTCCCGTGCTTTCGATGGAGCCTGCGAATACGTATGTGAAGCTAAGTAACCAGCTCAAAACGGTTGATGGTGATAAACGCAGCATTATGGTAGAGCGTCTGCGAGGAAAGAATGAGGTCATTGTATCGGGGACGATCGGTATAAAAGCCACATCTTATCAAGAGGATGTGACGATGGAGGACCCGGCACTCTTCGTCGGACAGCTGTGGAAGCAGGCGTTAGTCGCTCAGGGGATCAAGATCAATCCAAATTCGGTAATAAAAAAGACAACCGTGGCAAATGCTGTGCCTTTTCACACACATCTCACCAAGCCACTCCGTGAAATTATTGTGGAGCTAAACAAAGAGAGTGACAACTTTTATGCCGAAATGCTGTTGAAAACGTTAGGCGCGTCGCAAAAAGGAAAAGGCAGCTTTGAAGCGGGGAGTGAAGTAGTAGCAGATGTAATGAGGACGGCCGGGATCGTAACTGGCTTTACGCAAGTAGACGGTTCAGGTTTATCTCGGTTTGATTTGATTACACCCGAGCAAATGATTACTCTTTTAAAGTTTGTACAAGATCAGGAATATCGCGACGTTCTGGAACAATCGCTCCCCATTGCAGGCGTAGATGGCAGCTTGCAAAACCGGTTAAAAGGAACAGCTGCTGAAGCGAAGGTCCTGGCAAAAACAGGCTCCATGGGCGGTGTCAACAGCTTGTCTGGCTATGTTACAGCCAAAAATGGAAATAAAATCGCATTTTCTATCTTGATCAACGGAATTTACAAGTCGAAATACGCCAGGGATCTGCAAGACTATGTAGCAGTCCTATTGGCTTCCTACCCAGAAATAAAAGAACCTGAGGGATACGTTGCCGAAGCGGAAAAGACCTACAAGCTCTCTGCGCTGATCGATCCGATTTTGGATCAGCCTGAAGCAGCGGGTATCATCGCTGGCGTATTGGTCAAATCACTCGATTCGTCGGGAGAAGAAGCGATCTGGTATGAACGGGATGCAGATGCATTGCTTACGCCAGCTTCCAATCTCAAATTGCTGACTTCAGCTACAGCACTCAAGCAATTAGGTCCTGATTATACGTATAAAACCGAAATTTACGGAGATGCTCCTGTTGCAAAAAACGGAGTGCAACAAGGAAATGTCTACGTAAAAGGATACGGAGACCCTACGATGCATACCGAAAATGCACTCAAGGTGCAGGATGGCGTTTCAATCGAACAGATGGCTACCTGGATCAAGCAACAAGGAATCAAGCAGATCAATGGCAATCTGATTGTTGATGAAAGCTATTTTGATCAGCAACGCTTGGGTTTAGGCTGGGCATGGGATGATGAAAGCTATTATTATAATCCAACACTCGGAGCACTCGCTTTGAACAGGGGTACGGTCATGGTTGAATACAAGCCAGCGCAGAAGCCCAATGAGCGAGTAGAGCTGAATTTGTTGCCCAAAACCGCCTATGTGAAGGTGATTAATGAAGCGGAGACAGTAGGAGCGGGCGAAGAGAATACGTTTGTCATTGAAAGAGATAGAGGGACCAATACAATTCGAGTCTCGGGCAATCTGCCACTGGATCATGGCAGTGATTACGAGCGCGTACCTGTAGAGGAGCCTGCCAAATATGTAGCCACCGTCTTAAAGGAGGCTTTGGCCGAACAAGGAGTGACCTTTAAAGGGAACAGCACGATTTTGGTTCAACCACTTCCTGCCTCCACAGTGAAATGGAACGAGTTTCATTCACGCCCCCTACGAGAAATCGTCCACTATATGAATAAGAAGAGTGACAATTTTTATGCAGAAATGCTGTTAAAAACAGTCGGTGTAGTAAAAAAGGGTGAGGGCAGCGCAGAGGCGGGGGCGGAAGTCGTTCTGGAAACCGTGTCATCACTTGGTGGCAAAACGAATTTCGATATGATTGACGGTTCTGGTTTGACTCGGTACAATCTCATCTCGGCAAGACACATCCTTTCTGTTTTGGAGGGCATGAGCAAACAGGCAGAGTTTGCAGTGTTTGACGAATCCTTACCGGTTGCTGGGGTAGATGGAACGCTAAAAAACCGTCTGCAGGATACAGCAGCGGCCAATCATTTACATGCGAAATCAGGATCAATGACAGGTGTGAATAGCTTGTCAGGCTATATCACGACCAAAAGCGGGGAGCGGCTCGTTGTATCCATCATCTTGAATGGCTACGCGGAAAACCGATGGCTAGCAGATATCCAGGATCAGATCGTAACGCTTCTCGCTGAATATGAATAAAGGCGTAACAGAAAAAAGGAATGCCCCTTCTAAAATGTACCCTTTGTAAAGGACACTTTTAAAAAAGTCTAACCAGCTCCAAGTAGATGATCTCTGTATTGAACAGG
>NZ_CANMZW010000032.1 GCF_947502445.1 uncultured Brevibacillus sp.
TAAATCAGAAAGTATAATCCTCATGAATCTGCATCCTGATTTAGCAAGAATAACCTACCGCTAAAACGCGGTCGCTCCTCCCTGAATTTGCTTCGATAAAGGTTTTCTTACTAAATCAGAAAGTATAATCCTCATGAATCTGCATCCTGATTTAGCAAGAATAACCTACCGCTAAAACGCGGTCGCTCTTCCCTGAATTTGCTTCGATAAAGGTTTTCTTACTAAATCAGAAAGTATAATCTTCACGTACCTTCATCCTGATTTAGCAAGAATAACCTACCATTAAAACGCGGTCGCTCATCCCTGCGTTTGCTTCGATAAAGGTTTTCTTATGAAAATACGATTATCGTGCAGTGTGCTCCCCCACCCCATATCGGTTAACCGATCGCTCGTCAGCAAATTAATTGGTTTTTCATCTGGCGTGTCACGGCTCCACCATACTCCCTCTGCAACCGCAGTCCCTGGGGGTATTTCCTCTGTCAGACGTGCCCATAGCTGTACGCTTCCCCGTTGATTGTACGCTTCTATCCAGCCATCCTCTTCAATTCCCCGCACTGCCGCATCAACAGGATGCACCTGCAGCGTTGGCTTGCCTTCCTTTTCACGCAACGCCTCCACTCCACCAAACGACGTATTCAACGTAAAATGAGCAGGAGGTGTCAATAGATGAAGGTCTCCTTCCTCCTCATCAACCTCTAGATAGGTCGGGAGCGGAGGATAGCCATCTTTTTTCATCTGTTCCGAGTAAAATTCCAGCTTTCCAGAAGGGGTTGGAAATCCGTCTGCGAACGCATCGTCGATATTGCATAGCTCAATCGTTTTCCCTTGTTGAAAATCATCACGCAGCGTCTCATTCGTTTGTAAGCTAGGAAACAGGTCCCATACTAGCTCCCTTATCGGTTTTGAGAAAATGTCTTCGGTGTAGCCCATCCGCCTGCCGAGAGCGGTATACAGATCGTAATTGCTTCTCGCTTCACCGAGTGGAGAGATCACGGGTTCAGCTTTTTGCAAATAGGTGTGACCATAGCTTTTAAATACATCAAAGCTTTCAAAGGATGTCGTGGCTGGCAGGACAATGTCAGCATAGGCGACTGTATCCGTCATGAATTGCTCGTGAATGACCGTAAACAGATCCTCGCGCAATAGGCCGTTGCGGACCATCCCTGCATCCGGACAAGACAAGACCGGATTACTCCCCGTTACGAACAAGCACTTTATCGGAGAAACATCTTCATTCATGAGGTTGTGCCCTAACCGCACGTTGTCCAGAATTCGCGTCTCTCTTGGCAACAGATCAGTGCGATAAATCGCCTCCATGTTGATGGGGAAGGCACCAGAAGTAAACATCAATGCCCCTCCTCCCGGCTTATGGAATGCACCTACGAGACCAGGCAAGCAGGAGATTGTGCGAATGGACATCCCGCCTCGGCGACTGCGCGAGACACCAATTCCGATCCGAATAAACGGTGCACGCGCCTGTCCGTACATACGCGCCAGACGCTTCACATACTCTGCCCGTACTCCTGTAATCTGCTCCACCCTCTCTGGCGTGTAATCGGCAAGGGATTCGCTCAATTCAGGAAAGCCCAACGTATATTTTTCGATATAAGCCTGATCGATAAGTCCCTCATCTACCAGCACATGCATCATGCCAAGCGCTAGAGCAGCGTCTGTCCCCGGGCGAATCGGGATGTACCAATCCGCTTGTTTGGCCGTGCGATTTTTATACGGATCAATGACGACCATTTGTGCGCCTTGCTTCTTTGCTTCCTTGAAAAAAGCAAGCATATGCATGTTGCTCGAAGCCATATTTGATCCCCAAACAAGGAACAGGTCTGTTTGCTTCACAGATTCCGGCCGACTTCCAAGCATGGCGCCAATCGTGTAATTCCATCCGACATCCGCAGCTGGTGAGCACAGATTTCCTCGTCCTTGACTCGCTCCCAGCTTATGAAAAAAGGGAGAATGCGCGTTCATTTGGATAATCCCCATATTGCCGCTTCCTTCGAAACAGTAGACACTTTCACTCCCGTGTTCTTGTATCGTCTGCTTTAATCGTGACGAAATATCATCCAATGCCTCATCCCAGGAAATTCTTTCAAATCGCCCCTCCCCTTTTGCCCCGACACGGCGCAGCGGGTAGAGCAGACGATCTGGAGAGTAGATCCGTTCACTGTAGCGAATAACCTTTGCACACAAAGCACCACGTGTGAAAGGGTGCGCTGGGTCGCCCTTTGTCGAAATGACTCTGCCATCTTCTACTTGCGCGACAATCGAGCATGTATCTGGACAATCATGCGGACATACGGTTTTCACTGTTTTCATGGCACACACCCCTCTTAGTAGTGGCATCCAGCAAACACTTCCAAAGCATTTGCAATTCTAATGCCACTTTTAGTTCCCTCTTATTTCATAGCAATGTCTCTTCCAATTGCCTGTGAATGTTAGGAAATCACTCCAACAGATTTACAAGAAATGAGAAAAAGTTCTCAGTAATGATAAGTCAACGAAAAAAGAATCCTCGTCTTCAAAGGATTCTTTTTCCCATCGATTACATACCGTCTAACGCCCACTCGCCATCGCGGAAGATCGGCTCTCTTTTTCCGTCCTCCGTGATGCCATCCATATTCATTTCTGCTCCGCCCATCATAAAATCAACGTGAATATGACTTTTATTGCCTCCATGCTGTGCTAGCTCTTCGTCCGTCATGCTCGTTCCAGCACTGATATTCGTCGGGTAGCATTGTCCCAGAGCAAAGTGGCAAGAGGCATTTTCATCAAAGAGCGTGTTGTAAAAAATCAGATTTGACAAAGAAATTGGCGATCGGTACGGTACGAGGGCCACCTCTCCTAAATGTCTGGCCCCTGCATCCATCTCTAATAAATGCTGCAGCGTCTCGTAGCCAGTTTCCGCTGAAAAATCAACGACCTTTCCATGCTCAAACACAAGAGAAAAGTGGTCAATGAGATTCCCTCCGTAGTTAAGAGGTTTCGTACTGTGAACAACCCCATTGACCCCGTCCTTGTGAGGCATGGTGTATACTTCTTCCGTTGGCAGGTTTGGATTGAAGACAATCCCCTTCTGTGTGCAAGAAGCCCCGCCTTTCCAAACATGCTGTTTCGGCAAATCAACAGACAGCTTCGTTTCATTCATCTCGTATACAAGTTGTTTGTACTGCTTGTTGTTTAAATACGCCACGATATCGGCGAGCTTGGCATTATGCTCGTTCCAAGCTGCAATCGGATCGTGCTCATAAATTCGTGTCACTTTGAAAATGACATCCCACAAAGATTCGATTGCCTGTGTGACTGGTTGATCAGGGAATACTTTATTTGCCCAGGCTTCAGTCGGATACGCGATGATGGACCAGCTCACTCCATCTGACTTTGTGTAATTACGGTATTTTTCCAGCGCAACCGCAGTCGTCTTGGCTTCCGTAGCGATTCGCTCTGGTTTTATGTCTTTTAGAAGTCCAGGTGTTGGTGCGTAAATGGTGAGAAATGCTGCTCCGCCAGCTGCCAGCTCTTCGAAGCCTTTTGCCTTCCAAGCCGGATATTCTGCAAAGGCTTCATCCGGCGCTTTCTTGTACTTGATTAGCGATAATTCATCGTCGCTCCAATCCACATGAACATGCTTCGCGCCAGCATCATAAGCCTTTTCCGCTAATACACGAACCAGCGTGACCGCTTCAATCGGAGCGCGGATGACAAGCGTCTGCCCTTGTTGCAAATTCACTCCAGTTCGAACGGCCAGATCGGCATATTTCTCTATGTTTTGCTCGAATCGATTCATTTTCTCCCTCCCGTTTTCAATTCGTTCTTCCGTTGATCGTGAGGTCTACTCTATTATTTCGAAATAAGTAGGCGTGGTTCCTCCTCTACTGGATTAAACATCAGTCTTTATACGGATCGAATTCATCGGCCCCAGCCATACATACCCCGATAGGCTTTAACACATGCAATACGTCTACCGTTTCCCGATGCGCATCGAGTACATCTCCGAGCTTTTTATAGACAAAGGGACTCTCATCCGTTCCCGCACCACGTAGCTCGACTCCAAATTGCTTGATGGCGCTTCTCATTTGCTCGACAGAGATTTTTCCTCCTTTTCGCGTCTTTGTTTTCCAATTCATTTTGCCAGCTGCCTCTGTCCGGCTCATGATACGACCAGCCCCATGCACGGTACTGTAGAAAGCATCCGCATTTTCCTCGGAGTCCTTCCCTTTTACGATCACCGAGAAATCACCCATGCTTCCGCCAATAAACCCTAATTGATTCGGAGCAGATGGCGTAGCTCCTTTTCTAACGACGACAACCTCATTGCCGTTATGCATTTCCTTCCAGGCGAAATTGTGATGATTGTGGACTTCAAATACAGATTTCGCACCTAGAATGGACAGGACCAGGTCGCTTACATAATCGCGTCCAGCATAGGCATACCTACCTGCCAGCGTCATGGCGCGGAAGTACATGTCTCCTAGCTCGCTATTTAGATCAAGGAGAGTTGGAGCTTGATCCATGCTCTCCCCGGCTGCTTTATCTGAGAATTTTTTTCCTTGTGCCAAATTTAAAAATCCGCTTGCTGTCTTATGACCAAAGCCACGGCTGCCAAAATGATTGGCAATCCAAACATCTCCCGTAGACTCTTCTACAAAAATATCAACAAAATGATTGCCGCTCCCGACAGTACCTAGCTGATTGCGTGCCAATGCTTTGAGCGTATCATGCTCTTGTTGCCCAATTTCTCGATAAACGGACCAGTTTTCATCGTCAAACAGATCATGTTCAACTTTTTTACTATTGGAGAGTCCAATCCCGAACGAAATCTTTTTGGAGATAGAGTCCATGATCGTACTTATTTTTCCCTTGATATCCTCGTACTTCAAATCTGTTTTGACTGCTTTATTCCCGCACGCGATATCATAACCGACGCCAGATGGCGAGATTTGTCCATCGTACACGACGACCCCGCCAACCGGCTGCGAATACCCTTTGTGATGGTCCGCCATCAGCAGTACCTGGACGACATTTCCATGGTTGGCGCAGGTGACTGCCTGTGACACAGCATTTTCTAACGGATTACCCCATACTCTTACATTGTTGATCGTTTGATACACGTTACTCTCATCCTCCTAATTAGGCAGCGCTTTACAAGCGCGGGTCTATTTCCTTTTCTTTTGCAACTTCAAATAACAAATTCGCTGCGATTTCCCGATACGATTCGTGGGCTGGGGAAATCTCGTCAAATGGTACAGATAGCATTTTCAATCCGAGGTTATATTCTTGCATCGATGTACGCAGCTTTGGCGTAATGTTTTTTTGTTTAAGCAGCTTGCTGTACTTATGTGGAAAACGGTAATCGTACCCGTAAATGATAGATAAGTACTCTGGATTCCGTACTTTCATATAAGGCACCGCTTTTCCCGTAGTGAGCTCGGGTTTTATTACGAGCCCTTCCATCTGATTTTCTACTGTCATTTTCGAAAAAAACTGAGCCGCGCGCACATATGCGCCCGCTTCTGTTAAATCAATCGACATACACTCGTCATCGGATAAAAACGAATATATATCCGAGGTCTTCCAGCTTGGTACTTCCTCATCCCCATTGTTATAGACAATTTTTAATAACGCAAATGGCTTATATTCTATGTCAGCCTCACCGGCGTACAAAGCGAGCTGTTTTTGGTAAATGTGTAAAGCTCTTTGATGCTCCTCGACTGGCGCATAGTTCTCAAGTGCTTCACGAACATATTTAAATGTTTGATACACCCTCGATCCGTATCGCTGGGCCAGTTCTGCTTTTGACGTGTGGTATTGATCTTTTTCAAAGCCACTTTCTCTATATTCAGCAGCAAGCTTGTCGATTGCTTGATCAAAGCCTGTTTGCTTCAAAAATTCCAGTTCACTCTCTAACGCTTTTTCAATCGGGGTAAATTGCCTTTCAATCAAACCTTCTCCAATCGCTCGCCATGGAAGCAGTTCTCCGTCCAGTATGAGCATGGCAATCTGTTTCTCTTCCATATACGTCGAAAACTTTCGCCATAATTGATTGTATACCTCAGTTAAATCTATCTGATTGATTTTGTATCCGTTTCTGCTGACGGCAAAGCAATGCTCCCGCTCCCGATGCAAATAAATGTTGCATCGCGAGCCCATATATTTGGGTTGCAGCACTACCTGCTGAACACCTCGTCCGGCAAAATAGGCTAAGCCTGATCGCAAGGACTCCAGATCATTGCTCACTTCATCCTTGTCAGCTGGAGACATGGTGCCCGAAATGAAGTTTACTTTGTGCTGCGAGCAGTACTGTAATCTACGGATTTCCTCGTCTGCCAAATCGTGAATCGATACGCGGCGCTCCTCCTGGAACAAGGATCGGAGCTCCTCAGAGAATACTGCAGAAGTAGATTTATGTGACTTGAAATATGGCTTATTCGTAATCTCAACAGCTGTTAACGCATTGCCGTGTACACATCCCGTGTCAATATGGAGCTTGTTTTTGATACGAATCGCGTTTTTTGCTGCCACATGACCAAAGATGTGAAAAGGATGGTTCCCAGTCGCTTCTTCTTTTAAAAAGGAGAGCTGTTCTTCAATTGCAGCACCACGGTCAATCCGGAAGTTACGTTGATGTCGCACAGAGTTCGTATCGAGCTTTCCTACATATTTATTTTTACATGGCGAGTGGGTAACGTAAAAAGTCGGTCCCGAAATAGCGTTTCCTTTGTAAAAAGGTCTGGATTTGGTGTGCAGGTGGAAAAATTTCTCTTGCAGCTCTGGATTGTCACTCAATACCTGGATCGAATCAAAAAAGCTATGGAGAAGCTCTTGCTCAATCCCTTTTATTTCTTTGTGCAAATATTTATAGACAAAGTTCTCGTGATTCCCCATTACAAATAAGAAGTGAACCTGATTCTCGAATAAAAAGTGAATGATCTCTTGTGTCTTTTTTCCTTTATCAATCCAGTCACCTGCGAGGATTACCTTGGTATTCTGGACTTTTTCGGTCAGCTCGACCCGATTCCCCTCTATTTGAAAGCCATAGCTCAGCAAGAGTCCTTTTAGTTCGTCCACGCACTCGTGAATGTCTCCCACGATGATGTATTTTTGGTCTTTTGGCAGAAATGTTGCCGCATAGTCGTCTCGATTTTCGATCACAACGCTGTATGCAGGATTTGGCTGCTGTGCCTCGATTGAGTAAAAATCTTTCGCACGGACTCGGTGAATTCGCGTGTAGCCTTCCTTTGAAAGTGCGCGTAAAACCTCTTTTTTCATCCGGTGTGTATGCGCAGTAATCAACTTTTTCGAACGCTCTGACGCATAATAGTCTTCGCGCTTGCGATAATCAAAGACAATCACGTCCAGATTGTAATTATTTTCTTTTGCGATATTGCGGACCTTGGCCCGGAAGTCCTCTGCCAAGCCGGTTGTATCTACGACAACGAATTCGGCATTAATTGGGAATGAAGTGACCATTTTTACTTTTTCAAACAAGAGATGAAAAGCCTGCTCACTCGCTTCCAGCATGACTTGATCGTATTTATCAAATTCGCATCCCAGAAGCTCCTGCCGCAGATGGTCAGATGAAATATATTGAACATTTGTCTTTATTCCTCTAGATTCGTCCACAAAACGAAGCCCCGGGATAAGCAGCTCCTTGGCAAAGGTTGTTTTTCCACATTCAGTAGGTCCAATCAGCATAAAAATGGTATGAACATTAGTCCGTATCTCCACGCTCATGCCCCTCCTTTTTTCAGAATCACGCCTTGCGTGGTTTGAATCTGGTTGACCTTATCCCCTATCGAAATAAACTCAACTTGTAATTCGGTTTGGCCTATCACTTCTAAAAACCACTCTCGAAACTCTTTTTGCCCCAATTCCCACCGGTGATCGTCATGACGAAAACCAGTTAGTTCATAATAGCGATTAAAATCAGCATTCGGCGTTGTCATAACGAATCGCTCAAAGTTAATTGCCTTCACAATTTGTTGGATAAACAAGCCTGCTTCATCCAGGCTCATATGCTCAATGACTTCGGTCAAAATCACATCGACCTGTTCACCATCGTAGTTTTCTAAAAAATGAGAAATGGAGGGAAAGGGTATGATGTTATCGATCTCTTTTGCCTCTGCTCTGCGAGAAACAGTAGCGAGCACTTGCTCATTTGTATCCACCGCATAATAGTAATCCTCCAGCTTTCCAGCGAAGCGAATGGCATAGAACCCTTCCCCACATCCAGTATCCAGAATGGGTTTATTGAATGAAAGGACACTTTCTATGAAGTTTCTTCTTTGGTGAGCAGTGCTGCCATAGTCAAACTGAATGTCGTACCGCCCCGTCTTCTCCAGCTCCGCTTTGTATTTACCGAATAATCGTCTCGAGGTGAGAAAATTGCGTGCAAACAAGCTCCGAATGTAGAAAGGCGCATCGATTACTTGAATGCTATTTACGTATTTATCCAACAGGTTTTCGGAGATATCCAGATGCTCCTTGCCAAACATGGAAAAAAACAAACATAATACGCTCACCGTATGTAGCAGTTCATATAGTGTTTTCTTTGTTGTGACAGTAAGGGAATAGCTCTTATGCGCGAGAGCTTTTAGTTCAAACGTGTAATCGGGTAAATGCCTTTCAAAAAAACCGACGTAATGAACCATTTCGATGTGAACCATATTGATGAAAAAGGAATGCTCATAACCTTCTACGTCACGATCATCCTTTACTTTTAGCGGTGCTGAAAAAAATTCATTGATCGCATGCAAAGGAAATAAAGGCGTGTTGTAACGAGACACATTTACATATTCAAAGCGATCATCAGCAGATTGTTTATACGAGATTTCGTTGTCGGCATCCTTAAAGTACACGTTGAATGTCGTATCATCTGTATACCAGCCATAACCGATGCCTTTTCGGATTGAACGCAGAAGCATTCCGGAGTTCGGGTTCTTTTTTATCAGAAAAGAAAACTCCGGGTTCTGCGATTTCAATTGAACGATTGCCATTTTTATCATCTCCCCCGACTACCCGTTTAGCTCGATTGTCCACACTTCTTGTAGGGCCTCACGAAATAACTGATCCAATTGCTCGTCTACATGTACTGATTTTTGTGCGATCGTTCCCGTTATCGCCTCGAAATACTGAATTCTTTCCTCTAAAAATGCATGGATGGGTTCGATCTTGGGCTCATAATCCAGTTCATCTCCGGCCTTCTTGCGTGCCAAAAGACTCTTAATAACTGATTTAAGCTCACTGCTATCCGAAATGAACACCTCAACTAAACGCTCAAATTCCACAGGTGGCATGCTATCAAATTTCTCGACCCAGCAGCAGGCAAGAATAGGACGTAAGACATAAAAATACTTTTTGATCCTCACCAGGTCCCCCATCAAATAATCGCGGTAGTTCCCTTTTGCCATGTTCAAATAATGGTACAGACATGATTTAGGAGAAAACGCTTGTGAGGCTAGTTGTCGCAGCTGCTCGGCAACAGAGTACTTTTCCTCATATTGAATCGGCGAATGCAGCCATTCGAGCAGAGGCGGGTTTGATTTCCGAAATAATTGCAATGCCTTTTTCAAATCCCAGCCGTTAATATCAAGCATATTGCTTATCGGCCTTTCAATCACATTACGCTTCTCAAAAATGGATAAGTACCACGATGGCTGCCGGATATATAGAAATCGCACATCATAATCACTATCTTTGGATGGGAATCCCCACGCTCTGCTGCCTGATTCGCAAGCAAAAAGGATGCGGACTTGTTCTTCCTGTTCAATCTTGTGCAGCTCGTTTCGAATGGATTGTTGGTAATCAGGCATGCTGGGCCCACCTTTCATTTTGTTGTGCAAATAGTGCCAAGATCAAGATGCGTTCCTGGCCAAGTCGATCTTGTTATTCCTATATTATAAGGAGAGCGCCTTTACTTTCTGTACGATCGTGTCATACCCTGTAGCTGCTTGAGCGATGTATGAAAGGACAGTCTCGCTCCACCCGTAAATGTAAAATGTATTCTCATCCTGTGGGGGTACCATCGCATGTCGATAGGGCGCAATATCAACGATAAACACTTTGACCTGCGGATTTACTGAAGAACGATAGTTAAGCAAGTCACGATAAAACGGACTTCCGCTATTCTGCTGCTCATCCGTAATGATGATGATCTGATCAACCAGCTTCCGATCCTGCGTGAGCTTTCTTACAGGTGCACCTGTATCCGTCCCGCCACGAGCGCGAATCTTTTCGGCTTGGCTCAGGATGCTGTCAAAACGAGAGGGCTTTGCGTCGACTACATTCGTATCAAACAGCCAGAAGAGAGAGTTCCCTTTTGTTTTTTTATACAAAGCCAAAGCAAAGACAGACCCGATCTGCAAATAGTCTCCGCTCATGGAGCCAGAAATATCGAGAAAAATGGCTGTTTTCTCTCCCAGCTCTGGCAGGTTATCAAAGGTCAAATCTACCGCTACACGCAAGGCATCTCGCAGCTCTGGATGTTCTACCTGTCTGAATGCTTTGGCAAACTGGAACGGCAAAATTTTGGTTTTCTCCAATGCTTGACGATCCGTTAAACGTTTCACTGCATAGTCGAGATGAGCAGGATCATCAAACACTCCTGCACGTGTTAGAGCTTGCAGGTGACGAAGCAAAGCGAAGACAGGCATTTGGTACAGAAGCGCTTCCCAGATGGCTTTGGTCGGTTTGATCGCACTAGTCACCGTTTCGTAAGGGAGCTTTCCCGTTTGAATCCACTCGATTTGCTCGTTTTCTGTCTTTGCCTGCTTCAGCTTTTCCACTGCTTCTATTTGTGGCAGAAGTGCTTTATTGACTTCATGACCGCGCAAGTAGCGAAACAAAGCTTGTTGTTTCAGGTCGATCGGCTTTGGATGGGCCGTAGCGATGATGTCACCCAAGCTATAGCCCCGTCCCCGCCCATTATATTTCAGCGCCCAATATTCCGAGAGATTGGTTAAGTAACGGTTCACTTGTCTTTTTACTGCTCTTCCTCCTTCTCCTCGCCCCATGCTTTGGAGAATAGTCAGAAAATCGGACAGGTCGGAGGGTATGCGCACGACTTGCAAAAAAACGGCAGAAAACAAATCTGGATGATATAGTGACAAAATCGCCAGTCCAAACAAAGGCTGAAATCGCATGAAGCCCTCATTGCGAGCGAAGACCAAGGCTTTTGCCATGAACTGCGGATTCACTTTCGCGACCTCATGATGCAGCTGTGTCGCTTCCTCAATCATTTGGCTCTGATCGGTATAAAACGTGTTGCCAAGTGTATTGGTCAAGAGTGTCTGCACATATTGTTCTTCTAAGGAACGTGTATAAGCAGAGAACCCCTCTTTGTTTTTTGTAGCTGGAGGCTGGGGCTGAAAAATTTTTCGCGTCATACTCATATGTACTCCCCCTTTTGGTAGACCTTGCGGGAAAAGCGAGAGACCATTTCTATGAATTGTCCCGTGTGTCAGTGGAAATGAAATGATAGACTGAAGCGAGGAAAAGTTTGAAAAGGTCGGTCAGTGCTCGCTTAGCACTGTCAAATAATTTGGATTTTATCGAAGGAGCCCTTTCGTGCGCCTCGCTTCAGCTTTTTTGCGCGATCATTGAGGAAAAGGGCGGATAGGTACAAACTGCTCTACCAACTGAGCTATCCTGCCGCAGAGACAGGAGTTGGACTCGAACCAACGACACGTCGCTTAAAAGGCGGAGTAACCCATCCATGCGCCTCAATGATCTTGATGTGTGGCCATCAGCTGTTGTGTTGACCTCACACGCTAATCATCGCTTATTTTTTGGAGAGCGAACATGGCGAAAGTATTACGACTTCAGATAATTTTACCATTTTCCCCCTTTTCTTCTCGTATTCCCATTACAATAAGGGATAGCAATTACGCACAAAGCGAGGAAATGATATGGCTAGAGAAAGCTTTGATAAAGAAATCCAGTTTCTGCGTCTGCTTGTTTTGACGAGCGGCGCTTATTCACGCCAGCAGTTTGCCGAGCGGTTAGGAATTTCCGTACATACCTTTGATAAAACGATTAAGCGGTTAAAAGATATCATCTATACAATGTCCAACGAGCTCCCTGCCCATCAGGAAAAAGAGCTTACCCAGATGCTGCGATACAGCTATTACGATTCATCAGATCCGATGCTTCTGTTTCTTTTCCGCGCCAAATCTTTAAAGGAATCAGAAAGTATGCGCTTGTCTCTCATTCTGACTGCTATCCAGGAGCAAGCATTGACTGCTGCTGAATTAATCGACGTATGCAACGAGCAGCTCCCTGCCGATTTCCCTCTCCCCGACGAGAAAACGATTCGCTCTGATCTCAAATATTTGGAGGAGGTCGGCGTCATTTGCAAAGAACCAGGCGGACGCCCTTTTCGCTATCGCATTCATAATGAAATCGTGACAAGCTTAACCGACGAGGAATTAACCGATCTGTACGACTTTGTTGACGTGATGGCCAACACACAAGTCCCCTCTGTCCAAGGATACCTGCTCCGCGATAACCTCAAAAAAGCAAGGAAGCAGGCGGAACCGGCCGCCGAGCTGTTTTTATATAAGTATCCTTTTTATTCTCGTATCCTGGATGAAGCTCACTTGTATACCTTGTTTCGGGCGATCCGTCACAGACGCAAGCTGTCGTTTCTTTATTTTTCACCGAAATCAGGCAAGCGCTACACATCCCAGAATACGAATCCTCTGTTTGAAAAAGAATCATCAGGAAAGCAGGAGCTTGTCCTCCCCTTGAAGGTTATTTACGACCACCAGTACGGCAGATGGTATCTGCTCGGAAATAGCAACAGGCTGGGAATCACGAAGTATCGTGTAGAAGGGCTGACGCAAATTGAAGAAAAGGAGAGCGTTTCTGAAGATCAGTTTGCCCGAAAATGCGCGGAGCTTGAAGAAAAAATACAGTTCAGCTGGTTGCTTGATACCGGGCGTCCAGTAAAAATCAAGGTGCGCTTCTATCATCCTGAGGGTGGCGAGCCTAATTTCATCAAGCATCGTGTTCAACAGCAGGGTCAGTGGGGAACGATTACCGAGGAAAATGAGGAATCGTTTGTTTTTGAAATTATCGTAAATGGAACGATGGAGATAAGACCGTGGCTCCGCAGCTTTGGCTCCAGCTGCGAGGTATTGGAACCTGCTTATTTACGGAGAGAATTTATCGCAGAATGGAAGGAGATTCAATCGTATTATGAATCCATTCGAGAAAATCTTTAATTATCAGTTGTTTGCCAGGCTCCACGAATCGAGTACCATTACGATTACTGCACATGAGCGTTCGTGGCTAAAAACGATGCTTGCTCACCCCGCTGCTTCACAGGCTTTTCAGCCGGATACACTGAGCAAGCTCCAACAAATCTTAGAGCCAGAAGAAACGTATGATATAGCCAGCAGCTTGATTGAAAAGGCAAAAAGCGTAGAGAAGCAGGTTTATCATCCTTTGTTACGTCAGCTGCGTCGCGTCATCGCCAGCAATCAGGGAGTACGAATCACGTACCAAAACAAAAACGGGAGGATCAGAAGCGAGCAGTCAGGCTTTCCTTACAAATTGGAGTATTCGATGGTCAAACGCGAATGGTATTTGCTATGGTACCATTTGCGTCATCATTCGTTTATGGCAACCCGCTTCCAAAATATCCTGTCCGTCGCAAAGACAGAGCTCGATGATGCTCAAATGCAGATTGTGATAGCACAAATCGAGACCATTCTTGATTCCAAAAAAGAACAGGCTGTCATCGAGGTAGTCCGTTCCTACAACAAGGAGCTGTCACGCATCCTTTACGCCTTCTCCTGCTTTGAAAAGGATGTTGAATACGAAGCTGATACGGACACGTACCGAATTACTGTCACTTTTCTTATGGACGATCGGGAGTATATTCTATCGAAAATGCGCTTCTTGGGAAAGCGGGTCAGGATCGTAAGTGGTCAAGAATTGAAAGAGCGAATGCTAGAGTCATCCGAAAAAGCACTCGCACGGTATGGAATGGATTGACCCCTGTAAAAAGAGCCGCCCCTTCTCGTGATGAAGGAGCGGTTTTTTTATCAGCTCAGCTCGTTACTAATCGATTTGCACAGCGCTCATAATGCTGATGCCATGGGCGTATTCTTTCAAATACTGCACTTGCTGTCAAAACATCGGCGTCCGCGTACCGTTTTCCGATAATCTGCATGCCTACAGGAAGATGATTATCTGCCAGCCCGGCTGGAATGGATGCCGCAGGATGACCGGTAAAATTCATAAAATACGTCATGCACCAGCCAATCAGGGGATCGACGTCTTCCCCGTTAATCATGCTTGGACCTACTGTATTCCCGTCTGCTGCATTGTCGACAGGCAAGCATGCCAGCGTTGGCGTAATGAGCAGATCGTACTTTTCAAAGACTCCTTGTATCGCATCATAAATATGTGTTCGCATTTCCTGATCACGAATTACATCCTGGGCAGATATTCGAGAGGCTTTTTCAAGCCACTCCAGCACTTGCGGCGGAAAATCATCACGATGGTCTGACAGCAAATCCAAGCCACCTTCCTTCATGCTGTCCAGCATGCGTACACCGCCTGGCATAATCAGACGCGACAACAAATCACTTAGCTCCCGGTGTGTATATTTGATGCCTAAGCGAACTTCTTCGACGTGTGCGCCTGCCTCTGTAAAAGCGGACACTGCTCGTGCCACGACCTCTTTTACTTTGTGATCGACAGGGAAAATATCAAAATCGGAGCTGTAGGCAATTCGCCAGCCCTTCATGGAGCGTGTCAATGCTTTGGTAAAATCGATTTCATCCGGTAAACTAAACGGATCACGCGGATCATAGCCAGACAATACATTCATAGAAATAGCTGCATCTTCTACTGTTCTTGTAATCGGTCCTTCATACAAGAAAGGCATCGTACCGCCAAAAGCATTGGGTCGACCCGTATACGGAACGCGACCAAATGAAGCCTTATAGCCATAGACACCGCACCAGGAGGCAGGGATACGGATAGAGCCTCCCCCATCTGTCCCTTCCGCGATTGGCAAGAGACCGTCTGCCACCGCTGCTGCACTTCCTCCAGAGGACCCCCCACTATTTTTACTCAAATCAAACGGGTTCCGGGTAGGACCGAACAAATAGTTATCGCAAGTACCTCGCAAGCCTAGCAACGGACTGTTTGTTTTCCCAACAATGATTGCCCCTGCCTTTTCCATTCGCTCTGTATACAGACAAGAAAAATCCACGACGTTTTGCCGAAATGCTCGAATCCCTCCAAAAGTACTAATCCAGCCTGGTTTAAAATCGAATAAATCTTTGATCGCTGTAGGAACACCATGCAAAGGACCAATTTCCTCGCCTGACATGAGTGCTTGCTCCGCTCGTTTGGCAGCATTGCGGGCATCATCAAAGCCAAAGTAAATCAAGGCATTGATACTGCTGTTCCGCTCTTCGATTCGTTCGATAAAAGCTTGCGTCACATCGACAGGCGAAAGCTCACGACGCCGGATACGAGATGCGAGTTCACTGGCAGACATATAAGCTAATTGATTGGATAGAGACATCTTTACACCCTCCTAACAGTGGATACGTAAGTGTTATGATTCACATTCTGAATAGTTCGACTTATCTATCTAATATCCTGCCTTTCTTATGTATCTATTTACCTACAAACTGTCAAAGCAAAAAAGCGATTCCTCCATGGGAATCGCCCTTGTATCGTCAGCCAATTTTCATGCGAAGTCTGCCAGACTGCACAGCGCTACGAGACACTCTCTTGTAATGTCACTGGACTCGTTTCCCAGACTGTACTTGGAATCTCTCGCTTCAACACCGGAATGATCTCTTGTGCAAAGCGCTCCACCTGCTCTTTTTGCTCTGCTACTGTAAGTCCATCTACACTAATGCTCAGAACTTGATGACCGAAAGCCTTGTGATAATCGAGAACTTTCTCTATCACATGCTCGGGACTGCCCACGAGAATAGGTCCGTTCTTCACGTTGTCCTCCAGATCTTTAAACGGAGGAATGTCATGCGGTTGCGTAAGTCTTGCCCGAAAAGCCTCGTGATAAGGTCGGAATCTCTTAATCGCCTCTTCTGTCGTGTTCGCTAAAAAGATACTGCCTCCGGAGCCTGCCCCTACAACTGCCTTTTTTGGATCGTGACCATAATAGGCAAGGCGCTCACGGTAGTGCTCAATCAGCGTTTTATACTTTTCCTGACGATGCAAGGTATTGGATGAGAAAAGAGGTTCGCCGTATTTTGCTGCCAATTCCGTCGACAGCTTACTGGATGCACTGCCATGCCAGACTGGAATCTTCTTTTGATAAGGTCTCGGTTGCGTTGTCACATTTTGCAAAGCTGGACGATACTTGCCCTCCCACGTGACGTTTTCCTCATTCCATAAACGGCTGAGCAGCTCATAACGCTCCGCCAAGGAATCCCACTGCTCCTCCTCATTAATCCCGAACAGCGGATAATGCTGCGCAAAGTTCCCCTTTCCGATGATCAGTTCGACACGTCCTTCCGAGAGGTGATCGAGTGTTGCGTAGTCCTCGGCTACCCTCACCGGATCGAGGATGCTCAAAACAGTAACTGTGGTCAGCAAACGAATGCGCGAGGTTCTTGCCGCGATGGCAGTTAAAACAATTGGTGGCGAGGAGGAAATAAACGGTGCTCCATGCCGCTCACCGACACCATAAGCATCAAAGCGGAGTTTTTCAGCGAGGATCGCCTGGTCCAGAATGTTTTGGAATTTCTCCTGCTGCGTAAAAGCTTCACCCGTTACAGGATTAGGCGTATTTTGCATCAGACTCATCAGAGCAAATTTCATTAGATGTTCCTCCTTTTTCGTCATCTGTGATTGGATTTAGATAGGATAATGGCAGGCTACCATGCGGCCGTTTCCAATCGGAAGCAGCTCTGGTGCAAGCTCCCGGCATCGCGCCGACGCAGCAGGGCAGCGGGTATGAAACCGGCAACCAGACGGTGGAGCCGCTGGAGATGGAATTTCGCCCGAAATCGGAGGGAATTCTCTTTTACGGCTAGGATCAGGCCAAGGTATTGATGAAATGAGCAGAGCTGTATAGGGATGCGCAGGATGCTGGAACAATTCCTCTGCCGGTGCTATTTCCACCAGGTTGCCAAGATACATCACCCCTATACGCGTAGAAACATGTCTAACGATATTGAGCCCGTGCGCAATAAATACGTACGTGAGTCCAAGCTTGTTTTGCAATTCCTGCATGAGATTTACGATTTGAGCCTGAACCGATACATCGAGAGCAGACACGGCTTCGTCTGCAAGGACAAATTTGGGCTGCAACGCGATGGCGCGCGCGATCCCGATTCGTTGGCGCTGACCACCGGAAAATTCATGCGGGTAACGATCCGCCCAGGTCGGGTTCAGCCCCACCAATTCCAGCAGCTCCTCTACCCTCGCTCTGCGATCCGCCCGACTTATCTTACTGTGTACGGAAAGTGGCTCAGCGATGGTCTTCTCAACCGTCCAGCGCGGGTTTACGGAGCCATAAGGATCTTGAAAAATCATTTGCATGTCACGCTGAAGCGCTCTACGCCTAGATGCCTCTATCCTGCCGAGGTCTTCTCCCCGAAAAAGCACCGAGCCTGCCGTTGCTTTCTCCAGCTGGATCAAAACACGCCCCAATGTAGATTTGCCACTGCCGGATTCACCTACGAGTCCAAACGTCTCTCCCTCTCGAATTGCAAACGAAACATTGTCTACAGCGTGAATCACGGCTTTCGTTTGACCGAATGACCCCCGGACTGGATAATGCTTCGTTAATCCTTTCACCGCAAACAACAGCTGCGGTTCCGGATCTGGTGGATGACTGTCAGCAGATCGCTCTTCGCCAACCACCACCTCTGCTATAGACGAACCGAGCTGACCTAGGTCGTGCCCATCCGTCAGCGAGTCGCTATACCAGCACGCTGCCTCATGATCACCTGCTCCAACAAGGGGCGGAGCATTAGTTCTGCACTTGTCTGTCGCCAGTGGACAACGGGGATGAAAGCGGCAGCCTGCCGGGAAATCAGCAGCATTTGGCGGGGTACCTTCGATGGTATAGAGCGCAGCCGAGCGATCACTGTCCATGGTGGTGATAGAGCGCAGCAGACCTGCCGTATACGGATGCTTCGGTTTTGTAAACAGCTTTTGCGTCGGAGCTTGCTCGACAATCCTGCCCGCGTACATGACAATCATGCGATCAGCCATCTCTGCTGCAATCCCCAGATCATGCGTGATGAGTAAAATCGACATCCCGTACTCCGCTTGCAAATCACGAAGCAGGGTCAAAATCTGTGCCTGGATCGTCACGTCCAAAGCGGTCGTCGGCTCATCCGCAATCAGCAGCTCTGGGCCGCAGGCGAGAGCCATTGCGATCATCGCTCGTTGCAGCATCCCGCCAGACATTTCATTCGGATATTGTTGAAAGCGAAGCTGCGGCTCAGGCAGTCCCACTCGCTCTAAAAGCTCAACGGCACGTACACGCGCTTCCTTTGCACTTTGCTTCTCATGCCTGCGAATCGTTTCAACAATTTGTGTTCCGATCGTAAATACAGGATCGAAAGCTGCCATCGGCTCCTGAAAAACCATAGCAACGCGTTTTCCCCGAATTGACTGAAGAACACTCTGAGGAAAAGTAGTCAGATCTTCACCATCCAGCTTGACCGTGCCTTGTGAAATTCGTCCCCGCTCAAAGTCAATCAGGCGCATGATTGCTTTGGACGTGATCGTTTTGCCGCTGCCGGACTCGCCGACGAGGCATACGGTTTCACCACGATCCATATGAAACGACACGTCTGTTACAGGCGTTACTGATCCTTCAGATGTCGGAAATTCAACCGTCAGCCCTTTGATTTCGAGAAGGTATTGTGACATCAGCTGCCTCCTGTGAATGATCCGTTACTCTTTTTCGGGTCCAGTACATCCCGAATCCGGTCGCCAATCACATTTACAGAGAGGACAAACAGCGCAATGGCAAGCCCGGGAAAGGTGCAAACCCACCAGGCAACCGTCAAGTATCCTCTCCCTTGGGACAAGACCGTACCCCAATCCGGGATTTCCTTGATTACCCCAAGTCCGAGAAAGCTGAGGCCAGAGCCTGTTAAAATCGAAGTCCCAATGCCGATTGTCGCCATGACCAAAAAAGGAGCGGTCGAGTTTGGTAGTACATGCCTCCAAAAGATGCGAAATTCTGAACTGCCGATCGAGCGCGAGGCGAGGACATAGGAGCGATGCTTTACCGTTAATATCGAGCTTCGCATTACTCTCGCATAACGCGGAATCGTCCCGGAGGCAATCGCCAAAATGATATTGAGTGTGCTGGGTCCCAGTGCCGCCGCGATTGCCAGAGCCAAGAGTATGCCTGGAATGGTCATCAGCACCTCGATGAAACGCATTATGATCAGATCAACGAGTCCACCGACATAACCGGAGATAGCCCCGAGCACTCCTCCCAACACTCCGCCAACGACGACAGAAGCAAGTCCGATGAGCAGGGAATCACGGCTACCGTAAACGACAAGCGTAAAGACATCTCGCCCGAAATAATCCGTTCCGAATAGATGACTCGCGCTCGGGGGCTGCAGCAAATTGGTCGGGTCAATCATCGTCGGCGCATAAGGTGCCACCCACTGCGGAGCGATGGCACATATCGTTAAAAACAGTACAACCAGTCCTGCCCCAAACAGGAAAAACTGTGAAGGCTCCAATCGTCTCAGCCGATACCTGTGCAGATGGACTGTCGTCCCAAGTGGTTTCGTAATCGTCGTTTCTTTCACTTACGCTTCCTCCTCCCTCACTGCGATCGTCGAATACGTGGATCGACAAAGGAATACGAGACATCTACCAGCAAATTGACGAGTACATAGATGATGGCAGTGAAAAAGACCACACCCTGTACGACTGGCATATCCTTTGACATGATGGCATCCGCGAGAATTCGCCCGATTCCCTGCCGTGCAAAAACAGTCTCCACGACAACCGTTCCGCTCAAAAGCTCGCCAACCATGACACCCATCATCGTCAGGGCTGGAATGAGAGCGTTTCGCAGTGCGTGTTTGTACATAACGACTCTCTCCGTTAGGCCTTTCGAACGCAGGGTTACAATAAACGGCTCGCTAATGACCTCCAGCATCGTATTTCGTACCATCCGCACGATAAACCCTGCCCCGACCAGTCCCAACGTGATTCCTGGCAAAACAAGTGTTTTCCATCCGTCCGATCCTGCAATCGGGAATAACCCCAAATGGATGGAGAACAAAAGGAGCAACAAAATTCCTGTCCAAAAGGTTGGCATGGAAATCCCGAACAAGCCAACAAACCTTGCTGTCAAATCGATGATTCCATTTCGATGAATGGCAGAAAGCACTCCCAGGATCGTACCTACCAGCACGGACACCGCAGCACTGACCGCTGTCAAGGCGAGCGTTGCCGGCACGTGCGCAAGTATTTTGGGAAGTACTGGTGTGCTGTCGATCCGCGATGCACCAAAATCCCCCTGTAAAAGCTGCAGAAAATACTGCATAAATTGGACGTAAAACGGTTGATCCAGCCCGAGCTGCTGCCTCATTTGCTCAATTGCCTCTGGAGTTGTTGCGTTGCCATCGAGCATCTGCAACACCGGATCACCAGGTAGCACAAACATAATGACAAAGACAAGCATCGACGAGCCAATGACAACGAGAAGGGAGGTCAGCAGGCGAGTAGCAATCGTTCCAGTCACAAAGCTTACCTCCTCTCTTACTTGCGAATGGTGACGTCGTATAATAACGGATAGCCCAGCAGATCGAATTTCAATCCCTCTACCTTTTTCGAATGAGCGACGGTATACGGAAAGACATAGATCGGGAGAATAATTGCTCTGTCAATCATGTACTGCTGGATTTGGGCATAGATTTCCTTTCTTTTTTGCGGATCGCTTTCTGATGCGCCCTGATCGAGCAGCTCGTCAATTTCCGGATCTGCCACATTCGACCAGTTGGTTCCGCCTTTTGTAAAGACCTTATCTGAACGAAGCAGATTACGCAGAATATCAGGGTCCGCTTTTACTTGGGAATTACCAAAAATGTCGTACTCACCATTTGTAATCGGTGTATTGGTATCTTTGGTAATGTTCAGATTGACCTGAACCCCGATTTGTTTCAGCTGCTGCTGAACGATTGCTGCGATATCATTGCGTTTTTCGCGGTTTGGTGAACCATCGAGATAGCGAAGGATCAGCTTTTGGCCGTCTTTTTCACGAATTCCATCCCCACCTTGCTTCCAGCCCAATTCGTCAAGCAGTTGATTGGCTTTTGCAATATCTGGTTTTACCTTATTTTCGAGTGAAGAATCATAGCCGAGAATACCTGGTGTCAATGCGGACCACGCCCGCTCGTATGTACCCAAATAGAGCGTTTGAACAATCGTATCCACATCTACGGCCAGTTGGACAGCCTGACGTGCTTTTATCTCGTTCCAGGGCTCATTTTTCGTATTGATGTATAGGGAAAAAGCAGTGCCATTTGTGATCGACTGATCTACGGCAATATTGGGATCATTGTTTAGTGCAGTAATCAATTGTGGTGGAACGGTCTCCGCAACGAGTACCTGACCGCTCTGTACGCTGCCGATTCGCGTTGCCTCCTCTGGGATGATCTTAAAAGTAATTTTATCTAGCTGTGACGGACCTTTATTGTCAGCCCCTGGTGGTCCCCACTTGTAATCCGGATTTTTTTCGAGCACGATTTGGTCATTTTCCGTCCAGCTCACAAATTTGAAGGGCCCAGTGCCAACGGGATGCTTGCCATATTGATCCCCGTACTGCTCAAATGCCTTGGGCGACGAAATTCCGAGAAAGCCTGAGCCCAGTCCGGCCAAGAGCGGTTCAAACGGCTCTGACAAAATGATTTTGATCGTATGCTCATCCACAACCTCTGCTGACGAGAACGTACCGAGCAAGGAGCGAGACTGCCCGCGTCCTGCGGCAAAAATGTGATCAAAATTTGCTTTGACTGCAGCTGCATTAAACGGCGTGCCGTCTTGGAAGGTTACATCCGTGCGCAGCTTGAATGTGTACTCTTTGCCGTCTTCTGATTTCGTCCAGCTGCTGGCTAGCCAAGGCTGGAAGGTACCCTCTTTTGCTTGAAACACGAGGCTGTCAAAAATATTACGAAAGACCCGATGGGACACCGCAAATCCGCTCGCGCCAGCATCCAGCGTATCTGGAGAAGTAGCCAAGGCATACGTCAATTCGCCGCCTTGCTCGTTTCCTGCCGAGGCAGCAGTCTGATCCGCTGGCGCAGAAGGATTTGGACTTTGTACTTGGTTTGATCCGCATCCGGCAAGCAGTGCTGCCGTCATAAGTGAAAGAGCGGTATGATTTATCCATTTGTTTGAGCGTTCGATCTTCACTGTCGTTCTACTCCCTTATTCATGTATTGGTTGATGTCTCAGGTCAGCCTACGCTTTTTGCAGCCTGTGCCTGCTTGATCCGTTCTATTTGCCCGAGATGGTGATGCACATGCTTGATGAAGCCAGCTGCAATATCGATGACACGCACGGTGTCACCTTTGTGGTTAATCGCTGTTTTTTCCAATTCCTCAGGTGCAAGTCTTCCAAAAAGCTTTGCATTGTATTGGAGCAACGAACGATAGGTTTCCAGAATGTCTTCCGAGTCGCTTTGATTACCCTTCTGTCCATTGACCCACTGGTCTTGGTTAAACGCCGGGAGCTGCACGGTCGTCCCCGCAAGTACGTCGCGAATCCGAAACGAAACCACGATATGATGATCCAGTAGATGCGTAAGTACTTCGGTCACACTCCAGGATTCTGCTTTTTGCTTCCAGTGCAGCTCTTCTTTTGTTAACCCTTTGATCGCCTCTGTTAATTGTCCGTGCAAGTCCAGATAGGCTTGAATATCGATTTGGCTCATGATTACATGACCTCCCATAAAACTTTTTAATACCTTATTAAATAGATGTATTTAGTCTGTTTAAATTTTGAATGAAACCATCATTTTGTTTTGTACACTGATTCTTTTATGTCTTTACTTGGCTGCAGCCACTTCATTTGCCCTTTTTAGTATCGGACCATCTGCCCAAACCGTACTCGGGATCTCTTTGCGAAGTACTGGCATGACATCGGCTGCAAACCGTTCGATCTGCTCCTGCTGCTCTGCCTCCGTCAGACCGTCCACACTGATGCTGAGTACCTGATGACCAAATGCTTCATGGTATTTCAAGATTTTTTCGATCACAAAATCGGCGCTTCCGATCAAAGCCGGGCCATTTTTGATATTGTCTTCCAGGTCCGTAAAAGGAGATTGATTATGCTTGGAGGAGTCCGTCGCATGAAAAGCATTGTAATAGGGACGATAGCGCCGAACAGCTTCTTCATCTGTATCCGCCAGGTACAAGGCTCCACCACCTGCACCTACTACAGCGTCTTTCGGATCGTGACCGTAATACTCCCAGCGCTCCCGGTAATGATCAATCAGTGCCTTGTATTTGCTCATATGGTGAAACCCGTTTGACGAAAAGATCGGATCGCCATACTTCGCAGCCAGTTCAGTGGAGAGCGTACTGGAAGCACTCCCATGCCAGACAGGAATCTTCGCCTGAAAAGGCCTTGGCTGAGTCGTCACCTGATGAAGTGACGGTCTGTATTTTCCACTCCACGATACATTTTCCTCAGTCCATAGGCGTGAAAGCAGCTCGTATCGTTCTGCCAGTGAATCCCACTGGTCCTCCTCCGTAATACCGAACAACAGATGGTGACGTGGGTCATTGCCCTTTCCAATAATCAGCTCCAGTCGTCCGCCTGATAAATGATCGAGTGTCGTGTAATCTTCTGCTACCCTGACCGGATCGAGCACACTGAGGACTGTCACCGTAGTCAACAAGCGAATCCGTGATGTCTGTGCGGCAATGGCTGTTAAAACGACTGGAGGAGCTGAGGAAATAAAAGGCTCGCCGTGACGCTCTCCTACTCCATACGCTTCAAAGCCCAGCTTTTCGGCGAGAACCGCCTGCTTCAAAACATTTTGAAACTTTTGCTGTGTCGTTAACGTTTCTCCCGTTACTGCGTTTGGAATGTTCATCATGAGACTAAACAATGCAAATTTCATTGAATCGATCTTCCTTCCCCGGATGAGTGAAGTTTTGTTTTGATAAAACCGATTTGATTAGTTGGTTTTATGATTCCAAACTTTATCACCACGCCCTCTTGTCGTCAATCCATTGCCCAATCAGGGATTTCTATTGATGCTTAGAAAGATTCGATTCAGCCTCTGTCGAATGGCGAACATGCCCGATCAGCTCTAAAAAGCGATTGCGAAGCTCCCCGCCTTCTCCTTTTAACGTAATAATATTCGTACGCAAGGAAAGGCTTGCAAGTGCCGGAATATCAATCGGAAACAGCTGCTGATCCCCCACTTCCTTACGTGCGCAAAGATCTGGCAAAAATCCGATACCCATTCCTTTGGCAATGCATTTTTTGGCTGTCTCATGATTGTCGATATTCAAATCGATGACAGGCTGTCGTTGTAAAGTCTCAAACAGGCTGTGCAGCTTCATCCAGTCAAGCGATCCGCATTCGAAAAATACGAGCTTCTCCCCACCGATCTCGTCCAGTGTACTCGGATGCTGCGCGATAAATCGATGTCCTTGATGAACATACAAACGAATCGGGTCTTCGTAGAACAAAACAGAGTCGATCAGGGGATGGCTAATGTTGCGTACAAGTCCCAAATCGATCTCTTTTTGCAGTACTTTTTCGAGTATGGTTTCACTTGGCGCTGTTAACAGCTTAATTTGCAGCTCGGGATTTAGCTGTTTAAGTATGGGCAGCAGCTCTGGCATGATATAGGCGGAAACGGAGGCTGTGCAGCCGATCCTCAGCTCATGCGGGGTGGTCTGTTCGCGTCGCAGCTGCTGCTTGCCTTTTCGGTACGATTGCAGGATTTGCTGGGCAAACGGGAGAAATTGCTTCCCCTTTTCCGTTAAAGAAAAGTTTTTGCCCTCGCGTAGAAACAGCTTCACATCCAATTCCCTCTCCAAGGTTTGAATACGTGCCGATATAGAGGGTTGGGATAAAAACAAGGCATCTGCTGCTTTATTGAAGCTGTTGAAATGAACAACATAAACAAACGCCTCGAGGTTCTCAATATTCATCCAATCGCCTCCTCCTATTTTGTAAAACTATCCTGTCAAATTCGGAAGCAACAGACATCATCACTTGGGGGTTAGTCAAATAGTGAGACCTGTTTTCCCAGAGAGTTTACCCCCTGTAACGTCTTGGCGTTAAACGCGTCGATGCACATCACCTCGGAAACATTCAAAGGCTCTGTCTTCACCATGTCCTGGATCTGCGCGTCACTGTAAAATTCAAATGCATACCGGTGAAGAAAGCGGATTCTCCATACCTTTTGCCCATGGAGCGCTTCTAAAAACTGCATCAGATGAGGACATAAACCAGCTTCTGCCTGAAAAATCTGTTGGCAATCCGGGCATCTATACTCCATATTCATCCTCCTAACAGCTTCTCTGTAAAATAGCAAAAAAGCCCCCTCACTTGCTTGAAACCATGCAAGCTATGGGAGCCTTCAGTTGTCTGATCGGCTAGATTATCCATTAGTTTAATCTCATTATTCCTACAGGTCAAGTAAGTATTTCAGTCTCCATCTTTTCTTCATAGTCATGTGCTACCTTGGTTGCATCAGTAAAAAGGAGGTATGCACGTGATTTCCAAGCAACTAAGAAAAAAACGGATTGCCCTGCCGTTGATTCTGACAGGTACTTTGCTGCTTTCCGCTTGTGCAGCCAACAGTCAGTCAACGGAGGATCATCAAGGTCATGATATGGGAAATATGTCCCCGGCACCGCAACAAGCCACTGAGGTAAAAACAATGTCCGCCGCAAACGATTCCGCCATGGAAGTATTGACCGGAAATACTTTTACACTGACGGCAAAAGAAAGCATGCTTCATCTGGACGATAATACGATGAAAACCGCTTGGACTTATAATGGTACGGTACCCGGTCCACAGCTTCGCGTAAAACAAGGCGAGACAGTCAAAATACTGTTGCAAAATCAGTTGCCAGAGCCTGTCACGATCCACTGGCACGGCCTTCCCGTCCCAAACAACATGGACGGAATTCCGGGTATCACCCAAAATGCGGTTAAGCCTGGCGAAAGCTTCACCTACCAATTCAAAGTAGATGTCCCAGGAACGTACTGGTACCATTCCCATCAAAACGGAGTTGTCCAAGTAGATAAAGGGCTGTACGGCTCCTTGGTGGTTGAGTCAAAAGAGCAGCAGCCGGTCGATAAAGACTACACGCTTGTCGTAGATGAGTGGTTGAAAGACGACAGCATGGCTGGCATGAGTCACGGTGGTGGACATGCAGGAATGAACATGAGCACAACTACTGGCGATCATTCCGCGATGATAAATAGCAGTAATGGAGAAATGCCCATGAGTGATGCAGAGATGATGCCGCTGATGTACACCATTTTTTCCGCGAACGGCAAAACAGGCTCAGCCATCCAGCCCCTTACTGTCAAACAGGGAGAAAAAGTGAGAATCCGTTTGGTTAATGCGGGCTTTTTATCCCATCAGCTTTACCTGCAGGGACATGAGTACAAAATTGTTTCAACGGACGGTCAGCCGATTAACAATCCGCCGCTCGTCAGTGGTCAGTTGTTGAATATCGCTCCCGGCGAACGCTACGACATCGAATTTGTGGCGAATAATCCGGGAAGCTGGCTTTTGGAAGAACGCAGCTCAAATCCCGGGGCGGCATCATTGACCGTTCCGATCATGTACGAAGGCTATGAGTCTACCAAGCCAAAGGCAGAAAAAGGCGATTTGCCTCTGATCGATATTACAAAATATGGCGAAGCTGCAAAGAGTAATTTCTCACTCGACGCTTCGTATGACATCGAGTATACGATGGATTTAAATACCGAAATGAAAAGCGGAGAAATGACCTTCACGATTAATGGCAAAGCCTATCCAGACACGCCACCACTGCAGGTCAAAAAAGGAGATTTAGTAAAAGTAAAGCTCGTGAACAAGTCTCCAAAGGATCTTCATCCGATGCACTTGCACGGGCACTTTTTCCAGGTGCTGAGTAAAAACGGACAGCCCGTTTCCGGTTCGCCATTAATAAAAGACACATTAAATCTGCTGCCAGGAGAGGAGTTTGTCGTTGGCTTTATTGCGGATAACCCCGGAGAATGGATGTTTCATTGTCATGATCTGGGTCACGCTGCCCAAGGGATGATGTCAGAAGTAAAATACGAGGGCTTCCAAAGAGATTTTGTAGTCGATCCTACAGTGAATAACAAGCCTGAGTAATCACATCCAAAATGGGCAGGAACTATGTTTCCTGCCCTCCCTCTTTTATTGCCGGTAGACGAACCGTAGCCTCAGTACCTTCTCCGACAGTACTGTTGATGAAAACCTCTCCCAGATGTGCTTCCACGATTCCCTGGACGATGGTTAACCCCAATCCAGTACCACCGCGCCCCCGATTTCTCGATCGATCCCCGCGGTAAAAACGCTCAAACACGTATGGTAAATCTTGCTGCGAAATACCGCTGCCATTATCGATCACCTGTACCTCGACAAAAGCGCCTGCTTTTTGGATAGTCACGAGCACTTTACCGCCACTCTCTGTATGCTTAAACGAGTTCGTCAGCAAATTGGATAACACTTGCGCTAGCCGTTGCTCGTCTCCCATCACCCAAAGACCAGATTGAACCTCGCTTGATAGTGCAATTTTCTTTTGCTGAAAAGTGGCGGTCATAGAGGCAACTGTTGCCTCAACCAATCTCCCCATGTCCACTTTCTCTCTGGAAATCGTCATTGCCCCTGCTTCGGCCTGCATAACCTGATCCAGATCACTAACGATCCGAATGAGTCTCAGCACTTCTGCACGGATCGCCTCGAAATGCTCCGGAGTGGCCTCCCAGACCTGATCAATCATCCCTTCCGTTTGCGCCAGCAATGTATTGAGTGGGGTACGCAGCTCATGCGCAACATCAGAGGTTAGTCTCTTTCGCAGCTCCTCTTGGTTTTCCAAGCTATTCACCAGGTTGTTAAACGATTCAACCAGACTGGCAAGCTCATCTTTTCCATGCGGAACGATAACTCTCGTCGCCAGATTTCCTTTTGCCACCTTTACTGCCGCCTCACTCATGGTGACAATTGGTTTCGTGAAACGTTTGGCAGTGATGAGACTGACCAGACAGATAATGATGAGCAGAGCAAGCATCGTCCATTGCATGGCATTTGTATGGGCGATTTGAAAATGCTCCTCCAGATAAGTGGTTCCGGTATTCGTAAAATGAATGCGTATGGAACCGACGGCCTTTCCCTGCTCCACTATTTGTGTCAGCTCATCTTCACCACCAGTCATCGTAACGGCAAGCGTATCCCCAAAAGAACGAAGAAGCTTGAGGTTTTCGTCATAGAGCATGATCTGCAATCCGAGTAATTGGGAAGCGGCTTCTAGCTTTTGAAAAGCACTTTGCTCCCACTTTTGATGGATCGCATATTCGTCCGTGAGCATCTTAACCAGATCTTGCTTATGAACTTGATTCACGTCACGCACATAGAGCGCAAAATGATGCTGCATTTCCTTGATGGAGAGGATCGTTGAAATCAAAATGCCACTCGCGCTTACCAGTAAAATGACGAGGGCAAGCCTCAACCAGATACGTTTCATCTTCTACCCCCGACTCTTGTCAGGATCGTCGAAGCGATAGCCTAGTCCGTAAACCGTTTTAATATAGAGGGGCTGTCTCGGGTCATCCTCTATTTTTTGGCGCAAGTTTTTGATGTGCGTGTCGATTGTTCGGTCGCTTCCCAGAAAGTCCATTCCCAGTACTTCCTCCACTAATTCATCCCTCGTCCACGTTCGACCGGGGTAACGTACAAGTGTTGCCAGCAGGCGAAACTCGTTTGGTGTGGTCTCTACTGCCTTCCCGCGCAGAAAAATCCGTTTTTCCCCTAGGGATACAGTCAGCTCCCCCATTTCAACGAGATCGCTCAACGACTGATAATCCCCCATCCTGCGCAAAATGGCACGAACCCTCGCTACCAGCTCACGTGGGCTGAATGGCTTGACTAAATAATCGTCAGCACCAAGCTCCAAGCCTTTAATTCTGTCTGCTTCCCCACTTTTTGCGGTCAGCATCAGAATCGGAACACGGGATGATTTGCGCACTTCTATGCATACCTCCTCACCTGTCTTATCAGGAAGCATGAGGTCAAGGATCATCAAAGCTAATGGATAAGTCGCTGCGATCTCCAACGCTTGCCTACCTTCAGACGCAGTGAGAACGTGATAGCCCTCTTTTCTCAAATATGACGAGAGGATTTCCAAAATTTGCGGCTCATCATCCACGATTAGTATGGAAGACATCTTTTACACCTCCAAACACGATGCGAGGGTTACTCTTTCTCAGTATAAATAGAAATGATGTAGAAAATAAGGAGAAGCATTGAGTTGACGGAATTTCATAAATCTCCTCTCATCACAGTACGTGATACCATTTTTCCATCGAAATATTTCCAAACGGACATCGCTTCATTCTGTATACTCGCTTCAAACGTATTCGTCTCAGACTTGTAAATAACCACTTGTGCCTTCATCGCTTCATTTAGATTTACAGTTTCCATCCTTTCCTGACGTAATCGATAGTTCGATGTCTCCGCTAACGTACCAACTGTGGCAATGATCTCCTTTACCCCGTCTTGATTCAAATCCGCTTCTACGGTATTGGCTTGAATTTGGAGAAGGCTTGGGGGATTCTTGTCCATTTGAACATAATTAGTGATCGGACAATTGGCTCCGCAAAAGCCCGTAATTTTCACATAGGCTTTACCAAATGCATCTACCTCTTCAATTGATATGGAATCTTTTTGTTGTCGTGTGTATCCAATCTGACCGATATCAAAAGTAGTTGAGCCTGATTGGATTGCGGCAAATATATTTTCTTGGTCTTTTTGATAGAGGAATACTACATAATCGTTTATTTGCTTCTTTACGACTACTGTTCCTAGATTATTCGTTAAAGGAACTTGAGGCAAAGGTTGTTCCCATTCAACTTTAGAAAAATCCAGAGTAAAGCTATGCGGAGAGTTACTTCCTTCAGTACCACTCGTTCCCACTAAATCATCTCTTGGAGTTGGAATGGATGCTTCATTCATTTTAGTTCCACTTGTATTAGGCGGTTGTGTAGTTATAACGTCTCTACTTCTAAATGTATCCTGATTAATTTCATGTACAGTACACGCAGTCAGGAACGTGAATATAACAATCATTCCAATCCCTTTCATGATATTCATTTTGAAACTCCATCCTTTGGCCTCTATATAATGGACATCTATGCTTTCATTACGAGAGCGGTTGACGTAACATTTATTACGTTACCTCCTGAACCATTTACCTTTGATTTGCAATTTACATACATGCAAAACAGGCATAGTTTATTATCTTGACTTTTTATGGAAAATGTCAATCCTTCCAAGCCAGAGTAACTGCGATGTCCCTATTACGTGATCAGAAATGACAAGATCCTCTCCATACAAAATAGACGGATGACCAGCACCCGTCCTAGATTTTCCTTTTCTGTTCTTTCGTTATTTCACGCTATCCGCAAGCTCGTGCTGGATCACTTTGACGAGACTTGAGATCGTCCCGAGGTGCATGGCTTCGTGGACGAGGGCAAAATTGACAACCTCTCCTGCGATTTCGAAACGCAACGGACCCATCTCAATCGGCGATGACAGCGGCTGATCGAATTGCTCAGGAGCTAGTTGGGCAAGTCTCTCTAATTGACCTGTCATGTACTGGACAAGCTCTGCCTTCGTCGGAGGGGCAAGAGTCCAGTCCGCAGGCTTCGTTCCCGTATGAAAGAACGTCGCGTAGGCTTGTGGCAGATTGGAGTGAAAAGGCAGGCAGAGCGAGAGAAAATAATCCAGGGAAAAGACGAGATGTCCCACATTCCAGCGAATGGTATTGGCAAATGCCTGAGACTGAACGTCAAAGAGCTCCTCTGGAATCGCTTGAACCTGCTGCAATGCAATCTGCCGAACAGATACAGCCGTATGAATGATGTTTTGAGACATGGGGCAATCCCTCCAATGATTAGCGTTTCTTGACTCGCGCGCGCTTATCGTCAAAATCAGTGTACCTCTTCGAAAGAGAGCCAACAATCATGCTTTTCCGATTATAATGATTAATAAAAACGATGAGACGCAGGAGATGGCTACATGGAGCTACGTCAATTGGAATTTTTTATCGCCGTTTGTGAAGAAATGCACTTCTCCCGAGCGGCCGAGAAGCTGTGCACCTCGCAATCCAATCTCAGTCAACAAATCAAGTTTCTGGAGAGCGAGCTTGGTGTACCACTCTTTGATCGACTGGGAAAACGCATTGGTTTGACCGAAGCCGGAAAAGTACTGCTGGAACAAAGCCGCCATGTTTTTTCACATCTTGATTACGCGCGTTCAGTCATCGCTGAACTCCAGAACGTCCAAAGCGGCTCCCTTTCAATCGGTGTCCTTCCCGGAGACGCTGATTTGATGTTTAACGCGCTGCTCATCGAATTTCACCGCACCTATCCCAAATTATCCTTGTCTGTCATCGAATCTACGAAAATCCTGGAGCAGATTATCGAGGGAACGATCGATATTGGCGTTACAACGATGCCTGTTACCGACGAGCGAATGACTGTCATTCCCTTGTTTCACGAAGAGTTCGCCTTGGCTATTTCGGCGGGCCACTCTCTTGCTACAGAAAAAGCAGTCCCCTTTTCACGGCTCAAGGATTTGAAACTGCTTATGTTCCCACCCGATCATCAAGTTAGACAGCTCATTAGCCAGTATTGCCTGCAAGAAGGCTTCCGACTGCAGCCGCATATTGAAACCACTACCCTGTCCTCGCTCCTTTCGTTGGTAGAACAAGGGATCGGTGTATGTGTACTGCCTCGCCTGCTTCTCGAAAATCTTGGCGACAAGGAAATTGCCATTGTCTCGCTCTTGAATCCTACTCCCAGTCAGGACATCTGTCTTGTCTATCGCTCGGACAAATATCTAGGGTATGCCGCCAAAGCGTTTATTGATACCCTGGAGACGTACATTCAAGCAGCGATAAAAAATGCGGGCAATGGGTAGCGACTGCTTGGTATGAAAAAAGTGCGCTGACACCAGATCATTGGAAGAGAACAGAAAAAACCGGAAGACAGAGTAGCTTCCGGTTCTTTGTCTTGCTCCCTTCTTTTCGGGTCTAGCGAACTCGTTTTAAGCGACGACTCCCCGTTTATTCTCAAATTTTTTGTACTGCTCCTCTCGCATGATTTTGGCGAGGATTTGAACAGCATGCCACACTTCTTCAAAAGTGTTATACAAAGCTATTGGAGCCAGACGAATCCCGTTTGGAGCCCGGAAGTCTGGGATCACACCGTTGTCTTTCAATGCCTTGCAAATTCTCGCTGCCTCTGCATGCTCCAGGTATACATGGCCCCCACGCTTTTCTTCCTCCATTGAATTTCCAATCGTAAAGCCCATGCCGTCCAGCTCTTGCCCGATCAAATAGAGCATGTAGTTCGTTAGCTGTAGAGACTTGCTCCGCAACCGGTCAATGCCCGCTTCTGCAAAGATCTCGAGTGATCCGATCAAGGGAGCGATGCTGAGCAAATGGGGGGTACCAATCTGAAAAGCTCCTGCTGTAGTCGCAGGCGTCAGTACATGCTCCATGTCAAACTGCTTTTCCTTGCTAGAGCTAAACCATCCCGCAAGACCAGGCACCCGATGAAAATGCTTCTGATTGACGTATATGGCTCCAACGCCCCCTGGCCCCGCATTCACGTATTTATAGTTGCACCAGACGGCAAAGTCGACGCCCCACTCATCAAAGTAGTGCGGAATGGCACCAACAGAATGGCAGCAGTCAAAGCCGATCAATGTGTTGCGATCGTTTGCTTCTTTGGTCAGTCGCTTCATATCGAGTATCTGTCCGCTGCGGTACAAAACACTTGGCAAAACGATTAATGCAATTTCATCTGTCATCGCGGCAATAATATCTTCTTCCTCGATGAATCGTCCATCACGGCTTTTTACTCGAACCAAGTGCTCATCGGGATCATAGCCTTTTGCCTGTAGCTGGCTTTGCATCACATAAATGTCCGACGGAAAATTCAATTCATCTGCAAGTATTTTCGTCTTCTTGCCACTAGGCTGGTAAAACGTCGCAACCACCTGATGCAAATTCACGGAGGTCGAGCCGGTAACAATCACTTCCTCAGGTCTCGCACCTACGAGTGGCGCCATTTTTTCTCCTAGACTCTCGGATAAATAAAACCATGGATTAGGACCTTCCGTCCATCCGTCGATGCCGTACCCCTTCCATGTGTCCAATACATCCAAAAGCGACTGCTCCGCTCTTTTGGAGAGCAATCCGAGCGAGTTGCCATCCAAATAAATTCGCTCTGGTTTTATGTAAAATTCATTACGAAAAGCGGCCAATTCATCTGCCTTATCCAATGTTCGTGCACAGTCTATCGAAGGATCGAACGTAAACTCTTTCATCGGAACCACCCTTTTTGACTTGATTTCACTAATGAATTTAGAATATTCTATAACTGACATCATGTCAATGACACCGTGTCAGTTACAAATCAAAGAAATGGAAGGACTCGGCATGAATCCATCTAATCAGCAAGCCTCTGCAAGAAAACAAAGGTCCCTTAAGACCAGGGCAAAGCTGCTTGGCGCTGCCCGCGATGTTTTTATCAAGCATGGCTTTCAAAAAGCGACGATTACGCAGATTATAAAAAAGGCTGAAACCGGATACGGAACTGCCTATTTGCACTTCACCGGAAAAGACGAAATCCTGATCCACTTAATGGATGAAGTCATGAACCAGTTTTATGCCATTGCGCAGTTGCCGTTCCACCCCCAAACAAAAGAAGAGGCTTGTGTGATGATTGAAAAACAGGCTGGACTCTTTCTCGAAATGGCAAATCAGGAGCGTGCCATGATGCAGGTCATTGAAGAAGGGATACGACTATCAGATGATGTGAATCTGAAATGGAAAGAAATTCGTGAGCGATTTATCATGCACATTTCGCAGGATATCGTCTATTCCCAGCAAAACGGCCTAGCTCGTCAGGATGTTGACCACATCTTGATCGCCAGAGGGTGGTTTTTTGCAAACGAAATGTATTTGTGGGACATCGTGCGAAATGAGTATAGCCATTCTGTAGGTGAGATCGCTCGGAATCTGACTGCGATGTATACGGGTGGGTTGTACGTAGAGTGAACGATTTATATATTATTAAAGAAGGACAACCATCTACTGTCACTCCAAACAAGGAGCTGCCATGCAAATGGTTGTCTTTTCATTGTTACTCGCTACTCATCTCTTTTTGTATTGGTGCGCGGTCTCTCATCGATCCTGAGCTGGAACACATCCGGCCTGGAGTAATGCCCATTCACATCAAAATCGAGACGGCTTTTCACAATTTGGCTCAAATCGAGATCAGCAAGCAAGATTTCTTCTTTTCCATATACAGGTTCGACCACATAGTTTCCAAGCGGTCCTACGATGGCACTTCCGCCACTGCACATTACTTCTGGCTCTGATTCCAGCTCGTCGTAGCAAGCCAAATCAGTCGGGTACATATCCTTCGTAACAAATTGATTACAAGACAAAACGAAGCAACGTCCCTCCAAAGCGATATGGCGGATAGTCGATTGCCACACTTCTCTGGAATCAGCCGTTGGTGCCAAATAGAGCTCCACACCTTTACTGTACATAGCCATTCGCGCCAAGGGCATGTAATTTTCCCAGCAGATCAAGCTCCCCATTTTGCCATACGGCGTTTTGAAAACAGGCAGTGTGCTCCCGTCTCCTTCCCCCCAAACAAGTCGCTCTATCCCAGTAGGCTTTAATTTACGGTGCTTTCCGAGTAATGTACCATCCGGTCCAAAATGAAGAACGCTGCAATAGAGCGTACCGGAGACATGCTCTTTTTCCGTTACCCCTACGACGAGATACACAGCATAGTCCTTTGCTATTTTAGCAAGTTGATTGCTTTCTGCGCTTGGCACAGCGAGAGAGCTTTCCCAATAACGATACCAGTCTTCTCGTCCCTTTTCAGAACGACTTCCGATCTTGGAGCCAAAGGTGAGTCCTCTTGGGTATGCGGAAAGAAAAGCTTCCGGGAACAGGACTAGTTTGGCTCCCTGCTTGGCCGCATCTGCGGTCAACGTGTGAAGCTTCTCGATCGACTCTGTCAAATTCATGATCACTGGGGATGCTTGCACAACAGCCACTCTCAGCTGATTTTCACTTATTGTCATCAGTAATCCTCCTGTCTACATCGAGCGCAGTGACCGCTTACTATGTACTAGGAATGAGGAATGTCCCATACTTCCTGCAAAAAATGCACGATCCGATCGACGGAACGCTGGACAAGCACCTCGCCCTTTTGACTCGTTGCTATTGTTGGATAAGCCAATAACGCCCGATTCTGTTTTTGTAGAATAGCGGGAATGTTTTATTATTTTGGGAAAGAGATCTTTTTGCTTCGGGCCCTCGTCGATTCCTTTACTCGGATCAACAAGCTCCGGATACAAATACATCATGACAGACATCCCAGCCTCACCAGCATGTCCGTGCGCAACCTCACCCGATTCCACGATGCCTTGATCCTGAGATTTAATGAAACGTCAGCAATCAATTTGGGCACAACGTAGCTCAGGTCGCTCACATAGTGACTGCGCCACATGATTGATCATCGCCACATTGCCAGCGTGACCATTGACGAAAAGGAAGTTTTTCAGTTCCCATTTGACCAAGCTGTGTACCACATCCTGCAAATACGATTTGTAGCTCTCCAGTCTAATCGTAATGGTCCCGGGAAAATCGTCGAGTGCTGATGAATCCCCAACCTCGAGCGCTGGACCAATGATGACATTTACACGTGTAGCTACCTTTTCCGCGATTTTCGTTGCAACCAGAAGGTCTGATCCAAGGGGCAAGTGTGGGCCGTACACCTCACAAGCGCCTGTAGGCAAAAGAACCAAGTCTGTTTCCTTGGTGCTCGACAAAGGTGGTCCAGCCCATCTCTTTCATAATAGTTCGTTGACGTCATTCGTACATCCTCCTTAAGGAAAGCTATCGGGAGAGTATGCTGGAAGCCGAAAAAGCTATTATCAAAAAATACTTGGAATCATTTCGCGGAGACAAATCACTGCTTGCCTCCAAGCTGGGGATGGGCAGAACCACCTTTTATCGCAAGCTGAAGGACTTGGATATTACGCTGTAAGACCTATTTCGCAAAAAGGCTGCTGTTTTTTCTTTCTCGCTCGCTCCAGGATATAAAGTGAAGACAAGAGCTTCCTATTAACACAGCTCTTGTCTTCATATATCTTCCTATTTCTTTCTGACCTCTGCCCACTTGTAGTCTGTCGTTCCAACAGGGTGACGAACGATGCCTTTTACATTTGGTTGATCCATGAATATTTTTGTAGCGAAGTAGATCGGCACGAGCGGCATGTCATCCATAAATATTTTCTCCGCGTCATGCATCCATTTGAAACGCTCCGTCTCATCTCCTGTATTGCGGATTTTTTCTACCAGTGTGTCGTACGCTTTATTGCTGTAGTTGATCCGGTTTCCTGGGTGATCGGTTACATACAGCTCCAGATAGTTGATCGGGTCGCCGTAGTCTGCGGGAATCGTCGAGCGGGAGAACTGCAAATTACGAGCGCGCTGGTCAGACAGGAACACTTTCCATTCTTTGTTTTCCAGTTTTACATCTACACCGAGGTTTTTCTTGTACATTTCTTGCAGTACCTGTGCGATCGACTTATGTCCATCACTCGTATTGTAGGTCATGGTTACCGGTGGCAGAGTAGTCCATCCCTCCTCTTCCATGCCTTTTTTCAACAGTGCTTTTGCTTGTTCGATGTCGTTGTCCTTTAGGTACTCCCCGCCCTTTTCGCGGAAATCACCGCCTGCAGGCTCAGGGAAGCCGTACGGTACGTGGGCCAAAGCCGGAGTTTGTTTACCTTGTACGACGTTGTCGATCAACGATTGGCGATCGATGGCGAGCGCAAAAGCCTTGCGGATGTTCACGTTGTTAAACGGAGGCATCTTTGTGTTCATACGATAGTAATAGATCGATGCGTCTGATTCGACCTTGGCTTCTCCAGAGTCAATCAACTGCTTTTTCATGTCATTCGGGACGCTTGACACCTTATCCAGCTGTCCTGTTTTATACATTTGGTACTGGGTATTTTCATCATTGACCATGATCCAGTTAATTCCCGCTAACTTCACGGAATCCTTGTCCCAATAGCCATCATTCTTGACGATTTTGATAGACTGGTCATGCACCCAATCTTCCATTTTGAATGGTCCGTTGGTTACAAGACTCGAAGCATTTTCTGCCCATTTCGGATTACTCTCGACGACCTTCTTATTTACCGGGAAGAAAGTCGGCTGGGTGAGGATGTGCGTAAAGAATCCTGCCGGGGCGTTGAGTTTCACTTCCAGTGTCTTGTCAGCTAGCGCTTTCACCAAAACTGCGTCTGCGTTCCCTTTGCCAGTGTTGTACTCTTCTGCACCCGCAATGTAGTATGCGAGGAAAGCGGATGGGAATGCATTGTTCGGATCAAGGATGCGCTTGAAAGCGAATTCAAAATCCTGTGCAGTAACCGGATCTCCATTGGACCATTTGCTGTCACGCAGAGTGAACGTGTAGGTTTTTCCATCCTCGCTCACGGTCCATTTTTCTGCCATGGCTGGTTGTGGCTTGTGATCCTTGTCCAGACGTGCCAAACCTTCCATGGTGGCATTCAACACTTCATTGGATGTGGTGTCAAATCCTTTTGGCGGATCGAGAGAAGGTGGTTCCGTCTTCAAATTGAGTCTTAGCATCGCGGTCATGTCAGCTTGTCCACCGTCATCTTGCGGCTCCTGTCCCTTAGTAGTCTCTGTGCCTGGCTGTGTCGGAGCTACCGTTTGGCTACAGCCTGTCACAGCAAGAACCGCTGCCAGAGCTGCTGAGCTAAGCAGCTTCCATCCTTTTCGCAACTTCATGAATGATTGACCCCCTTTTTTCTTTGTGAAGGAATAACGGTTATTTCCCCTAACGATTTCGAGGATGTGGCCGAGATGTTAGCTACCGGATTCACACGAAGCCTCCTTTCGATTGAAAACGTTTGGAACATTCGCACTTTTCTACACAAGCAAGCGGCGTGCCAATAGATTTAATATTCATATAAGATGGAATTTTCTGCTTTTTATTATAAGAAATCAGGCGACTCACTTCTCTTGCGGCTCACTAATAGGCTGACCTATTACTAGTGAAAGGTTGTTCGATTCTTGCAATAGGTTTGTCTGTCATTCCGTTTTTCCTCCTGCAGCATGAGCCACATCGCTTCGAGATGCTCCCCAAAACAAAAACGCTATTCTCTCGGTAGATAGACTAACGAAAGGATAGCGTTTTAGGATGAATTCATAGTATTCAAACGATCTTCGTTTTTTCCTGCTGACAACTTATTGTTATTTGCTTATTCCTGCCACAGTCAAAGCCGTATTCTCCTTGGCAATGCGCATCGCCATCAATGCAGCGAGCAAGCATACCAGTCCAGCAATAATAAATGGGGTCGAGTAGCTTCCCAGCCAATCACGCATAACTCCTGCTCCGTACGCAGCTACCGAAGCTCCGACTTGGTGAGCGACCACGATCCAGCCGAAAATCATTCCTGCGTTCTCTTTCCCGAATTCTTGTGCAGCCAGCTTCACAGTCGGTGGAACGGTTGCAATCCAATCGAGTCCATAGAAGATCGAGAAGATGAGCAGCATCGTTGGACCTGCATCAAGCGCATAAGGTAAAAACATCAGAGACAGACCGCGCAATCCATAATAAATAAAGAGCAGCTTGCGATTGTCGTAGCGATCTGAAAGCCAGCCAGATAATGTAGTACCGACCAAATCGAACAATCCCATCAAGGCTAACAACCCTGCCGCAGTTACCTCAGTAATTCCAAAATCTCCACATGCTGGGATTAAATGCGTTCCAATAAGACCATTCGTCGAAAAGCCACAAAAGAAGAAAGTGCCTGCAAGCAGCCAGAACGTTTTGTTTTTCAATGCAGACAGCAAAGCTTTGATCGGTGCTAGAAAAATATTCCCTGTAAACGGCACTGGCGGAGCAACTTTATCAGTACCATAAGGAGCGAGTCCAACATCGTGTGGATGGTTACGAAACCAGATCGCAACGACGATCATCACGATCACCAGTGCTGCAACTGAAGTAACTATCGCATAGCGCCAACCAAACTCCACCGTAATTTTTGCAAGCAAGGGCAAAAACAACAGCTGTCCTGTAGCGGCACTCGCGGTAAGCAGACCGACTACTAAGCCACGGCGATGCACAAACCATTGATTACTAACTGTGACACCCAGCACATTGGCCATCATCCCTGTGGCAAGCCCGGATACCAAGCCCCATAGAAGCTCAAATTGCCAAAGAGAGGTCATGAGTGGCGTAACAGCCAAGCTTCCTGCCAATACGGCAAGGGATATCACTACCACCCTGCGTATCCCGAATTTTTGCAATAAAGCTGCCGCAAAAGGTCCTGTCAATCCATATAAGAATATTCCGACAGAAATAACACCAGAGATGCTCCCTCGACTCCAGCCAAACTCATTTGAAAACGGCAGCATCAGGATACTTGGCATGGATCTGATACCAGCAGATACTAGCAAGGTGAGAAAAGTAAGAAAGACCACAATCCAACCATAATAAATACCTGGGGCTTTTTCCTTCAACTGCATGAAAAGACTCCTCCACTCTCCTATTTATTGTTGTGTGTACATACAACAATATTTTCAAAAAAATTACTCGTTCTCTAGTTTCTCACTCATCAATTCCATTTGTGCTGCCAGTAAATCAGTAGGTTCCACCCCAAGAATTGCTTGATAGCGTCTGCACAAATTCCTCGACGCAGCACGGATCGTCTCTTCAAGTTCCAGCCCTTTTTCAGTTGGATAAAGAAAAACATGCTTGCCCTGTACCTGTCGCTCCACCAGCTGCCTGCTCTGCAATTTGTCAACAAATCGCGTCAATGTGGAAGGAGAGATATATAGTTTTTCTGCTACCTCCTTGTGAGGAATACCCGGATTTCCGATTACGAGTCGAATGACATATCCGTACATCGGGGTCAGCCCCGTCATCGCAAATTCTTCCTCTGCCATCTTGGTAATTGCACGGCTCAACCGGTTCGTTGTAAAAAACAGGCAGTTATGCAAAAAGCTTTCATCAGCCATGAATCCTCAACTCCGAATCATTGTATGTACAACAAATATAAAAGACGTCTTTTTTCTTGTCAACAAGATTATTTCAAACAATTCCACCTCCCCTCCAGCTGTTTTTTCGTCCACGGCCCTGCAGCACAAAACCGGTCTTTTATCTTGTCAAAAGCCCGCTCACAGTTTGCGGTGCCATGCTTTTTTTCTCCCAATTGACGAGAAAAATACCCACGCAGATAAGTGCACCACCTGCGATGACGTACCATTGCACCTGCTCACCCAGTAGCCACCAGCTGCTGAGAACGCCGAAAAATGGTACGAGGAACAAAAAGGCACTCGTTTTGGTCGCGTCCCCTTTTTTCAATAAGTAGAACCAGACTGAGAACTGTAAGATAGAACAAACAACTACGAGCATGAGCAAAATAAAGAGTGATGCTGGATTGATGATAAAAACAGGCTCCTCCGTAAACATGCTCAGAAGCAAAATGATCAGCCCGCCAGCAAGCATTTGATAAGCAGTGAGCACCATTGTATCAAAAGCTCCTCCCCACTTTTTAATGAGCAGGGTCGCTACCGCAAAGCTAACAGCTGCGGCAAAAGCAAGCCAGGTGCCAGGCTGCAAATTCAGATGGAAGCCGAAGGTAAAGACGACACCGATAAAGCCAATGGCTACTCCTAACCATTGATACGAGCGGTATACTTTGCCAAGCACGAAAGTCCCCAGTACGATTACAATCAATGGATTGACAAAGGTAATAATGGCGGACTCACTGGATGTAATCCAATGTAGGCTATAAAAGCCACAGCCCATAACGCCTGCTGATTGAAAGAGCCCAATGGTACCGACCTGGAGCCACTGTTTGCTGCCTCGAGGCTTTGGTCTCTTGGATACGATCACTGCAAGAATTCCACCTGCTAATAAGTAACGGATAGCGACAAGCAAGAATGGCGGCGCATAGTCCAGCCCCATTTTCCCAATCGGAAACGCAATCCCCATCATAAAGGTCGTGAGAAGGATTAACCCGTAGTAACTCCATTTATTCATTGCTGCTCTCCTCCACTTTCATGAGATGTTTTTAATTGTAAGGGAGGAGTACTATCATGTATAATGATTAGTAAAGATACTTACTATCTCCAATTCTGATAGCAAAACTTTTCTTTCGCTGAGATTGTCGATGGAGTAACAAATTAGGAGGGGTTCTTCGTGGAGAGTTCCGATTTGCGGGTATTTCAAATGGTGGCAAGAGAGGGCTCGATTACAAAAGCAGCCGCTCGTCTAGGTTATGTTCAATCTAATGTTACAGCAAAAATACAACAATTGGAGGCAGAGCTCGGTACGGTGCTTTTTCATCGCCATAATCGGGGAATGACGCTATCCTCCAGTGGGAAAATGCTTCTCGACTATGCAAACAAAATCGTGGGTTTGCTAGACGAAGCTACTCGTGCACTCTCTTCATCCAGTGAACCAAGCGGGCCGCTCGCGATCGGCTCGACACAGACAGCCGCTGCGGTACGGCTCCCCAAGCTGCTTGCTTCCTATTATGCACAGTACCCCAATGTCCGTCTTTCTTTGGCAACGGGGCATACCCAGTTTTTAATGGATCAGGTACTTCACTATGAACTCGACGGGGCCTTTATCGGCTGTGAATGCAATCATCCAGAGCTCTCGTCTGTTCCAGCCTTTGAAGAAGAGTTGATCATCGCTTCCGCTGCATCCGTAATCGACATCGAGCAGGCTTCCCAAAAGCCGATTCTCGTTTTTACTCAGGGCTGCTCCTATCGTGCTGTATTGGAGCAGTGGATGAAAATGATGGGTCTGGATCAGCCCGTTATTATGGAGCTTGGGACTTTGGAGGCCATTATTGGAGGGGTAGCCGCTGGTCTCGGAATTTCCTTGTTGCCCAGAAAGGTAATTAGCAAGCATGAAGAGGAAGGCATGATTTCCACGCATCAAATTCCTGAATCCATGCGGCTTATTAAAACGGAGTTCATCACACGGAAAGATACCTATGTGACGAGTGCACTACAGGCATTTATTGATCAATTGCCGAGGCTCGAAGCTGTTTCTACCCTTGAGATCAATGAAAAAGCCTTGCGCTCATGATAGCGGCAAGGCTTTTTCGATGGAATGATGGGATATTGGGCCGTGCTTTCGTTGATCAAATAAAGAAACTGCTCACGGATGAACGCTACGAAAGCAGCTACTCCCCTTTTTTTCCCATTTACTGGCGCATACAGCCCTTTGACAAATAAAAGGCTTGCATTGATGTTCCACACGTTTCAATTAGTTTACATAATATTTATTATGTGCACTATGTCTCGTCAGTCCCGCCCCGCCTCGTATAACTTCTGCGCCAACATCGCTGGTCTCGTAAGCGTGTCCGTAAAATGGTCCCCGTCGCCGACAATCAACCGGAACTGACCCAGCCGACTGGACATATGCGGATGCCAGCCGTAATCCTCTCCTTGTGGCAATGTGTTATCTTGGTAGAAAAAGATATAGCTTTTTGGCGTAGACAGCGCGTAAAACGCTTTAAGATCCAGCTTCTCGAAAAGCGGCTTAGCGGGTTCCGGAGCTACGCTTGCATACATGTGTTTGGCTTCGTCAAAAGTGGCCGTATTGACGAATGCATCTCGAAACAACTCAAACGGAAGCATGATCGTATCGTCCGTCGAGCTGGCTCTGAGTTGTTCAAAGCCTTGCCTCATTTCGGGCGAAAACTCGTCAGCAACTGATTCACCGTCTTTGAGTACAAAAGCGTCCCAGAAGACTAGACGCCTGATGCGATCCGGCACTTGTTCTGCAACCTTTTGGATGACAGAGCCGCCAAAGCTGTGCCCGACGAGAACAAAGTCGCGCAAGTTCCGTTTTGTTATAAAATCAACGACCGACCTCGTAATCATTGCATGCGTGACATCTTTATTTGGATCGTTGCCGTGACCAGCGTATTCCGGTGTATAGACGACATGACCTTGACTACGCAGTACTGCCGCTACACCGTCCCAGAAGTGCGCGTCCGCCCAAGATCCATGCACAAGCATGAAGGTAAGCTGCTCTCGCGCGGGTGATTGGTATCTTTCATTTGAACTGAGGGGACTCTTGGTCCATGGCAACCATCCTTCTGAATAAGGGGAGGAATAATACCTAATTGGCAAATATCTATACTCGGGATAGGTAAATTGGTAAAATTCTTGGCGATAAGGAAACATGTGAATGACATCCTCTCAAACATATATGCTCAGCTTATGCCCATTTCATTTGAGAGGTTCTCACGCTCGACCCATTGAAAAAGCCGTCCGTCATTGACAACAAACATATACGCCCAATTCGCACTGACAGAACCAATAAATAAAGTACGTACAAGAAAGAGAGCTGAAAGTACACTGATTCTCATTCTTATTTAATTCCCCCTTCGATGTACTACACTGTTTGTATAACCGAAAAGGTGGTCAAATGCGATGCTTTACTTACTTCAACAGGCTTTGCAATGTTAAAACTTTCTTTTTCTTGCTCATCCGTGCCTCGATAGCTTGTTCCATCGTAATAGCAATAAAACGTGTTTTCGTCTGCGGTCTTGATTGTGAGACGAGGTCCAAGTCGGCACTGATCGTCGTTCCGAGTGTGACAAATCCCCCGCCCGTCGTTGCATCACGTAAGAGTAGAATCAGCTCTTTTTCATTCGGAACCATAATTGCTCCGATCGGATAAACAATGTCAACCGTATTGGACAGGTTATTGCCGGCACCAAATGGCGGATCAATCAGCTTGAACGACGCGGATGCACCGGAGTACCGATATGCGATATTGTTGGACTCAAGTCCCACCTGCCACTCTGAATTCAAAAAGGCTCTGACACCTTCATCGCTTAGCCGATAGCTGGAGATGCCCATGACCATGCGAATATCAACAGACGAAGAGAACTTGGGCAAATACTCCTCTGGTATTCGCATCCCTACATGATGAAAAACACCTGGCAGCGGTTCTCCGATCGTGATTTCATCTCCTGCCAAAAGCTTTCTTCCTTGAAAGCCTCCGAGCTGACTTATTGTGTAGGTAGAACGAGAGCCGAGCACATGAGGCACCTGAATACCGCCAGAGATACAGAGATACGATTTTACTCCTTTTTGAGCAGAACGAAGCGATAAAATATCGCCTTCCTGTACACAAATGGTCTCCCACATGGGCACAGCCGTCCCGTTCACCGTCACGTCCAGCGGTGCACCTGTTATCGTAATTACTGTTTTTTTCCGAATCTCGATTTTAGGACCGAGCAGTGTAATTTCCAAAGCCGCGTAGTCGGCGGGATTTCCTAGTAAAATATTCCCCAGAACGAAGGAGTAGCGGTCAGCAGCACCCGAAGGCGGGACTCCCAGATGATAGTAATCTTTGCGTCCCATATCTTGGACTAATGTTTGCAGTCCACCGTCCAGGATGTACAGCATTAAAATCCCTCCATCAAGTGCGTCAAGTACTCTTTCTTGTTTGCAAAATACTCCTCTGTGGAGAAATCGACATTTTTGATGCGGTAACGATACTCGCCTTCCTTTACCTGCCGGACGATCTCGTTGTATTCCGACTCGTCGACCGGACGGTGCTTCCATATGTCTCCAGGTCTTGCCAAAAAGAAAGTATCTCGTAGATCATATAGTCTCTGCGACTGGTCAAAAATGGGCACAGCACACATCCCAATTAATTGATAGCTGCCAGGAGCATTCAGTGGATAGATCACGGTAAAAGCACCGCCAAGCCCAACTGCCCGACTTGGTGTATCCGTTCGCGGGCTACTGTATTTAGGTGTCTGGATGATTTGCTTTTTCTCAAGACCTAACGGATACTCCCATGCTGTACCTGGAATAAACCCCATCATGGTTATCAAATAAGGACTGGACGAATGTGCTTCGATGAATTCCTCTTTGGTCGAAAAACCGTTCAGCTTCCTGACCAGCTCAAAATCACTCATCGCGTCATGCGAAATATTGCGCTCGGAAAATCTGCGGCTGTACTCCTCTGTCAGCGGATCATCGTACCAGATCGGAATCTCTACGATTCGCACCTGCATGTTCAGCGCAGAGGGATTGCTTTTCGTGATGTCGATTTCTTTCAAGTACTCGAGTAAATCAACAGGAGAAATGACTTCCGGATCAAAGCGAATAATGTATGAAGAGTTTGATGGACAAATGTCATGCACGCCAGGAATGTTCCGTTTGCGTAGTTCATTTGTAACCGCCAGCGCCTTGAAATTGCTTTCTTCGCTCATATCCCGGGAGATTTCCGCGTAAATATATTCGTCTCCGCCAAAGTCGAAGCGGGTTTCTGGCAAGGTAAACATGCGGTTTGCTCCTCTCTATTGAAGTCGTCGTTGCATGCGTCTGCTTACCGTTGCGGGACTGACTCCTAAAATTTTGGCGACTCTAGCAGCTGTGCCGTATTTTTTCAGCGCCAGGGAGATTAATTGGTTTTCTACTTCCTCCACCGCTTCTTTCAACGGCATGATATCGAGCACGACCGCTTTATTTTCCCGAACGATCGGCTCTTCCTTGTACAAATTCGGAATGACATCCTGTGTACCGATGCTATCTGCACGTGTCTTTACTACGAGTCGCTCAATGACGTTTTGCAGCTCGCGTACATTGCCTGGCCACGAATATCCCTCCAGCATATGTAGTGCATCCCGATTGATGCTCTTTTCCAAGCCGTACATCCTGTTGAACTCCTTTAAAAAATGGATGGCGAGCGGTAGGATGTCTGCGATACGTTTGCGTAGCGGCGGAATTTCAATTGGAACCACGTACAGTCGATAATAGAGATCTTCCCGAAATTTCTGATTTTTTACCAGTTCCTTCATATTTTGATTTGTCGCCACGATGATCCGGACATCCACGGGAATCGTACGTGTCCCGCCCACTCTCATAATCTCTTTTTCCTGCAGGACTCGAAGCAGCTTCACTTGCATGTTATAAGGCAGCTCCGTGACCTCATCAAGAAAAATGCTTCCTTTGTGCGCCATTTCAAACATGCCTGGCTTGCCTTTTTGGTCCGCCCCCGTAAAAGCCCCTTTTTCGTAGCCGAACAACTCGCTTTCAATCAGGCTTTCCGGGAGCGCTCCACAGTTTACGCGGATGAATGGCTCGTTTTTTCTCAAGCTGAATTCGTGGATGGCCTGCGCAAAAACTTCTTTTCCTACTCCTGATTCCCCCACCAGTAAAACCGTTGAATCTACTTTGGCGATATGCTTCAGCTCTTCCACCAAGCTCTCCATGATTTGCGACCGATAGACGAGCTTCTTGTGATTTACTTGCTTCGTCGCCAGCTCAGAAGCATCTGATGCAGGCGTCAATTCCAAATCCGAACGAAGCATATGAATGCCTGTAATATCACGCGACAGGATGACGACTTTTTCCAGCTTGTCTCCATGAAAGACTGGTGTTGCCACAGACCATACCATTGTGCCACTATTTGATTCTTGTATCAGCGACAGCTTTTTCTTTTGCGTCATACATAAATCAGCGATGTTCGGGTAAAAAATGCCTGCTTTTTCTAGTTGGTATACATCGCTTTCGATCAGTTGCTCAGGGTGCTTCACCTGCCAAAATTCCTGTAGGAACGTGCCAGCGATTCTGACAATTTTACCTGCATGATTCACAACCACGATCTGCTCGTTCTCCGAAGAATAGATTGCCTGCAAATCATCCGTTATATTTCGCACGAATTCCAGCTCGTTCACAGCTTCCCCCAACCGCTCACGATGAGAAAAAATATGTACGATTCCAATAATTTTGCCATGCTCGTATAAAGGAGAGAAGTTACCGCTCGTCCGCTTAAAATTAATCGAGCTTTCCACACTCAATAATTGCTTTCCAGACAATACCTCATCCAGGTCTTTATCGATGGTGAGTAGTGTCTTGTAATTTCGGTAAAGAAGCACGCTTTTGGGCAAACCGAGAATTTGCTCAGCCGTTTCATTCATAAAGGAAACTTCAAAATGAGAGTCCGTCGTAATGATTCCGATTCCTGAGCTGTTGAAAATGTGGTTTAATTGTTCTAGCTTGTACTGTCCCAGCCGATCCCGCGCATCTCGCGCACTGGTGTAGCCCACGATATTTCCAGACTGGTCGACACCTAGTACTACAGAAATGTTGTGATAGAAAGTGATCGGGCTATCGACCGGAACCTTCACGATATCTTTTTGGAATTCGACCTGTTCCTGGAGATTGCCTGACGCCTGTATTTGCTTTAATAGAGAGCTGCGATCGATGTATCCCACAATTCCTTGCTGCTCATTCCCTATCAGCAGTCTCGTCCATTTGCTTTCCTGCATGAAATCGAGAGCTTCCTGCAATGTACTGTCGATCGGTAAATGGATTGAAACCGGTTGCAAGATGTCGTTCCATACCAGCAAGCTATCCCCTCCGAAAGCATGAATTTTTAGAAAACTCTACTCTCTCTAGCATACCAATCTTTTCATATGTTTGGGAGTGTTATTGCGAAAAAGAAGCTGACCGCAATAAAGCGATCAGCTTGCTTGAATCGGTGCCACCGTTATTTCTGCGGCGCGCAGAGCCTCGTAAATATGCTTGATAAGGATCGGGGCTCCCGGAGTGTCGCCGTGAATACAAACGGTCTCGGCATGAACACTTGCTTCTTCTCCATCGGGGGTCACTACGATCCCTTCTTTCACCATCCTCACTACACGTGCAGCCATCATCTCATAATTTTCAATCGTGGGTCCAGTCCTCGTAAGGACTATCGAGCCATTCTTTGTATGCTCTCTGTCCGCATATACTTCCCGCGCAATCGGGATTCCCATTTGCTTGCCGATCTCTTCAACTGCCGAGTTTTGCAGGGCAAATACGATCATTCTATTTGATAGCCGGCCCAACGGTTCCAATATGGCTCGGGCTAGCTTTTCATCATCCATGGCCATCATGTACAAGGCACCATGCGGTTTGCAATGTTGAAGCTCCATATGATAGTAGGATGCGAACTCTCGCAAAGCCCCTACCTGATACATGATATAATCTCGAATTTCATCTGGCGTGCAGGACATGTACCGCCTTCCGAAGCCGATTGAATCGGGAAAGCCCGGGTGAGCGCCGATCGCGACATCGTACTCTTTTGCCATTTGAACGGTTTTGTGCATCACATGAGGGTCCCCCGCATGATAGCCACACGCTATGTTGGCTGAGGAAATATATTTGATCATTTCCTCATCATTGCCCATCTGGTACAAGCCAAAGCTCTCCCCCATGTCACAATTCAAATCGACCTTCATGTTATCCCCCCTGATGTCATCCTTTTAAAAGCGTCTCTACAAATTTGGTATTGTAGGTACCCGCCTGAAAAGCTGAATCATCCATGATGGATGCTAATAAGGGCAGATTGTTTTTTATCCCGCCAACGATGCATTGCTGCAATGCCTGCTTCATTTTTTCAATCGCTTCCGCTCTGCTTGCTCCATGCGTAATAATCTTGCCAATCATAGGGTCGTAAAACGGAGTCACCTGATCTCCTTCTGTCACCGCAAATTCCAGTCGAGCCTCTACTGGCACTACCAACGCGTCGATCTTGCCAGGTGAAGGCATAAACGTCCGAGCATCCTCTGCATATACCCGGCACTCGATGGCATGGCCTGACGGATTGGACGGAATAGCCCCTCGATCAATCGGGAGATTTGCTGCAATCTTTAGCTGCCACTCTACCAAATCGATGGCACTGATTTCTTCTGTGACAGGATGCTCTACTTGAATACGGGTGTTCATTTCCAAAAAGTAATACTGGCCTTGTTCATCTACAATAAATTCCATGGTGCCGACATTCGTATAGCCGATACTTTCTGCCCCTTTTACCGCTGCGGCACACAATGCTTCTCGTGCAACGGGATCAAGAAACGGTGATGGTGCTTCCTCGATGATTTTTTGGTTGCGCCGCTGGATCGAGCACTCCCGCTCCCATAGATGCACGACGTTTCCATGAACATCTCCCGCAATTTGTACCTCAATATGACGTGGAGAAGAAATATACTTTTCCAAAAAGAGGGTATCATCACCAAAGTACGATCCGGCTCGCTGCGCGGTGCTTTCAAACGCTTTTTCCAGCTCCTGGTCGCTGTGTACGATCTGCATCCCGATGCCACCGCCACCAGCACTTGCTTTGAGCATGACCGGATATCCGATTTCATTTGCCACCTGCTTGGCCTCGTCGATCGAACGAAGTGCCCCGTCTACACCGGGAACGATTTGGATGCCTGCCGCTTTCATCTGTTTGCGTGCAGCTATTTTATCGCCCATCAGCCGAATGACAGAGGCGGTGGGACCAATGAACGTAATTCCCTCCTCCGCACAGCGTTCAGCGAAGGTACCATTCTCGGCTAAAAAGCCGTATCCCGGATGAACCGCATCCGCCCCCGTTTGTTTGGCAGCCTGAATAATGGCTTCCAGATCGAGATAGCTTTTTTTCACGGGTGCAGGACCGATAAGGACTGCCTCATCGGCTTCTTTCACAAACAGGCTAGCCGCATCAGCCTCCGAATAAACAGCGACAGTAGAAATCGACAAACGCTTGCACGTCCGAATAATGCGGCGGGCAATTTCTCCTCTGTTGGCAATCAGCACTTTTTTGAAATGACTCATGAAGTCCTCCATTTATCGAAGCTGTTTTCACGAATAGTAATTGGTCCTCTACCTCAGGACGACAAGCTCCTGGTCGACATCGACTATGGTTTCGTTCTCAACTGAAAAACGGTCAATCACCCCATCTTCCTCGACCTTTACCTCGTAAAAGTTTTTCATGACTTCAATCAAACCGACGATATCTCCAGACTTGACCATGTCACCTTCCTGTACGTAGTCAGGCTGATCCGGGCTTGGCTTGCGGTAGAAAACGCCGGGAAGCGGCGAAAGAATTACTTTTTTCTCACTCATATCGTTTCCTCCTGGTTTCTCATAATGAGGCGGCAATTCGCGAAAGCTTTGCCTGCGTTTCTCGTCTCGCTTGCAGTGCTTCCTCCAAGGAAACCGCCACAAAACGGACTTTATCATTCGTCTTGATTTGACCCATCCGATTCAAATCCGTGCTGATGACGGTAGCGATCGTCGCATATCCCCCGCCTGTGACAGCGTCATGTAGCAGGACAATTGGCTCGACGCCATCTGGTACTTGTATCGAACCAATGGGATACCCGAGATCGGTTACGTTGGACGGATTGCTTCCCGCTCCAAATGGCTGCTCCCGCTCGACGAATTGCAGCCGCTCACCGCGATGCCGATAACCGATGCGATTGGCTTCCGGTGTTACCGTCCATTCGGTATGTAGGAACGTTGCTTTGCTCTCATCTGTCAAACGATAGCTGCAAAGACCGACAATCACCCTGATTTCATGAGATTTGCTGAAAACGGGAATGTCCGTATCCGCAATTTTGCTGCCGACTGGCACATCCTTTTCCTTCATGTCTGCTGTATGCACGATATCCCCCGCTGCCAACGGTCTTCCCTGGAAGCCGCCGATACCAATCAGTGTATAGGTCGAGCGAGAATTCATGATGACAGGTACGTCAATGCCGCCTTCTACAGCCAAGTAAACCCTCGCCCCTGACTTGACGAAATCAAAGGACAGCACATCCCCAGCTTTGACCTCCAGCGTTTCCCACATTGGTACGGCTTGCCCGTTGATTTTTGGGGGAAGGTAGCCACCTGTCAAACTGATTCGCGTATCCGAACCGAATTCCAGCTCGGGACCTAGATACGTGATCTCCAGTGCAGCCGCATGTGGGGCATTGCCCACCAACAGATTGGCTACTGTGTAAGAATACTGATCCATCGCCCCTGATGGAGGCATACCGATTTCGTAAAAGCCGATTCTGCCCCTGTCCTGCACAGTTGTTTGCAGACCTGCTTTGATGACTTTAATCATGGTATAACCTCCTCATGACGTTCTCCGAAAATGTCTCCAGATCGGCAAGTACTTCTTTCGGGGTAAAGGTGAAGTCTTTCTTTTGATACGTAAACGTACCATTCTCGACCTGCTTACGAATGTCGTCATACTCATCACGGTTAATGCTGCGGTAGCGGAAGATATCGCCCTGCTGCGGAAACACCATCGAATCTTTAAAATCAGGTAGTGTCTGCTCTTTTTGATAAATAGGCGCAGGAGCAATCCCGTAGAGCTGGTATCCGCCCGCACCTTGTACCGGATAGATGACGGAAAAGGCACCGCCAAAACCAAAGGCACGCTCTGGAGTAAAGGTTCTTGGGCGAACGTATTTCGGGACCTCGATCTGCTTTTCACGCTGAACCATCTGAAAGCACCAGGGCAGACCTGGAACAAATCCGATCATGGATACGAGAAATGGTGCGCTTGTGATCGCTGCGATGAAATCCTCTGTATTGTCGTACCCGTTAATGCGTGCAGAATATTGCAGGTCGGTCGCCTCAGGATCTTGATGTCTATCGCGAAAACGCATCAAGGCCTCATGTGTCCACGGATCTTCAAACAGAACAGGAACATCGACCAGCCGCGAGGAAATCGTCACGTCAAACGGGTCCGTCGTCCTTTCCATTTCCTTTAATTCGTCCATCAGAGCGGCTGGGTCGACAATATCAGGATTAAAGCGGATCATGTAAGACGCATTGGACGGACAAATATCCAATATTCCGTCAATCTGTCTCTCCTTCAACTTTCGCGTAATCGCCATGCCGGTAAAATTGGATTCCAGGCTCATCTCTTCGGAAAGCTGAACGAAAATAAATTCATCTCCGCCGTATTCGTATAACGTTTTCATCGTACTCATGATCCGTCACCTCCATAGCTTTGTGTCTCCAAAGAATGCATACTCATCAAAGGCTCATGATATGTGCAAAGCTTGTTCAAAATCCTCTGGCGTATCGATGTCCACGTGAATGCCGGGATCATCAACAGGTAAAATGAGGCGCTGCTCCATCGCAGTCAGCACCGATCTCCCCCCTTGATCCCCCTCTATGCAATCAAATTGGCCTTGGTACACGTTGCCGAAAAAAACGGGGTGACCAGGCTTCTCCAGGTACATGGGCTGAATGGCAAAAGGCACTTGAAGCTCGCGCAAGCTCTCTTGCCCCCGTTCCCAAAGCTGATGCACGGTTTCGCGTTTGATAAAGGGCTGATCCCCCAGAAATACCGTGACAGATCGATGCTTCGGCAATGCTTGCTCGATACCCAACCGAAACGAGCTGCTTTGCCCTGATTGGTAATGAGGATTAACCACCCATCGAAAACGCGGATCGGCAACACGGATGTTCTGCTGGATACGATTTTCTTCATGACCGATGACTGCAATGACCTCTGAAAAGTCAATGGCAAGCGCCAGTCTGATCACCTGCTCCAGCATCGAGCTGCCGTGAATCGGCAGGAGCTGTTTCGCCGTGCCCATTCTGGACGCTGTACCCGCAGCCAATATGACTGCACACCCCTGCTGCATAAAAAGCCACCTCACCTTCTCTTCGCGCTAGCCAGCAATGACTGTCTTTTGATGGATTTGCGCTTTGTCGCGGAGCAATCCGCCCTCATGTCCTGTCCGTTTCGCGATGATTTCAGCCAGAATGCTTACGGCGATCTCCTCTGCATTGTCTGCACCAATATCCAGCCCGATCGGATTGCAAAGTCGTGCCAGTTGACGCGCGGTAAAGGTCGATCCCGCTTTTTCCAGTGAATCCATGATTCGCTCGCGACGAGATCTCGGTCCTAAGAGCCCTACATACGCTGCCTCAGATGGCAAAGCGAACTTCAATGCTTCCTGATCTCTCTCCATATGATGATTCATGATCACGACATAAGACCGCTTCCCAACAGCGAGCTGCTCCGCATACTTTTCTGAATCGATGAGCAAACGAGTCGCGAGGGGAAAGCGCTCCGCGGTATTGTAGCCCGGTCGCGGATCTACAACGGTTGTTGGCAAGCCGAGCGTCACACTGAGTCTGGCAACTGGTATAGCATCGTTTCCTGCACCGAAAATAAGGACAGTAGGGAGCGGGCTCGCGACATCAAGAAACAGGCTAAGTGATGTCCCGTCATCGAGAACGACAGATTGGCTGGACGATCGGGGATTTTGTTTATGGAAAAGCTCCGTCGCCCATTTTTCCACGTAGCGGTTTAACCCTGTATTACCCAGATTCCCTGTCACATTTCCTTTCTCCGTGACAACCAGCCGTTTACTCGCTGATTCGCAAGGGGTCTCGTTCATCCCGATTACCGTACATAAAGCTGCGGCTTCCCCTTTTTGAATCGCTTCAGACCAGACGGAAAATGCAGGGTGCAGCTTTTCCTGTCCAGCTATCGGCTCGATAAAAATGTCTACCGTGCCCGGACAACCCAGCCCAAGCCCCCAAACCAGATCCTCATCCAGCTCGTAGCGCTTCAGGATTGCTTTGTAGTCCCGAATGACACCTTGGGCGACCTCAGCTACATCAGCTTCCAAACAACCTCCGGAGATTAAGCCAACGTAGTCACCCGTGTCATCGATAAACATTTTTGCGCCTTCGCGACGATATGCCGATCCTTTTACCTTTACGACGGTTGCCAAAGCTCCTTTTTTCCCTGCCTGTATCACTTCATTCAGCGTGTGCAGGACTGCCTCATTCTCCCGCATATGATCACCTCCGACATCTAAAGGCAGCAGCCATTTTTTTGTATGAACGAGCGTCATGTGCATGCGAAAACGTGTCAATATACGGGAGTGCAGCTTGCATCCCCCTAGCTGTCGGTTCATAGCCCGGCATCGCGAGTAGCGGATTCAGCCAAATGACGCTCGCACTGCGAGAATGAATGATCTTCATCGATTGCTGCAAAACTTCGACTGATCCTGTTTCCAACCCATCACTGCCAATCATGATCACGGTGTTTTTTTCGAGCATATTGCGTCCCTCTAGCTGAATAAAGGTTGCCAGTGATTCCCCGATACGCGTACCGCCTCCCCATTCGGCCCCTTGAACGGACAATGCCTGAAGCTCATGCCGTTTTGTCCGATACAGCTTTGCAGTCACTCTTTTCACGTGTGTGGAAAAGAGGAAGACTTCTACATGGGCAGAGCAGCAGGTCAAGGCGTAGGCAAATTGCAAAAATCGTTCTGCAAAACCACTCATCGAGCGGCTTCCATCGCAAAAAAGCACAAATCGTATCGGTTTTGGCTTCGGACTTTTCCAAGCCAGCTTAAAGATTTCACTGCCTCCCTGCCTATTTATTCGCAGCGTTCTGCGAAAATCGAGCTGTCTTCCCCTCATGCCCATCTCCAGCCTGCGGCTTGTTTCCCGCTTCGCTCGATTCAGGAGCAATTTTGCTGCTTCCATCGCCATATCTAAATCATCAACCGGAATGCGTGCACGGGTAGCTGCGTCTCTATGCAAGATAGAAGTCAGAAACGAGCTTCCTGCATCCCTTCCTTCCAGTAAATCCATTTCACTGGGAATGCCTGTATCGATGCCGTATAACTCCTGACTAAAAGGCGACTTCACAGTAGGGGTCTTTCTTTTCTCTGCTGGAGATGCTGAATCGACTGGCTTTTGCTTCCTGCCCATGGCCAGGAGATTATCCTCAGAAGGCGGCTCAATGCTAATAGGGTCGAGAGAGCTCCAAGAATTGCTGCGAAAATGTACCTCAAACAACTCATCAAAAAGCTTCTGCTCATCAGGGCTTGAGCAAAGCACGAGGCGAAGTGCTTCCTTCACATCCGTTACGTTTGCCACGCCTGTGATCTCCATGGCACGAAGCGAGTCTATTGTCTGCTCTGGTCCGATCAGAAAACCCAGCTGACGCAGTTTTTGGCAAAAGATTGTGACATGGCGAACCAGGCTGGTCGTTGGTGGACAGCTTACTCGGCAAAGGCTCATCTCTCCACATTTCCTGCAGACAGCGTATTTTTTAGGAATTCGCCATGCTTCATCTCGTGAAGAACGAGCTCCCAATCATCTCTGTCTTTCAAAATGCAGCCAAGCGTTTCTTGCATCGTTTCTGTATCCAAAACACCTTGATGCAAAGTCATTAAAGCGATTGCCCAATCCAGGCTCTCCGCAATTCCCGGTGTCTTGACCAGCGGCAAGCAGCGTATTTGCTCCATCATCTGCGAGATTTGCTCAGCTAAAGCCTTATTTATGTCGGGTATCTTCGCTTGCAAAATCTGCATCTCTTTTTCGATGTCCGGGTAGGAAATCCACTGGTACAAGCACCTGCGGCGGAGGGCATCGCTCAATTCTCGCGTCCGATTAGAGGTCAAAACGATGTATGGGCGATGCTGTGCCACAACTGTCCCCAGCTCGGGAATCGTTACCTGGAATTCCGCAAGCGTCTCTAGCAGGTAAGCTTCAAATGCTTCGTCTGCCCGATCGATCTCGTCAATAAGCAAGACGGGCGAAGACACTTGGTCTGTCAATGCCTCCAATAATGGCCTGCGCAGCAAAAATGTTTGATCAAACAGATCCGCTTCTTTTTGCCGTAGACTCCGCCCGTCGTTTTCACTGAGCTTGAGGTGAAGCAATTGCTTTTGATAATTCCATTCATACAAGGCGGAGTGGACATCCAATCCTTCATAGCACTGCAAGCGTATGAGCCGTGTTTGCAGCACCTGTGCGAGCGCTTTGGCAATCTCCGTTTTTCCTACACCAGCCGGACCCTCGATCAAAAGAGGCTTTTGCAAGGAAATCATCAGCCGCAGAGCAGTTGCTGTAGAGCCGTCTGTCACATAACCGTGATTCGCAAAGGCAGCATCTATTGCTGACAAGGTAATCAATTGTTTTCAGCCCCAGTCATCACAAAAGGATGCGGGACAGCGCTCTTTCGGTATAAACGGTAGCAAGATTGCGTCGATATTGCTCAGAAGCGAAGAGATCATTGCCAATCTCTCCTTCTTCTGCTGCCAATGCTGCTGCCCTCTGAATCGATTCCGCTGTCGGCAGCTCTCCAAGTAGTGCTTGCTCGACCGTGGTAGCCCGATAAGCAACATCTGCCACTCCATTTATGCCGATCCGAACGAAATCGATACGTCCATCTTCTCCGACTCCTGCGATCGCACAAACGCCAACAACAGCGTATCCCGAAGCTGGATGAGCATATTTCAAATAAACACTCTTTGTATGAGACGGCGGAATCAGGAAGGAAATAGACGTGAGTACGCTCGTCTCAGGAAGTGCTGTCACCAGTGGTCCGAGAAAAAAACCGTCAATGTCAATGACTTCTTTTCCGTCTTCTCCTTGGACTTCCATGAGAGCCTCCAGTGCCAGCGCCACACCGGGCAAATCCGCAGCAGAGTCAGCATGAGCCAGATTGCCACCGACGGTACCGCGATTGCGAATCTGCATGTCGCCAATCGTCCTGGCTGTATCTGCCAAAACAGCAATATTCTCTTTTACCAGGGCATCTGAATACAGCTGCTTATGTGTGGTCAATGCTCCTACGATCAGCCTGTTTCCTTCCTGTCGAATCCCTTTCAGCTCCTGGATGCTGCTGATGTCAATCAGCTTGCCAGGATTCGTTAAACGGAATTTCATCAGCGGAACGAGACTATGCCCACCTGCGAGAAATTTGCCTTCTCCGTCGCTCTCCTGCATGAGCTGTATGGCTTCCTCGATTGAACCTGCTTTGATGTAATCAAATGCGTTAGGTATCATGCGTTTTCCCCCCTAGTCTGCATGGCTCTCCATACTTTTTCCGGTGTCAGCGGCATATCCAGATCCTTGATGCCGAATGGTCGCAGCGCATCCATGACTGCATTCACAACTGCTGGCGGTGCTCCAGTAGTACCAGTCTCGCCCACACCTTTTGCGCCAAGAGGGTTCACGGGTGACGGCGTCTCGGTAAAATGCGACTCGATCGTTGGGAAGAAACGAGCTTTTGGCATCGTATAGTCCATGAACGTGCCAGACAAAAGCTGTCCATTGTCGCTATAGACCGCACCTTCCCACAGTGCTTGCCCAATCCCTTGCGCCACTCCACCGTGAACCTGTCCTTCTGCCAAAAGAGGGTTAATGACACGTCCGACATCGTCCACAGCAATGTAGCGTTTCAGCTCAACTTCACCCGTTTGCACATTTACCTCAACCACACATATATGCGCACCGAACGGATAGACAAAGTTGGGCGGATCGAAGAACGATTGACCTTCCAAGGATGGCTCTACCCCATCTGGTAAATTCCATGCAAAGTTGGCGGATTTCGCAATCTCCTGAAATGAGCGCGATTGAGTCGGGACACCTTTTACAGAAAATATCCCGTTTGAAAATTCCAAATCCTCTACAGACACTTCTAATTCGTGGGCAGCAATGGTCTTTGCTTTTTCGATGACGCGGTCAGTGGCAATTGCTACCGCAGCTCCGCCCACTGCTGTATTTCTTGAGCCGTAGGTGCCCCAGCCCATCGATACACTGCGCGTGTCACCAGAGATAAGCTCGATATCATCGATCGGGATACCCAATTTCTCGGCAACGACCTGGGCAAATGTGGTCGCTGTTCCTTGACCATGTGGGGATGTGCCTGTAAACACGGCTACCTTTCCAGTTGGATGGACACGAACTGTGCTGTTTTCCCAAACACCACCCTGGAATCCGATTGCGCCAGCTACCTTTGACGGACCGAATCCGCAAAGCTCCACATATGTTGACACTCCAATTCCGAGCAATTTTCCCTGCTCTCTGAGTCTTTTCTGTTCTGCCCGAAGCGACGCATAGTCCGCAATATCAAGAGCACGATCCAGCGTATAATGATAGTTTCCACTGTCGTAGCTTACGCCCATTGCCGTTCCATATGGGAAGGCTTCTGCTGGAATCAGGTTTTTTTGTCTAATTTCCACCGGGTCCATCCCGATTTCTTGGGCAAACAGATCGACGATTCTCTCGATTTGAAACGCAGCTTCTGGCTTGCCAGCACCTCGATACGCATCTGTCGGGGTTGTATTTGTGTACACCCCATACGTGACCACAGACGCTTTGGGAATCGTATAGGCTCCTGTCACCATCAATCCAAAGTCAATCGTTGGACAGCCTGCTCCAAACGTAGACAGATAGGCACCTAGATTTGCCGTATTTTTCACACGAATGGCCGTGAAAGTACCATCCCGTTTTCCCGCCAGCTCTACTTCGATAACCTCGTCTCTCGCATGTGTAGTCGCCATGAAATGTTCTTTCCGATCCTCGATCCATTTCACTGGTCGCTTCAAGTCCCTGGCTGCGTGTCCAATGACTGCTTCTTCATTATAGGTAGCGATCTTGGAGCCGAATCCTCCACCGACGTCAGGGGCCACTATCTGCAACCTCGATTCGGGAATATCCAGTACACCTGCGTAAACCATGCGATGAATATGTGGATTTTGCGAGGTACACCAAATTGTTAGCTCGCCACTGCCGGGATTGTACTGAGCGACTGCACCGCGTGTCTCAATCGGGTTGGGAATTACACGCTGGTTGTACAAGCGCTGCTTGACGACAACCTCTGCGTTTTGAAACTCTTCCTCGGGAACCTCGCCTGCTTTCCATAGGAGAGCGAGGTTGGCTGCGACATCGTCATGTACAAGTGGCGCGCCGTCAAGCAATGCCGCCTCCTGATGAACGACCGCCGGCAAATCCTCGTAGTCTACCTCGACCAAATCGAGGGCATCTCGCGCAATGTAGCGGTTTTCTGCTACAACGAGTGCAACACACTCTCCAGCATACCGGGTCTTGCCTTGTGCCAGTGCACTGCGATCCTTTGGCTTCAAGTCTGCACCAGGTAGAAGCCACATGGTCGGCACAGATTTTACTTTTCCTACGAGATCATTTCCGGTATAAACGGCTACCACACCTGGCAGTGCGAGTGCTTTGGACACATCAATCCGTATGATTTTCGCATGTGCATGGGGACTGCGCACAAAAGCCCCATGAAGCATACCGGGCAGCTTGATATCATCCGTGAAATTGCCATTGCCAGTGATAAGCTTGGGATCTTCCTTTCGCTTCTGTGGAGTTCCGATTAGCTTTGCCATCGTTTAGCGTCCCTCCCCTGTACTCATGGTCGTCTCTTTCACAGCATTGCCCTCTGCGATCAGTTGTGCAGCATGCTGTACTGCGCTTACAATAAACTGGTATCCGGTACAGCGACAGATGACCCCCTCCAGTGCGTCACGAATTTCTTCTTCCGTTGGATTTGGATTTTCTTTGAGGAGACCAATCATGGAAATCATCACACCTGGCGTGCAGAAGCCGCATTGCAGGCCGTGCTTTTCCCAAAAGCCCTGTTGAATCGGATGCAGTTGCTCCATATCGCCCAAGCCCTCTACTGTGGTAACCTCTTTTCCATCAGCTTGCACTGCGAGGACCGTACAGGATTTTACGACATCACCGTCTACCATGACGGTACAGGCTCCACACTGACTCGTATCACAGCCGATATGCGTACCTGTGAGATTCAGCTCATCGCGCAGCAAATGAGCAAGGAGCAGTCTTGGTTCGATTTCAGCCTGACGTGTGACTCCATTTACCGATAGTGAAATGTTCTTTTTACATGTCATCTCCGGCACCTCCTTATCGATTCTTACTCTGAATGCGTTGCCAGTTGCTTCATTTCTTTATCCACCGATTTGAAAAATTGACCCAGCACCATTTTGGCGACACCGCCCATGACTCTCTGACCGACCGAGGCGAGAACACCTGTTACCTGTACTTCTGTGGAGCAAGTAAGCTGCGTGCCCTGCCCTACCTCGTCGAGTCGCATATCCGCCACAGCGTCTATCTCGCCAGGCAAGCCTTTTCCTCGAACGAGCAAGCGATAGGAAGACGGCTCCTTCTGGTCCACCTGCTGCACCTGCCCTGTAAATACGCCTTTTACTGGACCAACACTCACCCCCATTTCGGCTTGATAAATGCCATCGTCCATCTGGGCAAAGGATTTGCAGCCTGGAATCGATTTTTTCAAGACTTCTTCGTTCTGGATAAGCTTCCAAACGACATCTCTTGGAATGTCAAAAGTGTATGTATGCTCGAGTTTCACAAATCTCACTCCCCGCTGTCGATTGTCTTGTTTTTTTTAGTGAAGGCATGGACTAGCTGTTACACTCATAAATAGCAACTTTTGTGCCATGCCGTTCTTGTCTGTTTTCGCCAGGAAATCCGACCCATTATTTCAATTTTGAAATTATTCGTTTCATTTTTGAAAGATATCCCTCCACGCCACAGCTTATCGAGCTTTCTGATATTGCCGGGCTCCATCGTTGAAGTAATCGTAATCCAGTTACGAGTCATGTCCTCCGGGATAGCGTCAATGATCTTCCGAATGATCCAGTGTTCGCGGTACAGGGTATTCAATAACTGATAGTTCTTGGATAACCGTGTCAGTGTGTAATCGGTGCCTTCCATAAGGTTCGGCGTTCCACTCCCCAGGCGGGCCAGCACATTCGAGAATGCGTCTGTTGTCAGGCCATGGGGCAACTTTGCAGCTGGTCTTCTGAGTCGGGGGCTGCCTCGCGTCCCGTACGTTCTTCTGCCTTCTGTGCTTCCTACTCATGACTTCCCTCCTTTCTACGGTGATTTCTGAATCGATCAATAGGTATTATGGAGAACCAGGAGCAACTCTGTTGTTGCTTATACTATCCCAGACATGGACTCCAGGTCGTGTGGGTGTTTTGCAAGGTCGGCCTTCTTTTCGATTTGTGTACAAAGCTTCATAGCCGTGTCGTGTGCAGCTTTACGTAATTCCTCTGACATAACGTCACATCCTTTCCTAACCTAGCAAGCGTCTAGGCTTGATGATCGTTTTAACGAAATACCTGATAGCATCCATACAGTGGTCGTATTGCTTTACTGGCTTTTCCTTGCCGCTCTGCCCTGCCTTCTCGTCCCCTGTCGAAAGTGTATATCGCATTCATTTCCAGTTCACATAATATAGATTATCGGGACCCATATTCTATCCATGAATGTGATAACAGCGCGGTTTTGTCAGCGTGTGGATAACTAACGTTTATACACCATTTATGCAAATCCAGTAACAGCGCTGTTTTCAACGATTGTCTTCGTTTATTTCCCAAGCACCGATTGCATAAAAACCTGCATAAAATTTACTCATCATCGTCATCCCAAATTTCGGGCATTTTTCCGTCCAGAGCTTCCAGGAATCCGTCCTCTCCCTGGTCATCTTCGTCGCCGGTAACTTTCGCCTTCTCAAGCGCAAATTTCTCTCGAGCAAGCTTCATCTTCTCTTCTTCGATCATGCGCTTATGATGATCTGGTAAGAGGTCGACGTATTTAGAGAGTACTTCCAAAGCCTTCATCTTGTCGTGCAACTTGATGCTTACGCCGTCTTTGCCTTGCCTTACCTCTCCCACAACAGTGCCGTCTATCTCATCACTGTTTTTAAACGAGACAAAGTTACGCTTGTACGTCATCTGTTCTCCGGTCTCAGGGTCTAGGGCTGGTTTCCCTTCTCCATCAAATAACGGTTCGTCCATTTGACCAAACTCCAACAGGTCCGTAATATCCGCAAAGGCAATCTTCATGTATTCGCCGATGACACACTGTATATCCAATCCTAGCTCGGTAGTGCGCTGTTCCTTGTGACGTTTGATCTCAGCTTGAACCTTTGGATTTCTAAGGGTTTCCCAACCAACCATATGAGCTGATTTCTTATTGTATCCAGCAGCAATTGCGGCGCAAGTAGCATTGAAGTCCCGAAGATACTCCATAACAAAAAGCCGCTGTTTATCAGTCAGGTCGTCTGTTTCGACTTCCACTACTAGCGGCGGCTCAATTCGTTTCCTTTTCTTTTCGGAACGTTCCTTATTTTTCGGAGCGTTCCGTACCTTTGATTGGAACGTTCCGTTGAGTTGGTCGTCCCATTTGTCCTTGTTCTTCCAGCCCCGGACCGTTCCTTCTGCTACACCAAGTTGGTCAGCAATATCTTTCAGCTTGATTTCTCCGTTTGCCTGTTGCCAAATCTCGTATGCTTTATCTCTACTAGGATCTCTTGCCCTCGCCACTACATAATCACCACCACCTATTGTTATTCATTTATTCATTCAGGATTGAACATAGCTTGTAAGATCTCGGCTTTGGCACATTCCAACAAGCCAATAGCCTCAGTTGTTTGTACATCGCTCCATCCAGTTTCTATGTCGTCATCTTGGGTTTTTGCGACAAAAACGACACCTTTGATCTCTCCTATTTCAATTGCCTGAAGGAGATTGGTAATCATGGCCTTAGGTGTTATCCTGCCTTCCTTCTTTGCTCTCAGGTCTTCGATCTTCTCAATCATTTTTGTCACCACCTTTGTTTGAGTTGTTTTGCAAAAGAAAAAGCACCATGGAGGTGCTTTTTCTAAATTATAGAATACTCATCACACATATAGAAATCACCAAGTTTACAAACCCTCTTATATACCTCTTCCCAAGTAAACTAGTAACCCAACTTGTTAAGAATATTCCACCTAGTGCAAATCCTACATACTCATTGCTATAGGTACTCATACTAATAATCAATAAATAAGCTATAGCAATAATACATACAGTAACTTCAACTCCATACAGTATTTTTTCTTTATTCATTGAAACTCCCCTGTTTTCATATTATAGAGGCTCAATGTCAAATATCGCAGGATGTGTGATAGTTATCAAGACTCCATTACCGTCATTGTTAGTTCTTAGTATCATATACCCCGTAGCAAATACCCAAGAGACGATATCGGCAATGTACTCTATTGTTTTTGCTCTTTTATCAGAGCTCTTTTTTGTAATTAAATTAACTCCTTTTGATATAGAGGCCCCCGATGCCAGAAGTTTCTCCAAATCTTTAGTCACATTATTTCCAATGTATAGCCCAAATCCCCACCAATAGTATACGATTTCTACTTCATTTGATCCTACAAATCCCTGAGGCAACTTGGAAATAACCTCCAAACCTTCAGTTACATAGAAATCTCCATTTAATATATCTTGATTCAATTCAGCCTGCCAACTTTTAATACTCTCTACAACTCCCTCTGGAACTTGTACAGAATCTTTATAACTCTCGTCTAAAAATAATGTTCCATCCTCAGCTACTTTAACAAAAGGTTTTAACAAATCAACATATGCTTTTACCTCATTATTTTCCTCGTTTATATTTTCTTGAATAGTTCTTTCACTTGCAAAAGCGGAAACTGGTAAAACTGAACTGCCTAACAGGGCTACCATTGAAACAGAAAGTAAAAACTTCTTCACTTTTAAATCATTTCCCAATATTTAGTAAACTTCACTTAAAATATACAATGAGCTATTTTATTTGTAAATGATTTTCAAAAAAATAAGTTTATAAACAAATTTTCGAATGACAATTTAAGATCCTGTGCGATTTGAAAAGCTCTCTTTCATCTGACAATTTAGTCATTTGGTTAGGAAAAAAGAAAAAGCACCACTTGGGTGCTTATGTATACTCCTTATCTGTATAACAAAACGATTGTGGGGGAACAAACGAAGCATCTAGCAATTTAGGATCAATCGGTGTTTCGTACCTCGTAACCTCACCAATCTGTATTGCGTATGCCTCTTCTTTATTACTGAAGTATTTCTTAAAAAATTCATACGTTATGCCTGCAAACTCGGAAGTCTGTTTCCATAATCCCTCTACGCTGTCATGCAGCACATTCTCGATACGGAACTCACCTACGATTTTACCCTCTGGCATCGTAGAATAGATTACTACAGTATCAACATCGCGTTTAAAGATTGCCTTTCTAAACTCATACTTTTTTTCTTCGCTAAAGATTTTTTCAACAAACTCAGGCTTAATTGATAATAAGGCTTTCATTTATACCACCTTTTCGTTGAATTAACTCGAATTGTCGGTCTGTAAGCCGTAAAAATCCGGGATATGCTTTTTCATCCAAACCCACTTCATCAATCAGTTTACCTCTTGTCAATCTCTTACTCAAAGCAATGTTGTAAGTCATTTTTATGACATAGAAATTTTTAAATTGTTCGTAATAGCCTCTTAACTCGCTATCTGAAAAAACACTGTATGGGCTACAATACTTTAAATAATCGTTTGCGTTCGCAAACTCCTTATTACTTTTTACCTCTTCAACAACACAAATGGAAGTAGCCACAGACCTAAATCGAGCCGGTCCTTGGTTATCGCTTGTTCTGTATATTATCAGTACGTCCCCTTGTTTTAGCGACCCTACCTTCATTTTACAGATATAAACTTTGTGAATACTATTTGTATGCGATACATCTTCAATTACATCGAAGCTTTCATTCCTCAATATAGAATCGGGAAACAATCTCGTATGGAAATCAGGGTATATTGACAATAAAAATTTATCAACCCCTTCTGCATTAATTTTGGGATAATCTAACAAAACATTTCCAGTTAATTCATTAAAACTTTTGAGAAAAACTAACTCTTCTTGTCCTGTATCACCTTTTTTTCCGTATTCCAAGAAACCATATTTTCGAAATAAATTTACAAGTGCTTCGTGTTTAGGAAAAACTGTTACATACAACTCATCGAGATTGTGGCTAACAGCAAAGTCAAAAGCTTTTTTAATAAACCTTTCGCCCATTCTAGTACCGTGCGGGTTTATTTTTAACGTACCGATTTTTACACGTGTTCTGCCATCAAGAGGCGGACTAATATCTGTAACAGGCCCCTCTTCCTTTTTAAGATACAGAAATGCTTCTAAATCCCCTTCATCACTTTCAAAAACATAGGCTTTCTCATTTGCCTTTTTAATGAACCAAGCTTCAAATCCTGGGTAATCAGATTTAAGGGAATCGAAAAATGGATCATTTAAATCAATATCGCAAAACTTCTTTAGTTTGATAAATTCACTCATTAGTATCGCCCTCCTGTCTCCTCACCTTCGACAAAAGGGAATAATATCCTGTTACTTTTTTACTATTCTACCACTTCATCAAAAAGATACTGCCACCAATAATACTTAATTACACTCTTAAAATAGGCCTGGTGTGACAGTAATGAGAGGTACTGGACATGGGGAGAAGGGCCGGAGCCGCAATTCATGCATGTATCCCCTGTCCGGGTATATCCCAACAGAGTAATGGCGATTTTCTAAAGCTCCGAGAGGGGTTCCCAAACTTGAAAACCGCAGCAATGCATACAACGAAAAACAATTGCATGTTCCCTGCTACGATCATCGCAAGACTAGCGCGTTCAGACTCAAAATGTCCCCCTCTCGTAAGGCAACATTCGTCATCATCCATAGATTCGCTCAGGTACGCCATTGATAAGGGATAGACGGTATCTCCCAAGGGTTTGTGTGGCCACCCTTGACTCAAGATTACCGATCAAACGTTCGAAAAACGTCCTAGCTTTTATCCCTGATTTTGTCCTACTTTTTATCGGGCTTTTTGACATAAAAAAGAGCACTCAGATAATACCGAGTGCCGTTGCAATCTGAAAAATTGCATCTTTCTTTTTCGGGTAATATTGATCCTTTGTCATACCCAAATCCAAGTATATGTTGGATGCCCCTATCTTGCTGCTCTTTTCTATTTTGTGCAGCAACTCGAAGGGCTTTATACGCTTTTAATTCATTTGCTACCGCCTGCCGTACTGCTCTCTCATCTATTGACGGAAACAATGACAATTGTTCTTGTCCTGCGCTCATCTTCCATTTCCTCCTCGCGGTAAGCCCGTGGTATAATATGGTTTGACGAACGCATATTCGGGCTCCCGGTTGGGGGCTATTTCTTTTTTTAGGTCACTTTTCTTCTTCAGTTTTGCTTTGAAGTTCTTTTCTTTTTTTCAAAAACTCTTCTTCGGTCAGTGTGCCATTTTCAAAAAGCTCGATTAGGAGTTCCAATTTTTTGTCCATCTGCTTCACTCCTGAAATAGTATGTTAAGTACTGCGATGGACTTTTACATCTCGATCTGCGCGACACTTCGTTTTTGGCTTTCACCAGGATATCCCAGTGCAGCATTTACAAATCGACAACCATACACTTCGTAATCCGAACGTTGATGAGTATGCCCGAAGCACCAAACCTTACCTTCAAGTTGTGAGAAGTAAGGACTTCCGTCAAAGTAATAAAATGAGTTGACCAGATCGCAGTCTGCTTTGCTCCAATCGCCACCAACATGTGTGATGATTACATTGGCTGACTCAATGATACCGTCAAGTTTCTTCTTCTCTTCGTCAGCAAACGTAAATGACTTGTCCAACAAACCCTTAATCATCCTGGAGTCATTCATTATTTCCCACCATTTCGAAAACAGAGCCTCTTTTGAATATCCAAGCTCTTTAATCCCGTATGAGAAGTCGTACCACATTCCAACTCCACCATAGGTAATGCCGTCAACTTCTATTACATCGCCATCAAGATAGTGCACATTTGAAAGTAAGTTACAAATTTCTTTCATCTCAAGGATGCGATTCATTGATATTCCCCGATTTTGCTTCTCCTGATTTGCACTAACAAGATAGTAGTCATGGTTTCCGGCAACTATAAGAATGTGTTCATAAAACTGTTTTAGTTCCTCAATAAATAATTTGTTTTGCCAATTGTAATGGCCCATATCGCCAGCGATAACAAGCACTTTTTGGGGAGTTTCAGGTAAGACTGCTTTAATAAAGTTCTTTATTTGAGGCACCATCTTGTGAAGAGGATTTTCAACTTTAACCCAAAAATCAAGATGGACATCAGAGATAAGATCAAATCCTTTGTTCATCACACTTACCTACTTTCAACTCAAATTTTCCACTATTCTTCACTCCAACTCACTTTATTCCTTCTCACAATTTCTCTTTTGTTAAATAGCTGTCCCTTTCACCTGTAATAAAGCCAATCATAGCTTTGATGAAAATGGTACCAAAGATATTTGGTACTCAGGCTGTCGAGAAAGTCTCGGCAGCCATATTTCACGTCAATTATTTTCGTAAATCACCGCGTTAATGTGTTATAAT
>NZ_CANMZW010000033.1 GCF_947502445.1 uncultured Brevibacillus sp.
GTGGAAGCGTGGTAACACGTGGAGCTGACGAATACTAATCGGTCGAGGACTTATCCACACACTCTTAGCAATCATGCAGATCCAGTTTTCAAGGAATGAACGATATAGAAGAACCGTGCAGTGATTTCTGCACGGTTCTTTTTTTGCGTTTTTTTGTCCCTACAGGTCACTGTACGATAAATGCAACATGCAGGGGAGGAGTTGACACTTACTATGAGAGGTACAATTTCAAAACCCGTCAGCCCCCATTCCAGGCTTGATCCCTTGGAAAGAGGCTTCTAATCTGATTGGTTTGCCGCTTACCCACCAGATAAAGGGTGGACGTCCGTTACTGGAAAGCGATTTGGAGGAACTCATTCGCTGACTGAGTTTATGACCAGATTGATCAAGTCAAATGTGTCTTTTTCAAAAACCAGGGGCTGTACCTTAGTCTTTAAATGACTTTGGGGATCCCCGCATTAAGATTATTGTTCTTCTTTATACCAGTATGGGGTATGGATTTCAAGCTCTATTGGCAAGTCAGAATTGATCGATGGTAGTGTATCTTGCTCTTGCAATACATTTTGCATAACTTCTATTAAATAAACCTCACGATCATTTAATAAATCTTCTAGTTGACTACTAGACGAAATAGTACCGTACAAAGCAAAGATACCTGCAACGTCTTTATCTTTACCTACACCTTGTTGAATAAAATCATGGTTAACCGATTTAAAATTTGTACATACAAAGAGTTTGTCTTACTTAATGCAGTAATTACCAGCGCGGAAAAAACCTTGCATTGATACAATTATATCGGTGATGCTAGATGGAATTTATATCTCCGATGTTGCTTGAAAAGATAGATAAGCCGTTTTCTAATGGTTCCTTTGTGATATTTTGCCAGCTAAACATGGATGAATTAACTATACTCCTACCATCATTAGGTCCCTAATTCCAAACATGAAATTGAAGGAAAATACAATAAACATTAATAGAGAGATCAATAATAAAAAGATACCACACCTCAAAAAAAGCTTAGGAATGTTTTTTTTATAAAAAGATATTGCTATAAGAATAGATCCTACAATGAAGCTGAATAATCCTATCAACAGGAATCGCATAAATTCATCAGTCCTCATCAAAACATTTTAAAAACTCGCACATTTATACTTGATAATGCAAATTATGGAAAATGTTAGGGAATATAAATTTAGAGGAGTGGCAAGAAGAGTGCTAAAAAAAAGAGTTTATGTATTGGATTTTTAGCTTTATCTCTTTCCTTTAGTAGCCTTTATTTTACACCATTAACATCTGCTTCCGCGAGTGATGATATTTTAGAGAATTCTGATCAATATGCGAATGATGAAATTGTAGAGGAGTTTGAGCAATACGAAAGTGAGCATTCAGACTTAGACATCAAAGAGCTTGTTAATAATTTCATTGTTGAGCAAGCCCTAGAAAAGCCAGAAGATGACGAAGCGTCATATAAAAGTGGATTGAAAACTGCAAATTCTCTTGAAAAAACTCTCAACATAAAAGCAGCTGCTGACAGATATGATGATAATTTTAAAAAATTGAGACAAGGAAACTTTATAGGAGGAATTCTTAATGTTGATGAAGGTTTGACTGCTAGATAATTAACGAAGTTAGGTTCTGCCGCTTTGGATGCAAAAGTTGCTGCAAAAGAGAGATTTCCGAAGGATTCTATAGCTGAGGATGCTTACAGACACTTTTCGTGGAACCATATAGCGGCAAGAGATATCGGTGTTGATAAAGAAGAAATTGGTACACATAATCATGAGTGGGGAGTGCTTATTACAGATCCCATTCTTAATTTCTATAAGAATAAATACTATGAATACCTTGATGATGGGTATAGCGAAAGAAGTGCAGCGGATAGAGCTTATGGCAGAGCTGTAACAGAGATTCCAATCATGAAGTCTCAGTTAATAACAATATTTAAAGCCAAGTTCTCTACTTTTGAGGGATATTTAGAAGATTCTTTCATTATGGATTTTACGAATAACCACTATGGAAGAGATTACTCTTCGAGATATGCGGATTATGACACTGCTTTCACAAAAGCGAAAAGCAATTTAATTTTAAGTGAGAAATCAGTAACCAGAAGTGATTACAAGAAAGTATGGGAAAATCGCTGGTACTATTAAAATTAAAGATGCATTCCCCCTACAACGAGCCCTTTTATTGGATGGCTCAAGGTATTTAACACTGTAAGACGTCCGGAAATGAGATTCAGTAAAGCATACAAGAAATAGCTAACCCGTCCCTGTTTTACTCGGAGACGGGTTCTACCCGCCATGGATACTTTCATATTCTTAATCTTTGTAGTAAAAGTTCATACTGAGCTGTTACAGTTATACTTTCACTACTATATTCATCAATTGAAATATTTGTTACCGTATATTTCTTCGCCGGCAGCACACCTTCTTTTAATAACTTGATATACTCCTGGTTTTCTGGATGAAGTGTTGAAAGATTCTTTTGCAAACGCTGTTTAGCTTCTGGATGTATATTCCAAGTGATAAAAGAATATCTTTGTAATAAATCTTCTTCTGTTTTCACAGTAAAGAGTGTTGGCCATTCGGATTCCATTTTTTGAATTAAAATAGATAATACTGATTCAGGAGATTTTATACGATCAATAATTTCGGACTTTTTCTTGTAGTCAATCTTCGAAACTGTCGTGTTAGGTTTCTTTTCCCCCTGGTTGCTGGATGTTTTAACAGTCTCGGTAGAACATGCCATTAAACCAACTACAAGGGGAATTAATAGAAACCACTTGCGCACGTAATAATAATCAACCTCCCTGGAATAGGAATAGCGAACCTAATTCGGCTCGCCATCACAAAGTTAATAGAATTTTCTCTATTTCCTAGCTTTTTCCTTCGCTTCTTCGAAGACTTTTTCAACTTCATCATTGGAAATATTAAAATCACTTTTCAATTTAGTTACTGTTTGTTCCGATTCATCGAGAGAATTGAACCAATTATCAAACTCTTTTTCCCCAACATAATTGATAAGAATTTGATCGAAGTATAAATCAGGGTTATCATAGTCTCCATGCTCATGTACAATTTCATTTTCTTCTACATCTTTACTTGTTGAAAGGGCAAAGGAAGAAATGAATCTCGGCCAAAAATAAACTGGGTTTATAGTTTCTTCCTTACGGTCCGTAAAAATAGGATTTTGACTCTTAGCATCATTTATATCAAAATGCAATGGTACGGAACACCACCAGTGTTTCCGGAGGTTGCAATAGTATCTCCCTCATACACAGTATCGTATTGACTTACTAATAAATGGTCTCACCATTCAGTTCCCCGGTTGCTCCAACCTGCGATCCACCATGACCTGGGTCAATCAAAAACTTCAATCCATCAATACTCATAAAACCTTCCTCCTAAATGTTGAAGTATTAAGCGACTTGAATTTGAGTGTTCAATTGTCGCTTTCATTAATAAAGGAGAAAAGTAGAGTCAAAATACAACCACGCCATAAAAAATTTATCTATCTCCTTGCATTCTACTCAGTTTCCATCGGTTATTTTCCTCAGTGAAGATTAATTCTCGTGTTCCTGCGTAAGTCTCATCATTTATCCATACTTCATAATCTGTAATAAACCGTCCATCTTTGGTTATATCGAAAGACCTCTGACGGAAAGTACTTCCCTTCATAGGGAATGGAATGGTTATGGTTTCGTTCTCCACCTTATAAATAAAATCCTCACCTTCCACAGTAGCTTTCTCGGAAATATACTGTTTGACTTTTTCAGTGTCACCTATCATCATGGCTCGAAACATTTCTCTTGTCTGTAAATCTATGATATTTCTCAATTCGTAGATTTTCTTATTAGTATCATTAATCTGTTTTTCCTTAACCAAAGAGGCTTCAAGTTCTTCGTTTTTGTTTTTTAATTGAGTTATTTCAGCTTGTAACCTCTCAATTTCGGTTTGATTCGTATTTGTGGTTGTCTCGTTAGAACAAGCTACAATTACTAAAGCACTAAGGATAAACATGATCAGAACTAAGCTCTTTTTCATCCCTAACCTCCTATATTATTGAATTTAGTTACTAATTCATTTAGTTCCAGCTATATCACATAAATAACCCTCCTTTATCCAAGGTCATCTCTATCTATTCGATCTTGGGGTAATTTCTAGCTTAATTTTTTTTACAGGTCCGTTCTCTTTGAACCACTTCGCAACAGATTCGTATGAAGAATCATTTATATCTGCTACAGACAGCTCCATGGTTCTGTTATCTAACCAATTGAATTCAATGATAGGCCAAATATAAGAATCGACAGATATAAGTTGGGTTCTTCTGCTGGTACCGTTAGGAATCCTGCAAGTCCATACGGTGGTTCAGACACGTAACGAGCTACTGGAAGTGAGTGCTGCTGCTACGAAATATGTGAGTAATCATATCTCCGGTACAGAGCTGTCAGTCATTGTCACTCGTATTCATGCAGCTGATCCGATTCTTTGGAGCCATGAGGACGAGTTTGTGCTGCAAATGTCGATTCCCTTTCCACAGTTTACGAAGCTGATTCCGATGCCCGCCAAGAAATCCGGCAAGGGACGATTAATGTGATGGACTACGACTTATCATAATCGCTCCAGTTAGGAGGCTAACGATACGGGAATCAACGTCTTATCCATATCCGTCATCTTGTTCTTTTTGCTCGTGGGTATGTTTGTGGTGGATACTGATGTAGCCATGCAAAAGAAAACCGAGGTAAAAATGCTGTTGGAGCTGGCGAACCACGATGCTAGCTTTGCAGTCGATCCTGTTCTGAAAACAGAAGGGGTAATTGATCTGATCGAAGACGAGGCCATGCAACGCTTTGACAAGCGGATGAAGGAAAATGGCGGTTACATGCGTGAGCAACAGACGTTTGTGCCAGCAGCTAACAGTGTGACAACAGATCCGATCCCCTTTGCCCGATACTACGTAGATTTTCGTTCCTGGGAGCGCGATCTTCAGCTGACGTCAGATTTTGCCCGATCGATCTTTATCGGTCACTCCATTTACGCGTCTGATGCGATAAGGGAAGAGATTCACTTACGTTATTTTGGGTCTTCGCAAAAAACATTGATTGCTGCTTTTAAGGATACACAAAAGAAGTACAAACAGTCCATTATCGGGAGAAGTAAAGCAGAGATCATCAATTAACCAACTAGGTTCGGTGTGGAAGCGTGGTAACACGTGGATGCTGCCGAATACTAATCGGTCGAGGACTTATTCACACTCTTAGCAATCTTGCAGATCCGGTTTTCAAGGAATGAACGGTATAGATGAATAAGAAGAACTGTGTAGAAATCACTGCACGGTTCTTTTTTGCGTTTCTTTTTTTGTCCCTACAGCTCACTGTAAGCTAAATGCAGCATGCAGGGGAGGAGGAGAGAAATGTCGATACACCCGCTGAGATTACTGGCATTATTGCTGCTGGCAGTATGTGTCGGGGTTAGTGCATATATGATTCTGAAACCGCACACATTTACTTACATTCAACTGCGGACAAGTGTGGAGAAGAATAGCGGGCAGCTACTGGAAGCAAAAGATTTAGAACCATTGACACTTACTATGGGAGGTACATTTCAAAACCCGTCAGCCCCCATTCCAGGCTTGATCCCTTGGAAAGAGGCTTCTAATCTGATTGGTTTGCCGCTTACCCGCCAGATAAAGGGTGGACGTCCGTTACTGGAAAGCGATTTGGAGAAAGGTGGGCAGATTCAAAGCGAAGCAAAACTGACAGAGCTTATGACTGGAATGAGTATACCAGTCGACAATGTTGCAGGAGTATCTCCTCATTTATCTACTGGGGAACGCGTCCATATTTATGCTTCCTTCGAAGATGACCTGGGTGCCCACTCTGGATTGCTACTGCAAAATATGCCGATTATTGGTGTTCAAAGAGAAATGGAGGGCAATCAGCCGAATTTGGTTGCGGTCACTCTCTCCCTTACACGTAATGAGGCAGTCATGTTGACTCACGCGCTTCATTACGGCAAAATCCGCCTCGGATTAGCGGCTGTACTTGAGGGGCAGAAGGCCGGTGTAGGTGATGCCCAGTTTGCTACTGCATTAATGAGAACAAAGAAAAGATGGGGGAAACGTGAGGAGGACCATGAATGAAAAAACGCTTGCTTATAATAGATGACGACACGGATTCTTCAAGCGCATTACTCGGACAGCTTGCTGAGAGTAAGTCTCTGGAGGTTTGCGGAGTAGCTACAGGAGTCGATGAGGCGTGGAGAATGCTACAGGCCACAGGTCCAGACATGATGATGTTAGGAACAATCAAGGGAGCCGAACGAGGCATACTATGCCAGCAATTCCGCCTTGCGTATCCACAGCTTTCTTTTATTGCAGCATGTTCACCCCAGGAGTTGATGTGGGAACCATTTTTTCGGAATTTAGGGCTGTGGGTGGTAGTTAAACCTGTTCAACCTGGACAGCTTGAGGCACTGGCGATGGTTCCTCAAACCATGATTACGGGAAACGTACCTTTACATCAACCAAATCATCATGCAGCAGCCGTACCTCTACACCAAGCTGAAGCTCAGATACAGCAGCCTGAAAGCGAGAACAATCACCAATCTTCTTATACGACTAGCTCGGGACCGAAGCATCTGCTTACTGTATATGGCCCAAAAGGAGGAGTAGGCAAAACATTTCTATCGCGAGAGTTAGCTGTTTTTTTCACCATGCAAAAACGAGAGGGACGTCCGCTTCGGGTATTAGCCGTTGATTTCAACCTGGACCTAGGCACCTTTGCTACCACACTGAATCTCCCCAGAACCCCCAATCTGTTTACATGGGTACAAGATATTGATGCCCAATTACAATCATATGTCCAACAACAGGGAAGAGATCCATTTACACTCCGCAACGAGGAATGGCAAGAATACGCATCAGCTCTCACGCTTTCTCCACAGGATATCCAAAAATATATCGTGACCCATACAGAAACAGGCTTGCATGTCCTCACATCCCCGCGCGATATACGACACAGTTTTGAGATTCGTGACTACCATCTCTATCTCATTCTTGAAACATTAAAGCGAAGCATGTACGACGTTATCTTAATTGATACCGCACCTGATACGACAGACGCGACAATTCAGGCATTATTTTTCGCAGAGCAGGTCGTGATGGTCGGAAACCCGGTAGTGGATTCGATTGAGAATATTCAGAGACTGCTTAAATTACTACGGGAGGCGGAGTATCCGGAAGAGCGTATACAGGTATGTATGAACCGGCTGCAACGCAGAGAAATGTTTACCTTAGATGAAATTAGAGCGTATTTTCAATTACACCCAACTAGAAAAATATATTCCGTTCCGGATGATGCCGAAGTTAAAAAATCGATTAACACTGGTGTACCAGTTATGCTGCATCCAGGAAGAATTGCCGCAAAGGACGCGATAGAAGCATTGGGGAAGTCTTTATTACCAACAGATTCAGAAATAGAAGGACCGGGCCCAAAAAGTAAAACCAAAGAACGCCCATCTCTTTTCCGATGGCTATGGGGGTAAAGGAGGGTACAGAATGTTCGACAAGAAACAATTGTTAGGTCTATCAAATCAAGGACGTGGGAAGCATGACTTACGGTCAATGGGACGCGAAGGTGATCGGGTTCCTACTACTTTGCATGAAAAAATGCAGACACCACACATACAACATACAGGGGAAAACTGGATTGGACAAGAGACCGAGACTGCCATCCGAACTCAAATTGTAGAAAAGTATGGAAAACGTCTGTGGGAGGACAAACATTCTCCTGTTTTTATAAATGAACTGACCCATGACATTAACATGCTGCTGGAAGCCCAGACACCACTATCCTCGCTGCACATTGAAGCAGAGGTGAAGAGATTGCTGCACTCTTTGACGGGGTGGGGGCCGTTAGACGCATTGTTAGAGGACTCGGACGTGAACGAGATCTTATTCCACCGATTCAATTATTTAGTTGTCGAGAGAAAAAGCACTGGAAGACTGGAGTCACCCAATATTGATGTGTTTCGTGACGAGGAAGAAATGCTTCGCTTACTGGAACAGATCGCAGCTACGATGGGGCGTGAATTTAACGAAACAAAGGCAGAGTTGCATACGCAGCTGCCAGATGGATCGCGCGTTGCTGCTACACACCGCTCGATTTCTCCAGATGGCCATATGCTTACGATAAGAAAGCATCGTGATTTGTTAAGTGAAGGAGACTATTTACGTTATGGTTCTATCTGCGAGCCAATGCTTCTATTTTTAAAACGCGCAGTAGGGTTATCCCGGGCATCAGGTTTGGTAAGTGGCGGAACAGGCTCAGGCAAGACGCATATGCTAAATCTCATTTCCCAATATGTCCCTACCTATTTGAGCATTATTACAATTGAGGATGTGCTGGAAATGAAGCTTCAGCATCCTTACGTTCGTAGATTTTTGGCAAAGCCAGCGAATTACGAAGGAAAAGGCGGGTTTTCAATCAAGGACTGCGTTCGTCTTTCTCTCCGCAAGCGACCAGACGTGATCATGGTCGGTGAGACGCGAGGTGGAGAAATCGTCGATATGCTCTGGGCAATGAACACAGACCATCCGGGAAGCTGGAGCACCGCACACGCCAACTCTCCTCGGGCTTTGGTTGATTCGACATTACCAATTTTGTTCGGCAAGGCAGATGAGGTGTACAGCTCAGAGGAGCGTAATCTGATGATCGGATCGGCACTCGACCTCATAGTTCAGGTAAAGCGTTTTGAAGAGGATGGCAGCAGGAAAGTCATAGCTATTACAGAGGTTGTAGGTACAGGGCAATCACATGAGGAGTGGATCAAAAGAGCGTGTAATATTAAACAGGTGCTGCCCGATCGAGTGTACCTGCAGGATATTTTTGTATACGAGCCAACCGGCATTCAGGACGGGAAGGTGACGGGACATTTTAAATGGACAGGCTATCGTCCAGAGCGTTTAATCAAGCGTTGGGTAGAAAAAGGATTATCGCGGGAAGAGATCGAGCAGGTCTTTTTTACACAGCCAATACCCGTGTAGGAGGAAGAGCATGGGAGATTTTAGCTTGCCTATCGCCTTTGGTATCGGTTTTGGAATATTACTGCTTTTTGCTCCACAGAAGCTATATTTACGTGATCGATCTGACAAGCACGCGATTGTTGGCTTGCTGCAACAGGACAGGAAGTCAATATGGAGCATATTGGATGCAAGACTAGCAAAATCGGGCTCGGGGTGGGGGGTCAACCAGTATGTGTCCCTCTCCTTTTTGTTTGGATTGATTTCCTTTGGATTAAGCAGTCAAATCTTGCAATCCTGGTTGTTAGCAACCCCTGCTTTACTGGCAGGAGTTTTATTTGTTGAGAGATTAGTCAGTGTCTGGGGTGCAAAGAAAAAAGACCAATTCGAGGACGGGAATGTGAAAGCAATTCGTCTCATGGCGAGTGCATTGCGTACGTCGCCTTCTTATTTGCACGCATTTGAACAAGTAGCGTCGAGTCCTTTTTTAGCTAAAAGTATAACGGATGAATATCGCCGTATCGTTGAGCTGTTGCGGGCACAAATACCGCTTGAGTATGTCATGAATGATTTTTATGAGCGAACGGGTAGCGCTGATGTAAAGTATTTGGCAACCATTATCCAAATACAAAGGGAGATGGGAGGAGATATGGCGAAGACGCTTGATTTGGCTGCTTCGTCAATTTTGCGACGCAGACAGTCACTACGCAGACAAAAGGCGGCCATGGCACAAATCGTTGCCCAAGTGAATTTGTTGAGTGCCATGCCATTTGTATTCGTAATCGCTTTGTACTCCAATAACCCGCATCATTTTGATTCTCTAAATTCTACCTTGGGTGGGCGATTGATGATCCTGGGGTGTTTAGCCTGCATTTTACTTGGGGGAGAGGCAATCCGATACGTTGCACATAAAAGCATGCATAAAGGAGGCTGAATAAATGCTACTCATTTGTGTCGTAACGGGCCTGTCGCTATTTCTGTATGGCTTGCCAGCATGCCTCGGAAGAAAAGCTCAAGTTGACGATACTCTCTTTGGCAGAATCGAGCAGGAGCAAAAAGCTAGGATGGCTCAATCATTTCACCAAAGAAAAACCCGGTGGCAGCTCGTCCGTTTATTGGAGAACAATGATTATTTGATGAATCGGTTATGTATGTTGACCGGTGTTGATCGGCACAAAACAGGCGAAATTCTCTCGAGACTTGGCTGGAATGTACGCTTGGCGGAAATCATTCTTTTGAAGGCACTAAGTATGGTGCTTATCACTTCAGCGCTTCTGAACATTGTCGTGAACCTGTCAGTTGGGCAATCGATGAAGATGGTAGAGGGACTACCTTTGATCGGAAGCTTGCTGCTATACATGCTTCCGTCATGGTTTCTAGATTGGAGCGACAAACGTGCAAAAGATCGGATACGCGAGCAGGTTCCTGTCTTTTTTAGTATCGTGCAATCGTTGGTCGAGGCGGGAATGCCTATACAAGCGGCGGTGAAAGAGACAGCGAAGCGTTTTGACGCCCGGCTTGGACAAGAGCTGGCACGACTTGAATTTGAGCAAAAACGTTATGGAGCCTGGCGAAAAGCGCTAGAGGAACTGGCGTTTCGTTGGGAGGTAGACGCACTTACCACAATCGCCTTGGAAATGAATGAGGCAATCAGCAAGGGGGTAAGTATTGCGCAAATGCTAGCCGTTCAAGTAGAGGAACAGATGAGACAACAAGAGGATGAAGCGTCTGCACATATGAACCGTTTAAATATTCGTTTACTCCCGTTTGTCATTTTGCTAATGGGGGTTCCTTTGCTGTTCCTTGTGATGGGCCCGGCACTGATCGGAATTGGAGATCGCTTGTAAATATTTTTGCGAGAGGTTACTGTCTTTTGGCAAAGTCATAGGTAGAAACCATAAAGGAGTGAATGGTATGTCTATGATCTCGAATTATTTCAAGCGTTTCTGGGATGAAGAAGATGGGGTAACCATCGTAGAAATGGTGATCATCGTAGCGGTCATCCTGATTTTGATTATCCCGACGTTATCTTCGCTCGGGGAAGCTGAAGACGCAAAGCTAAAGGAACTGCAAGAAAAGATCGGCAAATGATGGGTGCTGTTGTTGTGACTGTTTTGGTAGTTGCAGCATGGTGCGACTGGAGGCAGCGTAAGGTCCCTAATTGGGTTACTTTCCCTGTTCTTGTCGTAGGGTTATGTTTCCAATGGTATGTTGACTCAATGGCCGCCGCATTAGCTGGTGTAGGTGGAGCGTTTCTTTTGACGCTTGGTCCAGTTGCACTCAAAGGAATGGGAATGGGAGATCAAAAGCTATTGATGGCTGTAGGTGCATGGAGTAGCTGGAATGAGGTGTATTCCCTATTTCTTCACTCCATATGGTTATGCTTGCTCTTTATCTTGCTGAATCCGCGTTCGTGGTTGCGCCTACGAGAAAATATGCGTGTATTACTAGCAGGCTGGACTGCCCATAGACAGCTTTGGCTACCTGGATTGGATCGAACAGCTTTTTCTTTTCCATTTGCAGTCTTCTTGCTAGCTGCTTTTATGTTCCAGCATTTTTCGGGTTATGTGGGGACGAGCTGATGAAAAATCCAATGCGTCGATTCGCCAAAGCCATTGCCTATGATGAGCGGGGTAGCCAAATCCTTGAGTTTATCTTGGTCTTTCCCCTAGTGTGGCTGTTGATCATGTTTTCCTTTGACCAATTTAGCATCCTATACAACAAACAAAAGGCGATGGCGGCTGCGTATGAAGCAGGTAGAATTGCTTCGGTTCAGCCAAACTATGGGCTGGCATCCTATCATGCAGCAGTACGGGGCGAAGCAGAATTGAGCCAAGGAATAGGGGTTACCGATGGGACAGTTCGACTTCAGCTCGAAGGTAGAGGCTGGAAAAAGGGAAACCATCTGAGGGCAGAGGCTACTGTTTCGTTTCTATTGCTGGCGACAGGTAAGCCGTATGAGATAACGGAGAGCTATTACATGATGATAGAAAATGCGGAGGCTAAAAAATGAGCCGGTTTTATCATCACTGCAAACAGCGATTGAGAGAAGAGCGTGGAGCTGTAATGCTAACCACGATTTTTTTCCTCTTTTGCTTGGGAGGTTTACTTTCTCTTCTACTTTTTTTAGAGCAAGGTGATTTATTGGAAATGAAAACACAGCATACAGCAGATCTCATATCGAAAGGTGCTCGTGCTGCTGGAAAGTGGGTATACGTTGACTCTGAGGGAGAAAAACAGACAAGACTGTTTGCCACAACAGAGGAAGCCATACAAAATGAGGCAGACATTATCAGAGGAGCGCGTGAAGAGGCGGATATTCTATGGCGGCTTAACAGGTCGGCGTTGTCAAGTGAGGGTGGGGAAGTACATGCGATCCATCAAAAGGGAGAAATATCGTATTTGTACCGTCAAGGAATTTATCATGTGCGAGTAGAGGCAAGTAGAAGCCTTCCTATATTTTGGGGCGACCTTGTAGTTAAGATTGGACGAGTCTCACAGTCTGGGATTTATGAATAAAGTCACGTGAAATCTAATAGTGCACTGTTATTTTTGTCCTAAACCATTGTGGTAAATCTGTACTATATTCCAAAAATGGTTATAGGAGTGAGGAAGCAGTGCCGTCAAAAATTGTAGAACGGTACAAACGCATTCTCAGCGGAGAGCAGAAGCGATTTTCCCCGTACGAGTTTGAAGATGCGCAGTACCGCAAGCAAAAAGTGCAACTAGTGGTTCGCTATGCGATTGAACATGTGAAAAGATGGACACCTGAGCAAGCGCGGCGGGAATTGAGCATTCAGGATATCAAACAGTTAAAGCTGCATTTAGTAAGGGAGTATATAGAGCCGCCGATTGAGGCCAAGTCAGATGATGTCTATTATTTTGTCGAATTTGCTTACCCGTATTTACCACGTCTTCCAGAAGAGCAGCTTGTTCTTTGGGTTTATCAGGAGGTCTTGGCCGGTATTCGTCGTCATTTTCCCCCATTGTATTTCCAAAGCATCAAGGGAGAAGATCGGGCGAGAATATGTGTCGACTATATGTGCCACCATTTGATGAAGCTTCCTGATCTTTACGAGTTGCCCAAAATATTCGGCAAGACAGAGCGTGCATACAGCCTTTTAAAAAAGTATAAGTTAAAAATCTTGGTAGACACCTTATATTTTTCTCCATTCGATATGGTGACGGAAATCTACCCCGAATTAAGCAATCCAGCCTTCTGGGAAGACAGTTGAAAAATACTTGCAACACCCCACTGTCTTTTTTTACGGTAGGAATAGTTTCATTGGCTTATAAGCACATGAAACGGCCGTACTCTACAAGGTGAGAGAAGGAGGCGTTGCGCATGGCAACAGTGGAGGCTCACCAGCAGTGCTCTGTATTTATGGAGCAGCTTCTTGGGCGGACGGTCCGCTACCAGAAGCACAAGCCCGGCAGTAATCTTTCAGTGGAAAGATTGCCTGAAGAGACCTTCCAAATTGAGTCTGTACATCGGTTTGGAAACAGAGTAGTACTCAATGACGGGGTTATTGTAATGGAGAGTGCTCCTACCGTCATGGAGCGCGGAAGAAGGATTGCACTTCTATTCGCAACGGGAGAAGAGCTCTATTTCGTGGCAGAGTAATTCTCACGATCGCCTTACACGGATGCGTGTAAGGTGATCATTTTAACAAAAATAAAAAAGAATAAAATTAAAACAAAAAAGATTTGACGAGTGGCGAAAGATGTAGCAAAATGTCTATTAATAAAAATAAATGTAAAAAAATGGGAGTGATGAAAAGTGTTGGCGAATAGTGCGATCGAATTGGTCAACCGCTGCTATGAGGAGACAAACAGACTTGTTTCAATACGGGAGTTAAAGGAATCATTTATCATGTTTGTTTTTGGTAAGTACCAAGAAGAATTTATGGCTCGACATGAGTTAGAAGATTTCTACGAGCATCTGGACCAGCTTCAGCTCACCAATTGCCGAAGAGACTTTGATAAGGCAGTGGAAGAGTGGTATATCGTCCAGTATGGCTGCGAATCCAATGATGCCAACTACCATGACATCCTGTTTACGCTTGTGAAGGAAGCTGTTGTCTTGTATCAATCACAAAATCGAATCTCCCTCATTCGTGACGTTACAAAGCTTCTGACGATCCCGAGTGGATTTATCGCCCGCTGGAAAAACGGACTACTACGCGAACGCTCTCTACCAACGTACTTTAAGTATTTGATGAAGCTGGGGGTAAGATCTCAGGAAGATATAGAATCATTGGTTGATATGTGGCTTTTAGAATATCCCAATGCATTTGATAAAAAACAGCAGCAATTGTTTGCAAATCCACCAAGACGGGGCAGACCAAACAACGTAGAGCTGGCCTTATTAATTGAACTGGCGACGAACGTAAAGCCAGAGATGACCTCTCAGGAACGTGAGCGATTACGGAAAATCTACTACTATCATCGAAAGTCTCTTACCATTCGTGAGATGGTTGAGAAGTTCAAGAATTATCTTGAAAGTAAAAACAAAACCACCGATTTCCAAGTAGGATAGCTATGTATCATAAAATGAATCAATTTGTCTCCCGATTCCGTGACCTTGAACAGAAGGAGTTTATTCCCTCTGGTGAGGAAGAACGGCAATGGAAGACGCTCAAGGAAAAACTAGCATTGCCTCAGTTAGCAGAACAATCAGAGGCATTTACTCGAAAATGTATTGCTGTCACGAGTTTGTATTCTCAGGCTGGCGCAAGTTTTGTTGCCGGGAATATCGCATACGCTTGGGCAGGAAAAGGTGTACCCGTTACTCTTTGTGAACTTCCCAATATGATGTCCTACTTTTACTTTGCTCTTGATTATGAGCGTAGAACTCATCAGCGAGTGAAACATTCCACCTCACTGCTCCTCATGCAAAATAATCATCTTCGCATCCAGATGGAATCCCCTTTGAATCTTCAGCAGAAACCTTCCAGTACAGACATAGCAAGTTGGCTTCTTAAAATGAGTAAGGATAGTCCGATAGTCATTATTGATAATTCTTCTTGTTGGAAAGAAGACGATACTAGGAAAATTTTCGAAATGGCAGATGAAATATGGGTAGTGATTGATGCCGACCTTGCACGCCTTACTCGATTATTTCTAACGGAAACGGCACCCACTTGGTGGACGAGTCAAAAGGGCAAAATCAGATTGATTGCAAACAAGTGGAACAATCAGCTGTCCAAGTCCAAAGTATTGAAAAAAGTGGAGGGGACACTTTCACTTTGGAATAGCGAGTATACCGCCTCAAAAGTAGAGTGCATGATCCCACTTATAGACGGGGAGAGGACGGCAATCGCCCACTCTAAGGGAAATTTGTTTCTAGAAGTCTTCCCTGAAGAGGAAAGCGAGTTTCAATCATTGATTCATGCATACAAAGGAAGGGTGTTATGAAAAAGCAAACGTTGTTTTTAATCTGCTTGATATCTTTTCTGTTGGCAGGTTCATCCTTCTACGCAGCAACTCAGTATATAGATGTGATGGCAGCCGAACGATTATTTGCTCCAGTGGTAAAGGTAGCTCCGGGCAAAGAAATATCCCCGTTTGAACCGATTACGCAAGATGATGTTGTACTCGTACAGGAGGAGATCGATGAAATTTTGCCTGACTCTGCCCGTGATCTTGAGAGCGTTTTGGGAAAACGCAGCACTCAAAGCATCTATGAAGGAGAGCAATTGCTTACCCAAAAATTGACCGATTCTCTGCTACTGCCGGAAAAGGGACAGGCGAGATATGAGTTTCCGTTATTGGCGATCCAACCACTAACAGAATTGCGTAAAGGAGATCGTGTAAAAATCTGGGTGAAATACAAAACGATTCACGAACTACAAGATTACCCCGATCCATTGCAATTCAAAAAGACAAATGACACAGCCGAACTCTTATTTGAAAGTCAATTGGCTAGCGTAAGAGACAGTAATGGCATCGAAATTTATACACTAAAGCCCAGCCTACTTCCCTCGCCTGAACATATGGATGCCGTTTTTAATGGTTCACGTCAAAAGCCACTATTAAATAGTGAAAAACGATATAGAGACTATAGAGTGCAGCCAACGGCTCTACCAGCATTTGTTGGTTTTAATCTAACTGATCAACAGTATGTAATCCTCAATGAGGCAATGACCTATGGCGTTTTGCAGGTCGGTCATATCATGGTTTCAAAGGAGCAAGCTTCATGAAAATTTTAGTGTGCTATCCGATGAAGTCGTTAGTGAAAACATATATGCCCGCTTCTTCCGAGGCTTTGGTGGCTGAGTCTGCCGAAGATTTTCAAAGACTGGTCCATCTTTATCAGCCTGATTCAGCGGTTATTTTTTCCGAAATGTTTACGACACCAGCTTGGGTATGGCTCCCGTCAGTCAGATCGTCCTTACGGAAACAAGTACCACTGATTATTGTTCCGCTATACAAGGATGAGTCGATTATCAAACAAGTGATAGAGGAACTGCTGTTAGAGGGCATCTATTTGCTTTCTGCGCAGCTGTCACAAGAGGAGATTCGGAGTCAAATTAGTCTGATTCTCGGTTTTATAGGAGAGACTGTTGGTCATTCGGAAAGAAAAAGCGAGGGACTTGTATACTCCCTTTTGAGCTATGGGGCTGCTGGTATCACTACGTTCTGCATTAATTACCCGGTCTTGTTAGCTAAGCAACACCCTGATAAATCTATTGTTGTTCTTGATATGAACCGTGGGAAACCAGATTTGACAAGATTTTTTAAACTACAGCATAACCAGTTGGCACTCTTTCGACCTGATTTTTTGGACGTACACACGGCAGCTAAACGAAATTGGAGAAGTATCTGCAAACAAAGCATCCATAGACCAAATCTGTACTATGCGCATGCCGCGAGCTTGTGGAAGAGCTGGGAAATTACGAATATACTTGCGGCTTTCCGCATGCAATTTGACTACGTATATATCGACTGGGGTTACTACTTCCCGGAGACCGAAGCCTTGCAACGGCTATTGTTTACAGCTGATCGCAACCTTCTGTTTGTTCGAGCAGATCCATTCAGTATTGAAAGCTCGAATGAATGGATTCGATCCTGGAGGGAAAAGGGAGTGCAGTGTGAGGTAATGTTGAGCCATTTGGATCAAGGACAGCCGTACCGAATTGGTGAGGACATTGCTCTATATGGAATCGTACCCCGTATTTCGGAGAGTAGACTGATGGAATCCCAGCGAAGCAATAGTGTTCTGGTCGAGGAGTTTTTTCCACCCAAATTGTACATTAGCAGTCTAAGAGAGATTGTTAAAGCTGAGTACGGGGTCAGGAAAGTGGTGTCGAGCTGATGAAAATTACGGAAGCGCAGTGGACCGCATCAAGCTTGCAAACGGTTGAGGATATTAAACAGGCTGCAAGAGATTATCTCAACCATTTTGGGATAAACAAAGACGAAAAAATCGAGATGCAAAGGATTTTGTCGTTAGCAGAGCAAGGAGACCGTGACAGCCATAATCATATTATTTTGAGGCTGCAGCACTACTTTGAGGAAGTCATTAAGCGCCCAATTACCGAAGAGATTCTGCCACATGTCAACGGATATGAAGGCCTGGCTTTTTCGACGTACGGTTGGGGAATATTAGATGCCGTTTTACATCTTTCACCATGGGTAGAAGAAGTACGAATTTCCGCAAATAAAAAGGTAGCTTATTTGGAGCAAGGGGTAAAAAAGTTTCTGCCATACATCCCTTCCTGGAAAGAAGTCGAGACTCTCCAACAAAAGCTTACGAACGCTGCAGGGCTTTCCTTTAATGAGAAAAAACCACGTTTGAGTGGCTACTTAGACGCGTTAAAGGCGAGATTAACCATGTTTACGTTTCCGTATTCCAGAGTGCCAACTATTCTCGTAAGACGCTTTACTACCCCGTCTTTTTCATTGGATAACCTTAGGACTCAGCAGCAGCCTACTTTTGATCAAGGTGTTCAATGGCTATTAGAGCAACAAGTATTTGGCAGAGGGAATGTGCTGGTCATAGGACCTATGGCTGCAGGTAAGACAACATTGATGCTATGCATGTTAAAGCTAAAGGATCCGCTTACGGAGTACGTAACCATATTTGAAAGTGAGCATGAAATGCGATTTGGGGATTTTTGGCCTGGGGAAGTTATTGAACTGCAAAATGTTGAAGAGATCGGAATTGAGCTTGCTCACTGCTTTAAAGACATGTACCGATCTACAGCCAATACCATTTTAATCGGGGAAATCAGGGAGCCTATCGAAGCCTACCATTTTATCAATGCAGGCATAAGAGGAACGGACGCTACGATCGGGGCAATGCACGAGCGATTTCCACATAAAGCGTTGCAGGACTTGACTGATCTTGTATATCAGTACGGAGGAAGAAATGTTGAATTGACCCAGGAGAGAATCAGCAGAGCAGTTAATTTTGTCAATTCTCTCACTTACCGCAATAACGGTCATCGATTCATTGATGCAATTCATGTTACAGAATGGAATGAAACCTTTAAGCGAGTCGACTCTATACCGTTAGTCAGCCGCAACATGCAGACAGGTGCATATGAATGGACTGGTAAGAAAATCAGCCCACAGCTGATTGAATATATGTGTTACATCGGCAAAGCAGAAATCGATGTGTTGAAAGAATTACGACTCACGGACATAGGTAGGCAAATATGATGTACATGCTACTCATTCCCATGTTTCTATGTATCTTTATTGGTTTTTTGTTCCTTGGGCTGCATCTGTATAGAGGCTGGACGACTCCCCGTGTTTTCTTTCCAAAAACGGTTACTGTCTGGAGAGATAAATTTCTCAAAGATTCTACCAGGCGCTTGATATATGAAAAATATGATCGCTGGTGCCAAATTGGAGGGGGGACGCCTGAAGCTCATTTGCTTCTTTCGCTAATAGGGGGCGTGGCAGGTTTTGTATCAGGTGTATTGTTAGGAAATCTAATTGTTTCTATGTCCCTGTTTCTATTATTTATACTTTTGCCATCTCTGTTGCTTTACGCTCGATACACCATTCGCATTAATAAGAAGATAAGTTCATTTTGTCGGTTTGTAGAGTTGTTTGCGCGATACTACAACAGCCGTAAAAATATCATTCTGACCTTTCGGGACATGATCGATGAATGCCCGAAAGAATTGCTCTCCGATCTTTTGCTCTTGAATAACAGTCTAACGGATGGTGGGAATCCAGTAACAGCCATTGAGAAATTTGCCGAACGACTGGACCATCCATGGGCTTTTGATTTTGCAACGTATATTGCCAGTGGTTTAGAGGGAGAGACAGAAGACATCCAATCCCCACTTAACAGGCTTACCAATGAAATGTTTGTTCAACAGGATGAAAAAGAAGAGCGCGATAGTGAGATACATTCGATCTGGATTAGCCTGCTGATCGTCATAGCTATTTGTGTTTGCCTAATCCCCTACAACCAAAGTCTTCTCCAAGATTCGTATCGACTCTATTTTTACACGCCTGATGGACAGGCTATATTGGCACTTGCTGTCACGGTATGGTCTATTTCTATCTTGCTTGCGTTTATTTGGGGAAGGAGGTATCGCTAATGCCATTAATAGTTATGTACACGTATTTGGGATTAGGTACACTCTTCGTTTTTATCGCCTCGTTTGTGATAGGCAAGTACATAGCCCGTTCATCAAAGCCAAAGCTATTTGTATCGGGAGTATGGTGGAGAAAATGGGAGCAGTCTTTAAAGGCAGATGAGGATGAGCAGTGGGATCAACTGTTATCTCGAGCGGGGAGACCGTTTGGATGGGGAAAGGCAGAGTGGGTTTTTCTCCAACTCGTAAGTGGCAGTGGGGTCTGTATTCTGATTCTACTTTGGGTCATGGCAAGTCGTGTCGAGTCATTTCCTCTTATTTCAATGTGTCTAGCGTCAGCTGGAAGCTTCATGTTACCCTATATCGGCTTGAAATTGTGGGCTGGTCATCGAGAGGATATGTTAAGTACCGACATAGCACGATTTATCAACCGCTACGTTACGCTTTTGGAAAACAAGGTTCCTATATATAGCGCAATGGTAAAGGCAGCCCGCCCAACACGGAAGCTAAAAGAATATGTCCCTACATTATCCGAATGGAATAAAGACCCTGATGAGGCGCTGGAGAGCTTTAAGCGCAAAATGGGAGTAGACGATGGTGTGATTCTTGTTTCGAGTATGCGTACGGTTGAACAGCTTAGTGAAGGGCAAATTAGTGTAACCATGCAGCGGATGGAGTGGGCCGTCGATCATCGGAGAATGTTTCGTCACCGGAAAAAGATCAAATCGTTAGGAATTGGCTACAGTGTAATTGTATACCCGGCCTTTTACATGGGGCTGCTGGTTGCCATGTTTCCGTGGTACAAGCTGCTGACTGAAATTCTCGATAAATATCTAACCTGAGGAGGAGCTGCTCATGACCAAGCTCTTGTCGATCATCATGTGCATTGTATTCTCTTTGGGCATCATCGTATCCAGTCTTTCAAATATCAATAGCTCAGTGGTAAAGGATGGGGGATTACGAGATCGTGCAGTTAGTTGGATAGACCAAGCGATTCCTTGAAGAAGTAGCATCAGCAAAGCAGATGAAAATAGTAGAAGAGGAGAGTGGCGTAAATGTCAAAGATGTTTTTCATTTTTTTAGCGTGTGTGATGGTTTTAGGAATTGGAGTGAGCTCATATGGATACGAACTTACATGATGCCTATACTAGCTCTGGTACTTTGATGTACAGAGCCAGTCTAACATCTTTCTTTTTCTCACGAGTGTAGACAACTTCCTCTAATACCTGCTTTAACAGAATGTTCTTTTGCTTAACGTTAGCCTTCTGATACGTCTCCAATACATGGACCACTGTAGGAATAATTTCTTGCCGAGCTTCTCGTACCTGGTTGACTCTACCTAATTCTGACTGTGCAGCTGCAATTTCCTCACGCCACCGATTCATATCTTCTAATATTGCTTTCTTACGTTCCCGATATGTTTCAAGGTCGTATTCACCTAATTCCAATAACTCATGTGTTCGAGCGTTCTGTTTTTCCAACTGATCCAGACGATTTTCCTTTTGTCTGATGATTGTTTTTATGGCTGAAACATCATCACCTTCTTCGTGTTTCGGTAAAAAGTCCTGAATTTCCTGCACGGCTACAGTATAGTTCTCCAACCAATGGGTTAATTCTTGTAAAACTTTTTCCTCTACTAAATGCAAATAAGTAGCTGAGTTTTTTTTACAGACACAGGAAACAAGCGCAGGCGTTCTGACAGTTGTTTTCCTTCGCATCATCCTTCCGCAAAAGCCACATTTAATCAGGCTAGCAAGGGGATTTTGTAATTCGTACGATTGTTTAACCGGTAGGTTGCCTCGCATTTTTTCTAGAATCTGTTCACGTTCTTCCATTGTCCATGCAGCATCATGTGCTTGATTGCGGCTGAGCTGCCACTGATCTGCAGGAACTGGCCGTGCTTTCTCTCGTTGTTTACCATGCTCATTATCAAAGTATTTTCGGCGTTTTTTCTTACCTATTGCTAGGAATCCAGTATAATGAATGTTTTTCAGTACTGATAGAACAGAGTGGTGGGTCCAAATATTCCCTGATGGTGAAGGGATACTCATTTCATTCAGTCGAGTTGCAATTGCTCCTGTTCCAAGATCGAATTGTTCGTTCAAATACCATTCTTTGATCATCTTCACGATCTTAAAATTTTCGTTTGGAATAAGACGCAGAGTCTTATGTTCCACGTCATATCCATATGGAGGTCGGGTGAAAACATACCGTCCTTCTCTTACAGAACGCACTCTACCGGCATGCAAGTTTTTCTTGGTGTACTTCAATACTTGGCGGTTTACGAACCCACGCATCTCTAGGCTGCTTTCGCCTTCTTCTGTTTCTAAGTCGATAAGCCCCTCATATGCTGTAACCAGAAGGGTCTCAGTAACTTGAAAAGCTTCAATAATTTCACCCTGATCCTTCAAACCACCGCGACTAAGTCGGGACGTATCGATGCAAAGTACAGCCTTATACATGCCTTTATACATGTTATCTAACAACTTCATCATTTCTGGTCGACCGTCGATTCGTTCACCACTTTTTACTTCCTCAAGGATATCCAAAATGGTGAAGTTATAACGGTGGGCAATGTCTAACAACTCTCTACGATGACGGGCTAGTGTGTCATAGACTTCGCCTCGCTTTTTTGCTTCACGCTCTGCTTGGATATCTTCTCGGGACTTCCGAAGGTAAATAACAACATCTTGTAAGTTTTCTGGATAGTATGGCATATAGATTCTCCCTTCGTTTGCGTTATACGTTAAAAACATTCATTTGCATTAACTCTTCCAGATCGGCAACCTGGATTATCAGATGCTCTATATCCCAATAATCAACACCGCCATCAACAGCCCGTCGTTTAAGAGGAGGGAGGAGAATACCGAACTTCCCGGGTTTTTCGGCGCTAATGATCAAATCTCCCTGGGTAACTGTAATTGCTAATGAATCCGGTAAGAAATCTTCAATTCCAAGGGGCTCAAAAGGGGCAGATAATACAACGAATACCTTTTCCCGATCCCATGGGAGCTCTCCTTTACTGAAGCTGATCGTGTATTTCTGTGGCACCAGTTTATCTTCGTGATAATCATGAAAGATGCGAATTTTCATCGAATAATCACTCCTTGTCCTTTTTGCATTTTTCGATCAATAGCTAGACGAAAAATTGCTTTTGTTTCAGAACTCCAGTTGGCTGGATCTGCTTTCCTGTATCGGCTACGCTCACTTTCGATAAATTTCTGTTCCCAAGCACCTGCACTGATTCTTCGCTTTATTTGATCCCATCGTTCTTTTGCGGTATCAATAGGGACTCTGAATTTGAAAGCAAGCAAGTAGGGAACATCCCTTTCGTATTCAGGCACAGGGAGGTTCATTATCATGTAAGCGGGCATCATGGCGTAAATGGCGAATTGATCGGCTTGTTCTTCTTGGAGGTCTCGGAATAGGTCGGGCAAATCAGATTGATCTCCAGCATGCCCTCGAAGTAAGTGGCCAAACTCATGAAAGAATTGCTTTCGCTGTTCTTCTAATGCCAGTGTGTTATCAATTACGATACAGCGGTACTTACCTTTTTCAAATGCAAGAGAAGGGGCGTCTTCGTAGCGAAGTTTAATACCTGTTCGTGTAGCAATTAGACTTTCTTGTATATCTTCTGGGTGCCAAATTTCAATGGATTGATAAAGTGAGGTAATTTGTTTTTCGAGCTCGGTTGGTTTGTAATAGATCCATTGCAGCATATAGGCCTCCTAAACAACGAGAATATATGTTCGTTTTTGGGTTGAAAAGAAAAGCCCGAGTTGGGCTGACTTATTATTTTTCACATGTAACACCGTTGTGACTCGATCTAGAGTAGATTTTTATTTAGAGAGATGCTGATCCAGCAGCATTGGCTGCATTGTAGTTTAGTATATCGTTTCACAAGGTTGAGGTACAATTTGTAGTCGCAGGTATTAAATAGTAGAGGTATTTGGTTCTTTTGATAAATATTGGTATACCATATAGAAGAAAAACACGCAACATGGTGTGCTGCGTGTCTTGTTGTTAATCCTTGTTGTTTTCCTCGTCAGCCTCTTGCTCAAGAATATCTATTAGTTTGAGTGCCTGTTTACGTCTTCTTTCATCAAGCTTATCCCACTTGTGATACAGGATACTTGTGAGTTCGTCGGTATTGTTTTTATTATCGTTATTATTGGATGGGGAAGGTTCGTTTGTCCGTCCCAAAAGATAATCGATCTGTACTCCGAAGAAGTCAGCGATTCTTTCTAAGCGTTCTCGACGAGGCAACCCTTCATCTGAGGATTCTAACCGCCTTATCGTAGATTCAGGTATATCTAAAGAGGCAGCAAGAGCTTCTTGTGTAAGGCCTTTTTTTGTTCTCAGTTCCTTTAATCGCTCTTTAAAACCCATTGATATCACGCTCATTTCTTGCTCCTATTTTACTAGTAATTGCTCATAAAATAAACGTTCAATATTTGAACAATTACATGTTGACAAGCTCATTTTATGAGCGTATATTATAAGTGTAAGGTTCATTAAATGAGCGTTTAGGAAAGTGAGGTGAGTCTCGGTGAAAAAGCTTGTTCCGCGCAGTAACCTAATTAGTTCCCGCAAAAACATCGGCATGACACAAGATGATTTAGCAATGGAAGCTAAATTATCTCGTGGGATGCTATCAAATATTGAACGAGGATATACCCTTCCGTCCCTACCAGTAGCATATAGAATTTCGAGAGTACTTAAAAAGTCGATGGAGTATCTTTTTTTTGAGGAAGACGCTCAAAAAATGAACATTATAAAGAAATCCAAACCGGCATGAAAGGAGGTGACCGCGCTTGAAAAGCAACCTGGCTCCAAGTGATCAAGAATACACCGCTCACCTCGGTCGTTCTGATCCGAAAAACATCATGGTTTATGTAAAAGTGGTGCCACGTGAAGAAATGACACGTAAGTTGGCTCCAATTATCGCCGACATCTATAGATGCCAACCGGATGTAAATAGGGGTTAACCGTAAATCCATCCCACACAACTGCATAGAGCGCCGAAGAGCGGGACCGAGCGAAGATATGAGCCGCACCAAAATACATTGGACCATCTCGTTGAAGTCAACAATTTGGTCAGGTCACTGCCAAGACTCGACGCTGTATGCAGTTGTGTGACGAAAGCGAGGTGAAAATGATGGAACTGACTGAACAACACATACGCGGGATAGTACGTGACGAGATAGAACTGGTCAAAAAGGAATCGGCTGCGTTAACAGCCGAGTTAATTGAAAAATTCAAGTCTACTCCTTTGGTGTCAGAACAAAGTGCTCTTGAAGCCATTCGTGATACTTTTCAAGCATCTCGGGGATAAGACCAACAATAGATGTGTACAAAGCAGTCGATTGCGCTTTATTGATTTCTCCCATTACTTCATCTTTTGACAAATTATTTTCCTCAGCTAGAGCTTTTATTTCCTCTAGTTGATTAATAAAACGGTCATTAACTTTATCAATTCCCTTGACAGCACTGTAATACAACTGTTTCTTCAATTCTTTGATATCAGACATATCATTTCACCACCAATCATCTGCGACATGAGAAGAACGCCACTCGCCAAAGTACACGTTCTTCCGACAAACAGATTCGACATGTTAGGTGGAAAGTCCTACCAAATTGAAATGAAAGCGAGGTGATACTAATGTCTGGAAACAATCAAGTGCAGTTTCCCGAACTTGAAGAAGCAGTAGAAAAGCAAGTAAGCGATCTTGCAGCAAAAAACATCGAGATTATCGTGTTGAAAAATGAGGTTACTGGGCTTTCGAATGACATTTACGTAAAAAATGTACTACTTACAGACGGTTCAGAACTAATTAGTTACTCGCAAATATGTATGGTTTCAACGAAGTACTATACACCACTTGAGACAAACAGGATGAGTGCAAGAAGTATCAGGATGTACATGGATTTCATTGATCGCCTAGATAAAAAGTCCCTCGGTGAGTGAGTATCCGAGGGAGAGTCTGGAAGATGAGCTAACTTCATTTTACACCGTAGTTAATTGCTTGTGTGTTCTCTTACTATCTCTTTCGTTCCAATTTGGAACATTCAATAAAAGGAAGGATGAAATGAATCATGGAGTTCGGTGCGATTTTGAAAGCGTGCCGGGTAAGGTCAAAGATGACCCAAGAACAACTAGCAGAAAAACTGCATATTGCCCGGAGCTGTGTAAGCAAATTGGAATCAGGAAAAAAATTGCTCGATGTCCCTACATTGGTTGCATGGGCAGAAGCTACAAGTTCTAGAGAGGTTGTTGTTGCTTGCATCTATGGGATAGATGGATTGTCGATTCTACAGAATCTTATGAGCATGATGTTCACATTTTGGTTGATCTAGGGAGGGAATGGTAGATGACCGCATATCTGGGTCCAGAAACATTGTCATTGATATCAGTTTTAGATCGTGAAGCGATACACACGGCGCTCATCGAGATGGCAAGGCGGGAAGCACTCACTCCAATGGATTTACAAAAAGATAGAAGGTGGCTCTTAGCTGAAAAAGTGAAACGACATCAACCACTTGATGAGGAAGAACTGGGATTAACGGTTTCTACGCTTCGAAGAAGAGCAGACATATCGGAACGAAATGGATTTGAAATGAACCCAATCATAGATAGGAATATTGCGGATAAGGTCGAGGAGATTAAGAAAGCACGTGAGGAAATGATGCTTGAAAAAATCAAAGCTCGATACAAAGAAAAAACCGCCTGCAGCGAACAGACGGCTTAATCAAAACAGAAACAAATGTTTGTACTTATATGGTAACACACACCATCAAGGAGGACAAGCCTGATGAATCAAACTGAATTGCAACGGCAGTTAGAGAGATGCGAGGAAAATCTCAAAGAGGCAACCAATGAGCTAAATCAGCTTGAATTTGTTCGTGATGCAATTGAAAAAAAGATAGAGCAAGCACAAAGAAATGTGAACTGGTGGCAAATGTCAGTGGATGATACTTTAAATGACCTAAAGATGGTGCAGGAGGGAGAACTGCATGAACGCGCCTCTGCTTGATTTCCCGGAACGCGTTGAACTGACAGAGCCTATACGCCAAAGGGAACTGGAAACATTGGCTTTCGATGAAGATAACGGAGCACTTGAGGAACAAATAAGGGCCTTGACGCTTGAGCTGGAAGACATCCAAGAAGAAGTCCGTAGCATCTGGGAGTTTAGGCAAATCTATTCGACCAGCGATAACCTGGCTGCTGTTCAAGAACAGAAACGGAGGCTGACTAAATGGGTGAGGTAAAACGTGATTCAACGTTAGACCTTCAACTGTGCCACGCGGCATCAGAAGGGACAATAGGGAACAAGATGTACGAAGCATTAAAAGCTATCAAGTCGAGCGAAGTTTTACCCCATTGGATACAACGGGCGGTTACGGCAGAAGAAGAGATAGAGCGGTTGAGTGATCTTTGTAGAAGGTCGTTTGAGTACATTAGTGATCTTCACTCTACTTGGGGGACTGGGCTTCAAATTTATGGGTGGCATCAAAATGGGGACCCAGTTTCATATGACGAGTGGATAACAAGCAACCTTGAGGGGGATTTGCTTGAAGACCTCAAAAAACAGGTTGTGCAATTAGAATAAAGCGGGCTTCGGCCCTGCGTGGAAGATTCAGAGCAACCTCCTTTCAAAATGATTGGGAGTCGCACGATGAGGCTGAGCCTTCCACGGAGGATTGAACCTCCAACAATTAAATAGCGAGGTAAAGACGTGGCGTAGGCAAGGAACTACAACGGCTGCCGTAGAGGTTGGGACGGTGGCGCCTCGCGATCAAAAAAGGGGGTGTAATGGGTGGAAGGTGTGAAACATGGCGGTTGTGCAGAATGCGGCAATACAGATCAGCAAATTTTGACAAGCATTGCTCCAGTAAAACCAGGGCAAATGACCGGTGCAGCTTTATGCGACAAGTGTTTAGCAAAAAAATAAAAGACCCAGCGTAGTAGCGCTGAGTCTTCGGTCTTTGAAGCACGATTGGGAATCAATTCAATCGTAGCGGATAGACCCCCAAAAAACAAGTGGGAGGTATATTCATGAAGCGAATTAGCTTGATGAAACTGGTTCTACTTAACTTTAAGGGCATCAAAGAATTTGTCTTAGAGGTAAACGGTGAAAGCGTGAAAGTATACGGTGATAACGCTGTAGGCAAGACAACCATTTTTGATGCTTTTACATGGGTGCTGTTCGATAAGGACAGTCAGAATAAACAAGATTTTGGAATAAAGACACTCGATGCAGAAGGTAAGGAGATGCACCGTCTGTCCCATGAAGTTGAGGCGACCTTGTTGGTGGATGGGCAGCGTAAAAGCTTGCGAAAAGTGTTCACTGAAAAGTGGACCAAAAAACGTGGTTTGGCTAGAGAAGAGTTTTCAGGTCACACTACAGAGTATTTTGTTGATGGTGTTCCTGTAAAACTCAAGGAATACAAGGAACAAGTTGAAAACATCGTCAGCGAAGACTTGTTTAAACTCCTGACGAATCCGAGCTACTTTAACGAACAACTTCACTGGGAAGCTCGTAGAAAGGTTTTGCTCCAGGTATGCGGTGATGTGACTGATGAGGAAGTAATCGAAAGTGAAAAGAGCTTGGCACCGCTCTTAAAAATCTTGACCGAGAGAAGCATTGAACAGCATCGAAAGGTGATTGATGGGAAGTGCTCGGAGATCAGCAAAGAACTGGACAAGATTCCGGTTCGAATTGATGAAGCAACTCGTTCCATACCAGATGTATCAGGCTTGAATGAGAAAGAGATTGGGGAAAGCATAGTCTCTCTACAAAATCAGATCAGCAGCAAGGAAGCCGAAGCTTTTCGCCTACGATCCGGGGGTGAAATTGCAGTAAAACAAAACCGCATTCGTGAGATCGAAGGGGAGCTCCTTCACATTAAGAACAACCTGCAGGCTGGAAGCTTAGAGAAGGTAACTACAAAGCGCCAAGAGCTATCTGGCCTCAACAGTCAACGCGATACATTGAATCAACAAATCAGTGATATGAGAAGGGCTGCCGCCAAAAATGAGCAACGGGCATCTGATGAGTTGGCAGAAGCAGACCGACTGCGCCAACAGTGGCGTGCGGTAGACAGCGAGGTTTTGGAACATCATCATGACGACAATTGCCCTTCATGCGGACAAGCATTGCCAGAAGATAAGGTAGAAGCTGCCATTGCTAAAGCACAAGCCGACTTCAATCACAGCAAAGCAGAGCGTTTAGAGAAAATCTCTGCAAAAGGACGAGCGGCAAAAGAAGAAGCAAACAGATTGACTCAAGATAATCAAACCAAGCAACAGGAAATTGAAGAGCTGGAACAATTGGTAGCGGAAAAAACGACAGAGATCCACTCGGCAGAATCCGAGTTGCAAAAATTGCAAGCAAACGTAGTTGATGTGGAAATGGACCCAGATTACATCACTAAGCAGAGTGAAATTTCTGGTATTCAACAAGACATTGAACAGGTCCGTAGTTCTGTTCAAGAAGCAGCTGCAAAGGTTGCTGGTGAAATTCAAGGTTTGAAAGCGCAGAAAGAAGCGCTGGAACAAGAGAAAGCAAAATTCTCCTTGGCTCAGACCGTCTATCAACGCATTGAGCAGCTGAAGACACAAGAAAAAGAACTCGTAACCGAATACGAGAAGTTGCAGCACGAGCTATATCTAACAGAAGAGTTTATTCGGGCCAAGGTCAGCCTGCTCGAAACAAAAATAAATAGCAAGTTTCAGTTTGCACGCTTCAAGTTGTTTGAACAGCAGATCAATGGTGGCTTGAAAGAACGTTGCGACACACTTTACAAAGGAGTCCCATACGGCAGCGGCCTTAACAATGCAGCGCGGATCAATGTCGGACTGGACATCATCAATACTCTTTCCGAACACTACGGCTTTACAGCTCCGATTTTTGTCGATAACGCAGAAGCCGTGACAAAGATGATTGAAACATCCACTCAGGTCATTAGCTTGATCGTCAGCGAGAAGGACAAGCAATTACGGGTTGAGGTTCCAGTCAATATCAAGGAGGCGGTCTAATTGAGCGGTAATCAACTTGCAATGGTGAAAAGAGACACAGTAGATGTAGTTGCTGCAAAGGTTCGTGAATTTCAGGAACGCGGAGAAGTTCATTTCCCCGCTGGCTATAGTCCAGAGAACGCAATGAAATCTGCATGGCTCATGCTTCAAACTGTTCAGACAAAGGATTTCAAGCCTGCTTTGGAAGCATGCACGAGGGACAGCATAGCAAATTCCTTGCTGGACATGGTAGTGCAAGGGCTTAATCCTGCCAAGAAACAAGGTTACTTTATCGTCTACGGGAAAAACCTCACATTCCAACGATCTTACTTCGGTACGATGGCTGTTACAAAAAGGGTTACCGGAGCTAAAGAAATCTTTGCGGAAGTGGTCTATGAAGGTGACGATTTCGAATTTGAAATTTTCCGCGGTAGGAAAAAAGTCATTAGGCACAAGCAGACTTTGGATAGCATCAAAACAGGAAATATCTTGGCTGCCTACTGCACGATCATTTTAGACGACGAGAATGAGTACACCGATGTCATGACGATGGATGAGATTCGCCAAGCATGGAAGAAATCCAAGCAAAATCCTGATAAAGAGGGAAGCACACATAATGAGTTCCCTCAAGAAATGGCGAAAAGAACGGTCACTAACAGGACTTGCAAGCTTTACATGAATACTTCCGATGATAGCAGTTTGATGATGAAGCACTTTAGTCGACAAGATGACGCGGTAGCGGAAGCGGAAGTCGAAGCTGAAATTGCGGAAAAAGGAAACAAGGAAATGATTGATGTGGAGTATGAGGTTGTAGGGGATGATACCGGAGGCGAATCGGAACAAATTAGCTTTGGGGAAGAATCACAAGCTCAAGCTTCAGGCGGACCCGATTTCTAATGATCGAGATTACCCCACTGGCATCCAGCAGCCAAGGAAACTGCTATCACATAACAGATGGCACAACCGCATTGCTGCTGGAGTGCGGTATCCGTTTCAAGGACATTCAGCGCGCATTGCACTTCCAGACATCAAGCATTGCGGGTTGCCTCGTGACACATGAGCACGGCGACCATGTGAAGGGCATTGCAGAAGTGATGAAGGCAGGCATCGACGTATATGCATCCAGAGGGACACTTGATGCTTTACAGGTTTCTGGTCATCGAGCAATTGGCATTCAATCTCAGAAACAATTCACATTAGGTTCCTGGACGATCTTGCCGTTTGATGTACAGCATGACGTTGCAGAACCACTCGGATTTCTTCTTGCGAATAGGTCAGGTGAGAAGCTGGTTTTCATCACTGATAGTTACTACTGCAAATACAAATTCAACGGCTTAACACACATCATGCTGGAGTGTAACTACAGCCTAAAGATTCTGGATGAGAACATAGCAGCTGGTCGAGTACCGCCTGTGATGAGGAAACGCCTGCTACGATCACATTTTAGCCTTGAAAATTGTAAGGATTTCCTACGAGCCAATGATCTTTCAAAGGTTCAGGGCATATGGTTGCTGCACCTCAGTGACAGCAACAGTGATGAGGCGCTTTTTAAAAGAGAGATACAAGAGCTTACTGGCAAGCAGGTGACGGTGACACAAAGGCAGTGAGTGCAGGACAGGACACAACAAGAGGGGGCAGGGGATGGGCATAGCTGATTACGGGACAACGGGGTTTTTCGTCCTCCCTCGTTCATCCTGGCGATCAAAAAGGGACAAGCTTCTGTTCTACGACTTGGTAGAGCAGGCGAACTACAAAGATTCGGCTGGATGTAAACGGGGGCAGCTCATTACCTCTAGTCTCCAGTTAGCAAAAGATACGGGATGGACGGACAAACAAATCAGGGGTTCACTGGATTATTTGAAACAACAAGGTCTTATCTCGGTTGAGTCATTCAAGGATCGAAAGAAGGGAGTACGCATCACAATCGTTCCCTATGACCAGTTCCAAGACCTTGATTTTTACTCAAAAAAGGGCGAATTAAAAGGCGAATTGCAGGGCGAATACGAGGGCGAATTGGCACCTCCCGAAAATGCAGTCGTACCAACAGTTGAAGGCACATCAAAAAAGGGTGAGGGCGAATTGAAGGACGAATTAAAGGGCGAATTTGAGGGCGACTCCTTAACTACAGTATTAACTACAGATAAACAACAAAGAGATATAAAAGACTTACGCGAGCAGTTGGCAAGTTCAGAACATGTCGAGACCTTTGTTGACTCGCAAATGCTCGCCAACCCCATATCCACTTTGCCAAGAAAACTCTTCGTGCAATACTTCAACACCATTCGATTAAAGCGGGCAACAGGACGGATAGCAACTGGTAAAGCCGCAAAGATATGGGACAAGCTGTTGTCCTTTTGGCAAAACAAGAAATTGGCTGACACTTCTGATGGCAGGGCAGTTATCATCCTTTACGCTTTGAGCCTTCACGTTATGCAGCATGATGACAAAGCAGAGGAATACACCTTTGGGATTATAAGACGAACAAAAGAACATGAGGCCCGACAGAAGATGCTGAAGATCATGAATCAGGGAGGTGCAGGCCGTGAAATCGCTGCAACAGGTACTGAATCAGGGCGATCAGAGTATCACCAGAAGCGCAGAAGTTTCTAAACCCCCTGCTAGGGAATGCCCTATCTGCTATCGCCGTATTGAGCCTGTACAAATCGTATTGCTCGGTCAGACCAGATGGGGAACGGTCACATGTGCTTGCGAGACACAAGCGAGGGAAGCAGAAGAAAAAGCAAAACAGGCTCGTGAATGGTTGACACTATGCCATGAGTTCACTAGCCGGGACAAGCTAATTTCCAAGGCGGACTTGGATCCAAATACCAAACGAGCGGGTAGCGCAAACGCCATGAGAATCGCCTACAACTTTGTTGATACATACATCCAATGGCAGCGAGAGAAACCTGGGCTTGGACTTTATCTCAATGGACCTAATGGATTGGGTAAAACATACATCCTATCGGGAATTTACAAAGCGTTGATGGGCAGGAACATATCAGCTGTTTTCATGACCACCTATCACATGTTCCAAAGGTTCAGAGAGGTCGCCAAAGTCGATGATTACGATTACGAAAAGCGCCTTTTGAAAGTGCTGTATGGCTGCGACGTACTGCTACTCGATGACATTGGCGGGGAAGTCCCGTATGACTCCCGAGCTGAGAAGCTTCTGGATGTCATTAATGCTCGGAGCCAAAAAAGACCCATTATCTACTCGAGCAATTTCACAACAGACGGACTCGAACAGTGGATGGGTAACCAGGGGGCTAGGATCGCAGATCGCATCTTGGAAAACTCCATCACGATCACATTGCAGGGTGAGAGCCTGCGTGGAGGCATCAACGATAGACACCATGACTGGCTTGCTGGAAGGGTGAAGGGACTTGGATAATGCGGCTATACAAACAGAATCTATCAGTCAAGTGCTGGTGAACCATCAGGCTGAACAAAGCGTTATAGGGACCATGTTTTTGAATGAAACCTATTACCCGCTGGCCTACTCGATATGTTTGCCAGATGACATGTACTCGCCACATCATAGGCGCATTTATCAGTCCATGGTTGATCTTAAACAAGAGGGAAAGCCAATTGATTTAGTGACGGTGACAGCTCGTCTACAAGACGAGAAGACGTTGGACGAAGTTGGAGGCGTTGGCTATCTCACAGAACTAGCTAGTGCCGTACCTACAGCCGCTAATATCGAACACTACGCGAAAATGGTTCGGGAGAAATCGAACCTTCGAAAGCTCTATCTTACAGCACTGCGTCTGCCTCGCCTGATCGAAGAAGAGGTCAACCTTGAAATGGCTGTAGAGTGCTTGGAAAAGGCGTTGCAAGAAGTAGCAATAAGGTCACATGGAAAGGGTTTCCGTTCTACCAAGGATGTTCTGCTGAACGTCTACGACAAGATTGAGCAGAACGCTAGTAGTGGAGCTGTAGAGGTTACAGGATTGCCAACCGGTTATAAAGATTTAGATCGAATCACAGGAGGACTTCAAAGGTCAGATCTGATTATCGTCGGAGCTCGGCCATCGGTGGGGAAAACGGCATTTGCAATGAATGTTGCCCAAAAAGCCGCAGGAAACACAACTGACCCGATAGCAATCTTTTCACTCGAAATGAGTGCTGAACAGTTGGTACAGCGCATGATCAGTGCAGAAGCACATGTGAAAGCCGATCGATTACGAACCGGGCAGTTGGAAGAGGATGACTGGCAAAAACTAACGGCAGCAATCGGAACTCTGTCAAAGAAACCAATATTCATCGACGATAGCCCTGGCATAACGGTTACTGATATCAAAGCCAAAGCAATGCGGCTAATGAATGAGCATGGTGGTAGGCTGGGAGCCATACTGATAGATTACCTCCAACTGATTCACGTACGTGGCAAAGGAGACAATCGCACTCAAGCGGTGTCAGAAATCTCCCGAACGCTAAAAGAAATTGCCCGAGAGTTGAATGTACCTGTTATTGCTCTCTCACAGTTAAGCCGTGGTGTAGAACAGCGACAGGACAAGCGTCCGATGATGTCCGACATTCGGGAATCAGGATCAATTGAGCAAGATGCCGACATTGTAGCGTTCCTGTATCGTGACGACTACTACGACAAGGAAACAGAGAACAAGAACATCATCGAGGTCATCATTGCCAAGCAGCGTAATGGCTCCACTGGAACAGTCGAGTTGGCTTTCCTGAAGGAGTACAACAAATTTGTTGATTTAGCACCTCGTCAAATGTCCATTGCTGATGTCCCTGATGATGACGAGCCTGGAGAACGCCCGTGGCGGCAGTAAGACATCAGTAAACAAGGAGGGTTACCAACGTGAAGCAAGGGAAAAAACCAAACAGGCGACAAGGGGAAGAGTTAAAAGCACGCAATCTTAACCCTGCTAATTGGCTCGTAGAGCGTGACAGCACAACAGAATTTGTTTTGATCCATCGTTTCTCCGGTAAAACACGGACCATCAAGAAAGGAGCCTAGTGATGAAACGCAGGATGAGAGCAGCCAAACAAGATAGTGATAAGCCGAAAGTGCCCAAATATAACAACAAGATCACTCACGTAGATGGTATCAAGTTTGACTCTAAGGCCGAGTCCGAATACTACCTTGTCCTAAAAGAAAAACTTGGTCGTGGCGAGATTCAGGATATGCGCCTGCAACCGGTATATGTTCTTCAGGACAAATGCACGCGTAATGGTAAGAACCTTCAGGCAATAACGTACAAAGCAGATTTTGAAGTGCTTCACTTGGACGGGTCGCTGGAGATTATCGACATCAAGGGCGAAGAGACAGAAGCATTCAAGATCAAGGCGAAAATGTTCCAGTACAGATATCCAAATTTGAAGCTGACATTGCTGAAAAAGGTTCAAAAGTACGGCGGCTGGATCACCACTGACGAGTGGAAAGAGAAAAAACGTGAAGATAAAAAAGCCATATAACAAGGGAGAGTGTAGAAGATGAGCTACATGGAATTTAAACCGCTGGTAAAGAAAATGAATTTGAAACCAAAGGGCGTTGTAGAAATAATTCTCGAATCAACGGTGAGTGAGCTAAAAGGTAATTTCGAATTATTGAGCAGTATGCTCGATAAACAAGCAGATGTGTCTCTTGATTCTCTCATCGTTAACTACAATGTTGCGATTAATACCAATACAAATAAACCAGTAATCAATTACAAAGTTGACGACACAGGTATCGTACAAGAAGTGAAACCAGAAGGAGAGCAGCTCGAGGCAGAGTTAGGACTCCCTAAAGAAAAAATTCCCACTAAAGAAGAGCAAAAAGAGGCAGAACGTTCCGTTATTGATGACTTCATCCGAGAAGGATTTGCACCCCAGTTTGATGACCTACCTTACGACTTCCAGAGCATCATTTCACGCAAACAAGCAGGCGAGACCTACATGAAAATCGCAACTGAACTTGAAATGTCGAGCGGTAAGATCGTGGAGCTTGTTGACGAATACCGCAGCCGTGTTGCTCCAATGGCCTTGAAATGGGACGAGTGGAGAAAAGGCACGGATAAGCCTAAGGATGCCAGTGAGAAAGAAGCGGACAAGCCTGTAGAGCAAGCAGATACCGAAAGCAAGAATCCGATTAGCCCTGATGACGAGGTTGCTAATGATGCTGACCAAGAAGAGACTGAGGGCAGCACTCCTGATCCAGAGCAGCCAGCCCATGAAGAATCCGGGGATAACACGAATGAAGGCGATGACCAGGAGGCAGAGAAGCAAGATGATGCTGCTGCATCGATCGATACAGAGAAGATTGAAGAATTCATCCTAAGCGGTCAAGCTCCGGTTTTCGATAAGTTCCCATTCGACTTCCAAGCGGTTTTACAGCGCAAACGAGAAGGAGAAACATGGATCAAAATCGCTGCAAGCTTGAGTGTTAACTCTACAAAAATTCAAGCCGATTGGCGCGAATACAAGAAGCTCGTCGCTGAACATATGGCAAAGCAAAACGGCGAGGAACCGGGGGCAGCGTAAAGAAGCTGCTTCCCTCCCCCAGAAGGAGGTGCCCTATGTCAGTCTTTAAGCCCGCACCTGATCACCCGTGGAGACGGGGATTCCCAAAGACAGCCGATCAAAAGAAGATCAATCAAACTATCGTAAACGCGAAAGTGAACAACTGGAAGGTAGGCGGAGCAGTGTCGCCTTGGAATGCAAGATAGGGAAAGGTGGGGGGGCGCTCAACTTTGAGCACCCCCAATGCCTGAAAAATTTAACACAATCTCAATTAAGTTAAATAGGACGGTGAAACGCTCATGAGAATGCTGTCTTTGTTCAGCGGAATCGGTGGTATAGATTTGGCAGCTCAGTGGGCTGGTATCGAAACTGTAGCATTCTGTGAAATCGAGCCTTTCCCGCAAAAAGTATTGGCTAAGCACTGGCCAACAGTTCCTATTATTCCAGATGTGCGAGACGTCACTAAAGATAGATTAGAAGAAATGGGAGTGATCTCAAGTGGAAAGCCAATTGACATTGTTTGCGGAGGATTCCCATGCCAGCCGTTTAGCGTGGCCGGGCAGCGAAAAGGCAAGAATGATGACCGTGATCTCTGGCCAGAAATGTTTAGAATCATACAAGAACTCAAGCCGACTTGGGTTGTTGGTGAGAATGTTGCTAACTTCGTCAACATGGAACTCGAACGAACGCTTGTTGACTTGGAAAGTGAAGGATACACCGCACAGACGTTCATTATTCCAGCTTGTGGCGTCGATGCCAAGCATCAAAGGTATAGAACCTTCGTTGTTGCCTACTCCGGTAGCATCAGATGCATGGAATGTCAGGGACAGTCGGAAGAGATTCAACAATCCAGAACTGAAGAGCTACAACTTAAAGAAAGCGAACAATCCATCTTGTCAGAACTTATATACAGCCGTAACGAAGCTGTGGCCTACACCTACTGCGAGAGATTACAAGGGAGCGCGGAAACCGGAAACGTTGGAGAAGATTGGGCGGAAATCAACGAACAGTTTGCCGGATTCAATTCGAGCGGAGCAGCCTGGGCAGCTGAACCCGATGTGGGTAGAGTGGCTGATGGGGTTCCCGATCGGGTGGACAGAATTAAGTCACTCGGCAATGCAGTAGTGCCGCAGCAGATTTATCCGATATTCGAAGCTATAGCTAGAGTTGAAGGCAAAGCGATTTAACACAATGCTCAGAGAGATAAGGAGGGGTAACGGTGAGTCAATTCGTCTTGCTTGAAGATAAAGATCACGAATATTACGCAGGGAAAAACTACATCTATCAGGGTGAATACTTCCCTGCCCTTTGCCGAAAAGAGCAAGCGAAGATATACAGCAGTAGGAAAAGAGCCGAGAACGCAGCGGAAGCAGTCGGGAACAGGACTGGCGTAACTTTTAGGGTGATCGAATTAACATAATGTGTAATGTGAATAGCGAGGTGTTCAAATGCTAAATCATTTCAAATTACTATGGAAAATGGAAAAGAATGATAGTGGGTTTCTCTTTAATCCCATTCATCGCGAAAAGGTTAAGGTTTTAGTAGACGCAGAAACGGAAGATGAAGCATGGCGAGAACTATACAAATTTATTAGTAATTAATCTTAACACCCGAAAAGTTCTCGGGTAACTTATTACAGAATCGGAGGACGATGACGAATGAACAAGCAGCAGCCCAAAAAAATCAAACGTGGAGACAAAGTGGAAGTAAAATCAACGGGCTATCAGGGTGTAATTGCTGATATCCAATATGTTCATAATCGTTACCAATTAACGAATGTCAGTGGTTGGCAGTACGGTATCGACAATATTCAGCGTTTATCAAAATAGTTATTCAGGAAAGGCGGATCAGAATGGTGAAGTGCCACGCTTGCGATGGTAATGGTTCTTTTGATCAGCATGAAACGTGCTTATATTGCGAAGGCAGCGGAATACAAGAAATGAGGGAGGAAAGAACGATGGAAAACAAAGGTCTGGTAGTGAAGTACGATGTCAGGAAGGTAGACACTGGCAAGCTGGTAAACAACTGCTTTGTTCTCCGGCCGGATAAAGACCCAGCTGCAATTGATGCGTTGATCGAATATGCACTTCGAACCGAAAACGTGGAGTTGCAACAAGATATTGCTGTTTGGCTGAAACAGATAGCTGGCAAGGAAGATGTAAATTACTACGAGGTGGGCGAAGGCGAATATGTGGCAGCTAGGAGCGAAGAAGAAGCTCGGGACTTCTACCATCACAATATCGCAAACGTTGATGAGGACGATGAAGTATGGTTGGTAGATGACTTGTACAGCTTCGTAGACGGAACGGTTCTCAAGCACATATTAAAAGCGGAAAGAATACCAGCTTACACACACTCTGACCACGCATATTAACTCATCGGTAATTTTAGAAAATGTACTCTAAGGCTGTCAGGAATATCCCGAAAAGCAAGAGTAGCCAGCCAATCACTAATGTTATGTAGGTTAAAAGCTTCCAGATTCCATAAACAGAGCCTTTTCGTAAACTAATACGACTCCAGAGAATCATCCATATTCCCACCAAGGCCGCTTCCTTTTGAAGGACTGGAAAAGCAACGTAAATTAATAGACCTGTGATGAAACCTAGTAGTATCAATTTTAATGGGCGATTCATATAAAGTACCTTTCGAATCCCAAATTTATATTTCAAACACTATATACATTAAAATGATTATTCCTTGAAGTAAATACAAAATTTAACACAACGGTAATTTGGTAAAGAAAGACCCCTAGGTTTCCCTAAGGGTTCGTTGATGGAATCTATTAACGAACAATATAACGGAAACTATATGATGCTTCACCGCTTATTCCATCGCTTGCTGTAATAGTAACAATAGTTTCACCTACTTTAAATGCGGTGAATGTAGCAACACCAGTTATGCTGTCAACGGATACTTCACCGATACTGTTGTCAAGGATAGCGATGGAATAAGTTAGAGGATCACCATCTGGATCTGTAAAAGATTGAGAGAAAGGAATTTTGGTATCGGGCTGACTTAATGGTTGAGTAACATTTGTTACTTGCTTGTCATGTACTACTTCAGGTTTGTGATTGCTATTCTCGACTTATCCCCTTCTATATAGTGAGGGTTTTCGTTCGAGCCTACACCGTGCGGGCGACTTTCATCGCACACGGCGTTCCATCAACAGACAAAAAGAGGAAAATTTACAACGGGCAATACCATTATGTCACAAATGACATGTAAAAAATGTGATTGAGACTACAGTAAGTGATATTTATTTTCAGAAACACACCACACGATGTGATAAATGGGGAGGAATGGGCATGCAAGAAGTATCTTTGGAAAAATGCAAATGGTGCAACGGAACAGGAAATGGCGCAGCTCATTTTAACGATACCCCATATGATTGCCCAGATTGCGAAGGAACTGGATATAAACACGGTAAGAAGGCAGAGAGGTATTTTGATTTTCTTGTAGAGCAACAAGAAAGTTCGATTTAACTTAACAATCGATTTGATAAACGAAAGGGGAATGTAACATGGCAGAGGTAAAGGTAAAACGGGTTTTGGTGCAAGGTACTGTAACGTTTACTGTTTCTTGCAATGATCTAATGGGCATGGTTACGCCTGAACAAGCAGCAGATGAAAGATTTATGGAGGATTGGCTCGCTGACAAGGCTTTTAAAATAATCGATCTTGCTGCCGTAGACGTAGAGTATGACAACGAAGTGCCAGTAATGATTAACGAAGAGACTGCGCAAAAGCACACCGATAGGGTAATTAGTGACGATGATTGGAAAGCGATTCGAGCAGAGCATCGTACAAACGAAGAATCAGCTTAACATAACATTACTTGTGAGAAGAGGAGCAAATGAAGCCTAAGAAATACCCATCATTCCAAAGAGTGCAACAGTATACAGACCTTTTCGGAAACAACGTAATTGAATTTATAATCATTCGGGATGAAAAACAAAGTTTGACCAGGATTGACTTTCGAAATGTATGGGGTTTGTACATTACTTCTGGAAAGGTGGGATATGATGGCAACGAAGGAACGGGTCATCACCACAATACAGTCAGAATTCCGCCTTTTCAGGCAGCCACACAAGATTGGTGATGTTATCGAGATAGATGAGAAGTCATACCTAATTCTCGGAATCCAGCGATACACCTTATACGGGCAATTACTGACGATCTGGTACACAGCTCAAAACCTGATGATCACTGATTTTATGTCAATGAACAAAGCGTACAAACAACCTCATACAGTCGAGCTTGTTGTCAAACTCAAGTTTGATGATGACAGGCTGAAAAACTGCCACCTTGGATCTGTTCATCATCTCAAAGGACAGGCATACAAGCTTCAGGAATATTCGGGAATCTACGTTAAAGGAACGGATATAGAGATCTGCTTTATAGCTCGCCCAATCCACCCGATTGACCGGAAAGAGGCAAAGGCGAAGCTCTTCTCGGAACGACGGAAAAAGCTGCAGCTGGAGATTTTGTAAAATCGGCACGGATCGGTGCCAATGGAGGGGAACGGGATGCAAGTAGGACGTGTGATCAAGTTTCGAGCATGGGACCCAGATCGTGAGAAGATGATGATTCCGATGGTTCTGAACTGGTGGCAAGACGAGGGCGCGCCAGCCTTTATGAGCGAGTTTATTGATCGCGATGCACCGCATGAATGCACTACAAAATACATGTACGAAGTGGATATGTTGCAATATGCAGGAATCCATGACAAGAAAGGCAATGAGATTTACGCGGGGGATATAGTGGAGCTGCCACTTGATGGCGGCGAAACAAGACTGCTCGTGGTTGCAATCGAAACTGTGATGCGCGAAGTTGTCAGCCACCCAAGCTTTGATGGAGCTACAGCCAAGGTAGCAATTACAGGAGTCGTGTTCAAATGGAAAGGGTACGAATTGTTTCCTTGCATCAATAAAGGCATTCCGGACAATTTGAAAATGGAAGTCGTCGGCAATATTTATGAAAACCCTGAGCTGCTGGAGGTGGGCAAGTAATGGAGGCAGGACGTGATTTGGACAAGCGCGATGCTCAGGCTGATCTGGAGTTGTGCGAGGCGGCTACTCCGGGTCCGTGGAAGTGGGAAGACGGTAACGATATGGAGGTTGGTCGTTTTGTAGGCGGCGATGGGAAAATCATCTGCGATTTCGGGGACGGCGAGCATTACTATCCGACGGAAGGCACAAAGCCAGATTGGAATGATGAAAGGTTCATTCTGGAAGCCCGGGAAGCGCTGCCGTACTGGATACATCGAGCACAGGCTGTGGAGGCAGCGTTGCGTTGGTACGCGGATCAGGATAATTACAGCATACCCCATCTCGGTTGCGCACCCAAAGTAATGGCTGACCGGGGAAAACGAGCTCACGACATACTGAAAGAGTTGGGGATTGAGGTGGGCAAATGATGCAAGCAGGGCGTGAGCTGGATTTAGAAGTCGCAAAAGCTCTTGGGTGGAAGGTATCCGAAGACGAGGGAATATTCTGCGATGAAGATGGTCATGTGGTTGATGAGCCAAAGTTCTCCACCACCTGGGAAGGCATGGGCGTGCTGGTGGAGGAAGCAAGGAATAATGGTCTAAACTTAGACTTCCACACTTTGCACGATAGATTTATTGGATATGCCGATGGGCTCACCTATAGCGCGTATGCTGAAACGGCGCCGCACGCAGTGTGCTTGGCTTTCCTGATGGCGAAAGGGATCGCTATTTAACAAAAGAGAAATTGTGATAAAAAAAGACTCCTATTGGGAGTCAGGCTTCCTTCTTGATAATTGGATTACTTCTTCAAAGTCACCGAATTTATCTATGAAGAGTCTCTCCGCTTCTGTCAAATTGGTACCGTGTTCTTCTTTTTCCATGAGTTCATGTACCAAGTCTTCGGAAGCAGAAAAGAAGTGAAACAGTGATACCCTGAAATCCAATGGAGTCTCTTCCGAAAGTTGTTTGAAACGGTTGATTTCTCTCATAGAAAACAAGGATCGCGAATCACTAGGTGTTGCTCGAAAGCCAATCAGTTTCCCTTCTTTTTCCAGCTTGTAGACCTCTTCTTTGGATATTCCTAATGCATCTGCAGCTTGTGTTGCAGAAAGGTAAATGTCTTTCTTACCGAACACGTTTGATCATCCTTTCAGAATGATTAGATAATCTCAATGTAAGTAAGATCGGAAGCAAAAGCAATCTGTTTAACAAAATATTTCAGGATTGAAGGAAGGGAGTTGAGATCAGTTATGGCCCGTAGCCTACCTAGCATTAAAAGAGGAGATACCTTTTGTTACTACATCAAATGGGAAGGGGCTGTACTATCTGAGCTGAAGTCTCAGATAAGAGACGGATTCGATCGATTATTAGCAGACGTAACCATCGAAGAAACAGGGGATTTACACACGTTTAAAATGAGTGTTCCAAACACCGAAAAATGGCCAATCGGAACACTCTTAACGGACATCCAACGTGTAGTTGGAGGCATTATACAGTCATCTGAAACCATGTCAATATCGGTCATAAAGGACGTGACGAGGGATGAGTAGCAAAGAGAATCCGATCATTGTCACACCAACTCCGAAGGTTACCATTGAGATTATGCCTGTTAGAGGTTTGCCCGGACCTAAAGGAGAGCGAGGTGACAAGGGAGATAAAGGAGATATCGGCCCGCAAGGATTACAAGGGGTGAAAGGCGATACTGGGGCACAGGGCGCCAAAGGAGACAAAGGAGACAAAGGAGACAAAGGAGAAGCTGGTCAGCAGGGGGCGATGGGATCACAAGGCGTTCAAGGGAAGCGTGGCGTGCCTGGAGGGAATAGGGAAGGAGTAATCTTGCTTACTGCTGGTGTATCTTCGTCATGGACGAAGCCGTACGGGGATACGATCGGCGTCGATGCTGCAAACACGTACCTGTCTTCGCCAAGTGCTATGTATATCCAATCAACAAATGGCGTAGATACTGCACTGAGACTACCTTCATTACGCGGCTTCAAACTGGACAAATATAAAAGCCTACGAGCATATGTGCATATTGAAAATGCCGCGAATTTAGTTGATTTACAGTTCTACTTTTCCGCGAACGGTGGTTTTAGTATTCAATCCTACTATGTACTGCTGGGGGACGACGCACGATTCGTTGAAGGATGGAACGAGATTTTGATTGATACAACGAAGCTTATCGCACAGGGCGGGGACGTCCTCTCAACAAAAAGAGTGTCCTTCCAGGTGCGTGCGAAATCCAGGGCTAGCACGACTGTAAAAGTTACATTCGATTCACTTGTTGCGGACGTCATCCAGAAACCAAAGGTTCTGTTTACCTTTGATGATGGCTGGAGTACACAATACACAAAAGCGTTCCCGTTACTGTTAGAGAGGGGGTTTGTAGGCAATATCGGTGTCATTTCCTCATACGTAGGCAAAACCAATTACTGCACGTTAGCTCAACTTCAAGAAATGTACAACTACGGCTGGGATTTATTCAACCACACAGCCACGCATCCAGACTTAGCTACTCTTTCTGATACTGAGGCGAAGAATGAGATCGCAACGTGCAAAAATTGGTTACTATCAAACGGTTTTACAAGAGCAGCTGATTTCCTTGCCTACCCGTATGGTGGGTTTACCTCATCGACCATAGAGGCAATAAAAGACAATGTGAAAGTGGCACGATCATTAGGGGAAGGTATTCAAGGCGAAAAGTTGCTGAATCCTCATCGAATAATGACCCGAAACATGGTTAACGGTCGCGCGACAACAAATTTTACAGGCTTTATTGACGAAGTGATTAATACGAGTGGAACGCTTGTATTTTTAAACCATAAAATTGAGCCGTCTGGTACAGATCCTTTGATATATACAGATGCTAGCTTTACGACTGTTCTGGACTATTTGTATACAAAACGGGATCAAATCGATGTTGTATCTGTTTCTCAATGGCTTATCGGGTGACATAAGGGAAAAGGCGAAGTGCTGGATAAGTGAAAATTTTTCGAGAATAAAGGTTATCTTTTTCTAAAGATCGCTTTAAAAATGATAACCAACAAGACTATAGTCCCTACAAACAAAAATGCTTTTACTCCGCTTGGGTAAAGATTTATCTGATTCATGAATGACCCTCCTAAAAACAAAAGGCCCCCATCCGGGAGCCAGAATATGCGTTCGTCAAACCATATTATACCACGGGCAACCGGACAGGGGGAACGGAAGATGAGCGCACAAGAACAAATGTCAATGTTTCCGCCGATAGATGAGAGAGCAGTACGGCAGGCGGTAGCAAAAGAATTAAAAGCGTATAAAGCCCTTCGAGTTGCTGCACAAAATAGAAAAGAGCAGCAAGAGAGGGGCATCGATCAACTTTTTCCACGATTGCAGTCGTCAGATACTAAAAACATCTTAAAGGCACAGCAGATAGAACGTGCGCTGCAATACTCATTGGATGAGGTTGAGCGGCAGATTATTGAAGAAAAGTACCTCAACACATCCAGGGTAAAGGACATCAACATATACTTGGATTTGGGTATGACAAAGGATCAATACTACCCAAAAAAGAAAGATGCGATTTTTCAGATTGCAACGGCACTCGGTATTATCTGAGTGCTCTTTTTTATGCTAAAAAGCCCGATAAAAACCCGATAAAAGGTAGGACAAAATCAGGGATAAAAGCTAGGACGTTTTTCGAACGTTTGATCGGTAATCTTGAGTCAAGGGCGGCAACATAACCCCTTGGGAGATACCGTCTATCCCTTATCAATGGCGTACCTGAGCGAATCTATGGATGATGACGAATGTTACCTTACGAGAGGGGGACATTTAGAGTCTGAACGCGCTAGTCTTGCGATGATCGTAGCAGGGAACATGCAATTGTTTTTCGTTGTATGCATTGCTGCGGTTTTCAAGTTTGGGAACCCCTCTCGGAGCTTTAGAAAATCGCCATTACTCTGTTGGGATATACCGGACAGGGGATAATGCGAGACCTACGGCTTCGGCCCCTCGCCCCTTGCCCAGTATTTTCTGAAATAGGACTCAGAACTCACTAAAAAATGGACGAAATGGTAGTGAAGAAACAGGAAATCTCCCGTTAAACGTCGAATTTTAGGTTTTTAGGAGGGGGTCTCTATGGCTGCATGGGAAATAACCAAGGAAATCGTTGGTTTCCTATATCAATTAAGTGGAATAATAATAGTGATCGGGGTAGTTGTGGGGATATTACAACTGAGAGTATTAAAGAAAGATTTAAAGGACAGAAATACTCGAGCGGTAGCGGAAAAAAGCTTGGAATACCTTACGTTTTATGCAAATTTCATTGGTGAGCAAGATAAATACAATGAAGCACTTAAAAAAGAGATTCCCACCCCAGAAAAAACTGACCATTTGTTTGATGGAAAGTTTAATCTTCAAATTGATTCACTAAGCAAGGAATTGCTTGCAGAATCAATCGTGAAATACGAGCTTGGTTTGCATCTACTATTTAATCAACTAGAATATTTTAGTGTCGCTGTTTTAAAAGGCGTAGTTGACGACACTATAATGTATACACCGGTCGCTAAAAATTTTTGTAAATTGGTGAAAGAAGAACATGTGTTTATCTCAGTGATGCGCAGTAATGGTGCACCTTTTAAAAATTTGTTTCAGCTGTACAAAAAATGGACAGATAGGATGGAAGTCGAGCAATTGGAGTTGCAAAAGCTGGAAGCTGAGCGTAAGATAAAGCAGAAGGGTACGGATTACCAAAGCACTCCACCTATTGGTTTCTAATGGAGGGATAATCATGAAAGAAGAACTTTTGAAAAAGTCACTGAATGAATTACGTGAGCTTCTAAAGGAAAATATCGAACAAAGTGAGAAGGAATTTCCAAGCTTGATCATCAAACATTCAATTGGATCATCTCCTTTTACAAATGAAAAAGTTGCAAACTAGATTAGGGCACCCATGTGGTGCTCTTTTTCATGGAGGTGGGTGAAATGTAGTGCGCCAGTTTGTTGACTCAGATACTGGAGAAATATTCTATACCGAGGAAGTGCTGCGCCGGTCGGATGAGATAGTAAAAGTATTTCGTCCTGTAGGCCGCAGCTCAAAATTCGTAAAAATCAAAGCCAGCCAAAAGGCAAAGAGACGGCTACGAAAGCTGTCACTCGCTGAGGCTGGCTTTTTGTTGAAGATCGCACCATATGCATCCGAGGGAACAAACCTCCTGCAAGGCGATAACGAGCGCGGGCAAAAGGGAACGCCGCTCACGGTCAAAGACCTTGCCCGCATCGCTGACTGCTCCTATCCAACGGCGCGCAAGATCGTAAAGACATTCATTGAGCTGCACGTCTTACGCCGCACCGATCTGGAAGGGCGGTCAGCATTGGCAATCAATCCGTTATATTCCCTCAACGGGAAAACAGCAGAAGCGTGGCTCCTGCAACTGTTCAAACAGGAGATCACAGAGGCTGGAGAAGACCCCAATTTGGATTAAGGGGTCGCCAGAAGGCAACAGCCAGCAGAGCCTTGGCGCTCTAAGCATCAACCGCATTTTTTGCGGTGAAAGGAAACATATACTTTTCCGCTGGAATAGTAGTCGTTTGGTTTCACCACCAAAATACAGCACCAGCCCAATAGCAACAAGGCTTTCAGAAGTTTCGGGGCTGGCAATATTCTTTATTCTTACTTTATTGCCACGAAGGAGCTGAACAGCTTGGATATTCGGAAATTACATATCTCAATGATCAACCCTGCTCTTTATAATCCGAGGGTAGATCTGCAGCCTGGTGATCCAGAATATGAGAAGCTAAAACGATCGATACAGGAGTTTGGATACGTACAGCTGCTCATCTGGAATGAACGTTCAGGAAACCTCGTTGGAGGTCATCAAGGATTCAAGATACTCGTTAACGAGCTAGGGCGGACTGAGATAGACGTCTCTGTTGTGGACCTTGATGATGCTCAGGAGAAGGCACTCAACATAGCGCTGAACAAGATCAGTGGGGCGTGGGACGAAGAAAAGCTTGCCCAGGTGCTTGCTGAGCTTCAAGAGAGCGAATTGGATATCTCTCTTTCTGGTTTCGACAATGAGGAAATCACAGAATTGCTCAGTGAGTACGTAGACATCGAGGTGGACGATCCAGTTGTCGAGGATGATTTTGATATCCAGAAGGCGCTAAATGAGATTAAGGAGCCCGAGACGAAGCTAGGGGATATCTGGCAACTGGGGCGGCATCTTCTCATGTGTGGAGACTCTACAAGCCTGGACGATGTGCAGACGCTCATGGATGGCATAAAGGCTGCTTTAGTTGTAACAGACCCTCCGTATAATGTCGCTTTTCACAGCGAGTCAGCCGATCTGGCTGCAGATGGGCGGGAAAGCATCATGAACGATGATATGCCCATGGAGCAATTCGAGAAGTTTTTGGAGGATGTATTCCGGAATTACGCAGCGATTATGGAAAAACAGGCAGCTATATACGTTTTCCATCCTTCAGGCTATCAGCGTGAATTCGAGAACCAAATGAATGCCGCTGGCATCGTTGTCAGAAGACAATGCATCTGGGTGAAAAATGCGTCTACATTCGGTTTTGCTCAGTACAAATTCAAGCATGAACCAGTGTTCTATGCTCACTTGAAAGGACAAGCTCCCGCATGGTACGGGGATCGTAAGCAAACGACAGTTTGGCGGTCTGGTTTACCAGCAGAAGCGAATGAGCCCGAGACGGTCTGGGAAGTGTCACGAGGCGATGTCAATAAATACGTTCATCCCACACAAAAGCCACTCGAGCTCCTAGCTATCCCAATCGGAAACAGCAGTCAGAAGTATGACACGGTTGTGGACTTCTTTGGCGGTAGCGGATCAACACTCATGACCTGCGAACAGATGGGACGCACCTGCAGGAGCATGGAGCTAGACCCAAAATTCTGCGATGTCATTAAGCGAAGATATTACGAGGCAACAGGCGTAGAACCAGTTCTGATTCGTAGGCTGCAGGAAGCTGTTTAAAACAGCAAAAGGGAGACGCGTGAACGTCCCCCTCTGCACCCGGGTCACCCCGGCTGAGATAGTGGAAACCCGTGGCCACGGAACTCAAAGCCACTATCTCGCATTCCATTCTATCATGGAAAGCCGAGGGTGCCCACAATGAACAAGGAAAAACTGGAAAAACAACCTACTGAAATAGAAGTCCTACAAGGGCTGCTCGAGTCAAAGGGGAAATATCGAAAAATCATTCAAGCCGCTATCGCTAAATGGGTGAAGGATTTTCAAGACGGCGTAATTCAATTGAAGACAGCTGATGATTTGAAAACACTCATCCAATTGGACATAGAACTGCAAAAGAGCATAAGAGCAGATAAACGAATGCAGTCGAAAAGAAACCGCGGAGGTGGGGTGACATGATCTAATGGCGCGCGCTAGAGACCCGAATAGGGATAGAGCATTTGAGATTTGGAAACAGTCTGCTGGTTCGATAAAGCTCAAGGACATTGCTGATCAACTAGGCATTTCAGAGGGCACGATCCGAGGATGGAAGAACAAAGACCGATGGGAAGAACAGCATAGTGGAACGTTCCAAACAAAGGAACGGAGCGCAACGAAAAAAGCAGAACGCTCCAATGGAACGGAACAAAATCCAGATGGGGTGTCGTGGCTCGTAGTTGAAAAGGAGTATGTCACTGATATTCGAAGAAAGCCATGTACATTCAAATCCTTGTCGGAAAAATACAACATCCCTATCCAGACTATTAAGGAATATGCATTGAGAAGCAACTGGACAGATAAAAGGTCTCGTCATCGTACTACTGTCCTACAGAAAACGACAGAAAAAACTGCGGAGCTTATAAGTACCGACATTGCGAAGGTAACAGCTCGACACTTGATGGTATCCGACAAATTACTTTCGGTGATAGAGTCAGCGTTGGGGGATGAGCGGCAGTTTTACAAATACGTAGAGAAGCTGCGAACAAGCTACGGTCAAGGAGAGTTTGATGAAGAGCTAAAGGTCGAAGTTCTCGATACGCTGAACGAGGCAAAGCTCCTGAACACCGTATCAGCAATGGAAAAGCTCCAAAAGATGCAGCGACAACTCATTGGTGTTCTGGATGAGAAGGACAGACGGAAGATTGAAATGGATCGTCGTCGACTGTTTGGTGAGGGTGAGGACGATGAAGAAGAGGACGACGGCTTTATTGAGGCTCTGGACGGTAAGGTCCCAGAGATATGGGGCGATGAGGACGAGTGAATTTTATGCAGGATTTTATGCAGTCTGACCTTGGGAAATAAACAGTGACATCCGATGAAAACCGCGTTGTTATTGGGTTTGTATAAATGATGTATAAACGTCGGTTATCCACACCTCATAAGAACCGCGTCGTTATCGCATTTTTACTTTCGGATTGAGTCAGATAATAAGTATTATGTGAACTAGAAATGAATACGATATACATTTTCGACAAGGAGGTAGAGGGTGATGAAATAGATGAAAAAAGTTAAGTCTGCCTCTTTCAAGTGGAAACCTCTATCGACTAAACAATTGAAGGTACTGACATGGTGGCGTCCCGGCTCTCCTGTAAAGGATAGGGATGCCATTATTTGTGATGGTTCCGTTCGTGCTGGTAAAACAATCGCAATGTCATTCTCCTTTGTTGCTTGGGCTATGGATACATTCGATGGCGAAAATCTTGGAATGGCTGGAAAGACAATCGGGGCGCTTCGCAGGAACGTTTTACAGCCATTGAAACGTATACTCAAAGGTCGCGGATACAAATGCATGGACCACCAATCCACAAACTATCTGACCGTCACCTACAAAGGGAAAACGAATTATTTCTACCTGTTTGGCGGAAAAGACGAAAGCTCCCAGGATTTGATTCAGGGTATTACGCTTGCTGGTATGTTCTTTGATGAAGTGGCGCTAATGCCGCAGTCTTTTGTAAGCCAAGCCACTGCACGTTGTTCTGTTGATGGACATAAGTTCTGGTTTAACTGTAACCCAGCTGGTCCGTATCACTGGTTTAAAGAAGAATGGCTAAATAAACTTGAGAAAAAAAATGCGCTGCATATCCATTTCACCATGGATGACAATTTATCACTGTCACCTAAGACCAAGGAACGCTATATGCGAACCTATACCGGGATTTTCTTCGATCGCTTCATTCTTGGACTGTGGGTGCTGGCTGAAGGCATCATCTATGACATGTGGGACGATGACGAGAACACATTCGATGATGATGATCTGATACCAGGATTCAAGCAGTTGGCCCGCCGCTACATCACAATCGACTATGGGACGAGTAATCCAATGGTATTCTTGGACATTTGGGATGATGGAGAGACATGTTGGGTGCTGAATGAATATTATTACGACGGACGAGACAAAGGTGCTCAGAAGGACGACAGCCAGTACATTGAGGATTTCGAGAAATTCGTAGGAACAGGTGAATTTCCGATCTACACAATTATCGACCCTTCTGCAGCAAGCTTTAAGGCGGCATTAAGGAATCGAGGATATCGGGTGAAAGAAGCTGATAACTCTGTAGAAGACGGTATTCGTAACGTTGCGACCATGATTTCAACACGCAAGATTAGGGTCCACAAGCGTAACTGTCCTAACTTCTTAAAAGAGAGAGCGAGTTACATTTGGAACGAAAAGGCGGTCCAGCAAGGAAAAGAAAAGGTTGTCAAGCAATACGACCATTGCATGGATGCTATCAGGTATTTCGTTAAAACGATCATAAAGCCTAGACGCTTGCTAGGGTAGGAAAGGAGGGAACTCATGAGCAGGAAGCACAGAAAACAGAAGAACGTAAGGGACTCGAGGCAACCCCCAGCTCAGAAGCCTAATAAACCAGCTGCAAAGTTGCCCCCTGGCCTGACAACAGACGCATTCTCGAATGTGCTGGCCCGCCTGGGAAGTGGAACGCCGAACCTCATGGAAGGCACTGATTACACACTGACGCGGTTATCCAAGAACTATCAGCTACTGAATACCCTTTACCGCGAACACTGGATCATTCGGAAGATCATTGATGCTATCCCGGAGGACATGACACGAAACTGGATTACGATTACCTCTACGATGGAAGCTGAAGACATCAGAAAGATTGATAAACTATGGCGTGTACGTCGGGTTAAATCAAAGATTCTTGAAGGTCTCAAGTGGGGTCGCTTGTACGGTGGTGCTGTTGGTTTGATTATGATCGATGGACACGACGATATGCTGCACCAACCGTTAGACTTTGATCTGATTATGCCAGGATCGTTTAAAGGCTTGATGATTCTTGATCGCTGGTCCGGTGTGTATCCAAACGGTGACTTGGTAAGCAATATCGATGATGTGGAATTTGGTCTACCCGAATCCTATCAAGTAACCATGGACGAGGGACAAACCTTGCAGGTCCACCACAGTCGTATCCTCAGATTCTCAGGTAGACAGCTGCCGTACTGGGAAAAGATCGCGGAGACTTATTGGGGTGCCTCAGAAGTCGAAGTAATTTATGAGGAACTGAAGAAGCGCGACAACACAAGTTGGAACATTGCGCAGCTTATCTTTCAAGCGAATCTCCGTGTCTTTAAAATGGGCGACCTTGGAGAATTGCTTGCCATCGGAGACGAGAGAGCTCAACGAGATTTTTATAATACCCTTCAAGCGCAGAATTGGCTCATGTCAAACATGGGCGTACACTTGATGAACAAAGAGGACTTTTTCGAAACTCATCAGTATTCGTTCTCCGGACTAAACGACATTTACGAAAGCTTCATGCTCGACATTGCTGGAGCAAGCCAGATACCTGTTACCAAGCTCTTTGGAAGGTCACCAGCTGGTATGAATGCGACCGGAGAAAGCGATATGCAAAACTACTATGAGGTAGTCCAGCAGCAGCAAGAGAGTACGCTAGGGCCGATCCTTGATAAGCTCCTGCCGGTCATGTGCATGTCTGAGTTTGGAGCTATTCCTGACGATCTGGATTACACCTTCAATCCGATCAGGACGCCTGATGATGAAGAAGTAGCAGAACTGGCTGACAAGAAAACGAAGTCCATTGTTGAGGTTTACAACGCTGGTCTCATCAGCCAGAAGATTGCACTCAAGGAATTGAAACAACTGTCTGATTCTACTGGCATGTTTAGCAATATCTCCGACGAAGACATTGAAAAAGCAGACGAAAGTACACATCAGGGAGAAATAGGACTGAGTGGTGGTTTAGGTTATGGCGACGAAATCGAAAACCCTTTGGGCACCGAAACGCCGTATAGAGCAGGCTTACCGCAAGGCGATTCAAGCGGCTTTGAAAAGTTTAAGCGAGTCTTTGAACGATTTAGAAGACGTCGAAGAAATTCTTAGTCGTATCAGGAATTTCACCTACGATCCGAAGTTTATGGATTACGCAAATGCCGAAGCCTTGAAAATGGTAACGCACTTATTCACCGATTCAGGGAGAACATGGCGGCAGGCTGCTAGAAAGAATAGCCGAGGGCGACTCATCTATCAGGCACTACAAAGGGAACTACAAGGTCCGATAGGTGCAGACCTACGCTTTCAGGTAGAGAGAAATGCAGCACTTATCAAGTCGTTGCCACTCGATATTGCCAAGAAGGTCAACGAACAGGTACTCCGCGAGGCAATGAAAGGAACAAGGTCCAGTGAGATTGCAAAGCAGATCAAAGAGTTCTTTCCAGAGGAATCACAAGCAAGGGCAAACCTGATTGCTCGGACAGAGGTAAGCAAAACCTCTACAGCTCTAACACGAGCGCGCAGTCACTTTGTCGGAGCTGATTGGTATTTATGGAGGACAAGTGAGGATTCACGCGTTCGTAGCTCCCACGAAATCATGGATGGTGTGATAGTCAAATGGAGCAATCCTCCTAGTCCCGAAAGCCTGGACGGAGAGACCCGGACATATGGACATTACCATGCTGGTGAAATCTTCAACTGCCGGTGTTATGCCGAGCCTGTCATTGATCTGGATTTGATTACCTGGCCTGCAAACGTGTACTACGGCGGGCGTATCCAGCGCATGACTCGAAAACAATTTGAAATGATAGTGTGAGGTGCATGGTGATGAAAAATGAATTGTTCAGAGTGGTGTTACTCAAAGTGGATGAGTCTGGTAACACAACTCAGCTTACTTCCCGTCATATCGTAACAAGTGTAAACTTGACAGCCGAAAAGGAAAAAGTAGTAAAGGCAGTTCATTCAGTAGCACATGCCATGATGACAGGTTTAACAAAAGAAATCACCGAGGAATTCATTGAAAAAGCCCTTTTTGAAGAAGGGGATGTGAAGGAAGAATGATTCGTGGCATTGGTGTTGTCATTATCGGAGTGATTCTAAATGTTTTGGAGACATGGTACTTCGGATGGGATCTGTTACCTGGCAGCACCTTAGAAGGTTTTGCAGATTTGACCTGTGCTCTGATCATGGTATTTGGGTACATCATGTTCACCCTAGAGTATAAACGCCGCATAAACCGAGTCGAAACAATGCACACTATGGCTCCTAGATTTTATACAGGGCATCAGCCTACTGGACCAAAAGGGCAAGTGGTGCTTCCCAAAAATAGTTCAAGTGTTCAACGCATGAAGTTCTGATAAGACTTCTTTTTTATTGCCTGAAAAGGGGAATGGATGATATGGGGGCAGAGTGGGATGTATTTGAAGAACGAGTAAAATCTGAGTTGTCATTTTGGCGCATGGCGTTGGAAGCACATCCCGGATTTGATGGTCGTTGTATTGGTGCATGTTTCTCGGCAATCAGTAAGGATGAAGCTGTATTGAGACGGATTAATAAATTTAACGAGGAACATAAAAAGCAGACTCATATACAGCCTGATCTGAAGTCCACATAAAGGGCTTCTTTTTTATTGCCTGAAAGGAGAGATTAAATGCTTCGTTTTACCGAAAGGATTGGCGAACGTGAATTGGTTTTTGAGGGAGAGACAGTTAAAGATATTTTGGAACTAAAAAGGGCATTAAACCCAACGGTTGTTGTATCAAACACGAATGTTAAATGTGGTACTGTTGCCCCCGAAAAACTTCATCAACAAATAGCGACTGGTGTTCCGGCAATCGGAACAAGACCCTGGTTTTAATCACTATTGCCTGAGAGGGGGTGAGAACAATTAGAAGAGCATATTACGGCTCGCGGTTTAGTAAGAACATGACGGCTACGCCAGAGGGCTTCCTGATCTGTCACAACGTGCCGATTGCCCGTACTGGATGGTATGACTACCTGGGGAAAGAAATAGGAGCAGAAGACAAGCGCGATGAGCTAGTGAAGGTGTATCGAAGCCCCGAGGAAGTATTCAGCCCAGCAGCCATTGCCAGTTTCGAGGGGAAAGTCCTAACGGATGAGCATCCAAACGAACCAGTAACGCCAATCAATGCATTGCGATACACCAAAGGGGTCATTCAGAACGTCCGTCGGGGCACAGGCGAGGACGATAGCTTCCTGATGGCCGATCTGGTCGTATATGACCAAAATCTGATCACAGAGATACAGGAAGGTAAACGAGAGGTCTCATGCGGCTACGATTGCGTGTACGAGGCTATGGAAGATGGCACGTACCATCAACGGCAAATATGCGGGAATCATGTCGCCGTCGTACATAGCGGCAGAGCTGGTGACCGCGTTGCAATACAAGATTCAAAATCCCAATCGCTTGGGAATAATCCAAATCCGAAAGGAGATACAGGCATGGCAAACACAGCCAAAAAAATCACATTACCAAAGAAGGCAAAGGCGAGTTCTCGTATCACAGATTTTTTAGCAGCAGTTGGATTAAAGCAATTTGCAATGGATGCTGAACCAGAAGAAGTACAGGACGCAGTGGAGGCACTGGCAGAGGAGAAAGGTACAGGTGACAACCAGCCACCTGAGCCAGCCAGCGAGCCAGCAGCAGACAATCAAGACCCTGCTGTTGCTGCACTGGCTGATCAAGTAGCCAAGCTGACCGAGCTCGTCACAGGACTTGTGCAAAGCAACGCTAGCAAAGACGAGAAGCCAGAAGATGCAATTGACAACGCCATTGCCGAACTTGAAAAGGCAGGTGGCTCTGAGGCAGCAGATGACGAGGAAGAAAGTCACACTATCCCAGTTGAAAACATGGACGATGTTGGTCCTATCACTAACCCAGAAGACCGTCCGGAAAGTGTGCTGACAGGCGATAACGCCTATAAAATTCAGGCTCTGAAAGCAATGAAGCCTATCCTTGCAGCTATTCCAGATCCAGCACAACGGAAGCGCGCTGCTGATGCTGCAATCGCAAGTATCGTTACAAAACCGTCTAGAAACGCCTATGCAACCATCGTTAAGAACCAAAGAAAGCCTGCAATTGACAGTAGGCCACCTGTTGATCACTCGCAGCTAGGAAGGGAAATCGCAAAGAAACACAATCCCCACTACAAAGAACAAGCTTAAGGAGGACGAACAATTATGCCAGGACGCGCAATTGGAAAAGAACTGAATCTTGGGTATGCAGGTAACCTCTCCCGCAGCTCGGATGCCATCATTATGAACCGAGTAGTGAAATCATCCGACACAGCGGGTATCGAGTTTGGGGACCCTGTTGTTTTAAACGATGACAATACGTACTCGAAAATGGGCGAAGGCGATAGCGCAGAAGCTTTTGCAGGTATCGCTCTGCGTGAAGTAAAGCAAGCTACAGTATTCACCAGTTCAATGGGCGTTTATATGCCAGGTGATCCGTGTGACGTTGCTGAGAGAGGAACCGTGACAGTGGTATGCAGCGTGGGTACGCCAAAGTCAGGCGGGCCAGTTTACGTTCGTATTGCCGAAAACGCGAGCAAGCCAAACGGAATTGTAGGCGGATATGAAGCAGAGGCAGACGCTGCGAATACAGTCCTACTCCCTAACGTCAAGTGGAAAACAGGAAGAATGGATACGAACCGTGTCGCAGAAGTAACGATACTGACACGGAATCAGCCGTAAGGAGGAAACAATCATATGTCATTCATTAAAAGCGGAAATGTGTTTACCCCACAGGGCCTTGGCGCTCCTGTATTTATGAACGATTCAGCAATTGGATCTGGAATGGCCTTTTTGACTGGGGAACTGGAGAAGCGTGATCCGCGATTACTGGAACCATTGTCTTCAGTAACATGGGCGCGCGATATCGTGTCAAAAACAGGTGGTGGATGGTCCGATTTTACATCTAACTACTTCGTAGATTATGCCACTAGTGGTGGGGCAGCAGGAGGCAGCGGCATTATTGGTGGAGCAACAAACGATATTCCAGTCATCCAAGCAAACCTTACGAAAGACGTATGGAAGGTTTTCACCTTCTCCAACGTTCTCAGGATTCCATTTGTTGACCAGCAAAAATTACAAAGCATCGGCCGCAGTCTGGATGACATTTTGGACGAAGGTATTCGCCTGAATTATAACAAGTCCATTGATAACGTTGTGTACGAAGGTATCCCTGACGTTGGTATTTACGGATTAGTTAATAACCCTAACCTTGTTGCTACAACCTCGCCTGTAGGTGCAGGCGGTTCAGCAACATGGAAGACGAAGACCCCGGATGAGATTCTGGATGATGTCAACGCAATTATCAATGCCACCTGGGAAAAATCAGAGTATGACCTAACAGGTATGGCAAATCATATCTTGATTCCTCCATTGCAATACACATACTTAGTTGGTCGTAAGATAAGCGAAGCAGGATCAGACTCAATCTTAAAGTTTTTGCTAGAGAACAATATCGGTAAAAATCAAGGTGTTGAGCTGTTCATTGCTCCTTCTCGTTGGTGCACAGGAGCAGGTACAGGTGGTACGGATCGTATGGTTGCCTACGTGAACAACGACAAGCGTGTAAACTTCGATTTGCCGGTTCCTCTCAGCCGTATCATGACACAACCACAAGTCACAGAAATGGCATACATGACGGCATATGCTGCGCAATTAGGACAAGTCAAATTCTTGTACGAGCAGTGCGCTCGCTACATGGATGGCATCTAAGGGAGGAATAATCCATGAGAATCTTTTCGAAAAAAACGCTGCAATTTGATGATCCGAACAAACAAGAACCGCCAGTGGTGGTTAGAGCACAAGATTTTGCTACTGTGCCCGACTGGGTAGTTAAATCTAGCATGTACCAGTTGGCTTCCGCAGATGGAACCGTCAGTATCGTGGAAACTCGCGCGGATGTGGCTGCTATTGAAAACCCCGAAACGGAAAAGTTGAAGAAAGAACTCCAAGCCGCTAAAGAAGAGTTGAAGCGCTTGAAGGAGAAAGACGCAAAAACCGCATCGAAGGGTACCACAGCGAGCCACGAGAAAGATGAAAAACAAGAAGATGGACGTTAACGGAATCGTAGGGGCTGCTTCCAACATAAGGACTGGGAGCAACCCTCCTTTTACTTTCGATGATTTCATTGAGATTTATCCGCAGTTCGGTCCGGACGTGATGCCGCAACCTATCGTGCAAATGTACATTGATCTTGCAAATGCCAGTATCCGGGAAGCACGATGGTGTTCATACTGGAAAGTCGCCATGGGGTGGTTTATCGCTCACTTCTGCACGTTGTATCTGCAAGGCACTGCTGATCCAGATAGCGGCGCTGCAGGTGTGCTTAAGGCTGGACTGACAAGGGGATTGACCACATCCAAGTCAGTAGGTGACGTGTCAGTGAGTACAGATTACTCGCTAGTAGCTCAGGACCTTGATGGCTGGGCAGCATGGAAGCTGACGACCTACGGACAGCAGTTGGCGACCATCGGCAGGATAGTAGGAAAAGGCGGCATGTACGTCTACTAAGGGGGGAGGACATGTTTAACCTCTTTGGACAAGTCACAACTGGGATTGATAAAACAAACGAGATCAAAAAGATTATTGATGACTTGGCAAGCAGGCAAGTGTACGTGGGGATTCCGGAAGGAGAGTCAAGTCAAAGAGGACAGGGTGATCCTATTTCAAATGCTGAGCTGCTTTACGCCCACACTCATGGTATCCGTCAGAAGGTCATGCGTGATGAGATGAACCCAAGGGTTGAAAGCGGCGAAATGACGTACAGCAAAGCCTATGAATTATGGATACAGACGCATGGCTCACCTCTTTGGCGTTCGCCGCCACGTCCGGTACTCGAACCAGCGATGGAACACAACAAAGAAGCCATAGCCCAGCAATTGCGGAGGGTATCTGAGGTTGCCTTGGATGGTGGTGACCCAGAACCCGAACTCCATAGGGCTGGCCTCATGGGACAAAATTTTGCCCGAGGTTGGTTCACCGATCCAGCGAATAACTGGGCGCCCAACTCTCCGATCACGGAAGAGAGAAAAGGCAGTGACAGACCACTCATTGATAAGGGCGAGCTCCGCAAGGCTATCACGTATGTTGTGAAGTAGGAAGGATGAGTACATGTGATCGATGTTAGCGAAGTGATTACCGACCCTGATTTTGCGCAGCCATTCACTGTTCATCGAAAAGGTGGTGACTGGGTAAAAGGACGTTGGGTATCCTCAGACGTACCACCAATCAGGATGACAGGCGTGGTCATTGTAGCAGACGCAAAGACACTTGAGCAGTTGCCAGAGGGTGACCGCGTTACCGGGCTGATGAGTTTTTACTCGACTCAAGAACTGTTTGAGACCCGGGAAGAAGGTACGTCGGATCAAATTGAGTGGCGCGGCGAGCGCTACCGAGTCAAGCGTGTTTTCCCGTATGTCGACTATGGATACTACAAAGCAGTCGCAGAAAGGGTGAAAGGTAAGTAGATGTCAGATATTGCACTTTCCCTTACAGCGATCGAAGATATCTTTCAAGCTTGCACGCTTAAAATTCTTGGTCTTGATCCTGAAGCAGAAGAGAATCAAAACCGCATTCGCATTGGTTACCCGGCAGATGGTGCCCCCGCATGGCAGCGTACCGATAATGTCGGGTTTATTATTGTCTCGCCTGCAAATGACCCTTACGCACAACAAGTAGAGCGAAGCTATTCCCAGACAAGCGAGACAACCGCCGATAACATATCGAGCTATACCCGTGTCCATCAAGTGCAATGGACGTTCTACGGACCGAGCAGCTTTGATGATGCGGACAGAGTGCGTGCTGGTCTGTTCAGGAGTCCTCTGCTATTCTCGCCCATGCATCTTGTAACCGATGTGCCTACTCCCGTTCGATTGCCTGAATTGTTTGGTGGGCAATGGTGGGAGCGAACGTCATTTACAGCCAAATTCAATGAAAAGGTTGTCCGTAGTTCTACTGTTCATTACATTGAGGCAGCAGAAATAAAAGTAGTTCCAGATAGATAAGAAAGGCAGGTGTTTTGATTGGCACTTTCTCTTGATGAAATTGTACGTGTGAATGTCATAGTGTCACCCATGGCGCAGAGCGCTGGAACCTTTGACATCGGTTTGATCGTGGGGAAATCGACAAACATTCCCATAGAAGATCGGGTCAAGATATACTCTAGCCTGTCAGATATGAAGTCAGACGGATGGGAAGAATCTGATCCTGAATGCGCAGCTGCTACCATTTATTTCAGTCAGAACCCGACTCCGGTCAAACTCGTAGTTGGTAGTTGGGATGCAGCAAATGGTGAAACCGCCTCAGAGGCAATCACGGCTTGCCGATCAGCAAACAACGATTGGTATGCTTGCTATGTAGTGGACGCGACTGCAGGGGAGATTGAGGCAGTGGCAGCCGCAGTAGAAGCAATGGAACCAGCGTCTGTGTACTTTTACACGACGAAGGATGAGATCGTTACTGGTAACATCATGGAAACGTTGAAAAACAAGTCGTATAAACGGACATTCGGACAATACAGCACCACTCCACACGCTGCCGTTGCAGCAATGGGGTATGCGATGGGAGCTAACACGGGCGGTGCAAACTCGGCCTACACGTTAGCCTACAAAACAGAGGTAGGGGTTACACCGGAGAAGGTTTCCACAACGGAAGCTTTGAAAATTCGTGAGCTAAACGGGAATGTGTATACCAATTTCGGGCCAAAATTCAAGCTGCTTACACAAGGGACGATGGCAAGCGGTGTTTCCTTCGACGAGGTATTGAATCTCGATATGCTCCAAGCAGAAATTCAGATTGGGGCAGTCAATGCTTTAGTCATGGCAAAGAAAATCCCGCAAACAGAGGACGGATTGTCTCTCTTGCTGAGTGCGATTTCAGAGCAGTGTGATAAATCAGTGATCCGCGGTGCAATTGCTCCTGGCGTGTGGAAGGGCTCTCCGATCCTGACCCTTCAAAGGGGAGATACGCTGTCCAAGGGATATCTGGTTCTTGCGGAACGAATCGCGGATCAAACACAAGACGAACGGGATAAGCGAGTTGCGCCACCTATTTACGTTCCAGTTAAGATGGCTGGGGCTATTGAGCATGTTGTTGTTAACGTGACAGTAAATCGCTAGAGGAAGGAGGGGGAATATAAGTGTACACTACTTATAGTTTTGCTGATGTTGCAGGTGTTATTTCTCACTCAGCAGTGGGGCAGTATGTAGCGACAGGTGAAGGGACTGGCAGCATTTCGGTATCCATGACAACCGATCGCTCTGCACATGACGTTGCTGCTGATGGTTTTGTCATGGTATCGAAAATCAAAGGACGAAATGGCACCCTTACGATTTCAGTACAACAAACATCTGCCCTGAATAAGTGGTTGTTGAAATTGTACAACTACCTGGAACAAGCTCCTACATCGGAATGGGCTGGTGTTTCCATCACACTTCGTTCGTCCACGATGCAAGATTTGATTCGAGCAACGGGGGTTTCTTTTCAGAAGCTACCGGACAAGCCCTTCCAAGCACAAGGGCAGCAAGTTTCTTGGGTGTTTATGGCGGCTGATATCGATCAGTCTGTAGCTTAATTTAATAACATTACTATGGGGAGCCGAGGGGCTCTTTTTTTATTAGGGAGGATCAGTCATGCAAGTACCAGTTAAGCATAAAGACGTGGAAATCAACGGTCGGAAATTCCGTATTCGGAAGTTTCCAGCCAGAGCTGGCTCATTCATGATTATCAAGATGACAACAATTTTGGCACCATTGTTTTCTTCGATTAAGCCTAATCGAAATATTAAAGCAGTAGAGGATGTCGACTTTGATGGTATCAATATCGCTGGCGTTATTGAACACCTGGGTAACATTTCGGAAGAAAACTTTAACTACATTCAAGAACAGGCCCTACGCGTTTGTTATGAATCATTGCCTGCGGGCTTAGCACCAGTTCTCAATGATAACGGGACATTCGGTGTCCAAGACCTAGAAGATGATACTGCAACAGTCATGGCACTTACCGTACACGCCATTGTGTTTAATGTGACAAGTTTTTTTCAAGGCAGCGGCCTGGGTGGACTCATTCCGGGCCTGACTTCGTCCCAGCGAGACTAGAGAATGTTGACGAGTTTTTGTTCGCTCCTGTTGTCGCCGGAATGTGGGAGCATCGGGACGTTGTTCAAGATGTGTTCGACATAGACGACTTGCTCGACGCTCATGAAATCCTTGAAGTGAAACAAGAGAATAGACGCAGAGCAGAAGAAATTGTAGACCTGCGCCAGAGGGGGTTAATCAGATGATTGATGTCATCAAAGAGTATCTGGTCTCTCTCGGCATGAAGGTGGACAAGGATTCTTTCCAAGAAGCATCAGATACGATGCAGGCTGTTGAAGATGGAGCCAAAAAGTTTATTGGTACTGCATCAAAAGGATTTGCTATCGCAAGTACAGCAATCGTCACTTCGATGGTTGCTGTAAACACTGGTATCTATTCCTTTCTTAGCAGCTTGGCAACGGCTGACCTCGAAACGGAAAAGTTTGCTCGGAAAATGTGGATGTCCAAAGACGCAGCTTCTGAGCTACAGAGCACGCTCAAAGCAATGGGCGCTACGATTGAGGACCTATACTTGAGCCCTGAATTAATGGGCGACTTCAAGGCTTTACGCGCAACGATCAAAGATATGAAGCCACCTGCCGAGTTTGCGGACCAAATGAAATTCATCCGGGGCATTCAATTTGAGTTTCAGCAATTGAAATTGTCCGGCAGCTATGCTCTCCAGTGGATTGGTTACTATCTGTTCAAGTACATGGAGGGTCCTTTAAAGAGGGTCAAGGGAAATCTCCAAGATATCAACAAGAAAATCATCAAGGACATGCCGCACTGGACAAAAAATGTGGCGCAGGCCATAAGCTGGGTAGGCAGGCTCGGGTTCACGATTGTAAAGGCTGGTACGGATATATACAGGTTGTTTTCAAAGTTAGGCGAGAAAATCCCGCAAGAAATCAAGGTAATTGGAGCTGCGTTACTAGGCTTAGGGTTAATTTTACGAACCGGGCCGCTGGGGATTGCCTTTACTCTTCTTGCGAGCATCCTTTTACTGCTTGATGATTTCTATACCTATCTTGAAGGCGGAGAAAGTGCGTTTGGTCCCTTCTGGAAAAAGCTAATGGATTTCATCAACTTGTTAAAGCAGAATGGGACGATCAAACGATTTGGGGAAGCCATCCAAGAAGTATTTGGCAAGATCGGCACAGGTGTACTTGATGCAATTGGATGGATAGAACGGCTCTACAAAAAGTTCGAAGAGGACGGGACGTTAGATAACTTCAAAGAAGGCATCCTAACCAACCTGTCTACAGCTACTGAGGCTATTAAAGACTTCGGGTCATGGGTTGAAAAGGTCTTTGAAAACCTAAACGAAGAGGGGCTTTTAACTGATCTGCTTACCTCCATTGTTGATTTGGGGAGAGAACTTGCCTTTATATTTTCCGATCTATATAAAGATGTATCAAAGTTCGTGGACGAGCTTTACGGGCTTGAGGAAACTAAGCAAGTGCTATCGTGGATAGGGGACTTCTTAGAGGGACAGCTGAAATTTGCTCTTCAAACCATTAACGAGACTATCAAGGCTGTCACGTTTTCCCTAAAGTCAGCTAGGGCATTTATCACAGGCGATGATGCGCTTATGGCTGAGGCAAAAAGAGAATACTTCGGAGAAGATGAGGAACCTACTGCTCCTGCTCCTAGCTCCACCGGATACAAACGGCTACCGGTAGAAGCGCTACGGGAAGCAAAGGAACATGGACCGAAAATGCAGGATGCCCGCCTTGGATCAAAAACGCAGGATATCCGACTTGAGTCGAGCATTAATAGCTTGCCAAGGGGTTTGGAACCGACATTCAAAAAAGCGTTGAATGATTCCGATCTTGTGAAAGGTTTCCGCACCTTCAATCAGGACCTGAACGAGGGTTTCGCTCGAATGGCGATGATGATTAACCCCGAGGCATTCCAACAGTATGAAGCCATGGCGAGTGGTATGTACGCTAACAGCTACATGTATAACACTAACTCGTCGTCCAAACAGACGCTTATCTACAACACAAGCAACCCCGTATTCAACATTGCAAGCTCACAGCCTAGTGAGGTTGCACGAGAGGTAAACAATCAATGGTCAGACTACAATCTTAATCAACGTTCTATGCGAAATCCTTACTAATGTGGAGGTAGAAAGATGGCACAGAATCCCATTATTGATCTTAATTCGCCTCCCATTTCCTCTCTTGTTTATTTGAAAACCAATATAGGCGGCTGGTTCTTCGATGCTTTTTTACGGTCGACGCACACTAGCCGCCTTAAAATTACTGAGCACCCTGTACAAACAGGGTCAGCTTTAACAGACCACGCTTACCTTGAGTCACAGGAATTAACAATGGAGATCGGTATGTCGGATGTGGCAACTAGTCTTATCCCGGGACAGTTCACGGGAGGATGGAGTCGATCCGTTCAAGCATTCAAAGTTTTGAAGGAACTGCAAGCACTCCGCGTGCCCTTACAGATTCATTCGAGACTGGGATTGTACCAAAACATGCTGATCGAAGAAATATCAGCACCGGATGATTTTACAACTCTGAATGGCCTGCGCTGCACGGTTACCATGCGAGAGATAGTGGTTGCACAGGTGCGGACGGTTAAGATTAGCAGCAAGCCTGCTGTGACAGATCGAGCTAACCTGGGAAAGTCTGAACCTATAGACAAGGGTAAAAGTATTCTTGTTGAAGCAGGGCTCAAAAAACTGTTAGGACGGTGAAGGAATTGGCATCCGTAATTCTGCCAATAAAACCCTCTATGAATCAGGAGTTCGTTTGTACTCTGCCAATAGGAGACAAGAACATAACACTAGACTTTTCTCTGATATATAACGCTCCTGGAGGATACTGGTTCATGTCAATTACGAATCATGACACAGGTGAAAAGTTAGTCGACGCGATTCCTTTGCTTCCAGGTGAGTATCCAGCATCAAATCTATTGGCTCAACATGATTATCTAAACATTGGCAGCGCTGTTCTTGTTTCAGCTACGAATGACAATTCGATGCCAACATTCGATTCACTAGGTAAAGAACATTTTATCTTGTGGAGCGATAATCTTTCGTAAAACTCAAAGACGCTCTCACTCGGGAGCGTCTTTGTTTTGGAGGAAGTCGGATACACGAACGTCTGTGACAACATCATGATCATCATATTCATCATTGGTATAATAGATTGTTAATGTTAAATCTTCAATTGCTGCAATACGATTGTACTCTGGGATAACTGAAATGTTATTAAAAAGTTTTCTAGGAAATTCAATCACTAAATAAATTTTTTTCGCTTCATGATCAGTTTTAGTCTCATAAACCAGAACATCGTCCAAATAGCTAGTTTCACCGATTACATACTCCATTTTAAAAAGAAACTTTTTCAATCCCAACTCTTCAATCATTTTTACGTCTACATTGTACTGTATGTGTAACAAAAGCTGCCCGGGAGCCACATCTAGAAAGTTACATAGCTTGTCTAATGTATCAAACTGAATTCCTTTTCCTTGATTGTAGTAAAGCGCTGTTAATGTAGTACGTGAGATGCCTGTTACATTTGCTAAGTCAGTTATTTTTATACCTCTCTCCGCGAGAATGACAGCAAGATTGCATTTAATCATACTAATGATCACCTCTACCACCAATTGTAGCGAATGCTGAACAAATATCAAATAAAACTATCAAATCGTATTGACAAGCTAAAATGCTTAGTGTACATTTGATGCAGGTAAACGTACAGACTATTGGACGAATTTAATTAGTATTGTCTATAATGTTTACCGGAGGAGGTGATCGAGTTGATTAAATCTAACTTGCCTATCTTGATGGCGAAAAACAGAATTCGTACAGTAGCCGAGTTGTCTGAGCGAACTGGGATTTCTCGAACTACACTTACGGCAATTTATTATGGAAAAGGGAAGGGGGTACAGTACCAGACTCTTTTGACGCTTTGCAGTCTGTTCAATGTTGGAGTTGGAGAAATCCTGGAGGTTGTAATTGTGGAGAAAACGGCATAAGTTCGACAGGAGGGTGGAAGATGAGTGTAGCTTTTAAAATTATGGGAACTACCGAGGTTTGCGGGGTAATTGTACCGAAAATTGCTGGCGGGTTTGGTGAAGATAAGAAATCGATGCTAGCAAAACATATAGCTGAGATGCACGGAAAGGAATTATCCGCTGTAAATCGTGCGATTAACATGAATCGCAATAAGTTCAAGGATGGCATAGATGTAATTGATATCCAAGGGAATGGTTTCGTAATGCATCTGATGCAGAACGGAATTCTGACTCAAAATTCGGTTAACCGGGCTGAAAATATCTATGTCCTATCTGAACGAGGATATGCTAAATTACTCAAAATCTTTGACGACGAGCTAGCGTGGGATAAATACGAAGATATTCTTGATGGGTACTTCCGGATGAGGGACGAAATTACGCAAGAGCTTAACATCCCGACTGATCCTCAAAAATTTATTGCTTTGGCTTTAGTTGAAGCAAATAAGTTGCTTGAAGCAAAGGATATTCATATTGAAAAATTGGAACAGAAGGTTGAACAGGACAAGCCCAAAGTCATTTTTGCGGAATCACTTCAAACATCCGAAGATACCATTTTGGTTGGTGATCTGGCAAAAATTTTGAAACAAAATGGTGTGAACATTGGTCCAAATCGACTATTCGAGCGTTTGAGACAAGAAGGTTATCTCATTAAAGCGAAGGGTGATCGCTGGAATAGCCCTACTCAACGCGCTATGGAAATGGGATTGTTTGAAGTTAAAACGACCAGCATAACAGTACCAGATGGTAGTGTTAGGGTCAGAAGAACAACAAAGGTCACGGGCAAGGGTCAAGTCTACTTCATCAACAAGTTCAAAGGTGGAAATGCGGCGTAATTTAGATGGAGGGCAAATGAAGATAAAACAGGAGTACAAAATAAATAAGTCCACCTTCCCTAGTCTTGGCGGACAGAAGGTAGACTAATCAAACAACCGGGGCAACGCCCTTTACATAACAGTATAACACAGACAGCATAGAAGTAAACGTGGTGTTGCCTCCAAAATGAGGAGGGTTCGGAATGGAAGTAGTTGTTCAATGGATGGAGCCGACCATTCAAAAGCGAATTGATCAGGTGTATGAACAAACAAATAACTCTGAGCGAGTCATACTAGCGGAAGATGAGTTTGAATCAGCTTTGATGCAACTGGAGAAGTTACTGCCTAATCATATGTACCTGTTTGAAATGTTAAACGAAGCAGTATTCGCAATGCGGGCAGCAGGTGAAGATGTTGCGTATCGAGTGGGATTAAATGATGGACTAGGAGTACTTAAAAACTCCCTCACCTCAAACCAAGTAGTGATGATGCGACAATAATAATCAATAAAGCACACTCCTAAGTGATATGATCCCCTCATAGTAGACAGAAAAAAGGAAGCACCTTACTCTGTTTATTATGGGGGGATTTTCTCATGGGGAAATGTAGGACAACATACGATACTGCTTTCAAGAGAAAAGCGGTTGATCTATATCTAAAAGACGGAATGGGCTACAAAACT
>NZ_CANMZW010000034.1 GCF_947502445.1 uncultured Brevibacillus sp.
CCCCATGAGAAAATCCCCCCATAATAAACAGAGTAAGGTGCTTCCTTTTTTCTGTCTACTATGAGGGGATCATATCAATCAAGCTGGTCGCTCTTTTAACCATACTACAAGAGGAAATTATCCGAAACGTCCGGTAATGTAATCTTCTGTCCTTTTGTCACATGGGTTTTGGAAAATTACCGGGGTGTTGTCAAACTCCACAAGCTCTCCGTTCAGGAAGAAGGCGGTCTTGTCGGAGATACGCGCTGCCTGCTGCATATTATGCGTCACGATCACAATCGTATAAATGCCCTTAAGCTCCTCTAGCAGCTCCTCGATTTTTGCAGTCGAAATCGGGTCCAACGCGGAGGTTGGTTCATCCATCAGCAAAATTTGCGGCTGAACCGCCAAGGCACGAGCGATGCAAAGACGCTGCTGCTGTCCGCCTGACAATCCCGTAGCAGGCTTTTTCAGCACATCCTTGACCTCATCCCAGAGGGCTGCTGCCTTAAGGCTTGCCTCTACAATCTCGTCCAGCTTGTGTCGATCCATCAGGCCGTGCAATTTCGGGCCGTATGTCACGTTGTCATAAATGCTTTTCGGAAACGGATTGGGGTGCTGAAAAACCATCCCGATGTTTTTACGCAGCCTTTCCACTTCTACATTGTAGCTATAAATATCTTCATCAAAGACTTTCACAGATCCTGTGATCTTTGTATTGGGAACGGAATCATTCATTCGATTCAACGTCCGTAAAAAGGTGGATTTCCCGCAGCCCGATGGCCCAATCAAGGCCGTAATGGAGTGGGAATCTACGTCTAAATTTATATCATAGAGGGCTTGCTTATTTCCGTAAAAGAGGTTTAACTCTCGCACCGAAATAACGCTCATAAGGTCCTCGCTCCTTTTCTTTGTTGCAGCATTCTTCACCCCATCACTATAGCGTCAGAATGTTATGCTTCTATGTGATGTTTATTAAGTTTCCATAAAGATTTCGGGTTAGGTAAAGTTATGGTAAATGTTGCCGACAAACCATATACGCCCCCTCTGGCAAAACCTACAATAAAGCTGAACGTTTTGTCGAATAAGGGGAGAGCACTTGATGCTGAGAAAAAAAAGGACATTAGGCAACTCGTCATTTCATTATCGTTCTATTTTTACTAGGCTATTTTTTGGAATCATGACAATGGTTATCGGGATGATGGCAATTACGGCCTTTTTTATCAGTTCCCAATCAGAGGCCATGCTTAACGAAAAAACAAAACAACAACTGCAGGATGCATCCGGCGCAGCTCTGCAGGAGGTAGACAGCCGGGTAAAGACAATCGTCACTGCCTTACAATCGTATGCTTCTACATACAAGAACGGCAAAGTAACGAACGGTCAATCGTTTGGCATTTTTTCCGAAATCGTAACCAGCAATCCTACTATTTCTGAATTACAGGTAGCAACCAAAGACGGACGCTTCGTCACTTTTCCCGGTTCTCCGCTCGATAGCGAATACGATCCCAGAAAAACGGATTGGTACAAGGGAGCCTTTGACAAACAAACAACCTACGTTTCTGATGTCTTCCAATTTTCACAGACTGAATTTCCTAAAATAGCAATCTCAATCGCCTTGCGAAACGAAGATGAGGAGCCTGTTGGCGTCGTTGTAGCCTTTGTCTCTGTGCCCAAGCTGAGTGAATCGATCAGTAAAATCAAGCCAGGGGAAACCGGCTACGCCATGATTGTCGATCAATCCGGGAAGCTCGTGGCCCATCCTGATCAAAACTACGCCTTGCAGCGTCCAGGACTGTATCAGCTGCCAGTCGTGCAGCATGTGCTATCCGGTCAGATTGGCGTGCAGGAAATGCTCATGAATGGTACGAACTACTTTGCGGCCTATCGCTTCGACGACTCTCTCCGCTGGGGAATAATTGTCGTCCAATCCGTCCTCGAAGTAAAGCAAGTAGTGAATCGACTGCAACTGACGATCCTGGCTGTCTCGTTGATTGGTCTTTGTGCACTGGCCCTGCTTTTGTACTTATTCGTCCGTAAAATTGTTCAGCCTATCAAGGAAGTTCAACAGAAAATGGCTGCGTTCAGCGAAGGCGATCTGTTTTTAACGATGCATGTAAAAAGCAATGATGAAATTCGGCAGCTGGCTGACAGCTTCAATCGAATGAGCGAGCAAATCCGCACCATAATCGGGAAAATCCAGTACGTCATCTCCGACGTCAAAGAAGTCGCCCAGCATGTCGGAAAAAGCTCACGCCATTCTCATGCCATGCAGACTGAGGTTGTCGCTGTCACAGAAAAGCTGTCAATGGAGATGGATCAGCAGCAAGTACAAATCGATACTATTCACTCCATCATGGAAAGCATTACAAACGAAATGTCGGAGATCAACAACTCTATGCAAACAGCCGTGATCAAAAATCAGGAGTCGCGCGAGCAAAGTGCGAAAGCAGCTCTATCCATCGATCACTTAAAGGAAAACATGCAAAAAATTTCAGAAGACATGCGAGCATCGCTACACGCCATGTCCTCCATGAAGGAAAGCATGAATGACATCAGGGAAATTCTTGATTTGATATCCTCGATCTCAAAAAGGACCAAGCTTTTATCTTTTAACGCACGTATCGAAGCTTCAAGAGCGGGACAGGCAGGACTCGGCTTTGGAATCGTCGCAGACGAGATTCGCCAGCTGTCCGAGCAAACAGAAGAGGCAACAACCCGTATTCAACAAGCTCTCAAAGCCGGCGAGCATCGCATGGCTAACGTCTCGGAATGCTTGGAAACAACAGATCACGCTACTGTAGATGGAATTAACACGCTTCATGAAGCTACCGATATTTTCACCAAGACCGTACAGATCAGTGAAATCCTCACGACTCAGTTTGAATCAATCGGCCAGCTGTCTGAATGGATTTACCGCCAAAGCAGGACCATTCAGGAGCGAGTAGACAGTCTCGCCCTATCGGCTACAGAGGTCGTCTCAGGTACCCAGCAAGCAGTCGCAGCCAACCAGGAAAGCCTCTCCCTCTCAGAGCAGTTCTTACACGATTCAGAGCGTCTGACAGGGATCGTTGAAGATCTGGAACAGGAAATACGCTTCTTCCGCACAATCGAAAAGCCCTCCGCGTAGAGGGCTTTTCCTTTTCAAAAACAAATTCGGACGCAAAAAACCCCTCCCACAGCAGCTTTACCACTGTAAGGGAGGGGGTTGTCTCAACCGAATCGACCGCTAATATAGGCTTCTGTCTTTTCATTTTCCGGAGAAGTGAAGATTTTGGACGTTTGATCCATCTCTACCAGCTCCCCTAACAAAAAGAACGCCGTTTTTTCAGAGATGCGTGCTGCTTGATGCAAATTGTGCGTCACGATAACGATGGTGTACTCTTCCTTGAGCTGCATCACCAGCTCTTCGATTTTCATCGTAGAGATCGGATCAAGTGCCGAAGCTGGCTCATCCAAAAGCAAAATCGTTGGCTGCATGGCGATGGCGCGTGCGATGCACAGGCGCTGCTGCTGTCCGCCTGAGAGCGACAGAGCAGAATCACGCAAACGATCCTTGACCTCATCCCACAGCGCTGCCTTACGCAAGCTGTTTTCTACCAATTCATCCAAGGCGCGTCTATCGGTCAGGCCATGGAATCTCGGCGCAAACGCGATGTTTTCGTAAATCGATTTGAAGAATGGATTTGCACGCTGGAAGACCATTCCGACGACTTGGCGCAACCCCTCAATGTTTACCTGCTCACTCGTAATGTCGATGCCGTCAACTACGATCGAGCCTGTTACACGGCACGACGGGACAAGATCATTCATGCGGTTCAAGCTTCTGAGCAGCGTCGATTTGCCGCAGCCAGACGGCCCGATAAAGGCCGTGACAGAATTCCGTTCGATGTCCATGCTAATATTGTTAACTGCGCGTTTTTCCCCGTAAAAAACGGAGACATCCCTTGTCTGAATGATCGTATCTTTCATCGCGTCTGGCACTGTATCTTGCATTGTGAGTACGGACATACTTACCACCTCTTCCTAGTTTGATCCTGACGTCATCTTCTTGTACACCCATGTTCCAAACCAACGGGCCGAGACGTTAAAGAGCAAAACAGCAATAATGAGTACGGCGGCTGCTCCATCCGCAACATCGCGTGCATCAGGCGTCAAGCCTTCGCTATTTACCTTCCAGATGTGGACAGCGAGTGTCTCAGCTGGACGGAACGGATTAAGTGGCGAAGTAGGACTATTTAATGTGAAATCAGTGAAGTTCAGGTTTGGCGATGACATACCCGCTGTAAACAGCAGCGCTGCCGCCTCACCAAAAACACGTCCCGACGCGAGAATCGCTCCCGTAATAATACCCGGCAAAGCTGCTGGCAAAATGACGGAGACGATGGTCCTCCATTTGGTGATACCCAGTGCCAGGCTCGCTTCCTTTTGGCTGCGTGGTACGTTGCGCAGCGCATCCTCTGTAACGCGAACCAACAGTGGTAAATTAAACACCGTCAGGGCAAGTGCACCCGAGAACAGGGTGTATCCCCATCCGGTCATATTTACGAATACCAGCAAGCCAAACAAACCGACAACAATCGAAGGAAGGGAAGACAATACTTCTATACTCATCCGGATAAACTGTGTGAACTTGTTGTCCGGCGCATATTCAGCCATATAAATACCTGCACCAATGCCGAGCGGCAAGGCGATCAGCATCGTTAAAACGAGCAGGTACAAAGAGTTAAACAGCTGCGGTCCGATCCCGCCGCCTGCATTGACGATATCAGGTGGTGACGTCAGAAAGTCCAGATTCAGCTTGTGCCACCCCTGCGACAAAATGAAGCCGAGAAGCCCTACCAGTGTCCCGATAATCAAAACGGCAATCAGTGTCAAAATTATCGTAGCAGCGCGGTCCATTACTCTCGCTTTCATCTACTTCACCATCCTCTTTCTGCCCAGAATCCGCAATATCATGATGAAGATGAAAGACATGAGCAAGAGCAGCAAAGCCATCGACCAAAGCGCGTTATTGTAAGGGGTACCTTGAATCGTATTCCCCATGTTGAGCGTAATTCCGCTCGTCAGTGTACTGATTGGGTCCAATATGCTGCCTGGCAGCTTGGTTGTATTACCGATAACCATCTGTACAGCCAAGGCCTCACCAAAAGCGCGAGCCATCCCCAAAACAATCGCGGTTAAACAGCCTGGAAGCGAGGAATGCAAAACTACATTCCAAATCGTTTGCCAGCGTGTAGCACCCAAAGCCAGTGATGCATTGCGCAAATCCTGAGGCACTGCCTGAATCGCATCGGTAGCCACACTCGTAATCGTTGGCAAAATCATCAGAGCCAGTACAAGACCCCCAGCCAACAAGCTAAAGCCTAAAACATCAAACTGCTCACGGATAAAAGGAACAAGCAATGTAAGTCCTACGTAGCCGTATACGACTGATGGAATTCCCACCAGCAGCTCGATCACCGGCTTCAATACTTTTTTACCGAAGTTCGGGAAAATCTCTGTCATGAAAATCGCAGCACCAATGCCGAGTGGAGCAGCAATCAGCGCAGCCAAAGCAGTCACTAAAAACGAACCAAGAATAAAGGGAAATACACCGTATACAGACGGCTCACCCTCTGGATCCCATTTAAGCTCTGTTAAAAATTCTGTGATGCTGACCCCGTTTACAAAGAACGTGGACAGTCCTTTGGATGCAATGAAATAGGTGATGGACAAAACAACTACGACCAGCAAAGCCGCACAGACCAATGCTATAGTTCTACCTGTCAGATTCTCTGTAAACTGACGCTTATTGTACGTCAGCATTTTTCGCGCAATCATGGATTGCCGTTCTGTCTTTGACCCGTAAGTACGATGGTTCATGTTCTCCCTCCCGGAAAGAAAACGACTTAACGTAAGAAAACTTCTTGCGAGGCAGCTTCATGGAGAAGCCACTGCGTATTAGCGAATAGTTATTTACATCTTTACAAGCAAAATGAGGGGTAAGCGCCCCCCCACCCCTCTATCTTGCTTTTACTGCTTGAATATTTATTTTTGTGTTACTTTTCCTTCTGCGTCGCGCTCTACTTTCATGTCAGTAATAGGCAGGAAGCCAAGCTCAGTGATTGTTTTCTTTTGTACTTCTTCAGTCAGGATGAAGTCCAGGAATGCTTTCGCGTTGCCAGTAGCCTCACCTTTTGTGTACATATGCTCATATGCCCAAACTGGGTATTTGTTTGTTGTGATGTTTTCTGCATTTGCTTCAACGCCATCCAGTTTCAATGCTTTTACCGTATCGTTGAAGTAGGATAGAGCGAGGTAACCGATTGCGCCTGGAGTTTCAGCAATGATTTTGCGAACTGTACCCGAGGAATCCTCTGTGATACCTTCTGCTTCTTCTTTTCCATCCAATGCGAATTTGCTGAATGTTGCACGAGTACCGGAAGATTTCGGACGGTTTACAAGCGTGATTTTCATATCATCGCCGCCAACCTCTTTCCAGTTTGTGATTTTACCTGTGAAGATGTCGATCAGCTGTTGTTTTGTGAGATCGTCTACTTTTACTTTTGGACTTACTGCTGCTGCCATACCTACAACAGCTACTTTATGGTCAACCAACTCGTTTGCTGGAATTCCTTTTTTCTCTTCTGCAAAAATGTCGGAGTTACCGATCGTTGCAGCACCGCTTGCTACTTGGCTAAGACCAGTACCGCTTCCTCCGCCTTGTACTTGAATTTGAACGCCCTCATTTTTTGCCATGAAGTCTTTCGCTGTTTGTTCTACGAGAGGTTGCAATGCGGTAGAACCCACCGCTGTAACTGGCTCACTGGAAGCTGCTGGCTTGCTAGCTTCTGGTGTCGATGGTGCTGGTGTTGTTGTTGCTGGTTGTTGCGCTGGTGCGGCATTATTGCTTCCACAACCTGCGAGCAAAGCTCCTACGAAAGTCAGCGCCATGAACATTTTGCTGAGTTTTTTCATTTGATGAAAATCCTCCTTAAAAGGGTCGGTTTTTTTCTCTCTTACAAGTACAAACTATACAGGCCGAATGTTGTTGTATTGTGTTGCCATTGTTAAGCTTTCTTAAAGATGAGACCATTTTGTATGAAATGGGCCAATCATGGGGATACTTTGCCTATTCCTTTTATGAGGTGATATTAGATGAATAAACTGGCCTTAATTCTTGTCATTATCGGGGCTTTAAACTGGGGACTTATCGGGCTCTTCCAATTTGATTTGGTCGCAACCCTCTTTGGTGGAGCCGACTCTCTCATGAGCCGCATCGTCTATACGCTAGTCGGCTTAGCGGGGATTTACGCCATCAAGTTCTTGGTTGGTGACAGGGAACGAACCTGATTATTGAAAGAAAAAAACGGCGCATCCTGAGTGGTTCAGGACGTGCCGTTTTTTTCTATACGTGCTACTTGACGCTATCACGCGTAAATGGTTCAGTGATCTCTACGTGACCCATCAGCGATTCTGTCTTTTTCCCGTCTTCCAAAATCACAATCTTTTGTACTTCTGCATATTGGAAAAAGGTTTTCAGCAAAGCCGATAGTGCCATACCTTCGCCACCAGCTCCGAGATTATACTGGTTTTTACTGTCTGCATCAATGGTCAACGTCCCTTTGTCAAATGCCACGGAATGATAGTGGAAGTCTTTCCAAAGCGGAAAATGCTCCTCTGTCTTTTGGGGCTTCTCTAGCATCGAGAGCGTTTTTTTGTACTTTTCGATGTCCTCGGCAAACGTAATTTCCTGCTCTTCCTTCTGCAAATCCATTAAATCGGCATCCGAATAGTAAACGGAAATGTTCTGCTTCGTCAGCTTCGGCTCAGGTGTCGATGGAGTCGAGCCAGACGGCTGTTCTACCGGAGTCGTTGGCTGCGGCGCTGGAGCCGCTTTTTGCCCACAACCAGCCATGAGCACCATGGCAAGAGCTGCCATCCAGATCATACGACTTTTTTTCATCGGAATAAACCTCCCTTACTGATACGACTGATAGTATTCGCGGATCGCTGCTACAAGTGCTTGGGCAATTTTGTCCTGGAAAGCAGGGTTCGTCAGCTGCGCGTTTTCTGCCGGATTGGACAAGAAGCCTGTTTCCGTCAGAACCGCTGGCATATGCGTGTTTTTAATCACGTAAAAGCCGCTTGCCTTGACACCGCGATCCTGGAATTTTGTCGCTCCTTGCAGATGTTTATGTACGACTTCCGCAAAAGTTTTACTGTTAGCATTATAGTAGAAGGTTTCTGTACCGCCAGCCTTCGCACTTGGAGCTGCATTTGCGTGAATCGAAAGGAACAAATCAGCCTCTCGATCGTTCGCGATAGCTGCGCGCTCTGACAGCTCATAAAAGACATCTGATGTGCGAATCGGTACCACTTGAAACTCTGGGTACTGCTTCAAGAGCTCAACAACCTTATTGGCTACAGCCAAATTATAATCCTTTTCATGGTTGCCCGCTGTACCTAATGTACCAGGGTCTTTACCACCGTGACCCGCGTCGATCACAATCAAATACCCGGTTTTCTTCGGCTTCGGTGTCAGCTTGACCTCGATGCCGTCATCTGTATTAACCAAGCTGTATTGGCTTTTTTGGTTCAGTTCAATGACGACACGAACAGTATCAGGTGAAGCACTGTATTGGCTAAAACGCAACGCCGAGATCAGTGGTTCATCTTGCTGTACGTCTGATTTTGCTGCCTGCTCGTCCGAAGAATAGGACTCTTCCGTATCCTCATCCATGTCCTCGTCGTCTTGCGAAGCCCGCTGTTTTTCCTCTGTTTCACCGATACTTCCGATGTTGCTGTTCTGCTCGCTCAAGAGATCCACGAGCCTGTCATCCAAGGAGGTTTGTGGCAAGTCCAGTACAATGCGATGCGGTCCTGTCAGCACAAATGCTTGAGCCTGGACTGGCATCGACGTCTTAATACTCACACGATCTCCATCCATCGATAAATCCTTGAGATGATTCAATCGCTCGATCTCAACCACGTTCTTTTTCTTATTCCAACTAAACGAGCCTCCAAGCTCATTTTCGATTTGCTCTAATGGAAGAACCAATTGGTCGTCAATCGTCATACCACGTTCGGGTCTTTTCCAGGCAAATCCTTTTTGTCCGACTTGTTCTGCTACTGCCTGTGCCGAAACATACATCACGCTTGACACTTGGTACGTTTTGATCGCTTGTGAAGGGGCATGTCCATTCAACAGAACCTGCGGCGTTTCGTTTGCGATTACAGTACGGCTGCTGTTATCCCAGCCCACTGTCACACCGAGTGATTCTCCGACAAAGCGCAGCGGCAATAGCATGCGCTGCTTTGCGATGACAGGTGCCGTATCGAGAGTCACCTGCTTGCCGTTCACCATGGCTTTTTTTGAATCCAGCGTGAGAGAAAGCTGCTGTGCTCCCCGCGTAATGACGGCTGTTCGTGATTTTTCGTTCCATGCAACCTCAGCCCCGAGACCTTCCGCGATCACACGAACAGGAACCAATGTACGTCCATTTTTGATGACTGGCGGCACATCAGGCTCAGTAGCTTGTCCACCGATCATCAGCTTGACGGCTTCCTCGTTCGCTGCCTTTGCAGCTGTTGCCCAACCGGGGATCAGCAGCAGGACTAGCATCGCTAGAAGTAACGGGTACAATCGTCTTTTCATCCTGTCCTCCTCCGTTGATGTCTGTTTTGTTTTTTGGCCTTATGCAATTGTGCAACGTTCACCATTTTATTAGACGCATCATGACCTGTAAAGTTTGTAGTCTTTTGGTACCAAATCTGTCGAAAAAGAAAAAAGTGCCGATTTCCGGCACTTTCGTCGACTTTCTCAAGAAAACCTCAGATCGTTATTCCAATTCTCTTTCCTCAAAATCGTAATCGACAGGCTTTGGAGCAACGTGCGCGTTTTTCAATGCTGGTGTATCAGGACGTGCGATTTGATAAACAGCTGCTCCTACGATCTCAGCTACTTCCTGAAGCTTGTCCTTGCTTATTTTATCGATGCTGTCTTCCGGTGAATGGTACCAAGGCTCTACCGGTGCATGGATGAACAGTGCTGCTGGAATTCCCACCTCGGCAAAGGGAACATGGTCGCTTCGCCCTTCCCTGCCATAGTTTACAGTCTCGGACAAACGTGATCCGGCTGCTGCCCCCAAGTCTGTGACCACATTTTTCTCCCCGTCTACTGTATACATGATCAATTTTCCGGCATCCTTACTACCAACCATGTCCATTTGGAACATGCCCACCGTATTTTCGACTTCTTCTTCTGACATTGTTTCTACGTAGGCATAAGAGCCGAGAAGTCCATTCTCTTCAGCTCCAAATGTAATGAAGCGAATTTCCGTATCTGTCGGCATATTCGCCATAACTCGAGCCAGCTCAAGTGTTGTCGCTGTCCCTGAAGCATCGTCGTTAGCACCCGGTGCCCCTTCTACCGAGTCGTGATGAGCACCGACTATGATGATTTGCCCATTATCTTTATTTTTATCCGGTTTTTTAGTGGCGATCACGTTATAAGATGTGCTTTCCTTCGTCTCTGCACCTTCTACGGTGACTGTTGCGCTCAGCGCTTCACCATTTTGCAATCGGTCCAAGAGTTCCTCTCCTTGCGACTTCGTAAGGGCCAAAACTGGAACATAGCTGTCATCTGGCCCCCCAAGTGTCCCGTTAATGGTGCCAGAGCTATTATTAAAGATAACGACAGCCTTTGCCCCTGCCTCTGCCGCATTTTTCACTTTATCCGCAAAAGAGATCTCCCCGCGCTTGATCAGCGCGATTTTGCCATCCAGATCCACTTCGTCCAGATCGCTCTCTCTTCCCAACCCCGCATATACGAGTTCATCAGTCACACTGCCGTTCACTCCATAGGTAAAGGTGCCCAGCTCCCAGTCTGTGTCTTCAAAACCGCTAACGGAAAAAGAAAACTCGGTCGGTCCTGAATAACTGTAAAACTCAAATGGCTGCCGTTCTGTATCATACCCATACGATTGAAACTTCTTTTCAATATATGTAACAGCATCATGCTCAGATTTTGTTCCGGCTACTCTCGGCTCCTCTGATAATTCCTTGACCATATTGTAGATGTTGTCTACTTTTATTCTTTTGACGATCTTGTTGTCAAATGCACTGCTCGATGGATGTGGTGCAGCGTAAGCAGTTATTCCGAACGTCAAACTCGCCACAAGGCAGAAAGGAATTACCGTTTTTTTCAACATGCTTGTCCTCCTCATAATTAAGAAGTATATATTCATAAGTAATTATGTAGAAGATAAAATTTTCTGTATAGTGAGAAAAGTATGATATTAATATCCATCAAAAGATACAGATCTCTTCTCCAGAAAAAAAGAGGCGTTTCCTGAATTGAACGCCTCCATGACTTGCTACCGAAACAATCCACGTCTCTCTCTCCTGCTTACCTGCTCAACAGGTCCTTTCAGCATGTTTAATCCTCCACCCGCAACAAACTGCTGAATCATCGACAGCACAGCTGGATTAGACAGGACCTTGATTGAATCCGCCACTTTGGGGTTCTTTAATTGGGGGAACGCCCCGCTGAGGTGTGGCAATAGTGGAAGTAGATCTTCGAGCGAAAAGGCAGGCTTTGCTTTTTCCGGCACAGTCTGTACTGGCGGGCGACGGCGAGCTCCGAACAGTATGCCTCGCCTAGGCTCGATTACCGGTCTTGCTTTGAGCCGTCCGAGCGTATCTTTCATATCTTGTAGTTCCTGACGCACCTGATTCATCTCGCGCATCATCTGCGCATTGTTCAAGTTGTGAGCGTCTGTCAGCTTGTTCATCGATTCAATCAGATGATTCTGAGAGCCGGTCAGCTTATGCTTCCTTTTTATTTTGGCAGCGATAGTCCCACCTCCCTCCTGTTAACCTGACTTTTGTCCCTTATTTAAAGCGCTTTTTGATGTTGTTCAAGTCTTTCGCATCGATCCCTTTTTTTGACAACTTATTCATCAAGCTGCCGACGTTTTCCGTTTTTGACATCTGCCGAAACTGGGCGACATAGCCGTTCAATTCTTTATCCGTGAAATTTTTCCCTACCTTTTTACCCATATCACGAATGACATCCTTTAAACCAGCATCTGTCTTCAGCTTATCCTTGGGAATCGACTTTACAATGCTCAGCAATTTACCAAGATCCACAGTTATCCCTCCTGATCACAGTTTGTTCCCTTTCACTCTATGTCAGGAGCCGCTTAGTGGATTGGTCATTTGTCCATCATTGTGCAAAAAAAGAGGCACATAAAGTGCCCCTCTTCTTTCGCTGCGATTCATTTCTTCTCTCTATTGCTTGATGTCTGCGTATTTATAATCTGCCATACCCAAACCATCGATGATAACGCCATTGACCTTATCGCTTTGTACCCAAGATTGCGCGTAGTAATAGATAGGCATGATGGGCATTTCCTCCATCAAAATTCGCTCTGCTTGTGCCAAGATGGCTTTGCGCTTTTCCGGATCCTGTTGCAGTGCTGATTGATTCAAAAGTTCCTTGTACTTCGGATTTTCCCAAGCCGTATCATTGTTTCCGCCGTCTTTATCCTTGAACATTTCCAGGAAGTTGATTGGATCGTTGAAGTCACCCAACCAGCCTGCACGCGCTACTTGGTATTTACCTTGATGTACGTCTTCCAGGTATACTTTCCACTGCTTGTCTTCCAGCACAACTTCTACACCAAGCTTGCTTTTCCATTGGGCCACAATTTCTTCGGCGATTTTACTGTGACCGCTTGAGGTGTTGTAGGAGAGAGTAATCGGAGGGAGTTTGGTAATACCGACTTCCTTCATCCCGTCTTGCAGAAGTTTCTTCGCTCCTTCGATGTCATTATCTTTAAAGTAGCCGTCTTGATTTAGATCCATGCTCGGTGGCACGAAGCCTGTCGCAGGTAGATGACCGACAGGAATTTTGGCCATTATCATTTGACGATCAATTGCATAAGCAAACGCTTTACGGATTTTCGAGTTATTGAAAGGGGCTTTATCTGTGTTAAATCGGTAAAAGTATGTCCCCGCAATTGGTTTCGTTATTAATTTTCCAGATGCCAGCAAAGCAGGTCCTGCATCAAGAGGTATATCTGAAGTTGGGGCACCCGCCCAATCCAATTCGCCGTTGTTGAACATATTTAACATGATGTTCTCATCATCTACTATAGAGAAACTGATCTTGTCGATATTCACGTTACCTCTATCCCAATAGTTTACGTTTTTCACAAGAACCAGCCTGCTCTTGTGCACCCACGAATCCATTCGGAAAGGGCCATTACCAACGATTGTCTTGGCCTCAAAAGCCCAGTTTACACTCGCTTCTACCGCTTTCTTGTTCATAGGGAAATATGTATGGAATGCCGTCAATTCTGTGAAGAACGGGGTCGGATTTTTTAGTTCCACAACCAATGTTTTGGAGTCGATGGCTTTTACTCCAACGTCTTCGGCTTTTCCAGTTCCTTTGTTAAACGCTTCCGCCCCTTTCAAATAGTAGAGTTGGTAAGCGTAGTTGGACGCGGTTTTTGGTTCCAGCGCTCGCTTCCAAGCATATTCAAAGTCATGGGCCGTTACGGGGTCGCCGTTGCTCCATTTGGATTCACGAATTTTGAATGTATAGATTTTTCCGTCGGTAGAAACCGTATAGCTTTCTGCAGCAGCTGCATGTATTTTTCCGTCTTTCCCTAAACGGGTCAGCCCTTCGAAGATCGCTCTAGTGACGGTGCCTGAGGCTGAATCTTCTGCGATGCCTGGATCTACTGTAGGGGGATCGGAAGTGAAATTTAGCCGTAACACTTTTGGCTCTGCCGCCATGATTGGGCCAAAAGAACCCGCTGCGATCCCACCGAGAATAAGGATAGAGCTCATCAATATGAAAACATTCTTTTTCATCAAATGCCCTCCGAATTTTTCTATTTGCGATATAACATTCAGTATACTCCTTAAAAGTAACTTTTTGGATAAGTCGCAATAAAAAAGAAGAGGGGCACACGAGCGCCACTCCCCTTTTTGATAGTATTTCTTCTATTACTTGATGTCAGCGTATTTGTAGTCTACTGCACCCAGACCATCGATGATTACGCCGTCAACCTTGTCGTTTTTAACCCAAGATTGTGTGTAGTAGTAGATTGGCATGATTGGCATTTCATCCATCAGGATTTGCTCAGCTTCAGCCAGGATAGCTTTACGTTTTTCCAGATCTGGTTCCAGAGCGGATTGGTTCAAGAGTTCTTTGTACTTCGGATTTTCCCAACGAGTATCGTTGTTTCCGCCGTCTTTATCCTTGAACATTTCCAGGAAGTTGATTGGATCGTTGAAGTCACCCAACCAGCCTGCACGCGCTACTTGGTATTTACCTTGATGTACGTCATCCAGATATACTTTCCACTCTTTGTTTTCCAGCTTCACGTCTACGCCGAGGTTTTTCTTCCATTGGTCTTGGATTGCTTCAGCAATCTTTTTGTGACCTTCGGAAGTGTTGTAGGAAAGAGTGATTGCTGGGAATTTGCTGATGCCAGCTTCTTTCATACCCTCTTCGAGCATTTTCTTCGCAGCTTCGAGGTCTTTGTCTTTGAAGTAGCCATCTTTGTTCAGCGCCATGCTCATTGGTATATAACCAGTTGCAGGCAGCTGACCAGCTTGCAGAATGTTGTCGATCAGGCCTTGACGATCAATCGCGTAAGCAAATGCTTTACGGATTTTCGCGTTGTTGAACGGTGCTTTCTCTGTGTTGAAACGATAGAAGTAAGTACCCGCGATTGGTTGAGTTGTCATTTTTCCGGATTCTTTCAAAGCCGGAATCGCGTCAGTTGGCAGAGCGGAAGTCGGAGAACCTGCCCAATCCAGCTCACCATTTTCAAACATGGACAGCTCAGTGTTCTCGTCTTCTACCATGGAGAACTCGATTTTGTCCAGTTTGACATTGTCTTTATCCCAGTAATTGTCGTTTTTCACAACAATCAGCTTGCTCTTATGTTCCCATGTTTCCATTTTAAATGGACCGTTCCCAACGATGGTTTTCGCATCCATTGCCCATTTTTCGTTGCCTTCAACTACTTTTTGGTTAACTGGGAAGTATGTTTTGAATGCAACCAGTTCCAAGAAGAACGGAGTTGGGTTGTTCAGTTCAACTTCCAAAGTTTTATCGTCAACTGCTTTTACGCCAACGTCTTCTACTTTACCAGTGCCTTTGTTGTATGCTTCTGCACCTTTCACATAGTACAGCTGGTATGCGTAGTTGGAAGCTGTTTTCGGATCCAAAGCGCGTTTCCAAGCAAATTCGAAGTCTTTAGCGGTTACAGCGTCGCCGTTGCTCCATTTGTTGTCGCGGATTTTGAATGTATATTTTTTACCGTCTTCAGAGACAGTGTAGCTCTCAGCTGCTGCTTCATGTACTTTGTTGTCTTTGCCAACGCGAGTCAGACCTTCGAAGGTAGCTGTGATGATTGTGCTGGAAGTAGTATCTTCCGCAATACCTGGGTCAGCTGTTGGTGGCTCAGAGTGCAGGTTCAGCTTTAATACTTTAGAACCTGCTGCCTTATCAGTTGTAGCTCCTTGAGATGCATTGTTGTCTGCTGGTTTAGCTGCTTCGTTACCCGCGCTGCCACAACCTGCAAGGGCTGCACCAAGGACGAGGATAGAACTCATTGCTACGAAAACATTCTTTTTCATACAAGTAATCCCCCTTTTCTAAATCTTTTTTCAATATACATGCTTTTATATTATTTTTAAACATGTTTTAGATTGATTTAATAAATTTTTATTTATTTATAAAAATTGTTAATCAAATATAAAAATAAATTTATCGATAAAATAAACAAGAAAAAGATTTCACTCTTCTATAAAAGCCAATAAAACCTTATAAAATAAGGGTTTATGAACCTTTTTCATTTTTTACTTTCTGAAAGTCAGCCTCCCGAACTGAATGTGGCGAAAACTTTATTTTCCTTTAGTTATAAAATTTCGAATAAACGGAAAGTTTATCACTCAAGTATGCAAACAAAAAAGAAGGGCGTATTTGCCCTTCTTCTCTCATCCTTATTTGGTTGTTCGATTATTGAATGTCTGCCCATTTCCAGTCTACGAAGCCCAGACCGTCGAGAACAACACCTTTTACTTTGTCGCTCTGCACGTAGGAATGGGTGTAGTAGTAGATTGGCGCTGCAGGCATTTCATCCATGAAGATTGCTTCTGCTTCAGCCAGGATTTGTTTACGTTTTTCTGGGTCCTTTTCAAGAGCAGATTTGTTCAGCAGCTCCTGATATTTAGGATTCTCCCAGTTGGTATCGTTGTTGCTGCCTTTTTTGAGCTTGAACAGATCCAGGAAAGTGTATGGATCGTTGTAGTCACCTGTCCAGCTGGAACGAGCGATTTGGAATTTACCTTGGTGCATGTCATCCAAGAATACTTTCCACTCTTTGTTTTCCAGCTTCACATCTACGCCCAATACTTTTTTCCATTGGTCCTGGATCGCTTCTGCAATCTTCTTGTGACCCTCGGAAGTATTAAAGGACAGAGTCAGAGTAGGCATTTTGGTGATGCCTTCTTCTTTCATACCTTCTTCCAGCAATTTTTTCGCTGTTTCTGCATCGTTGTCCTTGAAGTAAGGGCTTGTTGCTACAGCCATAGTTGGAGGTACGAGGCCCATTGCTGGCTCTTGGTTTGTTTGCGTTACGTTGTCGATGATGGATTTGCGATCGATTGCATACGCAAACGCTTTACGGATTTTCGCGTTGTTGAAAGGCGCTTTCTCCGTATTGAATTTGTACATGTAAGTTCCCGCAATTGCATGTGTTTTCATTTTGCCGGAATCTTTCAATGCTGGAACAGCGTCAGTAGGGAGTGCGCTCATAGGAGCTCCTGCCCAGTCCAGATCGCCATTGTCAAACATGGACAGCTCCGTGTTTTCGTCCTCAACCATGGAGAAATCGATCTTGTCCAGTTTTACAGAATCTTTATCCCAGTAGTTGTCGTTTTTAGCGAGAACGAGCTTGCTCTTGTGCTCCCAAGTGTCCATCTTGAATGGACCGTTACCTACGTGGGATTTTGCATCCCCAGCCCATTTTGCATCGGACTCAACTACTTTTTGGTTAACAGGGAAGTACGTGTAGAAAGCAGTCAGCTCCAGGAAGAATGGAGTTGGATTTTTCAATGTCACTACAAGAGTTTTATCATCTTGTGCTTTTACGCCAACATCGTCTGCTTTCGCTTTGCCCATGTTGTACTCCTCAGCATTTTTCAGGTAGTACAGCTGGTAAGCATAAGTGGAACCGAGCTTCGGATCGAGCGCTCGCTTCCATGCATATTCAAAGTCTTTTGCCGTTACAGCATCGCCATTGCTCCATTTGCTGTCACGCAGGTGGAACGTGTATGTCAAGCCATCTTCAGATACATCGATTTTTTCAGCCACAGATTCGTGTGGTTTGCCGTCTTCATTAATACGAGTAAGTCCATCAAATGTCGCGCGCAGAAGCGCACCGGAAGTAGAATCCTCAGCCAACGCAGGGTCAGCGGTTGGTGGCTCGCTGTGCATGTTCATGCGCAATACTTTTGGACCGCTAGTTTGCTCGTTACCAGAAGAAGCTCCTTGTTCACCGGTTTTTTCACCGCCGCCACAGCCTGCCAGCGCCGCACTCAAAACCAGAATAGAACTCATAGCTGCAAATATGCTTTTTTTCATTGGTGTTGACCCCCTTTTATATCGGTAAAACTCCATTGAAAGCTACTTCAACAATATACTGCATTTTTAGTAATATTGAAGACATTTTAAGTAAATTTAATTATGTTTTATTCGAATATCAAATTATATTAAGGGAAATAAATTCGAAAACTTCATCAAATGAAGTATGTCTCAAGCAAGAAAAACTATGCAAAATAGGAGAATTCCTCTACACTGGGAGTAATTGGATTTGGTTAGTAATGGTTGCCAGAAGGGGCGTGGCAGCATGTACGCGAAACAGAAGCCGGAGATTTTTATCGGATCGTCCGTCGAAGGTCTATCCGTCGCCTATGAAATTCAGACAGCACTCGAGCATGATGCTGATTGTATCGTCTGGCCACAGGGGGTTTTTGACCCTAGCAGTGTCACGCTTCACGATCTGATCGAAATGACCAGGAGGGTGGATTTTGCCGTTTTCATTTTTACACCTGATGACCTGACCACCTACCGAAAACAGGAAGTCAAAACAGTACGCGATAATGTAATATTTGAATTTGGTCTCTTTGCAGGTCGGCTCGGAATCGAACGAGTCTTTTTCTTGACCCCGCGTTATGTCGAAGGACTGCATCTACCAACTGACTTGCTCGGGATTACCCCCATCACGTATGAGCACCCGACTGATCCCTCCCTTTTCCCAGCAAAAATCGGTTCTGCCTGTCATCAGATCAGACGACAGCTCCAGAAGCTTGGACCATCGGAGCAGGGGTTATCCGAAAAAGAAAGCCAGGGCTATATCCGCAGCCTGGAGTCCCATGCGCGGTTTCTTCTCTCCGCGATTGAGTCCAGCGACCAGATGATTCCACGTACCCATGCTGTGCTGGGCGCCCTGCATAATGAGTTTTGCCCAATGGCAGATTTTCGGGTGAAAGGAACAACGCTGTTTCAATTGACAGAGGATGGCAAAGCGTTGTTACAAATCGGGGTCTCAGGCGCGATAAAAGATCATGCAAAAACGTACTTTTTGGAATACAATGTAAGTAACAGTCATCCTCGCAGCTACGTTGTCGATTCCTTTTTGACCAATAAAAAGGTGATCTCGTACACGGGCAAAAAATATGGGAATGATAAAGAGCTGATCCTCAGCTTTACCGTGGCGAAAATCTTTGTGTTCACGATTCACCTGCTAGCCAAGGATGTGCCGATGGAGCTAAATGAAATCGCAGAAGAGCTGATTCGTATGAATGAAGATCTCTTCTATTACTTTGAAACCATACTAGAAAGGGGAACGATGCCATGCCATCTCGAAAACCGAATGCCCACATGACCGTATCCGGCCACGTCAGACCCGTATCCAGACATGTAGCCCGGCAAGTTTGGCGCTCTTTGTTGGCACAGCGAGCGAGAAAGGTGCATGGTGCCATTCCCTCTCTTCAGGGTGTCATCTATCATGATGGACCGTCTGTACTCGACGCTGAAGAAGGAATTGTCGTGATTGCTACCCAAGAAGCTGGCTTTAAACGACCGCGCTACATTGGCTAATATAATAGAAAAAGAGCTGATGCATCCGTTTGATAGCGGAGGTCAGCTCTTTCTTCTTTTTATTTGCATTGGCGATATTCTTCTGGTGAAACACCTACGATCGAACGGAAATCACGAATAAAATGCGAGTGATCATAATAGCCAAGGGCGATGGACAGGTCCAGCCAATCCCCTGCGGTTCCCTGATCCATACGCTCAGCCGCCTCATGCAGGCGATAGCGCTGAATGACCGACTTCGGACTGACGCCTACATACCGGTCAAACATTCGCTGCATGGTGCGCTTATTCATACCAGAAGTGCTCACTACATCCTCTACCCTCAGGATCGTCCGGTCTTGCTGGATCATCTGGACGATATCAGCAATCAGTGCGGTGTTTGGATCACGCTCTGGCAAATGGGCAGTTAAAAATTGCTCGGCACGTCTCATAATCGCTGCATCATCAGGCTGGCTTAGGATTTCCGTCTCAAGCTGATCTGTATCGATACCAAATACTTCCTCGAGACCAATCACACTGCCCGTTAATGTAGAGACAGGCGCTTTCAGAAACGGATAAAAGCCCCCGGGCTTGAACTTTATGCCGAAGACCCAGCCCTGCTCTTTCAGCAAGTGGGAGGAGGTCGTTTTGGCTACCCCGAAAACTCCGCTCGCCTCTTTTTCAAATACGATATTTACGTTTGGATGTGCAATTACTACCTGGGAATAGGGAGCTTGACCGCGCAAATCCCATCTGACAATCCAGTAATGCTGCACAAAATAGCCAATTTCTGCTGACGGCTGCAATCTGGTGAGTGAAAACTTTTTTTCTGCGATCAATGCATGCAGAACGCCCTTCGGAAACTTATCTATGATTTTGTCCATGCCCGGCCTCCTGTCGCGTTTTTACAATACGACCTTCCTATTCCTGTTTATACTTAGAGTAGTGGTTGAAAGAAACGTTTTCAATTCTAAACTTTAGAAATCACAGGAGGTACGCACATGGATCTTCATTACGATTTTTATATCGCCGCGTCGCCCGAGGAAGTATGGCATGTTCTTGTATCTGATGAAGGTGTATCTACTATTTTCTGGGGATGCACGATTCGCTCTACTTTCCAGGTAGGAGAAGAGCTTGCTTATGTGGGGCCAGGAAACGATGGTGACCAAACCGTACATGTATATGGTAAGCTGCTGGAGTTTGAACCAAACCGAATCATCAGCTACCTCGAGCATCCTGGTCCTTCATACCGTGAAAACCATGCTGAACTAGAGACACGTGTTACGATTACCCTAGAGCCGGTCGGCAAATGCACAAAGTTAACCCTCATTAACGACCAATGGCAAGAGGATCATCCCTCTTACGCCAGTACAAGCCTGCACTGGCCAATGATTCTCTCCAATATCAAAACCTATGCAGAAACAGGCAAAACACTCGATCTGGGATTTTAATTCACTGATTGGCTCTCTCTAAGACTAAAAAACGCGGGACAAGAAGATTATTTGACAGCCTGTTATCAGTGGCTGCAAAATTCAACTTCTTGCCCGCTTTTTTGTTACCGACTGTTCAATAGGTTACTCCGTTTTGCTTGCCCATTTCAAATCAATGAAGCCGAGTCCATCGACTTGTACATCTTTTACCTTGTCACTTTGCACCCATACGTCTACATCCGTAAAGAGCGGGATCACAGGCATAGCATCCATGAAAATTTGTTCAGCTTGGACAAACAGCTCTTTACGCTTCTCCGGATTCCCTTCCAAGGCAGATTGCTTCAACAGCTCTTGGTAGCGTGGATCCTCCCAGCCTGTATCGTTGTTTCCTGTTTTAGCGTCACGGAACATTTCCAGGTAGTTGATCGGGTCGTTAAAGTCTGCGTTCCAGCCGAGGCGTCCCAGCTCGTATTTCAGCTCATGCATGTCTTGCAAATGCACCTTGAATTCCTTAACGGAAAGCTTCACATCGATGCCGAGTCCTTTTCTCCACTGGTCTTGCAGTGCTTCCGCGATCTTGGTGTGGCGATCCGTCGTATTATACGACAGTGAGATTGGAGGCAGCTTGGTCAAGCCTAGCTCTGCCATGCCTTCTGCCAGCAGCTTCTTGGCTGTCTCCACATCATGATCCTTGAAGTAGCCCTCTGGCTTTACAATCATCGCTTGTGGCAAGAGGCCCATCGTTGGCACCTGTCCTACCTGTGTGATATTGTCCACAATCGTTTGGCGATTTACAGCATACGCCAATGCCTTGCGAATCTTTGCGTTGCTAAGCGGTCCCTTGGTTGTGTTGATCTTGTACCAGTACATGGTTGCCTTTGGATGAATGACCAGCTTTCCGGATTCCTTCAGGGACGGAATCGCATCTACTGGCAATCCCCCCAGCGGTTGACCTGCCCAGTCCAGCTCATTATTTTCAAACATGGCTAGCGCCGTGCTGTCGTCCTCAATCATCACAAACTCGATCTTATCGAGCTTAACCGTGTCTTTATCCCAGTAGTTTCCGTTCTTTTCCAGAACGATCTTGCTCTTGTGCTTCCATTCCGTCATTTTGAACGGACCATTCGCTACGTGTGTCGCAGCTTCGAATGCCCACTTCGGATTCGCTTCCACCACTTTTTTCGGTACAGGATAATACGTATAGAAAGCAGTCAGCTCCAGGAAAAATGGCGTCGGATTCTCCAGGGTCACCTCTAATGTCTTGTCGTCGATGACTTTCACGCCGAGCTCATCCGCTTTTGCCTGCCCTTTGTGCACTTTTTCGGCATTCTTGATGTAATAGAGCTGATAGGCATACTCTGCTCCCAGATTCGCATCGAGCACTCGCTTCCAGGCAAACTCAAAATCTTGGGCAGTCACCGGATCACCGTTGCTCCATTTGGCATCACGGAGCGTGAAGGTATAGATCCGGTTATCCTCCGATACCTTTACATCTGAAGCCACCGAATTCATCGGCTTGGAGGCAGCATCCAGACGAGTCAAGCCGTCGAAAGTAGCCCTCACGACCGTTCCTGAGGTGGCGTCCTTGGCTAACCCAGGGTCAGCCGTCGAAGGCTCGCTCGTCAGGTTTGCACGGAAGATTTGCGGATTTTTCGAAGCAGCCACCTGCGCTGCTTCACCTGAGACTGGCGAATTCGGCTGAGACTGCTGCTGCGTCTGTCCCCCTCCTGCACATCCTGCCAGAATACTTCCCGCAATCATAATCATGCTGGCAATGATAGAAATTTTCTGTCTCATTTAAATATTCCCCCTTATCAAATATTTTCTATCGCCACCAATATACTCGACAGAAATGAGCTTGAGAATGGGGTTTGAATAGATTTAATTTAATTTTATGAATATTTATTCTAATATAAAAGAAAATAAACCCAACAAGCCTGAGTAGGCAAATTGGGTTTATTTGATCGTTCAATTATTTTGTTGCTTAGAACGCTGGGAGGATCGCGCCTTGGTAAGTGTCCTCGATGAATTTTTTCACTTCAGGCGAGTTCAGTTCTTTCGCCAGCTTTTGCATGGCTTCGGAATCTTTGTTGTCAGCACGAGCTACCAGGAAGTTTGCATATGGAGATTCTTTGTCTTCGATGAACAGAGCATCTTTGGTAGGTACGAGCTTCGCTTCCAACGCATAGTTCGTGTTGATCAGAGCCAGATCTACTTCATCCAGAACGCGCGGCAGCATAGCAGCCTCAACTTCTTTGAATTTCACGTTTTTCTTGTTTTCTTCGATATCTTTTACTGTACCGCTGATGCCTACGCCGTCTTTCAGCTTGATTATGCCATTTTTTTCGAGAAGAGCCAGCGCACGACCGTTGTTGGTTACGTCGTTTGGCAGTGCGATTGTTGCGCCATCAACTAGCTCATCAACGCTTTTGATTTTTTTGGAGTAAGCACCGAATGGCTCAATGTGTACCGCAGTCACAGGCTCCAAAGTCATGTTCTGGTCTTTATTGAATTGCTCCAGGTATGGTTTATGTTGGAAGAAGTTTCCGTCCAGTTGTTTTTCATTTACTTGTACGTTCGGTTGAACATAGTCAGTGAATTCTTTAACTACCAAGTTTACACCTTGTTCCTTCAGCTTAGGCTGAACAAACTTCAGGATTTCCCCGTGTGGTACAGCAGTAGCACCAATAGTCAACGTAACTTCTTGTTGTTGTCCACCCTGAGCGCCACTTGTAGATGGAGCAGGAGCGGTTTCTGTTTTGCTTCCGCAAGCTGCCAAAGAAAATGCCAATACAGTAGAAAGTACAGATACAACCAGTTTCTTCACAGTAGATTTCCCCCTTTATTTGTAAACCACTTCTAAAACGATTTATGGAAAGACCTTACTTGCGGCTGTATTTGAGAACCAGACGGTCCCCCAGCGATTGTAAGATCTGAACCAACACTAACAAAATAACGACAGTAACAATCATGACATCAGTCTGGAAGCGTTGATATCCATAGCGAATCGCCAGGTCACCCAAGCCACCGCCTCCAATAACCCCAGACATCGCCGTATAAGAAACGAGGGCGACAGTCGTAATCGTAATCCCTGCAATCAGGCCTGAGCGCGCTTCTGGCAAAAGTACGTTCCAGACAATTTGCCAGTTCGAAGCACCCATAGATTGCGCTGCCTCAGTTACCCCGCGATCTACTTCCCGCAAGGAGGTTTCGACCAGTCGGGCAAAAAATGGCGCTGCCCCGATGACCAGCGGCGGGATGGAGCCAAGTACGCCCAGCGAGGTACCTACTATCGCTTTGGTAACAGGAATCAATAAGATCATCAAAATAATAAAAGGAACGGAACGCAGGACGTTCACAATAAAAGATGCGACGAGATAAAACCCACGGTTGGCCAAAAGCTGCCCTCTTGAGGTGAGAAACAGAATGACGCCCAGTGGCAATCCGATCAAGATGGTAAACAAGGTAGAAAAACCAAGCATGGAGAGTGTATCTACTGTCCCAATCCCAATCTCAGACCAATCCACATTTTTTAGTTCCAGCCACTCCATCTAGATCACCTCCACTTCCAGGCCGCGCTCACGCAGCTTCTCGATTGCCTGCTTGTTTTGTTCTGCATTGCCTTCCAGCTCGACAACCAGCTGACCATAGGGCGTGTCTTTCATCCGTGAGATCGTTCCTTGCAGGATACTGAACACAGTACCTGTCTCTCGCATCGTCTGGAACAGAATCGGCTTGTACGTCTGTTCCCCCAAAAAGGTGACGCGAGCAATTGTGCGATTACCGGAAGCCTTCTCATGCGCTACTGCTTCGCGCAGTTCGTGGGAATCAGCCACCTGCTCCACAAATTCCTGTGTGGTCGGGTGCTTCGGCTTGAGGAATACTTCGAGCACATCGCCTTCCTCGACAATCACACCACCATCTATGACACCTACACGATCACAAATGGAACGGATGACCTGCATCTCATGTGTAATGAGTACGATGGTCAGTCCCAGCTTGCGATTAATGTCCAGGAGCAGCGCCAAAATGGAGTTGGTCGTCTGTGGGTCGAGAGCCGATGTAGCTTCGTCGCACAGGAGTACTTTCGGGTCGTTCGCCAAAGCCCGTGCAATTCCTACCCGCTGCTTCTGTCCGCCTGACAGCTGTGCCGGATATTTGTCCCGATGATCCTCGAGGCCCACCAGCTTTAGCAGTTCGTCCACCTTTTGCTTGATTTCGGCCTTTGGTCGCTTCGCCAGCTTCAGCGGAAAGGCAATGTTATCTCCAACCGTCGCTGATGACAGCAAATTAAAGTGTTGAAAAATCATGCCGACGTGGCGACGCTGTTCCTGCAGCCTCCGATCATCCAGCTTCGTCAAATCCACACCGTCAATGATGACCTCGCCTGTAGTTGGTCGCTCCAGCAGGTTCATACAGCGTATCAACGTACTTTTCCCCGCGCCGGAATGGCCGATAATCCCGTATATTTCTCCCTTTTTGATAGAGAGGTCGATACCCAGCAATGCCGGAATTTTGTTGCCTTGTACCAGATAGCTCTTATGCAGCTCACGCAGTTGAATCAACCATGTCCACCTCCCGTTAAAAACAACGAACCCCTTTTTCATCAAACGAAAAAGGGGCTGCAACGCAATTTATACGTTCGCATCCACCCTTCTCATCTATCAAGATCCAATTAATCTTGTAGGAATTGGCACCGCGACGTCTATTCGAAAATAGACCGGTTGCCGGGCTTCATAGGGCCTGTCCCTCCGCCTCTCTTGATAAGAAAGATTTCCACGTATATTATGTTCATTTTGCATATTTTCATGATACAAGTCGGATTATATCGCTTTTGAAAATAGTACGTCAATAGAAATAGTAGGTAAAAGTTTTTTCTAATCCATTACGCCATTTCTGATGATGGTCGCTTTTACGTGAAATGTAAACTGCGCGTCCTTAAACATATTTCTCCATTCGTTTATGCTCATCTTGGACATTCCCCTCTGATTCGCACGATACACGATGCCGAAGCCAGCAGGATCGCTCCTGCTTCCCGCAACAGCTCAATGATGAGCTCCATCAAAATCGCTTCCCATAATGGCGGCAATGGCACACGTGAACGTGATTGGGCAAGGGAAAGCAACAGATCTGCTGGAATCATTTCGTAATGGTATGTAAGTGCCGCCACGTAAACAGGGGTCAGAATGAGCGACAAAACCATGGCAAATACACGCATCGTCCGGTTGAAGGTAGCGAGACTCCAGCGTAAATAATAGTCATCCGGCGACTGAAAAATTGAAGCAAGGTCGTGGGACCGAGCAACGCAAACGGACTTCCTTCTACCAGAATAGCGATTTGTCCCTCTCGCAATCCATGAATGACGCGGTCCGGGCGCTCTGTCTGCTGAAGTGTTGGAAATAGTGACTTCTCATTGTCTGCAATGTACTGAGCCAGGATAGTGGAGTCCATACTGCTGTCCAGCTCGAGGTCCTTAATTCGTTGCCGCACGGTATTCACGTTTTCCGTGTCAGCGGTACCCTCCAGATAGAGGATCGACACCTCCATCGGGATCGTATTTCCTACAACCAACTTTTCATGAAACAACCGCGGAGTCGACATGTATTTACGAATGATGCAGATGTTTACCTGTAGTTCTTCCACAAAGGCTATTTGGGGCCCTAGGACAACCGTTTCGATTTCTGGAGCCTGAATATTTCTGCCTACGGTACCGTCGCTCGGAATGGCAATTCCGTAAGCTGCTCCTCTAACGTGAACGTAAATATTTCCGCTGAGTAACCGCTTGATTGCTTCCGATTCCTCATAGATTCGGTTGCTGCCAGCTCCTCCTAAATGCCGCTCGATTTCTTCAATCCCTACATCGACCAGACAAATCTCTCGAAGCTTTGGAATGAGCTCACTGTAGACAACTTTGGCGTCTGCCATACTGGATAAATAGTAAAGACACACGCGCCCCTTTGGCTCATCAAATTGCTCGGTTACCAAATCACCAGTATGGGTAAACCATTTGCGTGCCCCTTCTGATCCATCCACTCTCACCCCAATCATGGATTAGTCTGCCCCAATCCTTTCATCACCACACACAAAAAAGCAGCACGCTCAATTTGGCGTGCTGCTCTTGTTTTCATCCATCGGCTGCAAAGCTTCCGCAGTGGGCGGCTGAAGCTTTTCCTGAATAAAGGATTGAACTTGATCTACATCGGGAACCAGAACCGATCCTGCCTTGTGGGATTCACGGAACATACCCATTGGCGGCAGCTGGTAATTTCCTGGCGACTGTGTATTCAAGCTGAGTCCAAGTGCGGATAGCTTCAGCATATCCATCGAGCCAATATTCGTTTGGACATACGGCGTAACTTCTTTCAAAATGCTTGGCAATTGGATCAAGGTCGTACCGTTTTTCATCTGATTTGCTATTGCGGCCAATAATTTACGCTGCCGCTCGGTGCGCGTATAATCTGAGGTAGCATCATGACGAAAACGAACATATTGCAACGCTTTGTTTCCATCTAACTGCTGCAAGCCCTTTTTCAAATTAATGTCGTAGACACCCTTGTCGGTCGGATCGTGGTAGTACATGTTCTTCTCCACATCCAGCTCCACACCGCCTATGGCGTCAATCAGTGCCTTGAAGCCTTCAAAATCAGTAATGACGTAGCGGTCTACAGGTAATCCCGTAAATTGACTCACGGTCTTCATCGCCATCTCCGGTCCACCATCGACAATCGCCGAGTTGATCCGGGAGCTTCCATTGCCCGGAATATCTACATACGTATCCCGCAAAATGGAGAACAGATCATAACGCTTCGTCAACGGATCTACGCTGACCAGCATCATCGAATCTGAACGCGGGAGACCATTGTTTTTCATACCTCTGCGGTCTACACCCATCAGCAGGATATTAACTCGCTCTTTGCCATCCCATTGCGGGATCTCGGCTGCCTTTGTTGCTGCACCACCATCTAGTGGCGGCGGCGTAATCACATTGGGCTCTTGAATATTTTGTGCAAACTGATAAAAGGAATATCCGTAGTACCCTGCTGTTGCAGCGATAACTACAAGCATCAGGAGCAACACTCGTTTCCATATTCGCATAAAGAACTACTCCACCTTTAGTCTTCGTGTCCGTGTAACTCAACTCTCCACTTTATTTAGTATAACTCGAAACCGCAGAAAGTGAAGCAGCCTTTATTTGGTTCGATTCAACTTATTATACATTTTAATTTACAATGTTTTTAATATTCGTTATACTACTTGTAAACCAAACCATTGAGGGGTGAGTCACCGTGTTTTCCCCAACCTCCCTGCTTAATCGTTACCCTCGTGAAGCGCTGTTTTTCCTGGTTGCCAGCTTTATCAACTCCTCTGGCAGCGCTTTCATGTGGCCCCTGACTACGCTATACGTACATACGATTTTACAACGCTCCATGACAGAGGCCGGCTTTGTATTAATGATTCAATCCTTGGCCGGAATCGTAGGACAATTCGTTGGCGGATCACTTTTTCATCGGCTTGGAGCCAAGCGCCTTATTGTAGGAGCACTGGTTGTGCAAGGACTCATTCAGATGTCTATCCCTTTTGTTCATAGCTGGCCCGTTTATTTGGCACTTATGACTGGACTTGGCTTCACATTCAACCTATCCTTTCCAGCCATTCAGGCATTTATCGGGTTTCGCTGGAAAGAACAGCGCAGGGAATTGTTTAACATTATCTATGTTGGTAATAACTTAGGGATGGCAATCGGCACCTCCTTGGCTGGTGTGATCGCAACATTTTCCTTTCAGCTTACATTTTTGTTCAACAGTGTGAGCACATTACTGTTTGCCTTGTTTTTCTTCTTATTTATGAAAAACATCTCTCATCAAGAACTGGTTGGAGATTCCGCCAATGAAGCAGCGCAGGATAAAAAGCGCACGAATTCATTTGCACTGCTGCTTCGCTACCAGTTGTATTTGTTCATGGCGCTGGGTGCTGCCTTTATCTTCTTTTCGAATACGGTTTGGAACACAGGAGTAGCTCCTTACATTACCGAAAAAGGCATGCCGCTGTCCTCTTACAGCTGGCTCTGGACAATCAATGGAATCATCATTTTCGCCGGGCAGCCGATTACGTCCTGGCTCAAGCGCATTTTGCGGCAAAATCTGTCTGCCCAGCTCATTGTCAGTGCGGTTCTGTATGCAGTAGGCTTTGGATTTATGTTTATGTACCATGACAGCTACTCCGCGTTTGTCGCAGGGATGATCATTACGACATTTGGCGAAATGCTGATCTCTCCTACTATTCCTACATTTATTACGGAAAGAACCGGGGAGTTCGCGCCGTTTTATCTAGGTGTGGTGGGGGCAATCACGACAGGAGGGCGACTGCTTGGTCCGCTTGCAATCGGCTATATGTATGATCAAGGTGGAGTTGAACCTACTTTGCTGCTAGCAACGCTTGTCGCGACCGCTTCCGTCCTGCTCTGTCTGCTGCATTCCTTTTTCCAGCGCGAGAAGTCCAGTCAATCAGCCAGCTCGTCGCTTTAGAATTATTTATGGCCAAAAAGCCGCCCGAATCCTTTTTCAGGAACGAGCGGCTTTTTTTACTTGAAAACACCAAAATCAGTTATTTTTCCTGTTTAAGCGGTACATTCCAATCTACCTCTTGCTCTTTAATCATGTGATCGTAAGTAATCGTAAACTCTTTCACATCCTTCTTCTCGCTAATGATTTTTAGATCGCCGCTAATGCTGATTGTACCGTCATCCTGAACATTTGTCTGAGGAAAGAACATGATTCTACTTATATCTCCCTGCTCATCGGTTGCTTTCCAACTTTCTGAAAGGGAAGAAATCCCTTTGGCAAGTCTCCCTTCTACTTTGATCAGATAGGTGGTACCTCTCTCACTGCTTTTCTTTGTCACGGATCGGAATATAAATCTATTTCCGTCGCCAGTCGCTACTAACGGTTTTTTTTCAATCTCTGACAGTGGAAGCTTTGTTTGGAAATAAGCCTTTTCCTTCGTAAAAACAGCATCCAGCTTCAGTGTCGTGTTCTGTGCGCTGTCCAACGGCACATAGGAGTGAATCCACCGCTTCCCTTCGAACCAGTTTACGGCATTGTACATACCGCCATGACTAATATCCGGAATTACTTTAACATTTGTTTCTTCGGAATCTGATTTCGTATCATCCCAGGAGCCGACAGCTGCCCCCTGCTCGTTGATTAGCTGATAACGAACTCCAGTTTCTTTTAAGCTCGATTCACTTGTAGAAAATATGATCTGGGTACCGCTTGGTGCATATCTTGTTTCTTTTAGATCAATCTTCTCCCTGTGTGGAGTAGTAAACTGCTTGTTGATCGCTACCGTTTTCGTAGCAGCTTTGGCCGGGCGCATATCAATCGGGATATCCAGATTCCACGTTCCTTTAGTATCCCCCATGCGTTTGACTCGTAGCTCTAAAACAAGCTCATCGGGCAGCGGATTCTTTTCATCAAAAAAGTTGTTCAGGTCGCGTTGAATCACAAAATTCTCACCATTTGGCAGCAAGGTCCAAGCAAATGGTTCCACGTCTTGTTTGTAGAAGGGGGTCAAGATGTTCCCGTTTTTATCCTTTAGCCGAATCTCGCGGAATTCATCTACATTCTCGTTGGAAATGATCGAATACTGATCTTTCCATAGCGAATCAATCTTCGTTCCATCCTTCTTCGTCACTGATCCCAAAATCGTCAAGCGTAATGGATCAGCCAAAACCGCCTTTGCTTCCACGGTTAACCCCTGATCTGTCGCTTTCAAATCGAGTGGTTTTACAAACCCTTTGGCAGCGGCTGCAAGTATTCCCCGATCCGTCTCTTTCTCATCGAATAAGCTGACGACTTGATTACCAACATTTGCATAAGGTCCCTTGATCTGGATTACAGGGCTTGAGATGCCTACAGCTTGATACAATCCACTTACATAAGAAGCAAATGTAGGGGAAACAGCCGTTCCGAGTGTTACGATTACTGCCAATCCAGCAACTGCTATTGTCGTTTTCTTCAAAATATCCACACTCCTTTTTTTCCAGTTTTTCCGAACGGATGATTGAGGGTCAATCGTTCTGAGCACCTTCAACGGATAAGCGGGGAGTTTTTCCATGACATTTTGGACAATTTCCTCTGTCTGCCATTCCTCTTCTTCGTTATCCGTCATGTCCAGTCCATCCATATATTGTTCAAACCTGTTTAGACATGAGCTGCATGTCATCAAATGATGCTGTATCTCTTGCCTTTCCTCGAAAGAGAGCTGGTCTTCCAAAAAAGCGTCCAGCATGACTTTATCCAAGCATGTCATAGATAAAAGTCACCCCCTTTTCCTGTTCTCGTGATGGAATCTCTTAGCTTCGATTTTCCTCTAGAAATGCGTGTACGAACGGTACTAAGCGGAACACCCAGTTTTTCACTAATTTCTTCATAGCTCATAAATTGGAGGTATCTCAGTTCCAGGACGATGCGATATTTGGGCTCGAGGGTCATCATCCGGTTTTGCAAAAAGGCCCTTTGCTCTTTCGCCAGATACTCCAGCTCGGGCGTCTGGGTTGTGAAAAGCTCCACTTCCTCGTTTGTTACCTGAAGGGACCTTTTGCGACTTCTCAGCTCGTCGAAGCAATAATTCGTCGCGATCCTGTACAACCACGCTCCAAAAGCAAAGCTTTTGTTGTATTCGCTCAAGTGATAATACACTTTGATAAAGATTTCTTGAGCCACATCCTGCTCATGCACAGATTGCCCGATCATTTTTCGAATGAGCAAACGAATTCGTTTGTTATACTTTTGTATGATCTTAGTGTAAGCCTCTTTGTTCCCCTGAAGGACCTCCTCAACAATCATCCTATCGTCCTGCATCTGTCTAATCCTCCTATAAGAAAACCTCTTGTCGAGGTCAGTTCATGGATAAAGCGACCGCATGTTAGAGTAGGTTGTGTTTTACTGAACCAGGATGTGAGTGCGAGGAGAGCATACTTTCTGATTCAGTCAAAAAGGTTTGCTGCGCAGCTATCCGCCTTTTTGTTCCTACATCTATAAAGGACGGAAAATGATGGGAAAAGATCGCAACTTTTTTCGTTGGTAAGAGAAATCCTAGCAAGACAGAGCTTTTTAAAAATGAAAAAAGCTGCCGAGATACTCTCTGACAGCTTTTTTATTCACGATTTTTCAGTTTACTGGCGGACATGTGAGCGACTTTCCGTTCGCTTCTGAACCAATCCTGATTATGTAAGGAACTGCAACATGGCTCCACGCATCTGGATTCGGTGCAGATGCCACTTCATCTGGCGAGCATGAACGAAGCATAGAAGTATCGATGCTTCCACCAGGATCTAGTGCCACCGCTGCCATTCCTGCAGGTAATTCTGCAGCGAGCGACTGGGTCAAGCCTTCGATGGCAAACTTGGAAGCACAGTAAGGAGCTAGCATCGCTTCACCATATCTGCCCCAATAAGAGCTGATATTGACGATGACTCCCCCCATCCCACGCTGAGTCATCTCAGGTAAAAAAGCCCGAGTAACATGGAAAACGCCATTCACATTCACATTCAGGACTGTGGAAAACTCACTCGCCGTGAGGTCCATGACAGGACTGTTGCGATTCACGATAGAAGCGTTGTTAATCAACAAATCAGGAACACCAGCATCGGTAAACACACGCTCTGCCCATTTTTCTACCTGTCCCCAATCCGCTACATCGACTACCGCAAAATCATGCCTATCTCCGAATTGGCTGCGTAGTCTCATCACTTCTTCTTCAGAGCGTCCGCAGCCTGCTACTGTCCAGCCGGCTTCATGGAAGCGATCTACCATCGCCCTGCCCAATCCCTTGGTCACGCCTGTAATAACCACAAGCTTGCTCATGTGTATCCCCTCACTTTTTATATATATTAAATATTTTAGTATAATAACGAACGAAATAAAAGCCCTCTTTCCCACATTAATGGAAAAAGGACTTATCCACTCACTTGTCCTGTTGCTTCAGAAAAGGCAGCTCCGGGAGCTGATACCATTCTCCTGACATCCACTCACGAGCTTTCCAACGAAGGACATCCGGACGAACCAATGGCATGATTTCGCGGAACAGCTCCACCCGTTCAATATCTGTCATCGGCACAAATTCATTTGCAGCAGCAAGATCAGCCTCCAGCTCCTCCATTTTACTCACACCCAAAATAGATGTCGCAACCGGGAGGCTCCATGTATACCGAAGCGCTTGCTCTGTCCACCGTGCCAGCTTTCCAAGCCCCATCACCTTCATTCCGATGACAGCAACACCTTTCTCTACGGCTTGCGGCACAAAATCGTGGGCGAAGCTGTAAATAAAGTGATCGAGCGCAGAAAGAGCAACCAACGCACTGTCAAACGGATAACGGCGAATGGCTTCTGCCAAAAGACGCGGGTCTGTATGACCGCTGATGCTGATTTTTTTGATCAGCCCTTGCTCCTTTGCTTCCAGCATGGCTTCGAGCGCTCCGCCCTTGGCAAAAATCGCTTCCAAATCGTGTGGCTGCATGATGTTGTGCATACGCCATTCATTGACATAGTCAGTCTGGAGTCGTTTCAGGCTGCCTTCCAAATCCTTGAGTGCCAGATCACGTGTCCTGCCACCAGTTTTCGTTGCAATCCATACTTTATCGCGCAAGCCTTTAAGCCCTAGTCCGACGCGTGTTTCTGATTGGCCATCACTATAGCTGGGAGCTGTATCAAAATAGTTGACACCTGCCTCCACGGCACGGCGAATAATGGCGACTGCCTCGTCCTCCGTGCAATCATGCTCATCTACAATTCGCTGGGCTCCGAACCCGAGTATGGAGACCTGATGGGAGTCTCGTCCAAATGAACGGGTTTTCATCCTGATTCTACCTCCTATCTGACAAACAAGACGCCCGTTTCCGAGCGTCTTGGTGTACGTTCTATTCGATTACTCGCTGTACTTCTCGTAAGTACTGGTCAAAAGGTTGGCGATTGTTTGCAGATCGTTGTTCTCGATCTGATGACGCTCGATCATCGTCATGATCTTGCCATCCTTCATGATCGCAAAGGACGGGGAAGAAGGTGCATAGCCTTCGAAATACTCACGAGCTTTTGCAGTAGCTTCTTTGTCTTGTCCAGCAAATACAGTGAAGATATGGTCTGGCTTTGTGGAATGATTCAAGGAATGAACAACTGCTGGACGAGCAAGACCTGCTGCACAGCCACAAACAGAGTTCACTACAACCAGAGACAAGCCTTTTTGGTTAGGCAGTGTTTGCTCTACCTCTTCTGCAGTGCGAAGCTCTTGAAATCCGTTGCGAGTTAGCTCATCACGCATCGGTTGGATCACTTGGCTCATATAGGCTTCATATGACATCATTGGGCAACCTCTCCTTTATCTAACACATTTCAATACGTATATTATACCCCGATTTTGCCCGTTGGAGAATCAGCAAGTGCGCCTCGGCTACACTTCCATCAAAATCGTGAGGATCATCGGATTACGGCCTGTCTTCTCGTAAATAAACGGCTTAATCACCTCGTTGATTTGCGATTTCAGCTCAGACCACTCTTTGATTTTCTTTTCCAGTGCTTCTTGCAGTCGTTGACGGACGAGCATAGTCGCTTCCTGGATGAGAGACTCGGACCCGCGCACGTAGACAAAGCCACGGCTCACGATATCTGGGCCAGTCAAGATTTTGAAGTTTTTCATGTCCAGGCTGACTACGACTACCATGAGGCCGTCCTCAGCAAGATGCTTGCGGTCGCGGAGCACGATGTTTCCAACGTCGCCTACACCACTGCCGTCAATCAGGACGATACCCGCTTGTACTTTACCGAGCCATGCTTTTTCGCGATTGCAGTTCAGTACGTCGCCGTTATCCATGATATAGATGTTGCTCTCCTCAATTCCCACCTGCTGTGCCAGCTTGGAGTGAGTCTTGAGCATCCGGTATTCCCCATGAATCGGAATAAAATACTTCGGACGAATAAAGTTAAGCATCAGCTTCAGCTCTTCACTGCTACCATGTCCTGATGCATGGATGTCAAATACATGACTGAGTACTACGTTTGCACCTGCGCGATACAGCTTGTCGATCGTCCGACTCACATTGATCGTATTTCCAGGGATCGGAGACGCCGAGATGATGACGGTATCTTCCGGATAGATCGAAACCGTGCGGTGCGAGCCCGATGCAATACGCGTCAGTGCAGCCATAGGCTCACCCTGGCTGCCAGTGCAAATAATCAGCACCTGGTTGTCCGCATAGTTGTCGATGTGCTTGATGTCGATCAGCATGCCCTCAGGCATCTGGATGTAGCCTAATTCTTGTCCAATCAAAAATACCTTTTCCATGCTGCGACCGATTACCGCTACTTTGCGGTTGCACTGCTCAGCCGCATCCACTACTTGCTGCAAACGGTGTACGTTGGATGCAAAGGTAGCCAGAATGATACGACCGCGCGCCTTACGAACAACATCAAGGATGCCTTCGCCGACAGTGCGCTCAGACATGGTAAAGCCAGGACGCTCACTGTTCGTACTGTCAGAGAGCAATGCCAATACGTCGCCGCTTGCACCAATTTTGGCAATTTTACCGTACTCCGTTGTTTGCCCTACTGGTGTCATATCAAATTTGAAGTCACCCGTGTGAATAACCATACCCTCTGGCGTGTGCAACACAACCCCAAAGGAATCTGGAATACTGTGATTCGTACGGAAGAAAGTCGCCTTCAAGCGGTTGAAGGGAATTTCCGTGTCTTCCGATACCGGAATCATTTTTACATCGTTTTGCATTTTATGCTCTTCCAGCTTCGCCTTGACCAAGCCCAGGGTCAGACGACCACCGTAGATCGGCACTTTGATTTGGCGCATAATATAAGGAATCGCCCCAATATGATCCTCATGTCCGTGCGTCAATAGCAGTGCCTTGATTTTATGTTGGTTATCCACCAAATAGGATACATCCGGAATAACCAAATCAATGCCGAACATTTCATTCTCAGGGAATTTAACCCCGCAATCGATGATAATAATCTCATCTTCATACTCGACGCAGTACATATTTTTTCCGATCTCGCCGAGGCCGCCCATCGCGAAAATCTTAACGTCGCCCAATCTCTTTCCTCCTAACTTCATCGTGCATGATTTTTTTGGGGAACCCGAACCAAGCATGCCATTCTTATTGTAACACAACGCGAGGCGTTCGTTTCATCCAGTCTCACCATTCTACACATATTAAGTAATTGGTATTTATTATCGACTGGAAAATTGTACCTAACCAAAGAGGTGAAAAGCAAGCTGGCATGTTGTCAGAACCGACCAGATGGACTTTTTGTTGTTTGTGCACACACTAATTCGTAGCGATACGATATTTCCTGTGTCGGAGGTGCCCTGCATGCTTGTCTTCGCCAGATTCCCGCGTATCATCTCATTTGCTTCGGTCCTGATCGTTTTTCTGATGAGCTTGTCTTTTGCTTTTTCAGCCGATGCCCAGCCCCCTTATGCCAAATGGGGCAGAATCGCCATGCAGCAAACCATGCAAAAGTATCCTCACGCTCAAATCGTTGATTATTTGCACGTCGGACGCATAAAGAAAACGCCCACCACGTCTGAGGAGACGTTTAAGCTCTTGCTCCAGGAGGGCAATCGCAGGTGGGCGCTACTCGTTCATATTGAATTTGAAACCAAAACGGAAAAAATGGTGCGTATCACTTATGAAGAAACACGTTGAGCTAGTCGGCTAGCTGTACCATTTCTTTCATCATTTGATCCATGTCCATATCGGCTGCCATCCCGTACGCGCGACGCATGTTTCCGTCCCCATCGACGAGGAACATGCGAGCAGTATGGGCGATCGTGCCGTCCGGCTGCTTCAAAACCGCGATGCCGAAGTCCTTGGTCACTTTTTCTACAGCCTGTGCATCCCCACGCAGGAACTGCCAGCCGCTTTGGTCGGCTTTAAATTTATCCGCGTATTGCTGCAAGACCTCAGCTGTATCGAAATCAGGATCAAACGTAATGGAGATGAATTCCACTTTATTTCCGAAGAGGTTCTTGTCTTTTAGCTGATCCTGTAGCTTAGACATGTTGTAGGTAGTCGCCGGACAAATATCGGGACAATTGGTAAACATAAATTCAACCAAGCGGACCTTCCCTTTTCCTTCTGAAAAAGTAAAGGCAGACCCGTTGCTGTTATCCAAGGAAAAGTCCTGGATCGGCTTCATAACGGGAATTTGCTCTCTCGCCATGTATTTGTAGCCCAACACGCCAACGATTGCCAGAATAATAATTCCTGCCAACACAGTAAACCAGTGCTTTTGCAGCCCGGACGCCTGTTGTTGCTGTGCGCCTTCACTCACGAATGCTTCCTCCCCTGCTTTCCCAAGCGTTTTTCTCTCTATATACCTATTCCTTCTCACCAGGCCATGCCAGCATTCCGCCTACCATGTTCGCCACGTCATAGCCTTGTGCACTCAAATATTCCGTAGCTGAGTGACTGCGTGCACCACTACGGCACACCATCACGATCGGAGTGTCTTTATCCAGTTCTTCTAGTCGATGCGGTAAAAAACCAAGCGGGATGAGCTTTGCCTGTTTAATGTGACCAGAATTCCACTCCTCCAGCTCGCGTACGTCGATCACTTGTACATTTTCATTTGCCTCCAGCTTCTCCAAAAGCTGCTGAGGTGTAATTTCCTTTACGCTATTTTCCATGGTCATTTATCCTCCTATATGTACATTACACGCATCATGATCAACTCTCATCATATCATACGGACTTACTCATTTCTAACGGGTCCCACAGCGGAGTGTGAACGTCCAAAGGCAAATTTGTGACGGTTCTATATCTTCTCCTCACGAATCCATGTCACGATGCGAAACGTGCCGTAGAGGGATGCCAGCAGCAGACAGACGAGCATAAACATCCATTTGCCAAACTCGTTGATTTCTCTAAGTCCGCTTCCGTTTTCGATGACAAACATACCGTAGTAGATGACTAGTCCATAACAAAACAGGTTTACAACGATCAACGCGATTCTCTTGGCTAATTTCTGTTGGTTTGTTGTAGGTTCATCTTGCATTCTCCATTCCTCCTCCCGTGTCAGACACAAAAATATCCTCTATTCCACCCTGATAACTTTCCATTTATGGATTGACAGCCATGCATTGTTTTTCATACAATTGTGACAACAATAACTAACACACATTTTCATCAAGAGTGGTGGAGGGACAGGCCCTATGAAACCCGGCAACCAGCATAGACTCATGCGCGGTGCCAATTCCTGCAGAATCCATAGATTCTGAGAGATGAACGCAAGCCCGCGTATGACCGGAGCCGTCTTCTCCTCAGGAGAGTGGCTCCGTTTTTTATTGCATTCATTCTACCATAGAAAAAGGAGAGATGATGATGTCGGATCAACAACAATGGAAGCCAGAAACACTTGCAGTCCATGGGGGACAAGAGGTTGACCCTGTAACGGGCTCACGCGCTGTCCCTATTTACCAAACGACCTCCTATGTTTTCCGCGATACAGAGCATGCAGCGAATTTGTTCGCTTTGAAGGAATTGGGCAATATCTATACACGGATCATGAATCCGACACAGGACGTTTTTGAAAAACGTGTCGCTCTTCTGGAAGGCGGCGTAGGTGCTCTCGCGACATCGTCTGGTCAGGCAGCCATTACGTTTGCCATTCTCAATATCGCGCATGCAGGAGATGAGATCGTTGCGTCCAGCAGCCTGTACGGCGGTACCTACAATCTGTTTGCTCATACACTTCCACGCCTCGGAATCAAGGTTCACTTTGTAGACCAGTCCAATCCTGAGAACTTCCGCGCAGCGATTAACGAAAATACCAAAGCGCTTTTTTGCGAAACCATCGGCAACCCACGCATCAACGTAGCCGATCTGCAAGCGATTGCCGATATCGCTCACGAAAACGGCGTTCCGCTAATTGTTGACAATACCTTTGCCAGCCCAATCCTGTGCCGTCCATTTGAGCATGGTGCTGACATTATCGTCCACTCCACCACCAAATTCATCGGCGGTCATGGTACAGCAATCGGCGGTATCATTGTTGACTCCGGTAAATTTGACTGGAACAACGGTAAGTTCCCTGGGTTGACGACTCCAGACCCGAGCTATCATGGCGTCGTATATACAGAGGCTGTGGGCCCGCTGGCTTATATCATCAAAGCTCGCGTACAGCTCCAGCGTGACATCGGTGCTGCTGTAGCTCCTATCAACTCCTTCTTGTTCCTGCAGGGACTCGAAACGCTGCATCTGCGCATGGAGCGCCATAGCCAAAACGCGCTCGCAGTGGCGAAGTTCCTCCAGAGCCATCCATCGGTGGAATGGGTTAGCTATCCCGGTCTTGAGGGCGATGCGAATCATGCTCTTGCGCAAAAGTATTTGCCAAAGGGAGCTGGTGCAATCCTTACCTTTGGTATTCGCGGCGGCGTAAAAGAAGGCAAAACGCTGATCGAATCTGTGAAGCTGTTCTCCCATCTGGCAAACGTGGGCGATTCCAAGTCGCTTGTCATCCACCCAGCCAGCACCACGCATCAGCAAATGAATGAAGAAGAACAGGCTGCGGCGGGTGTAACACCTGGGCTGATCCGCCTCTCAATCGGTACAGAAGCGATTGAGGATATTATTGGCGATCTGGAGCAGGCATTGAAAAAAGCAACGGAGCTTTCCACTGTCAGCTAATTGAACACCGCCCCAAAAGCAAAGCACGTAACTCGTTAAGAGAGTTACGTGCTTTTTCATGTGCGTTTCGATTAAATTCGAAAATAATTGAATTTAAAATTCGAATATTTTACAATCATTCTATCACTCCATTTGGAAGGGGTATCCAAACGTGAACCTATTAAATATTGGTACAGAACGCACAACCTACCATGTCGAGCTGTCGTTTTCCCCTCTCTTTGAAGCCGCACTCGGCATTGCGGCTGTCACTTATGATGACATTCGACCGACGCTGGAGCAGCCCGCAGAGTATTGGCAGCAGCTTATGGACGAGCTTGATCCCGGCACCCTGCGCGAGCTGGACTATGCCAAACAAAACAACACGTGGAAAACCTTGTTGCAGCTCTTGCATCAGCACTCCTTTTCTGACCTGTCCGCCTTTCTCTCCTATGTCAAAGGATTGCCATCAGAGGAGCTGCGTTATCAGGCTTTTCCCTATTTGGGCGAGGAGCTGCAAGCCCTGCGTCAGCAGGCCGCACGTGGAAGTGACGGGGCAATTTACGCACTCCAGAATGCCTGTCGCTCTCACCTCTTTTTCCCTGCCTATATCGCTCACATTGGCTCCACCGAGCCGGAGAAGCTGCGTAGCCACTTGCTGCTTCTGATAGAGGGCTGGTACAACACACATGTGAAGCCACGGGAAGCTGAAATCAGCAGTATTCTGGAGCGTGACTGTACACATAAAAAAGCGATGCAGGAAAGGCTTTCTGCCGAAGCTTTTGTCGAGTGGGCGACACATGGCAGTTATCCGCCGGAACCCGCTATTACCCGTGTGCTGCTCATCCCGCACATCATATACCGCCCTTGGACCATTCACGCCAATGACGCGGGGACCAAGATTTTTTACTATCCGGTAGCTGACGAGAGCCTGCATGACACCGTGGACCCGTATCGTCCATCCCAGACGCTGGTGCAAACGTTGAAGGTGCTGGGAGATGAGTACCGCCTGCGCCTGGTCAAAATGCTTTCGGAAAAAGAGATGAGTCTGCAAGAAATGACTGAGCGATTAGGCGTTGCCAAATCAACTGTACACCACCATCTGTCTCTTTTGCGCTCCGCTCACCTCGTCGAGGGAAAAGGGAACAAATACAGATTCAAGCGCAAAGCATTGGATAAAATGCCCGTCCTGCTGCAGCAATTTTTGGGGGATATGCCCGATGATAACTGCTGAGCAGCCCGTTTCCGTGTGGCGATTGCGATCGTATCGCCTGATTTTGTTCGGTCAATTGATTTCAGAGCTAGGGGCTTCGCTCGGTACGCTGGCTTCAAGCTGGTTGATCTACCAGGCTACCGGCTCCGAGGCCGCTGTTGGCGGGATGTGGCTCCTCTACTTCTTGCCCTCGCTTGCCTTGCAGCTGATTATTGGTCCTTATCTCGATCGATTCGACAAAAAGCGTGTCATGGTCTTTTCACAATGGATGAGAAGCTGCGTGTTTTTCCTTACATTCGGGGTTATCCTCATCCAGCCTGAAGCCCTTTGGCCGCTGTATCTCATTTCTTTGATCAACGGTCTGATCCAGCCGCTCTATGTTCCTGCCAGCCAGGCACTCTTGCCTTCTATTGTCAAAGGTGAGAGTCTGGTGCAGGCAAATGCCTATTTGGACAGCGCCCTGCGAATTGCGATGATCGCGGGGCCTCCTCTGGGAGGACTGCTTGTAGCATGGATCGGAGGCACAGCTGTAATCGGCTTGGTATCGCTTGGCTATGCTCTGAGTGGGGGACTGTTGCTACTATGTCAAGGCGAAGCAGTGGAAGCTCGCCAATCGCAGTCCTGGGTAGCTATGTTTCGGGAAGGACTTGCTGTTTTTTACGAAAAGCCGCTTCTCTTTTGGCTGAGTATTTACGCAGCCCTCGTTCAATTCGCTGTGGGCATTACCTTGGTTCTTAATCTCCCGTACATTACAGGTGAGCTCCTTGGTTCCTCCTTTCACGTTGGACTTTTTCTCGCTGGGTATCCACTTGGCTACTTGCTTGGCTCACTTGTCGTCCCCCGGCTGAGCGGGCGAATCGAGCAGCACATTCTCATGCTAGGCTCGCTGGCGATTGGAGGCGCTACATTCATAGCGCTGGGCTTCACACACAATCTGTGGCTGGCGATTGCAATCGAGGTATTAGCGGGTATCTTTGCGCCCTTTTTTCAAGTACACAGCACAAGTCTGTATCAGCGCTCTGTCCCTTCCCACCTGATGGGGCGCGTCTTTTCGGTCAGGCTGTTGATCCTCCGCGCGACCATGCCTCTCGGAGTATGGGTAGGTGGTCAGCTCGGCGACATAGTAGGGATTCGCCCGCTCTTTATGGGAATGGGCCTGCTCATCGTAGGTGCCTCCTTATTCGGGCTCGGATTTCAAAAAATTGCAAAAAAATCTTTATTTCGGAAAGTCGATGAAGGAACGGGCACTTTTTAACGCTTCTCCGAAAGAAGTCTCCCACTTCTAAACGTGGAAGTGCGGTAGGATTAGTGAAAGTGGGAGATGAATTTCGGCAGGCGAAGCCAAATGTCTTATGTTGCTACATTTTTCCAGGTGGTGATATAATCAGGCTTATATGAAAATAGGACTGTAATATAAATGAAACTAGATAATAATAATCATTCAGTGTTCTTGTTGTACTACCACCTGGTTCTGGTTGTGAAAAATCGCAGAAAAGCTATCGATGACCCAATATCTAACTATACAAAAGATTGTTTGTTCGATTGAGTGAAAATTTCAACATTTCTCTAATCGAATGGAATCATGATAGTGACCATATACACATTCGATTCAAAGCACATCCAAACACTGAATTGTCAAAGTTTATAAACGCTTATAAAAGTGCAAGTTCAAGGCTGATTAAGAAAGAGATTCCACAAGTGAGAAAGAAATTATGGAAGGAATATTTTTGGTCAAGAAGTTTCTCTCTACTTACAACAAGCGGTTCGCCTATTGAAGTGATAAAGAAATACATCGAAAATCAGGGAATGAAGTGAGGTGATTCGATATGGCAAACAAGGCATATAAATTCCGTTTGTACCCAACGCCACAACAAGAGCAACTTCTGGCAAAAACATTTGGTTGCGTTCGTTTTATCTACAACAAAATGCTTGCTGAACGAAAGGAAACGTATGAGCAATACAAAGATGATAAAGAAATGCTAAAAAAACAAAAACTTCCGACACCTGCAAAATACAAGGACGAATTTGTTTGGCTTAAGGAAGTGGATAGCCTTGCGTTAGCAAATGCGGGGCTCCATTTGCAAAAAGCTTATCAAAATTTTTTCTCTGGTCGTGCTAAATTTCCTGCGTTCAAAAGTCGTAAGGCAAGGCAGACATATACAACAAATGTGGTCAACGGAAACATCATGCTCTTGGATGGCTCTATCAAATTACCTAAACTAAAACTTATAAGGATCAAACAACATCGAGAAATTCCGTTGCATCATATGATCAAGTCATGCACCATTTCTCAAACAAAAACAGGGAAATACTTCATTTCCATCCTTACAGAATTTGAGCATCAACCTATTCAAAAAGAAGTGCAATCTGTTGTTGGTTTGGATTTTTCAATGAATGGCCTTTTTGTTGATAGCGAAGAAGGTAAGACAGCCAATTACCCTCGATTCTATCGTCAAGCCTTAGAGAAACTAGCAAAAGAACAGCGTATTTTGTCACGCAGAACGAAAGGTTCTACTCGTTGGCACAAGCAACGATTGAAAGTAGCGAAGCTGCATGAAAGAATTACGAACCAACGAAAAGACTTTCTACATAAGGAATCGCACAAATTAGCGAAACGGTATGACTGTGTGGTAATTGAAGATCTCAACATGAAAGGAATGTCGCAATCCCTTACCTTTGGCAAAAGTGTTGCCGACAATGCCTGGGGCATGTTCACGACATTCCTCCAATATAAGTTAGATAAGCAAGGAAAGAAGTTGGTCAAAATTGACAAGTGGTTTCCATCTTCCAAAACTTGTTCACGATGCGGTCAAGTAAAAAAATCATTATCGCTTTCTGATCGTACATTCCACTGTGATTGCGGTCTTGTAGCAGACCGGGATTGGAATGCTTCGATAAATATAAGAAACGAAGGATTACGAATGTTAGCCTGATCATAGATAGAGCATGGAACAGGCTCGATAGCTAAGTCAATTTCGTGCCATTAGGTGCGAGTACCTTAGAAGCCCCCACCTCTAAGCGAAGCGTAGGTGGTGGGTAGTTCACTAGAAGATTTTTAGACGGTACAGAAAAGTTTTTATCACCAGACCACTTTTACTGATATAAAGGAGAATTACGATGGTCCATCCTTCCCTGGATTCACTGCTTACTACCGTCAACCAAGTCATTGTCGGAAAAGAAAAACAAATTCGTTTGCTAGTCACCGCCCTTTTGGCACGGGGTCATGTCCTTCTTGAGGATTTACCCGGCATGGGGAAAACGGTGCTCGCCAAAACATTGGCGCAGGCAATCGGTGGCAGCTACAATCGCCTGCAATTCACTGCTGATCTTTTGCCCTCCGATGTGGTGGGGCTGCATGTTTTCAATCAGCGAACAAGCGAATTTGAGCTGCGCAAAGGTCCCGTTTTTGCGGATGTTCTGCTCGCAGATGAAATCAATCGGGCTACCCCTCGAACCCAATCTGGACTTTTGGAGTGCATGGAGGAGCGTCAAGTAACGATCGAAGGCATCACCTTGCCATTGCCTCAGACACTGCTTGTGATTGCCACCCAAAACCCGATTGAGTCAGAAGGGACATACCCTCTGCCAGAAGCGCAGTTAGACCGTTTCTTATTCAAGCTGTCGCTCGGCTATGGTTCACGCGCGGATTCCAAGGAAATCTTGAAGCGCTTCCGCAGCGAGTCTCCTCTGGAGCAGGTACAGCCAGTCATCACAGTGGAACAAATCGCTGCCCTGCAAAAGGAAGTCGCGGCGGTTCACGTCAGTCAGGCCGTAGAAGATTATGTGATTGATCTTACAGAAGCTACACGCACGCATCGCTCTGTTGAGATCGGAATCAGCCCACGCGCTATGCTCGTACTGGTGCGCTCTGCACAAGCGTTTGCCTTTTTGGCGGGTCGTTCTTATGTTTTGCCAGACGATGTCAAAGAGGTGTTTCCGAGTCTGACCACTCACCGCATTCGACTCTCGATCGAGGCTGAGCTGCATGTAACCGAGCAGGAAGTAGTCGAGCAAATTTTGACAAGTGTGCCTGCTCCGGTGGAAGAAAGCGTGTAACGAAATGAACACGAAGCAAACCTTTCATGTCATCGGCTTTCTCTTGCTGCTCTTTGCCCTGTTTTCCGGCAGCTGGTTTCTCTGGCTGTTTGGCGGTTTCTTCTTTTTCATGCCCGCACTGCAAGGCTGGTGGCTCTCGTCTATGTCGAGGTGGGTAAAGCTGGAATGGTCCTCTGATCAATACCGGGTCATGCCGGGAACAAAAGTCCATGTGACAGTACGCCTGCACAACCATTCGTGGTTGCCGCTGCCCGCTACCTGGATTCGCTTTTCGCTGCCTGAGCATGTTTTTGTAGAAGGGGCAGATGAGGTGAAGGTCAGTAATCAGCGGACAGTCGTTCGGCTTCGCTTTGATCTTCCCATGCGCCAGAGTGCGACCCGGACGCTCACGCTCGTCCCGCATAAACGCGGCACTGTTTGGTTGACGGAGGCGGCTTCCGAGTCCCTTTCATTGTTCGGAGAGGAGCGCAGCGATCTGACTATGCCCCTTTCTTTTTCCTTGCTGGTCTATCCGTTGCCACTGCCACTCCCCCCATTTGCACTAAGCGAAACAGAGCCGGACGGAGGCAGACTCTCTTGTCAAAGACAGTTGGTGGATGTCACCTTTCAGCGCGGTGTACGGTCTTATATACCTGGGGACCGCATGAAGCACATTCACTGGAGTGCAACTGCCAAGACAGGCTCACTTCAGACACGACTGTTCGAGCACACCGCCCAGCCGAACTGGCGAATCGTGGGACATATCCTCCCCTCCTATGAGCCGATGCTGCAGCGCCACAACGATACAGTCAATGAACGTACCATTTCTTGTCTGGCTGCCCTCTCTGTGCTGTGCCGGAAGAAATCGTTTGGCTACGAGCTGTTCCTCACAGTAAGGCAACGGGGACGCGAGCATTACCATTTGCCGGCGGGCAGCGGGAAAAACCATCATTTGCACATGATGACACAGCTCGCTCAGATGCACCACTACATCACCACCCCGCTCGCTCACCTGCTGCGCCGTCTCGAAGATAGCCCAGCAAAAGAAGCGATCCTGCTCGTCACACCAAGACTCGACGATGACATTCACGCCTCCATCGAGCGATTGCTTCATCGCGGACATAATGTTGCGGTACTTGATGTATCTGAGGAGCAGGCCGTACTGCGCCGTTTTGAAGCGAAGAGACGATTGGAGAAAAGGAGAGTGATTGCGCGATGACGCTCTCCATAGTAAGCCGCTGGACACTTGCCTTTTGGCTGGAAGCCTTGTTGATCGGCGGCAGCTTGATGATGCTTGGCTGGATGTCTGCTGGACTTTTGCCAATGCTCACTTTTTGTGTGATCGCTTTGCTATTGCTAGTAGCTGGAAGCTGGCTCTACCATGGTGGTGGACGCAGCCTGCTTTTTCATCTCTTGCTCTACCCTAGTGTCGCTGGAGTCGGGCTGTTCAGTTTTTACATGTTTGGCTCCTGGCTGGTCGCTTTACTGTTGGCAGGAATTTTTTATTGGCGAATCCATACCGTTTCCGCTGACGGCATCGGACACGCTAGCTTGCAGCGGCGATTTGTCCTGGCACTGATGGTTTGCTTGATGCAGCTAGTCGTAGCTGGACTGTATGGTTCCGTTGCCCATCCTGATACCTTTGACCCTGGCGCTTATTATTCGATGCTGGCTCTTATTCTCGGCAGCTATCTTCTCGTAGTCATGGGTGCTTACGTTATGCGTGTGGAGTCTTTACCCGTGCGCTTGCCTGCCAGAATAAAATTGATCCTCGGCGCTCAGATGCTGGGCTCCCGCCTTCTTTTGACAGGCCTTTATTTACTCGTCGGCTCTGCCCTGCTTGGTTTGTTGCAGCTGCTCTGGTCATGGCTTAAAGGTCCCATTGGGTCAGCGCTGTATTTTCTATTTGAACCTGTGCTCCAAAAACTGACGGAATGGATTGAGGGCTTGTCTGAAAAAATGGGCAAGGACCAACGTGTGAATAATTTGCTAAACAATCCAGGGCAAGCCGAAGAGATGCCTCATGAACAGGTGGCTACGGGTGAGCCTCTGATTTCCTTGTTGGAGCCTTACTTGATCGGTACAGTCATACTCGTTTTTCTGATTGTTCTGGGCAGATACATGTGGAAGCGGCGCTATCAGGCAAGACAAGTCCGTGAACAGGAAACCACCGAAGCTTCTCCTACAGTCTATACCCCTGTCGCCAACACCCCCGAGGAGGAGAACGCTTCATGGGATGTCTCCCAATGGTTTAAAAAACCGGTAGGTCCAGCCGAGGAGCCTGCTCGCTATGCGTACTTTCAGTTTTTGCAGGAAATGGCGAAGCAAGGCTTCACGATTCATCGCCATGAGACCAGTCAGGAGTTTTTGCGTCGGATTCAGAAGCATCCTTTGCCGAATCCAACCCGGGTAAAGCTGGCAGCCCAAATTACTGGCTATTACGAACAATATCGCTACCAGGAGCAATCGCTTCATGACGCTGATCTGGAAGCCATGCAGGAAGCTGTGCAAGCACTTCGTTCCATTTCGCCCCCACAAACCGAGACATAGCTTGATTGTTACACAACCGCGTGCTTTTTGAAGCAGCGGTTGTTTTTCTTTCCTTGACATCCGGCACAGCTTCCGGCATAATCTCTTCACTTTTGCCTACTCTAAAATTGAATTTACTAAATGGTTAATTGAAGAAATCACATTGTAAAAGAAAGGAGGAACTCATTATGCAGGATTTGCCGCTATGGCTCAAAAAGCACCTCTCGATTGCGTATGTGCCTGGTCATGAATTTTTTCTCAGCCTGCATGTGCTTGAAAGTCCTGAGCACCATGTTACGCGTCTTGGCTGGGCACGGGAAACATTGGCTGCGCTACCCCGTGCACTCACGGAAAAGCTGCACTACTTCTCAGCCATGTCATCCAAATTTCTTGACATCATGGACGTTCTGGTGCCTTGGGAAGAGATGTACCAGCACTCTGTTGAAGCAGGACTGGAGCGCATCCAAGCCCTGGACGCCAGTGAGTTTGCCGAAGCCATGATCGGGCCTGTCTATCATCCGAAGCAGATCAAGCAGTGGCTGGAGGGACGAACCGATGATGTGTTTGAACAGCTCAAGCCAGAGCATCGGGAGCTTTTGCGCCATCCGTTGTCAACCAAACGCAGCTTTTTGGAGTTTTGCTACGACTATCTCCCTTACTTCCAGGCTGAGGAGCGTCGCATCGAGCCGTGGCTCGTCCGCGCAGTACATGAAGCACAAGAGATGATTGCTGCTGATCCGATCCGCTTTTTATCACAGGTGCACCCGCGCATACACGTACATGAAGACGCCATTCATTTTCACAAGGCAAAAACGTATTCCTTTGCCTATCAGCAGCTCTCACATATTCATCTGCGTGTATCTACTTACGTTGCACCCCATCTTTTGCTTGGCATATATGGCGATCAAATTAGTGTGGGCTTACCCGTCGATGTCCCAGGGACAGCAGTCAAGTCAGCCATTCCTGCTGATTTTATTACGAAGATGAAAGTCTTCGGCGATCCTACCCGAACCGCTATCCTCAAGTCGCTGCTCGACCATCCTTACTGCACACAGCAGTTGGCAGATCTGCACGGGATTAGCGAGCCTGCTGTGAATAAGCATCTGAAGCTTCTGGTTGATGCCGGATTTGTCTGGAGCGAACGGCGAGGACGTTATGTGTTTTATCGCGGGATCACCTCACGACTCGAACAGCTGGCGGTCGATTTGCACGAATTCATTGATATGCCTGCGCCAGGATTTACGCTATCCGATTGGAGGAAATAACGTGCTACAAGTTGCCAAGGCCACCTTTATCCGCAATACGCTGGTCATGCTACGCGCCTATCCATGGTCTTTTGTCATCGGTCATATCTTATCGGGTGTATACACCGTGCTCTTTGCCTTTTTTGTCTATCACTATGTGTTCGCCGGACAACTGGATGATCGTTTCATTTTGCTGTCCGGCTCGTCCGACTACCTCTCGTACGCCATTTTAGGCGGGGCGTTCTATGCTTTTGCAGTCTCGACTCTGATGAATGTCAGTCGTTCACTGATTACGGAGCTTCGCGAAGGGACATTAGAGGCGCTCCTCCTCACTCCCTCCCCTCGCCGGGGGTACTTTTTGGGCAATGTCTGCCAGCAGGTGATGCGTACGGTGTTTGAATTTTCGGTAATTCTTGTTGTCGGTGCCCTATTTGGGCTCACGCTTGCCAATACGAACGTTTGGAGTGCCGCTCTGGTCTGGATTTTGTCGACGGTCGCCTTTTTCTGCCAGGCTCTAGTACTGGGCAGCCTGATGCTTCGTTTTCGCGATACGTATATTACCCAAAATACGCTGTTTGTCATCATGGCATTCGTTTCCGGGGTGACTTTTCCCATTCCCTATCTTCCGGAATGGCTACAGCCGCTGGGGCAGATCATGCCGTTAGCACCTGCTCTCGATGCTTTCCGCCAATGTGTGATCCAGGGTAAGCCGCTGATCGCTGTTTCCCCGCAGCTGTTTCATATGGCTGGGCTTTCCCTCGTCTATCTATGGATCGGGACATGGAGTATGCGGCGAATGGAAAAACGCGTAGTAGAATCTATCTTTGGCTAAAAGGAGGCCAACATCATGCTCATCGTAGAAAATGTACGAAAGGTTTATCGGGTAAAAGAGAAAACCGGATGGCTTATGCGGAAATGGACTGAGGTGGAGGCCGTTTCTGATCTGTCCTTTCGCATGGAGCCAGGAAAAATCATCGGGCTGCTCGGAATAAACGGGGCGGGGAAAACGACGACGATCAAGATGTGCTCTACTCTGCTGACCCCAACGAGCGGCTCGATCACAGTGGATGGCTATGACGCGGTACGAGACGATCGGTTCGTAAAATCAAAAGTAAACATGATCGCCGGTGGTGAACGAATGCTGTACTGGCGCCTGACCGGGCGGGAAAATTTGCAGTATTTTGGCAGTCTATACGGGCTCAGTGGCGAGGGCTTGAAGCACCGGATCGATGCCCTGCTTTTACAGGTCGGACTCATGGATGCAGCTGATACACCTGTCGAGCGTTATTCCAAAGGCATGAAGCAACGCCTGCAAATCGCACGTGGTTTGATTAATGACCCGCGCTATTTGTTCCTCGATGAACCTACACTGGGACTGGATGCCCCGATTGCCCGGCAATTGCGCAAGCATGTAAAAGAGCTAGCGTCGGAGCAAGGAAAGGCAATCCTTTTGACCAGTCACTATATACATGAGGTCGAGGAGCTGTGCGACGAGGTGTACATCATTAACAAAGGAAAGCTGGTCGCCCACGATACTCCTGCGAATCTGACCCAATCACTCAATCTGGAAACGACCCTGCATGTCGTCATTCCTGCACTCTCGGATTCACTGGATCACGATCTGCGCCAGCTGGCCATGCGTTATGGCGGACACCGCCTGATAACCGAAACCGACGACAAGACATGGGAGGTCACACTCCGTGGTGAAAATGACATGACAACGCCTCTATTGTCCCTGTTGGCAGCACACCACTCTCCCGTACTGCGCTTGCACACCCAGCAGCCATCACTTGAAGACGTCATCCTGCACATGGCGGATCGGAGGGGAGCATGAGACAGCTATCGAGCTATCTATGGGCGGAAATTCAAAAAGAACATCGCCACTCCTTTCACAGCAAAATGATTTATTTCAGCTTGTTGGTGTGGCCTGTCATCATGTTTGTGACTGCCTACTATTCCTTTGCCCCCTTTCGTATGGGACCAGATTCACCGCTTGCCCGGTTCGTTGCTGCCGAACAGCTGCCGCTTTTTTTGCTGACTGGCTATCTCGGCTATATCTTTTACTGGTGTCTGGTACAATCCGCATGGCAAATGAGCTTTGAGAGGCAAGCCGGAACGATGGAAATGATTTTTATCAGCCCGGTCAACCGACTCGCTTTTTTATACGGACGCTCGCTTTCCTCCCTCGTCGAAGGTGTCTGGCTTTTCTTTTGCTTTGTCCTGCTTGCTCTACTCTTCGTCGGCGGCATTCATCCGAGCGGCTGGTGGGCACCGATCCTTGCCTTTCTCATCCTGCTCGTATCGGCTGTCGTCTGGGGTGGCTTTCTCTCGGTTCTGTTCCTGTTTTCCCGTGACGCGAGCTTTCTGTATACGGTGCTGGATGAGCCGATGCTGATTTTTTCCGGGGTTCGCCTCCCCCCAATGGCTTTTCCGCTTTGGGCAAAGGTCATTTCCTTTTGCTTTCCCCTGACGTACGCGCTTCAGCTTGTCCGGGGTCTGTTGATGGAGGGGGAAACACTGCTTGCGCTTGCACCCAAGGTCGGGCTCTTAGCGGCGGTATTGCTTCTGCTTGTTATCACTACGATCGTTTTGTTAAAGCAAGCCGAAAAGCATATGAAGGAAACAGGGAACATGGTGATGTATTAAAAGGGGTATGAGTAGACAGGAGGTAGGAAATATGGAGTCGCGTATTCGAATCGGACAGGAGCTGAAAAGGTTGTTTCGCATGAATGAGTGGGGCGCTGACCCGGCCTTTTCCCGCTTTATCCCCATGGTTTACGATCCAATTGGTTTTGACTGGCGGTCTTTTTTCACAGGCAAGTTTGTTCAGCGGTTTAATGGCTTCATGCTAGAGGGACATGAAGCCGTCCGTACCGTTTTCCTTGCCGTTTTTCCTTCTGATGATGTGCTAGAGCGTTTTACTTCTCAATCACAGCCCGGTGACCTGTTATTTATGCACCATCCCTTGTTGATGGAATGCGGCGATCCTCGGGGAGACTGGGGCAGAGGCTTTGTTCCGATTCGCTCGAAGTGGCTGGAAGCCATGAAGGAAAAGGAGCTCTCCGTCTTCACCAGCCATCTGCCCATGGACACCAGCATCCCCATCGGTACGGGTGGCGCAATCATCGAATCACTCGGTGCCAAAATCATCCGTCCCTTTGTCCCTTATGGCAATGGGCATGTCGGACATATATGTCGGATTGATGAGACAAGCACCGAGACGCTACTGAAACAAGTAACTGAGCTTTTTGACATTCCGTATGCCGATTTTGAAGGGAAACGCCACGACCTCTTACATACGATTGCGATTGTGCCAGGATGTGGTGATGTTGTGGCCGATATGCAAGAAGCCGAATTATTGGGGGCCCAAGCATACATCACAGGCGAAATTCATTGTCATATCGATAATCCATATGGCAAACAACGATACGCGCAAATGATGGACTATGTGCCAAGCACGTCTCTTTCCTTGATCGGCGTCTCGCACTCCGCTTCGGAGTATTTGGTGATGAAAACGCAGATGAAGCTGTGGTTCGAAAGGAACTTTCCTGCTGTCAACGTCAGACTTCTGCCGCAGGAAAAATGGTGGCTGTAAACCTATGCCTGTATGACGGATCAGGCCTCAGCTTGCACCCCCACTTTTTTGGCCCTTCCCTGTCTCGTGTAGAAAAACAATAATAATCCTGCATGCACAAGGGCCAGAACAAAGCTGCTGTAGCAATCTCTAGAGTAGTGAGTGACACCATTATATCCTCTTTCCGCGATGAGATCGATCGCTGCTATCATCAGTCTTTCACTGCTGCCGAGACAATTGTCGTTCATACTTCCCTCATCCTCAAAACGAATGTCAGTACTGACTGACATTCGTTGTATTTCGACTTCCATTAAGTGTCAAGGATGAAAAAGCCAATCGTGAGGATGGTAGAAAAAAGAGGCACTCGCCCAGTCATTTGCAGACTACGCCAGTGCCCCTCTCCTATAGGCTTTTTGCTCGTTTAAAATGCCCGTGAATATTGCTTTGGCGGCTCTAGCTCATCAGCAGAAAGCGCCTTGATCGCATGGAGCGCCCAATATGGATCACGAAGCATGCCTCGGCCAACGGCGACAAGATCTGTATCTCCATTTCCGAGTGATGCTTCTGCCAGATTCGGATCATCGAGATTTCCTACCGCAATGACCGGAACTCCCAATGCCTGTTTGATTGCGCGAGCCAACGGTACTTGGTAGCCAGGATGAACTCCCGGACGTCCACCCGAACCGATCGGACCCTCTCCTCCACTGGACAGATGGAAAATGTCGACGCCGGCTTCCTTGTATCGACGGCACAGCTCTGTGCTGTATTCCAGACCATAGCCTCCATCTACGTATTCAAGCGCCGAAACACGCATGATCAGCGGCATGTCTGCCGGAATCACTTTTTTGATCGCTTGGATGACTTCTACTCCAAACAAAGCCTTGTCCTGACCGTACTCATCATCCCGTTGGTTCGTGAGCGGAGAGTGGAACTGATGGATCAAGTAACCGTGCGCACCGTGAACCTCAATGGTATCTACGCCTGCTTCAACCGCACGTCTTGCAGACTCAGCAAACTTGACGACCATTTGCTTGACTTCTTCTGTTGTCAAAGCACGCGGCGTTTTGTAACGGGCCCCCGGAAAAGCGATCGCAGATGAAGATACGGGAACCTCAGCGTCCTCTGCTTTTCGTCCGGCATGAGCAATTTGAATGCCGATTTTCGCGCCGTACTTATGTACTTCGGAGATGATGCGAGCATAGGCAGGAATTTGTTCGTCCGACCACAAGCCCAAATCACCATTGGAAATACGTCCATCCGGCTCGACATCCGTCATCTCCATGATAATCAGTCCGGTTCCCCCCACGGCGCGAGAAACGTAATGAACAAAATGCCAGTCAGTAGGCGTGCCATCGTGTGCCTCTACCGAGTATTGGCACATCGGCGGCATGACAATACGATTTTTCAACGTAAGCCCTTTGAACTGAAACGGGGTAGCCAACAAAGCCATTTGCTCCACTCCTTACTTTTTTTCACTATCATCCCAAAAGTTAGCTCGTTCTGCAATGCCTATTTGCACATTCCAGCTTATTCGTAAAAAACGTTGTGCCATGAGCAAAGAAAAAAGCTACCCACAGGCAGCGGATAGCTTTTGTATGATACCTCACATCTATTATTCCGGCATAGCGCCGATGTAATTCGATTGCGGACGAATAATACGGTTTTTAGCTGATTGCTCCAAAATGTGAGCGCTCCAGCCCACGACGCGGCTTACAGCAAAGGTTGGGGTAAACAAATTTTCATCCAGTCCAACCGCACGCATCACTGCGGCTGCAAAGAACTCCACGTTTGTATTCAGCTTGCGGCCCGGCTTGTATTCCTCCAGGAGCTTCAGCCCTACCTTCTCTACATGTGTTGCCAGATCAAACCACGGATCGTTGGCGGATAGCTCGGATGCTACGACGCGCAAAGCAGTAGCTCGCGGATCGACTGTCTTGTAGACACGGTGTCCAAAGCCCATCAGGCGTCCACCATTCTCCAGCTTGTTTCTTAGCCACGGTTCTGCATTTTCCTTTGTACCGATCGCCTCGATCATCTCAGTTACTTCAGACGGAGCTCCGCCGTGCAATGGCCCTTTCAGTGTACCGATTGCTGCTGCAATCGAGGAAATCAGGTCAGACTCTGTAGAAGTGACGACACGTCCAGCAAAGGTAGATGCATTCATGCCGTGCTCCTGCGTCAAAATCAGATACGCATCCAGTGCGCGAACATGTGCAGGATTTGGCTGCTCACCCTTTAGCATATACAAGTAGTTTGCAGTATGATCCAGCTCGGCTTTTGGCGCCAGCGGTTCATGACCCTCCAAACAGGCGAATCGATACGCAACAATCGTCGGCATTTTCGCAGCCAACGAAATAACCTCATCGATGCTCGGCGGCCAGCCATTTGCAGAGCTGCCCAGTGCTGAAACGCCTGTGCGCAGTACACTCATCATATCGACATCAGCGGGAATCAGCTTGAGGATGCCTTTTACATGCTCAGGAAGCTCCCGATTTGCTTTCAGCTTATCCTTTAATGCGGTCAGCTCCTGCTCGCTCGGCAAATGTCCAAACCAGAGCAAGTGCGCAACCTCTTCAAAGGTATGATGAATCGCCAGATCCCGTGCCCAATGCCCACGGTAAACCAGCATGCCGTTAATGCCGTCTACGAGGCTCAAATCGGTTTCTGCTACGGCGATACCGTCCAATCCAATTGCCAAAGTATGCTGTTTCGTCATGATCGCCACTCCTTTTTCCGTCTCTTTTCTTTCAGTATATTAATTCGCAAATACAAAGGGAAATAGAAGAAGAACGGATCATTGATTATAAAACATAATCAATAAAAAAACATCTATCGAGGCTTCCATCATGCGGAGCGACCGCGTTTAGCGGAAAGTTTTTATATGCGCTTCGGAATTCATAAGCGTCGCGCTTATGAATTCCTATACGTTTAATAGAAGCGCCCGCTCCCCTGAACGGGAGGCATCGGCGAGTACAGGGCTTGCAAAACATCTACAAAACGCTGGGCTGGATCGCTAATCCCTCCCTTTGGTACAAGCAGATACGAGGCGACATTCGGCACTTGCAAGCCAGGCGTCGGTAATTCAATAAACCGATTTTCAAAAAGCTCTCGATTCACTGCCGAACGCGGTAAAAAGGAAACGCCCAGTCCATCCTCGATAAATCTTTTCGTAATGTCCACCTGTGACACCGCCATCGTTCGCAGAAACAGCCCTCGCTGACGCAGTAGTAACAACAGCTCGTCCCAATACCCCGGATGGTTATGAGTCAACAGCCGATTAGACTGCACCTCAGTCTCCCAATCTGGCAGTGGCGCTTCCATATCCCCACCACTGTGCGGGACAGCAAATACAATAGGGTCTTCGTACAGCATATATGTCGCTAGCTGAAACTCCCCTGGTACAATACGGGTCAAGCCCAAGTCAGCCTGTCCACTCTGAACAAGCGGACCGATGTCTACGGAGTCCACTATTTTAATGGAAATATCAATGTCCGGATACAGCTTCGTATAGCGATGCAGCAAATGCGAAAAACGAGCGCGGGCAATGATTGGCGACACCACAAGCTGCAGCTTTTCCCGATAGCCCTGCCTCCAAGCCTGCAAATCCTCAATCCCGTGATGCCACTTCTCCAGCAGCCCTTTTGCATGTGGCAAGTATCGCTTTCCAGCAGCCGTCAAACGCACACGCTTGCCCACTCGCTCAAACAGGTCGATTCCCAATTCCTTTTCCAACTGCCGGATATGCTGACTGACTGTTGGTTGGGCAATATACAATGCTTCTGCTGTCTGATGGAAATTTTCCGTTGTAGCCGCCATCATAAACGTTTGCAGCACGCGAAAGTCCACGACGGTTCCCCCCTTTTAATACTGCTCGTGATGATGAGTGATCTTCTCTTTTTTGGGTCTTTCTTCCTCATTTTTGAAATTTTTTACTGGAAACCCCTTTCATCACTCTGCCTTGTGGTACAATACGAAATCGAGTGCGAAAAACCTTTTTGCGAATCGTACTTCATTAGAGAGAGATTAGGGGAGGAAAACATGGAAACCACACCAAACTTGAACCCGCCACGTAAAAGTATGAAAAAAACACTGCTGATTGCCGGGGCGGCAGTTGTTGTTGTGCTAGGAGGACTAGGGACCGCCTACGCCAAGTTTGATTTGTTTAAAAGCTCAAAATCCATCTACCTGCAAGCTGAAGCAGAAAGCATGATGAAATTTTCTGCGGATGTATCCAAGGCGTATGGAGAATACGAAGCCTACATGAAGCCTTATTTGGAAAAACCCGTTCATTCAACTACCGAGTTGAGCGAAATTACAGTAGATGCTACGATACCTGATCCGCAAGCCCAAAAAATTCTTGATATGCTCAAAAGCGCCAAGCTCGTAATGCAAAGCAACATCGACGAGCAAAAGAATCAGCAAACCGGAAATTTTGAAGTTCATCTCAAGGACAAAAAGCTAGCTACGATTGAGTATTTCCTTAACGATACGCTGATGGGCTTCCGACTGCCAGAGTTTTATTCAAAATATGGCTATGTTGACCTCAAAGATCGTGATGCTATCAAGGCAAAGCTGGGTGAAGAGCTGCCGAAGCGCTTCCTCACTTATCGTGACCTGTACGATGCTGTTTCCGTCAAGGAAGATGAAGTGAAGAGCGTAATGACGCCGTATGCTCTCCTGTACACAGATCATGTGAAAGACAGCCAAGTGACCTTGAAGAAGGATGTTTCATTCTCTGAGGAAGGTCTTCAAGCCGCTGCACGTGAAATTACAGTCACGTTTACTCAAGAAGAAGCATCTGCTCTCGTAAAACAGTTGGCTGAAAAAGCAAAAGCAGACGAAAAACTGTTTGATTTGATCTACACCCGTTATAACAAAGTATCTACATTAATGAAGGACAGCGGTTATTCTGTCGAGGAAATTTCCAAAGACGAATTCAAGAAAAACTACGACCAGGGCTTTGACGACCTGATTGCTGATATCAACGAAACAGACAAGAACAGCAAGGATGAGATCAAAATGGTTGTACTGGTGGATGGCGATCACCAAATCCTGTCCCGCAAGCTGCTGGTGAAGGAAGACAACAAGGAAGAGCTCGTGCTCAGCACTGCTTCCTACAATAAAGGTGCAGATACGTACTATCGCTATACGCTCAACGCTCCTGAAGAAGGAAAAGAAGGAGAAGTATCCTTCACCTACAAAGCAACAGAGCAAAATGGTAAGAAGGCAGGTAAATTTGGGGTTCTCGTAAAGGAAACAGCCGATCCTGTTTTTGATTTTAACACTACTTTCGAAGTAACGAAGCAAGACAAGAAGGAAACCGGCGTTTACGATTTCAAACTCGTAGCTGCTGATGAGTATTCCGCTCAGCCAGTTACACTCTCTGGTAATGTGACCCTGTCTGAAACAGCTAGCGACAATGGCCGTGATTCAGAAGGCAGTATCAAGCTCAACTTTGATAATCCTACACCTGATATGCCAAAAGGCGTGAGCATGAAGGTGAAATCCAAACAGGAATTCGGCAGGGCACTGGAAATCCCAGCTATGTCTGATGCGAATGCAATCAACCTGGCAACCATCACGGATGCGCAGATGATGGAAATCCAGCAAGAAGCAGGTATGGCTTTGGAAAAATTCATGGCTGAAAACGAAGCGTTGGTTCAACAATTCATGATGCCATAATCGTAAACGTACGGCAAAGAGCCCCGTCCAAAAAACGGGGTTCTTTTTTGCATATCCGACAAGATCACGTCACTGATAACCCGCATAGATGATATATCCCAACGCCGCATAAAAAACGATTTGATCTACCGCAGTGTACATCTTTTTGGATAGCGGGATACCAATCCAGCCAAACCTGAGCGGCCATAACAGCTGAATACGTCCTACGAGCATGTCACTGATCAGATGCGACAGTATTCCCCAAAGTGCAGCCATCGCAGCCGGAGAATCACCAAGCAGCAGGGCAGGAACGAGCAAAATGACCCATGAATGCGTGATCGTTCGATGACCGAAGCCTTTTTGGACGGCCCTTGATACGGGTCTAACCATGTTCCCAAGCTTGCTTCTAGCTTGATCAATATCAGGCAGCAATGCCATTGTAGCGCCAATCACACTGCCCTTCCAGGAAGGGTAGGCATAGTAGCCAGCAATTGCCCCCAACACGAGATGCGTTTTCCATAACATTTGCCTTTCACACCGACTTTCTTCTGTTTGTCTGAGGAGCTTGTACACGGTAGGTGGAACGGCATAAAATGGCCAGACATGTCAGACTGTTACGAATCTATTCGTGGCATGAAGCTAGCCGGGTCCAGTCCCTCGCCTTCGATGACGATCGCCGTCATTCCGGCTTCACTGCCTGATTCATGCCCTTCGCCTGTTGTCCAAAAAGCCGCCTGACCCGGTCCGACCCGGACCCTCTTCCGATCCTCACCGCATACCCAGCCCTCACCGTTTACAATGAGAAATAGCTGCGGGCATACTGCCGGATGGTACCCAACGACACCCGCTTCTCCTAAATGAATGCACCCGATCTGCACTGAGCCAGGTGTACGCATGATACGCGAAATCGTAGCATTGACCGAATCAAAGCGTTCAATTGTTCTCCCAGCCAGTTGGTCAAAACGGAATAGCTGCATGATTATTTCTCCTCCATCACTAAAAGCGTAAGCTCCATCTTAACGCAAATCATAGGCAATGCAACAGAAACTCTCATCCTATCTTTACTGCTTGAACCAAATATTTTTGTATTCCACCAGACCCAGCGCATTGAGTGATACTCCTGCGAGGGCAGAATGATAGGCCGATTGCTGCAAGGAATGGAACACAAACAGTAAAGCATGCTGCTCACGAAGCAGGTCTTCTATCTCGCGAAGATGCTCTCGCTGTGCCTCTTTATCCTGCTCCTGCATGAGTAAATCGAGCTGCTCGTCCATCTGCGCCCGAGTAACAGGGTCCCACATCATTCGCAGGAAGCTGGCGTCTGATTTGTACAATTCCACCAACCCCAGTTCCCACTGTTCATCGAATACTTCCCCTGAGAACACCATATCTGCCTGAAGCAGTATTTCTGGTTTTTTCAATTCCTCGATCGGTACCACAGTGACTTCGAGCAGTAATCCGTATTGAGCAAAATGCTTCTGCAGCCACTCTGCATTATTTTCGTTTCCTGCTCCTTCGTATGTGAACAGGCTGATTCGTTCATCCTTGTCGATCCTTTTTTGCAGTACCTCTTGCGCTCTTTGAATATGGATTGGGGCTTTACTAGACAACACAGCTTTTTCATCAGGCAAAAATCCATGGGCAGGAACGTGGCGATTCCCCCCTAAATCCGCTATCATTTTCTCCCGATCCAGCAGGCTATGGATCGCATGCCGAACCTCTTCTTTCTGAAGCGGTCCCGTGCGATTTAGATTAAAGGCAAGATAGGAAGAACCCCTTTCGATTCGTTCTAGCCCACTCCACCTTTCCAGAGGCTCCTGACACCTCCAAAAGGTCTGGAAGTGCACCTCTCCCTGACTAGAGAAATAGTCCTCCCGCAGGCTGTTCTGAGGCACTACCCAGATTTCTACCCGATCCAAATGTGCTCTGCCGAGAAAATAGGTAGGAACAGCTTCCAAAATAAACATTTGCTCATCGTTTCGGATTAGCCGAAAGGGACCGCTACCGACTGGCAGCCTAGTGAACTCCGCGCCTTTTTGGGCGACGACCTCGCCAGGAATAATCGACATTCGATCTGATGCCAAAAAGGAGAGCAGCATATGGTTCGGGCGTCTAAGCTTGATCACTACTGTCGTTTCTTTAACAGCGATGATTCGATCCACGTCCGAAAGCATATAGCGATAGGGTGATTTTGTTTTCGGATCAGCTATCCGCTCAAACGTCCAGACGACATCATGTGCAGTCAGCTCACGGCCGTGGTGAAACAATACCCCTTTTCGCAAATAAAAAGTCCACTGTGTCCCGCTCTCGTCAACTTCCCAGTGATGAGCCAGATGCGGTACAAAAGCGTCTTGCCGCTCATCAAAACGAATGAGTGTATCAAAAATTTGTTTGACCATATGCGATTCTGTCCGTCTGCCTACAAAAGGAGGGTCCAGAGCGGGTATCGTTCTGTAAAAGGACATCCGCAGCGTATCGCGAGTACGCTTCTCTATCTCCTCTGAACGAAATCCGAACTGCCCTGACAGCCACTCAAAAAAGCGTTCTTTGGCCCGAAGCGGAATCTTCGGGTCGGCTAACAGGTGCATCGCCTTATCCAGATCACCCTGCGCGACATGTGCTTTGGCCATAGACACAACCACCTGCTCCACGCTTCGCAAAAACACGATTCGGGATACGTTTCCTCTGCCCCTGCCGGGCATCCACTCGATCCAGTCCTGTTCTGCCAGCTGCTTAATGATCATCTTGGCATTACGAATCGTACAGAAAAAAACAGCAGCGAGTTCGGCCAACGTAACCTCTTGTTGCTCTTTTTCTTGTCTACCTGCAAAATGCTGGCGCAGGCGCAAGTAATGCTGGGCGATCTGCATGTAAGGGTTCACCTCTTTTCAAAAGGGGAAGTCATACATAGAATACTTTACCCTTTTTCTTCCCCTTTTCCTAGCTACAATAAAGACGAAGAAGGAGGTTTCTTACATGTCTCTAGCAAAAACGACCCCTGCGATGGAATCGGGTACACACGCTAAGCAGTCCATTTGGCGTAATCGACCGTTTCTCATCCTCTTTTTCACCTCAGCCTTTCTGGCCTGTGGAGCAAAGGTGTATGAATTGGCATTACCACTCATTTTGTACGATATGACGCAATCACCCGTCACGATGACGACAATGAAAAGCATTGAGTTTTTGCCGAATTTGCTGCTTGCCATGTTCATTGGCGTGCTGGTGGATACATTGCAGGCTTTCTGCTCATAGCCTTCAACTATGGCTTCAACAATGCGCGGGTCAGCATGATCAAGCAAGTCGTTCCGACACCCTTGCTCACCTCAGCGAATACCCGGTTTTCTTTCATGAGCACGTTTATTGAAATCATGGGTCCTGCAATTACCGGATTTATCCTGCTGTTATCCAGCCTGCACTCCGGACTGCTCATCACCGGAATTGCGTATTTGCTCGCTTGGATCGCCATTTCTCTTTTGGAACGTAACGATGTTTCCGTGAAGTCCACAGGCGGCTTTTGGCAGGAATTTAAAGCTGGCTGGAAAGAGCTGCTTGGAAATCGTCCTCTTTGGCTCATTACGCTGCTTGTGATCTTTCTTAATGCCACATCTGGTATGTACGATGCGATGATTATTTTCTTTGCCAAGGATCATTTGAGGCTGGATAACTCCGAGCTCGGTCTCGTGCTCTCCGTCGCGGGAGTAGGCGGCCTGCTCGGCAGTTCTGTTGTAGCGCGGCTGCGCAGACGTTTTCCGATCGGCAAAATCATGGGGATGACGATCCTGCTGCTCGGTGTCTCCTATTTTCTAATGGTGTTTGCTTCTAGCGCGTGGGTGCTTTGTCTGTCTCTGTTTCTCACAGGGCTCATAAGCACGATTGAAAATATCTGTATCTGGACGTTTCGTCAGGAGACTACGCCGGCGCATATGATTGGCAGAATCAGCGGGATCACTGGATCTATTTTCAAGCTGGGGATCGTCTTCTCCATATATGGGTCCGGGTGGATGACGCTTCTACTCGGTCCATGGATCGTGTTTTTGACTGCTGCGGTGGGGAATGTGGTGATTTTTCTCGTGTATCGTCGGCTTTCGTTGTGGAGGCTGGGGTAAAAAGACAAACAAGCCTCAAGCAGCTAATTGCATATGCTGCTCGAGGCTTACTGTTTATTTCATAATGCCTAGCTTTGCGATGATGTCATCCTCTTCGGTATAGTTGATCATCTGCATGACACCTTCCGGAGGATTCACGATTTCCCACTCGATGGTTCGCCGCATGGCTTCCCGATCGGTGATCGTTTCCTGATAGCCCAGCTCTCTCCTGATTTTTCCTGTATCCAGGCAGATGTGCTGACGGTTATTGATCTGTGGTACGAGATGAACCGGCAGATCTGCGGCAGGCACACTGATTACTTCGCCCTGCCAATCGATTTGCGCCGCGATTCCCTCAACCCATTGCTTCATCGTCAGACAATCAGGCTCCGCCACATGGTAAATCTGACCTTTGGCCACATCTGAGGCAAAGCCTTCTTCCATAAGGATCGTTTTTCTGCCATCACGCATCTGCTGCAAATAAGGGTATAAGCGATGCTGGTAATCACCTGGTCCGTACACCATCGGCAGACACACAATCGTACCTGGCAAACGCTTGTGACTCAGCACGACCTTTTCAACCAGGACTTTGTCATAATCACTTCGATCTTCACGAACACCACCGAATGGGTAACGCTTTTGGCAGAGGGGCTTCACCAGATGAAAGCCCCCGATTAAAAATCGCTAGCTCATGTCCGTATTCTGCCAGTCTTTTTACCACATGTGGCCCAATAAATCGTGTCCCGCCCAATAAGAGAATCCTCATCCCTCCCCTTCCCTTTGTCTTTATAGTTTCTCAATCACCTTATCAATCAGCCCGTATTCGAGTGCTTCTGCTGCCGTCAGGAAGTAATCGCGGTCTGCGTCTTTTTCAATTTGCTCGACAGTTTTGCCTGTACGCTCTGAAATGATCGTATACAGCATATTTCGGTGCCGCATGATCCGATCGGCGGCAATCTTGATGTCACTCGCCTGCCCCTGGCTTCCTCCCCAAGGCTGGTGCAGCATGACCTCGGCATTGGGAAGGGCAAACCTTTTGCCCGGTGCTCCGGCTACCAGCAGCATCGCCCCCATCGAAGCAGCCATGCCTGTGCATATCGTAGATACATCTGGCGCAACGAATTTCATCGTATCGATGATCGCCATCCCGGCTGTGACAGAGCCTCCCGGGGAATTGATGTACAGGTGAATGTCTTTTTGGGGATCTTCAGCGGCCAAAAACAGCAGCTGAGCTACTACGGCATTTGCCACCTGATCGTCTATGGCACTGCCGAGAAAAATGATGCGATCCTTGAGCAAGCGAGAGTATATATCATAAGAACGCTCCCCATAGCTCGTTTGTTCTACCACTACTGGAATCAGATTCATGAAAAACCCTCCTTGTTTGTGCCAAAATAGAATTGATTTGATTACGCTGCCATACTCATGCGGCTTGCTTGCGGTGAAGAAACACTGCCTCCCACTCGGCTAAAGCCAGAGGAGACCTGCGTAACCACAGCAGGGCTGTCGGCAGGACCAACTGTCCATGTCTGCATAACAGACTCGCCTTCGCTGGCACCCCCCTGCGCGTTTCGGTTCGGGAGTGCAATCACGTTTCCTCGCTGCTGCTCTGGTTTTCTTTCCCATACAACTACAGGTCTGGACTTGCTTGTTGCTGCTGCCTCTGCCTTCATGCCTTTTCTCCTCCTTCTTTTGGATACACGGCGAGAATGACTTGATACGTTTCCTGTCCTTTTGCTTTCGACTGATACTTTTCGACGAGCTGGTTCACGAGAGAGACGTACTCCTCCACGAAAGCACTGCGCTGCTCGGCACTGGCGAGACGGATGCTCGTGTCTAGCGTCGCACTCGGTATCTCTTGATCCTGATCGGAGCGCTCCATCAACAAGAGGGCATCACGCTTGATCCGTTCTGCTGTATTCACCAAGTGAGACAACGCTCCCTGATCCTTCATCTGCTGCACGGTTTCGTTCGCCCAGTTCAAGCCTTCCGAGAGCACGTAGGTCCGCGCAATCGCGAGGTACAGCACCTCGACCAGGTTGCGTACCTGACGACTTCCCACGCGGCGAACCAGCCCTACCTTTTCCAAAGCCTTCAGATGGTAATTCACTCTCTGGGGAATTTCATTGATCCCACGCGCCACCTCGGCAGCTGATGCCGGCTCAACCAGACGGCTCAATATTTCCGCACGCAGCGGATTCAACAGCGCCATTGCTTGCTCCGGCGTCTCGACGACATACGATTCCAGTTGTTCATGTGCCACAAAAACACCTCATGACATTAATCATTTACGTAAAAATAGTTTATTACGTAAGAGTTTGTTTGTCAAATGGTGGGAGAGCCCAAAAATACCTGGCCCGGACTTTTGGTTGAGGAGAGAAAAAGGGAGAAAACGCTCCAGGTTCGTAGGGCCACTTCTACGCGGGTGAATCCTGTCCGGCTGCGTTCCAAAAGCGGAACCGACTCCAAAAGCAGCTGGGTCAGGGAGCGCCTCAAGGTTGGAGTCTGAGACCGTGTTCCGCTTTTTCCACTCCGCCTCGGTTGGTGTCCCTAAGACCTTCGCTTATTTCTCCCTTTTTCTCTGCCCAGCGTTTTGGATTGGTTCAGGCATTTTTTGTTGGGGGTGGACGGGAAGATTAAAAAGCGTTGAAAACGTTGAAAACCCCGTTGCTTTTGAAGTGCCCCCTGTCAAGTAGACAGTAAAAAAACAAAAACTTGGACACCAATCAAAAATGGTTGGTGTCTTGTTTATGCTGCTGATGTCTTGAGATGTTCTCTATATTCCATTGGGGCCATACACTTTAATCTTTTTTGATAGCGGTGATGATTATAGTAATTGATGTATTCTGAAACAGCCCGTTCTAATTCTTCGTATGTAGTGAATTTATTGAGATAATACATCTCGGACTTTAACATTCCCCAAAAAGACTCCATGG
>NZ_CANMZW010000035.1 GCF_947502445.1 uncultured Brevibacillus sp.
GCTGACGAATACTAATCGGTCGAGGACTTATCCACACACTCTTAGCAATCATGCAGATCCAGTTTTCAAGGAATGAAATGAACCTCTTTACCCCACAATGGGTAAGGAGGTTTTTCGTTTTCTAGGAAAGAAAAACGTATTTTTTGTCGATAAGTTAGGTCGAATGACCGACAAGAACCCTCTTGCAGACTGGAGAGAGGGTAGACTAACATGAGAAGGTACCTAAATCTGGCGTTGGAGTAGGCAAGGCAAGGTTTATGAAGGAGAAGAATTCATGAAAAAAATCCTCATCTTTTCTGCTTCCATCGGCAACGGTCACAATCAAGCTGCCAGAGCTATGCAGGAAAGCTTGGCTGAGAATGGTTGTACGTCTATGATCATTGATACGTTGGAATATATTAGTCCCACGTTTCACAAGATCTTGCTGGAGAGCTATATGAATCTGTTACGACTGTCACCGAAAATGTGGGGGAGAATATACCACAATACGGAGAAAAGCCGTTTTTTTGATATGAATGTACTGATGAACAAATTGCTCGCTAACAAATTGAAAAAGCTCATCAACAGTGTCCAACCGGACGCATTCATTGCAACGCACCCTTTTGCGAGCTGCATGCTCTCTGTACTTAAAGGAAGAAATGACTGGAAAGAGCCAATCTACACGATTATTACGGACTATACGATTCATCCGTCCTGGATTAATCATCACATCAATTACTATTTCATCGGGCATGAGCAGCTTTATTATTTAGTAGACCTTTATCGGCAGGATCATCAGAAATTCATTCCGATGGGGATTCCGATCATGAGAAAGTTCAGTATGCCACTGGATGCTCAAGAGATCAGAAAGAAGCTGGGACTTACCCCAGAACAAAAAAGCATCATACTCTCAGGGGGCGGACTGGGTCTAGGTTCCATGGAAAAAGTGCTCGACGGACTGGAGGCGATAAACCTCCCGCTGAAAACCTTTGTACTTACTGGAACCAATGAAAAGCTTTATAAAAAAGTCACCGGTCGCACCTATCGGCATGAGGTTGTCCCTCTAAAATTTATAAGCAACTTCCATGAGTATTTGGAAACAGCCGATCTCATAGTGACAAAATCCGGTGGATTAACATCTGCTGAGGTGATGAGCAAGAGGGTGCCCATGATTATATACAACCCGTTGCCGGGACAAGAAGAGCGAAATAGCCACTTCCTGTTGAACAATGGCTGTGCGGTGCATGCCAATCTGTCCGAGCAGCTGATTTATTTTATCGACGAGTTATTGCATAGTCCGTCAAAGGTAGAGTATATGAGGCGAATGGGTCAAAAAATATCGAAACCGGATGCGGCACAGCGGATCGCCGAATTTATTCGAGGCGATATGGAAATGGTGATCCAGGCTGAGAGTGACTAGGCAAAAGCGCCAGAAAGAGGGTAGAGGAAAACAAATGAGTATTTCGTTTGCGATTCTTTTTGATATGGATGGTACTCTGCTGCAGACTGACAAGCTGGCAACCCCGGCATTTACGCGAACATTTGAGCAGCTGCAAAGAAAAGGATTATGGGATGGACCCATTCCGGCTGAGGGGGAGATTACCCACCTTCTCGGAATGACGATTGAACAGGTCTGGAACAAGCTCTTGCCGGATGCGAGTGAAGAGACGGTCCATGCAGCAGATGCGTTTTTATTGGAAAATGAAATTCAGCTCATCCAAGAACGAATTACCGATTTGTACCCAGGAGTAAAGGAGACCCTCCAAACTCTCCATACACAAGGGTATGCTCTATTTGTAGCGAGTAATGGCCAAGAGGGGTACATTGATGCTATTTGCGAAGAATATGGACTAAAGCCGCTTTTTACTGACCTGTACTCGGCAGGGAGATTTTCTACGAAAACAAAAAACGACCTCGTTGCCAAGCTGTTAAACGATTATGAGATCAAGCAAGCCATCATGGTAGGCGATCGTCATTCTGACATTGAGGCAGGAACAACCAACGGATTGATCACGATTGGCTGCGACTTCGGTTTTGCTCAACCGGGAGAACTCGATGGGGCTACGATCATCATGACAAGCTTTCTGCAATTACTCGAAATTCTTTCAAAAATCGACACCATCACGCATCATCAAACATAAACCATTCCGACTGGAGTGGTTTTTTCTTTGGTTTCAAGCTCCCCCTTTTTGCCCACACTAGAAAGTGTATTCACCACTTGCATGAGCGTAGTAAACCCATTATAATCAAAGTCAAAGATAGTCAAAGTCAATAGTTTAACACAGTGGAACAGGAGGCGATGACTTGCGTAACATCTCGGACATCATTGAACATCACTTAAAAAGCATCATTACCGAGAGTCCCAATGGAGCTATCGAGATTCAGCGTAGTGAGCTTGCCGACCTTTTTCAATGTGTCCCGTCCCAAATTAACTACGTCATCAACACCCGATTTACCGTACAAAAAGGGTATATCGTGGAAAGTAAGCGTGGTGGTGGCGGGTATATACGTATTCGCAAAGTGCAGATTGTCAGCAAGGCGCGATTGCAGGAATTGTTGACCGAAGAGCTAATCGGTGAGAGTATTGCCCAAAATGTGGGTAATGCAATAGTGGAAAGACTGTTCGAAGAAGGCTTAGTCAACATCAGGGAAGCCACTTTGATGAAAATCGCCACATCGCGAAACGTATTGACTGTAGACACGGAATTACGAGATCGTTTGCGGGCAAATATTTTAAAGCAGATGATTGCGGCAATCCTGTTGAAGTAACAAAGGAACAGGGAAGCCAAGTGCTAGGAGGGATGATGTGATGAACTGTGAGGAATGCGGAAAACGACCGGCGACACTTCATCTGACGAAAATCGTCAATGGCGAAAAAACCGAATACCATATTTGTGAGCACTGTGCTCAGGAAAAAGGGGACGTCTTTACCGGCTTTCACAATTTTAGCATCAACAATCTCCTTTCAGGACTATTGAAATTTGATCCCATGCAGAAAAATGGACGCGAAACGGCAACGAGCAAGCCGCTTCGGTGCGAAACCTGCGGACTCACATATGCCCAGTTCAGCAAAAGTGGACGCTTCGGGTGCAGTGATTGCTACACCTTTTTGGGAGATAAGCTTGATCCGTTGTTCCGTCGCATCCACGGCAATACCCAGCATAGCGGCAAGGTGCCGGAGCGTACGGGTGGCCAGCTGAAAATCCGTAAAGAACTGGAGCAGCTAAAACAAGCCCTGCAAAGTCATGTTGCCAGCGAGGAATTTGAAAAGGCAGCAGAGATGCGTGACCGAATACGCGCTTTGGAACAAAAAATGGCCCAATCGTAGCAAGGGGAGGTAAGCAGGTAATGAGCCAAAAGCAGTTTATGCAAAACCCGTGGAGCAATTGGATGAAAGGAGAAGGTCCCGATTCCGATATCGTTATCAGCACACGGCTGCGAATCGCCCGAAATCTGCGCCAGCACCCTTTTCCGTTATTGGCAACCGACTCCCAAGGAGAGGAAGTTGTTAGAAAGGTAACGGAGGTATGCGATTCGGAGGCCATGCGCAAACGGCAGCCTCTGCAAATCATTCAAATGGATCAGGTAAATCCATTGGAGAAACGGGTATTGGTGGAGAAGCACCTGATCAGCCCCAACTTGGCAGAGGAATCGCGTAAAGGAGCCGTTTTACTTAGTCCAGACGAGTCCGTCAGCATCATGGTAAATGAAGAAGACCATATACGAATTCAAGTTCTCTTGCCCGGGTTTCGTTTGAATGAAGCATGGGAAATAGGAACAAAAATAGATGATATTTTTGAGAAGCATCTCAATTACGCTTTTGATGAGACCAGAGGATACCTCACAAGCTGCCCAACCAACGTAGGGACAGGGATTCGTGCCTCGGTTATGCTGCATTTGCCAGCACTGGTTATGACTCAGCAAATTAGCCGGATTTTGCAGGCGATTAATCAAGTTGGCTTGGTCGTTAGAGGAATTTACGGGGAAGGTAGCGAAGCGTTAGGGAACCTGTTTCAGCTCTCCAATCAGGTTACGCTTGGATTGTCAGAAACAGATATCCTCTCGAATCTGTACGGGGTAGCCAGACAGATTATCGAGCAGGAGCGTGTAGCACGTACTTATTTGCTTGAGCATACACGGATATCATTGGAGGATCGGATATTCCGCTCGTACGGCATTTTGATGTTCGCACGTACGGTGGAGTCCAAGGAAGCAGCACAACGCCTATCCGATGTACGACTCGGGATTGATCTTGGTGTGATTCCAAATGTGTCACCACTGATCCTGAACGAGCTGCTCGTGACTACCCAGCCTGGTTTTCTGCAGCAGCACGCAGGCCAAAAGCTGACGCCGGACCAGCGAGACGAACGCAGAGCCCGTTTAATCCGTGAGCGAATCGGAGCGAACGAGTCATCTGATTGACGCGTAAAAGGCAGTAACACGCAAACAGTTACCCCATAGAGAAAAAACACGGTTATACGGAGGTGTACGTTATGATGTTTGGACGTTTTACAGAACGAGCACAAAAAGTACTGGCGCTTGCCTTGGAAGAGGCAGTGCGTCTCGGACACAAGGATATTGGAACGGAGCATGTACTCTTAGGGCTGATTCGAGAAGGCGAGGGCATTGCTGCCAAGGCATTGCAATCACTTGGGCTTGGGCTCGACAAAATCCAGAGTGAAGTGGAGTCGTTGATCGGACGTGGAACAGAGCAGTCCGGTAGTAATTACACGCCAAACTATACACCTCGCGCCAAAAAGGTAATTGAACTGTCCATGGATGAGGCTCGCAAGCTGGGTCACACCTATGTCGGTACGGAACACATCCTGCTTGGTCTGATCCGTGAAGGCGAAGGCATTGCAGCACGCATTATGAATAATTTAGGTGTGAGCTTGAACAAGGCACGTCAGCAGGTTCTGCAGCTGCTTGGCAGCTCGGAGCTAATGGCATCCCATCAGCCTTCTGGTGGCAACCCAGCGGCGAATACACCGACTTTGGATGGATTGGCACGCGATCTTACTGCCATCGCACGTGACGGTGGTCTCGACCCAGTTATTGGCCGCCAAAAAGAAATTGAGCGTGTGATCCAGGTACTGAGCAGACGGACCAAAAATAACCCGGTTTTAATCGGTGAGCCAGGCGTAGGGAAAACAGCCATTGCGGAAGGCTTGGCACAAAAGATTGTAAACAACGAAATTCCAGAAACGCTTCGCGATAAACGTGTCATGACACTCGATATGGGTACAGTGGTAGCGGGTACCAAATATCGCGGTGAATTCGAAGACCGCTTGAAAAAAATCATGGACGAAATCAGGCAGGCAGGAAACATTATCTTGTTTATTGATGAATTGCATACATTGATCGGTGCTGGTGGGGCAGAAGGGGCGATCGACGCCTCTAACATTCTGAAGCCAGCTCTGGCTCGTGGCGAATTACAGTGCGTAGGGGCGACCACCCTGGACGAATACCGCAAGTACATCGAAAAGGATGCAGCGCTTGAGCGTCGTTTCCAACCGATTCAGGTAGATGAGCCAACAGCCGAGGATGCCATTAAAATTCTCCACGGCTTGCGTGATCGTTACGAAGCACATCACCGCGTGAAAATTACGGATGAAGCCATTGAACAGGCTGTAAAGCTGTCTGACCGATACATCACAGATCGCTTCTTGCCTGACAAAGCGATTGACCTCGTCGACGAGGCAGCATCCAAGGTGCGCCTGCAATCCTTCACGGTTCCACCAAATCTCAAGGAGCTGGAGGGCCGTCTGGAAGAGGTACGCAAGGAAAAGGATGCAGCTGTACAATCGCAGGAATTCGAAGAGGCAGCAGCCTTACGCGATCAGGAGCAAAAGCTGCGCGAAGAGCTGGATAAAACGAAAAAGGATTGGAAAGAGCGCCAAGGTCAGCTAAACATGGAAGTAACGCCGGAAGATATCGCTACCGTTGTGGCTAGCTGGACAGGAATTCCTGTGCTCAAGCTCAAGGAAGAAGAAACCGAGCGACTGCTGAAAATGGAAGAAATTCTGCATGATCGTGTCATCGGTCAGGACGAAGCAGTCAAATCGATCTCCCGTGCTGTTCGCCGTGCGCGTGCGGGCCTCAAGGACCCGAAACGCCCGATTGGCTCTTTTATCTTCCTAGGACCAACAGGTGTAGGGAAAACTGAGCTGGCTCGTGCAGTGGCTGAGACGCTTTTTGGAGACGAAGACGCCATGATTCGCGTCGACATGTCAGAGTACATGGAGAAACATTCCACAGCCCGTCTGGTGGGCGCTCCTCCGGGATATGTAGGCTATGATGAAGGTGGCCAGCTGACAGAAAAAGTACGTCGCAAGCCATACTCTGTAATCCTGCTCGACGAGATTGAAAAAGCGCATCCAGATGTGTTCAACATTTTGCTGCAGGTACTCGATGACGGCCGTTTGACAGATTCCAAAGGGCGCACAGTCGACTTCCGCAATACCGTCGTGATCATGACCTCCAACGTCGGAGCCAGCATGATCAAGAAAAATACAACGCTTGGCTTTACGACTGGCGATACCGAAAGAAAATATCAGGATATGAAGGACAAAGTAATGGATGAGCTGAAAAAGAGCTTCCGTCCTGAGTTCCTGAACCGGATCGATGAAGTCATTGTGTTCCACTCCCTGGAGCAAGAACATATCGAGCAAATCGTTTCCTTGATGACAGAAGAGCTGCGTAAACGCTTGAAAGAACAAAGTATTGATTTCCAATTGACCGACGACGCCAAGAAAATATTGGCCAAGGAAGGCTTCGATCCGGCATACGGTGCCCGTCCGCTGCGTCGTGCCATTCAGCGTCACATTGAGGACCGCTTGTCTGAAGAGCTTCTGAAAGGCAATATCAGCAAAGGCGACACGGTAAATATCGAGTCTGAAGATGGTCAGCTGGTAGTAAAACGGTTGGAAAAGACAAAGTCATAAGGTAGAAAATAACGCGGAATGCCTCCTGATTCAGGAGGTATTCTTTTTTTGGGTGCGTATCTATGGTAAAAATAGAGGAGAAATTCCAAGGTGAGGGTGCGAATATGTCAAAGTATAAAACGAAATACGCGTGTCAAGAATGTGGCTATGAATCACCGAAATGGATGGGGAAATGCCCTGGCTGTAACAGCTGGAATACACTGGTCGAGGAAGTAACAGTAAAAGCCGCACACCGCCATGAAGGGATGAGTGGCGGACAGCGTCAGGCAGCAATTCCTTTGACTCAAGTAGCAAGTGCAGAAGATCCGCGGATGGATACGACCATCGGTGAATTAAACCGTGTGCTCGGCGGCGGACTTGTACCAGGCTCACTCATTCTCGTCGGGGGAGATCCGGGGATCGGTAAATCTACACTGCTGTTGCAAACCTCTTTTACATTAGCTCACCAAGGTGCCAAAGTGCTTTATGTATCAGGCGAGGAATCGGCAAAACAAATCAAATTACGCGCAGATCGACTGAATATGCAAACTCCGCCGATGTTTGTCTTAGCGGAAAATGATTTGGATTTGATCGAACAGCATATTAATCAAGTAGACCCCCATGTTTTGATTATCGATTCGATTCAGACCGTGTTCCACCCTGCGGTACAATCTGCGGCAGGAAGTGTCGCTCAGGTACGCGAGGCAACTGCCCAGCTGATGCGGATTGCCAAAGGAAAAGGGATCGGTACATTCATTGTAGGTCACGTGACCAAGGAAGGCTCCATCGCTGGACCACGTATGCTGGAGCACATGGTGGATGCCGTGCTTTATTTTGAAGGAGAACGTCACAATACATTCCGCATTTTGCGTGCTGTCAAAAACCGATTCGGTTCGACAAATGAGATCGGCATTTTTGAAATGAAGGATCGGGGGCTGGAGGAAGTAGCAAACCCTTCAGAGATCTTCCTGGCAGAGCGACCTCATGGCGTGGCAGGCTCCACTGTCGTAGCCAGCATGGAAGGGACACGTCCCGTCCTGGTAGAGCTCCAGGCTCTTGTAGCGCCGACCAGCTTTGTGACACCGCGGCGTATGGCTACAGGAGTGGATCATCAACGGGTGGCTATGATCATGGCTGTTCTGGAAAAGCGCATGGGCATGATGCTCCAAAATCAGGATGCGTATGTAAATGTGGCAGGAGGAGTAAGATTAGATGAACCCGCAGTCGATCTGGCGATAGCCGTCAGTATTGCCAGCAGCTTTCGCGATCATGCCACGAATCCGCATGACGTGGTTATTGGAGAAATCGGCTTGACTGGAGAAGTGCGAGGAGTTTCGCGGATAGAACAGAGGGTGCGGGAAGCACATAAATTGGGTTTCAAGCGAGTTATCATTCCAGAAAAGAACATTCGCGGGTTGGAGGCACCAGACGATATCCAAGTGATCGGTGTAAACAACATAGCAGAGGCTTTGAACGAGGTGATAAGGGGGTAGGAGCGAGGGATGCAGGAGAACACCAAAAGAAATCCGCAGTTTAGCGATGTGCTTCGCTTGGTCGCTCCCGGTACGCAGCTGCGGGAAGGATTGGAAAATGTTTTGCGGGCGAAAACAGGTGGATTAATTGTCGTTGGCTATGGTCCGGAGATGAGGTCAATTGTCGATGGAGGTTTTTCCATCAATTGTGACTTCTCTCCCGCTCATTTGTATGAATTGGCGAAGATGGATGGGGCGATCATAGTTAGTGAAGACGCAAAAAGAATCCTGTATGCCAATACTCAATTGTTTCCTCCTGCCTCCATAGCTACCAGTGAAACAGGAACACGCCATCGGACGGCTCAACGAACTGCCATTCAGACTCACTATTTGGTGATCGCGATCTCTCAACGCCGCAATGTTATTACACTGTACCAGGGGAACTTTCGTTATGTCTTAAATGAAATAAGCGTCATTCTGGCAAAGGCCAACCAGGCAGTCTCCACCTTGGAGAAATACAAGGCCGTTCTGGATCAGGCGCTGACCAATCTGGGTGCGTTGGAATTTGAGGAATTAGTAACGTTTCAAGAAGTTACTTCCGTTTTGCAACGAATTGAGATGGTTTTACGTATTAAGACAGAGGTCTCCAAGTACATATGTGAGCTAGGAATCGAGGGAAGGCTCGTTAGCATGCAGATGGAAGAGCTTGTATCAAACATTGAAGAAGAAGCGCACATGCTTATTCGCGATTATTGTCGAGACGTGTCGTATTCTCCTGATCTTGTACTACGTGACATGAAAAAATTAAGCTCCGATGAAATGTTAGAATTGCCCTCTTTCTTGCGTGTCCTTGGCTACTCTGCAAACGTCAGTATGCTTGAAGAATCTGTTTCTCCAAGAGGGTATCGCATTTTGCAAAAAATCCCAAGACTTCCCCTTTCCATCATCACGAATTTGGCCCATCATTTCCACAATTTACCTAGGATCATGATGGCTACGATCCAGGAATTGGACGAAGTTGAGGGGATTGGAGAGGTTCGAGCAAGGGCTATCAAAGATGGTCTGAAACGGATTCAGGAACAAGTGTTCATTGACAGGCACATTTAAAGTAGATAGGATTAAGGCATTATTTGTATTCAACATTTGCCTAGGAGACGACTTTCTTTTGGGCAGAAGAAATCAGGAGGTAAGTCTATGTTCGTGAAATCGTTACCGAACATACTAACCGTAAGCAACTTGTTTCTGGGAGTTTTAGCAATTATTCTTGCGTTTCAAGGCGATCAATACGTCGATTATGCAGCCATCACAGTGATAATCGGTATGCTGGCAGACGGACTGGACGGACGCGTAGCACGAATGCTGAATGCACAAAGCGAGTTCGGTAAGGAACTGGATTCCTTGTCTGACGTGATCACGTTCGGGGTAGCGCCAGCGTTTATCATGTATGTTGTCGTCCTGCAAGATTTCAACCTGCTCGGTATTTTTGTCACCGCGATTTTTCCAATCTGTGGGGCGCTGCGCTTGGCTCGCTTCAATGTCCAAGCAGGGGTTCCAGGTTACTTCATCGGATTGCCGATTACGGCTGCGGGTGGTGTGCTCGCTACGCTTGCTCTGTACCACCAGGTTTTCAATCCGGTACTGCTCGCGGTAAGCATGCTGCTTCTCGCCTTTTTGATGGTATCCAAGGTCAAGTATCCCAATTTCAAAAAAGTGGGTATTCCCAAATCTGCATATTGGATCACACCGATTATCATCGCCATCGTTGTAGTGGTAGCGATCAAGTACCCACAGCAGTTTCCTAAGATTGTCTTCTTGCCATTGGCGTTTTACGCTTTGTACGGAATAAAAAAAAACGTTGACTTTCTCGTCAAAAAATTACGTAAGAGAAAGAACAAAGAAGAAGAATCTGTGCCATTTGAATAAAAGGCCACGACAAAAAACCCGCACATCATCCGAGTGCGGGTTTTTCATTTTTTAAGTGCAACTTTTTTGAGGGTTCGTTCGTAATACGAGTGAGAGGTTATGAAAGGTTGAATACGCCCAGGGTGTTCAGTCTCTTCGACTCCTTCTCCAGCACGTCTTCTAGCTTGATGTCCGTAATATTGCACAAGGCCGTGAGATAAAACAGGTTTTTACCAAGCTCGGCAGTGACTACGTCGCGACAATGCTCACACAAGGGTCCGGAAAAGTGGGTGTCCAGATGGGACTTGTTTTCCTCCAGGTTTTTGCTGGAATCATACGTTTGCTTTTTAGCAACCACTTCCACACAGCCACATTCGGTGATGGATTTGGTCAGTGAACGGTTGATGCGGGAAGCCGTTTCCTGAACTTTGGACATGACGTCCAGTACGCTCCGATGTCTGATCAGAAGTTCCGATACTTGCGTTTGAAAGTCGTCTACACTTCGATTATCCATATGGTTCACCTCTGCTTTAGGCTGTAGATATCGTCTAAATTTTCGCGCATTCGTTATTGCCATTATAAGAAGGGAGTCAGCCCTCTGTCAATTTGCATCCAAAGGAAACGGGTGTTCGAGGTTGACGAGAAATTGACAACTATGTTAAAATTTTTGGCTATTTGACATGATAAAATCATTTTTGCTATAGTGAGGGAAAGTGCCAATGAAGCATTTTAGCCATTTGGAAAGAAGTAGGGTTTTACTCAAAGCTTTACGTCTATATTAATAAAAGGAGGTGAAGGCATGGTACGCCGCATAGGAAAAATCTTTTTTGTCTTGATTGGCGGTGGATTGGGGTATCAATACGGAGATGACTTGTTTTCGATGCTCAATCCGCTTTTGAATTTCGGTGTAGTAGCTGGAACACAGTATATTGGTGCGGTACTTGGTGCCATCTTGTTCTTCTTTTTAGCCAATTGGTTATTAGATTATATTTTGAGAGTCGTCCGTTGGGGAGAAGAGACACTCGTCAAAATGCCAATTGTCGATGTTATGTTCGGAGCGATGGGGTTGATTAGTGGTCTTATTGTTGCCTTTTTATTATTCCTGCCCATCAGTAAAATTCCGATCCCAGTGATAGGAGATCTTTTGCCGTTGGTTGTTTCCGGATTGCTTGGCTATTTGGGGTTCCAAGTAGGTTTCCGCAAGCGGGACGAGATTATGTCCGTTTTTTCCATCGGACGCAAGGATAAGAAAAAAGACAATGCCTCCGCTACCGTAACGAACGTGGAAAACAAAATTTTGGATACAAGTGTTATCATTGATGGACGCATTGCAGATATTTGCCGCACCGGCTTTTTGGAAGGTGTGCTCGTAATTCCTGGGTTTGTACTAGAAGAGCTTCAGCATATTGCAGATTCATCCGATGTATTGAAAAGAAATCGCGGACGCCGTGGCCTGGACATCCTGAACAAGATTCAAAAGGAAATGAAGGTCAAGGTTCAGATTTGGGAAGGCGATTTTGAAGAGGTATCCGAAGTCGACAGCAAGCTGATCAAGCTGGCGAAAGTGATCAATGGTAAAGTCGTCACAAACGATTTTAACCTGAATAAAGTGTGCGAGCTGCAAGGTGTTGCCGTACTGAATATCAACGATTTGGCGAATGCAGTGAAGCCGGTAGTCCTGCCAGGCGAGGAAATGAATGTACAAGTGATCAAAGACGGCAAGGAGCACGGTCAGGGAGTTGCCTATCTCGATGACGGTACGATGATCGTCGTTGAGGGCGGACGTGAGTATATCGGTAACGATGTAGATGTACTCGTGACCAGCGTACTGCAAACATCGGCAGGACGAATGATCTTCGCCAAGCCGAAGCTTCTGGAAAGAGCGTTATAGAGAGACAGGAGAGGAATTATCGTGAGTACGGGTGTCGTAATCGTTGCAGCCGGGTCCGGTAAACGGATGGGTGGGCAACGGAACAAGCTGTGGTTACCGCTTGCGGGAGAGCCAATTTTAGCTCATACAGTACGCCTCTTCGTCACGCATCGGGATGTTGATCACATCGTCCTGGTAGTAAGCGAGCAGGACCACGCAGATGTGCGAAAATGGCTTCAAAAAGAAGCGATTCAGCTAACAGTTGTACTAGGCGGAGCAGAGAGACAGGATAGTGTGAGAAATGGCCTGGGCGCTCTTTCTGACAGCTGCACGTACGTACTTGTTCACGACGCGGCCAGGCCGTTTGTCACTCGCGAACAGATCAGCGAAATGATCAAGCAGGTAGAGCACGATCAAGCCACGATCATGGCTGTTCCTGTCAAAGATACGATAAAAGTGGTGGGGGCCACCGGAATTGTGGAAGCAACCCCAGCGCGCGAAAGCTTGTGGGCGGTTCAAACCCCACAAGCTTTTCGTATGTCTTTGTTGCGAGAGGCGCATGAGGCGGCACAGCGTGCAGGAAAAGTAGGTACGGATGATGCGATGCTGGTAGAATGGCTAGGTCATTCCGTGACCGTCGTGCAGGGAAGCTATGAAAACATAAAGATAACGACACCGGATGATTTATGGTTCGGTGAAGAGATATTACGAAAGCGAAAGGGAGAGTAGCTATGCGTATTGGACAAGGCTTTGATGTGCATCAACTGGTGGAGCGCCGCCCATGTATCATCGGTGGTGTCACCATTCCCTATGAAAAAGGATTGCTGGGTCATTCCGATGCAGACGTGCTCTTGCATGCCATCAGTGATGCCATTCTCGGGGCGATTGGAGAAGGAGATATCGGACGTCATTTTCCTGATACCGATCCAGCCTTCAAGGATGCAGATAGCGTAAAGCTTTTGGAGCACGTATGGAAAATGGTAAAGGAACGCGGATACCGTTTGGGAAATGTTGACGCCACGATCATCGCTCAAGCTCCAAAAATGGCTCCGTACATTCCACAGATGTGCGAGGTCATTGCGCGTGTGCTGGAGGCGGATGAGCCCTCCCAAGTAAATGTGAAGGCAACGACCTCAGAGAAGCTTGGTTTCACAGGCCGCGGAGAAGGAATTGCGGCACAGGCTGCATGCTTGCTTGTCAAGTAGAGGGGCAAGGTGTAACATAAAGCCTTAGAAACATGTAACGTTAGTCAATTATTCATACCCTTTTACATTCATAAGGATGGTGCTACCAATGGCGAAAGAAATCCGCACCCGTTATGCGCCCAGTCCTACGGGGCATTTACACATCGGCGGTGCGAGAACCGCACTTTTCAACTATTTGTTTGCAAAACATCACGGTGGTTCGTTCATCGTTCGGATTGAGGATACGGACCAAACGCGGAATAAGGAAAATGCTGACGAAGAGCAGATGAAGAATCTGAAGTGGCTCGGAGTCGAATGGGTAGAAGGCACTGACCTTGGCGGGCCGTATGGGCCGTATCGCCAAATGGAGCGACTGGATATCTATCGTAAATATATTGATCAGCTTTTGGCAGAGGGCAAAGCGTACTACTGCTATGCCAGCAAAGAAGAGCTGGATGCTGAGCGTGAAGAACAGCTGGCACGCGGTGAAACACCGCGTATTTTGGAAAAACACCGTCATGTTACAGAAGAGGCGCGTGCACAGTATGAAGCTGAAGGACGTGTTCCTTCTATCCACTTCCTGGTACAGGAAGACCGTGAATACGTAGTGGATGATATGATTCGTGGTCAAGTAACCTTCAATTCCAATGAGATGGGTGACTTTGTCATCTGTCGTCCTGATGGAATTCCAACGTATAACTTTGCAGTAGTTATTGACGACTATCTGATGAAAATCAGTCATGTCATCCGTGGAGAAGAGCATCTGTCCAATACACCTCGTCAATTGATGATTTATGAGGCGTTTGGCTGGGAAGCACCGCAATTTGCCCATTTGGCGCTGATTTTGAATCAAGACGGCAAGAAAATGTCCAAGCGCGACGAGAGCATTCTTCAATTCATCGAGCAATATCGTGAGCTGGGTTTCTTGCCTGAGGCGATCGTGAATTTCCTCGTTCTGCTGGGCTGGTCTCCAGGTGGAGAAGAAGAGATTTTCGGCATGGAGGATCTGATCAAGCTGTTCTCCGCAGACCGTGTCAGCAAATCACCAGCTGTCTTCGATGCAACCAAAATGAACTGGATGAACAATTTCTACTTGAAGCGTCAATCGCTTGAGCTGATTACCGAGATGTGTATCCCACATCTGGTAAAGGCTGGATTCATTGAGGAAGCACTGTCCGAAGAGAAGCAAAGCTGGGTTCGCAGTATTGTGGGACTGTATCAAGAACAAATGTCCTACTGTGCACAAATCGTTCCGCTCGCAGCTCTTTTCTTCCTGGACGAAGTGGTGTACGATGAAGAGGCAACATTGGTGCTGAAGGAAGCACAGTTGCCAGAGGTTCTGACATCTTTTGTGAAACACCTGTCGGCCCAAGAAGCATATAATGTTGATGTTATCAAAGCAGCACTGAAAGAAGTGCAAAAGGAAACGGGTCACAAAGGAAAGGCATTGTTTATGCCTGTCCGTGTGGCAGCAACCGGTCAAGCGCATGGTCGTGATTTGGCAGAGACGTTGTATCTGCTCGGACGCGATAAAGTCATCACGCGCACCAATCAAGTGATTGCAAACGGAAAGTAGGCAAGCGCCTCTTTTCTTGAATAAAAAAGTGAATGCGACGATCAGGAGAAGTACAGCAGGACACACGTCTACAGAGAGGGTGGATAGGTGAGAGCCATCCGGCGTGACCTGTTTGGAAATGCGCCTGTGAGCAATGAGCTGAACGCGTCTGTAAAGCAGCGACCAGACGTCTAGTAGGTGACATCGGTGCCCCGCCGTTACCGGGATGTTGAGCGAGATTGTCAGGGCTATTCTTATTGGGCTAGCCATCTTCATGACAATCTAAGCAGAGTGGAACCACGGCTAAACCGTCTCTGTCCTTTCGTTATGAAGGGCAGGGGCGTTTTTTATTTTTTTAGCAGGAAAATCAGGCAGGAGGTGCCACCAAAATGTTAGCACAGATGAGAGATGACATTCGCGCTGTATTTGAACGAGACCCGGCTGCGCGCAGTACCTTGGAGGTCGTTATGACCTATGCGGGTCTGCATGCGATATGGGGGCACCGGATTGCCCACAAGCTGTGGAAGGCCGAATGGTGTACGCTTGCTCGCGTTGTTTCTCAAATGTCCCGCTTTTTTACCGGGATTGAGATTCACCCGGGCGCACGGATCGGCCGAGGCTTGTTTATTGATCATGGGAGTGGGGTTGTCATCGGAGAGACTTGTGAGATCGGTGATAATGTAACGATTTATCAAGGGGTTACTCTCGGGGGAACAGGAAAGGAAAAAGGCAAGCGCCATCCTACAGTAGGAAATGATGTCATTATTGCTACTGGAGCAAAAGTATTGGGCTCCTTCAAGATTGGCGATAATTCAAAGATAGGGGCTGGTGCTGTTGTTTTGCAGGAGGTACCGCCGAATTCGACCGTCGTAGGAATTAAAGCGCGCATCGTCATTCAGGATGGCAAGCGTGTAAAAAACGATTTGGATCACGTGAATATGCCTGACCCGGTAGCAGATACCATTCGTTTGATGCAAAAAGAAATGGATCAGCTGCGAGCAGAATTGGAACATTTGAGGGAGGATAAAAAGAACAATGGGCATTCAACTGACTAATACGATGACACGCCGAAAGGAACCGTTCGTTACATTGGAGCCAGGGAAGGTAAAGATGTACGTGTGCGGTCCGACCGTGTACAACTACATTCATATTGGTAACGCCCGTCCAGCTATTGTTTTCGACACACTTCGCCGATACTTGAAGTACCGTGGCTACGAAGTGACGTTTGTACAAAACATTACAGATGTGGACGATAAGCTGATCCGGGTCGCCAATGAAGAGGGAACGACTGTCAAAGAAGTAGCTGACCGTTATACAGATGCCTTCAATGAGGATTTGCGCTCTTTGAATGTACTGCCGCCTGATATTCAACCGCGTGTGATGCAGACGATTCCTGAAATCATTGAATTCATTGAGGGCTTGATCGAAAAAGGCTACGCCTATGAGAGTGAGGGCGATGTATACTTCCGTACGGGGCGTTTTGAAGAGTATGGAAAGCTTTCTCATCAACCGCTCGATGACCTGCAGGCAGGCGCGCGCGTAGAGATCAACGAGAAGAAGGAGCACCCGCTCGACTTTGCTTTGTGGAAAGCGGCAAAGACAGGAGAGGTTACCTGGAGTAGCCCTTGGGGCGAAGGGCGTCCGGGCTGGCACATCGAGTGCTCGGCGATGGCTCTGAAGTTTTTAGGCGAGGAAATTGATATTCACGCTGGTGGTACTGATCTGGTGTTCCCTCACCATGAAAACGAAATTGCTCAGTCCGAATGCTTTACAGGAAAAGTATTTGCTCGCTACTGGCTGCACAATGGCATGCTTAATATCGACAACGAGAAAATGTCCAAATCACTGGGCAACTTCCTTTTGGCTCGTGATTTGACAGCAAAGTTTGGGGGACAGTTAATTCGTTTCTTCATGCTGCAAGGTCATTACCGCAACCCGATTAATTTTAGCGATGAATTGTTGGAGCAAGCAGCAAACGGCCTGGAGAGAATCAAGACAGCTTACACGAACCTCTCTCATCGACTGGAAACATCGCGGGACGAAGAGCCGAATGGTCAAGCGGAAGAGCAAGCAAAAATCATCAGCGACCTGCGCGAGCGCTTCATTGCTGAGATGGATGATGACCTGAATACAGCGAATGCAATTACCGTATTCTTCGATATCGTAAAAGAAGCCAACCTCTACATGCGTCATCAAAATGTAGGGACAAAAGAGATCACTGCCTACATGGAGCTTCTCGTGGAGCTGACCGGGGTATTTGGACTGGAGCTGAAACAGGAAGAGGAGCTTTTGGACAGTGAAATCGATGCACTGATTGTAGAACGTACAGAAGCGCGCAAAGCACGCAATTTTGCTCGTTCAGATGAAATCCGCGATTTGCTCGCAGCCAAAGGAATTGTGCTGGAAGACACTCCACAGGGTGTTCGCTGGCGCCGTAAGTAAGGGGCCGAAGAAGGTATGCAAAAAGAAGAACTGACGCGAGATCCTAATCTGACCAATCCACTGGTGCTTGCCTTTCTCGGTGACGCTACCTATGCTCATTGTGTGAGATACCATCTAATTGCCAAGGGGCTGGTTAAACCAAACCAGCTCCACAAGGCAGCCAATCGGTATGTGTCGGCAAAAGCCCAGGCGAATGTCTTGTTGACCTTGATGCCTGCACTGCCGGAGGAAGAGCTGAGTGTGGTAAAACGAGGACGAAATGCCAAATCAGGCTCCACGGCCAAAAATGCCGATATTATCGACTATCGTCATGCCACTGCCTTTGAAGCATTGATCGGGTATTTGTATTTGAGCGGAAAAGAAGAGCGGATCGCTGAAATTGTGCAACAGGCTTTTGCGATTGTGGAAGGAGAATAAGCATGAGTGAAGAGTGGATTCTCGGGAAAAACCCGGTTATCGAGGCGCTCCGATCAGGGCGTACAATTAATAAGATTTGGATTGCAGAAGGAACCAACAGAAATTTAATGAGCCCCGTATTTTCTTTGGCGAAAGAGCAGGGTGTCATAGTAACGACGGCGAACCGCAAGAAGCTGGATCAACTGGTGTCTACAGATAACCACCAGGGAGTCATTGCTTCTGTAGCCGCTTACGACTATGTAGAAGTGGACGATATTTTGAAGCGGGCAGAGGAGAAAAATGAGCAGCCCTTTATTCTTTTGCTGGACGAGCTGGAGGACCCGCATAACCTCGGCTCGATTATGCGGACTGCGGATGCAGTAGGTGCCCATGGCGTAATTATTCCCAAGCGCCGTTCGGTCAGCTTAACGGCTACCGTGGCCAAGGCGTCCGCAGGGGCAATCAATTATGTGCCTGTAGCGCGTGTAACGAATTTGGTTCGCACCATGGAAGAACTAAAAGAGCGTGGTGTCTGGATTGCTGGTACCGATGCGAGTGCGAAGCAGGATTTCCGTCAAGGTGATTATACGATGCCGCTTGCGATTGTGATTGGCAGTGAGGGTAAAGGCATTAGCCGTTTGGTACGGGAAAACTGTGATTTTCTGTACAGTCTGCCGATGGCCGGCAACGTAACCTCTCTGAATGCCTCAGTAGCTGCGGCACTGCTCATGTATGAAGTATACCGTTCCAGGAGTCCACTTCCGACGCGGGTGAAATGAAATGGCTAAAAAGAAAGCCAAGCAGCTGCTGATCGTAGATGGCTATAATATCATCGGTGCCTGGCCGGACTTGCGCGTATTAAAGGATCAAGATCGCATGGACGAGGCACGTGATCAGTTGATTTCCAAAATGGCAGAATACCAGAGCTACACGGGAATGAAAGTCATCATTGTATTTGATGCCTATAATGTACCGGGCATTGGACGCCAAATGGAAGATTATCTCGTGGAAATTTATTTCACGAAGAAAAAGGAGACGGCTGACGAAAAAATTGAACAGCTCGTCTCCCAATTTCACCAAAAAAATCGACAAATTTATGTAGCCACATCTGACTACACTTCCCAGCGTGTCATTTTTGGTCAGGGAGCATTGCGCAAATCCGCGCGGGAGTTGTTGTTAGATATGGAAAATGCAGGAAAGGAAATCAAGCGGCAGGTTGAAAAAACACATGAAGAAGGCTTCTCCAGACGCATTAAATTGGATGATGAAATAGCGAAAATATTCGAAAAATGGAGAAGGGAATAAGTTTGATTCGGTTGACGCTTTTTTACGGCATCATGTATAATAGCGTCATCTATGGAGAAACCGGTTGGCGGAGGGATCATTTGTGAGTGTTGACCTCAAGGAGTTAAAACATGCCCAATATGAACTGATGACCGACGAAGAAGTAGTCGACCTGGTTCGCGATAATGACGCAGAAGCTCTGGAGTACTTGATCAACAAGTATAAGAACTTCGTGCGTGCCAAAGCGAGATCCTATTTTCTTATTGGGGCTGACCGCGAAGATATCGTGCAGGAAGGGATGATCGGACTGTACAAGTCTATTCGCGACTTCCGAGGGGACAAGCTCACTTCTTTCAAAGCTTTTGCTGAGCTGTGCATTACTCGTCAGATCATCACAGCCATCAAGACGGCTACCAGACAAAAGCATATTCCGCTCAATTCGTACGTATCGCTGGACAAGCCGATCTACGATGAGGATTCTGATCGCACCTTACTGGATGTCATTTCTGGCACCAAGGTGACAGATCCTGAAGAGTTGTTTATTAACCGCGAAGAGTTTGATGATATCGAGGGTAAAATGAGTGAGATATTGAGTGACCTGGAACGTCAGGTGCTTATGCTCTACCTGGATGGACGCTCGTATCAGCAGATTGCTGTTGAGCTGAAGCGTCACGTCAAATCTATCGACAATGCCTTGCAGCGTGTAAAGCGCAAATTGGAGCGCTATTTGGAAGGAAGAGAGATTCATCTGTAAAAAGAGAATCTCTCTTTTTTGTTCCTAGCAAAATCGAAATCGCTTTCAGTAGGGGAAACGGTGGAATAAAGGGAAATAACGGATTTTTTATGGAAGCAAAATGCTTTCGTCTTGTCAAGTCGTTTTGTTTGACATGGGTATTTCGGTGTGATAAATTTATTTAGGTAGCCATAGACTCTTATCTCTCTGTTCTATGGTTACTTTGGTGAATGAAATGGTCTGGAAAAAGTAGCGGTTTTCCCGTACTATTTATCATCGGGGTACTTTTCATTAATAGTAAGGTTTGAAATGAGATGGAGGTGGCAATAAATGCGAGTAAACATCACGTTGGCGTGCACCGAGTGTGGCGAGCGTAACTATATCTCCACAAAGAACAAACGCACCACTACTGAACGTGTTGAACTGAAAAAGTATTGCTCCCGTGACAAGAAGCAAACCCTTCATCGCGAGACGAAGTAATGGTTGATGCGACGAAGTCAGGGGGTGGCAAAGTGGGTTTTTTAGCACGAATCGGAGCCAGTTTTCGCCGTACCGGTGACTTTTTTGGCGACGTAATGTCCGAACTGAAGAAAGTCCGTTGGCCCAACCGTAAGGAATTGACGACCTACACGGTCGTTGTTCTCGTAACAGTTGTGCTGTTAGCACTGTTCTTCTTCGTCGTTGATTTGGGTATCTCGCGCTTGATCGATTTGATTCTAGGAACGTAATTTTGCAAGTCTTAGGAGGGACGGACGGTTAACGTCCTGGTGGATATGGAAAAAGCATGGTATGTACTTCATACTTACTCAGGTTACGAAAACAAGGTTAAGACGAATCTTGAGAAACGCCTCGAGTCGATGGGCATGGAAGACAAGATCTTTCGCGTTCTCGTTCCCACTGAAGAAGAAGTGGAGACTAAGGATGGCAAAAAGCGCACCGTCACGAAAAAAGTGTTTCCTGGATACGTCCTTGTTGAAATGGTGATGACGGACGACTCTTGGTATGTCGTGCGTAACACTCCTGGGGTTACCGGCTTTGTCGGATCCACAGGCGCCGGTTCCAAGCCGACAGCGCTGCGTCCCGAAGAGGCCGATACGATTCTCAAGCAAATGGGGATCGAAATTCCCAAAATCAGAGTCGATTTTGCTCTCCGCGATATGGTGCGCGTCACAGATGGTCCATTTTCTAATCGCACCGGGGAGATTATCGAGATTCACCCGGACAGACAGAAGGTTCGCGTATTAGTGGACATCTTCGGTCGCGAAACACCGGTAGAGCTAGACTTTACACAAGTTCAAAAATTGGATTAGGATTCAACTTGAAAAGTATCGTGCTATATGGTACATTTCATTTTGTTTTAACAATCCCACAACAATATCTGGGGTTTCTTGCACTCTCACTATAGATCGAAGGTCTTTACATAGACTTTCACCAAACGGTGGGAGGGGGCATTCCCCCGTAATAACCACATGTGAAGTAAGGAGGTGTCTTACGTGGCTAAGAAGGTTATCCGCGTAATTAAATTACAAATCCCAGCAGGTAAAGCGAATCCTGCACCTCCAGTAGGTCCGGCGCTCGGTCAAGCTGGTGTTAACATCATGGGATTCTGTAAAGAATTCAATGCTCGTACAGAGAGCGAAGTTGGTATGATCATCCCGGTGGAAATCACCGTGTTTGAAGACCGTTCTTTCACTTTCATCACGAAGACTCCACCAGCTGCAGTTCTTCTGAAAAAAGCTGCTGGCATCGAGTCCGGTTCTGGCGTACCAAACAAAACAAAGGTTGCTACGCTGAAGCGTGATAAAGTTCGTGAAATCGCAGAACTGAAGCGCCCTGACCTGAATGCAGCATCCGTTGAAGCGGCTATGCGCATGGTTGAAGGTACTGCACGTTCTATGGGTATCGTAATCGAAGACTAATTGTCTTAAGTGCAAGGGGGCACAGACATTGTGCCCCCCTGTCTGTGGGAGGATTAACCGCTACGACCACATTGAAGGGAGATTTAATCATGGCGAAAAAAGGTAAGAAATATCAAGAGGCTGTAAAGCTCGTTGATAAAAACAAAGTATACGAAGTAGCAGAAGGTATCGAGCTGGTTAAAAAAGCAGCTACTGCTAAATTCGATGAAACTGTTGAAGCAGCTTTCCGTTTGGGCGTAGACCCTAAGCGTGCTGACCAACAAATCCGTGGCGCTGTTGTATTGCCTCATGGTACTGGTAAAGTACAACGCGTTCTCGTATTCGCTAAAGGCGAAAAAGCAAAAGATGCAGAAGCAGCTGGCGCTGACTATGTAGGCGATGCAGACATGATCGCGAAAATTCAAGGTGGCTGGTTCGACTTTGACGTTGTAGTAGCTACTCCTGACATGATGGGTGAAGTAGGTAAATTGGGTCGTGTACTCGGTCCAAAAGGCCTGATGCCAAACCCTAAAACCGGAACTGTTACATTTGATGTAACGAAAGCGGTTAACGAAATCAAAGCAGGTAAAATTGAGTATCGCGTAGACAAAGCAGGTAACATCCACGCTCCGATCGGAAAAGCATCCTTCGATGCTGACAAGCTGGCTGACAATCTGGCTGCATTGACTGAAGCGCTGAACCGTGCGAAACCAGCAGCAGCTAAAGGTGTTTACATGAAAAATGTAACCCTGAGCTCCACTATGGGTCCTGGCGTACGCGTTGCTGTAAAATAATGACACTTGACTTCCTTTGTGGGAGTTGTTAAGATAGTTCCTGTTGATGAAAAGAATAGGCCGTAGACAGAAGGTGCAGAGCTTTCTAAAGCAATGCTTAATATCCCTCCGAGGCGTGTGATGTACGAAAGAGGAAATGAGATTTCCTTTGACGATAAAGCATTATGCCCTCGTGAGTCTGCGAGGGCATTCTTCATTTTCTAGGAACTAGAGCACGGGAGGTGTAAACAATGGCAGAAATTCGTCCAACCGTTATTCGTGAAGAAAAGGTACAAGCGATCAACGAAATCGCAACTAAGCTTCGCGAAAGCCAAACAACAGTGGTAGCTGACTACCGCGGTCTGACAGTAGCACAAGTTACTGAGCTGCGCAAACAATTGCGTGAAGCAGGTGTTGAGTTCCAGGTGTTGAAAAACTCCCTGACTCGATTGGCTACTGAGAAGGAAAGCCTGACTGAACTGGATCAATATCTGACTGGCCCGAACGCTCTGGCGTTCTCCAAAGACGATATCATCGCTCCAGCGAAAATCATCGCTGAATTCGCTAAGAAAAACGACAAGCTGGAAATCAAGGGTGGCGTAATCGAAGGTAAAGTAGTTGCTGCTGATCAAATTCAAGCACTCGCAACTCTTCCATCCCGCGAAGGTCTCCTTTCCATGCTTCTTTCCGTCCTGCAAGCTCCAATGCGCAACGTTGCACTGGCAGTCAAAGCAGTGGCAGAACAAAAAGAAGGTCAAGGCGCGTAATCGCCTGATCGCTTAACGTTTCAACTATACTTTTCCTTGAATGGGAGGATTTCAAAATGTCTAAAGAGCAAATCTTGGAAGCCATTAAAGGCATGTCCGTTCTCGAACTGAACGACCTGGTAAAAGCAATCGAAGAAGAATTCGGTGTAACTGCTGCTGCTCCTGTAGCTGTAGTTGCTGGTGGCGGCGCTGAAGCGGCTGCTGAGCAAACTGAATTCACTGTAAACCTGGTAAGCGGTGGCGCTTCCAAAATCAACGTTATTAAAGTTGTTCGCGAGCTGACTGGTCTGGGTCTGAAAGAAGCAAAAGACCTGGTAGACAACGCTCCAAAAACACTCAAAGAGGGCGTTTCCAAAGACGAAGCAGAAGCTCTCAAAGCAAAACTCGAAGAAGCTGGCGCACAAGTAGAAGTAAAGTAAGTTAGCTTCCTAATGGAAATCCCCTTGCCTGCGGCAGGGGGTTTTTCTGTAGAAGTGAGGGCGCCTTGCTTCTATAACGATGCGAAAAGGGTGAATCACACGTGGCAGATCACTACTACACCAATCAACCGGGCGCTGCGCATGACGAGCAGCAGTTTACGTTTGAGCTTCGCGGCAAAGAACTGCGTTTTTGGACAGATGCAGGTGTTTTTTCGCGCGATCGGATTGACTTCGGGAGTGTATTGCTCATCGAAAATATGGACATTCCCAGTCGTGCTCGAGTGCTGGATGTGGGATGCGGTTATGGTCCGATCGGTCTGACTGCTGCCGGACTTGCTACTGAGGGACAGGTAACGATGATTGACGTCAATGAGCGTGCCGTGAGCTTGGCTCGACGTAACGCCGAGTTGAACGGCGCGGGGAATGTTGAGGTTCTCGTTAGTGATGTTTACAGCGGGGTGCAGGGAAAGCAGTACGATGTCATTTTGACCAATCCACCTATTCGAGCGGGCAAGGAAATCGTCCATCGCATTTTTACGGAAGGGTATGAGCTCCTGGCTGAGGGTGGTGAGATGTGGGTAGTGATTCAAAAGAAACAAGGTGCCCCTTCAGCATTGAAGAAGCTTCAGGAAACCTACCAAGAAGTAATAGAGGTAGACCGCAAAAAAGGCTATCACATTTTTCGGGCGATCAAATAGTCAAGAAAAGGAACATTAGAAAACTTTTCTTGACGAGAATAATCCGATGTGATAGAATTATAAAATGTCAATATGGGATAAATGTCTATTTTTCAGCAATTCCCTGTCTGTCAAGCGTTTTTTTCTTTTTATGAAAAAGAAAGGAATGTTTGTGTAAAAACATGGGAATTCTTTTAAAATAGAGTTTCTCTGGGTTAAAAATGGTGTTACTGCTTTAACCCATTTTTATTTTTGGAGGCATTCGTCTGCTCTCTTAAAGTTGCCGAATGCCAAGTTTCTATGTGTGAAAACACAACCTGAGGGGTGAATAAGTTGGCAGGTAAAGTGATTCAAAGTGGCCGACACCGCCAGCGTCGTACGTATTCACGTATTAACGAAGTGCTGGGCCTTCCAAATCTCATCGAGATTCAGCAAAAGTCCTACCAATGGTTCCTTGATGAGGGGCTCCGTGAGATGTTCCAAGACATTTCGCCAATCCAGGACTTCACAGGTAATCTCGTGCTGGAGTTTATCGACTACAGCTTGGGAGAGCCGAAGTACGATGTTGACGAGTCGAAAGAACGTGACGTCACCTATGCGGCGCCTCTGCGTGTGAAGGTACGTTTGTTGAACAAAGAGACGGGAGAAGTGAAGGAACAAGAAGTCTTCATGGGGGATTTCCCGCTCATGACTGAAACGGGAACCTTCATTATTAATGGTGCTGAGCGCGTTATTGTCAGCCAGCTTGTTCGTTCCCCCAGTGTATATTACAACACCAAAGTGGACAAAAACGGCAAGCAGACGTTCACAGCTACTGTGATCCCGAATCGGGGCGCGTGGTTGGAGTTGGAGACTGATGCGAAAGACGTAATCTATGTCCGCATCGACCGTACGCGTAAAATCCCGGTAACGGTCCTTTTGCGTGCATTGGGCTTTGGTTCTGACATTGAGATTTTAAACTTACTGGGTGAAGATGAATACATCAAGAACACGCTGGAAAAAGACAATACGGACTCTACTGAAAAAGCGCTGATCGAGATTTACGAGCGCCTGCGTCCAGGTGAGCCGCCGACAGTTGATAATGCGAAGAGTCTCTTGGTCTCTCGCTTCTTTGATCCGAAGCGCTATGATTTGGCTTCTGTCGGTCGTTACAAAATGAACAAGAAGCTTCATCTGAAGAATCGCCTGTACAATCAGCGGTTGGCAGAAACGTTGGTCGATACCGAGACCGGTGAAATTTTCGCCGAGGCAGGTCAAATGATTGACCGCCGCGTATTGGATCGCATTTTACCAGCCCTTGAAGGAAACATCGGTGGTATCGATGTTCGTACGCATGGCGGCGTTTTGGAGGAGGAAGCGATTCATCTGCAATCCATTAATATTTTCTCTCCGATCGAGGATGGCAAGATCATCAAGATCATCGGAAACGGAAATGTAGATAAATCAGTCAAACATATTACGCCGGCAGATATCGTTTCGGCGATCAATTATTTCATGAACCTCCTGCATAGCGTTGGTTCCACTGACGACATCGATCACTTGGGTAACCGTCGTCTCCGTTCCGTGGGTGAGCTCTTGCAGAACCAGTTCCGTATCGGTTTGTCCCGTATGGAGCGTGTGGTTCGTGAGCGTATGTCCATCCAGGATCAAAACCAGATTACGCCGCAAGCTCTCATTAACATCCGACCAGTGATTGCGTCACTGAAGGAGTTCTTTGGTAGCTCGCAGCTGTCTCAGTTTATGGACCAAACAAACCCGCTTGCTGAGCTGACTCATAAACGTCGTCTCTCTGCACTCGGACCTGGTGGTTTGACCCGTGAGCGTGCGGGCTTCGAAGTGCGCGACGTTCACCATTCCCACTATGGCCGCATGTGTCCAATTGAGACGCCAGAGGGTCCAAACATTGGTTTGATCAACTCGCTGTCTTCCTTCGCTCGCATCAACGACTACGGCTTTATCGAAACGCCTCGTCGTAAGGTCGATCCAGAGACAGGCTATGTTCTTACCGATATCAGTTATTTGACAGCTGATGAGGAAGACGTGTTTAACGTGGCGCAGGCGAATCAGCCTCTCGATGAAGTTGGTCGCTTTGTGAACGACATGGTTATTTGTCGCCGTAAAGGTGAAATCTTGAGCGTACCACGTGACAAGGTTGACTTCATGGACGTATCTCCTAAACAGGTAGTGTCCGTGGCAACCGCGTTAATTCCGTTCCTCGAAAACGATGACGCCAACCGCGCATTGATGGGTTCCAACATGCAGCGGCAGGCCGTTCCGCTTTTGATTCCACAAGCACCGTTTGTCGGTACAGGTATGGAGCATAAAGCAGCGCAAGACTCCGGGGTAGCAATCGTTGCTAAGCAACCGGGTCAGGTAGAGCGTGTAACGGCTCGCGAAATCTGGATTCGTCGTTACAAAGAAATCGACGGCAAGAAAGTCGCTGGCGATATCGATAAGTACAAGATGCACAAATTTATCCGTTCCAACCAAGGTACGTGTATCAACCAACGCCCGATCGTAAGCCGTGGCGACTGGATTGAAAAAGGCGATATCATTGGTGACGGTCCATCCACCGAAAAAGGTGAATTGGCTCTCGGTCGTAACGTAATCGTTGCGTTTATGACGTGGGAAGGATACAACTACGAAGACGCGATTCTTCTGAGTGAAAAACTGGTTAAAGATGACGTGTATACGTCTATCCATATTGAAGAATACGAGTCCGAAGCGCGTGACACCAAGCTGGGTCCAGAAGAAATCACACGCGATATTCCAAACGTGGGTGAGGACGCTCTGAAAAACCTGGATGAACGCGGTATTATCCGTGTAGGTGCAGAAATTCAGGATGGCGACATTCTTGTTGGAAAGGTAACACCAAAAGGGGTTACTGAGCTGACAGCAGAAGAACGTCTCCTGCATGCGATCTTTGGTGAAAAAGCTCGTGAAGTACGTGATACTTCCTTGCGCGTGCCGCATGGTGGTTCCGGAATTATTGTGGACGTAAAAGTCTTTACGCGTGAAAACGGCGACGAGCTGCCTCCAGGCGTAAATCAACTGGTACGTGTCTACATCGCCCAAAAACGGAAAATTTCCGTGGGTGACAAGATGGCCGGTCGACATGGTAACAAAGGGGTTATTGCACGGATTATGGCAGAGGAAGACATGCCGTTCCTCCCAGATGGTTCTCCTGTAGAGATCGTACTCAATCCGCTGGGTGTACCTTCGCGGATGAACATCGGTCAGGTATTGGAGACTCACCTTGGTATGGCAGCTAAGCTTCTGGGTATTCACGTGGCAACGCCAGTATTTGACGGTGCACGTCAGGCAGAAGTATTCGAGACGTTGGAAGAAGCTGGACTCGACCGCGATGGTAAAACCATCTTGTTCGATGGTCGTACAGGTGAACCGTTTGATCGTCGTGTAACCGTCGGTTGCGTATACATGCTGAAACTGGCTCACTTGGTTGATGACAAAATCCATGCTCGTTCCACTGGTCCATACTCTCTCGTTACACAACAGCCATTGGGTGGTAAAGCTCAATTCGGCGGACAGCGTTTCGGGGAGATGGAGGTTTGGGCACTGGAAGCATACGGTGCAGCCTACACCTTGCAAGAAATTCTCACTGTGAAATCCGATGACGTCGTAGGGCGCGTGAAAACGTATGAAGCGATTGTCAAAGGTGAAAACGTTCCAGAGCCAGGCGTTCCTGAGTCCTTCAAGGTATTGATCAAGGAGCTGCAAAGCTTGGGTATGGACGTGAAGATCCTGTCCGGAGATGAGCAGGAGATTGAAATGCGCGAAACAGAAGACGAGGATGAAGGTAATAGTGAAAAACTGAACCTCGTACTCGAAGGCGGAAGCTCGAACGAAGAGTAAGATTCCGGTACAAAGGGAGGTAACGCCCTGTGATAGACGTGAACAACTTCGAATATATGAAGATCGGCTTGGCTTCCCCCGATAAGATCCGTTCGTGGTCTTTCGGGGAAGTAAAAAAGCCGGAGACGATCAACTACCGCACACTGAAACCGGAAAAAGACGGCTTGTTCTGCGAACGCATCTTTGGACCGACCAAGGACTGGGAGTGCCATTGCGGTAAATACAAGCGTGTACGTTATAAAGGTGTAGTGTGCGATCGTTGTGGCGTGGAAGTGACTCGCGCCAAAGTACGTCGTGAGCGCATGGGGCACATTGAGCTGGCTGCCCCAGTTTCTCACATCTGGTACTTCAAAGGGATTCCGAGCCGTATGGGCTTGGTTCTCGATATGTCCCCGCGTTCCCTGGAAGAAGTTATCTACTTTGCTTCTTACGTAGTAACGGATGCTGGGGATACACCACTCGATAAGAAGCAGCTGCTCTCCGAAAAAGAGTACCGCAACTATCGTGAGAAATACGGCCACTCTTTCCAAGCGATGATGGGTGCAGAAGCGATCAAGCGTCTGCTCGCTGAAATCGATCTGGACAAAGACGTGGAAACGTTAAAAGAAGATTTGAAAACGGCACAAGGCCAACGTCGCAACCGCGCGATCAAGCGTCTGGAAGTGCTCGAGGCATTCCGCAACTCCGGTAACCACCCGGATTGGATGGTTCTTGACGTACTGCCAGTCATTCCGCCGGAGCTGCGCCCGATGGTTCAATTGGATGGTGGACGTTTTGCTACATCCGACTTGAATGACCTGTACCGTCGTGTAATCAACCGGAACAATCGTCTGAAGCGCCTGCTTGAACTGGGTGCTCCTGACATTATCGTACAAAACGAGAAACGCATGCTGCAGGAAGCAGTAGACGCGCTCATCGACAACGGTCGTCGTGGACGTCCGGTAACAGGACCAGGTAACCGTCCACTGAAATCTCTCAGCCACATGCTGAAAGGTAAACAAGGTCGTTTCCGTCAAAACCTGCTCGGTAAGCGTGTTGACTACTCCGGTCGTTCCGTTATCGTTGTAGGACCAAACCTGAAGATGTATCAGTGCGGTTTGCCAAAAGAAATGGCACTCGAGCTCTTCAAGCCGTTCGTGATGAAAGAGCTGGTGGCAAAAGGCCTCGCTCATAACATCAAGAGCGCAAAGCGCAAGGTAGAGCGCGTTCAGCCTGAGGTATGGGATGTACTTGAGGATGTTATCCGCGAGCATCCGGTGCTGTTGAACCGTGCCCCCACTTTGCACCGTCTGGGTATCCAGGCATTTGAACCAGTATTGGTAGAAGGTCGCGCGATCCGTCTGCACCCGCTCGTTTGTACTGCGTACAACGCGGACTTTGACGGAGACCAAATGGCTGTTCACGTTCCGTTGTCCGCAGAGGCTCAAGCAGAAGCTCGTATCCTCATGCTGGCAGCACAAAATATCTTGAACCCGAAAGACGGTAAGCCGGTAGTTACACCATCCCAGGACATGGTGCTTGGTTCTTACTACCTCACGTTGGAGCGGGAAGGCGACAAAGGCGAGGGTACGATTTACCGTGACCCGCACGATGCGATTGCCGCGTACCAGCAAGGCTACATCAGCTTGCATACACGTATCGCACTGCCTGCGAAGCGCCTGAACAAAACGAGCTTCACTGAGCAGCAACAGAACGCGCTTCTCGTAACGACTGTAGGGAAAGTCATTTTCAACGAAATTTTCCCTGCGGATCTGCCGTTCATCAATGCTCCAACCAAAGCTAACCTACAATTTATGGTTCCAGACGAGTGCTTTATCTTTGATAAAGGCACGAACGTTACGGAGTTCATTAAGAACCTCCCTGATCCAGGTGCTGTGAAGAAAGGCTTCCTGGGAACCATTATCTCTGAGTGCTTCCGTCGTTTTGGTACGATGAAAACATCCATGATCCTGGATAAGATCAAGGAATTGGGCTTCACGTACTCGACGAAAGCAGGTATCACGATTGCCGTAGCGGACATCGCGGTACCAGGTAAGAAAAAAGATATCCTCGATGGTGCGGACGAAAAGGTTGCTACCGTCATGACACAGTTCCGTCGCGGTTTAATTACCGAGGACGAGCGCTATGACCGCGTTATTTCCATCTGGTCCAAAGCCAAGGATGAAGTAACTGACGTGTTGATGAAGTCGATGGATAAATTTAATGCAATCTTTATGATGGCAAACTCCGGTGCCCGCGGTAACGTATCCCAGATTACTCAGCTGGCTGGTATGCGCGGTCTGATGGCGAACCCATCCGGTCGAATTATCGAGTTGCCGATTAAATCCAACTTCCGTGAAGGTCTGACCGTATTGGAGTACTTTATCTCCACTCACGGTGCGCGGAAAGGTCTTGCTGATACGGCACTTCGTACTGCGGACTCGGGTTACCTGACTCGTCGTCTCGTAGACGTTGCCCAAGACGTGATCGTCCGCGAAAAAGATTGCGGTACGGATAAAGGCATTCGCGTTACGGCTATTAAGGATGGTAAGGAAGAAATCGAGAAGCTGTCTGACCGTCTGATCGGCCGTACATGCTTCGAGACTTTGCGCCACCCTGTGACCAAAGAAGTCATTATTGGCCGCAATGAGGAGATTTCTGAAGAGGTTGCCGAGTATATCGAAAAAGAAGGCATCACTGAGGTTTACATCCGTAACGTACTTGCTTGCCGCACCAGCCATGGTGTCTGCAAACTGTGCTACGGACGCAACCTGGCAACAGGTGCCGAGGTGGAAGTAGGGGAAGCAGTAGGGATTATTGCTGCTCAGTCCATTGGTGAGCCGGGTACCCAGCTGACCATGCGTACCTTCCATACCGGTGGGGTTGCGGGAGATGATATTACCCAAGGTTTGCCGCGTATTCAGGAGTTGTTTGAGGCGCGCAATCCGAAAGGGCAAGCCGTTATCTCCGAGATTGATGGTGAAGTTGTCGACATTCGCGAAGGTAAAGATCGTCGTGAAATCGAAGTTCGTGGTGAAGCGGAAAACAAAGTGTATGCAGCTCCATACGGCTCTCGCATCAAGGTTTCTGTTGGCGTCAAGCTGAATGCCGGGGATGAACTCACAGAGGGTTCCGTAGATCCGAAAGAAATGCTGAAAGTTCGCGGCATGCGCGGAGTTTCCAACTATATTTTGCAAGAGGTACAAAAAGTTTACCGTATGCAGGGTGTAGAAATTAACGATAAACACGTAGAAGTAATGATTCGTCAGATGCTTCGCAAGCTGCGTGTTATCGATAGCGGAGATACCGATCTTCTGCCAGGCTCCTATGTGGAAGTTCCGGAATTCGAGCAAGCAAATGCGAAAGTACTCATTGAAGGCAGAAATCCAGCAGTTGGTCGTCCAGTTCTCTTGGGTATCACGAAAGCATCCCTCGAAACTGACTCCTTCTTGTCGGCAGCATCCTTCCAGGAGACGACTCGCGTTCTTACCGATGCAGCGATCAAAGGAAAAGTGGACCGTTTGCTAGGTTTGAAAGAGAACGTTATTATCGGTAAGCTGGTTCCAGCTGGTACTGGTATGTCGCGTTATCGCAATATTAAAGTGGCAAGTCAGATGGATTACGAAGCAGAGCTTGAGGCAGGGAAAGCGCAGCAAGCTGCAGTTTCAGTGGAGTAATTGCAGGTTAAGCGCCCATCATTTACGGTGGGCGCTTTCCTAAATAAAAATATGAAGTGGGACGTTGACAACTCATAGCCCACCTGATATTATATTCAAGTGTGCCTGACATCTGTACTTTGGAGGATATGAAAATCATGTCTTATGAAAAAGTAGAGCGGGCCAAGGAGTTGACGATCGGCATTAAGCAGACGATCAAAGCTGTCGAACACCAACAGGTAGAAGCAGTTTACATCGCTACGGATGCTGATAAGCGTTTGACCCAAAAAGTCGAGCTCCTTTGCAAAGAGAAGGGTGTTCCAGTCATCCATGTAGATTCCATGCGTCGATTAGGCAAAGCGTGCGGGATCGAAGTGGGGGCAGCTACTGCTGCGATTAAGAAAAGTGGTTAATGATGTTTTTGTCTGTTGTTACACGTTGCGTAATGCTGGACAAGGACTTTCTATTTGGCCTAAAAATGACTCACCTGGATCTGTGGTCTTGAAGATTGGGTATTAAGAAGGGAGGTAACATCATGCCTACAATTAACCAATTGGTGCGTAAAGGTCGCGAGGATAAGGTTGTGAAGTCGAAGTCCCCAGCTCTTCAAAAAGGGTACAACAGCTTCAAGAAAAGCCAAACCAACCAAAGCTCTCCTCAAAAACGTGGTGTTTGCACTCGTGTAGGTACCATGACTCCGAAAAAACCAAACTCCGCGTTGCGTAAATACGCTCGTGTGCGTTTGACTAACGGTATCGAGGTAACTGCATACATCGGTGGTATTGGTCACAACCTGCAAGAGCATAGCGTCGTGCTTGTGCGCGGCGGTCGTGTAAAAGACTTGCCAGGGGTACGCTACCATATCGTTCGTGGTGCTCTTGACACTGCTGGTGTGAACAACCGTAAACAAGGTCGTTCCAAATACGGTACTAAGCGTCCGAAGCCAGGTCAAGCAGCAGCTAAGAAGTAATAAAAAAGCGCCTTTAGAGTGGCGTGAATTTATATTGAAAAGAAGGAGGGAATACGATGCCTCGTAAAGGTCCTGTAACCCGTCGTGACGTGCTGCCTGATCCTATTCATAACAGCAAGTTGGTTACTCGTTTGATTAACCGCCTGATGTTGGATGGTAAGCGTGGTGTAGCTCAGAACATTCTCTACAATGCATTTGACATCATTCAGGAGCGCACAGGTCGCAATCCGATGGAAGTGTTTGAAGAAGCACTGAAAAACGTAATGCCAGTACTCGAAGTTAAAGCTCGCCGTGTAGGTGGTGCTAACTATCAAGTACCAATCGAAGTAAAACCAGAGCGCCGTACCACTCTTGGCCTGCGTTGGATGGTTAACTACTCCCGTAACCGTGGAGAGAAAACCATGGAACAACGTCTTGCTAACGAGATCATGGACGCTGCTAACAACACTGGTGCAGCTGTTAAAAAGCGTGAAGACACACACAAGATGGCTGAAGCGAACAAAGCGTTTGCTCACTATCGCTGGTAGGATTTTAAAATGGGTATCCGAATCGGATACCCGTATATTCTCACACACGAGTTATGGAAGGAGCATACCTAATGGCTCGCGAGTTCTCTCTCTCGAATACGCGTAATATCGGTATCATGGCTCACATCGATGCTGGTAAGACGACTACCACGGAGCGTATTCTGTTCTACACTGGTCGCGTTCACAAAATTGGTGAGACACACGAAGGTGCGGCTACCATGGACTGGATGGAACAAGAACAAGAGCGCGGTATTACGATCACTTCCGCCGCTACTACTGCTCAATGGAAAGGCCATCGTATCAACATCATCGATACGCCTGGTCACGTAGACTTCACTGTAGAAGTGGAGCGCTCCCTGCGCGTTCTTGACGGTGCTGTAACCGTTTTTGACGCAAAGGGTGGTGTAGAACCACAGACTGAAACCGTATGGCGTCAAGCTGACAAATACGGTGTTCCGCGTGTTTGCTACATCAATAAAATGGACATCATCGGTGCTAACTTCGACATGTGCTTGGAGCAAATCCGCACTCGTCTGGGAGCTAACCCGGTAGCAGTTCAATACCCAATCGGTGCTGAAGATCAGTTCAAAGGTATGGTTGACCTCATCGAGATGAAGGCAATCATCTATACTGATGACCTGGGTAAAACATCTGACGCTGTAGAAATCCCTGCTGACCTGAAAGACAAATGCGATGAGCTGCGTATGGCATTGGTTGAAGCGGCTGCAGAACAAGATGAAGAACTGATGATGAAGTACCTCGAAGGCGAAGAGTTGACTAACGATGAAATTCGTGCAGCTCTGCGTAAAGGTACCATCGATGTTAAACTCGTTCCAGTAATGTGCGGTTCTTCTTACCGCAACAAAGGTGTTCAACCTATGCTGGATAACGTAGTAACCTTCCTGCCATCGCCTGTAGACATTCCGGCGATCAAAGGTACTTTGCCAGATACTGAAGACGAAGTGTCTCGTCCAGCTGACGATAACGGTCCGTTCTCTGCTCTTGCTTTCAAGATCATGACTGACCCTTATGTTGGTCGACTGACCTTCTTCCGTGTATACTCTGGTGTATTGAATGCCGGTTCTTATGTACTCAACTCTACTAAAGGCAAGCGTGAGCGTGTAGGACGCATTCTGCAAATGCACGCAAACCACCGTGAAGAGATCCAAACGGTTTACTCCGGTGATATCGCTGCTGCAGTAGGTTTGAAAGATACAACGACTGGTGATACTCTGTGTGATGAAAAGTCTCCGGTTATCCTGGAGTCCATGACATTCCCAGAACCAGTTATCTCCGTTGCGATCGAACCTAAGTCTAAAGCAGACCAAGACAAGATGGGTATTGCCCTGTCTAAATTGGCTGAAGAAGACCCTACGTTCAGAACTCGTACGGATGAAGAAACAGGTCAAACAATCATTTCCGGTATGGGTGAGCTTCACCTGGAGATCATCGTTGACCGCATGAGACGTGAATTCAAAGTGGAAGCGAACGTAGGTGCACCACAAGTTGCTTACCGTGAAACATTCCGTACAGCAGCTAAAGTGGAAGGTAAATTCGTTCGTCAGTCCGGTGGTCGTGGTCAATTCGGTCACGTTTGGGTAGAGTTCGCTCCACTCGAAGCTGGGGCTGGATTCCAGTTTGAAAACAAAATCGTCGGTGGTGTGGTTCCAAGAGAATACATCCCTGCTGTTCAAGCGGGTATTGAAGAATCAATGAAAAATGGTGTTATCGCTGGCTTCCCGCTGGTAGATATCAAAGCTACTATTGTAGACGGTAGCTACCATGACGTTGACTCCTCCGAAATGGCATTTAAAGTAGCAGGTTCCCTCGCTTTGAAAGAAGCTGCGAAAAAATGTGGCGCTGTTCTTCTTGAGCCAATCATGAAAGTAGAAGTAATCATGCCTGAAGAGTACATGGGCGACGTAATGGGTGACCTGAACTCCCGTCGTGGTCGTATCGAAGGTATGGAAGCTCGTGCAAATGCACAAGCGATCCGTGCGATGGTACCACTGTCCGAGATGTTCGGATACTCCACAGTTCTTCGTTCCCGTACACAAGGCCGTGGTAACTACTCCATGGAGATCGATCACTACGAAGAGGTACCAAAATTCATCTCCGAAGAGATCATCAAAAAGTCCAAAGGCGAATAATAGTAGCTCCTGGCTTTATCTTCAAGCAAGAAAGGTTTACAATAGTAACGGGACAACCATTAGTAGGGTAAACCTTTCTTTAAACCAATATAACCCTTATCATTTAAGGAGGCTTTTCTCTCATGGCAAAAGCGAAATTTGAACGTAATAAACCACACGTTAACATCGGTACTATTGGTCACGTTGACCATGGTAAAACTACCCTGACTGCTGCTATTACAACTGTTTTGGCACAATCAGGTAAAGCACAAGCAATGAACTATGCTGCGATTGACGCTGCTCCAGAAGAAAAAGAGCGCGGTATCACAATCAACACAGCACACGTTGAGTACGAAACTGAAAACCGTCACTATGCTCACGTTGACTGCCCTGGTCACGCTGACTACGTGAAAAACATGATTACTGGTGCTGCTCAAATGGACGGAGCAATCCTGGTTGTATCCGCAGCTGATGGCCCTATGCCACAAACTCGCGAGCACATCCTGCTCTCCAAACAAGTAGGCGTACCTTACATCGTAGTATTCATGAACAAATGCGACATGGTAGACGATGAAGAGTTGTTGGAACTCGTTGAAATGGAAATCCGCGACCTGCTGTCCCAATACGACTTCCCAGGTGACGACACTCCAGTAATCAAAGGTTCTGCTAAAGAAGCTTTGGACAACCCAACTGGTGACTGGGCTAAGAAAATCGCTGAGTTGATGGACGCTGTTGACAGCTACATCCCAACTCCTGAGCGTGCAACTGACAAGCCTTTCCTGATGCCTGTAGAGGATGTTTTCACAATTACTGGTCGTGGTACTGTAGCTACTGGTCGCGTAGAGCGCGGTGTAGTTAAAGTTGGTGACCAAGTAGAAATCATCGGTCTGGCTGAAGAAACTAAAAACACAACTGTAACTGGTGTTGAGATGTTCCGCAAATTGCTGGATTCCGCTCAAGCTGGTGACAACATCGGTGCTCTGTTGCGCGGTGTAGACCGTAATGACATCGAGCGCGGACAATGCTTGGCAAAACCAGGTTCCGTTAAGCCTTACACTAAGTTCAAAGCAGAAGTTTATGTTCTGTCCAAAGAAGAGGGCGGACGTCACACTCCTTTCTTTGCTAACTACCGTCCACAGTTCTACTTCCGTACAACTGACGTTACAGGTATCATCCAACTGCCAGAAGGCGTTGAAATGATCATGCCTGGCGACAACACTGAGTTCACTGTTGAACTGATCGCTCCAGTAGCGATGGAACAAGGTACTCGCTTCGCTATCCGCGAAGGTGGCCGTACAGTAGGCGCTGGCGTTGTAGCTTCCATCGAATCCTAATCGATTCTGATACATGTAAAAAAACCCGACAGCATTATGTTGTCGGGTTTTTTGCTGTTTCGTTTTGAACATCATCGATTTTATAAATGGCTCCCATCAAAATGATTCAATAAGCATCTCCTGAGGATGTGCTACAATACGATCAGGATTGGATGGGGGATACAATAAAAATGAAAAGTAATGAACGTTTACTGTATTTGATGTTAGCAGGAGTTATTACGCTGTGGGGCTTGAATGTCGTCATGGTTAAATATCTCACCGTATTTCCTCCTATATATGTAGCCGTAATCAGAATGACCGTTGCGGGTCTTTGTCTAGCACCTATTGTGTATATGTACCGGCAGAATTTGAAATTCAGGAAAATGGATTGGCTACTGCTAGCAGGTGTAGGGGCGAGTTCTATCGCGCTTCATCAAATCACATTAGCTACGGGAGTGCAGTATACAACGGCTGGGAATGCATCACTCATTTTAGCGTTGAATCCTTTGGCAACGGCATTGCTTGCGATGATGCTGCTTGGTGAAGGCATGTCGTGGAGAAAAGGCGTGGGCATCGGGATCGGATTTGCAGGCGTATTGATTGTTGTCATTTCTCAGCATGGAAGCATTCATATGAATGGCTGGGGAGATGCAATCATGTTTTTCTCCATGCTCATGTATGTAACAGGTGGTTTACTCGTACGAAAGCTGGTAGTACGCGGCGTACCTGTTCTATTAATTACCGCTTTATCGCAAATGTTTGGTGTCGTATTTCTATGGTTAACGGCACTCTCCATGAATCCTTTTAGCTACTATGCCGGATTGGATGTATCGGCCCTTCAGTGGGGCGTTATATTCGTGTCGGGTGCACTATCGACAGCACTTGGGACAGTCGGCTGGAATTATGGAATTCGCCAATTAGGGGCAAGCAGAACGGCCGTATTTTTAAATGGAATGCCGATGGCCAGTTTGCTGTTTGCGGCAATATTTTTAGGGGAGAAACTCCAATTTGTTCATTTGCTCGCACTGATCATGATCGTAGGTGGCGTATACTTGGGCTCGCGTACATTACCAAAGAAATTACAGGCAAGTACTGCTGCGACAGAGGTAACAACAAAGGCGTAGGGGAGATCCCTACGCTTCTTCTTTTTGCTCCCATTGATTGACCATATGATGAGCAGTAAGTCGCAGGCGATCGAATATTTGCTGCCTCAGCTCTCCTTGAAGCCCGGTTTGATCCATGGCTTCCTTCATACATGCCAGCCAAGCTTCCGCCTGTGCAGCACCGATAGGAAAACGCATATGGCGTGCGCGAAGCATGGGATGACCATGTTGATCGGTGTATAGAGTAGGTCCACCCAGAAACTGAGTTAAAAACTGATATTGCCGCTCTTTCACCTCGGTGAAATCTTCGGGGAAAAGAGGAGCGAGATCTGGGTGCTTTGCTACCAAATCATAAAAGTTATCGACAAGACGGGCTAATGTATCAGCTCCGCCAATCATATCATAGGGAGTGCGAATTGCTTCGGACATCTCGTCTAGCCTCCTTTAAGGGGATGTTCCACCCTTAGTATAGCGTGTTTCTTCTATTATATATAGAAGTCAGATGCAGCTGGCAGGGAATCCCGCTTGCCTTTCAGTGGGGAAATCAGTATCATAGTCAGAGTGAGCCTAGTGATTTGGCTTGCTTGTACAAAAAATATGCGGGTACCTAAAGAAATGACTTGCGTAGCCCAATTATTTTTAGTACAATATTGAATGTTGGTCATGGACTTGCGATGATGTGGGAGGTTGCTGACACACCCGGGCCCTTTGCCATGACCGGGGTGCAGGATATTTCCACGGAGAAATGTCTGTTTAGAAAAATGGGCGAAAAAGGAGGGACTTAAATGGCAAAGCAAAAGATTCGTATTCGTTTGAAGGCGTATGATCACAAAATCCTCGATCAGTCCGCAGAAAAAATTGTAGAGACTGCTAAGCGTTCCGGTGCAAACGTGTCCGGTCCAATCCCGCTTCCTACGGAGAAAGCAGTTTACACGATCCTGCGTGCGGTTCATAAGTACAAAGATTCTCGTGAGCAATTCGAGATGCGTACACATAAACGTTTGATCGACATCTTGAACCCAACACCACAAACAGTAGATGCGTTGATGCGTCTGGATCTGCCATCTGGTGTGGACATCGAGATCAAACTGTAAGGTCCCAAAAAGCGATACACGCGCAGACGTTGTCTTGATAAGCGTGTTACACCAAGCATCAAACCCTTAAAATGGCACCCCTGCGCATCGATGGGGACTTGATACAACATAAAATGTTTTTCTGAAATAAGCACAGGAGGTGGCACAAATGACCAAAGGAATCTTAGGGAAAAAACTTGGAATGACTCAAGTTTTTGGTCCGAACGGAACAGCGATTGCTGTAACGGTCATCGAGGCTGGTTCTAACGTAGTTCTCCAAAAGAAAGACCTGGAGAATGACGGTTACGAAGCAATCCAAATTGGCTTCGAAGACAAAAAAGAGCAGCGCGCTAACAAGCCGGAAAAAGGCCATGCAGCAAAAGCTAACACTGCTCCTAAGCGCTTCGTTCGCGAAATTCGCGGAGTAAACCTCGCTGACTTTGAGGTTGGTCAAGAGTTGAAGGCTGATATTTTTGCTGAGGGAGATATCGTTGACGTTGCTGGCGTATCCAAAGGTAAAGGATTCGCAGGTTCTATCAAACGTCACAATCAATCCCGCGGTCCAATGGCTCACGGTTCGCGCTACCATCGCGGCCCAGGTTCTCTGGGTGCAGTTGATCCAGGACGCGTATTCAAAGGTCAAAGCCTGCCAGGTCAAATGGGTGGCGACAACGTTACTATCCAAAACCTGGAAGTAGTGAAAGTAGTGGCAGAACGTAACCTGATTCTCGTTAAAGGCTCCGTGCCTGGTCCGAAAAACGGTTGCGTACTCGTTTCCACGGCAGTCAAGAAGAACTAGTAAGGAAAGGAGGAACTGACATGCCGAAAGTAGCTCTTTATAACCAAACCGGTTCTCAAGTTGGAGAAATCGAATTGGCAGATAGCGTGTTTGGGATTGAACCTAACAACGCTGTACTGTACGATGCGATCGTGATGCAACAAGCATCCCAACGTCAAGGTACACATGACGTAAAGAACCGTTCTGAAGTACGTGGTGGTGGCCGCAAGCCATGGCGCCAAAAAGGTACAGGTCGTGCACGCCAAGGTTCCATTCGCTCTCCGCAATGGAAAGGTGGCGGTGTTGTATTCGGTCCAACACCTCGCAAATACGGTTACAAACTGAACCGTAAAGTTCGTCGTCTGGCACTGAAATCCGCACTCTCTACCAAAGTACAAAACAATGAACTTTTGGTACTGGAAGCCCTGAACATCACGGCTCCAAAAACAAAAGAAATGACAGTTGTTCTGAACAGCTTCAAAGCAGATCGCAAAGTTCTGATCGTTACCTCCGAGTATGATCAAAACGTAGCGCTCTCTTCCCGCAACATCCCAGGCGCTAAAATCGTAGATGCAGCAGGCATTAACGTTCTGGACCTGGTAGCGCATGACAAAGTAATCGTGACGAAAGAAGCGATTGCGAAAGTAGAGGAGGTGCTCGCATAATGAAGAGCCTTCATGATGTCCTTAAACGCCCTGTCATTACCGAGCGCACCACTGATATGATGGCTGAGAAGAAGTACGTTTTCGAAGTACCTCTCAAAGCCAACAAGACAGAAATCAAACAAGCTGTTGAAAAAGTATTTGGCGTAAAAGTAGAAGCAGTTAACACTGTTCGTGTTCCTGCTAAACCAAAACGCTACGGAAAATACTCCGGTTACACATCCGAGTGGAAGAAAGCAATCGTTAAGCTGACTGATGACAGCAAAGACTTGGCCTTCTACGAGGGAGTATAACCTCGACGACTACCGAAAAGGAGGGTATTAACATGGGTATCAAAAAGTTTAAACCGACTTCTCCTGGTCGTCGCCAAATGACGGTTTCTACTTTCGAGGAGATCACCACGTCAACTCCCGAAAAATCCTTGCTGGCGCCTCTTAGCAAAAATGCTGGTCGCAACAACCAAGGTAGAATTACCGTTCGTCATCAAGGTGGCGGTCATAAACGTAAATATCGTATTATCGACTTCAAACGTAACAAAGATGGTATCGTAGGTCGCGTAGCTACTATCGAATACGATCCAAACCGTTCCGCTAACATCGCGCTGATCAACTATGCAGACGGTGAAAAGCGTTACATCATCGCTCCACAAAACCTGAAAGTGGGAGACCAGATCGTATCTGGAGCAGATGCCGACATCAAAATCGGTAACGCACTGCCACTGGAGAAAATCCCGGTAGGTACAACAATCCACAACATCGAGCTGAAACCTGGTAAAGGTGGCCAACTGGTTCGTGCAGCTGGTACTTCCGCTCAGTTGCTTGGTCGCGATGGCGAGTTCGTAATTGTACGTCTTTCTTCCGGTGAAACACGCCGCATTCATAACGTATGCCGTGCTACCATTGGTCAAGTAGGAAACCAAGATCACGAACTGCTGAACATTGGTAAAGCAGGACGTTCCCGCTGGTTGGGTGTTCGCCCGACTGTTCGTGGTAGCGTAATGAACCCTAATGATCACCCACACGGTGGTGGTGAAGGTCGCGCTCCAATCGGTCGCAAGGCACCAGTTACTCCTTGGGGTAAACCTACATTGGGTCTCAAGACTCGCAAGAAAAAGAACAAGTCCGACCAGTACATCATCCGCCGCCGCAAGAAGTAAGGTAGGCTGATACTATAACCGAACGCCTTTGGCGAAGGGAGGTTCACTAATGGGACGTAGCTTAAAAAAGGGTCCTTTCGTGGATGACCACTTGATGAAAAAAGTTGACGAGCAAAATGAAAAGAACGAGAAGCGAGTGATCAAAACTTGGTCTCGCCGTTCCACCATTTTCCCTGATTTCGTAGGACACACGTTTGCAGTTTACGATGGCCGCAAACATGTACCAGTATACGTATCGGAAGACATGGTTGGTCATAAATTGGGTGAATTCGCACCAACTCGTACCTTCAAGGGTCACGTCGACAACGACAAGAAATCCAAGAAGCGCTAATTTTCTCTTGACAGAGAGGAGGTACAAAGATGGAAGCAAAAGCAGTTGCTCGGAATATCCGTATCGCGTCTCGTAAAGTTCGCCTCGTGGTTGACTTGATTCGCGGTAAGCAAGTAGGTGAAGCATTGGCGATCTTGAAACACACGCCTAAAGCAGCTTCTCCGGTTGTTGAAAAACTCCTGAAGTCGGCTATTGCAAACGCTGAGCACAACTATGAGCTGGATCCAAACAGCCTGGTAGTGAGCAAAATCTTCGTAGACCAAGGTCCTACGTTGAAGCGTTTCCGCCCGCGCGCTATGGGTCGCGCTAGCCGCATCCATAAACGCACGAGCCACATCACCGTGGTACTAAACGAGAAATAAGGAGGGATTACGTGTGGGTCAAAAGGTAAGCCCGGTAGGTCTTCGGATCGGTGTCATTCGTGACTGGGAGTCCAAGTGGTACGCTGACAAGGACTTCGCAACTCTGTTGCACGAAGACTTGAAAATCCGCAAGTATGTAAAAGGGCGTCTGAAAGATGCTGCTGTATCTACTATCGAAATCGAACGCGCAGCTAATCGCGTGAACGTAACGATTCACACCGCTAAGCCTGGTATGGTAATTGGTAAAGGTGGAGCTGAGGTTGAAACTCTGCGTAAAGCCTTGACTGAACTGACTGGCAAACGCGTTCATATCAATATCAACGAAGTAAAACGTCCGGATCTGGATGCTACTCTGGTAGCTGAAAACATTGCACGCCAATTGGAAAACCGCATTTCTTTCCGCCGTGCGCAAAAGCAATCGATCACTCGTTCGCTGCGCTCTGGTGCTAAAGGTATCAAAACCTTGGTAAGCGGTCGTCTTGGCGGCGCGGACATCGCACGTTCTGAAGGCTACAGCGAAGGAACTGTTCCGCTGCATACACTCCGTGCTGATATCGACTACGGTACTGCTGAAGCACATACCACTTATGGTCGCATCGGTGTAAAAGTGTGGATCTATCGTGGAGAAGTCCTTCCAGCGAGAAAGAACGTCGCTACTGAGGAAGGAGGCAAGTAATCATGTTGACGCCAAAACGCGTGAAACACCGTAAACAACACCGCGGGAAAATGGCAGGTAACGCAAAAGGCGGTACCACTGTTGCGTTCGGTGAATACGGATTGCAAGCAGTAGAACCATCTTGGGTAACAAATCGTCAAATCGAGGCAGCTCGTATTGCGATGACTCGTTATATCAAACGTGGTGGTAAAGTTTGGATTAAAATTTTCCCGGATAAACCAGTAACACAAAAACCGCTCGAAGTACGGATGGGTTCCGGTAAAGGTTCTCCTGAGAAATGGGTAGCGGTAGTGAAACCAGGCAAGATCATGTTTGAACTTGCCGGCGTACCTGAAGAAGTCGCTCGCGAAGCTATGCGTCTGGCTATGCACAAACTGCCTATCAAGTGCAAGTTCGTGAAGCGTGAAGAAGTGGGTGGTGACGCACATGAAGGCTAATGAGTATCTTAACTTGACCACTGCCGAGATAGAACAAAACGTCGCTTCTTTGAAAGAAGAGTTGTTCAACCTTCGTTTCCAGTTGGCTACTGGTCAACTCGAAACCACATCTCGCATTAAACAAGTGCGTAAGGATATCGCACGTGCGAAAACCATCCTGCGCCAGAGAGAATTGGGAATCGGTTAATTAAAGGAAGGAGGTTTGAACGATGACCGCAGATCGCAATATGCGTCGAACCGTTGTAGGTCGCGTCGTTTCCGACAAGATGGATAAAACCATTTCAGTTCTTGTTGAAACTTACAAGACACACACTTTGTACGGCAAACGCGTGAAGTACTCCAAAAAGTTCAAGGCTCACGACGAGAACAACACGGCAAAAGTGGGCGACATCGTAGAAATTATGGAAACTCGTCCATTGTCGAAAGACAAACGTTTCCGTTTGGTACGTATCGTCGAAGAGGCAGTAATCGTATAAGTCAGATTTTCGGATATCAATTCCGAAAGGAGGAACAGTAAATGATCCAAACTCAGACGAGATTGGCTGTTGCTGACAACTCCGGTGCTAAGGAACTCATGTGCATCAAGGTTCTGGGTGGTTCCGGTCGCAAAACGGCGAACATCGGTGATGTTATTGTGTGCTCCGTTAAATCCGCTACACCCGGCGGCGTTGTCAAGAAAGGTCAAGTAGTTAAAGCGGTTGTAGTTCGCACAGTAAGCGGCGTACGTCGTCAGGATGGTTCTTACATCCGTTTCGATGAAAATGCAGCTGTAGTTATCAAAGAAGATAAGTCCCCTCGTGGAACGCGTATCTTTGGACCTGTGGCTCGTGAGCTCCGCGATAAGGATTTCATGAAGATCATCTCTTTGGCTCCAGAGGTTATCTAATTGAACGGCAAAACTCAGGCAGTTTGTTCGATAGGAGGTGCACCAAGCGATGCACGTTAAAAAAGGCGACACTGTTATCGTAAATGCGGGTAAAGATAAAGGCAAAAAAGGTCGCGTTCTCGCTGCTTATCCGAAGAAAGAACGCGTTCTGGTTGAAGGTATCAACCTCGTGAAGAAACATAGCCGTCCGTCTCAAGCTAACCCGCAAGGTGGCATTGTGACTCAAGAAGCAGCTATCCACGTATCTAACGTATCTTTGATCGATCCGAAGTCCGGAAAAGCAACTCGCATCGGTTACAAGGTTTTGGATAACGGCAAGAAAGTTCGGTATGCGAAAAAGTCTGGCGAAGTACTCGACAAGTAGTCAGGTTGGAAAGGAGGATATCCTAGATGGCAACAAGATTGAAAGAAAAGTATTCGAATGAAATCGTGCCTGGCTTGATGAGCAAGTTTAACTACTCTTCCATCATGCAAGTGCCGAAAGTAGAAAAGATCATCATCAACATGGGTGTTGGCGAAGCGGTTGCTAACGCTAAAGCCTTGGATACTGCAGTTGAAGACTTGGCTTTGATCGCTGGTCAAAAGCCTGTAGTAACTCGCGCAAAGAAATCTATCGCTGGTTTCAAATTGCGTGAAGGTATGCCGATCGGTGCAAAGATTACTCTGCGCGGCGAGCGTATGTACCACTTCCTCGACAAGTTGATGAACGTATCTCTTCCACGTGTTCGTGACTTCCGTGGAATTTCTTCCAAGGCGTTTGACGGTCGTGGTAACTACACACTTGGTCTGAAGGAACAACTGATCTTCCCTGAGATCGAGTACGATAAAATTGACAAAGTACGCGGTATGGACATCGTTATCGTCACTTCCGCGAAAACGGATGAGGAAGCTCGCGAGCTCTTGACTCAAATGGGTATGCCATTCCGTAAATAAACCCACTCGTAAGGAGGGAAGAATGTGGCAAAGAAATCAATGATCATCAAGCAGCAGCGGCAGCCGAAGTTTGCAGTGCGCGCGTACACTCGTTGCGAGCGTTGCGGACGTCCTCACTCCGTATTGCGCAAATTTAAACTCTGCCGTATTTGCTTCCGTGAACTTGCTTATAAAGGTCAAATTCCAGGCGTGAAAAAAGCAAGCTGGTAATTTGAAACGGGAAGGAGGTTTTCTCTCATGGTTATGACTGATCCAATCGCAGATATGTTGACTCGCATCCGTAACGCCAACATGGTTCGCCACGAGAAAGTGGAAATCCCGGCGTCCACCATCAAAAAGGAAATCGCGCGCATTCTGAAAGAAGAAGGCTTCATCCGCGACGCGGAGTTTGTTGAAGACAACAAACAAGGTATCATCCGTGTATTCCTGAAATATGGTGCGAACAACGAGCGTGTAATCACAGGTCTGAAACGTATCTCCAAGCCAGGTCTTCGTGTATATGCAAAAAACACTGAAGTACCTAAGGTATTGGGTGGCCTCGGTTGCGCGATCATCTCTACATCCACTGGCGTAATGACTGACAAGCAAGCTCGTCAAGCAGCTGTCGGTGGAGAAGTACTTGCATATATTTGGTAAACTAGCAGATAGAAAAAGCACAGGAGGTGCACCACATGTCTCGTGTCGGTAGAAAACCGATCGTGGTACCTGCAGGCGTTACCCTCACTCTTAACGGAACAGAGCTGACGGTAAAGGGCCCTAAGGGTCAACTCGTTCGTAGCTTCCATGAAGATATCAAAATTAACATCGCTGAAAACGAAGTAGTAGTAGAGCGTCCAAGCGATAATAAACTTCACCGTTCCTTGCATGGTACGACTCGTGCGCTTGTTGCCAACATGGTAAACGGCGTATCCGAAGGCTTCACTCGTACCCTGGAACTGGTCGGTGTAGGTTACCGTGCTGCCAAAACTGGCAACGGCATTACTCTCTCTCTAGGTTTCTCCCACCCAGTGGAAGTTACTCCAGAAGAGGGTATTGAAATCGACGTACCAAACCAAACAACTCTGATTGTTAAAGGTATCAACAAAGAGCGCGTTGGCCAAATTGCTGCTGAAATCCGTGCACTTCGTAAACCTGAGCCATACAAAGGTAAAGGTATCAAGTACAGTGATGAAGTGGTTCGTCGTAAAGAAGGTAAAAAAGGTAAATAAGCTTCTAGCTTCATGAGAAAGGAGGCCGCTTAATGTTTACGAAAGCTGATAAAAACAAAGCTCGGAAAAAACGTCACCTGCGTATTCGCAAACGCGTGATTGGATCTACTGTCCGCCCGCGTCTGAACGTATTCCGTTCTTCTAAGCACATCTACGCTCAACTGATTGACGATGCGACTGGCGTAACACTGGTATCTGCATCTTCTTTGGATAAAGAGCTGGGCCTGAAAAATGGCGCTAATGTGGAAGCTGCTACAGCTGTTGGCACACTGATCGCTAAGCGTGCACAAGAAAAAGGTGCGACTGAAGTGATTTTTGACCGCGGTGGTTACATCTATCATGGACGTATTAAAGCACTGGCAGAAGCAGCTCGTGAAGCTGGTCTGCAATTCTAACAACAAGGAGGGAAAGGAATGCGTATCGACCCTAGCAAATTAGAGCTCGAAGAAAAAGTAGTCGCAGTTAACCGTGTAGCTAAGACGGTTAAAGGTGGACGTCGCATGAGCTTCAGCGCCTTGGTTGTTGTGGGTGACCGTAACGGCCACGTAGGTGCTGGTATGGGTAAAGCTCAAGAAGTTCCAGACGCTATTCGTAAAGCAATTGACGACGCTAAGAAAAAATTGATCCGTGTACCGATGAGAGGAACGACTGTTCCGCACGAAGTAATGTGCCAATTCGGTGCAGGTAAAGTTCTCCTGAAGCCTGCTTCTGCGGGTACAGGTGTTATCGCTGGTGGACCTGTTCGTGCCGTTCTCGAACTGGCTGGTGTAGGCGATATCTTGAGTAAGTCTCTTGGTTCCAACAATCCTATCAACATGGTCAACGCTACGCTGGAAGGCCTCGGCCGTCTGAAAACAGCGGAAGATGTCGCGAAACTTCGCGGTAAGACTGTTGACGAGTTGTTGGGTTAATAAGGAGGGAATGAACATGGCAAAATTGCAAATCACCCTCAAACGTAGCTTGATTGGACGCACTGTCGATCAACAAGACACTGTAAAAGCTCTGGGTCTTCGCAAATTGAACTCTACCGTAGTGAAAGAAGATAACGCTGCGATCCGCGGTATGGTTTTCAAAGTGAAGCACTTGGTTGAAGTGAAAGAAGTAGAAGCATAATTGAACATCTCAATTAGTTAGGAGGTGCAACGTATGAAATTGCATGAACTGCAACCTGCAGAAGGATCCCGTCACACCCGTAAGCGCCTCGGTCGCGGTATCGGTAGCGGAACTGGCAAAACTGCTGGTAAAGGTCACAAAGGTCAAAAAGCTCGTTCCGGCGGCGGTGTACGTCCTGGATTCGAGGGTGGTCAAAACCCATTGTACCGTCGTCTGCCTAAGCGCGGGTTCACTAACATCAGCCGCAAAGAGTTTGCGCTTGTGAGCTTAGACGCGCTGAACCGTTTCGAAGAGGGCACTGTAGTAACACCTGAGCTGTTGAAAGAAACGGGTGTTATCAGCGCGCTGCGCGACGGTGTTAAGGTTCTGGCTAATGGTGAACTGACAGTGAAGCTGACTGTAAAAGCTCACAAGTTCTCCGGAGCTGCTGCTGAGAAGATCGCACAAGTCGGTGGAACAACCGAGGTGATCTAATGTTAGCGTCCTTAACTAACATTTTTAGGATTGGCGATTTGCGTCGTAAGATCCTTTTTACACTCATGATGCTAGTGGTTTTTAGGATCGGAAGCTTTGTGCCAGTTCCTAACGTAAATGTCGAGTTGTTTCAGCAGAACACAAGCCACTTGCTGGGATTGTTGAACACCTTCTCTGGAGGTGCACTGCATAACTACTCGATTTTTGCCATGGGAATCATGCCTTACATCACGGCTTCGATTATCATGCAGCTGATGTCGATGGATGTCGTTCCAAAGCTAACGCAATGGGCACGTGAAGGAGAGGTTGGCCGTCGCAAGATTGCTACGGTTACTCGCTACTTTACGATCATCCTTGGTTTGATTCAGTCTGTAGGGATGACGATCGGTTTCAACAACATCGCGCCTGGCTTGCTCAATGATACGTCTGTGGGCAGTTATGCTCTGATTGCGTTGACACTGACCGCAGGAACCGCGTTCATGATGTGGATGGGTGAACAGATTACTGAAAAAGGTATCGGTAACGGGATTTCGATCCTGATCGTTGCGGGTATCGTCGCTAACATTCCAAGCGGAATTACGACGATCTACACCACACAATTTGCTGATCCTTCTCAGAACGTCTTTTTCAGCATCGTTAAAGTTGTGATCATCCTGCTGGTGATCCTCGCCATTATTGTCGGGGTTATCTTTATGCAGCAAGGTATTCGTAAAATTCCAGTTCAATATGCTAAAAGAGTGGTTGGACGTAAAATGTACGGTGGTCAATCTACCCACATTCCACTGAAAATCAACTCTGCTGGTGTTATTCCTGTTATCTTTGCGATCTCGCTCGTAATCTTCCCGTCAACAATTGCACAGTTCTGGGTGGATCAATCCAGAACGGGTATTGCCAACTGGATTTATGAAAACTTCCAGCCGAGTGCAGGTTTGGGCATGCTGCTTTACGCAGTGCTGATTATCGGCTTTACCTACTTCTACACCTTTGTACAGATCAATCCTGTACAAATGGCGGAGAACATGAGGAAAAATGGCGGTTACATTCCTGGTATTCGACCTGGTAAAAACACTGAGGTGTACATTACTCGTACGTTGAACCGCTTAACATTGGCTGGTGCTTTGTTCCTGATGGCTATCTCCATCTTGCCGTTCTTCTTCAGCAAGTTGGCTAATTTGCCTCAGCAGATTTACATCGGTGGTACGTCGCTGTTGATCGTTATCGGGGTTGCACTTGATACGATGAAGCAGATTGAAAGCCAGATGATCAAACGCCATTACCAAGGGTTCATCAAGTAATACCTAGGTTTTTACAGAAAAGCCTCTGTAGCTTTTCTTTATGGGACGGAGGGAATGAACGTGAATATAATCTTGATGGGACTGCCTGGAGCCGGTAAAGGGACTCAGGCGGAACGAATCGTAGAAGAGTTTAACATTCCGCACATTTCGACTGGCGATATGTTCAGAGCGGCGGTCAAGAATGAAACGCCGCTCGGACTAGAAGCTAAGTCCTATATGGATAAAGGCTTGCTGGTTCCCGATGAGGTTGTCATCGGGATTGTGCGGGAACGCCTGTCAATGGACGATTGCGCTAATGGATTCCTGTTAGATGGTTTCCCGCGTACTGTTCCTCAGGCGGAAGCGTTGACAGCTACTGTAAAAGAGCTGGGACGCGAGATTAACCATGTGATTAACATCAACGTTCGTCGTGAACAACTGATTGAACGTCTGACCGGTCGCTGGATTTGCCCTGTATGTGGAGCTAGCTATCACACGATGTTCAATCCTCCAAAAGAGGCTGGCGTTTGTGACAAAGATGGTGGTAAGCTGTATCAGCGTGAGGATGACAAGCCGGAAGTGGTAGCACAACGACTTGACGTCAACATTGCTCAGACACAACCACTCATCGATTACTACTCCGCTCAGGAACTCCTGCGAGATATCAATGGGGAACAAGATATCCAGGTAGTGTTTGCGGAAATTAAGTCTTTGCTAAGAGGGTAATTGCGAATGATTATCCTAAAGTCGAAAGCAGAACTTGAGGTTATGCGCGAAGCTGGTCGTATAGTCGCACTCACCCATCAAGAACTGGCTAAGGCAATTAAGCCTGGTGTCACGACGAAGCAGCTAGACGAAATAGCCGAGATCTTTATCCGTAGCATGGGAGCAATTCCATCATTCAAAGGCTACGGTGGCTTTCCAGGAAGTATCTGTGCTTCAGTCAATGAAGAACTCGTACACGGGATCCCAGGACAGAGGGCGTTACAAGAGGGAGACATCATCAGTCTAGACATCGGTGCCCAGTTTCAGGGTTACCACGGCGACTCCGCTTGGACGTACCCCGTCGGTAAGATTTCCACTGAAAATCAGAATTTATTGCGAGTAACCGAAGAGTCGTTGTTCAAGGGGCTTGAAAAAGCATTGCCGGGTGCACGACTGTCTGATATCTCACATGCGATTCAGATTCATGCGGAAGCTGCCGGTTTCACGCTCGTTCGCGAGTATGTGGGGCATGGGATTGGGCAAAACTTGCACGAAGATCCGCAGGTTCCTAACTACGGCCCTCCTGATCGAGGTCCACGGTTAAAACCAGGCATGGTGTTGGCAGTTGAGCCAATGGTAAATGCCGGCGAACGTTATGTCCGCACATTGGAGGACAATTGGACGGTAGTAACATTGGATCGGAAAACTTGTGCTCATTTTGAACACACCATCGCGATTACGGAAGATGGCTATGAGATTTTCACACGGATATAAAGCGGTAGTTCCGAATGATTTCGGGATTGTCGTCCAACGTGTCGACGATAAGTTCGTTGTGTGATCATTTCGCAAAACTCATGGTCCGACTGAAGAGCAGAAGAAAGGAGAGTTTACCATGGCAAAAGATGATGTAATTGAGGTGGAAGGAACGGTAATCGAGCCTTTGCCGAATGCTATGTTTCGGGTAGAATTAGAGAATGGACATAAGATCCTTGCTCACGTCTCTGGAAAAATCCGCATGCACTTTATCCGTATCCTGCCGGGGGATAAAGTAACTGTTGAACTGTCGCCATACGACTTGACCCGCGGTCGTATTACTTACCGCTATAAATAAGTTAGTAAAACCCCTAGAAAAGGGAGGCAAGAACCATGAAAGTGAGACCTTCGGTTAAGCCGATCTGCGAGAAATGCAAGGTTATCCGTCGTAAAGGCAACGTAATGGTTATTTGTGAAAATCCGAAGCATAAGCAAAAACAAGGGTAAACAAGGAGGTGCTTTTTACACATGGCACGTATTGCAGGCGTTGACTTGCCACGCGAAAAACGCGTTGAAGTCGCTCTTACCTACATCTTTGGTATTGGCCGCCCCACGTCTCAAAAAATTCTGTCTGCCACTGGCGTAGATGCGAACACTCGTGTTCGTGATCTGACAGAAGACGAAGTTGGAAAACTGCGTGAGTACATCGACAAAACGGTTAAGGTGGAAGGCGATCTCCGTCGTGAGATTTCTTTGAACATCAAACGTTTGATGGAAATCGGTTGCTTCCGTGGCATCCGTCATCGTCGTGGACTCCCTGTTCGCGGTCAACGTTCTAAAACGAATGCTCGTACGCGCAAAGGTCCACGCCGTACAGTAGCAAACAAGAAGAAGTAAAGGAGGGTAATCTGACATGGCGAAAAGAAAACAGGCTACAGCAACTCGTACCCGTCGTCGTGATCGCAAAAATGTTGAAGTCGGCGTAGCACATATTCGTTCTACTTTCAACAATACGATCGTAACTATCACAGATCCACACGGTAACGCGATCTCTTGGTCCAGTGCTGGTTCCCTCGGTTTCAAGGGCTCCCGTAAAAGCACTCCATTTGCTGCGCAAATGGCTGCTGAAGCGGCTGCACGTGTTGCTATGGAACATGGCATGCGTTCTCTTGAAGTATCAGTTAAAGGCCCAGGTGCTGGTCGCGAAGCAGCGATCCGTTCCCTGCAAGCTACTGGTCTTGAAGTGAACATGATTAAAGACGTGACGCCAATTCCGCACAACGGTTGCCGTCCACCAAAACGTCGCCGCGTGTAACTGGTTTATATCGTTCAGAACATGTCCATACTAGAATGGTAAATTCTGATTTATAGCTTGTCATGCACGCAAACGGTAAACCGCCGGGGAAATTCCTGAGTGGGCACGTATGCGGCCCACCCAAGGATTTCGACGTTTTGAAGGAGGGTTTGTTTAATGATAGAAATAGAAAAACCAAAAATCGAGGTTGTGGAAGTTAGCGACGACAACTCGTATGGAAAGTTTGTTGTAGAACCTCTAGAGCGCGGATATGGAACTACCCTTGGCAACTCGCTGAGACGAATTCTTCTTTCGTCCTTGCCAGGCGCGGCAGTTCGTACCGTTCAAATCGATGGGGTTCTTCACGAGTTCTCTACAGTGGAAGGCGTCGTTGAAGATGTAACCGAGATCATCCTGAACATCAAAGGCTTGGCGCTGAAGATCCATTCCGATGAAGAAAAAGTAATCGAGATCGATGCAGAAGGCGAAGGCGTTGTCAAAGCGGGAGATATCCGTGCTGACAGTGATGTGGAGGTCTTAAACCCTGATCTTCATATTGCAACGTTGGCCAATGGCGGTCGTCTGCATATCCGCATGACAGCTGGACGTGGTCGTGGTTATGTTCAATCAGACGGAAACAAATCGGAGGATCTACCTATTGGTGTGATTCCGATTGATTCGATCTACACGCCGATCAAGCGCGTTAACTATCAAGTGGAAAATACCCGCGTAGGGCAAATGACCAACTATGATAAGTTGACTCTTGAGGTTTGGGCTAACGGTAGTATCAGTCCGGAAGAAGCCGTAAGTCTCGGCGCTAAAATCATGACGGAGCACCTGAACCTGTTTGTCGGTTTGACCGATGAGGCGAAGGATGCAGAAATCATGGTGGAAAAGGAAGAAGACAAGAAAGAGAAAGTCTTGGAGATGACTATCGAAGAGCTCGATCTTTCTGTCCGTTCCTACAACTGCTTGAAGCGTGCCGGTATCAACACCGTGCAAGAGCTGACGCAGAAGACCGAAGAGGACATGATGAAAGTGCGCAACCTGGGACGCAAATCTCTGGAAGAAGTACAAGAAAAGTTGGCTGAACTGGGCTTGTCCCTGCGCAGCGACGACTAGAGAAGCAAACCGATAGCACGTTTTTGTTCTCTCGAGTAAGAGGGAGGTAAAGAACATGGCATACCGTAAATTGGGTCGTCGCAGCTCAGCTCGTAAAGCGCTGTTCCGTGACTTGGTAACTGACCTGATCATCAACGAGCGCATCGAAACTACAGAGATGAAAGCGAAAGAACTTCGCCCAATCGCTGAGAAAATGATCACGCTCGCGAAACGTGGCGATCTGCATGCTCGCCGTCAAGTTGCTGCTTTCGTTCGCAAAGAAGTTGCGAATGCAGAAGGCCGCGATGCTGTTCAAAAACTGTTCGATGAAATCGCGCCTCGTTTCAAAGAGCGCAACGGTGGATACACTCGTATCCTGAAAGCCGGCCCTCGTCGTGGCGACGCTGCTCCAATGGCGTACATCGAATTCGTATAAGTCATCACAAGATATTGGTCGTTCTACCTGCGTACGGGAGCCTCTCCCGAACCTGGTAAACTACCGCGAAAAGGGTGGGGGCAGATCTGGTCATAGGCTGGACTCTGATTCAACCCTTTTTTCCTTTCTATCCGTTGTTTTGCTCGTTCGTTCCTTCGTAGTAATGGGGAGGATGTGATAGCCTCATGAGTGAGGAGAGCTTGCTAGCTTTACAAAGTGTCTCTTTTGCTTACGATGATGAGGATGGCAAGCGAGTACCCGTACTGAAAGACGTGGACCTCACGATCGAGAAAGGCTCTTTCGTTTCCGTTCTTGGGCATAACGGTTCGGGTAAGTCGACCATGGCAAAACTGATGAATGCTTTATTGCTTCCTGCTGGAGGTAAGGTGCTTGTCAGTGGGATGGATACCCAGAACGGAGAAGTGCTGTGGGAAATTCGTCAGCATGTTGGTATGGTCTTTCAAAATCCCGACAATCAGATTGTTGGGGCAACCGTGGAAGACGATGTGGCCTTTGGCCTCGAAAACATGGGTGTCGATCCCGAGGAAATGCGGCATCGCATTGATGAGACGCTGCTTTCTGTCGGCATGGAAAAGTACTTGTTAGCCGAACCGCATCGTTTGTCAGGTGGACAAAAGCAGCGCGTGGCTATCGCGGGGATTTTGGCAATGCGGCCTTCTGTCATTATTCTTGATGAAGCGACCGCGATGCTTGATCCGAAGGGAAGACAGGAAGTGCTGCTTTTGGCACGTAAGCTTAATCGTGAAGAAGGGATCACGGTCGTCAACATTACTCACTTTCCCGAAGAGGCCATTTATTCGGACCGCGTCATCGTGATGAACGCTGGTGAAGTCTTGATGGAGGGTCTACCGAGTGAGGTATTCAGCCAGGTAGAGCGACTTAAGGAAGCAGGCCTTGATGTACCGTTCGTTGTAAGGCTACGGCATGAGCTTTCTGCAAAAGGAATCGATCTACCATTTGTACTGCACCAAGAGGAGCTGGTGGAGCACGTATGCAAATTACTTTTGACCAAGTAAGCCATATCTATGGCAAAGGCACACCGTTTGAAAGAGTTGCCTTGCAAGATATATCCCTGACGATCCCATCCGGTTCGTTTGTGGGCATTATTGGCCAAACCGGCTCCGGCAAATCTACACTTATTCAGCACTTGAATGGTTTGCTCGCTCCTTCATCAGGTCGTATTCTTTTGGAGGATGTGGTCATTACACCTTCGAAGCGACTACCTCACGCGCAGAGACGGGATATTGGGCTTGTCTTTCAATATCCTGAGCATCAGCTGTTTGAAGAAACGGTAGCCAAGGATGTCGCCTATGGACCTCTTAATTTTGATTTGCCTGAGGCGATGGTTGAATCCCGTGTGCGTGAGTCACTAGAAGTTGTAGGTTTGGACTATGAATCGATCAAAGACCGCTCGCCATTTCACCTGAGTGGCGGTCAGATGCGCCGTGTGGCTATAGCAGGGGTTTTAGCTATGCAGCCCAAGGTGCTGGTCTTGGACGAGCCGACAGCTGGTCTCGATCCTGCTGGACGTAAGGCTATTTTAGAGGGAATTCACCGCATCCATGTAGAGCAGGGCCTAACGACATTGTTGGTGACGCACAGCATGGAGGAAGCCGCACGCTACGCCGACTATTTGCTCGTCATGGCTGGGGGGCAGGTAGTTTTACAGGGGAAACCGGACGAGATATTTATGCAGGGAGAGAGACTGCGTGCATTGTCTCTGGATGTACCAGAAACAGTCGCATTTGTTTCGAGCCTGAATCAATTGTTGCCGGGTGAAGCAAATCTGCAAAGCTCCCTGTACCGGGAAGAAGATCTGATAGCCCATCTCCTGGAACGGCTGTCCGTACCAAAGGAGGGCTAGGCATGCTGCAGAATATTGCAATCGGTCAATATGTGCCAGGAAAATCGTTTCTTCACCGATCTGATCCACGAAGCAAACTGCTCTTTATCATCCTTTTTGCTACCTTGGTCTTTTTGGCGAATAATGCGATCTCCTACGCCATTCTCGTCGGTTTTACGTTGTTAACGGCAGTGTTGTCGCGTCTATCGCTGTCGTATATTCTGAAAAGCCTGAAGCCAGTCTGGATTCTCATTGTGTTTACTGTTATTCTTCACATCTTCATCACCAAAGGTGGGGCAGTCTACTATCAGCTGGGATGGTTTACGATTGAAGAGAACGGTGTTCGCCAGGCTATCTTTATCTCACTGCGTCTAAGCTTGCTTGTGCTGATGAGCTCGCTCTTGACGCTTACCACCTCTCCGATCGATCTGACAGAAGGCTTGGAACGCTTGCTAGGGCCTTTTGGTCGAGTAGGCGTGCCGGTTCATGATATAGCGCTGATGATGTCGATTGCGCTTCGTTTCATCCCGACCTTGATGGAGGAAACGGACAAGATCATCAAGGCACAGACGGCGAGAGGAGCCAACTTTACCAGTGGCAGTCTCGTGCGAAGAGCGAAAAGCTTAATCCCAATAGCCATTCCTCTGTTTATTAGCGCTTTTCGTCGTGCAGAAGAACTGGCGTTGGCGATGGAGGCTCGCGGCTATCGTGGGGGAGTAGGAAGAACGCGGTTGAACAAGCTCAGCTTTTCCTGGCGTGATGCCAGTGTGGCTATCGTGGGCGTTGTTCTGACGCTGGTAATAGGGTGGTGGCGAGCATGAGGCGCTTACGTTGCGTAGTAGGGTACGATGGTACTGACTATAGCGGCTTTCAAGTACAGCCTGATCAGACGACGATCCAGGGGGAAATTGAGGCTGCTCTAGAGCGGATTACCGGGGAAGAGATTCAGATTCATGGTTCGGGTCGTACGGATGCCGGTGTTCATGCTCGTGGTCAGGTGATCCACTTTGATACGAATAGCCATATTCCGATGGATAAGTGGCGATTCGTGCTGAATAATCAGCTGCCGGATGCGATTGTCATCCGTTCCGTGGAAGAGGCTCCAGAGGCGTTCCACGCCCGTTTTGACGTCCAGGTAAAGGAATATCGGTACTGCATCGACAACGGTCCTGTAGCTGATGTATTTCGCCATCGCTACGCTGATCATATTCGCTTTCCACTAGACGTGGAGGCGATGCAACAGGCTGCTCGCCATTTAGTAGGGAAGCATGACTTCACATCCTTTTGTTCTGCCAAGACCTTTGTAGAGGACAAGGTCCGTACTGTGTATGGGTTAACCGTCGAACGCCGCGGGGACGAGGTATGGGTAACCTGCAGGGGCAACGGCTTTTTGTACAACATGGTACGCATCATTGTGGGAACATTGGTGGAGGTTGGCCAAGGAAAACGTACAGCTGAAGAGCTGGTGGATATTCTAGCAGCCTGTGATCGTGAACAGGCAGGTAAAACAGCACCGGCAAAAGGGCTGACCATGTGGGAAGTCGTCTACTAGTTCTGTGATTTCCAGCTATTAGCCTTGACGAAGGCACTTGACTATGCGTCCCCTATGTAGTACGATATTCCTTGGTATTTTAACCCCGCCTAGCCCCACTCTAGCCCCGGGATTGAATGACAAGATCGTGATTACATGGAACACCTGGGAGAGTTGCTCACCTGTAACAGCAACAATCTTCCATTTGCAAGTTTCGATGTTTTTGGTTATAAGTAGATGAACATGTTTGAGGTAAGATATTTAGGAGGGACAAAAATGCGTACCACATATATGGCGAAACCGCTCGAAGTTGAGCGTAAATGGTACATCGTTGACGCAGAAGGTCAAACGCTTGGCCGTCTGGCGAGCGAAGTAGCTTCTATCCTGCGCGGCAAATTGAAACCAGAATTCACTCCTCACGTTGATGCTGGCGATTTCGTAATCGTAATCAATGCTGACAAAGTGAAATTGACTGGTAAAAAACTGCAAGACAAAATCTACTACACTCACTCCCTGTATCCAGGTGGTTTGAAAAAGACCACTGCTGGCGACATGCTGAACAAGAGACCAGATCGTATGTTCGAACTGGCTGTAAAAGGCATGCTGCCTAAAAACAGCCTGGGACGTCAAATGTTCACCAAGCTGAAAGTATACGCTGGAACTGAGCACCCGCACGCAGCACAAAAACCAGAAGTTTGGCAAATTCGCGGTTAAGGTAAAGGGAGGAAATATACGTGGCACAAGTACAATACTACGGTACAGGTCGTCGTAAGCACTCCGTAGCACGCGTTCGCCTGGTTCCAGGTGAAGGTCGCATTTTGATCAACAAGCGTGAAATGGACACTTACTTTGGTTTGGAAACATTGAAATTGATCGTAAAACAACCACTCGTTCTGACTGAAACACTTGGTCGTTACGATGTTCTGGTTAACGTAAACGGTGGCGGAACTACAGGTCAAGCTGGTGCTATCCGTCATGGCGTGGCTCGCGCTCTGCTGAAAGCAGATCCGGAACTGCGTGGCGCTCTGAAACGCGCTGGCTTCCTGACTCGTGACCCTCGTATGAAAGAACGTAAAAAATACGGCTTGAAAGCAGCTCGTCGCGCTCCTCAATTCTCCAAGCGCTAATATTGCTTTCGGATACAACCCCTTGTCTGTTCGCAGACAGGGGGTTTTCTTTTTACGGGTATATTTGTCCATGTTTGTCCATATGATGGAACGAGAATGGGACAAAGGGGACGATACTCGTGACAAGAAAAGGAGTAGGCTGGATTCTTGCTTTTGCTTTGCTTATTTTGTTGTTCACCTATGAATCACCGGATCGTTCCTCCTGGATGGCTTGGTCATTGCCTTTGACGGGTACCGTTATTGCTATCGATCCTGGGCATGGAGGAAAAGATGGTGGCGCTGTCTCTAGTTCGGGGGATGTAGTGGAAAAAGAGGTAACACTTGCGATTAGCATGTACTTACGTGACTTTTTACAGCAGTCAGGAGCTTTTGTCGTGATGACGAGGGAAGAGGACAAGGATTTGGCTTCACCTGAGGCAGATAAAGCGAAAAAACGAAAGTCAGAGGATATTCGTAATAGGGTGAAGCTCGTAAACGATAGTGCTCCGGACTTTCTCATCAGCATTCATGTTAATTCTATCCCTTCTCCCAAATGGTCTGGAGCGCAAACGTTCTATTCGCCCACGTTCAAGAAAAGCGAGGATGTATCCTTTTTGATTCAGGATGAAATTAAGAGGGTCATCGGGAATACGGACCGTGTTCCGAAAAAGACGGATACTGTATTTCTGATACGTGAGGTTACCTGTCCTGCAGTGTTAGTAGAGGTTGGATTCGTCAGCAATACAGAAGAAGCGAAAAAGCTTCAAACGGTTGAGTATCAAAAAGCGATGGCAAATGCGATCTATCAGGGGATCCTGCGGCAGTATTCCGGTGAAAAAGCGCCAGTTACACCTTGAGCGGGTGGTGCCTCGTGTCCCAGCCGCTCGAATATGCTATAATGAACGCGCAAACGTAATTGAAAGCACTGATATGCCATGATTGAAAAGAAGATAGATGAGGTGAACAACAGATGTTGACCAAAGAACAGATTTTAGAAGCACTGCGTGATGTAAAGGACCCAGAAATCAACCGCAGTCTGGTTGAACTCAATATGATCCGCGACATTCACATTGACGGTGACACCGTTAGTCTCACTGTAGTTTTAACAATTACAGGCTGTCCGTTGAAGGCTAAAATCGAGGATGATGTGGTCGCAGCCATTCGAGCTTTGGGAGCTGCCAAAGTTAATCTGCAGTTCGGTGCCATGACAGATGAAGAGCGCGCTGCCTTGAGTGCACAGCTGCGAGGCGGGCAAGCCCAAACGCATAATATGACTCCTGGACAAGCTCCATTGCTCAACCCGATTCTTGCGAAGGACTCGAACACGACCTTCATCGCGGTCACGTCGGGTAAAGGTGGCGTTGGTAAATCGACTGTTACTGTCAATTTGGCAGTAGCCTTGGCTCGTTTGGGCAAAAAGGTTGGTATTATCGACGCAGACATTTATGGCTTTAGCGTACCGGATATGATGAACATCGACCAACGCCCAACGGTAATCGGAGAGACGATTTTGCCTGTTGAAAAGCAAAATGTAAAAGTAATGTCGATGGGCTTTTTTGTGGAAGACAATTCGCCGATTATATGGCGTGGCCCTATGCTGGGTAAGATGCTGCGCAACTTTTTCTCCGAAGTACATTGGGGTGAGGAACTGGATTATTTGCTCCTGGATCTGCCTCCTGGAACGGGCGACATGGCCTTGGATGTGCATACGATGATTCCGCAAAGCATGGAGATTGTTGTAACAACACCGCATGCTACAGCAGCCTTTGTAGCAGCTCGGGCAGGGGCTATGGCCAAACGTACAGGACACGAGATTTTAGGAATCGTGGAAAATATGGCTTGGTATGAAGCGAAGGATGGCTCCAAGGAATATGTCTTTGGACGTGGCGGTGGAGCCAAGCTGGCTGAAACCTTGGCGAGTGAGCTTTTGGCTCAAATTCCTTTGGGACAGCCAGATAATCATCCATCAGAGCCAGATTATTCTCCATCGATTTATGGAGAAAGAACCGAAATTGGTCAACTGTATCTCGACATGGCCAAGCGTGTAGTGGAAAAGTGCACAGACGTTGCGTCAAAATAACTCAATACCTTCTGATTTAGTAAAAAAGGTGGGCTCTCATCACAGAGCTCACCTTTTTCGTTTATTGGGAACCGCCGCCGCTTGCACCGCCACCACCGCTGCTACCTTTACCTCCGCCGCCTCCGCCTTTTTTCTTCGATTTCAATTCCTTAGGCTTGGTCATATCCTCGGAGACCTTTGTGAGCAGCTTCATCAGCTCTTCCTGAAATAGTGGGCTTTGCAATGATTCCTTCATGATTTGCATGGTTTGCTGACGGTAAGCCGAGCTTTTCATCAGATCCAACAGGTTTTTTTCAAATTCAGGGTCCTTCATAATACTCATGAGGTCTTTTTGGTATTCAGGATCTTTCATCAAGTCCTTCATCAACGTTTTTTGCTCGGTTTTTAAGGACTTGGCCAAGGTGCTGGCGAACTTCGGGTCTTTAAACGCCTCTTTTATGTGAGGGCTATTCGGATTGGTCATGCTTTGCACTAAAGTTGAACGAACGGTGGACTCGTCCAGCATCAGGTTTTGCTTGAACTTCTCGTCCTTCATCATTTTTTCAACCGATTTTTTTGCTTCGTCCGTCTGCAAAATGTCCAGCACCATGTCTTTGACGCTTTTATAATCAGGCTGAGACGAACTTTGCGCTTGTCCCCCGCTTGAGCAACTGGTCATAACCAGACAGACAAATGCGAGAAACCCAATAGTCATTGCCTTTATTCTCATGGGGTGGACACCTCCTCCTTTACTCTGCCTATAAGTAAAGTGCGCAGTTTGTTTTGTTCTTACGCTAGTATTTTCTTGCATGCATTGGTACAATCAATTCGATGTGGATAGGAGGGAATGTTTGGTGAGTTTGCGTAAGTATGGCTGGCTTTTTATCACCACCCTGCTGCTTGGAGGGTTGGGCGGTGTTCTGGTCGCCTTTATTTTTGATTTGTCCAAGCTGCTTGAGGGCAGTATAGGCAACTTTTTTGTAGGGACACTGATGTATTTGTTGTATGGAATGACCATCAGTATTGTCGCCCAGATGGGTTTTTTTGCGTATATGACGATAAATTATTTTGCCAAAACAATTTTCAAAACTCCGTCTATGTGGAAAAGTGTTCAAGTATTTCTTATCATTTTCGTGTTTTTTGATATGATTTACCTCCGCTACACATCATTGGGTGAGGGTGGATCTATAGGTCCTTATTTTATTGAGCCGATGATTTTGTTAATCGTTGCAGTAGTAACCGCTTATGGGAAGGTAAACTTAACAAATCGAACTGCATGGGTACCAACCCTGTTTTTTATGTATGTGGTGACTGCGCTGGAGTGGATTCCTGCGTTAAAAGAAAATGATGTACATGCTACATTGTCTATGCTCGTGCCTTTATTGTTCTGTAACGTATGGCAAGTGATGCAGTTACATCGACTGGTAAAAAGAGAAAGCTGACCTTATGGGGGTCAGCTCTTTTGTTTCACTCTAATTAATTTCCTTGCTTTGAACAGTTGTCCCCGCAATCAGCTCGGATACGGTGACGAATTCATAGCCTTGCTCACGCAGCTTGTCGATGATGACAGGGAGGGCCAAATGCGTTTCCTTGCATGAGTCACTCGCGTGCATGAGGACAATATCGCCAGGATGGGCTTTGGATAGGACATTTTTAATAATCGTTTCTGTTCCCGGATTCATCCAGTCCTTGGAGTCCGTGTCCCATTGGATGACAGAATAACCCATATGATTGGCAATTTGCAAAACACGCTTATCGATGTCTCCATTTGGCATGCGGATGAGCGTCGGCTTCTTACCCGTCATCTCTGTCAAAATGGTATCTGCCTTTCCAATCTGGGAGCGAATTTCTTCATCGGAGTATTTGCTGTAATTATCATGCTTGTGCCCATGGGAACCGATCTCAAAACCGTCATCCTTTATCCTTTTGACGATTTCAGGGTGGCGCTGGCTCCAGGGGGAGGAGAGAAACATGGTTGCTTTGTTTACTTTTTTCTCCTTTAAGACATCCAAGATAGGAATTGCGCGTGTTTCGCCCCAGCTGATGTCAAAGGTGAGAGCAATCTTTTTCTCTTTTGTGTCCACCTTGTAAATGGCCTGGGGAGCTTGGGGACTGGTACTTCCTGAAAATGCGGAAATCGTGTCTCGCTCTGCATAGCCGATTCCGGCGGCCATCAGAACAGCAGTCAAAATAATTAAGATCTGCTTCAATCGTTTGGCACTTACGACGTAGATGAACTTCATGAAAGTGCACCTCCTTTGTCCGATAACAGTTTATGCATGTAAGACAAGGATATTCTTTGGTCAGTTGGGTATTGTTGAGGTACAATGCATATAGATAAATTACAGGCTGTAAAGGAGCGTGGCTCATGAACATTCATCTTCGGCGTTTGTGGTTAGACAATCGACGCTTTTTCTTGGCTGCCTGCTTGATTTTTGTGGGAGGCGGCTTGATCGGATATTTCCAGGCACCTGCTTTGGAATCCATGGTGAGCAATCTGATGGGGCAGCTTAAGGAGGTAGCGGAGCGAATTAAAGAAAATGGTGGCGGAGTATTCGCTACATTTTGGACGCTTCTCTCCAACAACGTCCTGAGTGCATTAATGATGATGGCATTGGGATTATTCTTTGCTTTCTTTCCCACAATTGGAATGATGGCAAATGGCGTGCTGCTGGGATTTATTATCTCAAAATACAGCACTGTAGGGATTAGTCCCTGGTTAATCTTTAGTGCAGGCATTTTGCCGCATGGCATTTTTGAACTGCCAGCAGTCATGTTTGCAGCGGGGATTGGCATTCGATTAGGGGCACTGAGCTTTCGATCAGTTGGTGTTTTGTTCCAGCCCCACAAGCTGGAACAGTTGAAAAATGATTGGTATGATACGTTAAAGCAATTTCCGGTTGCGGTTCTGGTGGTTATTGTTTTACTGGTAATAGCAGCGATCGTAGAGAGTGCAATTACGCCGTACATTCTCAAAGCCACTATAGGAGAGCAGCTACAGCAGTTAAACTTGCTAAAATAATTCAGAGTTTGCCAACAAATTAAAGCCTTCCTAAACGGGAGGCTTTTAATTTTGAATAGGGTTGAATTTTGATGGAAAAGATAGTGGGTAGACTCGTAAGGCGGAGGGCGATAACGTTGCTGGGGTTTTTATTTAATACAAAAGAAGTACAAGAATTGGAGTATCTGTTGAAGCGTGAGTTAGAAGAGATGCTTCTTGATTTTAGCGATAAACGCATTGATTATTTGGTGAAGCGGGCGATGGAGGAGAGGTACTCGATTATGTTCCGGATGTACGCCCGTATAGCTTCTCCCAGCGAGCTTTCCAAGTATGTGAGACGTAGAAAGCTAGGAGAGGAACATTTCACTTAAAAACTTTTTTAAAAAACATATTGACTCAAATATAGGGAACGTGATAGATTAGTTCTTGTCCTTAAGACAACATCGCAAACACGATGAACGCGAAACGGACAATGAGAACTAAGAATGCTCCTTGAAAACTGAACAGCGAAAGCGTTAATGAGTCTATCATGAAATGATTTGCCAGCTTTGAACCAGTAACAAACTTTA
>NZ_CANMZW010000036.1 GCF_947502445.1 uncultured Brevibacillus sp.
CCCCTCCGGTCAACAGTAATGAGTCCATGATATCATGAACTCTTTTTTTTACTGTCTACCATGAGGGGATAATACCAATTTACCGCTTCTTTTTTGTTTTCATATAAGTGGAGCGCTAGTCTTGCAGTCCAACGTTTTCAGGCAACCAAACGTATGGATTTTCTCCACGATCGCGCATAGGGTTGTACTTTACAGGAGTGAAGCCCATATTCAACCAAAATTGGTCAGCGCGGCAGCGCGAGTTTGTCTTGATCGGTGCACCAAAGCTTTTCGCGTGGTTAACCAGAGCTGTTCCGTAATCTTTCTTACGGTAGTCAGGCAGGACTTCAAGCTTCCATAGCTCATAATAATCCTGTGTAGGCTGGAAATAACGATCGTATTTCCCGTCGATTTTGTAGAGGCTCATACGTGCTACCAAAAGATCGTTGTCATAAATACCATAAAAAGGAGATTCCGAATCGTTTTCCACGATGTTCGCCTCCAGGTCTTCCTTCATCGAAAGCTCCTCCAGGCCAAATTCGCGAAACTTCTGGAATTCCTCCAGCGTCTTGTAGTTGATTTGCAAACGTCTTACCTCAAACATAGGTTAGCCACTCCTCTCACAGCTCTTTAGCTGGCCACCTTTTGGCCACTCGTACCTATTATACACCATAATGATACAATCCGTAGAGTTTTTATTAAATCGGATATTCAAAAGCGATAGGAATGCGGTTATCAGGAAATGTTTTTGTTTTCATGGGAAAATTTTAAAATTTCATCCTAGAACTCTTTTCAATCTCATGGCACAATAGGAAGTAGCAAAAAATACATGCCGCAAACTGGTCATCAATTTGAAAACGCTTTCGAATGTGTTCCAGGTTTGTGAAAGAGGGGAGCGTTGCCATGCGTAAGGTACTAATTGCAAACCGCGGTGAGATTGCCAGACGAATTATTCGCACTTGCAAGATGAAGGGAGTCGCTACAGTAGCAGTATACTCTGATGCTGACAAGGACTTGCCGTACGTGAGAGAAGCGGATGAAGCTGTGCATATCGGTCCACCTCCTGTCCCACACAGCTATTTGAATGTGGAGGCAATTATTGCAGCAGCGAAGAGTACAAATGCTGATGCAATTCATCCTGGGTACGGTCTTTTATCCGAAAATGAAGCTTTTGCCCGGCGCGTTGGCGAAGAGGGCATCGTATTCATAGGACCCGCACCAAAAGTAATCGGTCAGATGGGCGACAAGCTGACAGCCCGTCATATTATGCAGGCAGCGGGCGTACCTGTAGTGCCAGGGTGCGAAGCGCCGGTCGAAACACCGGACGAAGCAGCAGAAATGGCAGCGACGATTGGATATCCGGTCATGCTAAAGGCAAGTGCTGGGGGCGGCGGAATCGGCATGCAGATTTGTCGCGACGAGCAGGAAGTGCGTCAGGCCTATCAATCAGCCAAAGGTCGTGCAAAAGCATACTTTGGTAATGACGCCATGTATGTGGAAAAATATGTGGAGCGTCCCCATCATATCGAAGTGCAGATCGCTGCGGATGAGCACGGAGAAGTCATCCATCTGTTGGAGCGCGAGTGCTCGATACAGCGCCGTCATCAAAAAGTGCTGGAAGAGAGCCCATCGCCGTTTCTTGATCAGGCAACACGCGAAGAGCTTTGCCAGGCAGCTGTGCTGGCAGCCAAGGCAGTTGGCTATACGGGTGTAGGTACAGTCGAGTTCATCGTTGATAAAAACAAAAACTTTTACTTTTTGGAAATGAATACGCGTCTTCAGGTAGAGCATCCGGTGACAGAGGAAATGACAGGGCTAGATCTGGTAGCGATGCAGCTTGAGATTGCAAAAGGAAACCCGCTGGGAGTCGCTCAGGAAGATGTAAAAGCATTGCGACACGCAATTGAGCTGCGCGTCTATGCGGAGGATCCCTCAACCTTTTTACCTTCTCCAGGTACGATTGCCCTCTACCAACCTCCGGTACAAGAGTTCGTTCGAATTGATGACGGGGTAGAAGCAGGTACACAAGTGACACCTTTTTACGATCCGATGATTGCCAAAGTGATCGTTTCCGGTGCGACTAGAGAAGAGGCCGTGCAGCGAGCAAAAGAAGCGATTGAAAAATTTCTGATTACTGGAATTAAAACGAACATTCCGTTTTTGCAAGAGGTGTTGGCGGACGAACGTTTCCGTGCAGGCGAATACACCACCTGGTTTGTGCAAGAGCGTGTTTCAAAATAAACGCAGACGAAAAACAAATGAAGAGGAGTGGACATTTTATGAAACAAGTAGCAGCTACAATGGCAGGAACGGTAATTCAAGTGCTTGTACAAGCAGGAGACCAAGTAAACGACGGGCAGGATGTGATCGTTTTGGAATCCATGAAGATGGAAGTACCCGTGCAAGCACAAGCAGCAGGCAAGGTTGTTGAGGTAAAAGTGAACATTGGGGACTTTGTTAATGATGGGGATATCATCGTAGAACTGGAATAGTATTAGAATGATTACAAACTGAGCGCCCGCTAGGAAAGGAGGAGAAGTATATGGACAAGGTGCAAATCGTAGAAGTAGGGCCGCGGGACGGCCTGCAAAATGAAAAAGAGATCGTACCTGTAGCATCCAAAATGAAGCTGATTGATAAACTTGTCGCAGCAGGTTTGAAACGCGTGGAGGCGAGCTCTTTTGTGAATCCGAAATGGATTCCGCAGTTAGCAGATGCCGAGGAGGTCCTGCGGGGGATCGCGCGCCCAAAGGATGTGACGTTTAGTGCTCTCGTCCCCAATCTTCGCGGATTGGAGCGTGCGGCAGCCTGCGGAATAACGGAAGTGGCTTTGTTCATGTCCGCCTCCGAATCACACAACCAAAAAAACATCAACAAAAGCATAGAAGAAACATTTCCAGTATTGCAGGAGGTGGCCCGCGAAGCGCAGGCTCTCGGTCTTCGCGTGCGGGGTTATGTTTCAACGGTGTTTGGCTGTCCTTATGAAGGGAGCGTTCCACTCGACAACAGTCGGCGTGTGACGAATGAGCTTCTTGAGATGGGCGTGCTTGAAGTCTCGCTTGGGGATACGATCGGTGTAGCAACGCCCAAACAGGTTCACGAAACTATCGGAGCGCTTGTGAAGGATGTTACGAGCGAGCGCTTAGCCGGTCACTTCCACGATACGAGGGGAACGGGTTTGGCGAATGTTGTAGCTGCTCTTAGCGAAGGGCTGCGTACCTTTGATAGCTCGATTGGCGGCCTTGGAGGGTGTCCGTATGCACCAGGAGCAGCGGGAAATATTGCCACCGAGGATTTAGTTTACATGCTGCATGGGATGGATTATGAAACGGGTGTGGACCTTGAACGCTTGACAGAGGCTGGCGCGTTTATCCAGCAGGAATTAGGCCGTGAGCTAACCTCCAAAGTTTTGAAGGCATCTCTTTCATGCAAGTCTGTGTAATAGCGAATATATCCTGGAGGGAAGCGGCATGACAGTTTCTTTGCATAAAGAAGGCTTGATTGGCGTACTTACGCTTGATCGGCCTGATGTGTTCAACTGCCTCAACCTGGAGACGCTGATCACTTTGCGACGCTTGATCAGTGAGATCGCTCTGGACAATGAGATCCGGGTGGTCATCGTGACGGGAGCAGGCGACAAAGCGTTTTGTTCTGGGGCAGATCTGAAGGAACGTCGGACGATGCCTCAGGAGCAGGTTCAGCAATACATCAAAACCATTCGAGATACGTTTAGCGAGCTGGAAAAATTGCCGAAGCCCATCATAGCAGCGATCAATGGGTTGGCTCTGGGCGGTGGTACCGAGCTGGCACTCGCTTGCGACATACGTGTGATGAGCGAGACAGCTCAGATGGGGCTGACGGAAACTTCCTTGGGGATCATCCCTGGTGCAGGAGGGACGCAGAGGCTCCCTCGTCTTGTTGGAAAAGGGATCGCCAAGGAGCTGATCTTTACAGCCAGGCGTGTGAAGCCTGGTGAAGCTTTGGCCATCGGTTTGGTCAATCGGGTCGTTTCCCCAGATGTGCTGATGGAGACAGCGCTTCAGATGGCGCATGACATTTCTGCTCATGCACCGCTGGCTCTCGCTCAGGCAAAGTTTGCGATTGATTGCGGAATGGAAGTTGATTTGGCATCTGGTCTGCAGGTGGAGAGCAACGCCTATCAGTTGCTCGTACCAACGAAGGATCGCCTGGAAGGCTTGCAAGCATTTCAAGAAAAAAGAAAGCCGGTATATCGCGGAGAGTAAAGGGGAGGTCGCCGATGAATAAGCAGCTGGAAGAGACACTACGAGAGAAAATCGCCAAGGTCGAACAGGGGGGCGAAGCCAAATATCACGAAAAGCTGAAAGAGCAAAACAAGCTTTTTGTGCGTGATCGACTGAAAATGCTGTTTGATGACGAGTTCATGGTTGAGGATGGTCTATTTGCAAATGTCATGGCGGGCGATTTACCCGCCGATGGCGTAGTGACAGCGATTGGGAAAGTCAACGGCCAAACCGTTTGTGTAATGGCAAATGACTCGACTGTAAAAGCAGGCTCTTGGGGATCACGAACGGTTGAAAAAATCATCCGGATTCAGGAAACCGCTGAAAAAATGCGAGTACCGCTCATTTATTTGGTTGACTCCGCAGGAGCGCGTATTACGGATCAGCTAGAAATGTTCCCCGGACGCAGAGGGGCAGGACGCATCTTCTACAATCAGGTGAAGCTCTCAGGGAAAATTCCACAGGTGTGTATCTTGTTTGGCCCATCTGCTGCAGGCGGAGCGTACATCCCTGCTTTTTGTGACATCGTGATCATGGTCGAGAAAAACGCCAGCATGTACCTGGGATCGCCTCGTATGGCGGAAATGGTCATCGGTGAAAAAGTGACTTTGGAGGAGCTGGGCGGCGCCCGGATGCATTGTTCCGTCAGTGGATGCGGTGACGTACTTGCTGCAAACGAAGAAGAAGCCATTCAATCTGCACGCACCTACCTCAGCTACTTCCCGGCGAACTATACAAGCGAGCCGCCAAATGCCTCTGCAAAGGCTCCGAGTGAGGCTGCCAAGGAAATTACAAGTATTGTACCGGAGAATCAGAACGCTGCTTTTAACATGCACGATTTGATAACTGCTTTGGTCGATGCCGACTCCTTTTTTGAAATCAAAAAGCTGTTTGCCCAAGAGCTGGTTACTGGGCTGGCACGCCTGGACGGCAAACCGGTTGGGATCATCGCGAATCAACCACGGGTAAAAGGTGGAGTTCTGTTCGTCGATTCCGCAGACAAGGCTGCTCGCTTCATTACACTGTGCGATGCGTTTCAAATACCGCTGCTGTTCCTCGCTGACGTGCCTGGCTTCATGATCGGTACAGCCGTAGAGCGTGCGGGAATAATTCGTCACGGTGCCAAGATGATCTCGGCTATGGCAGAAGCGACAGTGCCAAAGATTTCAGTCATCGTGCGCAAGGCATACGGGGCAGGTCTGTATGCAATGGCGAGCTCGGCATTTGAACCGGACGCATGCCTCGCCCTTCCGAATGCGCAAATCGCGGTAATGGGACCCGAGGCAGCGATCAATGCCGTCTACAGCAATAAAATCCAAGCGATCGAAGACCCGCAGGAGCGCCAGGCCTTCATTGCTGAGAAGCGCAAGGAGTACCAGGAAGACATCGATCTGTATTTGCTCGCCTCCAACCTGATTGTAGATGGGATTGTGCCTCCGAGTGATCTGCGCCAGGAGCTGATTGGCCGCTTCGAGGTATATAAGGGCAAACGTCAGGTTTTCTCGGATCGAAAGCATCCCGTTTATCCAGTTTAAATGATAGCGCAGACTGTCACGAATCAGGTGGCAGTCTCTTTTTCTCTTCATAGAGCAAAAAATGAGTAATTTTTCGATAATTTTGATCTTTTTTGTTTCAATCAATTGAAGAATCTCCTAAACTCTGTTATTCTAAAAATAAGTAATGATTAATGTAGGTGAACAAATGCAGTCACAGGCTAAGGTACTTCATACTGTTGTGGTTGGCGGTGGCTCAGTAGGGTTGCTGTATGCGGCAAGGCTGGCACTCGCTGGTCAAACTGTTACAGTGGTCACACGTAGTTCACTCCAGGCAAATCACCTGACACAAAGCGGGATTAGCTACACGCACCTAGATGGGGGAAAAACGGTCGTTCCCGTCCGAGCTTGTTCTATTGAGCAGGGGCTGCCTGAAGGGGACCTGTATTTGTTAACCGTTAAGCAGACAGATTTACCCGCATTATTGCCAGCGCTTCGTCTTATACACAGCACGGCACGAGTCATCGCGCTGCAAAACGGTATGGGCCATCATGAGCTTTTACATGGAATACTATCCGAGGGACGCAGCTTCTTTGCCATCAATACAGAAGGGGCAAGACGCTTGTCAGGAACGGAAGTGGTGCATACAGGGAGTGGCATTCTACGTGTCGGAACATGGGAGAGCGTGAGGGACAGTGATCCTGTCATTCGTTCTTTTGTGGAATGGGCGATGTCTATTGGCATATATGCTGTACTCGAAAAATCGATCAAGCCATATGCGTGGCGTAAGCTGATGGCCAATGCCCTGATCAATCCGTTAACCGCGCTTTTTGAAATCCCAAACGGCGCACTTCTAGAGAATCCGCATACAGAAAAGCTGATGCATGAGCTTTTTCAAGAAGCTCGTGCTGTGGCAGAATATGCCGGACAAAAAATAGAGGAGGCGGACTGGCAGGAAATTGTCACCATATGCCGAAATACTTCCCGAAATCTTTCCTCCATGCTGCAGGATGTGAAGCGACACAGGCAAACAGAAGTGGAGTCAATCAACGGCTACATCGTGAGACAAGGTAAGGCTGCCGGGATTCCAACTCCATTACATGAAACTCTGCTTCGGGTGATCACCCTGAAGTCAGCTATGGGAATGGGGAAGGGGGGAGGCGACAGTAAATGACCGTGCTGGCTAATATCTGGGCCTATTTATGGGGTACGTTAACGGTTGTGCCATTTCTTGGATTTCCTCTCATCTATCTGATTCTATATGGATGGAAGAGGGACAAGCGACTGGCTGGCCGTTGGGCGATAAATATCACGAATTTTTTGGTGATTCGTTCAGCCGTTTCCGCGTATGGACTCATCTGGCCAGAGGCTTTGTCCGCCTGGTGGTGGGTGACCAGTTTCTTCCTAGTGACCATCGTGTTGTTAGGGTGGATTCAGGTGAAGTGGAAAGGGAAGCTCTCCCTGCGAAAGGTTGGATTTTCCGCATGGCGTTTGTCGTTTCTCATGTTTGGACTTGTATATATAGTGCTGTTTACGACCGGAATCATCAAAACGATGGGTGTCGTGTAACGCACTGGAAATACATATCGTATTTATTCCGATAAGAAAGAAGGTTGGAACTTATGCGACTTCCCATCGAGACCATCGGACACAAGATTCGTATGATTCGGAAAGAGCGTGGCTTTACACTGGAGATTATGGCTGGCAAAACCGGTCTAAGCAAAGGGTTGCTCAGTCAAGTGGAGAGAGGAATATCACAGCCCTCACTAGACTCCTTGTGGAAAATCACCAAAGCTCTCGAGTCACCCATCATTCATTTTTTTGAAGATATTGACCAGAAACAGGTTCATGTGACTCGCTTGCAAAAACGTAGACAGCTAGTTTTTCCAGAATCTACAGGTACGTATTCGTTGCTCTCGATGGGAGGCAGTGCCAAGCTGGGTATGCTTGAAGTACGTCTGGCCCCAGGGGAAATGGTAGTAGATAAGTTCGTTCAGACCGACGGTGAAGAGTGCTTTACTGTTATCAAAGGAACGGTGACTGCTCGATTTAATGATGAGGAGCACGTCCTGGAGACAGGCGACAGCATATCGTTTGATAGCAGTAAAACACATTCGATTGAAAATTCAGGGGAAGAAGAGGTCGTTTTGATCTGGTCTGTAACCCCTCCGCAATTTTAAAGAAAGCTTGTCCTACACTTTGACAACCCATAAAAGCGGGTTGTCTTGTTTTTTGTGGCTGTAGAGCATGGTATAATTTGCAGTGACCATGGCCCGCAAAAAAGTTCGATCGAGGCCTGTTCACCGAGGAGCGACCGCGTTTTAGCGGAAGATTTTACCGAAGTGATGCCGGAAGCAGACGCTGAGGCACCTTGTTATGCCTTCCGGAAAGTTTAACATGGATGCTTTCGCACGGTGGAGTGGTTAAACTTTCCTACATGTTAAGAAAGGTGAGCTTGCATGAGAGTTGAATGTCTTGCGCTTCCATTGGCAAATCAGCTGGCACAGGAATACCAGCAGCAAAATGCCTCTGCGCTACAGTTTTTCGCACATAATCCCTATCATATTCAGTCGTACCAGGACAGGTTGGAGTATCTTCGAGGCAGGTCTTACTCCCATCGGGAACAGCTGGCGGAGGGCTTATATACGTTTAATCAGAAAATCGGCAATCATCAGGAGGCACTACAGCGAATCGAAGCGCTGAAGCACCCTGACACGTATGTCGTGATCGGCGGACAGCAAGCAGGAGTACTGACGGGTCCTCTTTACACGATTCACAAAGCGGTTCATTTGATTCAGACAGCCAAAAAGCTTTCGAATGAACTGCATGCAGAGGTTGTCCCTGTGTTTTGGATCGCTGGAGAAGATCATGACATCGATGAAATTGATCATGTGTACTGGTTGACCGACAGAGAAACAAGACTGCACAAAGAGCGCATGAAGCTAGATAAAAAAGGTCGAGTATCGGCGAGCAGTCTTCCTTTGGATGAGGAAGCATGTAGGCTGTTTCTAGACAGCTTTTTTCATGGGCAAACGGAGACGGGTGAGACTCGTGAGATTCGTGAATTGCTCATGCAAACAGCTGCCTCCTCGCAAAACGTGGCTGAGTGGTTTGGGAGGCTGATGGCCAGCTTGTTTGGAAAGCACGGTCTGATTTTTGTGGAGTCCTCACAACCATTTGTAAGGGAATTGGAGCGGCCTGTATTTGAGCGTGTTATCGAGAAAAATGAGCAGGTTTCCGACCTGTTGTTAAAAGCAGCTGACCGAATTGCTACCGCAGGTTATCCATTGCAGCTGCAGGTAGAAGAACATCAAGCCAATCTGTTTCTTTATGAAGGGCAGGATCGGCTGCTTCTGGAACGTCATGGAGACCGTTTTGTAAACCGGCGGGCTTCTTACACGAGAGAAGAACTGTTGAAGCTTGCTGCAGACCATCCAGAGCGCCTCAGTACGAATGTAGTATCGAGGGGACTGATGCAGGAGCATCTCTTTCCTACTTTGGCCTTTATTGGCGGTCCCGGAGAAATATCGTACTGGGCGTATTATCGGGAAGTATTTGAGTTGTTTAACATGCAAATGCCCATCGTTCTGCCACGGATGTCTGTGACCTTGGTAGAGGGAGCGCAGCAAAGACTGCTGGAAGGGCTCGATCTGCCTCTGGAGCAGGTACTGAGCGGTTTTGCAGATTGGAAAAGGGACTGGGAAGCAAGACAAGAACCGCATCCCTTGCAAGAGCAGTTTGCAGCTACGCGCGAACAACTGCTAGCCATGTATCAGCCGCTTGTTGATGAAGTTGTCAGATTGGATGGGGGACTGCGAGGACTGGCTGAGAAGAACACAAGAATGCTGTTGGAACAAGTCACCTTTTTAGAAGATCGCTTGGTTCGTTCCTTGCAGCAGCAAGACGATGTAGAGCATGTGAGGATTAAACGGATTGAGGCTTCCTTGCTGCCTGATGGCGGATTGCAGGAACGCAAGCTCTGCTTCTTCCCATATGCCAATAAATACGGTTTATCCCTCGTTGATCGACTAGTGGAAGCACCATTCGCTCATGATGGGACACACCAGCTCTTCTTCGTATGAGTAGGTACTGGGTATGGAATAGGTGAAAACACCCGGCTGATCGCTTATGCGGTTGGTCGGGTGTTCTTTTTTTGGTAACATTTTTAGCAAAATATGCTGAAACTTTTCCGACAATATCTGCGTCCTAGTAATAGAATTGCTGTAGTGAAAGGTGGTACTCGGGATGCAGAAAAAATGGCGACTAATCGGGAAAAAAACCACCGCTCTGGCACTTTCCCTGTCTTTTTTTATGACAGGAATTGCTACAGGCGGCTTACCAAAGGCTGATGCGCGTGAAGAGTGGGGCGTTACACCTACTGTTTCCTTTACCGACATTAAAGGACATTGGGCGGCCAAAGACATCACGAATGCGGCGAAAAGTGGCATGATTCAAGGCTATCCAGATGGGACCTTCCGACCGGAGCAAACAATCACGCAAGAACAGTTTCTGACTCTGGTGGAACGAATTATTCCAAAATTTCCGGGACATGAGCCTGACGCCTTTATACAGGAAACGTATCTAGCAGAGGCAAAGGGGCGCTGGTCTGAGAAAACATATCGTCACTTGGTTGCAGCAGGAATTATGCCGACTGGAAAACCAGCAGAAGGATTGAATCGCTTGGAAGCAGCGCGTGTGCTTCTGGCGGCTTTGGGGCACCAATCCGAAGGGGAAAAATATCGCGGAACCAAGTCTGTCTTCTTTTCTGATCTGTCCATAGCAAATGCAGATCAAGTGATGACGGTCTATCCTGCCTACAAAATGGGGATTATGGCTGGGTACCCAGATGGAACCTTTCGCCCGCAGGAAAGTATCAGCAGAGCCCAGGCTGTCGTATTGCTGACGCGCTTGGATCATAAAATAGAAGAGCTTTTTCCGGGGAACGTAACCGATGATGAGAAAAAAGGGATGACGCAGGCAGTTTCTTCGTTCGTGCGAGAAGTGATGGACCAGCAGAGAATCCGTCGATTTGATGACCTGCAAACCTATGTGAATAATAAGAAGCTTCCCGCCAGTGAATCTTTTTTGCGTGAACATTTTTCATTCATGCAATACGAGGTATATGATTACATCCGCTTCCCGCGATTTAATGAGCTGATGTATTTTGCGAAGATCGGAAATAGCAAATATAGAATGACCGTGCAATATTACGCGGGGGAGCTGGGAGGAAGCATCGACAAAACCTTCTACTTGTCCTCCCGTGATGGAAAAACGTTTCAAATGATCGGAAAAGACGAATAGGTAAAACAAAAAGGCGTGCAAATGATGCACACCTTTTTTCTGTTTAGACGATTTGATTCCGTCCAGCTCCGATTCCGGCAAAGATGAGCAGTATGCTTACGATCATAAGCGTGATGATCGGTAGTGTCCACGAATGTGTCAGATCAAAAACAAAGCCGATGAAAAGCGGGCCAAGTGCTGCCAGTAAATACCCGACCGATTGTGCCATGCCAGACAATTCTGCCGCTTGGCGTACATTTTCGGAACGGATCACGATAAAAGTAAGGGCCAAGCTAATGCTCGCACCCTGTGCCAAGCCGAGGAAAATCAGGCAAAGCACGAGCACAAACATGTTTCCATTTACAAGTAATCCGCTGCAACCAAGCAATGACAAAAGGGCAATTACGACGCTCATCAGGCGTTGATCACGAAAACGAGATGCCAGAACAGGTGCTAGAAAGCTGGCGGGCAAACTGATGGCCTGCACAAGCGATAACAACCAACCGGCGTTTGTCGAGCTGATTCCGTTCTGCTGCAAAATAGCAGGGAGCCACGCGATGGTGCAATAAAACAGGAACGATTGAAGTCCCATAAACAACGTGACCTGCCAGGCGAGAGCTGACCGCCAGAGCCCTTTTTTGGGAGTGTTCACTTTTGTAGCAGCAGACGTCTTGCCCGCTGCCCGAAGCGAAGGAAGCCAAACCGAAATAGCGATAAGAACGACAATCGCCCAAAAGCCGAGAGAGCCTTGCCAACCGAGATTGGCGCCTTGTGCAAGTGGAATGCTGACTCCCGATGCGATAGCAGCGCACATGGACATCGTTGTCGTGTAGACACTTGTCAATAGTCCTGCCTTTTGCGGGAAACGCTGCTTGACGAGTCCTGGGATAAGCACGTTACAAATAGCAATTCCCGCACCGATAAAAGCAGTTCCGACGAACAAGGTAAAAACAAATCCTGTAGATCGCAATAGGATACCCATAAGCACAGTGATCAGACCGGCAAACAAAGTGCGCTCGGTTCCCAGTCGATGTCCGATACTGGGTGCCAAAGGTGAGAGCAAGGCAAAGGCCAGCAAGGGAACGGTGGTCAGTAATCCAGACATTCCATTGGATAAGCCGAGATCTGCACGAATGGAGCCAACCAACGGCCCGACAGAAGTGATCGGGGAGCGCATCGTAAAAGTAATCAAAATAATTCCGGCTATGATGAGCATGGGATTTGGTGTGACTGGCTGCGCCTGCGGTTTGGACGCTGCAGCCATTGCTTGTGAGTTCATATCTGAATACTTCCTTCCTTGATCAGCTGCGTGAGAGCTGTTTTGCTCTCCTGAATCAGGCTGCTAGCGGCTTCCTCGGCGGCACTCTCGTCTTGCACCTGGATTGCCTCGACAAGAGCGACGTGGTGATTGGAAATGGTTTCTAAAATATCTACCAGCTCCTGCGTGCCGCTAATGGAGTAATGCAGGGCCTCCGACATGTTTTTATACAGGTCAATCATGACGCCGTTGTAAGTAGCGGAAGCAATCGCCATGTGAAAATCGAGGTCAGCGAGCGTGTATGCTTCGGCATTATGTCGAACGGCCCTAGACTGTGCCAGCTTTTCACGAATCAACGCCAAGTCCTCATCTGTTCTGCGAGCCGCGGCGAGTCTGGCTATTTCCCTTTCCAGGCCATGCCTGACCTCGAGAATTTCAATGACACTGGAGCGTTGCAGGCGACGCTGCATCGCTGCACCAAATTCGCTGGAAGAGAGCACGTAGGTCCCATCCCCTTGTCTGGCTTCAAGCATGCCGTTATGAATCAAGGCCTGTACGGCTTCGCGCAGAGTATTTCGACTTACCCCCAGCTGCTCTACCAGCTCCGGTTCAGGGGGAATTCGTTTTCCGACTGCCCATGAGCCTGTTTCAATACGCTGTACCAACTGATCCACGACTTGTTTTACCAAGGAGGAACGGGTGGTTTTTTGTAATGCCATCATAAAACCTCCAAACATCCGATGATTGGGAATGTGCCCATCTTATCAGAGAATTTGGCAATTGCCAATACTAATTAGTTAAGAAAGTGTCTGGGATACGCAGGACGATCTTGGGTGAGGAGATAAAAAACTGCACGCCCACGAGTTAGGAGGCTAACAAGTGGAGTGCAGCTTTGTTTGAGCTGGCTTTATCGGTTTATTGAATGACTCTGTTTAATCCTGCTTGGGTTTGTATTCTTTTTCGCTTTTGCCACAAGAAGAGAATCGCTGCGATCACGATCGGATACAGCGCCGACCAGCCAAGGAACGGATACAGACCTACCGTGAAGACAAGAGAGATCCAGGCTGCCAGTCGTCCAGAGCGGCTATCGTTCAAGAGCCGAACCCCCGCCAGACAACCGCCGATATACGTAGCAAAAAACGTAGCATTGGGCAGAACAATCAGCTCGGAAAGGCCAATCAAGCCAAAATACAAGGCGCTCAGAACGATGACAAAGCATAGGGATAGGAAGAGCAGACCGCCTATCGGTGTGCGATATTTTTCATGCAGGATGCCAAACCAACGTGGAGCTATCTTCTCTGTTGAGAGAGAGTAGGCGATTCGTGAGGCAGCTCCGACGTATGCATTGGCAGTAGCGATGCATATAAACAAGGCTGTAATGGCAACGATCCAGCCTCCGACAGGTCCAAGGGACAGCTGCACCATAATACTAAGTGACGCTGCGGAGATTCCCGCTCCATAACTGTGAGTAGCGACAGTCATGAAAGCAACCGCTAAATATAACAGAGCGACGATGCCTGCACTCCATAATACGCCGCGAATCGCATTTTTCCGCGGATCGACAAACTCTTCTGACAGGTGTGTTACCGCTTCCCAGCCGATAAAACACCAGAACAACAGGCCAGCAGCTGAGACGACACTCATCCAGCCATTAGGCACAAAAGGAGTGAAATGGGTCATGGACGCATGAGGCAGTGAGGCTACTACGGCGAGAATCAGGATCGTAATAATGAGAGCAACGACGATCGTTTGTACCCGAGCTGCTACGTGCAATCCGAATACATTCATCAGCACGACCGTAACTAATATGAGAGCGGCAGCAACATAGATTTGCAGGTCACCCCAATTCAGCAGGACAGCCAAATAGTTTGCTCCAGTCACACTGAGGATGGGAGCACCAATCGGAACGGACAAAAGGAAAAACCATCCTACGATGTTCCCGGAGCTATCACCATAAGCTTTCCGTACAAAAGTAGAGACCCCGCCGGAGCTTGGATAGCGAGCAGACAAAAGGCCCATTGTAATCGCCATCGGTAATACCAGTAAAGACATGAGCAACCAAGCGAGAATGGAGGCTGGTCCAGCTTTTTCAGCGGCCAATCCCGGAATGAGCAAAATTCCTGAACCAACAACGGCTCCAATGTACAGAGCGACGATTTGTGGCAGTCCAAGTGATTTGACCAGACCGGGTGCCTGAGCAGAAGCTTTACTCACATACATCCCTCTCTTTTCCTGTTCAATGACTTTGTAACCGTAGTGTAGCATAGACTTTATTATCGAAGTTATCTATAATATTAGATAAATGGAATCGGATTTTTCGATGCGAAAGGAGATGAGCGATGGATACACGCTATTTACAAACCTTTCGTGAAGTTGCGAAATGGAACAGCTTTACACGTGCTGCTGACGTGTTGGGTTATGCCCAATCCAGCGTAACGACGCAGATTCAAAATTTGGAGACAGAATTTGGTGTGACCTTGTTTGAGCGATGGGGTCGAAAAATTCGCCTGACACATGCAGGCGAAGTGCTTTTAGGGTATAGTGAGCAGCTGCTGGCGATTTTGGACGAGACCAGAGCCATTCTTTCGGAACAAGCCGAGCTGGCTGGAACATTAACGGTTGGAACTGTGGAATCCCTGGCTGCATTTTATCTCCCTCCATTTTTGCAAAAATTTCGTCAGGAACAGCCGCGCATGCGTATATCACTACATCCTGGCATTTGTCAGGATCTACGGCTAGGGGTAAAGGAAGGCAGGTTTGACTTTGCTTTTGTCCTGGATTGGCTGCAGGATCACCCGGATTTAACAAATATTAATTTAGGAGAGGAAAAATTAGTTGTTGTGGCAGCGCCTACAAATCCACTGGCACAGAAGGAAACGATTCAGGCACATGATTTTTCGGGAGCCAATTGGATTTTTACGGAAGCGGGCTGTAGCTATCGGTCGATTATGGAGGCTGTACTGCGCGATGCGGGTGCGACGATTGTGACTTCGTTTGAATTTGGGAGCTTGGAGGCTATCAAGCAGTGTGTGGCGTACGATTTAGGAATTGCTCTTGTTCCTTATATAGCGGTTGCCGAGGAAGTAAAAAACGGTGCGTTGGTTATTTTACCTTTTTCCCATCCGGATGTACGGGTTTATCGCCAAATCGTGTATCATAAGAAGAAGTGGATGCCTCAGGCGCTGCTGCGATTTTTAGAAATATTGTCCGCAGAAGCATCAGGGGGAAAAAGGCTACTTGAAGAAGGAGGTACATCAGATCAAATAAATTCGTGCAGCTAGAATATGCCGTTATTAGGAAAAACAGATGATGGCAGTAACTGCGTATGATATGATAGATTCGATTGTTTTTGAGATGAAGGAGGCCCATCCATACATGAACATGATTTCTGAGAGCATTGTAAAAGACATGTCGTTGGCACACAACGGCCATTTGAAAATTGACTGGGTAAAAGAGCATATGCCAGTGCTGAACCGCATTCGCGAGCGCTTTGAAAAAGAGCAGCCGTTTGCTGGTTTGAAAGTGGCGATCTCCCTGCACCTGGAAGCAAAAACTGCTTATCTGGCAAAGGTAGTACAAGCGGGTGGCGCTGAAGTAACAATCACAGGCTCTAACCCACTTTCTACGCAAGACGACATTTGCGCTGCGCTTGTAGAAGATGGCATTCGTGTTTTCGCGAAATACAATCCAGATCCGGCAGAATATAAAGAGCACATGATCAAAACTTTGGAAACTCGCCCTGACCTGATCATCGATGACGGTGGCGACCTGGTGACGATCCTGCACAGCGAGCGTCGCGATTTGCTGTCCCAAGTACGCGGTGGTGCTGAAGAAACAACTACAGGTATCCTGCGCCTGAAAGCATTGGAAAAAGAAGGCAAGCTGGAATTCCCAATGGTTGCCGTAAACGATGCATTCTGCAAATACTTGTTTGATAACCGCTATGGTACTGGCCAATCCGTTTGGGATGGCATCAACCGTACAACAAACCTGGTTGTTGCAGGTAAAACCGTTGTTGTAGTTGGCTATGGCTGGTGCGGTAAAGGTGTTGCTATGCGTGCAAAAGGTCTGGGTGCGAAAGTGATCGTAACGGAAATCGATGCGATCAAAGCGGTAGAAGCATACATGGATGGCTTCGAAGTAATGCCTATGCTCGAAGCAGCAAAACGCGGTGATTACTTCGTTACCGTAACAGGTAACCGCGACGTTATTCGCAAAGAGCACTTCGAAGTGATGAAAGATGGCGCAATCTTGTCCAACGCTGGTCATTTTGATGTCGAAATAAATAAAGTAGAATTGAATGCATTGTCGACTTCTACGCGGATTGTGCGTAAAGATATTGAAGAATTTGTCATGGCTGATGGTCGAAAAGTGTACCTCTTGGCGGAAGGCCGTCTGGTTAACCTGGCTGCAGGTGACGGACACCCAGCAGAAATCATGGATATGACGTTTGCTCTGCAAGCTGTTTCCTTGGCTTATGTGAACGAGCAATACAAAAACATCGGAAAAAGCGTCCTGAACGTACCTTATGAGCTGGATGCAATGGTTGCTCAGTACAAATTGGAAGCTTTGCAAATGGGAATCGACAAATTGACTGACGAGCAAAAATCCTATCTGGATAGCTGGGTCGAATAGTCCCGCGAAACCCGTCCTTTCCCGGCAAAAAAATATGCGAAAAAATCCTGCTTACAAATGCAGGATTTTTTTTTATAATAGCTTTAGGCATTCAAGTGGGGAAAAGTGGGGGAAAGTGGAGCCCGCAGGTAGGAAAGTGGGGGAACTGGGCGTGTTCATGGGGGAATTTCAGCATAGCATCGACGAAAAAGGCCGCCTGACCATCCCTGCCAAATTCCGTGAAGGATTGGGAGCTTCCTTTGTTATTACCCGTGGATTGGACCAATGCTTGTTTGCTTATCCGATGGAAGAATGGAAACAATTAGAGGAGAAGCTGAAAACTCTCCCCTTTACCAAAGCCGATGCACGTGCTTTTACACGCTTTTTCTTTTCGGGTGCAACCGAATGCGAGTGGGACAAGCAGGGAAGGGTAAATATACCGCAGAATCTGCGTGACCATGCTGGCATGCAAAAGGAATGCGTGATCATTGGCGTATCAAACCGAGTAGAGGTATGGAGCAAAGAACGCTGGGAGGATTATTTTACCCAGTCCGAAGGCTCGTTCGGGGAGATCGCTGAAAAACTTGTGGACTTTAATTTGTAGCAGCAAGAAGAACGGGAGTGACGATCTTGTCGTTTCATCATGTAACTGTATTGCGGGAAGAGGCTGTAGCTGGACTGAACATCCGTCCTGGTGGCATCTATGTGGATTGTACATTGGGTGGAGCCGGACACAGCAGCTTGATCGCTTCGCACCTGACAGAAGGTGGTCGGTTGATCGCCATCGATCAGGATGACTGGGCGCTGGACAATGCCCGTGAGAGATTGTCTTCCTATATGGATAGAGTAACGCTGGTAAAAAGCAATTTTCGCCATCTCAAAGACGTGATTAGCGATTTGGGACTTGCAGGTGTGGACGGAATCTTGTTTGACCTCGGTGTTTCTTCTCCCCAGTTGGACGAGGGTGAGCGTGGCTTTAGCTATAACGCCGATGCTCCTTTGGACATGAGGATGGATCAGCAGGCGGCGCTGTCTGCCTACGACATCATTAATGAGTGGGATGAGGAAGAGATTGCGAACATCATCTGGCTGTATGGCGAGGAGAAATTTTCCCGGCGAATTGCCCGGCAAATTGTCCAGCAGCGTCAAAAGAAGCCAATCGAGACGACGGGTGAGCTGGTGGAATTAATCAAGGAAGGAATTCCGGCAGCAGCACGGCGTACGGGCCCCCATCCTGCGAAGCGCACGTTTCAAGCGATCCGCATTGCAGTAAATGATGAGCTGGACGCTTTTAAAGAGGCTATTGTCGATGCGGTTGAGGTGCTGAATCCAGCAGGCAGAGTGAGCGTCATTACTTTTCATTCATTAGAAGACCGGATTTGCAAGCAGGTGTATCAGGACTTATCAAAAGGCTGCACATGCCCGCCTGCCTTTCCGATTTGCACATGTGGGAATGAGCCGGTAGTAAAGGTCATTACCCGCAAGCCAATTCTGCCATCAGACGAAGAATTGGAAGCTAACCCGCGCGCGCGTTCTGCGAAGCTGAGGGTAGCGGAGAAGCTGTAGGATCTTATAGAACAACGAAGAGAAGGAGAGGAAGCGATGAGCTACTACTACCGCGGAAACCTGGCTGTGGAGTTGGAACAACAGCCGCGCTCCGTAACGAAAACAACAAAGCGTACGATCCGAATCAAGCCGACCATACCGACAGGAGAGAAGCTGCTCTACCTTTTGTTTATTTCCCTGACTGTGATTGGTCTGGGATTGGTAGGCGTCCGCTACTCGCAAATTTCCCAATACAACTACGATATACAGAGCACAAAAAAAGAAAATCGTATTATAACGGAGAAAACTACGTCATTGCAGCTGCAAATTGAGCAGCTGAGCAACGGGAATCGCATTCTGCAGGAAGCTGAGCGGCAAGGCATGACATACAATGCAAATGCAGTACATACGATTGGCCAGGCAAAAGTACAGGCAAGCTCGAATCCACAAACACAACAGAATCAGACAACAAAACGTTAACGAATGTTACTGCCGATACGTGCGGTAACATTTTTTCTTAGATCAATTTCGAACAGGGGAAAAAGTCGAAAAGCGGTGAACATAGACTTAATGGAGTGAATGGATAATGGAAACGAAACGAAGAATGAACTTGCGGATTCTGATGGTCGCTCTATGTACCATTTTGATCTTTACAGGGTTAAGCTTTCGAATCTATTGGATTCAGACAGTCGATGCCGCCAAAATTATGGAGCATGCACAGGGACAGTGGGATCGGGAGCGGACACTGAAGCCGAAACGCGGATCAATCAAGGACCGTAACGGGGAGATCCTTGCCTACGAAGGCAAGGGGTACATCGTAAATGCAAGGCTCATCCCTCGAGACGACAAGGATTCAGATGTAGTGCGCGATCCTTACTTCACGGCGACAAGTCTTGCACCCATTTTGAATGCGCCCGTACCTGAGCTGGTGAAGCTTTTGACAAAACCATCAAAAGTGGTGCAGTTCGGTCGTTATGGACAAAAAATTACCGAGGATCAGAAGAATCGGATATTAGCCCTGCAGTATCCAAAGCTGCCAACTGGAGAGCAGGTTGAGAAAAATCAACTGCCGGGCATCTTTTTGGACGAAACCTCGCGTCGCTTTTATCCCAACAACAGCTTTGCCTCCCACGTCATCGGGTATATGGATCTTTATGATGAGCCGAAGATGGGGATCGAGCTGCAACTAAACGATGAGCTCAAAGGAGAAAAAGGGCAGATGCAGTTCCAGAAGGACGGTGCTGGTTACCAGCTCCCTGATGGAGAGGGCCAATACATCCCTGCCAAGGATGGCTATGACGTCTATCTGACCATTGACCGCCAGATTCAGGATTACGTAGAGCAAGCGATGGACAAGGTTGTTCAGCAGTACAATCCAAAGGGGATGACGGTAGTCGTATCCGATCCGCAGACGGGTGAAATTTTGGCGATGGGAAACCGATCCCAGTTTAACCCGAATACGTATTACCAGGGAATTACGAATTATACGAACCAGGCTGTAACTACCATCTTTGAACCGGGTTCAACATTTAAAATTATTACGCTGGCAGCCGCGATTGAAGAGGGACAGTTCAATCCTAACGAAACATACGATTCCGGGAAATACACCATCAAGGGTCAGATTCCGATCCGTGACCATAACAACGGGAATGGTTGGGGCCGTATCAGCTTTTTGGAAGGGGTACAACGCTCCAGTAACGTTGTGTTTGTCAAATTGGGCTATGAGCGCTTAAAGCTGGAGAAGCTAAGAGATTATTTCAAGAAGTTCGGAATGGGTAAACTGACAGAAATTGAATTGCCGTATGAGAAAAAGGGAAACCTGATCAACCTCGAGAAGCCGCAGTCTCCACGTGACTGGGCCGCGACGACATTCGGACAAGGGGTAACGGTAACGGCAATCCAGCAGGTCGCTGCAGTGGGAGCTATCGCCAATGGTGGTGAACTATTGAAGCCGCATATCGTCAAAGAGCTGCGCGATCCACATACTGGAGCTGTGGTAGAGCGAAGTGGCCGCGATGTAGTGAGACGTGTCGTGAGCGAAGCAACTGCTAAACAGACACGAGATATCTTGGAAACAGTCGTCACCGCCAAAACTGGTACGGGACGCCAATATGAAATTGAAGGGTATCACGTTGCAGGTAAGACCGGGACCGCACAAAAATACGATCCGAATACGGGTAAAATCATGGAAGGGCGCTATATTGGTTCCTTCATCGGATTTGCACCAAAAGACAATCCGCGACTATTGGTCTATGTTGTCATCGACGATCCAGCTACAAACGAATGGTATGCTCTTTGGGGAAGGACGATGATTGCTCCAGCGTTTAAAAGCATTATGGAACGCAGTCTGCAATATTTACAGCAGCAACCGGACTTGAAAACGACGAATGCCGCCAAGGCTACGAGCAGCAGCGCTAGCCAAAAAGCCCAATCGGTGCAAGCCTCGACGCCACAAGTTGAGGTGACGCTGCCCAAATTCGAAGGCATGTCCACGACTGCAGCTCAGCTGCGAGCCAAGCAGGACAATTTGACAGTGACTGTGATCGGAACAGGGACTAAAATTGTTGAGCAGTACCCAGCGCCTTTGGAGAAGGTAGTGACAGGCAAGCAAATCCTTTTGGTTACAGATAGGGTGAAGGGAGCGAAAATGTCTGACTTCAAGGGCAAATCCATACGGGATGTAATGGAATTCAGCTCGTTGTTAAACATCCCTGTGCAGTCGACAGGAACAGGCTTTGTCGTTTCGCAAAGCATCCCGCCTGGTACCGTTTTGGCGGGAACAGAAAAGCTGCAGGTGACCCTGCAATCAGAGTCTGAGCCACCAGCGCCTGTGCAGACAAATCCAGTAGGGACAGAAGGAGTTCAGGGAGGTGTCGTGCCCCCAGCAGGTACATCGCAGACCGGAGCGCCTGCTGCTGGAACCACGCCGCCACAAGGGACAACACAGCCTCAAGGCGCGAATCAGCCCGCAGGTACAACTCCTCCAGTGACACCATCTGGAGCAGGAACAGAAGCGGGGCAAACAGTGCCATCAAACGCGCCTCCGCCAGAGAATAACCAGCAAGGACAAACGAGCACAAGCCCATAGTTCTAACCCGTCCCCCCGGCGAATATGGTAAAAGGAGACAACCTATTCGAGGGGGGACTCGCTTTGCGGGTATCCAATGCAACTGTACGCCGCCGGATTTTTGTGGTTTTAATCATTGGGATTGTGTTGTATTCTGCGCTCATTACCCGTCTTGGGTACGTGCAATTAGTACAAGGACCAGGGCTTGCTCAGATGGCAGATGATCTTTTGAACCGCGAGATTGACTTCAAGCCGAATCGAGGGCGTATTCTCGATCGAAATGGCAATGAACTCGTTTCCAATATGAGTGTGCCGACGATTGTAGCTGTACCCGCGCAAATCAAAGATCCGAAAGAGACAGCCAAACAGCTCTCTGTGATCCTGGAACAAAAGGAAGAAGACGTCTACAAAGCCATTACGAAAAGAGCCATGAGCAATAACCAGATACCCGGAGGAAAAAAGATTTCGGTCGAAAAGGCTAAAAAGATCCAAGAGCTAAATATGCCTGGAATCTACTTAGCCGGCGACACGAAAAGATTTTATCCGAACGGGACGATGGCTGCACATATTTTGGGCTTCACCGGGATTGACAATCAAGGTTTGACTGGTCTAGAGAAAATTTATGACCCTTTCCTGAACGGCACGAAAGGACATATTTCGTATCCATCTGATGCCAAAGGACGTGTCATGCCAGGTGGTTCCGAAGACTACGTAGCCCCAGTCAACGGCATGGATATGTACTTAACGCTCGATTCTACCATACAGTCTTTTATTGAACGCGAACTGGATCAAGCGGTAGTTGCCTATCAGCCAGATGATGTACTGGCGATCGCCATGAACCCAAAGACGGGTGAGATTTTAGGGATGGGCAGTCGTCCTACGTTTCAGCCTGATCAATACAGGAACTATCCGGTTGAGGTATACAACCGAAATTTGCCCATTTGGAAAACGTATGAGCCTGGTTCTACCTTTAAGATTGTAACCTTGGCTGCAGCGCTCAATGAGAGCGTCATTACCCTGAATGAAGGCTTCTACGATCCCGGGTTTATCAACGTGGCAGGCAAGCGATTGCGCTGCTGGAAGCGGCAGGGACACGGTCAGGAGACGATGCTTGAAGTTGTAGAGAACTCGTGTAACCCAGGCTTTGTGACGATGGGACAACGACTGCAAAAAGAGCGCTTGTTTGAATACATCAAGAAATTTGGCTTTGGACAAAAAACAGGCATTGACCTCATCGGTGAAGAGAATGGCTTGTTATTCAATCTGAATCGTGTGGGTCCCGTAGAATTAGGCACGACATCATTTGGGCAGGGGGTTTCGGTTACCCCGATCCAACAAATGGCTGCCGTGGCTGCGGCGATCAACGGTGGCAAGCTGATGAAGCCTTATGTAGCCAAAGAGTGGCGTGATGGTATTACGCATGACGTCATAGGCATGACGGTCCCGACAGAAGTGCGCCAAGTCATTACGGAAGAAACTTCAGCAAAGGTCCGTTACGCACTGGAAAGTGTTGTCGCTCGGGGAACAGGTAACAAGGCCTATATTGAAGGCTATCGCGTAGGTGGAAAGACAGGTACGGCGCAAAAAGTAAAGAACGGGCGCTACATGGACGGAGAGTATATCGTTTCGTTTATTGGCTTTGCCCCAGCAGATGATCCGCAGATCCTCGTCTATTTTGCCGTCGATAATCCGAAGGCTCTCGCATTTGGTGGCTTGATCGCAGCTCCAAGCGTGAAAAGCATCATGGAGTCCTCTTTGCAGCATTTGGATGTTCCTAAGCGCAAGGACGGTATTACCAAGGAGATTAACAAGGCACTTGGTGAAAAAGAACCGATAGAGGTGCCCAATATGGTAGGTCAAACAATGAAGGATGTCGTCACAACGTACGAGACGCTCCCTCTGGTTGTATCGGGAAAAGGAAAGTACGTGATCGCCCAATCGCCTGCTGCTGGTGTAAAAATCGAAGAGGGCGGAAAAATTCGTATCCATCTTGGTGACAAATTGAACAATTAGCTATAAAATGAGATTTCGAAGGCGGAGGGAAGTAGGCTTGTCTACGGACGCTCTGTCTTTGTGCTTGTACAAATGGGTGAATTTTTGTCTATACTAGTTGGAGAATGGGGTGCCTGTTTCATGTTTCTACGGGATCTGCTCATGCCGCTGTTGCCATATCAGGTTACAGGGGATGACAGCATGGAGATTACTGGTTTGACAGCAGACTCGCGCCAGGTTAAACCCGGCTTCTTGTTTGTTTGTCTGACTGGGTATACCGTGGATGGACATACGTTTGCGGCTCAAGCGGTTAACAACGGAGCCGTTGCTGTGCTATCCGAAAAAGATCTGGACGTGCCAGCAACCATTGTCAAAGTGCCGGATACTCGGCGGGCAATGGCGATGCTGGCTGATCGTATTTTCGGTTCTCCCACACGTGAATTGAAAGTGATTGGTGTGACTGGGACTAATGGAAAGACGACCACCACTCATCTGATCGACAAGATTTTGCGTGATCAACGCAAACAAACAGGGTTGATCGGTACGATTCACATGAGGATTGGCGATGTCACAGAAGAAGTAAAAAATACGACTCCTGACGCTTGCGACCTGCAGCGAAGCTTCCGTCGCATGTGCGATGTGAACACAGACTACGCGATAATCGAGGTGTCCTCACATGCTCTTGAGCTGGGGCGTGTACGCGGCTGCAACATCCATACTGCCGTGTTTACGAACCTGACGCAGGACCACCTGGATTACCACAAAACAATGGATAACTATCGCTATGCAAAATCACTGCTCTTTTCTCAGCTCGGGAATACGTATGATCCCGATAGCATCAAGACAGCTGTTTTAAACGCAGATGACGATGCCTCAGAGTTGTATGCGACTGTTACTCCTGCCAGAGTCATCACTTATGGAATTGATCGAGCGGCTGATGTGCGGGCCACTGATATTGAAATTACGAGCAAGGGTACTTCTTTTACAGCCCATACGTTTGCTGGCAGCGTTCGCTTTAACCTGCGGATGATGGGTAAGTTCAATGTATATAACGCACTTGCAGCAATCGCGGTTACATTGGCTGAAGGAATCAAATTGGAGGAAATCAAAGCCAGTCTGGAAGCCGTAGCTGGCGTGAACGGTCGATTTGAGGCTGTTGAAGCAGGTCAGCCGTTTGCCGTACTGGTCGATTATTCACATACACCGGACAGCCTGGAAAACGCTCTGATGACCGTAAAGGAATTTGCCAAAGGGCGGATTTTCTGTGTCGTTGGCTGCGGCGGAGACCGCGATCGTACCAAGCGCCCAATTATGGCGCAGATTGCAACAAAGTATGCGGATATGACCGTCTTAACATCAGATAATCCTCGCTCGGAGGAGCCGCAGGCGATTATCGACGATATGCTGGCAGGCCTTATTGCAGTACCAAAAGACAGCTATACGTCCGTTGTCGACAGACGTGAAGCTATTCGTCACGCGGTTTCGCTTGCAAAAGCTGAGGATGTCATCCTGATCGCTGGAAAAGGTCATGAGACGTACCAGATTATTAAATCGGAAGTATTGCCCTTCGACGATCGTGAGGTAGCACGTGAAGCGATCGCCCGGTACAACCAAGAATAAAGACAGATGCATTCAAATAGCATCGAAAGAAAGGAGGTTCGGGCATGTTCGCTGACAACGTACTCATCGTCACGATCGTCGCCGCGTTTCTCATCGCTGTACTTATCGGACCACTATTTATCCCGTTCCTTCGCCGTCTGAAGTTTGGGCAGGCAATCCGGGAAGAAGGACCACAGTCCCATTATAAGAAGGCAGGAACCCCTACGATGGGGGGGACCATCATTCTTTTGGCACTCATTTTTACAGTACTGAAGTTTGCCAATGTGGGAATGAAAGTGTATTTTTTGCTTTTGGTGACACTCGGTTACGGTTTGATCGGATTTTTGGATGACTATATTAAAATCAGTAAGAAACGCAATCTGGGTTTGACGGCAAAGCAAAAATTCGCAGGTCAAATTTTGCTCGGTATTGGTGCCTATATTCTGTTGTACTTGATGGGACATGATACATCGCTGCATTTTCCAGGCACGGAATGGAAGCTTGAGCTTGGCTATTTTTACTTCCCGTTTCTTTTATTCTTGCTAGTAGGTACGACCAATGCTGTCAACATTACCGACGGCTTGGACGGATTGCTGGCGGGGACAGGCGCGATTGCCTTTGGCGCGTATGCGATTATTGCCTGGTTTGGTCAGGATTACGATACGGCTATTTTTAGTAGCGCCGTGGTCGGTGCGGTTTTAGGGTTTCTCGTCTTCAACGCTCATCCAGCGCGAGTATTCATGGGCGATACAGGCTCATTGGGGCTTGGTGGTGCTTTGGCAGCAATCGCGATTATGACGAAAACCGAGCTGCTTTTAGCGATCATTGGTGGCGTGTTTGTTGTTGAGACGCTTTCTGTAATCATTCAGGTCATTTCTTTTAAAACGAGAGGAAAGCGGATTTTTCGCATGAGTCCTCTTCATCACCATTTCGAACTCACAGGCTGGTCTGAGTGGCGAGTCGTTGTGACTTTTTGGCTGGTGGGAATCTTTTTTGCTGGACTGGGTGTATACCTTGAGGTGGTGACAATCAGATGATGGACTATCAGGATAAACAAGTTGTCGTCTTAGGAATGGCTAAAAGCGGTGTGGCAGTGGCAAAACTGTTACACCGCTTTGGTGCGCATGTCGTCGTCAATGACCGTAAGCCGCGCGAAGAATCACCAGGAGCAGAGGAGCTGGAGGCGCTTGGCATCACCGTAATTTGCGGCTATCATCCGGATGATCTCGTACATTCGGGAGTGTCTCTTCTAGTCAAAAACCCGGGGATACCCTATGAAGCTGCACCTGTGACTCGTGCGCTTGAGCTAGGGATTCCGGTAGTTACCGAGGTGGAGCTAGCGTACAAAATTGCGAAAGCACCGATCATCGGGATTACCGGCTCCAACGGAAAGACTACGACAACGACGCTAGTCGGTCTCATTTTGAAGCAGGCCAATATTTCGTCTATGGTCGGCGGAAACATTGGAACGGTATTGTGCGGGCTTGCGGAAGCAGCTCAGCCGGATGAATGGCTGGTAGCGGAGCTGAGCAGCTTTCAATTGATGGGAACAAAAGAGTTCCGTCCGCGTATTGGGGTTCTGTTAAATCTGTATCCGGCGCATCTGGACTACCACCATTCCATGGAAGAGTATTTGGATGCAAAGCTGCAGCTGTTTGCGAATCAGACTGAAGAAGATGTAGCCATTCTTCCTTATGACCAGTCTGAGATTGTCAATCAGTGTGGACATTTATCTGCTCGTACATATTTCTTTAGCAAAACGCAGGAAGTGTCCAGAGGCGCTTATGTAAAAGACGGAATGATTGTGTACGCGGATGGAGAGGGCCGTGTTAAAGAGATTATGGCGGTCAAGGACATTACTGTGCCCCATGTGGACAACGCGTTGGCAGCGATCCTGGTGACGCTCTTGGCAGGAGCGGACAAGCAATCGATTGTTACCGTTCTTTCTACCTTTGCGGGAGTGGAGCATCGGATGGAGTTTGTGGCATCGATTAATGGTGTCAACTATTTTAATGATTCAAAGGCAACCAATCCGGAAGCGGCTTCCAGGGCTTTACAGGCGTGCAAGGAGCCGGTTGTTTGGATATGCGGAGGACTTGATCGGGGAGTAGACTTTCGAGAATTGCTCCCTGTGATCTCTGGCAGGGTCAAAGCAGTAGTTGCGATCGGTGAAACGGCACCTATTTTGCTGGAACGGGCAGAAGAAGCAGGGATTAATGAGCGAATCCGTGTCGATACTGTGGACAAAGCCGTTCTTGCTGCTTCGCAATTAGCACAACCGGGGGATGTAGTCTTACTAAGCCCGGCGTGTGCGAGCTGGGACATGTTTCCCTCGTTTGAGGTCAGGGGGAGCATGTTTAAGGACGGCGTGCATAGACTTAAAACAAGCCTAGCATAACGTCCCAGACCGCTTCATGATAGAGCTTATTGATCGGGACGGCGTGAGAAAGGATGACCTGGCACAATGAGCAAGGTACGCTCTGCCCCCGACTTTGTAATTATTTTTGCAACACTTTTTTTATTGGGAATTGGCATCGTGATGGTGTACAGCGCCAGTGCGATTGTGGCTCAAAAGCCGCCTTTTTCTGATCCTTACTTTTTTGCCAAGCGTCAATTGATCTTCGCTTTGCTTGGTATTACGTCCATGTACATTACGATGAACATCGACTACTGGGTTTGGAAGCAGTGGGCCAAAGTAGGGTTTATCGCGAGCTTGGGCCTTCTCGTACTGGTTTTGATTATCGGGATTGAAGTGAACGGTTCAAAAAGCTGGCTCGGGTTTGGTGCATTCGGGATTCAGCCAGGTGAATTTGCCAAGCTGGGTGTCGTTGCCTTCCTGGCGAAGTGGCTGTCAGACAACCAAAAGCAAATCGTCCTCTTTCGCAAGGGGTTGGTTCCTGCTTTAGGTATTCCGACTGTGTGCTTCGGGCTGATCATGCTACAGCCTGACCTGGGAACAGGAACGGTATTGATGGGTACGGCGGTTATCATGATTTTTGCCTCCGGAGCCAGGGTGAGCCATTTTGCTGGTCTCGGCATGCTTGGCGTAGCTGGTTTTATCGGATTGGTCTTGTCAGCACCCTATCGGATCAAGAGGATCACCTCCTTTCTCGATCCGTGGTCGGACCCGCTTAACACGGGGTATCAAATTATCCAGTCATTGTACGCCATTGGTCCAGGAGGGCTTTTGGGATTAGGACTTGGCCAGAGCAGACAAAAGCATTTGTATCTTCCAGAGCCATACAATGATTTTATTTTTTCCATTGTGGCAGAGGAGCTTGGCTTCATAGGCGGGACGTTGATTCTCCTTTTGTTCCTGCTGCTCTTGTGGCGAGGAATGAGAACGGCGATAACGGCGCCAGATTTATTCGGCAGTCTTCTCGCACTCGGAATTATCGGGATGATCGCGATTCAGGTCGTCATTAATATCGGGGTTGTTACCGGGATGTTTCCTGTAACGGGCATCACGCTGCCCTTTTTAAGCTACGGTGGATCATCGTTGACACTTATGCTTACAGGTGTCGGAGTCTTGTTAAATATTTCGCGGTTCTCGCGATAAAAAACGTTTATGATGGAGTAAGACGAAGTGACATAGAGGAACGTTTAAGGAAGGTGTGATCGTATGCGCGTCGTCCTAACAGGCGGTGGCACAGGTGGGCATATTTATCCGGCGCTTGCGGTGGCGAGAGAAGTTTCTCGCCAACATCCGCAGGCTGCCTTTTTGTATATCGGCAGTAAGCATGGACTGGAAGCACAGCTTGTTCCACGTACAGAAATTCCGTTTCAGTCTGTCGAGATCAGCGGTCTAAAAAGAAAGCTGACTCTCGATAATTTGAAGACGTTATGGAAATTTTTTCGAGCAGTAGCAGATTCAAAAAAAATGCTACGCGAGTTTCGACCAGATGTCGTTATTGGCACAGGTGGCTACGTATGCGGTCCAGTTGTTTACGCAGCAGCGAAGCTTGGAATCCCTACGATGATTCACGAGCAAAATCTGGTGCCAGGCCTGACAAACAAATTTTTGTCTCGATCGGTTACCAAGGTAGCTGTTTCGTTTTCCGAGTCTCTGGCCTTTTTCCCCTCGTCCAAAACGGTGCTGACCGGAAATCCGCGTGCGACAGAGGTTATGCACGGGAATGCAGATGCGGGTCGTAGCTTTTTGGGCGTGGATGCGAGTAAAAAAATCGTATTGATTTTCGGGGGCAGCCGCGGTGCTCGGGCAATCAACGAAGCGGTTGTCGCCATGGCGTTGCAGCTGCGCAAATTCACCGATACTCATTTTGTCTATGTAACAGGGGACGTGCATTACGAGAAGATTTCTGCTGAGCTTGAGCAAATGGACGATATTTCCACGAACATTACCGTGCTTCCTTTCGTCCACAATATGCCGGATGTTTTAGCGGCAACCCATATACTGGTAGGACGCGCCGGGGCCTCAACCCTGGCAGAAGTGACGGCTCTTGGGGTTCCGTCGATTTTGATTCCATCTCCTTATGTAACGAATAACCATCAGGAAAAAAATGCTCGCGGCCTGGAAAAAGCGGGAGCGGCGCAAGTCATTGTAGAGCGGGATTTGACCGGAGAGAGTCTGCTGCAAGCATTGTCTGCACTGCTTGGTGATGCGAAGTGCTGGGAGCAAATGAAGAAGTCCTCTCTATCTTTAGGAATGCCTCACGCAGCGACAGAGATTGTGGGACAGCTGGCTGCGATTGCTCGCAAGAAATGATCGGATAGGCGACTGTCACGCTATCTGGGCGTATGCATAGTATAGAGCAAACACGTGAGAAGACCTAGGTCCGACCTAGCAATTGTATCAGGAGGTTCACAAGATGAAACAAATCGCAGATGAGTTGAAGAAAGCGGGAATCGAAAAAGTGTGGACTGATGAACCTCTCGCCAATCATACGACTTGGCGGATTGGGGGTCCTGCTGACTTGTTAATCCAGCCCAAGGATAAAGCATCCTTGAAAACAGCCTTGCAGATTCTGCATCGCCATGAAGTTCCTTGGAATGTAATCGGGCGCGGTTCCAACCTTCTGGTGAGGGACGGAGGGATTCGAGGAGCCGTGCTCAAGGTGGCAGAGGGACTTAGCCACTGTGAGTTCAAGGGCGAAGAGGTGTGTGTGGGTGCCGGATATTCCATGATCCGCCTGGCGGTGGAGACAGGCAAGATGGGATTAACAGGTATGGAGTTTGCAGGAGGGATTCCTGGTACCGTAGGCGGTGCCGTCTACATGAATGCTGGGGCACACGGATCTGATCTTTCACGTATTCTTATTGAAGCCGAGATCCTCTTCGAAAACGGCGAATGTAAGGTGTTGACGAACGAAGAACTGAGCTTTAGCTATCGGACGTCCTTGCTGCAAAAGCAAAAAGGGATCGTGCTGGAAGCCCGGTTTCAATTGCGCGCTGGTGATCGCAAGGAGATTGCCGCAACGCTCGCTGCAAACAAAGACAGACGGCGTCTAACACAGCCACTGCAAATGCCATGTGCCGGCAGCGTGTTTCGCAATCCGCCAGGGGACCATGCAGGACGCCTGATTGAAGCAGCAGGACTCAAAGGATACCGCATTGGAGGAGCTCAGGTTTCGGAAAAACATTCTAACTTCATCGTGAATTGTGGGGGGGCCACGGCTACCGACGTCCTCACCTTGATCAACCATGTACGGAGCACGATCCTCGAGAAAAACGGGGTTGACCTGCACCCGGAAGTCCTGGTGGTGGGCGAGGGGTAACACGGAGGTGAAAGTTTGGAGACTTTTGCGATCGAAGGCGGAAGACCTCTGTCCGGTTCGCTTCGGATCCAAGGAGCTAAGAACGCTGCTCTTCCTATACTTGCAGCCGCTGTGCTGGCGGAAGGGCAATTCTATATCTATGACGTTCCCCATCTAAAAGATATTAAGGTTATGCTGGAGATCCTCACGTCGCTGGGGGCGAAAACGAAGCATGAGGACAGCTGTGTTGATCTTGATACGTCGTCTGTCTCCGTCCCGCTAATACCAGATAACCTGATGAGCCAAATGCGATCTTCGATTTTTTTGGCTGGACCTCTCTTGGCTAGATTGGGTGAGGTAACCATTTCCAGACCAGGTGGGTGCGACATTGGAGAGCGCAGAATCGACCTGCATTTATCGGGCTTAACTGCGCTCGGAGCCAAGATTGAAGAATCGGAAGGCTATATTACATTTCGGGCGAAGCAATTACGCGGGACCAATATCTTTCTTTCCTTCCCCAGTGTGGGCGCAACGGAAAACATTATGATGGCGGCAGTGCTGGCAAAAGGCACAACTCGCATATGCAATGCTGCGAGAGAGCCGGAGATTATCGATCTGCAAAACTTTTTGAATGCAATGGGCGCCCGTATCCGCGGTGCGGGTACAGACACGATAGAAATAAGTGGCGTACCCAGGCTTCGATCAGTGAGCTATCGAATTATTCCGGATCGTATTGTGACAGGAACCTACTTATTGGCAGTTGGTGTCTCACAAGGACATGTCGAGCTGACAAATACACTTCCTGAACATCTAACAGCATTGATTGAGGTTGCCCGTAGCTGCGGTGTTGAAATCAAGACCCGCCATGATATAATGGAAGTCAAATGCACCTCGCGTCCACGTGCCTACGACCGGATCATCACCTCGCCATTTCCCGGATTTCCCACTGATTTACAGGCGCAGCTGATGGTGTTTTTGTCACAGGCGAGGGGAACGAGTGTCATTAAGGAAACGATTTTTGAAGGAAGATTCAAACATGTGAATGAATTGGCGCGAATGGGCGCCTCCATATACGTTGATCTGGGCTCCGCTATTATTCGTGGCGTTGGCAAATTGACGGCTACGAATGTGGAAGCGACGGATCTTCGAGCAGGAGCAGCTTTAGTTCTTGCGGGACTTGCAGCAGAAGGGACTACTACGGTGAATCAGATCCACCATATCGACCGGGGATATGAACGCTTGGAACAGCAATTGAGTCAACTAGGTGCCGATATTTCACGGGTGTCGATATAACCGAGGGTAGATAAGCGGCATACTGCTATGCCGCTTTCCCTGTTTTGTATAATTACATTTTTTTCCATTTCGTAAGATTTTTGCACAAGCATCAGAGGTAGTTCGTGATAATCTTGCAGGCGCAAAGCCTAGTATAAACGAGGAAGGTACGGCCATGGCGGTAATTGAGGAACGTATTCCGCAAGTAAAACAGCAACGCCCCCGAAGAAGGGGAAACCGCAAACTGGTCTTTTTGCTTCTCTTGTTTTTTCTTACCGTTCTTATTATTGTTTTTATTCGATCTCCTTACAGCAAAGTACAGGAAATTCAAGTGTTCGGGAATGATATTTATTCCGCAGAACAAATTATTGGGCAATCGGGTCTTACGAAGGGTATGCAATTTCTAAATGTATGGGAGAGTAGCGTACAGAGTAGTCTGAAACCGCTCGCGGGAATCAAAGAGGTAACGATTAGTCGATCGTTTCCTGGAGTGATCATGCTGCATGTGACCGAAATTAAGCGAGTCGCTTTTTGGAATGGGCAGGATGGTGCGCGTTATCCTCTGCTGGAAACAGGATTCGTGCTCAAGGAAATCAACTTTGCTGATCGTGTAGTGGACAGGCCCTTGATTAGCTCCTGGTCCGCACCTGAGCTACTTCCTAACCTCGCCAAATCGTTGTCAAAGCTCACTCCGGCCGTTCTCGGTGAGATATCGGATATTACGCTGACGCCAACGATCCACGATAAACAGCGCGTTACCTTGTATATGCGAGATGGGAATGAGGTGCGCAGTGTTTTGTACAAACTGGACAAGATGTTGAACTGGTATCCGGCGATTGCGAAGGAGCTGCCTGCGAATGCAAAGGGAGTGCTCTCCTTGTTTGAGCAGCCCTGGTTTGTTCCGTACGGAGCAACAGGCGAAGCGATTCCGCTTAAAAGCGGTGAAGAGCAAACGCAGAAACCGCAGTAAAAAACGTCTATCGAGGTATGTACGCAAAAGGCAATTTGTGATGCGTTTTGGAGCGTTTAAGGTAAATTGCTTTCGCAAGGTGAAGCGCTTAAACTTGTCTATCATTAAAAAGGGGAAAGCAGACAATGAGTCGTCGCCGTAAGTTTCATCTTTATTTAACCGTTGTGACGTTTTGTACCGGCTTTCTGGTGGCCACCTCAATTGAAACCACAAAACTGACTCGCAAGGAGCGAATCAATGACCAGTTGTTCCAGCAAGAAACACAATTAAATGACCGGATTCTATCAGAGAAAGAACAAAACAGGCATCTGGAAAATCAATTGATCGACTTGCAGCGTCAGGTTGGCAAAGTGGAGGAGGCAATGGCTGAGCGTAAATCAGAGGCAGCGGATACACTCAGCCAATTAGAAGCAGCGCGCATGCTTTCCGGAGTGGTTGCCGTCGAGGGACCTGGAATCATCATTACGATGCAGGATAGTCAAAATGCCGCGAACAGTGCAGACATCGCCAATTACATCGTCCACGAGCAGGATGTGCGACTCGTCGTCAATGAGCTACGTGCAGCAGGGGCAGAAGCGATCAGTATCAACGGTCAGAGATTGGTTAGCAATTCATCCATTCGCTGTGTAGGACCTACCATTATTGTCAATGGCATCAAATCAGCTGCGCCATTTGTCGTTACAGCCATCGGGGACCCTGGTACCATGGAGAGCGCATTGAATCTTCCAGGGGGGGTGCTGCATTCCTTGCAGGACTTTGTGCAAATCGACGTAGCTAAAAAGGATCGGGTCCAATTGCCTGCTTTTGTCGGTGACGCCAAAACCAAACACTCCTAATTAAAGGATGCGTTTACCTATGTTACAAAAAAGCCGTAAAATCACATTTATTCTTGCCATTATTAGTGCTATCATAGGTGTGATGTTGACTGTTCAGTTGCGAAGCAGTTTACATCCTGTGCACAAGGAATCCAGGAGTATTGCAGAGCTTCGAACGACGCTGCAAAAAGAACTGGAAAAACATAAAAATTTGCTGGCAGACATTTCGAAGTACAATCAGTTGTATTACCAGTACGAAACCTCACTCAGCGAAGATGAAAGCATCTCCGTAATGAAAGAGGAGCTGGCACGTAACAGGCGGATGGCTGGAATGGTTAGTGTAGAGGGTGAAGGTGTTGTGCTCGAAGTAGTCGATGCCCACATCCCGGACGAGCACATCCTAGACGAGCACATGCCTGTACCGGTTGTAGGTGATTACACGATTGATGATGAGGACTTGCGCTGGCTGGTGAATATTTTGTTTGCCAACGGAGCACAAGCTGTCTCGATCAACGGTCATCGCTTAATATCCACTTCCGCTATTCGCAACGTAGGGGACGTGATTCAGATTGATACCAGGACAATCAAGCCTCCGTATGAAATAAAGGCATTGGGGGAACCTGACGTTCTGCTGTCAGCATTGAAGCTGGAGGGCGTGGAGGAAAACTTCCAGCTGGCAAACAAAAAAGTGCTGGCCGAAAAACGGGACAAGCTGATGATTTCCGCCAATATTGAAACACGTTCCATTCAATTTATGAAACCTGTGAAAGAAAAAGGAGATTCGTAACCATGTGGCTCCCGCTTATCGGACTGATTGTCGGTCTCGCTGTCGGCTTTTTGCTGGATTGGCGTGTGCCTCAGGAATATAGCAGCTATCTGTCCATCGCGCTTTTGGCTGGATTAGATACAATTTTTGGAGGGATTCGTTCATTCCTTGAGCGCACTTTTAACGTTCGGATTTTTATGTCCGGATTCTTTTTCAACACGCTCTTTGCAGCAGGCCTTGCTTTTATCGGGGCATTTTTGGGAATCGACCTCTACTTGGCAGCAATCGTAGCTTTTGGCGTACGCTTGTTCAACAATTTGGCGGTCATTAGGAGAATTGTTCTATCTCGTTGGATAAATCAACAAGAATAGAACGATGAAATGGGAAGATGGTCATTTTTTTATAAAAATTCAAGATGAAAAAAAGGGAATGGTAGTCCTGTGTGGAATAAATTATGCAGGTGTTCTCATCTTAGAAAGACAAAAGACGTAGCAGGGGAGGTGTCACAGGTTTGGTAAGCAATGAACTCATCGTCAGCCTAGACATTGGAACATCCAAAGTCCGCGTCATGATCGGCGAAATCACCAACGGTTCCATCAACATCATCGGCGTCGGCCAATCGCACTCAGAAGGGATTAAGAAGGGTGTGATCGTCGACATCGACCAAACCGTGCATGCCATCCGTGAAGCAGTGGATCATGCTGAACGCATGGTTGATGTTTCGATCGAAGAAGTATATGTGGGGATTACTGGAAACCATATTGAGCTGCATGAAACACAAGGGGTTGTCGCTGTATCCAGCGAAGACCGTGAGATACGAGAGGAAGACATCCAACGCGTAATTCAGGCTGCAAAGGTTGTTGCCATTCCACCAGACCGTGAAATCATCGAGGTCGTACCAAAGGAGTACATCGTTGATGGTCAAGGTGGTATAAAAGACCCTCGTGGTATGATCGGTGTCCGACTGGAAATGGAAGGAACCATCGTGACCGGTTTGAAAACGGTCGTACATAACATTGTTCGCTGTACCCAAAGAACTAATTTGCGAGTAGCAGGTATTTTCTTGCAACCACTTGCAGCTAGCACTGTCGCTCTTTCCAAGGATGACAAAAATATGGGTGTCGTTTTAGTCGACATCGGTGCGGGTTCTACCACGATCGGTGTATTCGAACAGGGAAAACTGGCAGCAACCACCGTGATCGGCATCGGTGGCGACCACATTACCAGTGACATTTCACTGGGATTGCGCACACACACAGATGTAGCAGACCGCATTAAGGTTAAAAACGGCTGCGCCTTGATTGACGAAGCTTCAGAGGATGTTAAGTTCAAGGTCAATCGGATTGGTAGCGAAGTAGAAAAACAGTTTACACAAGTGGATTTGGCCAGCATAATTGAGCCACGTGCTGCGGAAATATTCCAACTAGTGGAGCAGGCTGTCTACAAGCTGGGCTATCGCGACGAGATCGCAGGCGGTTATGTACTGACTGGTGGTACAGTGGCGATGCCAGGCATGTTGGAACTGGCAAAGGAAGAATTGGATGCTCCTGTCCGAATCGCGATTCCGGATTACATTGGAGTCCGCGATCCTGCCTACACCACTGGGGTAGGTTTGATTCAGTATGCCTTGCAGTTGATGGAGCGCCGCAGCATTAGCGTCACCCCCTCATTCAAAGGCAACAAAGTAACCAAGAGCAGCGAGAAGCAAACCGTGTCAAAGCCAAAAGAAGGTGGCGGTTTGATGGAAAAAATGAAAAATTGGTTTAGTGAGTTCATTTAAACTGTTTTCCGCAAAAAATGCGGTAACACACCTATGATGATGCTTCAAGAGAAAGTCTTTACCGTTGCCGCTTTTTAACACCAAATTGGCGAGAATCGAGATATTTCGTTTCCCAATAAAAGTGGAGAGGATCAACGGAATGTTTCTACGCTTGTTATAAAGTTTTCGTATCCACGGAGCTTTCTTATGTTGAATTGGGGAGGACTAGCAATATGCTGGAATTTGATATGGATTTGGAATCCTTTGCACGAATTAAAGTAATCGGTTGCGGTGGAGGCGGTAGCAACGCGGTAAACCGTATGATCGCTAGCGGTGTGAAAGGGGTAGAATTTATCACCTTGAACACAGATGCACAGGCACTCCAACTGTCTAGTGCAGACATCAAGCTGCAAATTGGGGAAAAATTGACTCGTGGTCTCGGAGCAGGTGCAAATCCGGAAATCGGAAAAAAAGCTGCCGAAGAAAGCCGCGACTTGATAGAAAATGCCCTGCGTGGTGCGGACATGGTGTTCGTAACAGCTGGTATGGGTGGAGGGACCGGTACTGGTGCCGCCCCAGTTGTAGCAGAAATCGCCAAAGAACTGGGTGCTCTCACGGTAGGGGTAGTTACCCGTCCATTCTCCTTTGAGGGACGCAAGCGTTCCCAGCATGGCGAAGTAGGTATCGCAGCTTTGAAAGAAAAAGTCGATACCTTGATTGTCATCCCGAATGACCGCTTGTTGGAAATTGTAGATAAAAATACGCCTATGCTGGAAGCATTCCGCGAGGCTGACAACATTTTGCGCCAGGGTGTCCAAGGGATTTCCGACCTGATTGCGGTACCTGGACTGATCAACCTGGACTTTGCTGACGTTAAAACCATTATGACGGAGCGTGGCTCTGCTTTGATGGGGATCGGCGTAGGCAGTGGAGAAAACCGTGCAGCTGAAGCAGCTCGCCGTGCGATTTCCAGCCCACTTCTGGAAAACTCCATTGATGGTGCACGCGGTGTTCTCATGAACATCGCTGGAGGTACCAACCTCAGCTTGTATGAAGTAAACGAAGCAGCAGATATTGTTTCTTCTGCGGCTGATCCTGATGTAAACATGATCTTCGGTGCGATCATCAACGAAGATTTGAAAAACGAACTGGTTGTGACTGTGATTGCAACAGGCTTCGAGCAGGCACAGCGTGCAGCTGAACCACCACGCCGTCAGCAACAGCCAATTAGTACGTCTGGAAATCGTCCAACCCCAATCTCAAACACAAACAACAGTCGCCCAAAAGAAGAGGAAGACGATAAGTCCTTCTTCTCCATGAGCAACCTGGACAATTTGGATATTCCAGCATTCCTGCGCAACCGTCGACGCAACAAAAAGTAAACATGACAGGCAAGGCCTTGTTCCGTAAAAGGGACAGGGCCTTTTTATTTTTGTACAATGGCGCGTACAGCTTTTTTCTTTATCAGCCCAAAAATATGATTCGACCAATTATGCAAAAGGAAAAAGTCGTGTTCCACATAACCATGTTGGCTGAGGCCGGTCTTGAATCAAAACAGTAGGGGATGTTTGGAGAGCGGAGCGTCGGAAAATGGCTTTATAAAGCTATCGCTGTGGTCTTCTTCGTTGTTTATCAAATGCATCCTTTTACTGTACGTTGCGGCTCATCTGCTGGCACAGGCGTTAAAGGTGAGTTCACACCGCCCATTTACGTTTTTGTTAGCAAGCCTCGTATATGTATTCGTAAACGAATCTATCAGGCGTCCCGCAGAGTTTGCTGCATTCTCAGGTTCCGCTTCCTTTGCCGTCTTTCTGCTTGTTGTGCAGCTCATTCCAGTGATATACATCATCGTTCACAAGTTTCGTTCCAGAGTATGATAAAGGGTAGGAAAGGTCTCGAGTATCCTGCAGATGGGTACCAAAAGGGGGGACAAGCGGGCAATTTTGTACGAGTGGGAAGGCGGTTTTATGACAAAAAACGTTCTACAAAAAAACCAAAAAAACACCGTCAAGAATTGACAGACTTTACATACACATTGATATATACTGCATTTACTGATAGGAGGTAGTCCACGAACATACCTGTTCCGGCGCAACCAAGCGTGGCATTTCTCGCATATACCCATTCTTCACGTATGCTTGCAAGCCAGGTGAGGGGAAGGACAGGAGGTGAGACAGAAGTGGTTGTGTACCTTGATATCATTCTACTCCTTAATATGGGCATTGATACCTTGTTGCTCTGGTTTACTGCTTATTTTCGCAAAGAGCGCGTGGTATGGTGGAGGATTGCGCTTGCATCCCTTTTTGGATGCACCTATCTCGCCTTTTTCTTTTTTCCGGCGTTTTCTTCCATGTATCAATGGTCTGTGAAGCTGCTATTTTCTATCGTGATGCTGTGGATTGCCTTTGGGAACAGAAGACTGCTGGCGTTTGCGAACAACCTGATTATTTTTTATTTCGTTGCGTTTGTTTTTGGCGGAGGAGTGTTCGGGCTTCAATACTTTTTGGCGCCTCGAAGTGAAATCGTGAATGGACTGGTGGTGACTCACAACGATGGTTTTGGGATTGGATTCAAACCTACGCTCGCGATTCTTGTCATTGGTTTTGCGCTGGTGTTTGTACTCGGAAAAAAGAGCTACCGTGCTATCCAGGAACCGCGGAGAATCGAAGCCTTTCTCGTCGATGTAGTTGTGACCTTGTTTGGTGAAAAAATGATTTGCCGCGGTCTGGTCGATACCGGTAACCAGCTGCATGAACCGATTACGCGCATTCCCGTCATGATCATGGAAACGAAAATGTTAGCACATCTGCTTCCGCCGTCGCTTCTCCGACAAACCGATGAAAACGGTGGAGTGTGGGAGAAGCTGGACGGATCTTGGGAGGAGCTTCCTCCCCAGTGGCAATCTCGCGTACGATTGATTCCATACCGCAGTGTAGCAAGAGGAATGGATTTTTTGCTCGCAATCAAACCGGACCATGTTTTTGTCATGCAAAACGGCGTTCGCTATGAAACGGAAAAGGTGCTGATCGGACTCAATCCGATTCCACTCGCAGCTGACGGGAAGTACCAGGCCATCGTCCATCCGGCCATGATGGAAACAGAGATGCAAGAACCAACCTTTATTCTCAAACAGGAGGGCTAATCATGTATGTAAAACTTCGCCTACATTTACAATTGACCTGGTACCGTTTCCTGCTATGGATTGGTGCACGCGCTGAAGAAGTCTATTATATCGGCGGGAGTGAAGCATTGCCTCCACCTCTGACCAGAGAAGAAGAGGAAGTGCTGCTCGGACGGTTACCATCGGGGGATCCCGCGGTTCGAGGTATGCTGATTGAGCGAAATCTTCGTCTGGTTGTGTACATTGCTCGCAAGTTTGAGAATACAGGGATCAACATCGAGGACTTGGTCAGTATCGGGACAATAGGCTTGATTAAGGCCGTAAATACGTTTGATCCAGATAAGAACATTAAGCTCGCGACATACGCTTCCCGCTGCATCGAAAACGAAATCCTGATGTATTTGCGTAGAAACAACAAGATTCGCTCCGAAGTCTCTTTTGACGAGCCGCTGAACATCGATTGGGACGGAAATGAGCTGCTTCTCTCTGACGTGTTGGGTACGGAGAATGACACGATCTACAAAAACATTGAGGATCAAGTGGATCGCAAGCTGCTGAAAAAAGCGCTGGATAAACTTTCGGAAAGGGAACGAATCATTATGGAGCTTCGTTTCGGATTGGCGGGGGAAGAGGAGAAAACGCAGAAGGATGTAGCAGATCTCCTGGGCATTTCGCAGTCGTATATTTCGCGTCTGGAAAAGCGAATTATAAAACGGTTGCGAAAAGAATTCAACAAGATGGTCTAACGCATATTTTCCCATCCTGAGGGGATACTGTTCCTAAACCGTGACAGATAGTGGCCCTTTTGCCATTACTTGTCGGCTACGCGTCAGTACGCGGCCTTTCAAGACAACCGGGTTAGGGACTTTTTTCTTGCTTCGAGGAGGGAAAGACGTGACGCGAAATAAAGTCGAGATCTGCGGGGTAGATACCTCCAAGCTTCCGGTATTGACGAACAAAGAAATGCGGGATTTGTTCGAGCGTTTGCAGAGCGGCGAGCTGCCTGCACGTGAAAAACTGGTCAACGGAAACTTGCGCTTGGTACTCAGCGTGATCCAGCGTTTCAACAATCGCGGAGAATTTGTAGATGATTTGTTTCAAGTGGGTTGCATTGGATTGATGAAAGCGATCGATAACTTCGATCTCGGACAAAACGTAAAGTTTTCTACGTATGCTGTTCCTATGATTATTGGGGAAATACGACGCTATTTACGGGACAACAATCCGATTCGCGTATCCAGATCCCTGCGAGACATCGCCTACAAAGCATTGCAGGTACGTGACAACCTGACCAACAAGCATTCGCGAGAGCCCACCATTACAGAGATTTCCCAGGAATTGAACGTGGCAAAGGAAGACGTCGTGTTTGCGCTTGATGCGATCCAGGATCCTGTGTCGTTGTTTGAACCGATTTATCAGGACGGCGGAGACCCTATTTATGTGATGGATCAAATAAGCGACGAGAAAAACAAGGACGTCACTTGGGTAGAGGAAATTGCCCTGCGTGAAGGGATGCAGCGTCTGGGGGACAGGGAAAAAATGATTTTGTCGATGCGCTTTTATGAGGGGAAAACCCAGATGGAGGTTGCAGAGGAAATCGGCATTTCACAAGCCCAGGTATCTCGTCTGGAAAAAGCGGCAATCGCTCATATGCAAAAACACGTGCAATCGTAAGCTGAACTACATACTTCACCCGGCGGGTTACTCCTCGTCGGGTTTTTTTGTTCAAAGTTTTCTAATCCCCACCCAGAACGAAACGGACATATTCTCATTCAGGCTCATATACTGAAAGTAACGGAGAAAAGTAGGTGAGGGAGAATGGTGAAAATCTCTGACTTCCAGACCAAAGAAGTGGTGAATATTTTGGATGGGAAACGGCTGGGCCAAATCTCTGATCTTGAGATTGACCTGCGCCATGGACGTGTGGAGGCCATCGTCATACCGGGACCAGGCAAGTTTCTCGGCTTCTTTTCTTCCGGGAACGACTACGTCATCCCTTGGCGCAATATTGTCAAAATCGGGAAAGATGTGGTGCTGGTACGAATGGAAGAGACATTGAAGGTTGAAGCGAGAACCTCTGGCGGAGATGAATACAGGGACTAAGGAAAGAAAGGCGGAAAAGCGCCTTTTTTTCACGTTTGGCAAAAGGAGCTGTGCGAGCAGTAGTGGGCGATAAGCCACGTTTCTCTAATCTTCGCGGCTATGGTATGATAAGCCATATGAGGAAGGTGAGATCAACATGAGAGAACCGTTTGTTATGGTAGAGGAGAAGCCATTCTTACGCTTGCTGGAGTGGGAGAGCCGCTTTCCAGGACTTTTGGCCGGGTTTACGATTCGTACGGGCGGGGAAAGTGAACAACCGTACGGGTCTTTTAATATGGGACTGCATGTGGGAGATGATCCAGGGCATGTTGTATCCAACAGACAAAAGCTTGCCAAGGAAGTAGACATGCCTTTTACCGCGTGGACGTGCGCTGATCAGGTGCATGGAAATCAGGTGTGCCAGGTGATGGCAGCAGGAGCGGGCAAAGAAAGCCTGGATGACGTAATCAAGGCAACGGATGGCCTGTTTACTGGGCAAAAGGGTATTCTGCTGACGTCCTTTTATGCAGATTGTGTGCCGTTATACTTCCTTGATCCTGCCTCAGGCGCGATTGGACTCGCTCATGCAGGCTGGAAGGGCACGGTTGGAAGAATTGCCGAGGAAATGATCAAATCCTTGCAGCATCACTTTCATGCCAAGCCAGAAGAGCTGCTAGTTGCAATAGGTCCTTCGATTGGCGGATGCTGCTATGAGGTGGACGAGAGGATCATGACGCAAGTACAGACGAGTGCAAAAGAGTGGGAAAAGGCAGTCACAGCATCCCAAAATGAGCGATACATGCTTGATTTAAGGCAATTGAATACGTCCATCCTGCTCGAATCGGGTATTGCTTCTGAGCAAATCATGACAACAGATTGGTGTACAAGCTGCCGCACAGACATGTTTTTCTCGCATCGAAAGGAAGCAGGCACTGCTGGCACTACCGGACGGATGGCATCGTATATCGGCTGGAAGGATCAACTGTAATAGGAGAGGGGAACCAATCATGACGAAAGAGCAACAAGCTATAAAGGATCGGCTGCAAGCCATCGAGGAAAGAATCCAGGCGGCATGTGACCGGGCGGGTCGCAAGCGGGAAGAAGTGAAAATTATTGCCGTAACCAAATACATCGATGCCCAAGCGATTGGTGACCTGCTGGATGTAGGGATCATGGACATTGGAGAAAATCGCGTACAGGATGCTCTTCCCAAGCATGAGCTGCATGGCGATAGAGGTACATGGCATTTTATTGGACATTTGCAAACAAACAAAGCAAAAGAAGTTGTGGGACGCTTTCCGTATATCCATTCGCTTGATCGTGTATCGCTCGCTCAGGAGCTGAACAAACGCGGAGAAGCCTTAAATACCGTAGTGAATTGCTTTTTGCAAGTGAATATTTCTGGCGAAGAGACAAAATTTGGGCTTAGTCCCAATGATGTATTGGCTTTTTTGCGTGAAACCAGTAATATGAAACATATAAAGATCATTGGATTAATGACGATGGCGCCTGTTGTCGATAATCAGGAAGAGGCGCGTCAAGTATTCCGCGGTTTAAATGAATGGAAAGAACGCATCAACGAGCTGGCGTTCCCACATGCGCACATCGAGGAGCTATCGATGGGCATGTCTAGTGACTTTGAGGTGGCAATCGAAGAAGGAGCTACATATATTCGTCTTGGCTCCGTATTAGTCAAGCCGGAATAACATGCGAGTCGCACAGGACTAGCAAGCTAGAGAGGAGGAAGAAAGATGGGTGTCATGAACAAGCTGATGGGGTTTTTAGGTCTGGAGAACGAAGAATACATCGAGGAAACGGTACAAGAGGAACACGAAGACACCGATTCCTCCAATAAGAGACAGCCTTCTAGCCAAAGCCGGGCAAATAACGTGGTGCCGTTTCAAGCGCGGGAAAAGGAGGGGATTCGTTTGATCCTCTGTGAACCCCGTCACTATAGTGATGCACAAGATATCGCTGACAATCTTCGCCATCGAAGACCTGTAGTAGTCAATCTGCATCGTGTGGAAAAGGATCAAGCGAAGAGAATCATCGACTTTTTGAGCGGGACGGTCTATGCGCTGAACGGTGATATCCAAAAGGTGGGAGATACTATTTTTGTATGCACCCCTGATCACGTGGACATTCAAGGAACCATCTCTAGCGTATTGGAAGAGTAGTGATTCAACGACGAAAAAAAGGGTGAGCCAATGGGTTACTTGTTGACGGTTATAAATTTTGCTTTTACTGTATATCAATTCATGATTATTGCATACATACTGATGTCCTGGGTTCCTCAAATGCGGAGTACAGGAATTGGGCAGCTGTTGGAACGATTGGTTGAGCCGTATTTGGCACCGTTTCGCCGGTTTATTCCTACACTCGGTTTTATCGATATTTCCCCGATCGTAGCCTTGATTACGCTGCGCCTTGCTTACGATGGATTGTTTACTATTTTGGTAAAACTGATGTAGGCGAGTGAAAACATGAGTGTATTTGATCATTTTGCAAAAGAAGAACGTCCTTTTGTAGAACGGGCGCTGGAAATGCTGACGCTGGTAGAGCGCAAGCAGGCCATGCGCCTTACTGATTTTGTGGACCCCAGACAGCTGAGTATTTTTCAGAGCCTCGCCTCGCAAGTGCAGGATGTGAGCGTTTCTGCGAGCGGAGGCTATGAAGGGGCAGAGCGCGTCAGAGTCATTCTGCACCCGGACTATCTGATCCCAGACCCCGAGGATTATCGAATCGTACTTTTGGCGATCAAAGCTGATCAGCGATTCCACGCGTTGGAGCATCGCGATGTGATGGGAGCTCTTTTGAATGCAGGGCTAAAGCGAGAAAAGTTTGGCGATATGCTCACAGATGCTGACCACTGCTATTCCATCGTGCAAGAGGAAGTAGCGGATTATGTTTGCACACAGGTGACGCAAATTCATCGCACATCCGTCCAGTTCGAGCGGGTTTCATGGGAGCAGTTTCGTCCTCCAGAGCCGCGTTTTACCGAAAAAACCATCACCGTTGCTTCTCCACGTATCGACGCGATTCTCGGGGAGGTACATAATCTCTCCAGAGCAAAAGCGCTTGTCCCGATTCGTGCAGGAAAAGTGAAAGTCAACTGGAAAGTCGTCGAAGACCCATCTCATCAGCTACGGTCTGGAGATATGGTGTCGATGGCTGGATTTGGGCGATTTAAACTGCTTGAGACAGCGGGGCCAACTCGCAGTGGAAGAATTCGCATGATCGTTGGACTGGTTACATAAGATGAAACAGGACGCAAAAATTTGTAAAATCCGGCAGGAAACAAGGTAAATCCTGTCGAAAATAGAAAGAACGAATTATCGGGAAAAGTGGGGGGTTCATGTGCCATTAACGCCATTGGATATACATAACAAAGAATTCAGCACTGGCTTTCGCGGTTATAACATCGATGAAGTAAACGAATTTCTCGATCAGGTGATCAAGGATTTTGAACTTCTGATCAAAGAAAAAAAAGAAGCAGAAGAACGCGTCGCGATGTTGAATGAGCGCGTCGATTACTATAAGAGTTTGGAAGAGAATTTGAGCAAATCGATACTCGTTGCCCAAGAGACCGCAGAGGATGTAAAATCTAATGCACGCAAGGAAGCGCAATTGATTTTAAAAGAAGCAGAGAAAAATGCCGATCGAATCGTCAACGAGGCTCTCGCAAAGTCCCGCAAAATCGCGATCGAGATCGAGGAGCTGAAAAAACGGGCATCCGTTTACCGAATGCGTTTCCGAACATTGCTTGAGGCACAGCTCGAAATGCTCGAAAATGGCGCTTGGGATGATATCGAGCAGGCAGATTCAGCCGTAGCTGTTGAATAAATCATTGACGTTCGGTTTATGATGATACTATAATGAAAGACAAACTTTTTGGATTACAAAATAAACATATGTGGCAGCTGAATACCAGCACAATCAGCTGCTTCAAGTAGACGATGAACGGGAAGAGTAGGCGATAGAGCACTGCTTAGAGAGTCGGGAACAGGTGAAAACCCGGCCAGTTGCAATCGCACGAAAATCACCCGGGAGTCCAATACCCGAAACTCTGTGATCCATCTGTACCGGATGGAAGCAGGCGAGTAAGTGAGCGCGTCATTCCCGTTACGAATGAGACAAGTGGAGCGTTTTTTGTTGGCTTTTGCCAATGCTTTCGCTCAATCAGGGTGGTACCACGGGAGTCTTCTCTCGTCCCTTTTACAGGGATGAGTGGAGGCTTTTATTTTTTTATTTATTATTTAGGAGTGAATCAGGCCATGGATTACAGCAAAACCTTATCGCTACCAAAAACGGATTTCCCGATGCGCGGCAATTTGCCGAATCGCGAGCCGCAAATGCAGGACGCTTGGGAAGAAATGGATATTTATAAGCAAGTTCAGGAGCGGACAGCTGGACGCCCTGCCTTCATTTTGCATGATGGTCCTCCTTATGCGAATGGAGATATTCACATTGGACATGCCCTGAATAAAATTCTCAAGGACTTCATCGTGCGCTACAAATCGATGTCTGGCTTCTGTGCTCCATACATCCCGGGCTGGGATACACATGGGCTTCCGATTGAACAGGCGATTGTCAATGCACAAGGCCTGGATCGTCGCAGTATCGAAGTAAACGATTTCCGCAAACGCTGTGAAGAGTATGCGTGGTCCTACATCGACAAGCAGCGCGATCAATTCAAGCGTCTCGGCATTCGCGGCGACTGGGAAAACCCTTACGTAACACTGCTCCCTGAGTATGAAGCCAACCAAATTCGCGTATTTGGCGAAATGGCGAAAAAAGGCTACATTTACAAAGGTCTGCGTTGCGTATACTGGTCTCCGTCTTCTGAAACCGCTTTGGCTGATGCTGAGATCGAATACAAGGACAAGCGCTCGCCTTCTATCTATGTCAGCTTCCAAGTAGTAGATGGCAAAGGCAAGCTGGATACAGAAACAGGTGTAGTAATCTGGACGACCACTCCTTGGACGTTGCCTGCAAACCTGGCAATTTCCCTGCATCCTGAGCTGGAATACAGCGTAGTCAAAGTCGACGGTCGCAAGTTCCTTGTCGCAAGCGGATTGCTTGAAGCTGCTAGCAAAGAAATTGGCTGGGAAAATCCAGAAGTGCTGGCTATCTATAAGGGTCAAGAGCTCGAAGGCGTGTTAACCCAGCACCCATTCTATGACCGTACGTCCCTGCTCATCCTGGGTGAACACGTAACGCTGGACGCAGGTACTGGCTGCGTACACACCGCACCAGGACACGGGGAAGACGACTTCAACGTTGGACAAAAATACGATCTGGGTGTGCTTTGCCCAGTCGATCACGAAGGAAAAATGACCAGTGAAGCTCCTGGCTTCGAAGGTCTGTTCTATGAGGACGCAAATAAAGTAATTACAGAAAAGCTGAAAGAAACGGGTGCTCTCCTGAAGCTGAGCTTCTTCACCCACTCCTATCCGCATGACTGGCGCACCAAAAAACCGGTTATTTACCGTGCGACTGAGCAGTGGTTTGCATCAATTGACGGTTTCCGTGAGCAAATGCTGGAAGCGATCAAAAATGTAAAATGGATTCCGCATTGGGGCGAAACACGTCTAGCTAACATGATTGCCGATCGTGGCGACTGGTGTATCTCCCGCCAACGCGTATGGGGAGTACCAATTCCGATTTTCTACTGCAAGTCCTGCAATGAGCCAATCATTAACGATGCTACGATTAATCATGTTGCAGACCTGTTCCGTAAAGAGGGCTCTTCTGTCTGGTTCGCTCGCGAAGCCAATGAGCTGATCCCAGAGGGTCTGACATGCAGCAAGTGCGATTGCAAAGAATTCCGCAAAGAAACCGATATTATGGACGTTTGGTTCGACTCTGGCTCCAGCCACCAGGCTGTACTGAGAGAACGCGGACTGAGCTGGCCAGCTGATCTATACCTGGAAGGCTCTGACCAATATCGTGGATGGTTCAACTCTTCCTTGTCGACGAGTGTTGCCGTCTATGGAACAGCGCCTTACAAAGGTGTTCTGAGCCACGGATTTACTCTAGATGGCGAAGGACGCAAAATGTCCAAGTCTCTTGGAAATACGATCGTTCCACAACAAGTCATCAGCAGCATGGGCGCAGACATTTTGCGTCTGTGGGTAGCGTCTGTTGACTACCAGGCGGATCAACGCATTTCTGATGCGATCCTAAGTCAAATTGCAGAAGTGTATCGGAAAATCCGCAATACGTTCCGTTTCTTGCTCGGAAACCTCGATGGATTCGATCCTGCAAAAGATCGCGTAGCATATGAGCAGTTAGGCGAGCTGGATCGTTATGTGTTGGCGAAAGCTGCGAAAATGGTAAGCCGCGTGCGTAAAGCATACGACGACTACCAGTTCCATACTGTTTTCCATGCGGTTCGTAACTTCTGCGTCATCGATCTTTCCGCTTTCTATCTTGACATTTGTAAAGACCGTCTGTATGTGGAAGCTCCTGACAGCCTGAAACGCCGCGCAGCTCAAACCGTGATGTACGATTGCCTCGTGAATCTGGTGAAGCTGGTTGCACCACTTCTGCCACATACTGCAGATGAAGTATGGGCATTCGTGCCAGGTGTTTCTGAAAAGAGCGTACAGCTGACAGACATGCTAGAAGCAGATCAACAGCATCTCAGCTTCTCTGCAGATGAAGAAAGAAAATGGGACGCTTTCCTCGAAGTTCGCGATGAAGTGCTCAAAGCGATGGAAGAAGCGCGCCGCAACAAAGTGTTTGGTAACTCAGTAGATGCCAAGCTTGCGCTCTACCCACAAACAGAGGAAGTAGCAGGAACTTTGGCAGCGATGGACGATTTGGCTGACCTGTTCATCGTCGCTGATGTGGAGCTTCATGCTCATGGGGTAAAAGCTCCGGCAGAAGCAGCACAGCTGGAAGGTATTTCCGCAGTTGTTTCGGCAGCGGACGGCGTCAAATGCGAGCGTTGCCGTGTAGTTAAACAAGATGTAGGCTCCCGTGAGTCACATGCATCCATTTGCGGACGTTGTGCTGATATTGTAGAGGAACACTACGCTCATGTAACCGAATAAGCTTCATTCTTTGCTAATAGCCTGCTGTCCTTCGATGGACGGCAGGTTTTTTTTTTTGCACAGTCTCCAAGCGGCAGCTACCGTTTTCCACGAGCCTCTGGTTTTCATGGGTTATTTACGTGGGTGCGAGACATACTACCTGTTGAGGAAACCAAATGAAGGTGGTGGCCGAGCGTGGACCAGAAGAAGATCGCTAGCTTCAAGCAAAAGCTGCTTGACCAAAAAAAAGAACTAGAGGATCGTGTGCAGGACCATTATGGCATGAGAGAACCAATGACAACTTCTTTGCAGGAGTTTTCTATGTACGATAACCATCCCGCTGATATCGGTAGTGAAATGTTTGAGCGGGAAAAGGATTTGGCTTTGGACAGTCTGGACAGGGAGACGCTCAAGGAAATTGACCAAGCCTTGACCCGTATGGACGAAGGCCAATACGGAATCTGTACAGTTTGTGGAAAAGCAATTCCAGAAGAACGACTGGAGGCTTTGCCACAGGCGCAGACGTGCAAGGAGCATGCACCAGCTCCGATGGTTAACGAGTCCCGTCCGATTGAGGAAGAGTTTTTACAGCCTCCGTTTGGCCGTACGTCTTTGGATGAAAAGGAAGGGCAGAATGGTTTTGATGGCGAGGATGCGTGGCAAATCGTTGAGGCGTGGGGTACCTCGAGTACACCATTTTCCTATGTAGATAACGACAAGACCGATTACAAGGAAATGTACATCGAGAGCGATGAGCCGGATGGATTTGTGGAGGCGGTTGAAGAAATCGGCTATACCGATATCGAAGGCTATCACGGTCCTGATAGTGTTCATTTCATGCGCAGCGGCACGTATGAGGAATATATGCGCAAAGGCGAGGGGAAAGGAAATTATCTCGATTACGATGACTATGAAGAAGAACGATACGAGCGGGAAGGGCGGAGCGATTTGCTGTGACAGGAGGAGCAATGCCTGATATGCAGATCGAACGAGTTGAGACGTACCCGCTCCTCCATCACCTAACCCAAGCGTACGGCGATGCGAATGGATACAAGCGTTATCGGACATCGTATCTCATACGTGTAATCACACGCTCCGGAATCGATGGCTGGGGAGAAGTGATTGATTGGCTCCCTACCTTGGATAAAGGCTTTCGTGAGCGGATTATTCCGTACTTATTGGGAAAGCAAGCATCTGAGCGAAGAGCGCTTGTTGATGTGATCAGCAAATGGCATCAGCGATCAGCAGCAGGAATCAGTATGGCCTTGACCGAAATCGCTGCCAAATCGGCAGGCATGTCTGTCTGTCAGCTCTGGGGTGGCAGAATTCACCCCCTTATTCCTGTTTATGCTTCGTTCCAGTCTTATACGGAACGCACAGATTGGATACAGCTGTCTATACAAAGAGTGCTAGAGCAAGTACAAGCTGGCTTCCAACAGGTCAAAGTAAAAATCGGCGGAAAAGCGTTTCAGGAAGATCAGGCTCACATCGATGCTTTGATGAAAACATTGCCGGAAAACGTGCAGGTAGCGGTAGACGCCAACCAAAGCTACGATTTGGCGACAGCAGCAAAATGGAACCCTTTCTTTGCACGCTATGGGAACTGGATGTGGCTAGAAGAGCCGATGCCTATGGATAGAGCTGGGGAATACGTGAAGCTGCGTTCTGTATTGTCCATCCCACTTGCGGGGGGAGAAAATCTGGTTCGCTGTGCCCAGTTTCTTCCCCTTTACAAAGAGGGTGCAATCGATATCGCCCAGCCAGATTTATTGCATACAGAAGGAGTCGAGGCATTTCGACTCCATCTAAATATGGCTCGCGAGTTTGGCTATCGTGTCTCGCCACATTCTTTTGACGGGAGCTTAGCCAGGCTATATACCTTGTTTGCCCAGGCGTGTCTGTTACCTTGGTCAAAGATGGATGCTGACCAAATTGAGCCTATTGAGTGGGATGTCATGGAGAATCCATTTACGTATTTGTTCCCTCTCCATCTCGTCAATGGAAGTGTGACCATACCAGATGGAGTCGGGATTGGTGTAGAGCCAAATTGGGAAATAATTAACGCGACGCGCTGGGATGGTAGCGCCTATGCGTAGGATGAGGAGTTTCGTATGGCACAAAATGCGAAAAACCTAATAGGGCTGACTGGAATTCCACTGGTGATGGTACTTGGCAACTCGATGCTGATACCTGTTTTGCCCACAATGAAATCCAAGCTGCATCTCACATCTTTGCAAACAAGCCTATTGATCACGGCCTTTTCCATTGCAGCAGGAATTGTCATTCCACTCGCAGGCTATTTGTCAGATCGCTTCAGCAGAAAAATGGTGATTATCGTCGCGCTCTCTTTATACGGGGTGGGTGGTTTGCTCGCAGGCCTTGCAGCGCTATGGGTAGACAATCCATACATGATGATCATGGGTGGGCGCGTCTTACAAGGGATCGGAGCAGCTGGTACGGCGCCGATTGCGATGGCTTTGGTCGGGGATTTGTTTAACGGGGCATCTGAAAGCAGGGCACTGGGACTCATGGAAACCTCAAATGGACTTGGGAAAGTACTGAGCCCGATATTTGGCTCGTTGCTCGCACTTATTGCCTGGTATATGGTTTTCCTGGCCTTCCCAATCATTTGTGGGGTTATACTCGTCCTCTTCCTGTTTTTGACCAAGGAAAAAAAGCAGGAAAAACAGCCGTTACCAATCAAGCAGTACATTCACTCGATCGGGGAAGTATTCAAGCAGCACGGCAAGTGGCTAGTGCCAGCCTTTTTTATAGGGAGCATCTGCCTGTTTACGTTGTTTGGCGTGCTGTTTTATTTGTCAGATCTACTGGAGGAAAAGTACAAAATTGACGGTGTCTTAAAAGGGGCGTTTTTAGCCATTCCGTTGCTGGTAATGAGCATAGCGGCTTATGTGACTGGGCTGATCATAAAGAAAAAGCTAAGTCTGATGCGGCTGTTTGTTATTGTGGGCATGTTTATGCTTGCAGCTTCGTACGTCCTTGCGAGCTTTGTCAAAGGGGCGTACGCACTGATCGGGATTCTCGTCATCGGCAGCTTGGGAACAGGGCTGATCCTGCCTTGCTTGAACAGCATGATTGTAGGAGCGGTTCAAAAGTCCGAGCGCGGAATGATTACCTCGTTATACAGTGGTGTCAGGTTTATCGGTGTGGCTGTTGGACCGCCGATTTTCACATGGCTGCTCGGGATTTCTCGCACTGTCATGTTTAGCACGATAGCAGGCTTATCCCTGGTGTTCGGGATTATTGCGATCTTCTTTTTAAAACCGAAGCAGGCCGAGAAGCAATCCCAAGGAACAGCAGAGCAAACACAAAAAGAGCAGGAGACACAAGCCTGGCGCCATATTTCTGAGGTGCTTGGCATCGAACCTGAGACTGTGGAAACAAAAAGCAGGGAGCGAGCTGTGGAAAAGTACGGCTTTGACCCGAATGAACTGGTAAAACGGGTATTAACAGGAAACAAGGAAAAGGAAAAAAACTAACAGGCATCCCTGGGACCTAGGCACGTGAGCTTGTATAAAGCAACGTGGAAAGGGCGGGGCATGCCTGTTTTTTTTTATGAGCAGAAACTATGTAGCAGCAAAAGGATGGCGCAACGCCTTTTCCAGCGACAGAGGGTAGACATCGTCGTGGAGAATACGGCTAAAATCAGGATTCCCTTTTAAAGCACGAGGAAGCTCATTAAAATAAAGGGCACCTGCCACATCACTGCCTGTAGGTTGTGGATTATACTTGAGAGCTCTCGCTACATAAATATCTTTTCTCATGTCGCCGTTGATCGTATATTGTCCAATTCGTTCGAGTCCGTCCAAAATGGCGCCTGTTTCTTCATACACTTCTCGGACAGCCGCAGCCAGACTGCTCTCCCCAGGCTCGATCTTTCCCCCAGGCAATTCGATGCCTCTGGTGCGGTGGCGGGTAAACAGCAGCTTGCCGCGCCAAAAGGCAAAAATCAGGACATGGCGTGCCTCGTGCAGCCTAATTTCGTCCGAGTCAAAAGTCAGCGTCACAGGCAAGCCAAAGTCATCCAAAAAAGCATACATGACCTGTTCTCCTTCAATATCGCGGTATTCGTTACTGATAGACTACCTGTTTCATTTGGCCAGCGCAAGAACCTTCCTTCAATCTCTGTGCGACTATCTCGCCATGATTCTACAAATAATCGGCAGAATGTGGTAAAATGGGACAAGTGTTTTCCAGAAAAATAAAACAAATCAAAAAAGCAGAATTTGACGCCGTAATGAGAAAAGGAGTGAACCAATAGACGTGCTCTCCAAAAATGAGAAACCCCCCATTCCGTCTAAGCCAATGCGAAAGAAGAAAAAACGCGGACAACGAAGCGCGCGGATGTACGTGCTTTTGGCAAGTTGTCTCATGCTCTGCTTGCTGGCGATCGGAGTGGGCTACGCACTCAGGGAAGTCGACAAAACACTTGAAATTGTAACAGAAGATCCGTACAAGCTGCCTAATCAGCCTGTCGTGGAACAGCCATATGAGGAAAAGAAATCTCTTTCATTCGTCATCGTCGGTGTAGATACACGCAAAAATATCGGAATGCTAAACACAGACGTGCTTGTAGTAGCCGTCGCAAATCCAGTCACACAAAAGCTTACGATGGTCTCATTGCCGCGTGACACCCGGGTCCAGATTCCAGGCTATCCCGGATATCACAAGGTCAACGAAGTATTTGCCCTCGGGGAAAATAAGAAGAAGGAAGCAGAAAGCAAAGGACAGCCCGAGACAGAAAATGGCATGACGTTGCTCAAGAAAACATTGGATCACATGCTCGGCATTTCTGTTGGTCACTATGTTCAGCTCGATTTTGAGGGCTTTACGGCTGTGATTGACAAGCTGGGCGGGGTTAAGGTCGAGGTAGATCGGGATCTCGTCTACGAGCTGCCAAAAGAGGGTGTCTACCGTAATTTGAAAAAAGGGACACAAGTGCTTAATGGCGAACAAGCCCTTGGATTTGTACGTCACCGCATAGACAGACGCGGAGATGCATACAATTCCAGTGACTTTGACCGAAATCGCCGCCAGCAGCAAGTAATTCGTGCGGTAGCGGACAAGGTCGTTTCTGTAGATGGCATCTCGAGCTTGACATCCGTAATGGAAGCGGTTGGTAAGCACATCAAAACAAACCTGTCAAAAGATCAGATCAAAGGTCTGGCACTTGATTTTGGCAAGCTGAACTCAGAGAATATGGTTTCGCTAGACAATGGAGCGTTCTGGAGCTCGCCATATTCGCTCTGGCCGCTCGAAAACATGCAAGCTATTCGCAACACTCTGCGTACTGAGCTCGGCGAGATTGGAGCGGTAGCGTCTGCTCAGCTCAGCAATGCTGCCGTGGCTGAAGTAGCGAAGGCAGAGATGAAGGCAAATCCGAAGCCGTCTACGCAGTCAAAGCCTGCGACCACGGTAAAAGAGCAGCCCAAAACGGAGAAGCCCGCAACGCAGAAGCCAGCAACAAAGCCTTCGACACAGCCGCCACCATCTGATATCACCGAAGAACCTGTCGATCAGCAGATACCAAGTGACATGCCGCCTCCTGATATTCTTGCTCCGCCTGCACCCGTAACCAACTATACGGACAGCGCCCAAAACGGTGAATAGCAAATAGCACACCCACCAGGGCATATGTACATATACTGATTGTGAGGTATCTGGGATTGGTGTTCCTTGCCACCTAGCAGGAACGGAGGGTGATGGTGGTTGAAAAATTTGCGGGAGACCATGAAGCAGCTACAAAAAACATCGGAGAGTCTCTCCAGGTTGAGCATGGACCAAGAGCATCCTTGGAAAGCATTAAGCCAAATGAATCAAATCTTGGACACCGGCTTTTGGGATAATTTGGTCAAACTAAACAATCATTCGATTCAAAATCCACAGGCACAGGCAAACAAAGTTGTTCCTACCATAAAAAAGGCGAAAAACAAAGGCAGGGGCAAAGAAAGAAAAACGGAGCCAGAAAGAGAAAGGCATCCAACACCGATCGTACGGATCAATGAAACCGAATCTTTTCCGACACTGGATATTTTTCAAACAGATAAGCTTGTCATTCTATGCTGTGAGCTTGCCGGCTTTGCACGTGACAGTCTGGAAGTGACACTGACAGATCAGCGAGTGCTTGAGCTAAAAGGGGAAATCAAGGAGCCTTCCTATATGCGCTCACGCGTACTGCTGGAACGGTACTATGGACCTTTCTACCGGGAAGTTGAGCTTCCCGTGCCAGTCAGCGCAAATGGAATGAAGGCAAAGTACGAGGATGGACTGCTGGAATTGATTCTGGCCAGAGATAATACCTTTCGGGAAAGAAAAACTACCTTTAAAGCAAATTTGTAGTGGGGGGCTGTGGCCCTCTCTTTTTTTCGTCTTAGAAATGAGGGAATGACTTGTCCAACTCACGGCAAAAGCAGTGTTAATAAAAAGCATTAACACTGCATCTTATACGTTCCCGACGAGTGGCTGGTCGACGACACTAGGATCAAGCGTATTCGTAGAGCTGACACCATTAATCGTGTTGACGAGGTTACCAGTATTGCCTCCGCCAGAGCCGGAAAAAGTTTTGGTAGCACTTTTCGGAGAAATGTTCAGGGTGTCGCCAAAATTCACCGTTCCTGAATTGCTGTTTATATTGACTGCACCAATCACTGAGGGCAAAGGATCTCGCCTCCCATTACTTTTGGTTTTTATCTGCGTCCTTCATGATATGTCGAATATTTTTAACGCGTGATCCCAAACAAATTGATTCGTTCGAGCCGACATGGAGGACTGACGAGGCTGCTAAAAAGTTTACCCTTACCTTGTTTACGCAAATGGCCGAGGTTTCGTGACAGGTGGTTATCTCAAGTGGCTCTGTGATAACCGGGACATCAATAGGTTCGCAAAAAGTGAAATAGTCACGAAACAAAAATTCATTTTCGTAAAAAATCGCTTTTTCACGTTGGACGGCAAGCACGTTGGAAACAGCATCAAGCACTTTGGAATCCCCAATTTGTATAACGGATGAGGTATCAACGGAAATGTTGGTCAAGGACTGTACGTGACTGGTTCGTTTGGCCATCAGCTTAGCTCCTTTGCGTTGCAGAAGGACGTGGAGTAGTGACACCAACGATCAATGTTTCAGGAGGCGTCTCATAATTGGAAGTAAGAGTCACTGTTTTCGTATCCCCTATGAACAGGGAGCTTGCCGTGACGAGAGTCTCTACCTTCAAATTTTCTACACAAACATCCCCGTTTATAACCTGATAAAACATGTTAGGAATCGTTCCTCTCACGTGGTAAATTTTGGACGAAGGTCTCGCATGTTCGCTCAATATCGCGTTTTACTTTTTGAATCGTTTTTTGTTCCCAGGCATCAATCTGCTCGGGCTCCCATTGGGTAGTGTCAAACTGGTTCAGGTAATGCCGGATACGATGATCAATCTGTTTGCGAATGTCATCCATGATAAAGCCGCGATAGGCATCGTCGAGCGAATATCCACATTCTTCTTCGATTCTCTCCAGCACACGATAGGCGTCATTGTCGAGATAACGATGAATTTCTTTTTGGACGCGATCAAAAGAATCGGATGCGGCTTTGGGAGGTGAAGGTACATCCATCGACTGGTTGATGGCAAAATCTCCAATGTTCGGGTCAGAGCCTTTTGGATTTAAACCGATGTTCATCGTACCTTCTAATCTCTCCACTTTTAAAAGGTCAAATTTATATTCATTCTTAATCACAGAGGGAACCTGCTTTTCCTTCAGCTCATCAAGGTCCTGTTGCATTTGCTCAAGCATTTGCTTCATGGACTCCATTTTTTGGTTCTGTACATGCAAATAGTCATGTAGCTGCTGAAAATATTGCATCAACTCGGGACTCATGTACATGACGATCATCCTTCTCTTCATCAAGCATAAAGCTGCCTTCTCGCTAGCGCGTCGGCTCAACCAGAGGAACGAGGGGGACGAACTCCTCGCGCTCCCTGCGGGGCACTGGCCCGGCAGGAGGAGCTGGCTCAGTAAAGCACCCTGTATTGTATAGCTGGGATAATGGCTTAATGATTCCTGCACTTCCGATTTGGCAAACCGATGAATTGGAAATGCCATCGATCTTTAAATGGTGAATAACAATATTTTGATGAACAAAAAAGTTCATGTTTGATCTCGCCCCTCGGTCGTGGATTCAGTCATTTCCTCCACAAATACGGGCCAATTTTCTCCTCTTGATTCATTTACATAAATGACGCTCTTCGGAATCTTCAAGGACAGATTGGTTCCTGAATTAAATGAACCGCCACCTGCAAAGGTTTTCGTATAACTCACGGGAGCAATTTTCCGGACATCCCCGACGTTGAAGACACCACTAATGCTGTTGACATTGATTACTCCGACGATGGCAGGCATCTTCTCACATCCTTTTGGAGAAATCCCTTTTTGTATTCTATGTGATTGGTCAGTGGGTGTTCATACCTGTTTTTGAGACAGATCAGAAATGCGAGGCATATCATGCAGGAGCATCACGAATTGTCGATGACTACACAAAAGAAAAAGGGGGCTTTATAAGAAGATGAGCTTAAACATGTACGTCAACAATAGAAAAATGGCTGTTGAAGATATGGAGGTAGGAGGGGCGACACAATCCTCCCTTATCTTAATTGGAGATGCGGATGTCATTACGTGCTCTTCGGTATTTGATACGCCAGCAGATTCTCTTCTCATGAACAAAGAGGTGCCAATCAGGCCTCTCGCACGAAGACCCATCCTGACCGAACCACTAGATTAACCTTGGTCTTTCCTGTATTTATTATGGTAATGACTCAATGCGAGAAGCGGCCAGATCCAGCGGTAGCTATGGTAGGCAAAATACGTTCCGCCTGGACGCCCCCCACCAGTTGGGTAGGAAGTAGTCCAGTCGTTCGTGTCGATACTGCTTATTAAAAAACGGACCCCATTTGCAAGTGCAGGGGTCGATTGCGGGAAGACAGCAATCAGGGCATCAACTGCCCACGCCGTCTGCGAGGGGGTGCTTGCTCGAAGCGCGACGTAGTGCTTCTTTTCATCGCTCATGCAAGACTCCCCCCAACCCCCGTCGTCATTTTGCTGCTGGATTAGCCACTGTACCGCTTTTTGAACCGCAGGATGCGCGGGTGATACGCCAATCGCCATCATTCCGGTTATTGCAGCCCACGTGCCGTAAATATAGGAGATGCCCCATCTTCCGTACCAGGAGCCGTCCGTTTCTTGATTTCTGAGAAGCCAGCGCAATGCTTTTTGCATACGTGAATCGGTCAGCTGCAGACCCGCCAGAGAACCAAGGAACTCCAGCGTTCTGCCAGTCAAGTCTGCTGAGGATGGATCGGTGCTGACGGTATCCGAGCCTTCAATTGGCAGTTGGCGAATCAAGGGTGAATTCGTATTTTTCTCAAAGGCTGGCCATCCTCCGTCGTCATTTTGCATCGATAATACCCAATCGAGTCCACGCTTCCAAGCAGCTTTTGCAGTCGTATCCTGCTGGGCGAAGGAATGGAGAGCGCGCAGAGCAGCGGTCGAATCGTCGATGTCTGGGTTCATCGTATTGTTGTCAGAAAAGCCCCAGCCGCCGGGACTCGCACCTGGATTTTGAATTTTCCAGTCTCCGTACGTTGTTTGCTGCTTCGATAGCAGGTAACGGCTGGCACGCTGAATAGAAGGATGCGACGGTGCTACTCCACTTTGCTGCAATGTATAGGTCAAAAGTGCTGTATCCCAGACTGCGGAGGTAGCGAGCTGCAGGTGGACGCCGGCATCTGCCTTACATACGGAATCGACGAGTCCCTTCATAGCCTTGCGAATGACAGGATTGTCGGGGGAGTAGCCACGAGCGAGCAACGCGAAGATCATAAAATAGGTCGAGGTCGAGTAGTTGTAGAGGGTGCCATCCGGCTCGATACGTGCAAGCATAAATTGCTCCAGACGGCGAAGGGAAAGCTCGTGCAGCTGTGCTGGCAGTAATGGTAGGCGTTGAACGTACGAGTGAATTGAGGAGAGAAAGGATTGTCCTTCTCGAATAAAGCCATCGAGCATGGAATGGCGATATACGCCAGGGGCGATAGGAGTAGTTGTATACAAATCGGACAAGTCAGGTGTGGTGGAAAGCTTGCGGACGTATTTGCGATCCGCACAAATCATGATGGGAGCGAGGTGAACGCGGGCATAACCGACAAAATCATAAAAGCTGACGGGAAAGCTGGGGTGCAGCAAGGTCAACTCGACAGGCACAATAAAATGAGGTGGCCATTGATACTGACCCGTCAGTGATGTTGTAAGCTTGGTCAGCATATTGGCCTGCGTGAGCCCTCCTTTTTCACGGATAAAGTCGCGGGCTTGTGCCATTCTCGGATCATTCTTTTTATAGCGTCCAGTGTACAAGAGGGCAAAATAGCAGTCAATCGTCGTCGACAAATGCCCCTCGTCTTCATCCGGATACAATTTCCACGCACCGTTGTCCTGCTGCTTCGATGCGATATGTTTTGTGAGCTGCTCAATCAAATCCTCATCATCAATCCCAAGCGTACGCAATAGGATGATCATGTGAGCGTCGGTCATGGGGGAGCTCTCCAGACAAAAACGCCAGGAGCCATCTTCCTCCTGTCTCTTAAGCAAAAACGATTGGATGCGCTGTATGGCATACTGTACGTCCTGCATCTCGTTCACCTCCGTAAAAATACGCTTCATCAAAGGAGGATGGAGAGTGAAAGTACCATGGTTCGTTCATCACCCGCTCCAGCCTTTGATCAAGGAGCTAAAGAAGGGGCAAGCGCTTGAAAAACGAGGGCAGCCCCCGGAGAAGCTGTCTGCATCTGAGCAAGAAATCGTGGTGAGGATTCGGCATAAGACACAGCAGCTCAATGCTGACAATATAGACAGAACCCGTGCCTATCTCGACTTTTACGAAAAGCATCCCGAAATTCACTGGGCGCTTTTGGCACATCTTGTTTCCCGCAATGCTGGGTGGAGTATGACTGATCTGCGCGGCGAATTGCTGCCACGGCTACTGTCTGCCAAAGAGCAGCTGAACTTCTTTTCATTTTTGGAGCGGGGGAATTGGCTGATCTTTCATGATGCCTACCCTCAATTATTACTGTATGAGGAGAGCGTAAAGCGTCAGACCAACCTTTTTCACCTGCTTCCTCATCTACAGGTTTCTGCCTTTATGCAAGCGGTCTGGAATGTTTTTTGGGTAAAAGGGGATCGGGAGCTGCTTGCAGTCGCTTTGATTATCAATGAGCAAAATTTTTTGGAGGGGCAGGTGATGAAAAACGTGCAGTACCGGAGCTCGGTGCTGCAATCGTTGCCATTTGCTCTTCAGGAGCTTATGCAGCTGAATCAAATTTTGTTTCCGTATGATCCTTGCCAGGAAGCATTCGCGGCAAGAAAGGAGCTTCGCCTGCGCTTGATAGGACAAAACGTCTCGCATTTTGCCTCTTTATCCGAGCGAATCACATTGGGGAAGAGCTTATATGCCCTGCTGTTCCGCACTGCTGATTATTTGGAGGGTGTGAGTCGATGGGCAGCGAAGACTCCACATTCAGGCTCGAGAAAAGATTTTTGGCCTCATCTGTTTCACGATTTGAACGAAACGGTCCCAGTCAGGAGCTATCAGCGAAAAATAGCCAGCTGTCGAATCAAGCCCGGTTCAAATCGGCTTTACTCCCCTGTTCTTCGCAACGCTTGGAAAATGATCGTGCACACTCCCCCGGCTGATATGGACTGGTATCACGGCCAAGCTGAGGTGATAAAGGCGCTCATGCTGACAAAAGGCGCGGCGAATACAGCTGAGATGGGGGAGGTGTACTGCCAGACACTCGAAAAAATGGAGCTTGCGGTGCTTGCTCACGGAAAAATTTTTGGTGAAAGACCGTTTTAGGAAATCATTCCCTCTTCTTTACTTGTCCGATGTAGTAAAATAGGGGAGGGAACGAATGTTTTGTATACATGGTCCCAGGCAACTTAGGTAGTAGATAGGGAGTAGAGCAGGTATGAAAGTCGTCATTGCAGAAAAACCGGACCAGGCAATGAAGCTGGCCAGTCCGTTTTCTCATAGAAAACAGCAAGGCTATGTCGAGGTACATCCGAATCGAATTTTTCCTAACGGAGCTTTTTTTACGTGGGCAGTAGGGCATATTTGTGAGCTGGTTCCTCCAGAGGCATATAATCCAGCCTGGAAAAGATGGTCGCTTCCATCACTTCCGCTCATCCCGGATTCTTTTCGCCATCAGGTGATGAAGTCAAAATTCAAGCAATTTGCGATCATCAAGCAGCTGCTGAAACGAAGTGAGGTAAAGGGCATTATTCATGCAGGCGATGCTGGACGTGAAGGTGAGCAAATCGGAAGTAGATATTGAGAAACATCGAAAACCCTACTCTATCATACAGAGGAGGGTTTATTATTGTTGTGAAAATTTGACGGTTTATGTAGAAGTGAAAAGGATTATAGTCTTAGGAATAAAGAATCTTATTTTAAAAATCAGTATTTATATTCATGTCTATAAATGAATATGCATTTGTATCGAATCGAGGAAACATGTTTATCTTATGAAGGAGTGTAATATGGATCGAAATTCTAAAAATGACCAATTAATAGCTTTACACTATCGTAATACTAAGACACTAGAGTCCTCTGATCCAGACGAATTTTATTGTTAAACATGATGTGGCTATCTAAACAGAGTATGTAACCCTTCTCTCTAATACAGAGAAGGGTTTGTTTTTTTATTGAGAAAATTTGACATTTTTTGTATAATTAAAAAGACTAGTGTCTGTTCGAACAAGAAAGGAAAAGCAAACCAAAAGAGACTGAATATTATATTAATGGAAAGGGAGATGCTTGGGATATGGGCTATTTTGAACTCCTTAACATTGCAAAGTTAATGCACCCACTTGCTAGGCTAGTCTCTTATGTAACCGTCAAGTAAAATTGAACACCTTTTGCTAATTAATTTTGAACACTTTCGTGTTCAAAAATGGTACTTCTAT
>NZ_CANMZW010000037.1 GCF_947502445.1 uncultured Brevibacillus sp.
TGTTCAATACAGAGATCATCTACTTGGAGCTGGTTAGACTTTTTTAAAAGTGTCCTTTACAAAGGGTACATTTTAAATATGCGCCTGCCTCTTTTGTATTGACACTACTCTTCTTTTAAGTGATGCTGCAGCTTTTCCAGCAACCGACTCCACTCTACCGGTTTTGTATCAAAGTCGTCACAGCCTGCGGCCAATGCTGTTTCACGATCGCTTGCCATCGCATGTGCTGTCAGAGCGATGATCGGGATGTGCTTCGTCTGTGGCCATGCTTTTAACTGACGTGTCGCGTCCCACCCATCCAGTACTGGCAGGCTCAAATCCATTAAAATCAGGTCCGGTAGCTCGTGTTTTGCTGCTTCCACTCCTTCTTGACCATCCACGGCGATAATGACCTCGTAGCCCTTTCGCATCAACCGACGTGAGAGCATGTCACGATTCATTTCGTTATCTTCTACAAGCAGTATTTTACGCATCTTTAACCTCGGTTATCGTTTTTTTCCCTACTAGAGAAGCGATCATTAAAGCACGAATTTCATGGAGCAAAGCTTCCCGCTGGAAGCTCCCCTTTTGTACGATTCTCTCTACGTATCCATTTAGTCGCAGTCGATCCTCCGCTGAAATGCTCTTGGCTGTCACGACCACAACCGGAATGGAGCGCCATTCTTCACGTTTGCGCAGCTCGGTTACGAATTCGAAGCCATCCATGTTCGGCATCATTAAATCGAGAAGGATCAACTGGGGAAGCTCCTCAGCCACGCTTTCCAAAGCAATCCGTCCATCTCCAGCCCGTTTTACCCGATAGCCTTCTTTTTCGAGCATTTTGGTCATCATGTGACTGGTCGTGTCATCATCCTCGATCACCAGCACTGTCTTGGTGTGGCGCTCTGGCAGATGCTTGTCCAAAACGGACACGAGCTTGTCGCGATAAACCGGCTTAACCAAAAATTCGGAGGCACCCAAAGCATATCCTACATTTTTGTCGTCGGTCATGGAAATCATGATAACCGGGATGCTCGCTAGCTCCGGATCATTTTTTAATGCAGTCAAGACGCTCCAGCCGTCCATTCCCGGCATCAGTACGTCTAGTGAAATCAGGGAAGGTCGCAGCTCTCTAGCCAAGCGAATACCTTCTTGCCCATTTGACGCAAGCACGACAGAGCAGTCTTCCTTGCTCAAAAAGCGTTGCATCAGCTGGAGCATCGCTGGATCGTCATCGATTACTAGCACAATTTGGCTCCCTGCCTGTACCTGTACCGGGAATGGAGTAGCTACGGGCAACGCTTCGTCCCGATGCTCGCTTCGAGTCGGCAGCCAGACGATAAACGTCGTACCTTTTCCGAGCTCACTATCGACCGTAATGGTCCCACCCATGTATTGGCACAGTCTTTTGCTGATAGCCAGACCCAATCCCGTGCCGCCATATTTGCGGGTGGTAGAGGAGTCAGCTTGCTTGAATGCTAAAAAAATGTGCTCGATCTGCTCCTGTGACATGCCGATCCCTGAATCTGTTACGGCTATACTGATTCCTGGCGTTCCTGCTTGGGCTTCATGTCTGACAGTCAGCGAGATCGTACCGTTTTGGGTAAATTTGCTCGCATTGCTCAGCAGATTGAACAGGATTTGCCTGAACTTGGTTATATCTGTCTCGATCGTTCCCTCTGGATACTCCACTTCCAGTTGATTGTGATTTGCCTCTACTAATGGTGTAACCGTCGTCAGTACCTCTTCAATCATCTCGGGAATATCGACGTTCTCCAAAAACAAGTCCATTTTGCCTGCTTCAATCTTGGAAAGATCGAGTATGTCATTAATGAGAGAGAGCAGATGCTTTCCCGCGTGGTGGATTTTGCCCAGATCATCTGCAAAGCTCTGTTCGTTCATATCCTCTGCTTCTTCCTTCAGCATTTCACTGTAGCCGAGAATCGCGTTTAATGGCGTTCGTAATTCATGACTCATATTGGCTAGAAACTGGCTTTTGATGTGACTTGCCGCGACCGCTTCATCACGCGCTTTGGACAGCTCTGCCGTACGCTCATTGACCAACTCTTCCAATTGATCATTTAATTCTTGGAGTTCTTGATTGACGTAATAAATCTCCCGCGTCTTCTGTTCAGCGATTTCTTCTGCTTCCTTGCGGGCTTTTTTCTCACGCTCAAGCTGCCTGCGCAGAAGGTCTATTTCCTGCATCCCGTCACTTCCGTTCTGTGAGGATAAACCGAGCGGCCGTTCCTTCATCGGTACATCGTCCCTTCTACCTCTGGGATCGAGGACTGTTTTTCTTCCCCCACAAGCTGGAGGAAAACATCAACCAATTGCGGATCAAAATGCGCTCCACGCTGCTTCTTTATTTCCGCTAACGCTTCTTGTCGCGTCCAGGCTCGTTTATATGGGCGCTCATTCGTCAGCGCATCGTAAAAATCAGCCAATGCAACGATTCTGCCAGCCAGCGGGATATCTTCTCCCTTTAGCCCATTTGGATACCCAGTTCCATCCCACTTTTCGTGATGGGTCATCGCGATCGTCTGCGCCAGCTGTAGCACTGAAAACTGGCTTCCTTCCAAAATACTTGCACCAATGGTCGTATGTTCCTTCATTCGCTGGAATTCCTCAGCTGTAAATCTGCCGGGCTTCAGCAAAATTTCATCAGGGATTCCGATTTTTCCGATATCATGCAGCGGTGTCGCCCGTTTAATTAATCGTACCTCCTGTGACGACAAACCAAGAGCTGCTGCGATTTCTTCTGCCATCTGAGCCACACGAACCGTATGTTGACCCGTATCATCATCGCGGAATTCTGATGTACGAGCCAGCAACTGTAAAATTTCATTCTTTGCTTTCTCAAGCTCCATTGTTCGTTCCTGTACACGTTGCTCCAATCGATGATTTTGATCCTGCAGCTGCATATGGTAGAATCTCGTACGCAGCAAGTTGTTAATCCTGAGCACTACCTCCGTTTTATCCAGTGGCTTGGTCAGGAAATCATTCGCTCCCAAATGAAGGGCCTCTTTCTTCGCCTCCTGTGTCACATCGGCAGTCAGCACCAGCGTTGGCAAGTAGTCGCCCTCTGGTTTGAGCTCCTGCAATCTTTTCAAAAGAGTAAACCCGTCCATTTCGGGCATATGTAAATCAATCAGGATTATATCTGGCTGGAGCTCTTTGTACAGCGGCTCCATCTGCTTCGGGTCAGTCGTACAGTGCAAATGAGTAAAACCCGATCGCCGAAGGATACGTTCTAGCAAGCTAAGATTATATTCCTGGTCATCAACAATCAGAAAGGTTGCATTCGTTCTCCATACTTCATTCATGTCTCATCCTCATCCCATCTTGGTCTCTCTTGTGAACTAGGATGCTAGTCTAGTAGACGCATGTTAGACCTAACCAAAAGCTGCTGTTTTCACGGTTTACGCTCTGATTATAAGCGATTACCAGGACTTCTTACACAGGTTTTTCCTCACAGAAAAAAGAGACCTATCTCAGGCCCCTTTAGTCTTCTTCAGCAACTCGCATCTCGGCATTTCCCAAAATCTCCATAAAATTGGATACCGCGATGTTCAAATGACGGTAAAAGGTAGCTCTGCTCATATTACACGATCGGGCAGCTGCAATCGGATTATGTGGATGAACCGACAAGCGATCTAATGTGAGAAGTCCCACCAGTTCATCTCGGCTGAATCCAGGAAGCTGGTTGGTCGCCGCTCCGAGTACAGCATAATACGAATCTGCCTGGTCGTGTTCACACAGCAATTCATGTGGTTCATAACATTCCGCCATTTCTGCCGGAAAATATTTGCTCATAAGCTCGCTTGTAGCTTTGTGGATCATTACCCCGATGAACATTCCAATCGGTAGTCCATCTGCTCCACGCAGGACAGCAATGCTTTCTGGGAAACGAATAGCCAGCTCACTTGGAAAATCATGGTAGTTCTCACTCTGCCATGGATCTACGCTGTACTCGCACCATTGACGCAAGAATTCGTGCAGCACAGGTAAATCTTCTTCGACATGAATGGATTAGGTCCCTGACTTCCAAAACAGGCTGTTGGCGCTCCATAGTCCTCTCCCTTTACTTCATTGCTTTTGCGATCGCTACTTGCTCCAGGCTCTCGTCCATATCCGCTACAAACTGTTCCAGTATCGCATCGTCATGTGCTATCGAGATGGCATGATGCAAGAGACAGTTAGGAGAAATCAAAAAGCATCTTCGTGTGAACTCAGCTAGACATTTAATAAAGTATGTTACCGATAAACAAAAAAACCCGGACATTATTTTTGCCCGGGCTTCTTACATTGCTGTGACTATCCACTTATATTTTTCGCCAGCTTTTGATTTCTTTTCTCTTTTTGCCTCATCCGCCTTTGCTCCATGACAGTGTAGAACGATGGGACGACAACCAGCGTGAACATGGTTGAGAAAAAGAGACCAGAAATGATCGTCACAGCGAGCGGCTTGAACAGTTCATCTCCGGAAATCGCGAGTGGAAGCAGTCCGGCGATAGCTGTCATCGAGGTCAGCAAAATGGGTCTGAAGCGGGCTTCTCCTGCCTCAATAACTGCTTCCCTGAGTGCTAAGCCACGCTTGCGTGCCTGCTCGATAAACTCGACAAGAACGATGCCGTTACGCACGACGATTCCTGATAGGGAGACGATCCCCATCATCGTCATGAAACCAAGCGGTGTGCGCGTCACGAATAGACCAATCAAACTGCCCGAAATAGCCAGATAGACGGTACTCATGACCAGCACCGGGATGCGCAGTGAATAGAACTGCATCGCAATCAGGATGACGATGAGGAACACGACGATAATTGACAGCTTCCCCATATCGATGAAGACCTCCACCTGTGCCGAGGTTTCCCCGTCATACTCCAGGAAATATCCATCAGGCAAAGGTATTTGGGCCAGCAGTGGCTTGATTTCCTTCATGACCTCTGTAGCCGTACGGCCTGCCAGCTCACCTGTAATGGAAATCGTTCGATCCAGGTTTTTGTGCGGAATGTTTTGCACGCTAAAAGAAGGCTGTATCGTAACCAGCGAAGTCAGCGGAATCAGCTCTCCCTTTGCACTCGTAACAGAGAATTGCTGAAAGGCATCGATCCCGGCCTGCTCGTCTTTTTGCAAGTAGAGCGTAATGTCGGTCAACTGCTTGCCATCATCAAATTCGCTGACCTTTATTCCCTCACTCGCCAACCTGAGGGTACGCGACAAATCCGCCGCTGTCACACGATAACGCTCCATCATCGCCTGATTGGTTTCAAACGCAATGGAGTAGCGGTCTACGCCGAGATCGTCCTGCATGTCAGTAATCCCTTCGACTTTGACCACCTTCTCCTGAATCTTTTGGGACAGCTCTCGCAGTGTCGTAATATTCTCCCCATACACACGGATCACCACAGGCTTGCCCACTGATGGCCCTGTCTGCAGGCTGCGTGGAACAATAACTGCCTCCGGAAACTGCTTTTGGATAGCTGCCATCGTTTCATTTTGCAGGATATGGGTGGTTGTCTTCTTCTTGTCAAACCGAACAATCATCTGTCCGATGTTGACACCATTGCCCGCCCCCGTATTGCTTCCAAAGATTTTCGGCGCGCTGCCTCCGGCAAAGGCGCTCACGTTCCATACCCCTTCTGCCTTGGAAAATTTCTCGGACGCCTGCTGTATGACTTTGTTCGTCTCATCCAGGCTACTGCCATAAGGTAATTTCACATTGACCAGAAGCACATCGCGATCTGCGACCGGAAAAAGCTCAATTGGCGTCAACGGAATTAAAAAGTAAGCCAGCGTACTGATCAATACAGCGATCATTCCAGTGCGTAGCGGCTTTTTCAGCAGCCGCGGAAGCACTCGCTGCGAATACCAGCGTGAGAGCTGAATTAGTTGTTTCCCCAACAATCCGGCTGGCTTGCGCTCATCCAGCTTGACGCGCCTGCGCTCCTCGCTCCACCGCCGAAAAATCGGAATGATCGTCAACGACATGACCATCGAAGCAATCATCGAAACAATAATAATGACAGGAATCGGACGTACAAAAGCACCGGAGCCGCCACTCAGAAACAGCAGCGGTCCAAACGAGGCTACCGTCGCCAGCGTAGCTGTCACAATCGAAATAGATACTTCCTTGGCACCCAGCGCTGCTGCGCGGTACGGCTTTTCTCCCAGCTTGACAAGACGGCGCTCGATATTGTCATTCACCACAACCGCATCGTCAACGAGAATGCCCAGCACGATAATCAGGCCAACAATCGTAATCTGGTTCAACGTCACCTCGAAGAACGGCAGAAAAATCATTCCGGTGGCAAGTGAAATCGGAATCGCCAGAGCAACCATGAGCGAGGTAGTGAAATTCAGCCCCAATGTACAAACGACGAGCACAGCCACAACGGCAATCAGCATTTCACGCCACAAGTCGCTGAAAATTTCATTGATGCGCTCGTTTTGTGTGTAGAGGGACTCTGCCGTTGCCCATACCGGCAGGGTCGCGCTCAGCTTTTCTACCTTCGCATCAATTAGCTTTTGCAGACCGGGAATATTCGTTTTTTGTTCTGCCATCAGGCTGATCGATAGTGCAGGCCTGTTATTGTGATAAACGCGATAATCCGCGTCCTTTGTTGTGTAGTTTACCTCTGCAATTTGCTTCAAATAGATGGGGTTTCCATGTTTTGCGTAGCCAACAACGACCTGCTCTAGTCCGCTCAAGTCTCTCAGCTCGGTCATTTTTAATTCGTACGTGCGGTAGTCGATCGTATAGTTGCCCAGTGGAGAGGTTTCATTTGCTGCTTTGATCGCTGCCTGCACTTGTGCCCAACCCAGCTTTTCAACTTGCAGCTTTATTGGGTCGAGCTTGATTTCGATCTCCTGCTCGGGCAGTCCCTCAACCGTCACATTGGCCACCCCGGGGATTTTGCCGAGCTGATTTTTCCATACCGTCATCGTCTCACGCAGCTGGCCAAGCTGGCTGAACGAATCGGCTGTAATCATAAAGGTCTGGGCAAACATCCTGCCCATGTCGTCATTTACGACTGGTTGCCTGGCATCGACGGGCAAAAATGCCTCCGCATCCTTTACCTTTTTACGCAGCTCATCCCATTTTTCTTTAGGGTCCACCCCGTTATTCGTCTCCACCGTAATGACGGAGATACCTGGCTGTGACCCGGAAGTGATCGATTTCAGTCCCTGGATTTCCTTAATCCTTTCCTCAATCTCTTTGGTGACGGTTTGTTCTACGCGCTCTGCCGATGCGCCTGGCATGGCGGTAGTAACAGAAGCACGATTCACCGCGATTTCAGGAATCTCCTGATGGGGCAGCTGAAAAAAGCTCAGCACTCCTACAAAAATAATCATCATAAAAAACAGCAGTGTGATCTTTTGTTTACGAATAAAGAATTCAATCATGGTTGCTCACCTGAAATCACATCGAGATCGTCACCATCAAAAAGCTGGTCGACTCCTTTTGTAATCACCAGATTGCCTACAGATAGACCCGATTGGATTTGCAGCTGGTTATTTGCCATGATACCTAGTGTAACAGGAGTTTTTACCGCTTTCTTGTCTTTGGCGACAAATACATACGGCTGCTTCTCTCCCTTGCTGAGCACAGCCTCTACAGGGACAAAGATACCTTTTGCCACAAATCTCTCCATGCTCGCTGATACGACCTGGCCGACCAGCCAATCACGTTGCGGATTCGGGATCACCACCTCGACTGGCACGGTCCCGCTCTGCTGACTTACAGCAGGCAAAACGCGCTTTACCATTCCCACACGCTCCTGCTTGTACAAGCTTATTTTTACTTGATCTCCCTTTCTCCATAAACCAATTTCACGATCTGGCACAGAGAACTCGACTAGCAGTGCATCGACATTTCCGATTCGATAAACAGCACTTCCCGTGGATGCCAGCTGTCCCACTGCGGTCATCTTTTCCAGTACGACTCCCGAGATAGGGGCTGTCAACTGTGCTTTTGACTGAGATAATGCAGCACGCTGCTGCCCCACGACTGCCTGCTGATACACGCCTGCAGTTTGCTGTCTGACTTCCTGGCGCGGTCCATTTTTTACGAGCGCATAGGCTTGCTCGGCATTTTCCCAGTCCTTTTGGGCGAGAGCCATGCGGTTTTGGACGGTCTCCAAATCGTTTTGGGACAAGGCTCCCTGACGAAACAGCTCCTCGGATCGCTGTAGATCTGCTTTTGCTTTCTCCAGATTTACCTTGGACTTTTCCAGCGCATTTTGGGATTGTATGAGCTCTTCCTCACGCGCTCCATTGTTGACCTGAGCAAGCTGTGCCTGTGCTTGCTGGACCGATGCTGCTGCACTTGCCGCCTGCAGAGAAAGGTCGCGATTGTCTACACTGGCAAGCAAGCTACCCTGCGTAACATAATCTCCTTCCTCCACCGCAAGCGCGACGATTCGACCATTTGTCTCAAAAGCAGCCTGCGTCTCCTCGCTCGGCTTCAGGACGCCTGACCATTTGGAGACCTGGACCGGTGAATCTTCCTTCACTTGTATCACCGCCACCCGTTTGCCAATCGCCTGCTCGACTTCCGCTTCTTTCGGGGCAGGACCACAAGCACTAAGCAGCATGACTGCTACCAGCGCGATCACACCCTGTTTACGTTGCTTCAATCTCGATCCCTTCTTTCCCTTTTGAAAACCTGTCCACAAAAGACATGGAGCAACCACCAACAGAAAACCGAATGTTCGGAATTATCGACTTGGTAGAACGTCTGCAGCTTTCTTGTTCATTTCGAAATCTTTTGTATGATATGTTTCATTTTATATATGTAAAGTATAGGCTTCCTCTCTCAAAAGTCTATGTCTTCCTTGTGTCAACTTTGTCCCGTATAAAAAGCCTTTTACTGACACTTATGTCGGATTAGACAAAAAAAGAAAGACACAAATGTCAGTGCAATTATTTCACACTCCCGACACTAGTGTCAATTTCTACGTTGTAGCAGCATTGTGACCGCTTGGCACCCCATAGCCTTCCATTAGGACGTTAAAAATCAGGCTGTTCCAATCTGCCTCGGAGGTCTCGCGGCTTTTTGGTATTTGGATGGCTTGAAACAACAGGCTGGCCACAAGTGAACTCGGTATATCCGCACGTATCGAGCCGACTTCCTTGCACGTTTCAATTACATCCGTCAGCATCCGATTCAGCGTATGATGCTGCTGCCGCAGTGTCGTCATCGACTTTTTGACATTGTCTGACGCTTCACCATTTACGAACGGCGCAAACAACAAAATCTGGTGGATATGCGCGTACTTCATAAATGACTCAAAAATGTGCCGCAGTTTTTGCATGGGCGTCTCCACATGCTCCAAGCCCTCGTATTCCGACATAATCGTATCCATCAGATGAACCATCAAGGACGCAATCAGCTCATCCTTATTGGAAAAGTATTCGTAAATCGTGCTTCGGCTCACATTTAGTTGATCAGACACCAATTTGAAGTGAAAGCCCGCGTAACCTTTTTCAATCAGGATTTTACCCGTCACCTCATAAAGCTCATCTATATGTATTTTTTGCCTTGCCATTCGCTACGCCCTCTTTGCTCACTTAATACGACGATTCTCAATTAGGAACAGTTTACACAAGCTTCTAGATAACCTCAACCCCTCGTACTGCTCCTCTTCGGCTGACTGTGGAACCTGCTTTCTTTTACTAAAAGGAACATTTTCTCCAAGTACAATGCATTGCCATATCACGGTGAGCCGGAAGATATCGGCTATACGGTACTCTTTTTGGCTTCCGATGAAGTGAAATTCATTACAGGTCAAACCATTCAGGTCGAGGGCGGACATCAAGCCGTCGTTTTTCGACGTTTTTTCTGTTTTTTACATCGTTTTTCGATTTCCAAAAATATCATCCAATCCTTTTCTAAAAAAAGATTGCAAACCTTTCAAGAAAGGAGTAAGTTATTTTCTGACTGATAATGATTTTTATTCTCGATATATAAACAAGCACTTATATGATATAAGGGGATGTTTTCTAAATGAATAAGCATTGGGTTTATCCATTCTCAGCAGTGGTACTGACTTCTTCCCTGCTACTATCCGCATGCGGAAATGCAGAAACACAAAAAGAAGAGAAAAAACCGGAAGCAGCGCAGCCTGACAAGCCTGCCACTACAGAACAGCCTGCTACGGCATCTACTGCTAGTCCTGAGCTGCAAGCCTCTATCGATGAATACCAAAAATGGGTAATCTCCCAGACAGACCAATTTGTGAAAGCGACTGAAAGCTTCACTAATGCAGTCAAAGCCGGAGATATCGAAAAGGCGAAGAAAGAGTACGCTCCAGCGCGCACCTACTTTGAAAAAATCGAACCAATTGCGGAATCTCTTGGCGATTTCGATCCGTGGATTGACGCCCGCGAAGGCGATGTCCCTGATAACGAATGGCGCGGCTACCACAAGCTAGAAAAAGCTTTGTGGGAAACCAAGTCCGTTGCTGACCAGGAAAAAGTAGCTGACCAGCTGCTGCAAGACGTGAAGCAGCTGCGCGTGAAGGTAGAGGGCGTAGAGATTGACGTAAAAATGCTCGTGACCGGTGCTGTTGAGCTGTTGAACGAGGTTTCCTCCAGCAAAGTGACCGGTGAAGAAGAGCGTTATTCCCATACCGACCTATATGACTTCGCTGCTAACGTCGAGGGTGCCAATGAAATCTTTAAGGTTCTCAAATCTTCCGTAGAAGCGAAGGATGCAGCACTGGCAAAAGAAATCGAGACACGCTTCAGTGATCTCGACAAGGCTCTCGCTCCTTATCGCAAAGATGATGGCTATGTTCTGTATACCGAGCTGAAGGAAGACCAAGTGAAAAAGCTGAGTCAAGCAATCGATGCCTTGGCTGAACCATTGTCCAAAATGGGAACAATCATAGGGGGATAACTAGGATGGATACAAAACGTCTCGAAGAAGCAGCCAACAAGAAAATGACTCGTCGGGACGCTCTGAAGCTTGCAGGGGTCGGCGGAATCGGCTTCTTGCTGGGGGCTGGGGGAATGAAGACCTTTCTTCCAGCCACATCCACGGCAAAGCAGGCAGCCCCTGCTCCATCATCCGTTGATGGGATCATCCCCTTTTATGGAAAGCATCAGTCAGGTATCACTACACCTATGCAGGATTTTATTTGCATGGGTGCTTTTGATTTAACAACGACTTCCATTGACGATGTACGCAAGCTGTTTCAGAGCTGGACGAGTGCAGCGGCGCGCCTAACAGAAGGCAAAAGCGTTGACGATGAGAGCGAGAACCCTCATCTCCCGCCAGTAGATACAGGAGAGAGCATGGGACTTGGTTCCATGCGTATGACAATCACATTTGGACTGGGTGCCAGCTTTTTCGATGAGCGCTTTGGTCTGGCTGCCAAGCGACCTGCCCCATTAGTCGATTTACCGCGCTTTAACAGTGACGAGATTCGCAAGGAATGGTCTGGCGGAGATATTGTCGTACAGGTCTGTGCCAACGATCCGCAGGTCGCTTTTCATGCATTGCGCAATCTGGCGCGAATTGCTCGTGGAAAAGCAGTATTGCACTGGCTGCAGGATGGTTTTCAGCGTACAAGCGCTGCAGATCCGTCTGGCTCGACTCCACGCAATCTTATGGGCTTCAAGGATGGGTCCAACAATCCGCAAGTCAGCGACGCCAAGGTAGCTGACGAAATTGTATGGGCACAGTCTGAAGACAATCCAGCCTGGATGGCAGGCGGCAGCTACATGGTGATGCGGCGGATTCGCATGAGGATCGAGGTCTGGGACCGCTCCTCACTGGACGATCAGGAAAGCACATTTGGCAGACATCGTCAGTCTGGCGCACCACTTGGCAAAACAGGAGAATTCGACGAGCTTGAGCTGGATCGAAAAGACTCTGCCGGAAAGCCAGTCATTCCAGCCACTTCTCACGTTGCGCTCGCACACATGGAAGGCAAAGTAAAAATTCTTCGCCGTGGCTACTCTTACTCCAGTGGGATGGACGTCAAAACAGGACAGCTCGACGCCGGACTATTGTTCATCTGTTTTAACCGTGATCCGCGCAAGCAGTTCATACCGATGCAGCAAAAGCTGGCAACCGTCGATCAGCTCAATGAATACATCACTCATGTTGGCAGTGGCCTGTACGCATGCTTGCCTGGTGCAAGCGAGGGCGGATATATTGGCGATACGTTATTTTAAACCCACAATCGGGGATGGAGTGAACACACCTTGAAACGCTATTTGTTCATCATCTGTATGTGCTTCCTGCTGGTGACGTCCGGCCTGCAGGCTGCTCTAGCTGCATCGCTACAACCCGATCAGCTCAAACAACTGATCGCCCTGTCCAGTGACGCTTTGATTAGCGGCGGAGACCAAAATTGGGACGAAGCAAGGCAAGCTGTAGCCGATATGAAAACACTGTCGGACCTGAATACAGACGACACTTCTGCAGAAGCTACGGCTCTGGGAACGGCTATTTCCGAGGCGCAGCAGGCACTCTCGGAAGTAGCTACAAATCCACAGGCTGCTACCGCTGCCATTTCCAAACTGGCTAAGGCAGCAGACCGCTATGTAACAGCTAAGGAAGACACGGGACAGCCAAAGGAAAAAGCCCATAAGCAAATTGCCGCCCTGCTTCCCCACCTGCAAAAAAGCATGATGGCTATCACCACGCAAAATTGGGATGAGGCAAAGCAAGCCTACAACAGCTTCGTTACAGGCTGGTACAAGGCAGAGGGCCTTGTCCGTAATGAAAACGCTACTGTGTACGGCGATATGGAAATCAAAATCAGTGGCGCTCGGATTGCTTTGAACACAGAGCCACCTGATCCGCAAAAAAGTACAGAAAAGGTGCAAGCACTGATCACAGCCGTCGAGGACTACCTTTCTGGAAAAGCCGTCCAAAACGCTGAAAAAGCTCCTGTGTCTGCGGACCAACCATCTATTTCTTCGCTCTTGCAGCTTTTGGAATCCGTCGAGGCTGATATTGCCAAGCAGGATGCCGATAGTGCTGCCAGCAAAATGGACACCTTTATCTCTACATGGCCATCTGTAGAGGGCGTCGTGATGACCAAGTCGCCCGAAACGTATAGTAGTGTCGAAGCGAAAATGGTTTCCATCCCGACCATGATTTTGTCCAATCCACCAAAGTGGGAAAAGGCAGCAGGTCTGCTCGCAGAGATGAAAACGGAGCTGGAACCGTATGCAACAGCTTCTTCCTACACAGCCTGGGATGCTGGACTGATTTTATTTCGTGAAGGTCTCGAAGCTATTTTAATTATTGTGTCGCTGCTTACTTTCCTGAACAAATCCGGCAATGCCAATAAACGTAAATGGATTTGGTCTGGTGCCGCAGTTGGCATTGTCGCTTCTGCGATCCTGGCCGTTGTCCTGAGTATCGTCTTTTCCAACCTGTCGACTGGCAGCTCTCGTGAAACCATCGAGGGAGTGACAGGGCTCATCGCCGTCTTGTTCATGATCACAATCGGTGCCTGGCTGCACAGAAAATCAAACCTGCAGGCGTGGAACCGTTTTGTCGAACAGTCCATTGGTGCTTCCTTGGCAAAAGGAGCTCTGTGGTCGCTCGCATTTACCGCCTTTCTCGCGGTTGTCCGCGAAGGCGCGGAAACGATCATCTTTTACATGGGGATGGCAGCTACAATCTCGATGACTGATCTGCTTGTGGGGATTATCGGGGCACTCGTCGTCCTGGCCGTGATCGGCTACGCGATCATCCGGCTTAGCACACGTATTCCGGTTCGCCCGTTTTTCCTCGTTGCTGGTCTTCTGCTTTATTATATGGCCTTTAAATTTGTGGGCGTCAGTGTACATGCGCTTCAGGTTACTGGACATCTCTCGGCGCACAGCTCTGATTTCTTGTTGCACATACCTACTCTGGGCATCTACGCAAACTGGGAAACGACCGTACCACAGATTATTGTCCTGGTTATTGTCATTTTCAACTTCATCTTTCATACACGGAAAAAGACCGTCAAACCGATACCGCAGATTAACTAACTCCTATCTCAACACAAAAACGCAGCTATTGCATGTTCGATGCATATTGCTGCGTTTTTCCGTGATTATACCATTTATGGAAATTTAGTCACAAATCTTTTGCCCCTCTACTCTTTTTCAATCGACATTTTGTGTTACCATATATCAGGTGTAACGTTCTTTTTACATTTTCCGTCATTCTTTATGGACAAGATTCTTATTGATTGGAGCGACATATGGGGGCAACATCTAATTCTGTTAAAGTAGACGTCAAAGCCAAATCACCGGCCGCACAAAATATCGTATTTCTTTTAATTCGCCAACTCCGGCCACATCAATGGACCAAAAATTTACTCGTTTTTGCCGCATTGCTATTTTCCCTCCACAAAGTAAGTCCCGGGCTGGTCGTTGAATCGGCAGTCGCCTTCTTGCTTTTTTGTTTTGTATCGGGCTGTGTCTATATCCTGAATGATTTTGTCGATATCAAAAACGATCGCAATCATCCTGAAAAGCAATTCCGGCCGATGGCTTCAGGAGCCCTGCCACCTTTTTTAGCCCTCGGATTTGGTGCCGTCCTGCTAACAGGCTCGCTCGTTTCCGCGTATTATTTTGATCTACTGTTTGGCGTTGTACTCACGATTTATTTTTTGATCAACATTGCCTATTCGCTGCAGCTGAAGCATGTCGTCATTTTGGACGTCATGATTATCTCTGCAGGATTTGTACTACGCGCCATCGGTGGCAGTCTTATGATTCAAACGCCGTTTACTCCGTGGTTTTTACTATGCACGATGCTGCTCGCGCTGTTCCTCGCCATCAGCAAAAGACGTCATGAGCTTCATCTGCTGCAGACGGAAAAAGGAACGCATCGCAAAGTGCTGGACAGCTATTCGTCGGAATTATTGAATCAGCTCAATACAATTGTCACCTCGGCGACGATCATTAGCTACTCGTTGTTTACCTTCACATCGGGTCGTACCATTCAACTGATGTGGACAATTCCTTTTGTGATCTTCGGGATTTTCCGCTATCTCTATTTAATTACGATCACGGACAAAGGAGGCAGCCCTGAAAAAGTATTGATTCAGGACAAGCCGATTCTCATCACTGTGTTGCTTTATGTCATCACGGTAGCAGGGATTATTTATACGTTTGAAACATAATTGCACAGATAGGTTGTGGATCTAGCTATGCCATCACTCGTTCTTATCATCATCTCCGTGGTCCTCAGTGCATGCGGGCAGATTGCCATGAAGATGGGCGCATCCTCGCTGGGCGGAAAAAATGAAATGCTGTTGATGAAGTTTCTGCACTACTTTACGAACTTGCCGATCATGGCGGGTCTTGCACTGTACGGACTTTCTGCGTTTATTTGGATTGCAGCACTTGAAAAAGTACAGCTTTCCTATGCGTATCCGATGGCGGCGTTAGGGTATGTACTCGTTGCCGGCCTCTCGTTTCTCATTTTTCAAGAACCGATCTCCCTTATGCGAATAGCTGGTCTGGCGATCATCGTCGTTGGCGTTATTGTCATTGCTCAATCGTAATACCCACTAAAGGAGTTTTTTCATGTTATATGCATTGGCGCCGTTTATCGGCTGGTTCGTGTCAGGCGTAACCAAGTTTTTGATTAACTATCTGCGCTACGGAAAAGAAGCCCGAAAAATGGTCGGCAATGGCGGCTTTCCCAGTACACATACCACAGTTATGGTGACGACTGTTTTTCTGATTGGCTTGCAAGAAGGCTTTACGCACCCGATATTTGGGCTTGGCGTGGCCGTGACCTTTATTATCATTATCGATGCGACTGGTTTGCGCAGGGCTGTAGGAAAGCATGCTGCGGCGCTTAATCAGCTTGCAGATAAACGCCCGGATGGGGCAGCAGCGAAGCCTTTCCGCGAAAGCATGGGACATACACGTTGGGAAATTGCCGGAGGACTGGTTCTCGGCATCCTGCTGGCAACACTGCTCCATCTGCTGTCTCAGCTTATCCCCGGAATTCTCGGCTCGTAGACAGGAGACAAAGCATATGAAAAGCCGTACAGGCACATACTCGTTTTTTCTTGGGATGACCCTGCTGTTGTTTATGGCGGGCATCGTGCTTAGCACATCGATTTTGTTTTTATTTGGGATTTCCGTATCCGTCATCAGCTTTTGGCTAGCGGCAATCGCTGCACTTGCTTGCCTCGCTGGCGGACTGATAAAGCTCGCTCCGACACGCTATGTTGCATGGCTCGGCTCACTTCTCGTTGGTTTAGCTGTGATTGTCGGCGTTAGCTGGTACATCAGTGCAAATACGTTTGATCTCTCTTTTGACGGACAAACGTATCATCAGGAAGCGATTATCCTGTTAAAGGAAGGCTGGAACCCTGTTCATGACAGTCCGCTTGCTCCGCCCACAGCTAAGCCGATCGAGCAAATGGACAACAAAGAAATTTTGACTGCTTTTCATCTTTGGATTAATCATTACGCCAAAGGACCTTGGATGCTCGATTCGGTCATGTACAAGCTGACCGATCAGATTGAAATCGGAAAAATGTTTAACCTGTTCTTGCTCGCAGCTTCCTTTTTCCTTAGCGTAGCTGCCATGCTGACAGCTTTTCCTTCCAAAAAGGGGCGAGCGGTGCTCGTTTCACTCTTGGCTGCTTTCAACCCGGTTGTCATAACACAGGCGACCTCCTACTATATCGATGGTCAGCTCGGGTCGCTCATCCTCATCATATGTGCGCTTGGTTACTTGCTATTTAAGCAATACCACAGCTGGATTTTATTGACACTTTGCGCAGCGCTCATGCTGCTCGCCCAAATCAAGTTTACCGCTTTGGTATACGCTGTTTTGCTTGGATGTGGGCTACTGGTTCTCTTCTTTTTTTACGATCGCCAAAGAAGATGGAAAAGCCTGCTTGGATGGCTCTCCGTCAGCTTGCTTATCACCGTGGTGATTGTCGGCTTCAATCCGTACGTCACCAACACGCTTTCCAAAGGGCATCCTTTTTATCCGTTGTCGGGGAAAGGCGCGGTCGATATCATGACCTCGAACAGCCCTCATAATTTTAAAGAGATCCATGCGCTGCAAAAGCTGGGGACTTCTCTGTTTAGCAAGTCTGCAAACATAGCGACGCCGAATGACACCACCTTCAAATGGCCGTTTACCGTTACGTTTGATGAACTAATGGTATTTTACGGACCGGATGTACGTGTTTCCGGGATGGGACCTCTTTTTGGCGGGGTTCTTGTCCTATGCTGCTTGCTTCTATTTTTGCTGCTTACGTCTGACAGAACGAAGTTGAAGCCGTTCTTGGTTATCAGCGCTCTTCTGCTGCTTACGGTGTTCGTCAATCCCGAGAGCTGGTGGGCACGTTATGTTCCACAGCTATGGCTCATTCCCATTCTGATCGCGATTGCTGGCTGGGGAGCTGACAAACGCCTGATCCGGACGATAACTACAGCGATGGTTGTGGTCCTGACAGTGAACATGCTGCTTGTCGGTACAGCACATACTGTAGGACAAGTGATCATCAATAGCTATGCGAAGCAGCAGCTACAGGAGCTAAAGAATAGCAGCAAGACGCTGACCGTGGATTTTCATCACTTCAGTGCGATCCGCATCCGCCTGCAGGAAGCAGGAATTCCATTTGTGGAGCAAAAGATTGAGGATAAGGATGCGAAGGGGATTGTAGCTTCCCGAGCCGTCTATCTCTTGAAATAATAGCGAAAAACTCCCCTTCCGAGCATTCAGAAGGGGAGTTTTATTTAGATCGTTACTCGTGCGGGAATAGTGGAAGCTCCTGCAAAAACAAGATGTCGGAACGCTTTGCTGCATCGCCCTCAGCCAAAATCGCGGCTCTCGCAACAACATTGCCGCCCGCCTGTACGACCAGATCCTCGATCGCCTGCAGTGATTTCCCCGTGCTGATCACATCGTCGATAATCGCAACCCGCTTGCCCGCGATTTCTCTGGCATCTGCCCCATCGAGACAAAGGATTTGTTTTTTCTGTGTGGTGATCGACTCTACTTCGTTAATCAGCGGTGAATCCATGTACGGCTTGGTGCTCTTCCGCGCGACATAGTACTTTTTCATTTGGAGAACGCGAGAAACTTCGAAAATGAGCGGAATGCCTTTTGCTTCCGCAGTAATCAGCACTTCTACCTCTGGCAGCTTTTCAGCCAGCAGCGGAGCAGCAGCCGTTACCAGCTCTGTATCTCCCAAAATGACGAAGCTCGCGATGCTCAAATTATCTGCAATCGGCATAATCGGCAGTTCACGTGTAACTCCTGCCACTTCTAGCATATATGTCTTTTCCATGTAGTGGTATTCCCTCCTGTTTTCATCCTTACATTCCAAAGATGCTAATCAACACTCTCATCAGCAAGCCTGCGAGCATTCCGAAGAACGGATCGGAAATCGCTGTAACCACCATAGTCATGCCGCCAACCAGTCCAGACGAAGGATCTCCAGAGGTCAACGCAGCAGTAGCGTTTCCAGGCACAGTCACGATTGCCCCGAGTACAAACAAAAATCCGGAAATTGATTCACTCGGAATATAGCGGCCGATCTTAGGCAGCAAACCGGCAAACAGGATTGCTGCCATCAGTACCATCATCAATACCCCAGAGGCTACCGGGTTTGGCGCGCCTGCTGTTGCAGAAATAATTGCTTCTACCGGGGCACCCCCGAACAGGGCTGACACCATATCCGCCACGCTGCTAATGACACTGAGTGTATCGATGTTTACATCCGATTTCGCGATCTCCCCGTTAATTTGACCAAAAGCGATATTTGCACCGATGTTCAAACATACCATCGCCATCGCTCCACGCAGAATGGCTGGAGAAAACGTCAGCTTTTGCAGCACGAGGCGATCGTTTGCCAGTGGCTTGATCGCACCGTCTTGCTTCAGCACAATCGCTACGACACTGGATACCAGCACGGATACAGTAACGGTATAGACCAAATCCTTGGTCATGAAATACGTGAGCAAGCCAGTAGCCATAGAGGTAGCACCCACAGGCATGTTGTTGCGTGCCATGTCCCAGGACACGCGAGCCAGCATAATCCCTACACCCGCCATCATCCCGTTCGTAATAACCGGGCCAATGAAGTCTACGATTTTCTCCAAAAAACCGAACAGACCGATAATGGTCATAATAATGCCGCCAACAAAAATCATCGAAAGTCTGTCTCTCATGCTTTTGCCAATCGTTCCAGCCAGCGCAATCGTCTCAGCCTGATAGGATACGACTGCCACTGAGCCAGTGAGGGCATTACCGGCAGCACCGACGAGGAAAGCCAAGGCTGTAGGTACGGATGCAAAACCCAAGGATAGCGCGAGCAGACCCTGCGGCAGGCCGTTTAATACGACACTGAGAGCCGCAATTATGTCTTTCCATTCCATGTTTTTCTTCTCCTTCATTTCAAAAATCATTTTGAACGATCATTTTTCACAAGAGTTAAATTAACATAAAATCCGATCTTTTTCAATTATATATTTCGTATCGTTCGTGTTTTATTGATTTTTCATTATTCACTTCTGTCCCACATTTATTTGTACCGCCATAAATCGAACATTACTATGTACAGCCAGCATACAAAAAAGAGGACCCCGCCTTTTCCGCGTGTCCTCTGATTCTTTTTCTTTGATTTGGTTACACCAGCCAGATCACTGTTTATTCATTGACATAGTTCAGTACACCTTGTCCAAGATCGCCAAGTCTCCATAAAGCAATCTTGTCGTACCCCGATTTTCTCGCCACGCCAATCCACTGTGACAACGTGACCTCGTCTGCATACCACACCGTGTGGGTGCTACCTTCTTTGTCCACGTATTGAAAAGAGAGACTGCCACTCGCTTCATCACGCTTTGGCGGCTCCAAGCCTGTTTGCGCCAACTGTACAGCCTGGTTTTCGGTTACAGACGTTACTTTGCCTGACTCTGACCAGTCAAATCCACCTAGCGCGAGCGCAATCATGTTTTTGCCCGGGACTTTTTTTAAGCGATTCGCCAGCTTTTCGATAAAGGCAGGATCGGCTTTTGGTCCTGGATCGGTCTTCGTGCCGTGCAAATTATACGCCATCATCACGTAGGTAGGTCCCTCTGGCAGCGAAATCTCCTCAATCGGCGTACGCGGCTCCAGCACAACCCGCATTGTTTTTCCCGCTGCTTGCAGCTTGTAATACAGCTCACGGTAAAAAACAATTACATTGTACCAGTCTTTTCTGTCGATCTTCTCGTAATCGATTTCCACACCATGAAAATTGTTCGAAATCACAGCATCCATGATTTCCTTGATATGCTTCTCACGGCTCTCATCCGTTGCTAGCAGTCTCGAGACGATAGCAGGGTCCTTTTGTACCTCTGTCCCGTCTTTATTCACTCGGTCGTTTACAATCGTCAAATCGACATTCACAAAGCTGCCTTGCTTAGAAATATCATGAATCACTGGCAGTGCCTTCTGAAATTGATCTGTAAACAACAGCTTGTCCGATTCATCAAAATACGCGGCGAACGCCTGAACACTGGACAAGCCATCTGTCATACGATTGAAGTCCGCTGTTGCTTCCTGCCACTGCCAATCAACGACCCACGCAGTCAGCTCCAGGTTTTTCTTTTGTTCCGCTGCATCGACCTTTTTCAGGCTATCGCCGTTATCCCCGTTCTGCAAATACCAGGCGACCATACCGCCAAAGATCAACAACATTGCCGTCAGGATCACGCCTCTCCTGCCTACCAGATTAGTTTTTGACACCTGGAACGAATCCCCTTTGCTGCTTAATTTAGAAGGTGTCGATCACCCAATCGATAGAAGCATCAATCGCATTCTCGACTCGTGCCACTACAGCCTGCAACCCGGTGTAAATATTCGTGAACAATACCGTTTCTTCGGCTCCCTCGGCTCCTGGTAAAGCTACCTTTACATCCGTAAAGACGCCATCGTAAATATCATCTTTTTTGTTCACTTCGCTGTATTCAGCCTCGAGCGCGACGCCGCCTCCAATAGTACTGTCGATCTTCTGGTTGTCCAGCAGGATTTCCTTGTCAACCGTTACACGTAAGGAGTCTCCTTTTATACCGATCTCCAGCTGCCGTGTGTTTTGAATATTGATCGGATACTCTTCCATCTTGGGAGCACCTGCTTCGCCCTGCTCCCTTGTATATACCGACGCCCGATCAAAAGACAAGTCTAATGGATTCCACACCACATCGCTTAATTTGGTCGTGAACAGTTCCTTCACTTCACCCTTTGGCTGCTTTTGCTCTACAGTCAGCTTATTATCATGCAGAACAATCCGAATAAAGCTGTCCTTGAGCCGATCGTACCGAACATAAATAGTCTGCTTGCCGATCACATTTCCTTCCAGCTTGGCCGAAATGTTCAAGTCACGGTGGCTCGCACTATTCTTTAAATATAACATCCCAGCGGCCCCAGAAGGTGAGGTTAACGCAATTTTGTTTTCCATAAATTGCGCTGTCCCGCTATACCGATCCCATTTCACAGCGTGTTCTTCATCACCACGTACGAATTTCATCTTTTGCCCGGTATCATGCTGGATTCTCATCAGCAGATGGTTGGTATACCAGTAAGGGGCTGGCTGCACCCTCGTCAGATCGTACAGATTGCTTTGGCTGTCGTTGTAAGCATTGCCCTCCCGATTAAAATGCATCTTGAACAGCTCTTTGATGTTCACGTCATTTGCATCGGATACCAAGCGGTTCATCCCGTCATACAGCGTATTGGCATGCATGATCATATAGACTCCCGGTACGAATCCCAGCTGGCTAGAATAGATGTCTTTGATTTGTTTGTAATCGTAGTGAATCCGCTCTTCCATTTTGCTTCGATCTTCTATCGGAATCATGTTGTGATCCCGGATAAAATCCATCAAGTAGTGATTGTAATAGCCAACCTTTGTTTTGTTCGACAGCTCACCCTCATCCTTGACTCCAATAAAACGTCCTTCGTTATCAAAGACGTTAATGTAAGTAAGGCGGTAGCCATTGGTGCCCATTTCCCAAAAGCCGGACCTCATCATTTTCAGCATATCTTTGGGCTGGAGGAATTTATTTTCGCTATTTCCCATCTTGTTGGCATAAGAGAGGACCGTTGCCTTGTAATTGTATTTTTCCAGAGCTGGCTGGGCAAACAAGCTCGAATCGTTACGTCCGTCCTCAAAGGATAAAAATAAGGCCTTGTCAGGAAGAGACTTCTTTTTCTCATAAAAATCAATGATATCTTGCTGAGAAATCGTAACGTAGCCTTGATCATAGAGCGCCTGGAGCTGCTCATCCAATTGTTTTTTGGCAATTAATTTAGGGGTACCAGACCGACCCACGCCAAAATAAGAGAGCGCAATAAAGCCTTTATCGTTGTTCCAGCTCGCTTGATCCGGTTCCTGGTATTTCACAACATCAAAAATCACGGTGTATAGCATTATACCCAAGGCCAGCAAGATCGCGGTTTGCATAATCGTTCTGATGATTTTCCTGCGATTTTTCTTACGATAGTCAAGGGCAGTATTTTGTTTCTTTATCATAACACCTGCCACCCTCACTCCCTGTGTCTTTCGATTCCTATGCCACGTACGTAACCGTTTCTACGCGCGTAAAAAAACCTCTATCGAGAACTTTTCAAAGATGAGCGACCGCGCTTTAGCGGTTGGTTTTTATGCGCTCCGGAATTCATAAGCGTCATACGCTTTTAAATTCCTATACGGTTAAAAAGGTAATCCAATCCCTTTTTTCTTTTGCTTGCGTGCTTCTTTTTTCAGCCTTGCCTCGACATCCTGCGGCGTTTCGCGTGTCCCCCACGTCGATTTCCAGAAGGTGACCCAAGCAACAGGCATTTGCCAGAGTAAAACGAACTCATAGAACACACAGAATACGATTCCGAATAGCCATAGCTTGCTCTTGCGGAAAAACAAATGCGCCAGGCTCATCAGCAGCGCCATCAATAATAGTCCCATTAAAAAGGTGCCCGGGAACACATGATGAACAAGCGGTACATAGCCTAAATTGTAGAGAACGATGACAGGTGCAGCGATAGGTACGATCAGTCCAATGAAGAAGAACAGGGCCATGAAGGGCTCTTTGCGCCAAATGAACGAGCTCGCGCGTAGTGATTCCCGTAACCATGAGCGCTTCCAACGCATCTGCTGCTTCAAAAATACACCCATATCAGAGGGAACAATCGTGGAGCAAATAGCTGAATCCTGATAGCCCGTGCGATGGGTTTTCAGAATAAAGTTCGTCATGCTTCGGTCGTCCCCGAAGGTAGCTGGTTGTCCGAGAAACTTTTGATTTAGCCACGCTTCAGAATGCTGTAAAATGAGCTCTTTCCGGTAGCAGGATAATGGTCCTGACAAGCACGTTACGCTGTCAAACCACGATTCTGCTGCCTTCATGATCCGAAAGGCGATATAGTAACGGACCGTTTGCAGCTTGGTGATCGTATTGGTGAATTTGTTCTCTACGTCTGTACGACCTGCGACACCGCCCATGCGCGGGTCTTGGAACGGCTGCACCAGGTTTCTGATTGCAGTAGGCTCTAAAAAGCTGTCCGAGTCGACGAATACGACCAGATCATGCATCGCCATCTCCACACCTTTTACCAGAGCGACCCGTTTCCCGCCGTTTTCAGGCAGTACGTGCATCTTCACGCGTTCCTTTGTTAAATACCGTCCTGCCTCGTTATGGATCATCGCGATGACTTTTTCGATCTGTTCCACAGACTTATCCGTCGACCGGTCATCCACGACGATAACCTCCAGCTTGTCAATCGGATAGTTCTGATTCACACAGCTCAAGATCGTCCGATGAATCCACTCTTCTTCATTAAAGCAGGGGATAATAATGCTCACTCCAGGCGTGTAATCTGGATTGACAGGCACGTCCCGGTACAAAGCTCCGAATAAGTACCGCGTCAGCAAAAAAGCCGCCGCAATGAGACTGTATAAGTACAAATAAATATTGTATTTGAAATAAATAATGCTCTCGGCGCGCATAAGCATAACGAAAAGTGCTGCTACGAACAAGGAAGCACTCGCCATGTAAATCGCGTAACCCCACCGCTTCTTCTGAAAATAATCGGTGAGCGGCTTGGAAAATTCAAACGCCATCATCAGTATTTCCTGATCGTCCTGCTGGCGGGTGAAAATGCGTACCACTTTGGCATCCAGCTTGACGGACGATTCAAATCCTTCCGGCATCGTACCAGGTGGGATATTGCATTGAATATTGACGACACTCCCGACTTCCAGGCTGTCTATAGGAGCACTCAGTTCGACCAAAAGACCTGATGAGGATATGTCGACAGCTTTTGCCTTGATTCCGCTCTTCGCTGTTTGTCTTTTGGGCACGAGCAGCACTTCAAAATCAGCCATATAGCGCAAACTAAGCATACGTAACCGGTTGATGTACTCAGGATCTTCCTGATCGCTATTTGCTGTGTCATCCTTCACACCCCTGCGATCCACCTGAACACGGATGTTCTCCGGGTCAGGTACATTTGAGAGTATGCGCCGATCCGCTCTGGAAACCGTCAGTATCTCTACGATTTTCTTTTTCTTCTTCATCACTGTCGCTCTCTCCAATCTATTTATTACAAGCTCCAGTAATAAAAACCGTTGTTCTCAAACTCTTTTTTCTTGTAGATCCCTTTGATATCAATCATCACTTTCGTTTGCTTCTCCCCGAACCATTTTTGGAAATCGGCGATCTTCATTTCAGCAAAGGAAGCATGGGGAACCGCGACGACCACGATATCCAGATTATGAAGGGATGACATGTCTGTAAGCTCAATGCCATACTCATCGTAAGCCTCCTTCGGGTCTACCAAAGGATCTACCACAAGCGGAGCAATACCATAATCGTTCAGCTCTTCGATAATATCGGTTACCTTTGTATTTCGGATGTCGCTGCAATTTTCCTTGTAGGACAATCCCAAAAGTCCGATTCGAACATTTGGAAGATCCAGCTTCAAGCGGACGAGAAGCTTAATAATCTGCTGAGCCACATAGACACCCATACCGTCGTTAATATGTCTTCCCGCCAGAATGATCTTGGAATGATAGCCGCTGTCCTCTGCTTTGTAGGTTAAGTAATAAGGATCGATGCCAATGCAATGCCCGCCTACCAAGCCCGGTGTAAAAGGAAGAAAATTCCACTTTGTCCCAGCAGCCTCAAGTACAGCCTTTGTCTCGATTCCCATCTGGTGAAACAGCATCGACAGCTCATTCATGAAGGCAATATTAATGTCACGCTGTGCGTTCTCGATCACTTTTGCAGCTTCGGCTACCTTGATACTATCGGCTTTATACACCCCGGCTTTAATCGCCAACTCGTACACTCTGGCAATCGTTTCAAGTGCCTCCTGATCAATCCCGGATACGATCTTCACGATGTTTTCCAAGCGGTTGACCTTGTCTCCTGGATTAATTCTTTCAGGAGAGTAACCGACCTTGAAATCGTCTGGGCAGCGCAGTCCAGACTCAGCTTCCAAAATGGGTATGCAGATATCCTCGGTTACACCGGGGTACACCGTTGATTCGAAAACAACGACCGCCCCTTTTCGAAGCTGCTTTCCAACCATCCTTGTGGCATTTTTCACAAAGTGAAGATCCGGTACATTCCCGCTCTTTACAGGGGTGGGAACCGCGACAATAAAAAAGCTCGCTTCGCCGAGTCGGGTTTCATCAGCAGTAAACTCTACCGTGCACCCACTCGCCAAATCTTCCTCACCTACATCCTCGCTCAAAAACTTGCCGTTCTGATAAGCTTCTATCTTGTTTCGATTCACATCAAAGCCAATGACATTTGCCCGTTTCGATAATGCCGCTGCAATGGGAAACCCCACATATCCAAGACCTACGACCGCAATCTTTTCCTGCCTGTCCACAATGGCTTCGAATAAATCCATAATGTTTTTCCTCGCTTCGTATAAAAATTAACCAAACATATCTGTCATTCTCACAAACGTGTAGCCTTTGCTTCTGAGCTTATCGATGACAGTTGGGAGCGCCTCCACTGTGTGGATATCATCTAGCAGATGCAGCAATACCACACTTCCGTTTTTCGTTTGCTCCATGATAGCCGCTACGATATCATCCGCACGGTTGCTTTTTACGAAATCGGATGGTGTAACATCGTAGATCGCAACGGTGTGGTAGCCAGTCGCAGCTACTGCCTGTAAGGTACGCTCGTCGAATTCACCTGTTGGCGGACGGAAATACATCGTTGGCTTTTTTTGAATGGCTTCTGTAATGATTCGATGGGCTTTTACGATTTCTTCCTGTAGCTGTTCTGGCGTAATCTTTGTATTCACCGGATGGGAATACGTATGATTGGCAACGTCGTGGCCGCCTTCTGCAATCGCTCGTGCCAGATTCGGATTCCGTTCTACACCGTCAGCCCGCAAAAAGAACGAGGCCCTCACGCCTTTTTGCTCCAAAATATCGAGTATTTTCGTAACCGCAGCATCTGTTCCCCAATCGTCAAAAGATAACGCCACTTCTTTTTTGCTTGTTTCTTTGCGATAGATCAGCCTGTAGGCTGCGTCATCAAATTTTGCATGAATCTTGGCAGCATCGTATCCAGGAATGGCTTCCAATGGCTTGCGCTCGCCGCCCTGCTCAATCAATTGGTGCACAGTGACAAATTTGTACCCGACATTTGCCGCGGCTTCAGCGATGAGTGGAATATCTCCCACTAGCTGCTTGTTTTCCTCCGTATCGATGGCAATAATCCCGCCGCGATTTATGTATTTCCGCAGGTAATGCCGTTTCTCTTCCTCCGTTTCCTTCTGCCAATTGTGCAAAAACAAACTATACGAAATCACAGCTGCTTGTCCATTCTGAGCGGCGGCCAGACGAATATCGTCATTGTAGTCACCCAGCTTGGTCCTGACATACCGCGGCACTACTCCTGTTTCTTTCTCAATGACTTCATTTGCTAATTGAATTTCCGAATACAGCTTTTCATACGGCAGCCTGGTCAAATCCACCCGACTAAGCGTATTGTTCTCAATTTCATGCCCTCTGGAAAGAATCGTTCTCGCGATATCAGGCTCCTCAGCTACCCGCATACCCGGCAGAAAAAAAGTAGCCTGAATATGATACCGATCCAGCTCATCCAGGAGTTTCAACATGGTTCCTTTGTCCCCCATCCCGTTAAAGGTGAGAGACAGCTGCTTTTTCGTCGTATACACAAGTGATACTGCCTTACTCTTTTCCCCTTCGTAGCGAACAATTTTTTGGGCAGGTGCTTGGTTGTCATCGTTCTCCTGCGGGGTGTCACTTCGCCCATATGGAGCACACCCTGCCAGCAAGGCCAACGTACATACCAGCCAGATTCCGTTCATAAAGAAGCCTTTTTTCCTAGCTGCCTCATTGCATTCTGTCATCTTTTTTGCTCCTTCTTTCCGTAACCGTGAGCCTATTTATCTACTAATTAGCATAAGAAGGGAATGTCATATAAACAACAACCAGAATAAGGGATCTCCATATCTAGCGCGTTATATAACACTCTCTATTTTACGATAAGGAAATATACCATTTCTGAACAAAGCAATCCTGTAAATAGGACGAACGTCTCAAAAGAACGTTACTTGGTTAAATGTGGTAATTAAAAAAAGACGAGCCGCCAAGGACTCGTCAATAAATGGTTATAGTTTGATTGCAATTAATTTAAGCTCCGTTAATTCCTCAACTGCATATTTGATGCCTTCACGGCCGAAGCCGCTATCTTTTACCCCGCCGTACGGCATATTATCTACACGGAAGGTCGGAATATCGTTGATCATCACGCCGCCCACTTCCAGCTCCTCGGCTGCGCGCATAGCTGCGTGAATATCACTCGTATAGATCCCTGCCTGCAGGCCAAAACGGGAATCGTTGACGGCCTCGATCGCCTCATCGATGGTCTCAAATGGCGTAACGACAACGATTGGACCGAATACTTCCTGGCAAGAGCAAGAAACATGTGCTCCTACGTTGGTCAGAATCGTAGGTGCATAGATTCGATCCGTAACTGCTTTGCCTCCGGTTACGACATGTGCCCCTGCATCGACTGCTTCCTGTACCCATGCACCCATCCGCTCATGGTCTTTCAAAGAGATGAGAGAGGACATATCCGTTTCTTCTTTCAGCGGATCACCCAGTACGAGCTTTTCAGTTGCCGCCTTGAACTTTTCGAGGAACTCCTCGTACTTGCTTTGGTGAATGTAGACGCGTTGGAGCGAGATGCACACCTGGCCGCTAAAGGAAAACGCCCCCATCACGCAGCGGTCAATCAAAGCTTGCGTAATTTCCACATTGTGATCGATGATAACAGCCGAGTTGGAGCCGAGCTCCAAAGTCACCCGCTTGAGTCCAGCCTTGTTTTTCATGGCGATACCGACCGCAGGGCTGCCTGTAAATGTAATCGCCGCGATGCGACTGTCGCCGACAAGCTTTTCACCCACAACGGCACCTTTTCCAGGCAAAATGTTGAGAGCGCCTGCTGGCAAGCCTGCTTCGGCAAAAATGTCCGCCAAAATCAGCGAGCTGAGTGGCGTCTGACTTGCTGGCTTCAAAACGACTGTATTTCCCGCCGCAATCGCTGGTCCCACTTTATGTGCAACCAGATTGAACGGGAAGTTAAATGGAGTGATCGCTCCCACGACACCGATCGGCTTACGAATTGTAAAGGCCAGACGTCCCTCGCCACCCGGAGCCGCATCGAGTGGTACAGTCTCTCCATGAATACGCTTGGCTTCCTCCGCAGCGAATTTGTACGTTTGGATCGTACGGGCAATTTCTCCGCGTCCTGTACGCAGCGGCTTTGCAGCTTCCTGCGCGAGAATGACCGCCAGCTCCTCCTTGCGAGCCTCCATGATGGCAACCGCTTTTTCCAAAATCAATGCCCGCTGGCTCGCTGGCATTTTTGCCATCACTTTACTCGCTGCTTTCGCTGCCTTAATCGCTTCATCTACATCGCCATCATCCGCTTGAGCAATCTCAGCCAGTAGCTCACCAGAAAAGGGGGAGTAGAGAGGTGCATATTCTTTTGCTTCCATCCATTGTCCATTGATGTAAAGATGCTTTTTCATAGTGACCTCCCGCGCAAATTAGTTCGTTACGTATTGGCTTTTCAGCACTTCCGTCATGATATCGAGCGCTTCCTCTAGCTGCTCGTCAGTAATGACCAGTGGAGAGAGGAAACGAAGCACGTTGCTGTGTACGCCAGCGGAAAGCACGATAACACCAGACTCGTAGCAGCCTTTTGTCAAACCAGCCACCAGCTCTTTTGCAGGTGCTTTTGTTTGTGGATCGGCAAATTCTACAGCGCACATCGCTCCAAGACCACGAACCTCTGCAATCACAGGGAAATCTTTTTGCAGCGCAGTGAAATGCTGTTTGATGGTATCGCCGATGTATTGTGCACGTGCTGCCAGGTTTTCGCGCTCCATTTTCTCGATAACCGCAAGTGCCGCTACGCAGCCAAGCGGGCTTCCTCCATAGGTACCGCCGATTTCACCTGGATTCGGAGCGTCCATAATTTCAGCGCGACCCGTAACAGCAGAGATCGGCAGACCAGCTGCAATCGATTTAGACATGGTGATGATGTCTGGTTCGATTCCGAATTGTGTAGAAGCAAACATCGAGCCTGTGCGGCAGAAGCCTGTTTGAATCTCATCGGCAATGAACAAAATGCTGTGCTTTTTGCAAATTTCATAGACAGCTTGCACGAAGGATACAGGTGGTACGATGAATCCGCCCTCGCCCTGGATTGGCTCCATGATGACCGCAGCTACTTCTTCAGGTGCTACTTCAGTCAACAGGAAGTCTTCGAATTGGCGAATGCAGAATTGAGCGTACTCATCATCTGTCATGGAAGCCGGTTTGTTCATTGGATACGGGAACTGTGCTTTATACGTAGCCGGAGCAAAAGGACCCATCTGGAATTTGTACGGCTTTACTTTGGAGGTGAGCGACATGCCGAGCAGCGTACGTCCATGGAAGCCACGGCTAAACGAAATGATTCCCGGACGTCCTGTAAATTTGCGAGCAATTTTTACCGCATTTTCTACTGCTTCTGCCCCGCTGTTAGCCAACATTGTTTTCTTCTCAAAGCTGCCTGGGGTGATTTGCGTCAATTTTTCAGCGAGTGCCACATATGGCTCATACATGCCTACGTGGAAGCATGGGTGAATATACTTGTCGAGCTGTTCTTTGAGTGCATCTACCACTTCTTTTGGACAGTGGCCTGCATTCAGCGTACCGATTGCCCCAGCGAAATCAATGTACGTGTTGCCATCCACGTCGTTCACCAGTGCACCAGAGGCGGTTTCTACAAAGATCGGTGTATTGTTGCCAACGCCCTTTGGAACGTACTGCTTTCTTTTTTCAATCAGTGCCGCTCCTTTTGGACCAGGTACACCTGCAGCTACATTTACGAATTTACGCTGTTTGGACATATCGTTTCTCTCCTTCTATAAATGAATGGTTTATTGTAAGAGTTATGCCTTCTGCTACGTAAATATAGCAATACCTGTGCCAACGAAAAAAGCCTGATTTGATCAGCTTATTGCGGCGGTATTTTGCTCTGAAAATTCAAAAATGAATCAAAGGCACAGGAAACCTCGATTCATTTTTGAATTGATTATTTACTTTTGAATTAAGTTGACCTGACTTGATATTTTTGCAGCTTCCTCACCACGGAGGGCTGGCTAATCCCCAAAAGCTGTGCCATTTCTGCCGTCGTCCGACAACGCTCTGATGCATAGCGGAGCCATTTTTCCTCGACTTGCTCCAGCGCCTCCTTTAATGATATCGAAGCGATCCCCGGCTCCAGCATCGCTTGCTCTTCACCTGCGACACTAATTTCGGCAGGCAGATGCTGCGGCGTGATCACATCCTCATCAGCCGTTACGACCATTCGCTCCAACACGTTTTCCAGTTCTCGGACGTTGCCCGGCCAGGAATAATGCATCAAAGCGTGTGTCGCCGGGGGGTCGAGCCGTTTATCCATGCCGTACCGCTCGTTGAGTGTGCGTATGACGAGCTTGATCAGGGCAGCGATATCCTCCGGCCTGTTGCGTAGCGCTGGCACCTGAATCGGTACGACATTCAAGCGAAAGTAAAGATCCTGTCGGAACTTACCTTCCTTCACCATCTTCTCCAGATCGCGGTTGGTGGCGGCGATCAGGCGAAAATCCACATCCCGGTACTGCATACTGCCTACTCGCTGCAGCCGTTTTTCCTGTATGACCTTTAAAAGCTTTGCTTGCAACGTCAGCGGCAGCTCGCCCAGCTCGTCCAAGAGCAGTGTGCCTTGATTCGCCAGCTCGATAATGCCAGGCTTACCGTTCTTTCCAGCCCCCGTAAAGGAACCTGCTTCATAGCCAAACAACTCCGACTCCAGCAAGCCCTCGGGGATCGAGCCGCAGTTTATCTCTACGAACTGGCCGCCTGCACGTCGGCTGTGACGGTGTATTTCTTTGGCAATGACGTTTTTTCCAACACCGGACTCTCCTAGAATCAGAACCGTGGAGTCGACTACTGCGACCTTTTTGATTAACCGCTCGATGACCTGCATCGGCTGACTGACAGCTACGAAGCCTTCGTTGTTTTTTTCGCGCAGCTCCTCAATCTCCGTTTCAAATTGCTTCAGCTGTTCTGTCAGACTCTCATAACGATGCTTCAGCTCCAAAATCTCCGTCAAATCATGGGAATAGCTAATGACTGAATGCAGGGAGCCGCCCTCGTTCCATACAGGATAGGCCGTTACCATCAGCTTTTTCCCGCCGGGGATTTCCTGCATCGTTGTTTGTGGTGTCCTCGCCTCGATTACTTTGCGTGTCACAGAGGGAGAGAATACCTTTTCTTTTTCGAGCTGAATGACGTTTCTGCCCAGCAGCTGCTCTTTTTCCAGACCATACATCTCGTAGCAGGAATCACCGACCAGCTGAATATACCCTTCCCCATCGGTAATCAACAGGTGGTCGCGAGAGGTGTCGATAATCCCTTCTAATACGCGGCTCATCCATTTATCCTGGCTCTCATTGCTGTTCATCCTGCTGCCTCCCTCCTGCGTCAAGTAACGTGATTCGGTCTTTCTATCTAAAAAGGGGACACAAGACTGCTACTGTATCCCCATCGCTATTACAACTATTTTCTTCATTATAGGAGAATCGCCCAACACCGACAACCGGTAGGCTACGTATGTGATCAGGCAGGACTCGAGATAGACGTCAAAAGAATGTTCACAGTCTTTGATGAACTGCGCATCCCTCTGTCAGGTGACGGGCTTTTTCAGGCACCACGTACTCATACAACGCAGTCCAGCGACATTGACTGTTTTAATCGGCTCAAAAAGCGTGCCCTGGAGTGCCACCGTAGTCTCCCGCATTATTTCTTCGTTTACTAGAAAACGAGTGCTGCCGTCTGGTAACAAGTATCTTTGATTGCCTAGCGGCTTGATCCTTTCTTCTATACCAATCGATGAAGCCAAACGAATAAACAACATTCCCCCTGGTGCAAGAACCCGCCACAGCTCCTCCATCATTTGTTGAAAGTGAGCCTCGTCCTCGGCAAAGTGCAGCACCGCATTGCTTATGACAAAATCAAAGCTTTCTGTGGCAAAGCTCATACACTCAACCGCCTCTACACGCGCCTGCTCCTCTGACCAGACTGGGGCAAGCGTCGCTCCAAGCTCCCGAACGGCACGTATCGCGTCCTCCGAGCGATCAACGGCGTATACCGTATAGCCATTACGCAAAAAATAGACTAGATTGCGCCCGCTTCCACAGCCGGCATCGAGAATGCGCATATCTTTTGTAATTCGCCCTTTTAACAACTGATCAAATAAATAGATATCGATATTGCCAAACTGCTCAGCGAGATTCATGTTCGATCCCTGCCTTTGTTTTTTTCTCATTCTAACATGCTATACTAGTGGCATTTAGCGTCTACCTGCAAGAAAGGGGGATGATCCCTATGTTTGCCCTGAACAACCTAGACAGTCTCCTTGAGCTTTTTTTCGACGGCGTCATTATCACCGACAGGGACGGAATGATTGTCAAAGTAAACACAGCCTATCAGAAAATAGCAGGAAAAACAGCAGATGAGCTGATCGGCAAGGATATACGCAGTACAGTTGGAATCAGGCTTCATTCCAACGAATCCAGTACCATGCGCGTTCTTCAAGAAAGACGCCCCGTGACCATCATGCAACGCTCCACATCTGATTCAGGAGACAAAGAGTATATGACTACCGGGATGCCCATGTTTAATGAGCAGAACGAAATTGAGTTCGTAGTGAATTGTGTCCGCGACATGACAGAGCTGAACGAGCTGAAACAGCATTTGAGCCGTGCGGAGCAGATGAATCAGAATTATCTGGAAGAGATCAAAACTCTGAAGCAGCAGCAGGAGCATGAAAACGGCTTGGTCATCCACAGCAAGGTCATGCTCGATGTAAAGGAAGCCGCGACCAAGGTTGCTTCCGTAGACTCTCCTGTGATGCTGCGCGGCGAGTCCGGGGTCGGCAAAGAGGTGATCGCCAAGTACATTCACCACAGGAGCAAGCGGTCAACAGGCGCTTTTATCAAGGTAAACTGTGGAGCCATCCCTGCCTCCTTGATGGAAAGCGAATTTTTCGGATATGAGACAGGTGCCTTCACCGGAGCAAACAAAGAGGGCAAGCCCGGTTTTTTTGAGCTCGCTGACAAGGGTACGCTCTTTCTTGACGAAATCGGCGACATGCCTCTCGATCTGCAAGTAAAGTTGCTGCGCGTTTTAGAAGAACAAGAGTTTCGCAGAGTCGGAGGCATTAAAACCATCCGTTCTGATGTGCGGATTATCGCTGCGACGAATCAGGATTTAGAGGAAATGGTAGAGCAAAAAGCATTCCGCAAAGATTTGTACTACCGGCTCCAGGTTTATCCGATCCTGATCCCTCCGCTGCGTGAACGAAAAGAAGAGATTCCGTTTTTCATTGAGCACTTTCTACAACGCTACCAAGAAAAGAATGCGATCCAAATTCAAATCACCCAGGAAGCCATTCATGTGCTTTGTCAGTACGACTGGCCTGGCAACATCCGTGAATTGATCAATGTCATGGAACGAATGGCGATTTCCTGTGCAAATGGTGAAATTTTGCCCGATCATTTGCCTAGAGAGCTGTTTGGCAATCTCGGAAAAATCATCCCCAAGACGTTTGGCGAGGAAGTAGAGCTGTTCGAATTCCAGGGGATGCAGCGAGCTCTCGCCTTGCATAAATCAACGCGAAAAGCTGCGAGTGCCTTGCAGATGAGCCAGCCTACCTTTGTACGAAAAATGAAGCTGTATGAAGCCAAATACAGGAACGATCCAAATATGGATCAGTAAAACCAGAAATCGATCCAATTATGGATCGGTTTTGGATGATGCCGATGGTGACATCGCCTCTGTGGCGGTATTTTTCACCGTTGGCATTCTTTTTGCTAAAAGGGATATGCACGGGCAGGAGAGTACACAAAAAATAAAGGAGGGCTGATTATGAATCGGATTCACGTTTTGGGACTTATTCCATTTATCGGGATGCTTGGGGGGATGCCTTTTGCCAATAAAGCGACCCCCTATGTGCTGGGAATGCCATTTTTAATGTTTTGGATTGTACTGTGGGTCGTTCTGACATCAGTCGTGATGGCCATCATCAATACGATTGATCCGGCGAATCAGAAGGAGGAAATCTGATGAATATTTCCATGCTAATTACGTTTGCCTTTCTGGTTGCCGCCATCCTGCTAGCTGTTCGCTCTGGTCTTGGCAAGAAGATGAGCTTGGAGCAATGGGCTGTTGGCGGTCGCGGTTTTGGAACCGTTTTCGTGTTCCTTTTGCTCGCTGGGGAATTCTTTACGACGTTCACCTTTTTAGGCGGGAGCGGGATGATCTATCAGGTTGGCTCCCCTGCTTATTACGTGCTCGCGTACATGACCTTGGCCTATGTTTTTTCCTACTATCTGCTTCCTCCGATCTGGCGGTATGCCAAAGAGCATTCGATTGTCTCGATCTCTGATTTCTTCCGTAGCAAATATCAGAGCTCGTCTCTCGGTATGCTGGTTTCTGTCGTCGGGATCATCGCTTCTGTCCCGGTTGTGGTTCTGCAATTGAAAGGGCTTGGAATCATCGTTTCGGAAACCTCCTACGGGATGATTTCACCGATCCTGGCGGTTTGGATCGGGACCATCGCTGTAACCGTGTACGTGATGATCTCTGGTATTCACGGAGCTGTCTGGACTGCTGTGATCAAGGATATTTCGATCGTGCTTGTCGTCGTTTTTCTCGGCTTGTATTTGCCTTATCACTACTACGGTGGCTTCCAGCCGATGTTTGAAGCGGTACAAGCTGCCAAACCCGCTCATCTGACCCTCCCGGAAAAAGGACAGAGTCTTAGCTGGGTCATTTCCACAGTGCTATTGACGGCGGTTGGCTTCTACATGCAGCCTGGTTTATTCGCAGCGGCGCTGTCAGCCAAAAGCGAAAAGGTTTTTCGCCGCAATACCATCGTGATGCCGCTGTACACCTTACTGCTGCTCTTCGTCTTTTTTGTCGGGTATACCGCGATCTTGCAGGTTCCCGGCTTAAAAGGAGCTGATGGCGACCTGGCCTTGCTGCGCCTCTCGCTCCAAACCTTTGACCCATGGTTCATCGGGGTGATCGGCGGGGTTGGGCTATTGACGGCATTGGTACCCACCTCGGTCATTTTGCTCACGATCGGGACACTGTTTGCAACAAACATCTACAAGCCGCTCACGAAAACGACCAATGAAGTCCGCGTGGCCAAGGTAGCGAAACTGACCGTTCCAGTAGTAGCCTTTATCGCCCTTTATTTTGTCATCAATGGCGGCAATGCGCTGTACGCTTTACTATTGATGTCCTTTAGCCTGATTACCCAGCTGTTCCCGGCGCTTCTGCTCAGCCTCTTTCCGAAAAATCGGATCAACAAATACGGAGCCTCCTGGGGAATTATTGTCGGCGTATCCACCGTCGTGTATTTGACGGTCACCAAGACGACGCTTGCTACCTTGTTCCCTGATCTGCCGCAGGTTGTAAAGGATTTTAATACTGGCTTTATCGCGCTCATTTTGAACATAGCAGTCGCACTGCTTGTCACGATGGCAACAAACAAAAATCTGGTTCAAAAAGATTCAATCACTACTTAGCATGGCTAAACAATTCAGTGAAACATGGAGGTTATCAGCATGTCCTTTCCACATTTTCGTATCAGTGGCACTGCGTTTGAGCGAGGAAAACAATTAGGTCACCTGGCCAAGCAGCAGATCATTCACAACATCGAAACGTACAAGGTTCTTTTTCAGGAAATGGCCCAGGTGGACTGGGAAGCAGCACGCGCCCATTCTGTTCAGTACATCTCCTGGATTGAACGCTACGATGCCGAAATATTGGAGGAAATCAAAGGGATTAGCCAGGGCGCGGAGCTCGACCTGCTCGATCTGATCGTGCTTAATGCTCGCAGTGAAATCATCACAAATCTGGCAGGCAAGCCTGTTCCGGCAGATGGCTGTACCAGTATCGCGGCTGCTCCCGAGATTACGACCAGCCAAGAGATGCTGCTCGGCCAAAACTGGGACTGGAACAACCGGATCAAGCCAGGAATGATCGTCTTAGAAATCGATCAGGCTCCACGTCCTGCGATCTTGATGGTGACAGAAGCAGGAATCGTCGGCAAAATCGGCATGAACAGCGCTGGCGTGGGCGTTTGCCTGAACTTCCTCGGGACTACCGAGCGCCAGATGGGGGTACCGATTCATATCATACTTCGCGGCATTCTCAACAGTCACACACTGCCACAAGCAATCGGACAGGTCGCCCGCCTCACTCGCGGCACCTCTGCCAACTATTTGATCGCCCATAAAGAAGGCGAGGTCGTAGATGTAGAGACAACCCCAACCAACTACGACGTGCTCTATCCGGACAACGGCTTGCTTGTCCATGCGAATCATTTTATCGGACCGCGCTCGATCCTGATCGAGGATACCGCCAGAATCATGTCTCCTGACAGCCACTTGCGCCAAGGGCGTGCCAGCAAGCTGCTAGCCCGTTATGGGAATGACATAGATCCGGCTACGTTCAAGCATACTTTTTCTGATCACGGCGCATATCCGGACGGCATTTGCCGACATGGAGAAACACAGCCTGTAGACCTCGGCCGCCCGATGATTTCCAGCACGGTGTTTTCGATCGTCATGAATTTGTCAGAGGGAACATTTGAGCTGGCTGGCGGGCAGCCTTGTACGGAAGCCTATGCTAAATACGGATTTTCGGCAGCAGAATAACTGGCTCTTCTTGCACGCTATCAATACATTGCCCTCAGTGAAGGTACTCCCTCAGCTGAGGGCTTTTTGTATTTTTGTAAAAACATGGTTGACAACTTACGATTACGGTTGTAATCTTAAAAGCATTAACGACTACAAGTGTAATCGATAAACGAAGGAGGTACATCCCTTGGACGAGCTCCCGCGTATTTCGGATTCCGAGTGGGAAATCATGAAGGTCATCTGGGCGAAATCACCCGCTACTGCCGCTGATGTCATTCATGCCTTGCGAGACAACAAGAGCTGGAAAGAAAAAACAATCAAAACATTGATCAGCCGTTTGCTGCAAAAAGGGATTCTTACCTACGAGCAAGTCAACCGCGTCTATTACTACACTCCCACAATTAGTGAAGAGGAATGTAAACGGACAGAGCGTGAATCCTTTTTGCAACGCGTGTACGGAGGGGCGCTCAAGCCTATGCTCGTGCACTTTTTACAGGAAGAAAAGCTCTCCTCCCAGGAGATAGCCGAGCTAAAGAAAATCCTGTCAGACAAGGAGAAGTAATGTGGTAGAGACACTAGTATATCTTCTCACTCATTCTTTTTCCTGGGTGCTGTCCAATTCCCTACAAGCCAGCATCCTCGTCATCCTCATTTTGCTGTGCAAGCTGGCTGGCAAAAAGCATCTGACCGCGAGATGGCACTATGCCGTCTGGTTTCTGTTGATCATGAAGTTGGCTATTCCATGGTCGCCAGACAGCTCCATCAGCTTGTACAATTGGCTGCCCTCATTGGGCTGGGAAACCGTTCAAGGGCAACCCGCAAACAGTGCATCCAGCTACACATACACAGCAGCTGCCGTTGCTCACCCTTCTGGTGATATGGCTAACGAGCCGAAAGCTGGCGTGTTCACTGGCTCGATCGTTTCCTGGCTTCATCTGCTTGCAGCGCTCTGGCTCTGTGGTGTTATCGTGCTCCTGATCACAACCATACGCACCATGTACAAATGGAGCCAAACGCTCAAAGATGAAGCCCTTGTTCTGGAGCAGCGTGTTCTCCTGATCTTGGCTCAATGTAAGGTACAGATGGGCATTACTCAAAAGCTGCCACTACAGAGAAGCAAGAACGTTTCGAGTCCCACCCTGGCAGGAGTCTGGCGACCGCGCATTTTGCTGCCGGATCGACTCATCGATACATTGGGCGAGCAGGAGCTGCGCCATATCTTCCTCCATGAATTATCTCATTGGAAAAGACACGATATCGCGGTGAACAGCTTGATGAGCTTTTTACTCATCCTCAACTGGTTTAATCCGCTGCTCTGGTATGCTGCTTCGCGTATGCGTCGGGATCAGGAAATTGCCTGTGATGCTTTGGCCCTTACCTACATGAGAGAAGCAGAGGTACAAAAATACGGGTTTACCATGATCAAGCTGCTGGAGCTCTGCAGCGGGCAAAGGACTACTGCACTCACTGCCAGCTTTTCCAGCTCACGAAACCATTTGAAAAGGAGAATTGAAATGATCAGCAGCTTTAAAAAGAAAGCTTATACGTGGACTACTTCCGGGATCATCGTTGTTTTGGCGCTAGGTGTATTCACCTTGACCGATGCCAAGCAGGTTTTTGGTAAACAGCCAGCCTTTATCACACCTGTCGAGGGAACGATCAACAGCTCCCCTAAAGCGAAAGGAATTACTATCATCAACGCCCTGAATACCCCTGTTCACGCAGCCGCAGCAGGCACCGTCATCGCTGCAGATTACGACAGAAAAGCAGGCAATCAGGTCATCGTGTCTCATGACGGCGGCTATCAGACCGTTTATTCTCATCTGGAAAAACTGGAGGTCGCGCCCGGTGCCACTGTTTCACAGGGACAGATCATCGGCTTGTTGGGCAGTACCGGACAAAGCACAGGCCCCCATCTCTATTTTGAATTAATAAAAGATGGTACAGCTGTCGATCCACTAGCAGTTTTGGCAGACACAGCCGCAAGCAATTAGCTTATAAATGCTCTTTAGACAAGCAGAAAAAGGACAGCCCTGCTCCGGCTGTCCTTTTATACATACGACAATCCCATTCCTGTCGATCACGAAATCCCCAATGCCTTCAGCTTTCGATACAAGGTTCTTATGCCTATCCCGAGCTCACTAGCAACCTCCATCTTCCCCTTCAAATCCGTCCCGTGCCTTTGCAGTGATGCACGAATGGCATCAGCCTGGACATCCGCTATGCGTTCTCTGATGGCCGATCCACTGGACGCGCTGCCCGAGCCTGCCAGTAAACGAGGTGGCAAGCTGTCCGGCGTAATCGTAGTTCCCGTCTCCATGTTCATCGCGTACTCGATGACGTTCTCCAGCTCCCTGACATTGCCCGGCCACTGGTAAGAGGCCAAGATCTCCATCGTTTTTGGAGCGATACCAGCAAAGGTACGCCCTGTCTTTTCTCTGCATGTTTGCAAATAAGACAAGGCGAGCAGCTCGATATCCTCCTTTCGCTCGGCAAGGGCTGGGACATGAATCGGGATGACATTCAATCGGTAAAAAAGATCTGCCCGAAATGCTTTTTGTTCAATCAATTCCTCCAGATTTTGATTGGTCGCAGCGATAATCCGTACATTGATCGGGATTGAGCGAGTACCGCCAACCCGTTCGATCACCATATCCTGTAACACCCGTAAAAGCTTTGCCTGCAAGGATAGAGGCATATCTCCAATCTCGTCCAAGAAAAGCGTACCATTGTTGGCCATTTCAAATCGTCCTGGCTTGCCCCCTTTTTTTGCCCCCGTAAAAGCGCCTTCCTCGTGTCCAAACAATTCACTCTCGAACAAGCTCTCAGGAATGCTTGCACAGTTAATCGCAACAAACGGATAGTAGGCACGGGTACTGGCTTCGTGGATCGCTTTCGCCAAATGTCCCTTGCCCGTACCGGTTGCACCCGTAATGAGTACAGTAGAGCTGCTGTTTTTTATTCGCTCAGCCTTTTCCTTTAGCTGTCTAATCGCTTGGCTCTTGCCTACAATCTGTTCCAAGCTCCCCCCTGTCTGCGTCATCGGCCGTATAGAGGTCGTCAGCCATTCACTCGTAACACGCAGTGCACCTCCAATGAACTGATCGTTAACCATAATCGGTGTCGCTTCTACAGGAGCATTCAGTTTATCAATCAGACAGTTCGCGACAGGCAAGGACTGAGTCGACAGAGAGGACAGCGATGGCATAAACATCTGGGAGATATCTGCTGGCAGCAGGTCTTTTTGGGCCAAAAGTGAACGGGCACTTGCATTAGCGTGAACGACATTGCCGCTTCGATCAAAGGTGAGATAAGCATCAGATACAGTATCGAGCACTCCCTCCAGCAGCTGGTCGTATGGATGGTACGGCTCGTGCTTGACTGTCTGGGTTTGAATGATCGTCGTAATCATCCCACTTACTTTTGTCAAAATTTGCTGATATTTTTCGGTATGCTTCGAGAGACGATGTTGTCCTTCCTTTGTAAAGGATGTGAGTGAGACAACGCCGATGGCATGATTCGCTACCTTTATGGATGACAGCAGCTCCACTTTGGCAGGACAGCTTTCCAGGAACCTGCATCCGACGCACATCTCCATGGAGCCTGGCTTATCAACCAGAAAATCTCCCCGTGACAAGACGAACTCGATGGACGGGATATGTACATTTTCCCCTTTCTGCTTCAGATAACGCTCGGTGCTCACAACCAATAAGCCACGCTCGTTGATCACAGCAGCATCCACATTCAGTATATCCGAGATGCCCGTGATAACTTTTTCGATAGCTGGCTTGCATCGTTCCAACGAGACCATGGAAACCCATCCTTTCAGCATCTTTCCTCTAAAGTTTATTAAATATTTTGACATCTGACAAATTGTTTGCCAATGCTGTCAATGATTTTGAAAAAAAGGCGATGCCAACATTATGCGGATTTTGTACGATAAGGATTGAATGTCTTGAAAAACAACGGCGGCACAGGTAGATGCTAATCGTCAAAAAGAGCGAAAAAAGCCCGAACTTAGAGTTTCGGGCGCTGCTTTAGGGACTCAATCGGGCCGTTGCTTTAATTAATTCGTTGTTACGTTGGGTTGGAGTAATGAGGAAGTTTCGTCCTCTTTTAATGTAAAGCGCTTTTCATTCGACTGCTAGCGTTTTCCAAAGAGCGATTGACAGTATTAGAAAGTGAATTGGACAAGACGGAACATCTTGCTTCGAAAACGAATTACTGGATGCAGCCATCACTGATAGGGCCTACCTCCGTCTCCGATGGTACTGAATAGTTATTTAATTACTAATTTGCTTATTTCACCTAAATACTTTTCTAGTTCATTAGGTGACTGAATAGAGAATGAACTTTTTACATAATGATTGTTAACGACAAACTGAAAATCCAAGTTTGTCTCGCGCTCTGCTTTTATGGCTTCAACTTGAGCAGATGAAATTCCTTTTGCTTTTAAAAAGGTAAAAACGGCTTCAGACAAGTCTTTATTTGGTTCATGCCCCTCAATATCAAAACTTTGATAGAATCTCAAATTACCATCTCGATATTCAACAGCCATATCATTAATGATCGTCTTGTTTGCATCTACTATTTTTCTTTCAATCTTACTTTTAGTCCCGCCCCCTGCTAACCGGTATAGTATCTCGGAATCGCTCCACTCTTTTCCTTCCTTATTCCAAGAAAAAGAATAATAAAAGTCATGGATTGTACCAACACCAGTAAGCTCATTCGATATTTTATAAGTTTTGGATCGATACAACTCAAAGGATACATTTGTGGGTGACAATTGATCGTACACCATCTCAATCGGTCCTAATTCTGGATCATAGGATGGCAAGATATAGGGCTTGTCATTTAATAAAACTTCGACTTGTTGTTTCCATTCCTGGTACTCCTTTGACGTTTGCTCGCTTTTCAATTCGGCGTCTTTGGAACTGCAAGCCGTAAGCACTACAAAGAACATCCCTACCACAATTAACTTCCAACTGAATTTCATTTCACTCACCTTCAATTCTGTACGTCCCTTCCATTATATCCCTATTTTGTTTATTATTAAAGAAGCACAGAGTAGGATAAACTCCGTGCCTCCTTATGATTATTTAGACATTTCGACCTACTAGCTTACGGTACGTTGTACTGAAGCTCACTGCTGGTAAATCCTTACTGTACCAAGGGGAAGTACCGCACCAAGAACTAGCATAGTTCATTAGATTGTAAGCATTTTGACCATAGCAAGTAAACGATGTTCGGGTAGCTCGCTTTGTTGTGGCGCCGCCACTTACAGCAGAAAATGGGTAGAAATATACTACACTGTCTGGCGAACACGTAAGGCTTCCGTTCCAATTCGTCGCAGCATCTTTTACTAATCGTTCGTTAGTATACGTGTCGGTTGTTCCATCCAACGCAACAAGCAAGTTCGAGATAAATTCTGCAAACACCTTGATGGCTAAGCTACCTGCTCCATCTTCAGTTTTCACAATACTACCTTTCCCTCGGAAATCGGCCAGAGTATAATTGGTCTTCTTTGCTTTATTATACGCAGTAAGCATTTCGCTTCCTATCTGATACAGACCATAATAACTCGAACCAACATTGACATCCCCGCCTGTCTCGATACTGGCTACAGACAGTAGCAACCCTGGATTGACACCAAACTCCTTTCCCCAAGTGTTCGCATGTGCACGCCATTTTTGAATCGCGGTATTACGAATATCGTGCAGGTCCCGTCCTTGTGCATCGCATGGTGGGCAAATTTCGATTTTAACAGCCATATTTATCTTCCTCTCTCTACTTTTAGATTTAAATGCAGCCTGGGATAAAGAAGAAACATGGTGTGGTATCCCTCCAAATCCATATTCTTCAAAACTGCTTGTCATCATAATACTATATTGCGTAACGTTACGTAACATAGCGTATCATTTTTTTACATAAGCAAACTTCTAACTAAGAGAATAGCCATACAAAAAAGGAAACATATTGCGTAACCTTGCGTAACGTGTTATTTTGATGTTGAAATATCCGTATTAGATCCAGCCCGTGGCCTAGTATCACTAATTGCAAATATTAAAGGAGGAATTTTTATGTCCCAACTCTGTAGAGCAAAACTATTGAAAAGCATTCAGTCTGTTCATACCGCAGTAGTATCTTATGCAAATTGCCTATGTAAAGAAATTCCGGAAAAGGATCGAGAAATTTTTTTCAAATTTGGTCTAGAGCTATCCGTACAGCTGCAAGAATTGCGAAAACTCTACGCTTCTCTCTATCAGGTTGATCCTTTGGGTGGACTCCCTCCCATGCTCGAACATTGCTGCACTTCCAATACTAAAGACCCTTTTACCGAATAAAAGGGTCTTTTGCCTAAGAATCCCCCTAGCGATCCCTTTTTAAACTGAAGATAATGCGGATTAGAAATTACTGTAAAAACATCCCTTAACAGGGGAACGTGTGTTTGGTATAATCTAGTAGACACGTCGTGGTTTTTTGGAGAGGCATTTGGGAGGCAGGTGTACTAATGTATTTAAAGGAGTTGATCTAGTTGACGACGCAGTACCAAAGAATTCGTTCATGTGCTGGCATTACTGAATTGAAAAACCAGCTTCCCAAGCAAATTAGACAAGCTGTTACAGCAGTTATAGAGGCCGATCCCACATCTGATTATTTTTACAAACTGTCACAGGCCGACTATCAAATTCAGTTTTATCTCATTGAGCAAAATGAATGCGAGGCTTATACAATATGTCATTGCTTCTCTACCGACATTCATGATCCAGACTATGCTTATGAGAGTATGTCCCTTTCCAACATACAAACGTTTTCCAAAATGGCAAGAGAATTAACACTTACTTAGAATCTTTTTCGGCTTGTATGCCTTTCACGCGTGCATACTCCTCTTCAATTGTTCTGGAAAGGAGTTCGGTGGCGGTCATATTCATCTTTTTTGCTGCGGCTGCAAGCTGTGCTTTAATATAGACAGGAACATCATAATGAAACTTCACCTTATTTCCATAAGCCATGAATTACTCCTCCTCTCCAACGATGCTTTGATATTTTCTTTCGATCAGGCGAATAAGCAGTTGAGTAGCGGACATCCCCTGCAACTCGGCTGCTTCAATCAATTTCTCTTTAATTTCGGGTTGAAATTCATAAGGCAATTTCAACTTAGGTTCGCTTAAATGGCCGTTCATGCCTTTCTCAAATTCGATAGCATGCTGAACTAAGTTTTCCAAGGTATCGTTAGCCTTCGGTTCATATCCATACCTTACCAAGACTCTAAGTAGATAAGCTTTTAGTGACAACTGATCTTCTTCTGCGATTTCCATATGCATTTTGTCGTTTGAAAAAGTTAATTGGCACTCTACTCCATATCCAAACAAGTTCAGGTTATATTTCATGACACATCTCCTTCCCTTACGGTTTGTATTATAAAGTGTTTTGTAACGTCACGCAATATTCAATGTTAATCTTCGGGTTTATAATTCTGAATATTCGAGAAAATAACTTGCCCGTGTTGTTTATATTGGGCAAGTAAACCGTGTGTAGCCATAACGACAAGTTGTGTCTGTGACAACCCGGTTTCTTCCGCCATTTGTGAAAGTTGTTTCTTAACATTTTTCGGAAAATACACAGTTAGGCGGGGATTTTTTTCTTTATCCTTGTCATGTTCTTTTTCATCCATACTATCTACCTCCTCGCCATCAATTATAACACAAAATATGTGTTATTTTAACATATTTTGTGTTATTTTTTTAATTTTTTGAACTGATTTATATCTCTTTCGTTATTTTATATTGTGTAACGTATAGTTACGTAATATAATATCATTAAGAAATTACGCCATAAGCATCATCTAAAGCATTAAATCAATACACAAAAGAAAAAGAGGATATACCCATTTCTTACGATCATACGCTGCCTCCTATTATGGATAAGCAAACCAAAGACTAAACGTTCGACGATCAGCAGCTCCCTTTATGGCTATTGACGTGTCATCGTTACGGTTCAATTCCAAAAACGCACGTTAGCTGCTGTCGTGTACGCTAAGGTCCTTACAACCTCCGTACAGCCCTGGCAGCTTTTTTGTATACACGTTTTCAATTCTGTGCTGCCCATTATAAAAAAGGAAGCATGATCTTTACCAGCAATTTGGATTTTGCTAACTGGAATCAAGTGTTCAAGATAGACAAATGACGGTCGCATTAGTGGATCCACTTATCCACCGGGCTCACATTTTTGCAACGAATAACGATAGTTACCAATTTAAGCAAAGCCTGAAGCAATCGTGATCATGAAAAAGCTACCCACCCATCGAGTGGTAATAATTTTGCCATGGTGGTTAATTTTTTGATGAACACGGTGATCAACTTGATTGACGTTTACAAAGTCACCCATTATATTAAAATCTCAACTACTTAAGGTAGACCATCTGATCACGCTAGGATAAATAGTTCAATACAGGTAGCAACAGTCAGACATTATTTCGCTTCACATTTGTCCATACTAGATGGACTTTTACCGAGTCGTCAAAACAAAGAAAAACGCCTGAATGTGAATTCAGGCGTTCGGTAACATAATGTGCAATTATTTTTGCAAGAGAACTAGGCCATTTTTTGTATATTTGTATTCTTGAGGAGGAGCATTATCTGTCATTTGAACCACAAAAGTGGGGTCAGTATATAAAACGCTTCTAGCGTTTAGTGCTTTATTCAGGTTAACACTCACCAATTGATTATTTTGTATGGTGTAAATCACAGTCTCATATGCATTAGGACTGCCGTATGAGGTGATGATTGCTTCAATTCCATCTTGGTCTAGGTTGACTATAGAAGAAGGGGAATTAAGGTATAGAAAAATCGAAGGAACATTGTTGTTAATCGTCAAGTAGTATTGAAAAGAACAATTAGCCCCACATAGTCCCCCAATATCAATAACAGACTGTTTAAATAATGACGATGTTTTGACTTGTAATTGATCACTGTAAACCGGTGCGCCTATATCTCCTATTTCATAAAGGTTTGTTCCGATTTGAATGCCTCCATATAGAAGTATATCGCTCTCATTCGGTTTCGTAAAAGCGATAACCTTTACTTGATCTACCTGGACTTCCTTTACTATCTTTTGAATATCTTCTTTCTTCAAAGGCATGACTTGTTTATCTACTTTGACAGGTTCATAGGTAAGAGGAATAGTACCGTTTTCTGCGTCTGAATTTGTTGATCCTACTGGCTTTTGATCTCCACAACCTGTCATTACTAACAAAAGAAACAAAATGCATATGTATGACCGTAACTGTCTCAAAATTTTCACCTATTCCTTTAATTAATTTTATACTATTATTATATACAGAAAAAGGGTATTTACCAAATACACCCAAATGACCAAAAACGAACGAAAAAACATCCCGTTTCACTACTAAATGTAGGACGGGATGCTTAATTTTGTGGTTATTTCGGTAAGAAATTGGGGTTAAAAAATAGGAAATTGATTATTGAGACATCCCCTTATTTATTAACCTAGTAGTTCAATTTTTACAGATTTAGTATTCGATGCAGGTTGTCCAATTTCAACCCATGCTCTATAGGTCAACTCAATTCCTTGGTTTGCAGGTCCAGTGTCTGTTACCCTTACTACAATTGATTTACCGTTAGATAAGTTTGTAACTTTGACAAACTTATTACGATAGGTTGTATTCCAGTTATTTGTGGGAGTCATAGCTGCTGTTAAATCGCAAGGGTGGAAAACTTCTGTGTTAGCAACTGATGCGCTTCTAATGTTCTCGACAGTTAAGGAGCCGCAAGTAGACGTTAGTCCCGGTTGTGTTCCTTGGCAAGGATGTCCATAGTAATGCAAGATTGCAGAAGAGGCGATAGTGCTAGCTACTGAGCTAGATATGTTTGTTGGTACGGTAAACCTACCGATATAGTCTTTGCCTGCCGCTGTGTTGAAGTTTGGCGTAACTGCATAACGAATACTGTTTGCTACTTGCAAAGCATCTACCCAAGGTTTTGAACTTCCACTAATAGTCAAAATAGCTGTTTGGTTCGTATTTCTTGGATCGCTCCAGTGTGTATTTTCATACAGCTTAGCAGGGTAGTATTGATTTGCAGCATTGGAAGTAGCATAAAAATATGTTTTCGCACCAACATTTTTCCGTACCAAAGGGCACATTACCACATAAGATCCATTGACAATAGATGGAGTAATAAAGTCTAAATCGCGATTTGGGTCAGAAAAGGTGTAATTCAAGCGTTGAGCAATAACAGAAGCCTGTGTGGAATCACTCGCAGTATAAACGTTTGTACCGTTGACACTTACAATACTACCGGAATACGTTGCATTATTAGCCATTCAAAATTCCTCCTATATAACGCATCGTTACGTTACGTATTATATTAAGTGAAAAAAAATGGGGATACAGTAACTGATAAGGTTTCCCCTACCTGACCAGTCTGTTTCTTTTATCACTTAAATACATAATATTATATTACGTTACGTTACGCAATATACAAATTGATTTTTTTTAGGTTACCGCCATTGGCTCTACCCCTGAAACCACTCCGCGAAAGCCCCCACCGAAAAGCAACTAGCAGCTATACAAAAAGCCAACGAAGCAAGGCAGCGCCTTCGTACTTGTCATCGATGCAGAGAGCTTCAGCAATACAAATACGACTCATGAACGGAATATGCGAAGGTTGTAGATTCCAAGAATTGCTTCAAATACAAGAAGAATAGGAATAGCGAGTATGTGCGTGTCTATATCGCGATTAGTAAAAAGTAATAAAATGCCGGTATCCTTAGCGTACAGGAAACCGGCATTTTTTCCGTCATTCAGGGCTTAGTGTACAAAATCCGCATTTGGTTGGCGGTTCCCCAAAAGAAAGATGATGGCTTGCCAAAAAAGACACACTTTGACAAAAATGACAACCACTGCAGGATTTCTTCTTCAAAAACGAGCCTATAAAGCCACGGTTTAGTTGCACGCTCATGTAATGCAACAGCTTTAGACTAGACCTAACTGATTTGGCACAGTGCTTGCATTATTCAAAAAGCAATGTATCACCATCACAAAAAGATTCATTTCACGAAAGGAATGATCCTACTTGCTACGTACCAACGACCTGTTCAAATTAGAAGGAAAAGTAGCTTTAGTCACAGGTGGCGCTTCTGGAATCGGATTTGCGACAGCAAAACGATTGGCCGAATTTGGCGCGAACGTCATGCTGCTTGATATTAACGAAGAACTTGGTGAAACAGCTGCTCGTCATATACAGGATCTAGGTGGTGCCGCACGATTTTTCAAATGCAATGTCGTATCACAGGAAGACTGCCGCCAAGTGACTGAAGCCATCGAGGAAGCCTACGGTCGTATTGATATCTTGTTTAACAATGCGGGCGTCATTCGCCGCAAAACGGTGGTAGAGCTGGAGGAGCAGGATTGGGACCTGGTGATAAATGTCTCCCTGAAAGGTGCGTACAACCTCTCCAAATATGTGATTCCCATCATGGCTAAATCTGGCGGTGGCAGCATCATCAATACAGGCTCTGGCTGGGGTATCAAAGGTGGCGACAAAGCAGCAGCTTACTGCGCAGCCAAAGCCGGCGTGGTCAATTTGACACGCGCCATGGCGATTGACCACGGCCCTGAAAATATTCGCGTCAACTGCGTCTCGCCAGGCGATACGGATACGCCACTTTTGCGTGAGGAAGCCCGTCAACTGAACAAAGAGGAAAGCGCGTTCCTCGTATCATCCGCTCAGGGACGTCCTTTGGAACGTCTTGGCACGCCGCAGGACATCGCCAATGCCGTTCTCTTCTTTGCCAGCGACTTGTCCGCTTGGGTAACCGGTTCCGTGTTAGTTGTTGATGGCGGGGGCCTCGCCTAGCATTTCCTAATGAGCCTTATGACTGAATTTTTAGAATAAACAACAAACGGAGGGTACGAAAAAATGAGTGTAAAACGTTTTGCTCACCCCTATATTCCCAATTCTGCTCCCGAAGTAAAGGAACAGATGCTGCGTGACATCGGATTTTCAAGCATTGAGGATATTTTTGCGGATATCCCCCAGGAGCTGCGCCTGCAAGCAAAGATGAACATTCCGCCAGCACTCACTGAGTATGAGCTGGATCGCCACGTAAACTTGCTCCTGAACAAAAATCATACGACCAAAGAAAATATCAGCTTCCTCGGTGCAGGCTGCTGGCCGCACTTCGTTCCTGTCGTATGTGACGAGATTAATTCACGAGCAGAATTTTTGACAGCCTATGCCGGGGAGCCTTACGAGGACAAGGGCCGTTTCCAGGCACTGTTTGAATACCAGAGCTTGGTGGCAGAGCTCGTGGACATGGATGTCGTAAACGTTCCGACTTTCGACTGGGCACAGGCAGCCTCTACCGCGCTACGCATGGCTGCTCGCATCACCAAACGCACCGAGCTGTTGATTCCGAAAAACATAAACCCTGACAAGCTTTTGATTATCAGGAACTATACGTCTCCCGATCTGACCGTTACGTTGGTGGACTATGAAAACGAGACGGGCGCTCTGGACATGAGTGATCTGAAAGCCAAGCTCAGTGCCAGCACAGCTGCCGTTTACTTTGAAAACCCGACTTTCCTCGGATCAGTGGAAGCAAACGGTCAGCTAATCGCAGATTTGGCTCATGCTGCTGGCGCCATTTGTGTCGTTGGTGTAGATCCAATCTCGCTAGGCGTCATGGAAGCACCGGCTAATTACGGAGCGGATATCGTTTGTGGCGATTTGCAGCCTTTAGGCGTGCACATGCATTACGGCGGGGGACAATCCGGCTTTATCGCGACACATGACGACCCTACCTACGTCATGGAATATCCATCTCGTCTGTTTGGAATTGCACCAACAGTCGTCGAGGGTGAATATGGCTTCGGGGATGTGGCCTACGACCGCACCTCCTTTGCCAAACGTGAAAACGGCAAGGAATCCGTCGGTACGCAAACGGCGCTCTGGGGCATAACCGCGGGTGTTTACCTCGCTACGATGGGACCAGTTGGCATGGAAGAAGTGGGCCAAGGCATCATGCAGCGGTCCCAATATGCAGCCAAGCAGCTCTCATCCATTCCCGGAGTCGCTATCAAATTCTCTGCTCCCTTTTTCAAAGAGTTTGTCGTCGATTTTACGCAAACAGGCAAAACCGTAAAGGAAATCAATACGGCGCTGCTTGCCCAAGGCATCTTCGGAGGAGTCGATTTGACAGCACACTTCCCCGAGCTGGGACAATGCGCACTCTATTGTGTCACTGAAATCCATACCCAAGAAGAAATCGACAAGCTAACCACTGCCATCCAGAGTGTCATGCAAGTTAAGAAAACCTTTATCGATGCTTCTTCAATGAGGAGCGACCGCGTTTAGCGGAAAGTTTTCTTATACGTTCAAAAAGTGTAAACACCACAATCAGCGAAGGAGACGATTGACGAGATGAAACGGATTCCAAGAGACCATACAGTAAGACGCTTCCATCAAGCCAAATGGGATGAGCCCGTCATTTTTGAGCTAAGCCAGCCCGGGGAACGCGGTGTAGAGGTACCTCCTGTAGAACGAGAAATCACCGCTATCGTAGGCGATGGCGTGTCGCAATTACCAGATGGCCTGCGCCGAAAAAAGCGCCCGAACCTCCCGCAAATTAGTCAGTTTCGGGTCATTCGCCACTACTCCCGCCTCTCGCAGGAGGTACTGGGTGCAGACTTCAACGTAGAGATGGGTCAAGGCACCTGCACGATGAAATACTCTCCGAAAATCAACGAGCGCTTTGCCCGTTCGCCGAAAATGGCAGAGCTGCATCCGCTGCAGGATGAATCCACCGTGCAAGGCATACTGGAAATGACCTACAAGCTCGATCTGTTCCTGCGTGAAATATCAGGCATGGACAAATTCTCGTTTCAGCCGGGCAGTGGTACCCAGGCTTTGTTCACCCAAGCCTCTATCGTTCGCAAATACCATGAGGCACGTGGCGAAGGAGAGCAGCGCAACGAATTCATCACCACCCATTTTTCCCATCCGTCCCAGGCAGCAACAGCCGCAGTTAAAGGCTTCAAGATCATTTACGTACCTGTGGACGAAAACGGCTACCCTGACCTCGAAGCATTAAAAGGACTCGTATCGGAGCGAACAGCCGCCTTTGCTGTTGCAAATCCCGAGGATACCGGCATCTACAACTCCCGGATCAAGGAGTTTACAGACATCGTGCACGCTGCCGGCGGTCTCTGCTGCTACGATCAGGCGAATGCCAACGGGCTTTTAGGTATTACGCGTGCACTGGAAGCGGGCTTTGACATGTGCTTCTTTAATCTCCACAAAACCTTCTCCATTCCGCATGCCTGCGGAGGTCCGGCGACGGGTGCCATCGGGGTTACGAAAGCATTGGAAGAGTACCTCCCGAGTCCATTGGTCGACTTTGATGGAAGCAAGTATTTCTACCGCCGCGAGTTGAAAAACTCCATCGGCAAGGTGCGGAGCTTTTACGGTGTTCCACCAGCAGTTCTGCGTGCATACGCGTGGATTCGTGCGCTTGGCGCCGAAGGTTTGACGGAGGTCGCTCAAATCGCGTGCCTCAACAACAATTATTTGTACCATAAAATCTTGCAAATTCGCGGAGCAAGCGCCCCGTATATACAAGGCCGCCGTCTCGAACAGGTGCGCTACAGCTGGCAGCAGCTAAAAGAAGAAACCGGGGTCACCACATACGATGTTCAGCGCCGCATGAGTGATTTTGCGCATCACTATTGGACCAGTCATCACCCTTATGTCGTTGCTGAGCCGTTCACGCTGGAGCCAACCGAATCGTACTCCAAAGCGGAGCTGGATGAATATGTTGCGGCCCTCACGCAAATCTCGGAGGAAGCATATGCAACGCCCGAAATCGTAAAAACTGCGCCACACAACAGCACAGGTCACCGCGTTGAAGAGTCGGTACTTGATGATCCCGACCAGTGGGCTATCACCTGGAGAGCCTACCTGAAAAAAACCGCGATGAATGAATAGCACTGCCCAAGTGATTCGAGAAGAGGGCACAGAAACATAAAGCCCTCTCCTCTTTCATACGCAGCACAGGCACACCAAGCAAAGCGTTTTTTTAAACCATATCTGTTTGGGGGATTCTCGTATGAAAAAACAAAAATTGTTTCCTGTCGCACTGCTGGTAGGCTCACTCGTACTCTCTCTTCTAGCTGGCTGCGCTTCCAATGCAGCTCCATCATCAAACAGCAATACACCACAAGCTACACCAACTGATGCAAACGCTTCCACAAATACTGGCTCCTCTGCTTCTGCACAGCCTGCTTCAGAAGAGACAATGAAGCTCGTACACGAAGGAAAGCTGACGTTTGCGATGAGCGGCTTGCTCAAACCGCTTAATTACAAGGATGAAAATAATGTACTGACCGGATTCGATGTAGAAATCGGCAAAGAAATAGCCAAGCGCGTCGGCCTGGAGGCAAATCCGGTAACAAACCCATGGGAAACCATCCTCCAGGGGCTAAAAGGAAACAAGTACGATGCCATCATCGGCAGTATGACCCACACCGAAGAACGCGCCAAGCAAGTAGATTTCACAGAGCCCTACTACATCTCCGGGGGACAAATTTTCATCGCTGAGTCAAACGACACGATCAAATCCAAAGATGACTTGAAAGGTCAAATCATCGGTGTCGTACAAGCAAGCACGCACAAAGAGGTTGCTGAAACATTAACCGACAAGGAAAAAGTAAAAGGCTACCCAACAGATATCTACGCTTTGCAGGATCTGGTCCCAGGTCGTGTCGCTGCTGTCATTACGGACCGCGTCGTCGGTACTTCGGCGATTAAAAACCAAGGTCTGAAAATCAAACCCATCGACGAGGTGTTAAACAAAGAAAACATCGCCATTGCTGTGACCAAAGACAATCCTGTCTTGACTAAAAAAATCAATGAAGCCATCAAATCCATGATCGACGACGGCACGTATGAGCAAATCAGCATGAAATGGTTTGGTGCAAACCTGTTGAAGTAACACGTTTGTAATAGCTGGTGCGCTGGGAATTCTGGCGCACCTTCCATACTTGCTACGGGGGTATGTCAACGATGGATTTTTTGATAAATATCACAGACATAATCACGCATCACGGAAAAGCGTTTCTCGAGGCGGCCTGGGTCACCGTTTCTCTGACGGCTGTTTCTCTCGTCATGGCTTCTGTAATTGGACTTGTCTTTGCCTTTTTCAAAGTATCCGGAGTCTTTGTCCTACAAAAAGTGGCAGATGCTTATATCTTCGTCGTGCGAGGCATGCCCCTGATCGTGCAGCTCATGTTTCTCTACTACGGTATTTCGAGTGTTATCGTGCTCTCTGACTTTACTGCGGGTGCTCTCGCGCTTGGCATCCACTCCGGGGCATATATTGCGGAAATCTTCCGCGGGTCTATCCAGTCGATTGATCGCGGACAGATGGAAGCGGCACGTTCTTTGGGGATGCCTTATGGTTTGGCGATGCGGCGTATTGTCTTGCCGCAAGCGTTCAAGCGGGCGATCCCTCCACTCGGCAACCAGTTTATCATCGGCTTGAAGGATTCTTCCCTTGTTGCCTACATCGCCGTGACCGAGCTGTTTAACCGCGCACTGTCCGCCCAGGCAGACAACTTCATGCCCTTTGAAACGTATTTTGTCGTCGGACTTTACTATCTGGCGCTCGTTGCTATTTTCTCGTTTATTTTGAATCGGTTGGAAAAACGTCTCGATACTAGCAGAACCCCTCTCCCTACTCGCAAGCATAAAGAGGTGGCAGCATGATCAAGGTGCGTAATCTGGCGAAATCATTCGGTAGTCTGCAGGTGTTAAAAAATATCTCACTGGAGATTAAAAAATCCGAAGTGGTGGTATTGATCGGGGCTAGTGGCTCAGGAAAAAGTACGCTATTGCGCTGCCTGAACTTCCTGGAAATGAAGGACTCAGGCGAAATCGAGATCAACAACCAGGTAATTGATGTCAAACACACGGATCTGAACAAGGTGCGCGAACACGTAGGTATGGTATTTCAGCATTTTAATCTGTTTCCGCACATGACTGTTCTGGAAAATGTAATCGAAGCCCCGGTCCATGTAAAAAGAAAAATGAAAGCCGAGGCAACGGAAAAAGCCATGCAGCTATTGGCACGCGTAGGACTGACCGACAAAGCACATGTCTACCCTGAGCAGCTCTCTGGCGGACAGAAACAACGGGTGGCGATTGCACGGGCTCTCGCGCTTGAACCAGACGTCATGCTGTTTGACGAGCCTACTTCTGCACTTGATCCTGAGCTGGTGGGAGAGGTGCTGGCGACGATGAAGGATTTGGCCCGCGAAGGCATGACGATGGTCGTCGTTACGCATGAGATGAGCTTTGCCCGCGAAGTAGCGGACCGGGTCATCATGCTTGCTGACGGAGAAATGGTCGAAGATGCCCATCCAAGCGTTCTTTTTTCCAACCCGCAGCACGATCGGACAAGACGATTCCTCCAACAAATCCTATAAACGAAATGAGGTGGATGCTATGCTGCAAAGCCGTGACGCAATCATAAAATTAACCGATGACCTGGTTCAAATAGAAAGCGTAGTCAACACAACGGGTGAAATCGATGTTGCCACTCATCTTTACGAGCATCTGAAATCGTTCCCGTATTTTCAGCAAAATCCTGATCAATTGATCATCTCCCGGACCGTAAATGACGAGGTAGAACGCTACAACGTGCTTGCATTCGTCAAAGGCACGAAGCGACCTAGCGGAAAAACTGTCATTTTGATGGGCCACACCGATACAGTGGGCATCGAGGATTACAATCACTTGAAGGACAAAGCCTGCTATCCTTCTTCCCTCATGGAAGCGCTGAAAGAAGAACCGCTGCCTGACTTGATCAAACAACAACTTGATTCTGGCGATTGGCATTTTGGCCGCGGTGTCCTCGATATGAAAAGCGGCGTAGCCAGCCACGTCTTTTTGTTGCAGTACTATTCCGAGCACCCGGAAGAGCTGGCGGGCAATTTGCTGCTTCTGGCCGAGTGCGATGAAGAAGACAGCTCACACGGCGTTCTCTCTTCCTTGAAGGATTTGAAAAAATGGCGGGAGGAGCACGGCTTTGAATACATTGCGCTCATTAACTCTGACTTCGTTGCCCCGCGTTACGACGGCGACCCGAATCGCTATATTTACAAAGGAACCGTAGGTAAGCTGCTGCCATCCTTTTATATCACCGGCTACGAAACACATGCAGGCTCTGCCTTTGAGGGTCTCGACCCCAACTTTATCGCCGCTGAGCTGACGCGCCAAATCAGCTACAATCCTGATCTATGTGATGAAGCATATGGGGAGACGCCTGTTCCGCCTGTTTCCTTGAAGCAGACCGATTTCAAACCGACCTACACGATCCAAACAGCCTTGTCTGCCTATGTTTACTATAATTTTTTCATTCATACATGGTCGCCGAAACAGGTACTCGGCATGTTGAAGGAACAGGCTGAGATCGCTTTTGAAAACGCCCTGACGCTGCTGCGTGACCGTCATCGCCGCTTCTGCGAAAAGAGCGGTCAAGCCTGGACTCCGCTCCCTTGGAAGACCCGAGTTTTGATTTACGAGGACATGAAAAAAGAGCTGGTCGCAGAGCATGGCGAAGTCTTTCGCTCGCATATGAGACAGTTCAAAGAGCAGCTTTTGCAAGACAAGAGTCTGGATGTGCGGATGTTCTCTGCCCGTGTCGTTGAAGAAGAAGTGAAATGGATGAAGGACAGAAGCCCGGCCATTATTCTGTTCTATTCCTCACTCTATTCCCCTCGTATCGAGCTTGTGGGCAAGGATGAACGGGAGCAAAACCTGATTGCCGCGCTAGAGGAGGCAGTGGAAAGCGACCAGCCACACTACCCGCATCCGATCGTGACTCGCAATTTCTTCCCGTACGTCTGTGACATGAGCTGTGTAGCCCTGTCTGATGATGAGGAGGGGATTCTGGCCATCGAGGAAAACAATCCGAGCTGGGGCAGCAAGCATTATGTTGACTATCAGGATATCCGTGACATCAATGTGCCCTGCATCAACATCGGTCCCTACGGATACGATGCACATAACCGCTTCGAACGGATGGAGATTGCCTATTCCACAGAGGTCGTCCCCTCTGTGACTGACGAAGTCATCAAACGGTTATTGAAATAGAGCAAATACGCCAGTACCTTACCTTGCAGGTGCTGGCGTTCTTTTTCGTTCTCTATCATTCGAATAGGCACTTGGCATGGGGTACATATTATAGCCGTTATCCATTTCACAGGAGGTCTCTCAAATGACAAATGAACGTGCAAAAGAGATTGCAGCTTCCCCTGTCATGGCAAATGTAACATGCAACGGCCTGCCCATCTATATTCAGCATGTGGATGAAGCAACGGATATGGCGAGAATCTATCCGCTCGGCGAACCTGAAAACGAACAAGATGTTCCTGTAAACAGCTTGAAGGAGCATCATTGATTCGTATAGGGATGAAAAAGGCATGGACTCCATATCCATGCCTTCATTTCTGGGCACTTAGCTACTACAAGCGATTAAAACTGGTTTGGAAATTGCTTGATAATCCCCTCAGTCAAAGCATCAGCCAACGTGACAATATGGTCCTCGCCTCTGTCAAAAGCAGCGATATCCGCATCCCAATCCTTTTTCGCCCGCGCTTGAATCATTTCTGTAAGCAATTCGAGATGCGTATGCAACAGGTCTTTTAATTCCTGTTCTGTCCAATTCGGGTTTGCACTGCTCAAAAATTTGGCGATATCATCAGCATTTTTGTACCACTGGGCATTGTATTTTTTGAGATCTGCCTGATTGTTCTTTTTCGTCGCATCTACAATTTTGCCTGCGATGAGAATGTGTTCGTTTAATAACGCAGTCAGCTTATTACCCGCTTCTTCGCCATAATACGGCTTGATTACATTGCCAATATCCTCTTGGTTTTTCAATAGCCTGGCGAGTACCTTGTCTTTATCCTTCAGCCCTGCCAAGGCACTTACGACATAAGCTCTTGTCCAAATAATACGATCGATCCATGCCCTTCGCATATCACCCTGGAGCTTGACTTCTTTTGGTTTAATGCCTTGTTGCTGCTGCGGCGGGTCCCCGCTACCTTCTTTCGCTTGCACAGCAAGAGGTGAACCGAGTAATGCCAGACACATTACGATCAAAACGGTCTTCATAAACTTTCCTGTCATCCTATCCTTCTCCTTTTTTATACTTTGCAGGTCGTTGTTATTTTGGGCAAATTTGCTGCTTTCATTCTTCACCATCGTTTTGAACAAATTGACACGGAAATGGACGTTCCTTATAGTTGTCTTATCAACAGTTGCAGGAATCGACTTTAAAAAAGAGAGGTCATTTCATGAAATTAAACGAGTATATTGGTGTGATCGTGAAACGAACCGATTTAAAGCTGAACAACTATTATCAGAAGGTAGTCAAGCCCTACAATATCACCATTGATCAATGGATGGTTCTCGTCGTCTTGTGGGAGGAGGAGGGGCTGTCACAAAATGAGCTGGCAGAGCGTACGTACAAGGATAAAACCAATATCGCGCGGATGCTTTTCACCATGGAAGAGAGAGGGCTTATCCATCGCGTGACAGACCCAAATGATCGCCGTTCTCTGCATGTTTATTTGACAGAAAAAGGACACCTATTAAAAGATGAACTCCTGCCTCCATCCATTGAAGCTTACCAGAAGACGATTGTTGGTCTGACAGAAGAAGAGGTCATCCAGTTTCGAAAAACATTGAATATCATTTATGAGAACGTCAAAAATTTATAAAATCAAACTATTGTGCGGGAGCATTTTTTCTGTATAATTAGTTGTTGTAGCAACAATAGTATTAACAACTATATTTTTTGTCCAATTAGTTGCTATAGCAACTATATAAAGTACAACTTTTCGCAAAGGAGTGTTGATGATGAACAAGGAATCAATTTGGGGCACCAATTTTCGCGCTTTGACAATTGGGATCGTTCTGGTCGTAACAGCCACTGCTTTCGAAGGACTTGCCGTTACCACCATCGCTCCCGGCCTCTCTAGAGAATTACAGGGAGCGAATCTTTATGGCTGGATCTTTAGTGCCTATTTGTTAGCCCAGCTTATTGGTACAGTCATCACAGGACAACTGGTCGATAAAAAAGGGCCAGCTCAGCCTTTTATTACGATGATTCTGCTTTTTGCCGTCGGGATTGTGGTCGCCGCTATCGCACCTAACATGCCTATTTTGCTCATTGGGCGCATTTTGCAAGGATTCGGTGCAGGGGCTTTGATCAATTGTGTGTATACGATCATTACCCTGCGTTACCCCGATTTCCTACGTCCACAAATCCTTGCCGTCTTTTCCAGTGCTTATATTCTTCCAGGACTTTTCGGACCTTATATTGCTGGTTTAATTGCCGAACAATTGTCTTGGCGATATGTTTTCTGGTTGATTCTCCCTTTCGTTATTCTCTCAGCGATTTTAACCACGCCTTCATTCAAGGGCATGAAGGCAGCAGGAGGAGCAGGGAGCAGCCGCAATCTATTTCTTCCTTTCTTTCTGGCTTTGGGAACAGGCGTCTTCCTGTTTGGGCTTGGCGAAATCCCTACTGTCTATGGAATTTTCTTATCTATTGCGGGCTTATTCATCTTAGGCTTTCCGCTTTATAAGCTGATGCCAAAGGGAACGCTCGTCGCACGTGCTGGCCTGCCTGCAATCATCGCTTCTCGTGGTCTATTCGTTGCCGCCTATTATGGTACACAAACGTACCTGGTTCTTGGTCTGACATCTGTTTTAGGGCTGTCTGCTGACAAAGCTGGTCTTGCAGTCGCCTCCGCAGCAATCAGCTGGTCGGTAGCAGCCAATGTCCAGGCAAAGCGGGATGCAGCAGATCTTGGAGCAGGTCGAAAAAAACGCGTAGTGACTGGACTTTCCATCATGATGATCGGTGTTGCCCTCTCTGTACCGCTGGCATTCATTCCAAACACGCTTATGAGCGTGACACTTGCCATTATCAGTCAGATCACCATGGGCTTCGGGATCGGTTTGGCGCACCCGACAAGCGGCGCCATTGCATTTTCCCTTGCCAAGCCAGGTGAGGAGGGTAAGGTCTCGGCAGAGATTTCGGTTGCAGATACCTTCACACCAGCGATTGGCATTGGACTTGGCGGTGCAATCATCACGGTCATGACTACCCTCGGCTTTTCACAGTCGATGAGCATTACAATCGCTTTGCTGCTTCAGGTTTTGACTGTACTTCTCGGTTTGGCAGCCGCCACGAGGCTCGCTGCACATTCATTGCCGCAAACAGAACAAAGGACACCATAAAAGTGGTGTCCTCAGAGTGTAGAGAAACCCTCAGTTTCTTTACACTCTTTTTGTGTTTTCAGATGATTCGTAGATGACGATGAATGCCC
>NZ_CANMZW010000038.1 GCF_947502445.1 uncultured Brevibacillus sp.
TTAAAGTGTATGGCCCCAATGGAATATAGAGAACATCTCAAGACATCAGCAGCATAAACAAGACACCAACCATTTTTTGATTGGTGTCCAAGTTTTTGTTTTTTTACTGTCTACTTGACAGGGGGCACTTCACATACGGGAGGGCCTTTCTCATTTGACGAAAAACATGTGACCAAGTAAGCTAGGAGTACGTGCTATATCGGCGAAGGAGGATGTGCCAGATGAACGAACACGATCAATGCTGCTCGTCTGAACGAGCCACTCACCGTTCAGATAAAATCAAGTCGAATCTCGTGTCCAGGCTCAATCGCGTAGAAGGACAAATACGTGGAATTCGCGGGATGGTGGAGAAGGACGTTTACTGTGACGACATTCTCAATCAGATCGCAGCGGTTCAATCTGCGCTGAATGCAGTTGGTAAAATACTCCTGGAAGGACACATGAAAAGCTGTGTCATGGAGCGTATTCAGCAGGGCGATAGCGAGGTCATTGACGAGCTGTTGAAAACAATGAACAAACTAATGAAGTAAGAGGATACGCAAGCTGTAAAAACGATTGCAACGACTTACAGCTTGTCGTATCATAAGTGCATATATTTATGAAAATAATTATGAAAACCAGAATATGGGGAAAGTGAGGGTGTGTGATGCCGGTTACTATCTACGATGTGGCAAGAGAAGCGGGGGTTTCTATGGCGACGGTCTCCCGGGTTGTTAACGGGAATCCAAACGTAAAACCTTTAACCCGAAAAAAGGTGTTGGCTGCAATTGATCGCTTGGGATATCGACCCAATGCAGTCGCACGTGGTCTCGCCAGCAAAAAAACAACAACAGTCGGTGTCATCATCCCGGACATCTCCAGTTTGTTTTTCTCTGAGTTGGCACGCGGAATTGAAGATATCGCCACCATGTACAAGTACAACATCATTTTGTGTAACTCCGACCAACGCATGGAAAAGGAATTGCAGCTAATCAATACCTTGCTTGAAAAGCAGGTGGACGGGCTCTTGTTCATGGGTGCGGAGATTAAGGAGGATCACCTGCAGGCACTTACCAGCACCTCTGTACCGACAGTTCTGGCCGCTACACGCGACGCTGATAACGTGCTGCCGTCTGTGAGTATCGACCACTTCCAGGCAGCTTACGACGCGACGCAGGCCCTGATTGATCGCGGACACAAGCGCATCGCCATGATTACAGGACCGCTGAATGATCCACTGGGTGGTCTGATGTGCTTTGAAGGCTACAAAAAAGCTTTGGTAGATGCAGGAATCGGCCTGAACGATGAGCTTGTTGCTACTGGAAATTACTTTTATGAGTCAGGTCTCAGCGTGACGAAGGACTTCATCAAGCTGGCAGAACCGCCAACCGCGATTTTCTCAGCGAATGATGAAATGGCGATTGGAGCGATTCATGCGATTCAAGACTCCGGACTCCATGTACCAAATGATATTGAAGTGATTGGTCACGACAATATTCGTCTGGTGGAAATGGTCCGCCCACGACTGACCTCTGTCGTACAGCCTATGTATGATATCGGTGCTGTGGCCATGCGCCTGTTAACTAAATATATGAATAACGAAAACGTAGAAGAGCATGTCGTACTGCTGCCACATCGAATCGAGTACCGGGAAAGCACTAGACCGGAGCAGTCGTGATTAACGTATAACGAGTAGAATAGCAGCAAGAGGGGGATGGATGATGCGGATCGGAATTATCGGCGCAATGGATGAGGAAATTGCGCTGTATATGGAAGCGATGGAGCAGCCGACGAAAACAGTAAAGGCTGGCATCACTTACTATGCTGGTGTTATGGAAGGCAAAGAAGTTGTTCTGTGCAAATCGGGTGTCGGTAAAGTAAATGCAGCAGTGACCACCCAAATTTTGATTGATACGTTTCAAGTAGAGCGTGTCATTTTTACAGGAGTAGCCGGTGCAGTCCACCCGGACCTGAATATTGGTGATATCGTGGTCTCAACCGATTGCATTCAGCATGATATCGATGTGTCGCCGCTCGGCTTCGCCCCAGGTCAGATTCCGTTTACAGAACAGTGGATCTGGAGTGCGGACCAGGACCTGATTCAGCAAGCAATCGACGCGGGAAAAGAGCTGGATGCTGGTATACAAGTAGTTAGCGGACGAATTTTGTCAGGTGACCAATTCGTGGCAAGCCGGGAAAAAGTACAATGGCTGCACGAGCAATTTCAAGCACACTGCACGGAGATGGAGGGCGCTTCTGTCGGACAAGTGTGCGCGATGAACAGCGTACCATTCGTGGTTGTTCGTTCTATGTCGGACAAGGCTGACGGTTCCGCTCACGTCAACTTCGCTGAGTTTACCAAGCTCGCTTCTGAGCGCTCGTACGCGATCGTTCGCAATATGCTCAGAGCCACTTCGCAAGACGCTGGAGTAATCGTCTATTCCACGAAAAATTGTGTAGACTGCAATCTGGTCAGGGAATGGCTGAAGGCCAAAGGAATTTCCTTCGAGGTCCGTGATGTCATGACCAGTCGCGCTTACCAGGAAGAAGTTGAACGCTTCGGCTTCATGGGCGTACCAGTAACCGTAGTAGGAGATAAAGCCGTAAAAGGCTATGCTCCATCCGAGCTGGAAGAGCTAGTTGGCAACAAATAAAGAACAGAACACACAAAAACGGCTTCTCTTCGGAGAGGCCGTTTTTCTTTATAGATACAGGATTACATCCATGTAGCTGTACAGGAATGCCCCCTATGCAAGGTCCCCAAGAAGCTGGAGCCTTTTCTCCTTTTTCCTCTCATCCACACTCTCGTGAACGAGAGGCACTTTTACTTACTTGAATTTTCCGTCCCGGTAGGCCCATACATAATTGCCCGCTCCAGCGTCAACCGATTTTTTTCCGTGATTTCTGCGCGCCGAGGAATCGCAGGAAACCCTTCATCAAACAAACGGGGTGGTAATGGAAGCTCAGACTGCGGCTGCCAGCGCTCCAGCCATTCCTTGGGGAGAGGCTGGTCGCTCAAGGGCTGATCGCTCATCTCACTCCATAAGAGTGTCCAGGCACGAGGGACGACCCGCCATATATCGTATCCACCGCCACCGACCGCAATCCACCGACCGTCGCAATATTCATGCGCCAAGCGGTGGGCGAGACGGGGAATCTCCTGATAAATTTTCATCGTACAGGAGAGATGCGTAAGCGGATCGTACGCGTGTGCGTCACAGCCATTTTGGGTCAGGATAACATCTGGCTTGAAGCCTTTGACGAGCTTAGACACCAACTCTTGATAAATGTCCAAGAATGAATCGTCCTCTGTAAACGCATCCAATGGAACATTTATGGAATAGCCGTACCCAGACCCGTCCCCGCGTTCAGTCGTATTACCGGTACCCGGAAACAAATATTTACCCGTTTCATGCATGGAAATAGTCAGTACATTCGGATCGTCGTAAAAGGACCATTGCACACCGTCTCCATGGTGAGCATCTGTATCAATATACAAGACGCGGGCATTCCAATGCTTGCGTATATACGCTATCGCTACAGAGCAGTCGTTGTAAATACAAAAGCCAGAGGCACGACCAGAAAAGGCGTGATGCAATCCGCCAGCAGGATTAAAGGCGTGCTGTGATTGTCCCTTCATCACGGCATCCACGGCATTCAGCGTACCACCGACAATGAGAGCAGCAGATTCATGCATATTGGCAAAGCAAGGAACGTCTTCCGTGCCCAGTCCGTAGCTTCCCGCTTGAGGGAGCTCTTTTTCGCTGTGGCCCTGATCGCGGACAAACTGGATGTAGCGCGGATCATGCACCAGTGTGAGCTCCTCATCAGTGGCAAGCCGGGGAGCAAGGATGTCTGACTCCGTGAGAATTCCGAAGCTGCTCATCAGATCGTGGGTAAGGAGCAAACGCCGCTGGTTAAAAGGATGATCATCGTTAAAATAATACTGCGTGTAGTCCGGAGAGTAGATCAGACGAGCATTGCGGCTCACAGGAATACCTCTCCTTCCGTCGGACCGATAACCGTGAATCCTTTGTCAGTAAGCAGCTGCATGACCGCGCGAGGATCAATCGTTTGAACGCGGAAAACCAGATTCTTTTTGTTTGCCTTCTTGCATGGATATACAATGACGCTCGATACATTTACGTGTGCTTCCCGAAAGATTTGACTTACTTCTGCGAGCATTCCGACACGATCATCGACCTGAACCTCAATGTGGGAGCTCGGCCTGTTCACACCGAACAATTCAATTAAGCTGGAAAACAAATCAGATTCGGTGATCATGCCAACGAGCCGGTTGCCTTCGACGATAGGGAGAGAACCGATTTTATGCTCGTAAATCTGGAGGGCTGCATCCTCGATAAAATCAAGCGGATGAGCGGTAATGGCATGCTTTTTCATGATGTCCGCTACCGGTTTTTGCAGGACCGTTTCGTCATCATCGTGAACGATGAGTCGTGAAGGCAAGGCATCCCGCAGGTCACGGTCAGAGACAATGCCGACAAGAATGTCTCTCTCGATAACTGGTAGGTGCCGGATTCTGTTGGCTCTAAGCAGGAGTAATGCTTCCCCGATCGGGGTCGTGGGATTTACGGTGATCACCGTTTTTCGCATGATATCTTCTACGCGCATGAGAGAGACCTCCTTTTTTCCTAGAGAGGACGACAGAATTAGTACAGAAATCGATTTTGAAAGCGTATGGCGTCAAATGCCACAATGGTTTCTGGGGGCACACGGCTTCCGATCCTGGCCATTAAGCAATTGGCTGGGTGGGAGCATATTTCGGGATCGTCAGTCGCTACCCAGCTCATACCGACGCTGCCCATTACCTTTTCCATTACTTTTCGGTATTGCCACACGTCCAGGCCAGTTCCTTTCAGATCCCAGTGCCAATAATATTCGGTTGCGATTACGATGTAGTCTTCCATGGCGTCATCTAAAAAGGAGACCTCGAGCAGTTTTTTTGCTACACCGCCAGCTCTTACGGATTGGCAGATTTCGATTGCGCCGAGCTCCAAAAGATCCGGAAGCTTTGCCTGCGACCAGCGCTCGAGCGGGTCCGGATGGAGAAAGGTGACATAGCCGAGAACGAGATCGCCATCGCGGGCAACAATGATCCTGCCTTCAGGCAGATCAGCAATTTCGATGAGTGCCTCGTGCTGTTGTTCTGGAACACGAAAAGCCTTGAGCCCCTCGTCAAACCGCAATGTAGCAAGCTCGCTTCCAGAAATGGGACCTTCAATGAACAATTCTTTTCCATTCACAGTCATGCTCGTGGAATAATAGCGCTTGACGTGGTCCATTCGTACCTCCTGTTTTAGCCTTTGTGTAAAAAACAGAGATGGCGTGATAACCATCTCTGTGAGTTCTTGCTGTAAGTTTATTCTATGGTGTCGCGGATACGCTGTTGGATTGTGACGATTCTCCGTAACTATTGACTGCAGTGACGTAGTAGGTACCGTTTGTTACGTTTGTTGAATGGGTGTAGCTCGTAGCCGATACTGTGTCGAGAAGCAGATAGCCACTGGCAGCGTCTGGACTGAAATAAATATTGTAGGCAATGACTTGGTCAGCCGCTTTGTTTTCTTTCCATTGCAGCTTCAGACTGCCGCCATTTGCCTTGATAGACAACGATTTAGGAGCAGAAGGAGGAACTGCATTGGACGTATTTGATCCATTGCCCTCTTGACCATCAGGTGGCGTTGTCGTATCTGGTGGATTTGTTTGTCCATTGTTTGTACTAGGATTACTTATTCCATTTCCATCCGGATTTTCAGTACCGGCATTTGGATCTGGAAGCTCCCATATATGCGAGCCCGAGCCGACCGAAGCGATCGCAGAAGGCTGAGATTCATTTCCGGAAATATCAACAGAAGTGACATAGTAACCGAAATTACCGCCTGCACCTGCATCAAAGGTCAATACGGAAGGATCCTTCACAGTTGAAACGTGAACAAATCCGTTTTGAGCATCGGCGCGATAGATGCGATAGCCAAGCAGGTCAGCTTCCTTGGCGGATTGCCAGCTCAGAACGACCTGTTTGCCATTGTTATTGGCAGTAAGTCCACTCGGAGCAGAAGGGGCTCCGCCTACTTCTGTGCGTGGATCCTCGCGATCAGGAAGCCGTTGCTCCCAGTCTGGCGGTTGGACAGCCACTTTTGAGTTCTTCGCCTGGATTTGCTCTTTGGTTGGAAGCGAATCAGGTGAACGGAAGAAGACGCCTTCTGATACAAAATCATCAGGTGTTCCTCCTTTTGCCAAATATCTCTCGCCATTATACGTAATCAAGCGCGCTTTTTGATGGGAGTCATCAACTTTCTTAGGAACAAAGCGGCGATTGAATATGTCGGTAATGGTGTGGCCTGCTTCTCTGGAAAGCTCGCTCGGCAGCAGACCGGACTTCGAGTCGACGGTTGCACTTACGATTCCTTCCGGCTTTTTAAAGGTAGCATCAGGTGGAGAGAGCTCTGGCTGCTTTTCGATAATTTCCTTCATGACCTTGCCCCATACAACCATAGGCACGTACTTGTCTGCATCTGGCATCGGATACGGTTCGTCGAAGCCGACCCAGACGCCCATTGACAGCTCAGGAGTATAGCCGACGAACCAGAGGTCGTTACTGTTATTGGTTGTACCGGTTTTACCAGCTACATCTACTTTACGAGGTACATATTTGCGAATATGTGTACCTGTACCTGCATTCACGACGGAGCGCATCATGTCAGTGATCAGGTAAGAGGTTTGCTCGCTGTAAACTTGTACAGGCTGCGATTCGTGTCGGTAAATGACAGCCCCTTGACTATCCTCGATGCGATCAATGAGGTAGGCATCCACAAAAGAGCCGTTATTTGCAAAGGTAGCGTAGGCATTCGTGATTTCCTCAGCGGTCGTACCGTATGTAAGTCCGCCGATTACTCCCGTGGCAGCATAGTTGTCTGCATCAACCAGGGTGGTAATTCCCATTTTCTTTACGTATTCAAGAGCTGTCGGTATGCCAACCTTGAGGTAAGTCTTGATTGCCGGGATGTTCCATGACATCCGCAACGCTTCACGTGCACTCATGATTCCTTGCCATTTGTTGTTCCAGTTCTTTGGCAGGTGAGAGCCGTTTTGGCCATCTGCCAGCAGCACGGGTGAGTCATCGAGTGGAGAAGCTGGCTGCAAAATGCCGAGCTCAAATGCCGGGGCATAAGCAGCGAGCGGCTTCATCGCCGAACCAGGCTGACGTGGAGCGGTAGCATGGTTCGTCTGTTCAACTTTAAAGTCACGCCCACCGATCATCCCGAGAATCGCACCCGTTTTGTTATGGATCAGCATTGCGCCGACTTCTTCCAGGGCGTTCTCGATTTTCTCCGTTTTGCCGTTTGAGCGGCGGATCGTATACGAACGATTTTTTCCGAAGTTTTTCGGATCAGCTGCGATTGCCTGCATGATATCATACACGTTCTTGTTAATCGTTGTATGCACCTTGTAGCCTTTTCGCAGGAGGTCGCGTCGTTTTTCTTCAATCAATTGACGGTACTCATTACGTCCGATCGTTGATTTGTCACGACCTTTTTCCTTGAGGTCGGCGTCAACCAGCTGCCTAGCGGCGCGCTCTTCAATTTCCATCATCAAAAACGGAACTTCGCGGTATGCCTGTTGAGTTGGTTTGGCCAATTGCGCTTTTAAATCTGTTTTGTAGGCTGCATCGTATTGGTTTTGGGTGATGTAGCCATTTTCCAGCATGCGGTCCAATACCATTTTTTGGCGTTCCTTGCCTCGCGTATAGCTTTCATTGCCAAAAGGAGAGTAGGCGCCCGGATTTTGAATCATGCCTGCCAGATAAGATCCTTCGCTGAGATTCAGCTCTTTAACATCTTTTCCAAAGATCCCTTTTGCTGCTGCCTGAACGCCGTAAACGTTGGAGCCATTGGCGTTTTTCCCGAAGTAGATTTCGTTCATGTAAGCTTCTAGAATCTGGTCTTTGGAAAACATGCGCTCGATCCGCATCGCACTGAAGATTTCCCGTACTTTACGGGTATGGCTTACTTCGGCGGAGAGAATCGTATTTTTTACTAGCTGCTGTGTGATCGTACTACCACCGGTTACGACTGGTTGATTGGTAAATTCCTGGATCGCCCCGCGTAGCGTGGATTGAAATGCTATCCCGTTATGGTGGTAGAAATTTTTGTCCTCGGTTGCAATGATGGCATTAATCAAATAGGGCGAAACATCTACTTTTTTCACCAACCGCCGATCGCCCTCTTCGGCGCGTAATTGCCCGATAAGAGTGCCGTCATTGTAGTAGGCGAATCCGGTAAGGTAGTTCGTGAAAATCTTGTTTTCCAACTCCGCTTTGTTGCGAACAGGCTCGTCCTTTACGAGCGAGGCAACATAACCTGTCACGATTCCTCCGGCCGCCGCGGCTCCCATTAGCCCTAGCAGAAATAACAGCTGAACGATGATCCAAATCGTCCTTCCACGGCTGCGTCTGCGTTTTTTCTTTGGCGGTTCAGAGGAAGATGTGTGGTTATTCGACATATTATTACGACCCCCTAGCATACCCCCTGATTATACCATACGAGGAACCTGTAGGGATAGAAGCTGCGAAGTTGACAGATCCAAGTTTGTATGCATGAATAGCGATTTTGTCACTATAACTATGAAAAATAGGATGCTCTCTAAAAAACATCGTCTGAAAGGCGTAAGTTGGCAAAAAAAGTCGAATGAGGGGTGGTTTTTGCTAGGAGAGGAGTGAGGGTAATAAACAAAAAAGAGTAGGCCGACGAGCGGCGCTACTCTTTTTATCCTCAAACGATTAACGGCTGTAGAACTCAACGATCAGAACTTCGTTGATTTCAGCTGGCATTTCTTCACGGTCTGGGAGACGAGTGAATGTACCTTCAGCTGCAGCATCGTTGAATGTGATGTAGTTCGGCAGGAAATTGCGGCTTTCCAGGGAGTCCTTGATCAATTGCAGACCACGGGACTTTTCACGAATCGTGATCACATCACCCGGTTGTACACGGTAGGATGGGATGTTCACTTTTTTGCCGTTTACCAGGAAGTGACCATGGTTTACCAGCTGACGAGCAGCAGGGCGAGTTGGCGCAAAGCCCATACGGTAAACTACGTTATCCAGGCGGGATTCCAGCAATTTCATGAAGTTTTCGCCCACTACGCCAGCCATTTTGTTAGCGTGGTCGAAAGTGCGACGGAATTGTTTTTCGTTAAGGCCAAACATGTGGCGCAGCTTTTGCTTTTCTTGCAACTGGAGACCATACTCGCTCAGTTTACGACGGTTGTTTTGACCGTGTTGACCAGGAGGATAGTTGCGTTTGATGTCTTTTCCTGTACCATCGAGAGAGATACCCAGACGACGGGCCAGTTTGTGACGAGGTCCTGTGTAACGTGACATAATTTCATTCTCCTTTAATATGGATTCGCAGGTGTTTACTTCCGGCAGGTTAGTTCCTACTTTATCTACACGAACTTCAGACGGTAGCGTTTCCGCATCGTGCTCCTCACAGGTAGTTCAGCCGCTGCCTGAAAGGGAGGGAACTAAGAGGATGATTCCTTCCGTTTTTACCTACAATCAATGCTACCCTGTACACATACAATCAATAATACTCGGATAGGCATCTGTAAGTCAAGCAAAAAGAAAGGGCCATCCATTGCCAGCAGTGGCTTGGATGGCTCTCGAGGCTGAGCTTCTTAATCGCGGTAAACGATAGGCTGTGTATCCTGCTCGCCTCGTTTTTCGAGGAAGCGAGTAAAGGTGATGGCAGCGTCCGCGCGCGACACTTTAGCTTGTGGCTGGAATGTTTGTTTATCTGTCGGAACGATACCTAAAGTGGTTGCGATGACGATAGAGCCGCGATGCTTTGTACCCGCAATGTCAGTGAGCTGGGATTGGAACATGCCGGAGTAGTCGGCAAGCTTGCTGTAACCAAGAGCGCGTACAATCATATCAGCCAGCTCTTCTCGATTGATGGCTTCATCTGGATTTAACTTGGACGCATTTTTGTCGAGCAGCCCGCGATCGACCGCTGACTCAACAGCAGAGAAGTAGCGGGAACCGTTGGCAACGTCACTGTACGTAGCTTTTCGGTCCGCTGCGTACATCGGATAATGGCGACCTTGATTGAGGCTGATCATCAGCATTTCGATCATTTCACCACGCGTAATTTGCTTCTGCGGCATGATTTTTCCATCTTCTAGAGAGAGTGCATCATATTCGTACATCAGCATTAGTTCTTTTTCGGCAGGATGTCCTTTTAAATCCTCAGGTGCAGCACGGTGCAAGCTTAGGATTTTGCCAGATGAGAGAGAACGCCATTCACCTGTGGTCGCGTCCAGGAAATAAGGCTGATCCATAGGAGTCGTAGTCGCACGGTACACTAGCTTTGCAGACCGTTTCGGAGCATAGGACGACTGTTGCTGTATTTTCTGTTGTTCTTCCGGAGTGAAAGGAGTCAGCATGTATACAGCTTCAACCTCCGCTTCCTTCGACCATGCGTCGATAGCTTCTTCGGCAGAGATATGCTTCGGTGGCTGCTCTGGGTAGGACTCGCTTCCACTTTCGGTACTGTAAGACAAAATTTCGCCTGACTCGGTGTCAAAAGAGAAGAACGCTGAGCCGCTTGCAGCCATAATATCGCCAATATATCTGGTGAAGCTGATGTGATAGCGATCTGAATTGTAAATCTGCTCGTCACCGGGATTATTGTCGTTCAAGAACAACACGCTTGCAGAGGTCGGCGTCCATTTGCGGATTGCTTCCATCGCCTTTTCCTTGAGCTTCTCAGGGTTTTGCTTCTTCGTGGACTTCTCGCTGTCTTTATCTTTTACCATTGGAAGGTCCTTGTTATAGGAATAAATATCACCTGTTTCCGCGTCGATGGATACGTAAGCGTAGCGGATGTCAGATTTGCTCTCGCTCATGAATTCCAGATTCCAGACAGGACGGTTGCCGCGATATTCGGTTTCACTGTAATTGCTGGATCTGAGCTTGTAGCCGTTCAGATCAAATAAATTCATTACCATGTTGATAGCTTCATCCTGGGGAAGGGCTTTGCCCGAATGACGCGCTGGCAGCTTCTTGGTACTGACCGGGATCGGTTCCGTGATGGAGCTGCGGGGTGATAGAGATGGGCCCAGAGCTTTTCCATCCATCGCATCTACATAAAACGTAAAGGGGTTCATGTAGCCTAAAATCGGCTTATTGCGGTCCGCACCTGAGCGCTCCCACGACAACTGATAAGAGAGGCTGGCCTTTGCCAGATCGAACAGCTTCTTTTCCGCTTCTTCTTCAGAAATGGTATCGGTCGCCTTTTCAAAATTTACGTCATTCCAGGAAAGCGAGTAATTCGTAACGGTTCCAGCGCCGTTAACCGAGATGTCGATGCCGTTATCCGGGAACAGGACGCCATTTACGACTCGAACGAAGCGGAACGTGTAAGAGAAATCATTGTTCAGTGGTGTTTTAGGCTCAGGCATATCACGTAAATACAGGCGTGTCTCGTCAGCTTTGCCTGCGTTGTACTTCGCAAGGAAATTCTCAGCAAAGCCTTTTGCTTGTTGATAAGAGATTCGCTTTGCATACGGTAGACTGGAATCTGTGCGATCATAGCGGGAATAGCTAGTCAGCTCACCAGTGTCGGCGTGAATACTGACACTATAGGAGAGCTTGATATCCTGGCTGTTCGCTTCTTTTTTTACCCAACTAAATGACCATTCTGGAAATGTACGCCAGGAATCGGCTGAGCGCAATGAGACGTTGCTCAGTTCAAGCCCGCTAGTTGGAACAAGCTTGCTTGCGATGGAGAGCGCGGCCTCCTTTGTCAGCTTAACTTTGCTGGCAGCAGCGAAAACGGTGTTGTTGCCTTGAGTACTGCCAGTTGCCATCTTGCTGACTGAAGTAGAAGGCGTTTGTGCCTGTGCGTGTGCAATCGGTAACAAGAGACTTGCGGTTAATAAAACGGAGCTTGATCGAATAAACCATGGCTTCATGTGGACCCCTCCAACGATGTCAGTATCTTTCACTTATCACCTCTGACGAGTAAAAGTTTCCGTTCGTTTCATCCATTTCAGGAAAAATGTGTACGGGCATTGGTAAAAGTGATGAAAGATATAGGAATTTTGTACCAAATGTTTTGTTGATCAATCTAGAATTGTGAACATGCTTCTTATATAATAAAGAGTACTATTCACAGTTTGCTATAAAAGGAGATTTGTCGTCTTGGAAACCATCATGTATCTCATTCGCCATGGAGAAACAGAGTGGAATCAGATCCGGCGCATACAAGGGCACAGCGATATTGATTTAAATGAGCTGGGATTGCGTCAGGCAGAACAGGTGGCTCGTCGTTTTCAGGGCGAATCGGTCCACGCTGTCTACTCAAGTGATTTAAGCCGCGCACGGGAAACTGCATCGAGGATTGCCCAAAACTTCGATTTTACTGTATCCACACTCCCAACCTTGCGTGAGCGCTGCTATGGTCAGTGGGAGGGGCTAACCTACGAGGAGATTCGTGCTCGTTTTGAAAACCAAGATGAGGCAGCTTGCGGAATTGAAACGTTTGAGTGTATGCAAAAACGTGCTGTAACTGCATTAACGGGGCTGGCGAAAGCTCATCCGAACGAGACAATTGTCGTTGTATCTCACGGCGGGCTTATCAACAGCTTTTTACATTTTGTAACATCAGGGGAGCAAGGAACTGGCATTACTCGTATAGACAATACCGGGATAACTAAATTCTGCTTTACAGACTTTTGGAATGTCTTGCAAGTGAATGATACAGACCATTTGGAAGCTTAGTTCCAGAAGGATTAAGCAAAATGCTTTCACACAGGTGAAGGTGTTAACCTATTTTACACGTTGAGAAAATGCTGAGAGAGGGAGTTTCTCGTGTCAAGTAAAATGTTGGGGAAGTTAGAGACAGTCTTTTCCTACACGGCCCATTTTATTTTGCAATCTTGGCCGGAAAAGCGCCCAGGCATCCTTTTCTTGACAGATTCCGGGGGCCGTGTCATTAACATCATAGAGATGCAGGTTGGTCAATCATGGAACCCTCAAGAGCTCGAACTACGAAAAGATTCTCCGCCCATCGGGGAGTTGAATGACTACGTAATGGAGTCAATCAGAACGAGTCAAATCGTAGTTAGGGTAAGCGGTGAGGATTCTCTTGTCTACGGAGCATTTCCTCTGCACGAGCAGGACGGTGAGATACGTGCAGTTGTCGGGATGGTAACTCCCCGAGCGGAAATTGATTTCGACCTTACCTCGTACATGCGTGGGCTCGAGCCGTTGATCCGAATGGGATATGACGCATACATCCAGCATGTTACTAGTCAAATCGTCATGGATTTGACCTTGCATGACACTACGCGAGAATTACTAGAAAGCTTGACGGGCCAGATCAGTGAAATTATTCAAAAGGGCTATTGCTCGGCAGTAAAGCTATCGGAAAATGGCTTATTGATTCCCCAAGAGTTTGTCACTACACAAGAAATAGATTATGGACTGATCCAAATTACCCAATTGGTATCCCGCTTTGGTACTAGTCAGGTCACGCCTGCAGTACTGGACAATAATCGGATTGTTGTCGTGCCGATCAGCTTCAACGATAGTCCGCTGTACGCACTGTTTTTACATCTTTCTCCGGACGAATTCGAGTACAAGTATGATGAACGGGATGTTGCGTTTTTGCAAGAGGTAGGGAGCAAAGCGAGTTGTGCCCTATGGCGGGCGATGATGTCTGATGAACTGCGCCGGGAAGCGAGCAAAAAGGACCTTTTGTACCAACTGATGTCCAAGATTCAGGCATCGATTGATGTGAACGATGTTCTACACGAGATCGTGACCAGCATCCCGATTTTGTATCCTTACTTATCGGTGGAGCTGTTCCTGACGGTGGAACCGAATGCGACTACTCCAGTGAAACAGCTTTCCTTTCATGAGGAGGAGCCATCGACCAGCACCAAGGCATATTTGGAAGGCAGGCTGGTAGTTGAAGAAATCGAGCAAGGCGATCAGCAGGTGACTGTGATCGCAGCGCCACTTCTCGGCAAGCAAGGAATATACGGAGTGCTGCAGGTGACATCAGATCAGCTGGTTTCCTTGAGTCAGCACGAAACAAACTACATCGCGATTTTGGCTGATACGGCTGGGACTGCATTTGAAAATGCACAACTATACCAGCAATCACGTAATTTGATCCGTGAGCTACGATTGATCAACGAAATGGCGAGGCAGTTGAACCGAAGTCTCAATTTAAAGGAGATTTTGGACTTTGTGACCACCATGATGCGGGCTACGTTTGATGCAGAATTTTGTGCGATTTTAAACAAGACGCCCGGGGAAGACAATTTTCAGGTCCTTTCGTCTTCGATTCCTGCGTATAATGGCATGAGTATTCAGGCCTCAGAAAAGCCATTTCAGGAAATACTCTTGAACAAGCAGGCATTGCTTTTGGCGCAGCCAGGCTCTGGACCGCTACCGTTTTCACTGATGCCTTGTTCTTCGCTGATGGGCGTACCGCTAGTTGTCGAGGGAGAAGTCAGTGGAGTCCTTTTAGTCGCTGATTCCCGCTATCATTTTTTTAGTTTTGACGACTACAAGCTCCTCGAAATATTCGGACAACATGCGAGTCTGGCGATGACCAATGCTGTGCTGCATAACGAAATGGAGCGCATGGTGATTACGGACAACCTGACAGGACTGTTCACGCGCAGGCATCTGAACGAACGAGTCAGATCCTCGCTGGAAAAAGACCCGTACGGCTCACTGATCCTGATTGATATTGATTTCTTCAAGACGGTGAATGACACGTTTGGCCATCAGGTTGGTGATGAAGTATTGATTCAGGTATCCGATCTTATACGGCACAGTATCCGCGACACGGATATTGCCGCGCGCTGGGGTGGAGAGGAGCTTGCAGTCTATTTGCCGCGAGTGGACAAGGCTACGGCACATACCGTCGCCGAGCGAATTCGGGAGTGCGTAGAACAGCAAACATCTCCGCGAGTGACTATCTCGTGCGGTCTCGCCAAATGGAATAAGGAGCTTGACGTAAATCTTAGTGTAGAAGCTTTGTTCCATCAGGCGGATGTGGCCTTGTACGAAGCGAAAAACTCAGGGAGAAATCAAGTTGTGTTAGCATAGAGCCAAAACAGTGGCTCTTTTCTCTTTTTAGCGAGCACTGGAAAAATAGTGAAGAGAAGGTTGGGTGAAAAATAGATGACAGCAGCTCGAAGCAACGAGATCGTGACAGAAATGGCTCCGGAAGTATTTTGTCTGGAGATACCAACCCCGTTTAATGTGGGGCCAGTCAATGTGTATGTGGTAAAAGGAGAGAAGCTGACGTTAGTGGATGTCGGTCCGCTAACAGAGGCTGCATGGCAAGCACTTTCGACAGGTTTAGCTTCCATCGGTCACAGCGTGGAGGACATTGAGCAGGTTGTTTTGACACACCATCACGTGGATCATTGCGGCTTGCTGGAAAAAGTCAGACAAGTCTCGGGGGCAACAACACTTGCACATCCACAGGCTGCTCCTTACGTAGAGCAGGATGAAGACTTCATCGCCTTTCACGATCGCTTTTTTACAGAGCTGTACAAAAAAGCTGGTGTCCCAGAAGAGAAGCTGATCATCATTCAAAAATTTCATCAACTCATGAAAACCTTCTCGGAGCCTAGTCAAATTGACGGATTGCTAAAGCATGAGCAGGTAGTCCCTCATTTGTCTGATTGGAAGGTACTGTATACACCTGGTCACAGTCAAAGCCATCTTTCCTTGTATCGAGAAAAAGACCGTGTCATGATCGGTGGGGACCACATTATAAAGCACATTTCTTCAAATGCCTTTATCGAGCCGCCACGGGATCGTTCAGAGGCCCGCCCGTTAACGCTGGTCCAATACCGAACTGCTTTGCAGATGTGTGCAGATCAGGAGATTGATCTCGTGCTGTCTGGTCATGGAGAGCCGGTCACCAATCATCGGGAGCTGGTGCTCATGCGCTTGCAAAAAAACTGGGAGCGGACGGATACACTGCGCCGCATGCTAGCTGATGGTGAAAAATCAGCCTATGAGCTTACGGCGTTGCTCTTTCCCACCCTGTATGAAAAAGAACTGCCACTAACCCTCTCGGAAACGCTTGGTCACATCGATCTCTTGACCATTCTTCACCAGGTAGAGGTCCGCGAGCAAAACGGCATTGTGTATTACTACTTGTAGGTGAGTGATATCAGCCAACCAGACAGCAGAATAAGCCCTTTCTTCCCCGGAAACGATAAGGGGGACGAGACCGCCTTGGAGGTACCCAACAGGGTTTGCCGAAACATGCGGAAGGAGGGGCAACTATGCGCAAGCGCTGGACGCTTTGTATGATGACACTGCTTTGTACAGCACTGGTTGGCTGCAATCAGATGGGAGTCAAGCAAAATGCAGGTTCTGCCTACGATCAAATACGCGATCATTTTTCGCAGCAGCAGTCCTACGCATTTTATGGCCGCACGAAGCTATTGACGGCAAACAGCTCCAATGCCAACATGGTCAATTTTTCAGGTAGAAAAGATGGCGATGCCGTGTATATGAAGGTAAAGCTATCAGTTCCTGACGAGAAGCGGATTGACACACTGTCCCTCTTGCATCAGGGAGATAAGCTGTACGCCAAAGAGGGCGACAATCGGGATTGGAAAAACGTGGCAAAAAAAGATGTGGCCCTGCAGCAGGAAATGAACAACTGGAGTCCGGTTTTTTCGTTCCAGCAAATGGATGATATGAAGAGAAATGTGCGGACTTTGCCTGATGAAAATCCGAATGATGACTTGGAAGCTATCCGGGTTACACTTGATTCAGCAAAGCTGAAGAGCTGGCTGGCGACGCAGATGAGAGAGCAGACTGCTTCCGGGGCTAGTATCCAATCTACACCCGACTTCAAGCACAAGCCCAAACTGAAGCTGGCAATGGCTCTATCAGGAGGAGCTTGGCAAAGAACGCATGCCAAACAGGCTGGACCTACTATCCAATCCAAAGCGAATCCGGATGTAAACGAAATTGTAGATCAAATGGATCTGGAAGCGGAATACACGATCTACTACAATAAAACTAGCATGCTCCCAACGAATTTGACGATGTCAATTCGCTCTGTGTATGATTTGAACAATCAGCGTGTTCACGAGCATTCGCAAGTGGAGACGTACCTGCAAAATTATGGACGCGTTCAACCGCTACCCACTCCAGCTGAAGCAACGACAGAAGGTTAACGAGAAAAGACGCTCACTTTCCTTTCATTCAGCGGAAAGCTGGCGTCTTTTTTGTTCAGAGAGGCGACATGGCGTCGCCAGATTTTCTCGTGGGGTCTGAACGCTTGGCAATCTCCATGAGGACAGGATAATGATCAGACGGTCCAATAGGAGGAGCGGTTGCCTGGAGAAATTGCAGGTCATGCGAAAGGAAGATACGATCCAGCTCCTTGAGTGATTGCTTGCTTCTTAAGGTGCCGAGCACAAGATGCTGCTCAAACAAGGGATCCTGGAGCAGGATGCGCACCGAATCAAGCAAGGAATTATCCGCATACATATTAAAATCACCGAGCAATACGCCAGTATCTCCAGCTTTTTTTTGTAAATAAGTGTAGAGCGATTGGATTTGTTCGGGATGTTCAGACGCTTTAACGCCCAGATGCGTTGTGTATACATGCAGGGGTGTTCCGTACCAATCCAAGGTCACATCAAGCAGACTGCGCGGCTCCCATGTTGCTGGCAACGGGGTGGAAGCCGCATGCAGGATCGGATATTTACTGAGTACGGCATTACCGTACGTGCCGAAGAGAAAATCGATGGACGGGGCATAGGCATAATTCATGTGCAAGCTCGCTGCTATGGCGGCGACCTGATTGGTAAACGATGAGCGCGGAAGGGTATTGTCTACCTCCTGCAAAGCGATGATATCTGCCGAAAGTGGGCGGAGGGCAGCTACAACCTTTTCGGGGTCGGCGTTCCCCTGATCATCCCTGCAGCCGCGAATATTGTACGTAACAACTTGGAGTCGATCTACGTAATAACTTTGGACAGCAGGTGCAGAAGAGGTCAAGTTGTGGATGAGCACCGAGCCTTGCGAAAAATGGAACAGGATAAGAAACAATGTGAGCGGCAGCCAGACTTTGCGCAAGGACTCACCTCCGCTTCTATCGAAAAGTCCTCGGTAGAGGTATTTTTATCATAGCGCCTCAAGAGATAGGAGGAATACTGGAAAACTTTGTCGAACATACAACAGGACTATCTTTTTACGTCGAACAGTCTGTACAATGGGAAAGATGCCTGACTGGCCTTGGTGTCTGGTCCGTTTTCTTAAAATCGGAACAGGAGGAAAAGAAAGGCAATGGATCAAACCAAATTACGTATTCTGTCTGCAGCCGCGAAGCTGTTTGACATACATGGCTACAAAGGAACGTCTGTTCGCCATATTGCCGAGGAGGCTCAGGTAAACTCCGCATTAATTTCCTATCACTTTCATGGGAAACAGGGTGTGCTGGAAACCTTGATAGCCTCCTATTTCGAGACTTTATTTAGGCGCGTCGAAGAATTGGTAGAGGAGCAAAGGGATGCTTCTTCGTACCAACAGCTGGAACAAATGGTTCATCTCTATGTAAGCTTTCAAACAGAGCATGCGGCGATCACGAGGTTTATACAAAGAGAGCTGAGTGTCGAGTCTATGCTGGCACGTGAAGTACTGACGCTGTATATTAGTCGTTGGAAGCATGGTCTGTCGCAGGTAATCGAGGGCGGAATTGCTTCTGGCGATTTTTTGTCCGTATCGGTTGATCGAGTTGTTTTGGCTCTTGGAAGCCTGATGAACTATCCATTTTTGCAACCGCAAATGGTTCGCCAAGTATATGATTTGGAACCATCCGATGAGGAGTTTGCTCGGTGGCTGGAAGCATCGGCAATGCGCTATTTAGCGGCATGCTTGCTTCCTGTTGACACGCAGCTACGTCCTCCCATGAATGAATACGCTAAGGGGTTGTATAACAAGTGAAACGAAAACTATTCATGCTCTGTTTGGCAGGCATGTTGCTATATACGAATCCGGCCTATGCCACACCATTTCCCGATAAAACGGACCAAATCGTTCAGGACTCTGACAAATACCTGAAAAAAGAAGACATTACCAAATTCGAAGCTACGCTGAAGGATACGCCAGGAACCTACAAGGTAGTCGTTGTAGAGAGCACGTCTCCAGAAGCAGAGAGCCCCGATGATTACGCCAACAAGCTTTTTAATAACTATAATTTACCTGACGATGCACTTATGGTTGTTCTCAATATGGAGACGGAGACGCTCGGCGTATACGCTGGTCCTAGCCTGCAAGAAAAAGGGGCTAACGAGGAGATGATCAAGGAAAAAATCACTTCCTACTACGAGCCCTTCCGCAACCAAAAGCAATATTCTACCGGAATCCAAACGCTGATTACGGAAATTCATGCGGAAATCAACCGTTTGGAGAGTAAAACAGGACAAGCAGCGGCTACTGACGCGACGAATGCAGCAAAAGAAGAACCAAAGGAGGACGCAGCAGCGCTCGGCGGCATTCCTTGGTGGATATACGTGATTGGCGCAATATTTGCTGGACTATCGATTGGTTTGATTTATGCGATGATTCGCCGACGCTCCATTTTTGCCCAAGTAGATGATGTAGAGGATTGGAAGGAAGAGCTGGTAGAGAAAATCAATGTGATCGAGGTTGATAAGCCAATGCGTCGCTCCAGCGGTACAACGGAAGTGCGCTACCACCATTTGGCAGATCAAAAGGAAAATCTGCTGCGCAACCGTATTCCTGATGTTGAGATGATGATTTTAGATGCGGAGGAAGCGTGCGACCGTTTCCGATTTTCTCTCGCATTGGGGATGCTGGATGAAGCAAGGGAGACACTCACTCAGATTGAACAGGAACTAGGCGAGCTAAAGACAGATACAACTCAGGTGACAGTGACGAAACTGGAAAATAAAGTCGTCATCCCTGAAATCGGCAAGCTGGTTGAGCAGATTGAACGGCGCTTGTCTGATTTGCGACTGGAATACGGATTGTCTTTTCACGAGTTGAAAGCATCGCTTGATGAGGTAGAGACGATGCGCAGCATGATTAAAACATCCAGAGCTGCAGGGGATGACCTGCAAGCCTACAACACGACTCTGAAAGCACAGCAGCAGCTTGAGCAAATCAGCGGCACGATGGAGCAGATTCCAACCCTCGTCCATCGCGTGAAAAAAGAAATGCCAGAAGAGTTCAAGCAGCTGGAACAAGGAATTGATCAGGCAGTCCGAGACGGCTATCATTTCAATCCGGATACATTGGAAAATGCTCTATTGCAGGCGAAGCAGCTTCTTTCAGCTTCCAAAAGCGCCTTGGAAGAGGGTAGCCTGGAGACGTTGGTTACTCATCAAAAGGCGTTTGAAGTATTGATTGACACCACATACCAAACCATAGAAGAAGGCCTTGTTGCAAAGCGTGAAATTGCAGCTACTGCGACAGCGCCTGCCGATGTGGAGGTAGCGAAGCCGATTCTAGAAGAACCGATTGTGCTTCATGACCCGGTTGAGCTTGCTCCATTCTTTGAAGAACCGAAGCAGCAAGAGGCCTCGGAAAAAGAAAGAGCAGAAGTGCCAGGCGATGTGATATTGCCTGAGTGGGATACAGAGTCGGAAGAGACCGTCGAACGAAAGACCTCTCGTGCTGAAGAGAAAAGGTCACAGCCGGTTGAAGATGCAGTACAGCCGCACATGACCACCACGGAGCTGAGCGAGGCGGAAAGACTTGTCTTGCTTCAAGCAGTGCAGCAGTCAAAGAAAACGTCAGCTGCGCCACCAGAAAGCTCAAAACCACACAGTAAAGCAGTTGAACCACAGCCAGTGATAGAAAAACAGCCTGCGGAGGAAGAGGAATACGAGCTCGTGATTCCGATGCCTGCTGCCAAGCAGGAAGAGTTTGTACCAGCAGTTGAGGAGCCAGAGCTGCTTGTGATCGAGACGGAGGATGACGCCCTGGATGAGCTGGAGCGCATCTCCAATACACTTGTGCGTATCCGTCAGCAAATCAAGCGCAGCTATCTCCCGGGTATCCCTGACCAGCTGAAATACATGTTTGAAGAAATTATTCAGACGCTTGCTCGCGTGCAAAGCATTATGGATGAATATCGCTATGATTTGGAAGAAGTGGCGATACTCATACAGGACGCGAATGATCTCGTGGAAGAGACAGAAAAAATGGCTGAGCGAATCATCGCTACATGCCAGTTGGCGGAGGGAGCCATTCAATACACCAACCGCTATCGCCGTCAAAATCGCCAAGTAAACGAGCTGCTGACCAAGGCAGAACAGTCCTTTAGACAGCTGGCTTTTGCGGAAGCATACCAGCTTGCTGAAGATGCTCGCCTCGTCGTAGAAGGAGCGCCAGTTGAAGAAGAGTCGGGCTGGCTATTGCGCCGCAAGAAAAAGGGGTGAGTGAACGCCCATGTACTTTCCCATCTTTTTAATCGTTATGGGGATTGTGCTTATGCTACAACCGCGAACCCAGCGCTGGAAAACACGCATGGACACCTTTTTCCAAGGGAATGAGAAGCGCGTGAAACAGCGTGCCAATACGTTTTTTATATTGGGCTTCGCGTTTATTTTGGCAGGGTTTGCCTATCTGTACAGATTTGTTGGCTAATTTGAAAAAACACCCGTTGCGAGAAAGGACTTCACTACTGAAGCCTTGTCGCAACGGGTGTTTTCTTTATGACCAAATAAGGAAGAAGAGCAAAAAAAAGAAGCGCCGCTCACCAGGGCGACACTCCATCTAGGGAAGATAAAAGGGAGTAAAGGTGTCATGACCAGCACCTTGCAACTAGGGGGGAGCAAGGTGCTGGTACACTCTTGTGGAAAAAGAGTACCTTACTTAGTAGTTCCCCTATCGAAACATGTTTAAACCTAAAATCTTTTAAAAAATTCCTAATGATTCTTTAGCACTATATGTTCCAGCGACATGTCCCGATGAAAAGGCGATCGTAATGTTGTAGCCACCTGTGTGCGCATGGACATCCATTACTTCACCTGCAAAGTACAGACCTGCCTTGAGCTTGGAGCCCATCGTTTTCGGATCAATCTCTTTGACGCTGACACCACCACCAGTAATAAAGGCTTCCTGGAGTGAAAGTGTTCCCGTGATGGTGAGAGGAAAGGCCTTGATCGTTTTGGCAAGCAGCGACCATTCCTGCTTTTTCATATGGCTGAGCGTCGTTTCCTCCGAGATGGAAGATAAAGCGAGCAAGAGTGGAATCATGCGCTCGGGAAGATAACCCTTGAGTACATTTTTCACTGCTTTTTTCGGCTGGTCCGCAAGTAGGCTCCAGCTCTCCTTGGCAATTTCATCTGCAGCTTTGCCAGGCATCAAATCGATTGTAAGCGAGAGCGGGATGGCTCCATGCTTTCGCTGTGTGATAGAGACATAATGACCCATCCGCAGCGAAGCAGGACCGGAAATCCCAAAATGGGTAAAGATCAGATCGCCTTCCTGCGTGTTCATCTTTTTCCCGTTTGGGGCGTACAGGGTCATTTCTACCTCCCTGAGTGAGAGGCCTTGCAGAGATTTGTCCATGATCCAGGCATCGCTTGCTGTCAGCGGTACTTCAGTGGGATACAGGTCGGTAATCGTATGTCCCGCTGCCTTAGCCCAGGCGTAGCCATCACCCGTAGAGCCCGTCTGTGGCACGGAGCAACCGCCGACAGCGATAATGACACATCGTGAGGTCAGCTTCTGACCAGACTGCAGCCAAATGCCTGTTACGCGCTCATCGTCGTAGAGCACCTCTTTTACAGCGCTATTTAACAGGAAGGTAGCGCCTTGGCGTTTTAACAGATCAATCAGAGCCTGCGCCACCGTCACGGCTTTATCTGTGACCGGAAACATTCGTCCGCGGTCCTCTTCTTTCAAGGCAACACCTAGATCTTCGAAAAAGCGCATGATCTCTCGGTTGCCGAATTGGGCTAACGCACTATACATGAAGCGGCCATTGCCAGGCATCTGCTTGATGAGCTCGTCTTGTTCCTTGGCATTGGTCACATTGCAGCGGCCGCCGCCAGAAATAATCAGCTTGCGTCCCAGTTTGGAACCTTTTTCCACCAGACATACCCGGGCTCCCTGACTGGAGGCAGCAATCGCGGACATGAGGCCAGAAGGACCGCCGCCAATAATGATGACATCGTAATTCGTTTGATTCATTCGTTCTCGTCCTTTTTTCTAAACGTGTAAGGGTAGGGCAACCCCCATTGTATCATATCACTTAGGATAGAATATCACCTAGCGGCCGCTTTTCCAGTACATAACGGACAATGACTTCGTCTCGCACGATGCTGGTTACGGCGTATCCCTGTGCCAGATAGTGGGTGAACAATTGGCCAGTAGCCTCACGCCAGCGCCGAGCAATCTCGAAGTCAGCACGCTTGACATCCTGGAAGTAAGCAGGGACAGGCAGCAGGAGCACAGGCTCGTCATGACTGAGTGAGATGTCGGTCAACTGCGGGATACCATCTATGATTTCGTAGCGGAGAATCTCTGGAGCGTTTTCCGAGTGCACGTTGACAGCTTGTCCTGCACGATGGCGAGCTACGCGTCCACTGTCTACAAACCATTCTACGAGGAAGCGATCTGTCGGCAGCCCACGATTAAAATCGTCATTCAACTCACCGTAGCAGTCAGGCAAGAACGTACGAACGATTCCCCCGAGCTTGACGATATTAAGAACGCCGTTGACCGTTTCTAACGGATCGTACGTCCAGGTAATTTTGGAAAAGCCCTGCGCTTTTGCCTCGTCCAGCTGCATCCACTTCATTTGTACGCCTAATCCACGCTTGCGATAGTCCGGTAAAAAGCCGAGCATATGTGAGCAAAGATGCGATTCACCGTTCGTAAACCCTGGGAAACTATATAAAAACCCAATCAGCTGGTCATCGTCAAAGGCCCCTAAAAACAGACCACCGAATTTGGACATGGTAAGTGTCATATGGTACGGAATAGAATCATTTGGGTCCCAAATTTTACCTTCCAGTTCTTCTAACAACTCGATTTCTTTTCGTTCTGTTAATTTTCGGAGCGTAATTGCCATGTTTTCTACCTCCCTGTAGTTCGATTGCTCATTTAGACTGTAATCAGATTCGGGAAAAGAGAACACATTCCTGCTTTCAGGCTGTTGCATCCCTTTCTTTGTAAGTCGATAATAGAAGTCGACGATAAACATCCGGATTGGATGGAGGAGGTTTGACCACGATGAACAGTCAGTTTCAGCGAGAAGTATGGAATCGATTGACGCAAGCACCGGGAGCAGCAGGTTTTGAAGGCCCAGTTCGAGAGATCATGCGGGAATACATAAGCAATTATACAAGTGAAATCGTCTATGATAACCTGGGAAGCATTTTTGGTGTCATGCGCGGTGATGAGAACGGTCCGAGAATCATGGTTGCGGGTCATATGGATGAAGTCGGCTTCATGGTATCGCGGATTTCGGATAAAGGCTTTATTTCGTTCCAGACACTTGGTGGTTGGTGGGGGCAGGTTTTGCTTGCCCAACGCGTACAAATCGTGTCAGATAAAGGAATCATCGAAGGCGTTATCAGCTCGATTCCGCCTCATGTTCTCAGTGACGACCAGCGGAATCGCCCGATGGATATTCGCAATATGTATATCGATATCGGCGTTGATTCGCGAGCAGAAGCAGAGCGTCTAGGCGTGCGTCCAGGTCAGCAGATCGTCCCTGTATGTCCGCTTACGGAAATGGCCAATCCAGATCGGATCATGGCAAAAGCGTGGGATAATCGCTATGGATGCAGCTTAGCCGTAGAGCTGGCAAAAGAGCTGCATGAACATCCCGGACATCCAAATGTCGTATATGTAGGCGCGACTGTGCAAGAGGAATTGTCTGGAGCCCGCGGAGCCAAGACAGCCGCTGCCATGATTGAGCCGGATCTGTTCCTGGCTTTGGATGCGAGTCCAGCCAGCGATATTCCGGGGGTTAGAGAAGAAGGAGGAAAATTGGGTGGCGGTCTGTTGATGCGTATTTACGACCCGGGATATGTAATGCCCGTTGGCCTGCGCGAACTCTTGATTTCCACCTGCGAGGAAGAGAAAATTCCATACCAATTCTACGTGGCAAAAGGTGGGACCGATGCAGGTGTCGTTCAGTACCATGGCAAAGGCGTACCATCAGCGGTCATCGGCATCCCATCCCGTTACATTCACAGCCATGCTTCCATTATTGACCGAAAAGATTATGAGGCAGCGAAACGACTGTTATTTTCTGTAGTTCGCAAACTGGACAGCGCTACATGGGAATCGATCCTGCCACGCTAATGAAACGGAGGTGGCGTATGTGAACGCAATCATTTTGTACACCAGACAACAGGGCAATGCTACATCATTCGAGTTTAACGTCTTCGATAACCAATTCGCCACCGAAAATCTGGCTGTACGCAAGGTGCTGATGGCGATGCTACAGTCAGTTCGCCACACGCTGACAGAGCTAGAGATCGAATACAACGACAGTATGCTGGTGGAAAATATCGGAGCCAAACGTGCTGGGGAGCTGCTTCGTTTTCTTGGAGCGACCAAAGAGAACAGTCAGGAGAACCGCAGCAACGATGTCGTAGTCAGCCGCTCGTTTCGTGCAAAGCTAACTGACGAGCGCTACGATTATTTTTACAACCTTACAGATATCGCCCAGCTTTCTCATTATCGGTTAAAAGCGGGAGATGAAGACCGCATCGTATTTTATTTCACCCGCTATTTGCAATTAATTGCACCTGATCAAACGTCACATGACGCATTTTTAAACGGCCTACAATCGTTTTCGCTTCCGTACAAATTGGTGCCGATCATGTAAGTGATCAGCTCAAATGAATAAAAGTCATTTTGCTCTCGATTGAAAGCAGAATGGCTTTTTCTTTGCTTAGGTAGATGGACGATTCGGTCCCTCTAATTTTTTGTCCCCGAAACCAGGAGCATCGTTCTGAACATTTTTAGGCTGGTGATTGCGTTTAGCCGTATGGGGGTGGTTACGTGGGCTGTTGTCTTCCTGTTTGGTCATGGAGATCATCCTTTCTTTCGGTACTGTTCGTAATTAGGTTGCCCCTTCTTTTTTGCCAGCTCGCACATTTGACTGAGTTTGGGAGGGGATCGACTTTTTATGACGGGCGATCGCGTAGAGGGCAAACAAGCCGAGGATCACGGCCAAAAATAGCGTGATGACGCCGTAGGCAATCCAGGGATAGTGACTGCCGACGCCGCCCAGCCTCTCTACCATCGCTCCCCCTACACTTGTGCCGAGGGCAGTACCGATTCCCGATACAAAGTTGGAGAAGCCAAAGTAAGCACCCAGCCATTCTTCCTTGGCAAAATGCGTCACCAGACTGTCCTGAACCGGCATGAACAGCATTTCACCCAAAATAAACAAAATAGCTGCACCGCTGAGCGTGATAAAATGCTCAGCCCAGCCCATTGCAGATAGGCCAATACCGAGCAGTGTCGTGCCGATCGCCAGTGAAATATAAGGATTGATGCGTTGCAATACAAAACGCGAGACAAAGCCTTGCAGGACGACGACGCTGATGGAGTTAATCGTCCAGATCAGCCCGATTAGTGTAGCAGAACGGAGGACGTAATCCCCACGAAGTGGCAAGATCAAAGCAAATTGGGCATAAAGTGCCCAAATGAGCAAGGTGATGCCTGAAAACAGCAAGAAGCTGCGGTGGGTCAAAATATTTTTGTACTCAGACAGTGGTGTTCGCTGACAATCGGGTCCTACACAGCGATCATCGGGCAAACTAAACCAGGTGATCGCTGCCAGCAAGCCAAAGACGAGAGCGGCAATCAAAAACGGCTGTTGTCCCCAAGCGGTCAGCAACGAAATAACCAAGCCTGCCACGATGATCCCCGAGTGCGCGAGAATGCCTCGCCAGGAAAAGGCGGCTGTTCGCTGTGTGGATTCCACTTCGTCAGCAATCATCGCTTTGATAGTTGGTGCAAGCAGGCCAAGACCCAGGCCGTTAACAGATGAAAACAACAGGAACAGACCGAATGAATGACTGAAATGGTAGCCAAGCATGGCACTGCCTTGAAGCGTGGAGCCGAGTACAATGATGGCGCGCCTGCCTAATCGATCGGAAAGTGGACCGCCGAGTAGACTTCCGATTTGATAAGCAATACTGCCAGCTCCGAGCACAAAGCCTAATTGAGAGAGGTGGAGGGAACGGACCTTTTGCAAAAAAACAGGGAAGACAGGAATGACCAGATACGAGGCCAGATGCATGAAAAATACAATCATCAACAAAAGCATATACGGTTTGTTTCGCCAGAGGGAATGAGCGTGAGCTTCCATAATCGACTCCTTCCAAAAACGTTCTGTGAGCATCGAGCGTTTCCTAAAGTAGTATGAGGTGAAGGGGATAGGCTCTATGCAGAAAATGCAAATGAACAAAAAAATCCCTTCAACCATAATGAATCAGCGGAAGGGATGAGGCTTTTTCATTTTTTCATTTTACTTAAACAGGTTAATCGTAGTAATAATGATTGGCATTGCGAACACATCAATCAAAAAGGCTCCTACGATCGGAACAACCAGATACGCTTTACGAGATGGACCAAAACGTTCTGTTACCGCAGCCATATTTGCCATCGCATTTGGGGTTGCACCGAGACCGTGTCCGGTAAAGCCGGCTACCATCACCGCAGCATCGTAGTTTTTGCCAAGCAAACGGAACAAAACGAAAGCGCCAAACAACACGATAAAGATCACTTGGACGAAGACGATAACGAGCATAGGCAGCGCCAGGTCTGCTACTTCCCAAAGCTTGATGCTCATGAGCGCCATGGACAGGAAGATTCCAAGCGTCACGTCACTGATCAGGTTAATACTCTTCATATCGATTGCATTTGGATTGACTTTGTCAACGATATTGCGGGCGATCACTGCAACAAACATGGCTCCAACATAGCCTGGAAGGACAAAGCCTGTTGCGTCCGAGAAGAGACCTCCCAGATAGGTACCGAGTGCCATACAGAAAGTGATGAGGAGGACTTGGGTGAAGAATGTATTGCTTGTAATCGGTTGCACATTTTCCTCAACGTTTTGTACCACTTCTTCTGTTTCAGTGGGCTTCAGATCGTATTTGGAAATCAAATATTTCACAGTCGGTCCACCAACCAAGCCACCTGCGACAAGACCAAAGGTAGCTGCCGCGATTCCAACGGACAGTGCTGATTGAATTCCCATATCTTCAAGCGTTTGTCCAAAGGCACCTGCTGCTCCGTGACCACCTTCCATGGAAACCGCACCTGCCATCATTCCAATCAACGGATGGATATTGAACAGGGAGGCCATGGAGACACCAATCACGTTTTGAGCCAAAGCCAAAAATCCACAGGCGATCCAGTAAATAACGAGGAGCTTGCCGCCCAGTTTAATCAGCTTGAAGCTAGCACCAAGGCCGACCGTAGTGAAGAAGGTGAGCATGAATAAGCTTTGCAGCGACGTATCGAGTGTAATTTCCACAAGACCGGTCGACTTTAGGATCGTAGCAATGATAGCAAACAACAGACCTCCAACGACTGGTGCTGGGATACAAAACTTTTGCAGAAATCCTGCTTTCCGGACAATCACAGTTCCCAAAACTAACAAGGCAACGGCAAGAAAGATGGTAGTAACTTGATTAAGTGCTAGTGTCATCGCTGTATCCTCCTAAAAATCCCGTGATGGCTTCATTCGTCAAGTAAGCACCTAACTTTACGGTTCTTCCGTTTTCGTCTAAAGCTGGATTAACTTCACAGATGTCAAAAGAAAGCGTTTTCTTATGAGTGGCAACAGTGCGGATTAGGCTTCGAACTGTCATCGGGCTTAATCCAAAAGGGGATGGAGCACTGACTCCAGGTGCAAACGCAGCATTTAACACGTCCGTACAAAGCGTCAGCATGACGTAATCATGTTTTTCCATGAATTCGTTCAATTCAGAAGTGAGTTCAGCCATTCGAGCGTCATTCATGTCTTCTTCGTACACATAACGGGCACCGAGCTCGTCCGCTTTATCAAACAGCTCCTGGGTGTTGCCAAAACGCTGAATGCCAAGTACAAAATAGTGGCTGCTCTCATCTTGTTCTAGTATTTGCCTGAACATCGTGCCTGATGAAGGCTGATTTTCATAGGAACGCAAATCGAAGTGAGCGTCAATATTAATAATGCCGAGAGTCGCGTCTTTTCCGATATGCTTGCGTACCCCTAAATAATGTCCGTACAGAGTCTCATGTCCGCCGCCTAAAATAATCGGAGTCAGCGAATTTGCGAAGAGAGTAGAGACAGCTTGTCCCAATTCTACTTGGGCTTCTTCGAGTGCCTCGTCAGGGCAGCTTACATTTCCAACATCGAGTAACCGTTTTCCAGCAGCCTGCTTCCAGGGAAGGCTTGCAAGCGCTTGCCGAATTGCGTTTGGAGCTTTGGCTGCACCTAATCTGCCTTGATTTCGCCGGACACCTTCTTCGCACTCAAACCCGATGATGGCACAGGCAGGGGGGAGTATCGTTTCTACGTTTTCCAAGTCCATGACTTCTACGATTTGATGATAGCGAAAGCTGCTTCTTCTTTCTGTATGATCAGTCCGGCCGGTCCATATATCAGCTGATACATTTGTAGGCAATTTTTTCACCCTTTCTAAAATTTTTAAAGTAGGATTTGTTTTCTGATTATATAATGGTGAACTTATTATTTCTAATATATAATTTAAATAAATTAATAGCTTCGTGCTATAAATCGGAGGTAAACACGTACGTGGATATTAAACAACTGCAATATTTTGTGACGGTTTGCGATCAATTGAACTACTCCAAAGCCGCGCAAAAGCTGCATATTTCACAGCCTTCTTTGAGCAATGCAATCAAAAATTTGGAGCTGGAGGTCGGTTCGCCTCTGCTAGAAAGAAACACGAGAAAAATTGAATTGACGGACGCTGGAAAAATTTTATACGAGAAATCACTCTTGGTTCTGTCGAATATGAACGTGCTCAAAAAGGAGATGGAGGAGGTAAAGCTGACTGGCAGCGGGGAGTTGTCTGTTGGCATTATTGAGTCCGTGAAGTACTGGATTCCACAGGTAATTCGCAAGTATCAGGGACATTTTCCAGCCATGAACATCAAGCTGATCGAGGTGCTGAGCGGAAAGGCAGTCAAGGAATCATTGCGCAAATACCACACGCATCTACAGGTGACCAATCAGTACATTCACGAGGAAGATATCGAAACTCTCCCTTTGTATCATGAGCGATTGGTACTCGTGCTACACAAGGATCATCGGCTTGCAGCAAGCGAATCCATTACGATAAAAGAGCTGGAAAACGAGCCGTTTATTATTAGTACAGAAGGCTTTCAGACCAGGGAGGATATTTTACATGCGTTCGGGCTTGAGCACGCAACCCCAACCATTAAATTTGAAATTGAGCGGTTTGAAACAGCCTTGACACTAGTGAGAGAAAATTTAGGCATGACGATCATCCCCGAAAATTATTTAGGAGAGCTGAATGATACGTATCTGGTTCGAAAAACGATCGATTCTGCAGCTTTGGAGAGAACGGTTTATTTGGCATTTATGAAAAATCGTTACTTGGCACCAGCAGTCCAAACATTTTTGGCAGAGATTCGCCGCCACTTTGCTGCTAGTCAGTGATTGTGATTTGGCTCTAGGTAAGTGGTTAGGTGAACACACAAAATTAGAGCTGAGCAGGCGAGTGTCCAATCCATCTATTGCCCTGTCACATATACCTATAGGGAAGGGTACCATGGGCGGTATGCCTCGTGTAGGGCTGGAAGCAGGGTGAAGGGGGGATCAGACATGAAGGGTTTTGGTTTTTTTAACCAAGATGGCTTTGAAGTGGTGATCTGGATCGTATTGATCATCTTTCTCCTCTCCATATTCTTTGACGAAGGGATGGATTAAGATGAGTGCCTATCGACCTGTCCGCCGCTTAAATAACTATTACAAGTCTAATGACGGGTTTAAAGCCTGGATCAAGGCAAACGAGCAGTGGTTTAAGGAAAATCCGGAAGTATTCAAGCAAGTATTGCGAAATCCGAACATGGTCAACTTGTTTATGGATCTCATGGTAATGAATTCTCCCCGGATTCAAAAAAGGCTGCGAAAATTTGGACGGAAAAGCCAGTAATGTGCGGCGGCATGCGAGGAAAAAAGCATGCCGTTTTTTATTGCTGCGGCTTTTCGTCATCTGTCATGGACGTATCCATCATAAATTCGAGACAAGCAGCGTAGGGATAAAGCATATGTTAGCTAGGTTGAGAGGATGGATTCCAGCATGGCACAGGTCATACTGACGTTCTTTGTTGCTTATGGCATCGTAGTTGGGGGAGCTCTCTGTGGAGGAATAGGGGCATTTTTAACCCACAAACCACCACTATTGTCCATGGAACTGCTTGCCGATCAGCTAAAAATCTTTGGGATTGTTGGAGCGCTCGGTGGTTCGTTTGATTCGTTCCTGCAAATTGAGAAAATTTTGCTCGGGAACTTCTCGCCCGTAGTGAAGCAGCTGGCGATGATCGTCGTTGCCTTTATGGGTGCACATATTGGGACCATTTGTGTGCAGTGGCTGGTACAGGTGCGATCATGATCGTGGTCGTTTGGAAAAGATATGTGGCTCTGTTGCTCGTCGGTATCATGCTGGGTGCAACGACGATTTTGATGCTGTACGGTCGAGAAATGGAAGAGATGATGCTCGTCAAAAAAAGCCTGGAGCTGCAAAATAAAAAACTGTATGAAGACATTCAGTCTTTAAAAGAAAATCAACGCGTCTATCGTAAGAAGCAGGAGCTGGTCATTGAGGAAGTACGGGCATCCGTCGTTGCCGGAGAGCAAAAGCTTCATCCGACGATCGAGGTTCAGGTTGTCGATCGAGTGGAAAAGGATATGGCATCGCTCAAGGGCAAAAAAGTCGAGCAGGTCGCATACGTTCATCAGGTTTTGCATGAGATGCTGCGTCGCCGCGAATACGTGCTGTCAGATGGGACGATGGTGGAGGTCCGAATCAAGACGGTCGTCATTAGTCAGACTTTGCATGTGTTTGTAACGGCTGAGGTAAAAAAAGAAGATGTATTGAAAAAGGTTGCACGAAACTTTCTTTTTATCGACTCGTATATTTCTACATGAGATTTTAGAAAGACCCAGATCATTCACATTCGAGGAGAAAGCGAGTAGATGTCGATGTTCAAAAAGCTGTTGGCCAGCATAGGGATTGGATCGTCGCAGGTAGATGCGCGACTGGAGCAGGAGTCCCTCATTCCTGGAGATGTGGTTAGAGGAGAGGTGCACATCACGGGAGGTGACGTGGCCCAGGAGATCGACGAAATTTATATGTATGTAGTGACTCATTATGAGCGTGAAATGAACGATAAAAAGGCGAAGGAAGAGTGCACGCTGGTGAAATATCGGTTAACAGAAAGCATCTCCTTGCAGCCAAAAGAAAGCAAGGTCCTTCCGTTCGCTTTCCAGCTCCCGTATGAGACTCCACTGACAATGGGACGTCAGCCCGTCTATCTTCGAACCGGATTAGATATAAAAAATGCGATTGATCCAGGGGATTCTGATTTTATCGAGGTGCGTCCGCATCCTTTGATGGCGAAAGTACTCGATGCCATTCAATCACTTGGGTTTCAGTTATATAAAGTAGATTGTGAATATAATCGTTATTTAGGCCGGACCTATCCGTTCGTTCAAGAATTCGAATTCCGTCCGACTGGCCCATTCCGTAAACAGCTGGAAGAGCTGGAAGTCGTGTTTTATTTGCGCGAAGGAGAATTGGAGGTTCTGCTAGAGCTGGATAAAAGAGCGCGCGGCTTCTTCGGTGGATTGGAGGAAGCGTTTAATTTGGATGAACGCTTTGTTCGTTTCCGCCTATATGACGCGGACCTGAATAAGCCACTTCCCGTTATCGCAGATGCAATCGAACAGCTTATTCGCAAGCAAATCCGATAATTTAGTAGAAAGGCTGCCTGAGAGAAAATACTCGGGCAGCCTTTCCCTATCCTGTCTTACTAGATATTAGTCGTCAACACCGACAATTGTTAGTAGAACAAATAATACGAGGATTAGAGCAATCCCGTTGAAGCCTCCACCGTTAAACAAACCCATGTTGTCTCCTCCTAACCCGTGACTTTCGGACATTTCCCTACATGATAGTCGCGGACGGTCCAGTTTGTGTGCAGGCGTCCACCTATTTTACAAGTACAAAAAAGATGTCTGCATGTACTGTTCATGAGGTGTCTTTCTAATTTTTAGATTTGCATGTATAGGGCTGGATTTTTCTGACAATACTGTGACCATGAAGAACCCCAAGGAGGAAATTATGATGAATTTGTTAGAAAAAACAAGAAAAATTAATGTAATGCTGCAAAAAACGATGGGAGGCAGCGGAGTCGGCTATCAGGATCTCGCCAAGCTCTTGTCCGATGTGATTGCAGCCAACGTGTATATCATCACAGCGGATGGCTCCATTCTTGGAAGTGGCATGAATCAGGAAATTGCCTTGAATGACGAAGGTCGTCCGTCCAGTCAGCTTCAGGCAGGTGTGCATCAAAAGCTGCTCGAAGTCACGCAAACATTAGCCAACGAGCCAATCAAAAGCGTGTATAGCCTCGTTCCAAAAGAACTCAGCTCCCTGTTCCCCCAAATGATGACGACGATCGTTCCGATTAATGCGGGAGGTAGCCGTCTCGGAACACTTGTGCTGCTGAGAGCTTACGGTCAATTTGAAACAGAAGATTTGATCTTGGGCGAAATCGGTGCGACCGTGATTGGAATGAAAATTGTCCGTCAACGCACGGAGCAAATCGAAAACGAAGTACGAGATAAGACCTTTGCAAAAATTGCGCTGTCCTCGCTGTCGTACAGTGAGCAGATTGCAATCGAAAAAATTATGGAGCAGCTCGATGCTCGCGAAGGCTTGCTAGTGGCGAGTCAACTCGCTGATCAAGCAGGACTTACTCGCTCAGTAATTGTCAATGCTTTGCGCAAGCTGGCAAGTGCTGGCGTGCTGGAGTCGCGCTCGCTTGGCATGAAAGGTACATATATCAAAGTACTAAACGAAAAGTTCCCATCTGAGCTGGCAAAATGGAAAACCTCATAAACCAACAAGAATAGCAGCACCGTGGGCCCTTCCTCTAACAGGAAGGGTTTTTGGCTTATTAGAAAAAATGGATCAGTATCGTTTTCTTAATTCATCAAGTACTATTTTTCAGTAAAACACGACAGCTACTCGATACAGTATCCACACTTGCTTTTTTATATTTTCAAACAAATAAGTTAAGAAAAATTAAAAAACGTTCATGAATTAGCAGTTGAACATCGATTCACCAGCCTATATAATGTCCACAAAGGTGTAAACTTCACAAAATTCAAAATTTAAAGTTTATACTTCAAAGCGGGATGAGGGGATATCGAGATGAGAGTCATGATCGGTGGGTTGGCGCATGAAACGAACACGTTTTCCAACGTACCATCTACGCTTGAATTGTTTCAAAGCTGGGAATGGTCTCATAGAGAAGAGATACTCGGAAACCACAGGAAAGTCAGAGATTATCTCGGTGGGATGATTGATCGAGCAGAAGAATTAGGGATCGAGCTATTGCCTACGTTTTGGACGTTTGGTTATCCATCAGGCACGATTACAAAAGAGACATATGCTCGGATGAAGAAAGAGCTCCTCGACGCGATTCAAGAAGCAGGGCAGGCCGATGCAATCTGTCTTTCGCTCCACGGAGCTGGAGTCGCGGAAGAGATAGATGATATGGAGGGAGACCTCTTGGCTGCCATTCGCGCACAAGTCGGCTACGAGATCCCGCTGATCGCAACTCTTGATCTGCACGCCAATATGACTCAGCGAATGGTAAGCGAAGCAGATGCACTCCTTAGTGTCCATCTTTACCCGCATGTTGACTGCTATGAGCGAGGCATTGAGGCGATTGATCTGGCACGCAAAATGGTTGAGGAAAATTGCAGGCCCACCATGCATTTGACCAGACTCCCCCTCGTCATTCCTACATCGGCAACCCATCATTACCCTGTCAAAGATATCAACGATGCTTGCTGGGCATGGGAAAAGGAAGCGGGCGTTATTGATTGCGCTCTGATTCATGGCTTCCCGTATACGGACATCCCGGAGCTTGGGGTATCTATTCTGGCGATTACGGACAATGATCGTGATCTGGCAAAGAAAGTGAGCGAAGATATCGCTAGGCTGGTTTGGGAAAAACGGGACGAATTTGAGCTGATTAAGCCGTCTCCTGCAGAGGGGATTGCACTCGCATTGAAATCGGAAGGTATGCCGATCGTCATCAATGAGACCTCTGACAATCCAGGAGGAGGAACACCAGGGGACGGAACGTATTTGCTGCAAGCCATGCTCGATGCCAAGCTGACAAATGCGTGCTTCGGCTTCATCTACGATCCAGAGGTAGTACAGAAAGCGCATCAGGCAGGGGTGGGAGCGACCATCTCGGTTCAGCTCGGTGGAAAAACAGATCATTTGCATGGAGAACCAATTTCTGTAAACGCTTACGTCAAATGCTTGAGCGACGGCAAATTTATCGCGACAACCCCGATGGGACAAGGCGGGCGTGTGAACTATGGAAAATCGGTTCGCTTGCAAATCGACGACATCGATGTAGTCGTTTGCTCTTTGAAGTCTCAGGTGCTTGATGAGCAAATCTTTCAGCTTCACGGAATCGATGTAACCAAGTACAAGATTGTTGCTCTAAAATCCAGCACCCATTTCCGCGCTGCCTATGAGCCGATTAGTGCCAAGGTCATCACGGTTGACTCTCCTGGATTGACTACGCTCAATTTCCGCTTCTTTCAATACGAGCGAGTAGAAAGACCGATTTATCCGCTTGATTCAGTAACTGACCCATTTTATAAAATTCTCACAAGAAAGTAGAGTTCATCATGGAAACCGTACAAGAACGCATTCGCAAGATTTTTCCCGATCTAACCAATCAGCAAAAGCTGGCCGCAAAATATATTCTCGCCGAACCAAAGGAAGTGGCTCTTCATCCCGCAAAAGTAGTAGGGGCACTCAGCGGAACAAGTGAAACGACCATTATTCGGCTATCGTACGCACTATCCTATTCCGGGTATAGCGAATTGCAAAATGAAATACGCAGCTCTCTTTTGGAAAGAGTCCCACAAGATAAGGCATTCAAGAGCTTCCTGAATGCCGCTGAGGAAATACGAGGTCGCACTGATTTGATTACATTTAGCATGGAACAGGATGTAGCTTATATCAGGCAGACCTTGGGGGAGCTGCAAGAAGAACAGCTTCAACAGGCGGTTGCCAGCATTTTGGCAGCCAAGCAAATCATCGTCGTCGGATTCCGAAGCTCTTATTCAGCCGCTCATTGGCTTACTTTTAACCTGAATATTATTAGAGGAAATGCCCATCTCTACAACGGTCCAATCGACGACGTCAACTATCTGATCAAACAAATAGACAAGGATTACCTCGTCATCGCCTTCTCTTTCCCCCGCTATATCAGCGAAACGATTCTGTTCGCTCAAGCAGCAAAGGATAAAGGAGCCAAGATTTTGGGAATTACCGATGACGAGCTTTCCCCGCTGGGTCCGATCGCTGATCAGGTACTGAAGGTTTACGCCCCGTCGCCGATTGCAATCAAAGGCATGGCTTCCATTTTCGCTATGCTCAATATATTGGTCAGCGGTGTTGTTCAGGCAGATGGGGAACAGGTACAGAAACGAATAACGGAGTACGAGGATGCGAGCCTCCAAATTTATCCGTTCGTAGATTCCACAGACAATTAAGTAGTGACAGACCAAGGGGGAGAAAGGGAAATGAAAAAACAGTGGTGGAAGAAAGGGTCGCTTAGCGTGCTACTGGCTACAGCCATTGTAGCAGCCGGATGTTCTTCGCAAACGTCTACCAATCCAGGGCAAACAACTGAGGCACCAAAGGGTGGAAACACCCTGGTGATCTCCGCTCTGGTTGATCCTGATACACTGGATTTGCATAAGTCAACGTGGGTAAGTTCCGCGAACGGAATTTTGTATGAGCCATTGCTCACGCGGGATATGTCAGGAAAAGTCAGCCCAGGATTGGCTGAGAAGTACGAGGTTTCCGAAGACGGAAAAGTCTGGACGTTTACCCTGCGTAAGGGACTTCGCTTCCACTCGGGAGAACCGGTAACGGGAGAGGCAGTCAAGCAATCATTTGAGCGCATGCTGGAGGTTTCACCGGTGAAGAGCATCATCGGTCCGGTTGAAAAGGTAGAGGCAACAGACGAGCATACCTTCAAAGTTCATCTCAGCAGTCCGTTTGCACCGTTTCTCAGTGTAGTCATGAGCGGCATGATTTCTCCGGTCGACGCGAAGAAAGCCAAGGAGCTGGGAGACGGCTTTGGCGACAATCCATCTGGAACAGGTCCGGTTATGTTTGAGAAGCGTGAGCGCGGGGCTTCCCTGACCTATAAGAAAAATCCTGATTACAATTGGGGACCAGAGTACGCACAGAACAAAGGGCCGATACAAGTGGACAATGTCATGTTCCGTTTCTTGAAAGACGACGATACCCGGATGATGGAATTCAAGAAAGGTACGATTCATATCCTCAGTGACGTCCCAGCGAATTCAGTTGCGGAATTGCAGTCGCTGCCAGGGGTCGAAATCAATAAGACTATGGATATCGGGCATAAATACATCGCTTTTAATAACCTGCACCCGCTTTTCTCAGACGTTCGTCTTCGCAAGGCAATTGCACTCTCCGTCGATCGCGATCCATTGGTGCAGGTAGCTCTAAACGGCTTTGGTAAGCCGGTTTACGGGCCACTGCCTCCAACCATTTGGGGTTATAGTGAGAATATTGAGAACAAGGCGAAACAAATGTATTCCCGTGATTTGAATCAAGCTCGTCAACTGATGGCAGATGCAGGCTGGACTGACACCAATGGCGATGGACTTGTGGACAAGGATGGCAAACCACTCTCTGTCGAAATACTTGTTTCCCCCGAGCCAGCGTTCCAACGTGCGGTCCAGATTTTACAGAGCCAACTGAAAGAAGCTGGAATTGATCTGAAAATTACGGTTCAGGAAATGGCAACTATCAAAGACCGCATCAGCAAAAAGTCGTATGATATGGCTTTGATGTACTTTGGCTGGTATGATGCCGATATTTTTTATCTCCTCTTCGAAAAGAGCAACTCCGCTAGCCGGATGTACTTTACTCGCCCAGAAATGGATGAACTCTTGAATAAAGGGCGTACTGAAATGAATGACGAGAAGCGCTTCAAAATTTACGAGGAAGCCCAGGAAATACTGCTCAATGAGACGCCATGGGTACCACTGTGGGTAAATGAAACGGTTACAGCTACAAGAGGGATCAAAGGAATGGTTATCAACCCGTATACCCAAGGAATGGTCCTGAGCGACATCACGATTGATAAATAGACAACGAAGAGGTGGATAGCATGCGTCGATACGTACTAAAGAGGCTGCTCTCCCTAGTAGGAACACTACTAGGGGTATCCGTCCTCATCTTCCTCATGGTGCATCTAATCCCAGGAGATCCAGTTACGACGATTCTCGGGCAATTTGCTACTCCGGAGGCAGTCGACCAATTACGTGCGAAGCTTGGGCTTGACCTGCCATTGTGGGAGCAATATATGCACTTTTTAGGAAAGCTTTTAACAGGCGATCTGGGCACCTCCCTGTTTACTGGTCAAAGTGTGTGGGAGCAAATTGCAGAGCGCTTCCCGATAACTTTGCAGCTCGCTATTTTTAGTGTCATTATTGCGGCAATTTTCGGGATTTTGCTCGGGACGATTGCGGCAGTCAAGCAAAATACGTTTGTGGATCGACTGGTCGTTCTTTCTTCCTTGGTAGGGATTTCAGCGCCAGGCTTCTGGATTGCGCTGTTCCTGATCTGGGTATTTGCCTATAAGCTGGCTTTGTTTCCGATCTCAGGCTATGAGGGGTTACATTCTTTGCTGCTTCCTGCAATTACACTAGGGATGGCAGAAGCCGGATTGATTGCCCGGATGACACGCTCCAGCATGCTTGAGGTCATTAAGCAGGATTACATGCGCACGGCAGAGGCCAAAGGAGCAGCCGTGATCCGAATGGTTTTCAGCCACGGCTTGCCAAATGCCATTATTCCTGTCATTACGATGCTGGGCTTGCAATTTGGTTCACTCATGGCAGGAGCAGTCGTAGTAGAAACCGTCTTCTCCTTGCAAGGAATAGGCAGCTTGGCGATTGAGGCAATCGGTAAGCGAGACATGCCGACCGTACAAGGAATGGTATTTTTCATGGCAGTGATTTTTGCAACAACGAATCTGGTCGTGGATTTAATCTACAGTCTGATTGATCCGCGTATCCATTACGACTAGGAAGAGGAGGCAGACTATGGTGAACCAAAATCGTCCTGAGTCGTATTGGAAAGTCATTGGCAAACGATTAAGTCGGAATAAAACAGCGATGGGTGGGGCCCTCATTCTCCTGATTTTCATCTTAGCGTCCTTACTCGCTCCATGGATTGCTCCTCACCCGGTCGATCAGATGAATTTTGATAACAGATTAGCAGGCCCGAGTGCTTCGAATCTGCTAGGCACTGATGATTTTGGACGTGATATTTTTTCGCGCTTGCTGCATGGCGGTCGGATTTCCTTAATGATGGGCTTGATCACAGTCGTGCTTTCTACGGTCTTCGGGGTCACGCTTGGAATCATTGCCGGATATTATCGCCGGGTTGACATTTTCATCATGCAGGGAATGGACATTCTCATGTCCTTGCCAGCTCTCTTGCTCGCTATTGCCGTCATTGCTGTTCTGGGGCCAGGGCTGACCAATGCGATGGTTGCCGTCGTCATTGCGGTTATTCCTTCGTATGTCAGGGTCGTTCGTTCAGCGGTGCTTTCTATCCGTGAAAAGGAATACATCGAGGCGGTCAGAGCGTTGGGTATTCGGGACTGGAAAATTTTGTTTAAGCACATTTTACCGAACATTCTTTCGCCGATCATTGTGCTTTCGACCATTCAGTTTGGTGCAAGTATTTTGGCAGCAGCAGCACTGAGCTTTCTCGGTTTGGGTGCTCAACCCCCGATGCCAGAGTGGGGAGCGATGGTTTTTGTCGGCAAGTCGTTTTTGAGTCAAGCTTGGTGGATGTCGATCTTCCCAGGAATGACCATTATGCTAGTGGTCCTTGGCTTTAATCTGTTAGGGGACGGATTGCGTGATGCGCTCGATCCAAAAACAAGGTAATGGAGGAAGGGAGGGCAACCACCGATGCAGGATGTATTGCTTACGGTAAAAGATTTGCGTGTGCAGTTTCAGACAGAAAAAGGAACGCTTCCTGCCCTGCAGAACATCTCCTTTCACATTCGAAAAGGGGAGACGGTCGCACTGGTAGGGGAATCCGGCTGTGGCAAAAGCGTGACGTCACTGGCGATCATGGGCCTCTTGTCGAAAGCGATGACCAATATGGAAGGAAGCATTTCTTTTCGCGATACCAAGCTAAATCAATTGGATAAAAAAGCGATCCGAGCGATCCGGGGAAATGAGATCGCGATGATCTTTCAAGAGCCGATGACCTCGCTCAACCCTGTCCATACGATCGGTAAACAATTGGAGGAAGTGTATTTACTCCATAGTGATTTGTCCAAAAAAGAACGTCAGGAAAAAGCGATCGAAATGCTTAAAAAAGTAGGCGTGCCCAGGCCCGAGAGCATCATGCGCGAATATCCGCACCAATTGTCTGGTGGGATGAAGCAAAGGGTCATGATCGCGATGGCGATGGCCTGTAATCCTGATTTATTGATTGCAGATGAGCCGACGACTGCTTTAGATGTAACCATTCAGGCGCAAATCCTGGAGCTGATGAACGAGCTAAAAGAAAATGGTAATACCTCCGTCCTCTTGATCACGCATGATTTGGGTGTCGTGGCCGAGATGGCTGACCGTGTGCTCGTGATGTACTATGGTGAAATCGTCGAGGAAGCGGATGTTACAAGTCTGTTTGCCAATCCGCTGCATCCGTATACAGCAGGACTACTGCGTTGTGTACCGGATATGGAGGATGAGGAGGAGCGTGCCAGACTGGAGCCGATCGAGGGCCGTGTGCCGCTGCTGGGAGAAGTGACCCAAGGCTGCGCTTTCCGCTTTCGCTGCCCACATGCCCATGAACGCTGCTCCAACGAAAAACCGCCACTTCTGGCAACAGGCTCACAAGCTGTCCGTTGCTGGTTGTACGAGAACAAGGAGATGGCGGTATGAGCGAACTGTTAACAGTAAACGACTTGAAAACGTATTTTACGGTCAACAAAGGACTGCTTGGTAAAAGCAATGACGTAGTGAAAGCGGTAGACGGGGTGTCCTTTGAGGTGAGAAAGGGAGAAACGCTGGGCCTCGTTGGGGAGAGTGGCTGCGGTAAATCGACCACTGGACGAAGCATCATGCGTCTTATTGAGCCAACAGGCGGCACCATCCATTTTGAAGGGCAAGAGATTTCGAAGCTTTCGCCTTCCCAGTTTCGACCGTTGCGCAAGCAGATGCAGATCGTATTTCAAGACCCGTATGCATCGTTGAATCCAAGAATGACGGTACAAAAAGCATTGGAGGAAGCAATCGGCGTTCGTTTGCCAAACCTTTCAGCCAAAGAGCGTCTGGAGCAGGTACAGGAATTGCTGAGTTTAGTAGGTTTGAATTCCCAATTCGCTAGCCGTTACCCACATGAATTCAGTGGTGGGCAACGTCAGCGGATCGGGATCGCCCGGGCACTAGCTGTCCAGCCTTCACTGGTCGTCGCCGACGAGCCTGTCTCTGCGCTGGATGTTTCCATCCAAGCCCAAATTGTCAACCTGTTGCAAGATCTGCAGCAACGTCTCGGATTAGGATATTTGTTTATTTCTCATGACTTGGGTGTCGTTCGTCATATTAGCGATCGGATTGCTGTGATGTATTTGGGCAGAATCGTTGAGATTGCGGACAAAAAAGATTTGTTTGCCAGACCGATGCATCCGTATACGCAGGCATTGATGTCTGCTGTACCAAAAGCCAATCCGCTGCGAAAGAAGGAGCGAATCGTTCTTACCGGCGACGTCCCAAATCCGGCAAAGCCCCCTGCTGGCTGCGCTTTTCACACGCGTTGTCCGCATGCAGTCGAGTTGTGTAAACAAGTTAGACCGGTTGCCACACCTGTCAATGCAAACCACTACGTATCGTGCCACCTGTATGGCCTAGAAGGGATGAAAATCATTGAAAATAGAGCGAATTGAATTACAGCAACTGAACATGCCACTTCGTTTCCGATTTGAGACCAGCTTTGGTAGCACGAGTATTAAGGACTTTATCCTTGTCAGTGTGCATAGTGAAGGCGAGGTTGGATACGGGGAAAGCGTAGCGATGCCGAATCCTTACTATAATGAAGAGACGACTGAGACTGTTTGGCACATGCTGGAGCGCTATCTCATTCCACAGCTTCTGAGCACGCCAATCGAGACACCAGAGGATGTCGATCGTTTATTCGCGCCGATTCGTCGCAACAATATGGCGAAGTCAGCATTGGAAGGCGCAATTTGGGATCTGTACAGCAAGCAAAAAGGAATCTCCCTGGCAAAAGCTCTCGGTGGCGAAAAGTCGATCATCGATGTAGGGATCAGCATCGGGATTGAACCAACTGTAAAACAGGTTCTTGAAAAAGTAGAACGCCATCTCGGCGAGGGCTATAAAAAAATTAAAGTAAAAATCAAGCCAGGCTTTGATGTGGATGTTGTCCGCGCGATCCGTGAAAGCTTTGGAGATGACGTGCCTCTGATGGCAGATGCCAACTCTGCTTACACGATGGAGCATCTGGACGTGATGAAGGAATTGGATCAGTACAATCTGATCATGATTGAACAGCCATTGGCACATGATGACATTATCGATCATGCCAAGCTGCAAAAAGAGCTGCGCACGCCGATTTGTCTGGATGAAAGCATCCACAACGTGGAAGATGCGCGAAAAGCGATAGAATTGGGTAGCTGCGGAATTATCAATATAAAGGTTGGTCGTGTAGGTGGATTGACCGAATCAAAGCGGATTCACGATTATTGCCAGGCACAGGACATTCCTGTATGGTGCGGCGGGATGATCGAATCAGGTGTGGGACGTGCGCATAACATCGCAATTACCACGTTGCCTAATTTTACCATTCCGGGTGATACCGCTGCCTCCAGTCGTTATTGGGAGGAAGACATTGTAGAACCTGGAGTTGAGCTAGTTGCTCCTGGACAGCTGGCTGTTCCCGAAAGCCCTGGAATCGGCTACAAGGTAAATACAAATGCAGTAGGCAAATACGCCATTCGTTCGGCGACTTACAGACCGTAGAGCAAGAGCTTTCGTAACAGCCTTCCGTCAGACATAGATAATGAGTGAAGGGGAGAAGGAAAGTGGCAAAATGGGTCCAATTGTTTGAAGAGTATGCAAAGCAGCTGCTTGAAACGGGAAAGATCATAGGAGCATCCGTAGGACTGGCAGAGAGTGGAGAACTGAGCTATTTTCAAGGGTTCGGACTCACGGATAACACGGATGATGCCCAGGCCGTTACTGCGGATACAGTATTTGGGATTGGTTCGGTTACCAAGGTGTTTACATGTGTCGCGATCATGCAGCTTCAAGAAGCAGGTAAGCTCTCCGTTCATGATCCAGTCATCAAGTATATTCCCCAGCTACGTACCCCAAGTGAAGCACACACTCGGGAAATAACCATTCATCATTTGATGACGCACACTGCTGGCTTCCCTGCATTTGACACGTTAATGGGTGCAATGAAAAGAAGTATGGAAAACGACCCACACAATGGTACCTTCAGCTCTGGTTTAGAATTTGATTTAGATAAGATGGAAGCGATTGATACAAAAGATCAGTTTGTCGCCTACATTTCAGGGCTTGATTACGAGCTGCTTGGTCCTCCAGGCACGCAGTTCAGCTATTCGAACGACAGCTTCGCACTGCTTGGGGTTATCATCGAGCGTGTGAGCGAAATTTCGTATGAGCAGTTCGTGAAAGAGAATATTTTGGACCCTGCCGGAATGACACGGAGTGCTTTTCTCCTCGAGGATCTGCCTCAGGATATACAAGTCGCGACTCTGTTTACCCGCAAAAGTGCGGCCGATGGTGGCGAGGTTTACCGATCTCCATCCTGGTGGGATGCACCAGCTATGCGTGCTGGAGGCAAGCTGAAATCAACCATTCATGATTTGCTACGGTTTACCGAGATTTTCCGTACAGGAGGGCTGGTTGGAACGAATCGGATTCTGACCGAAGAAAGTGTGAGACAAATAACCCTTTCTCATATTCAGATGAATCCTCATCAAGGATATGGGTATGGGCTTATGATTGCAGGTGACTGCCATGGTGGAACGCTGGTTGAACATGGCGGAGCTGTAAAAGGTGTCAGTGCTCAATTGTTTTTCCACCCCGAGCGCAATTTGACGGGAGCCGTTCTCATGAATGTCGATGGAGGGCCTGCGGCAGACTTGATGCATGGCTTGCTGAATGTGAGCAACGGAAAACCTGCTAATACACCACCGTTCGTTTATCCTGATTATGAAGTCTCAACGGAGGCGCTTACGTCCCTAGTCGGTTTTTATCGCTCTTCAGAAGGGGCGAATGTAACCGTTGAGATTCAGGAAAATGGTTTGGTGTTGAAACTTCTGGGTACGGGCGTTTCGCTAAGACCTGTCGGAGAAGACAGCTTTGTTTGGAAACGGGGAGAGAATGATTCGTTTGTTCGATTCTTTCGAGATGAGACGGGAGCCAGTGTCAGGTTGTTCGTTGGAGGACGTCAATTGATCAAATCACCAGTTAAAAAAGAACAGGAAACGGTATAAATACGAAAACGCGCACCTACAAGCAACCAACCAGCTTGTAAGGTGTGCGTTCTTGCTTTTAGGAGGAGAGGGAAGTACTTGCTGCGGGTGTCTCAACGGTAGTTCGATTCCAATCGGGATGCTGCTCCATTTTCCGAAAAGCAGGGATGAACAAGAGGCTAAGTCCAATGCAGGTAAAAATGATTCCTCCACTAAAGAGCAGAAGTCCTGGCGTTGCCATTTTTGCTTCAAGTAAATAGGAGCAGAGAGCGTAGCTAACCGGGCCAAAGCCGATGGACATGAGAGAAAGCAAAGACATGACACGTCCAAGAACATTGGCAGGGACGATTGTTTGAATATAGGTAATTAATGGAATGTTTGTCATCGTAAGCGTCATTCCAATCAAGAACATGGAGACCAAACCAAAAGTAAGCTGCTGCATGAAGAATAGGGAGCTCATACCGACACCCATGAAACCGAGAATAACGGGAAGGAGGCTGAATTTTCCACGGAACCCTTTCCATAATCCTGTCAAAATACCTCCAACAATGGTACCGATGCCAAGCGACATGCTAAGTGAGCTATAAGAGCTGCCATCCCAGCCGAGATCTTTGACATGAAGAGGTATGCCCATGTTGATCGGGCCGGAAAACATCATATTGGTAAATAGAGAGGTCACAAAAATAATACACAAGATCGGAACAGAAAAAGTAAAGCGGATTCCCCCCATGATATCTTTCAAGTAGGAGGTTTTCGCAACAGCAGGTTCATGTTCCTTACTCTCCTGCTCACTCGGATCCAATCGAAGAGAAAGGATAAACAAGGTACCTGCGAAAAAGGCAATGCCGAGAATCAGGAACATGACTGGATACGTGGTTGTTTTGATTAGCAAGGCTGCAACGACAGGACCGCCAACCATGCTGATTTGCTGGGAGATTTCCATCATGCTGTTTGCTGGAGCGAGCTGTTCGCGTGTAACGAGAGAAGGCAAAATGGAGCTGCGGGCGGGCCAAAAAAAGGCGTCTACCGTGCCAAAAAGTACAGCCAATACATAAGCCGAGATGGGGAGGAAGCTGTTATTTTCATTACTCAACAGCAGGCTGAAGCCGGCGAGGATGATTCCCCGTGCCAGGATGGATAAAAACATGATCCATTTCCGATTCCAACGGTCTGCAGCCACACCCCCAGCCAGCATGAAGAGCAGGCGAGGGATGGACATGCAGATCAGAGTCGTGCCAAGCATTGCCTCTGAGCCGGTCACATCAACGATAAACCAGGAAAGCAGGATAAAAAAGGCACCGTCTGCCATCGCAGAAAGAATCGTACCACACCACAGCAGGACGAACGAGCTGTTGCGCCATAGTATTTTATTCGCTGCTTGACTTGTCATCTCGATCTCCCCTTTTCTTTTTGACGACAATCTTGCTGGACAAATGCTTGAAATCAGAAGGCAGCGCTTCATAGTGGTCAGGAAGAGATTCGTCATTAGCGACATAGAAGCGCTCGTTGGTCATGAACCCGACAGCAACCATATAGAAGTTTTCCTCTGTATCCTCGGCTTCCCCATCAGCAATTCGCTGTAAATAGCGTTCTTCTATTTCTCCGAGTTCGTCTAGTAGCGCATGATATTTGGATAACCACTCCCTGAGTTCATGACGGGGAGCCTTCACTTCTGAATTCATGGCAAGGGCTGGCGGACGGTTCTCGGCATCTGAAAACTGCATGAATGATTCGTCGGGGGCATTGTACAAACGCGTAATGCTAGAGCGCAAATGATTCAGCATCGCCTCCTGCAAGAGCATCGTATCCTCTCGCAGGGAGGGGAGAAGATCATCACTTACTTTAAAATCATAGGCGACAGCTCTGTAAAACTTTTGCACGATCCCATTTTTCTCTTCCGTACGTACGACGTGGATAAACCCATGGTTCTCCAATTCTTTCAGATGATAATGGACTTTGGAGGCTGACAAAGAGAGAAGTGTAGCCAATTGCTTCCCTGTGTATTCCTCTTTTACCAGCATGGTGATTATTTGCATGCGCAAGGAATCACTTACAGCTTTCAGCTGATCCAATGTTTCAACAACCAGATATCGTTTCAAGTAATCACCCTCGTTTCAGTTGATTAGAACGTTACATAATTTTTAGACGTTCAGTTTTATTTGAACGTATTGTATCAATGAAACGTTCTGTTTGGCAAGATCAATTTGCCACTATTTTTTGACAAGTGTTACAATACGAGAAAACGGTGAGAGGATGCTTTAATCATGTCATTGCTACAACATCCAGTCTTTCGCCGTTTGTATACGGCACATATCATACACATCATTGGGAATGAGTTTACGTTTATCGCTGTAGTGGGACTCCTTAATGATTTGAGCGGCTCAGGTCTGTCCTTTGCAGCTGGAACCGTTTTTCGGATGCTGCCGTATGTTTTGACCAGTTTTTTTTCTGGTGCACTCGTAGAAAACTGGGATAAACGCCGCGTAATGATTATCGTAAATTTGCTTCGCGGGATTCTGGTCAGTCTGTTTTTCTTCATTACCTCTGTTACGTATTTATGGGTAGCTTTTTTATTGTTGATTTTGGTCAACATATGTAGCGCTTTTTTTCAACCAGCTATGCAGGTAGCCATCGTCAGCTCAGTAGAAGAAAAGGATCGCCTCGCTGCCAACTCGCTTTTGCAAGGTACTACATCCTTTTTGATTATTGTCTGCCAAGGTGTGGCAGCTATCCTGGTTTATTTGTTCTCCTATCGTTACAATTTTTTGCTCGATGCAGGATGCTATTTAGCGTCTTTGTTCATCTTGCTGCGGCTTCCCCAAATCTCCAACGCTTCTGTCACCAAGACGACGGCGGGTTATGTGGAAAGGCTTCAGGAAGGTTTTCGCTATATTAGCAAGCAAAAAGAAATTGGGCGCGTCATCATGTACCAGATGGCAGAGAGGGTATGCGGGGCTTATTACATTATGCTGATGTTTTATGTATTGACCGAGCGAGGAGAAGGCCTGTACGTATTCGGTTTGCTGGACATACCGCTTGGACTAGGAGGAGTGATGGCGGGAATTCTCGTTAACCGCATTTCCTATCGCTTGGGTGAAAAAGGCGTGACAGCAGTACAAGGCTGGGCGCTTGTGGCAATGGGCTGTTCGATCGTAGCTGTATTTCATATCAAGCCGATCCTGGGACTTGCTGTCGCTATTTTGTTCTGTTCCTTTGCATCGTTTGGGTCCTCAATTTTGTCCGTGACCAAGCTTCAGAAATTAGCAGATCCGTCGTATTTAGCCCGCGTCTTTTCGATCAGAGAAATGGCTACCATGGGCAGCTTTTCAGTGAGCTGTCTCATACTGGGCTATGGAGCAGAAAAGGCAGGGAGTGCCACTGTATCCATCTGGCTGGGTGTTTTTGGTGTCCTGGCCGGAATGGTCTGGCTATGGAGCCGCCGGAGGCTGGAAAAAGCAGAAGCAGATGTATCTTGACATACATTCAGTGACAAAGCCCTTTGCTAAAGTTGGCAAAGGGTTATTTTTTTCGCAAAGCAGTCTTTCTTACTTAATAAATATAATTGTTGAAAAAGTATAAAAGTGAAGCTACAATAAGGAACAAGCGGAGGAAAGAAAAGGAAGATGACAGATGAAGGAGCTATGGCGACAGCATTCTTTTCGCTGGTATTGGCTGGGCATGTTCTTGTCTGGTCTGGGTGATCAGTTTGGCTGGATGGGTTTAACCTGGTTTATTATGAAAAAGACAGGTTCATCCGTCGCGATGGGCGGAGTTATTCTTGCTTACATGCTTCCCTCGGTGCTGGCTGGATTGCTGGCAGGGGTTTTGCTTGATCGATATGATCGACGCAAACTGATTATGGTGGACAATGTGGCCCGCGGACTTATTTTTATTGCCCTGGTTGCACTGCTTCAGGTAGATCAGGTACCGCTTTTCGTGGTGTATGTACTGATCGTGATTGCTGGATTGCTTTCACCACTTAGCTCAGCTGGTGCCCAGACGCTATTGCCGAGATTGGTGCCAGATAAAAAGCATTTGGTAAAGGCAAATGGAGTCATGGAAAGCCAGTGGCAAATTGTCTATATGTTTGGACCTGCGCTGGCGGGTGTTTTGATCAGCTTGATTGGAGAGGCTTACGTCCTCTTGATTGACGCAGTTAGCTTCTTTGTATGTGCAATCTGTTTCTCGCGACTGCCGAAGCAATTGACGCAAAGTGCAAACCCTGCAGCGACCCCTACTGGGAACATCGGATCGTTCTTGCGTTCGCTGCTGGCTGATATGCGCACAGGCTATCGCTATGTGTTTGGGCAAAAACAGATGGTTGCTCTAATCCTGTTTACTTTTCTGTTTAACATGTCCTATGGACCGATTGAGGTGGCTCTTCCCTTGTATGCGAATCAGGATTTACAGGGAGGATCGGTTGCTTTAGGAATGCTTTGGTCATCATTGGCGATTGGGGCGCTGCTAGGTTCCTTGTTCTTTTCCACGATAAACTGGAAAATTCCATTGGGAGCCACATTGGCAGGAATCATTGTAGCATGGGGAGTGACGACATTACCGCTTGCTCTTTTTGCAAGACTGGAGGTCTCAATGGTCGCAATGGCGTTAGCCGGATTTTGCTTCTCTCCTTACAACATCTTGTACAGAAGCTACCTGCAAAAACAAGTTCCGGATGCCTTGCTGGGACGAGTAATGACCAGCATCAGAACGATTACGGGGACAGGGATGCCTCTCGGGGCAGCCGTTTCCGGGCTGTTTATTCCCGTATTGGGGGTACAGGGTCTGTTTGGGGCGGGGGCAGTGATTTGCATCATTTTCGGGGGGATTGCTTTCGTAGCACTTCGGCATTTAGACGTCGGGCCGTCACTTGCGGTTGATGAGCGGGGCGACTAATTGCTTCACCTTGTACGGTAACAAGCTATATAGAAAAGAGAGGGCATGCAGACGAAAAGGCATCGCTATTTCCGGGCGTTTCCTTTCTACGGCCTTGTATATGAGTGTGGCTGTTTGTTCAGGAGACAGGAGATAGCTATTGACTTTACTGCGATAAGCTCCTGTTTTATCAGCACGCTCTAAAAAAGGAGTGTCGATGGGACCGGGCAAAGCACAGGTGACATGTACTCCAGTATCAGTAAGCTCATGACGAAGTCCCTCGCTAAAACGAATGACAGCTGCTTTGCTGGCAGCATAAACAGAAGCCTTGGCAGTAGCAACCTGACCTGCCAATGAGGCAATATTAATAATATGACCACGATTTTCTTGCAGCATCATCGGCAAAAAAGCACGCGTGGTGTACATGACTCCAGCGATATTCGTCAAGAGGGTTTCCTCCAGCTCTTCCAACCGCATCTGGACAAGGGATTCGAATACAGCAGTCCCAGCATTGTTATAAAGAAGGTCACATTTGCCAAAACGGACGTGAACCCATGCAGCAAATTGGCGTACAGCTTCATTGTTTGTGACATCCAGTTGATAAATGAAAAGGTTGTCCGGGTGAGAGAGCTGCTTTGCGAAGGCTTCTAGGGTATGTTCACTGCGGCTAGTGGCAATGACCAAATCTCCTTTTTTCAGATGGAGTTGTGTCAGTGCCCTACCGAGACCACCAGATGCTCCGGTAATCACAATAATTTTGGATGAGGACATGGAGAAATCAACCTCTTTCTAGTGGGATGAAATGACAGATCGAGGTCTGACAAGCGCAATTTCCTCGCTGAATCCAAGTATAAGCGTAAGCCTTGTTGTGAAGGATAGCCCCTAGGGGGTGAAATAACATGCCACAAGTAAAGTGCAGTGTTGCAAACTGTGCGTACTGGGGAGAAGGAAACAACTGCAGTGCTGATATGATTATGGTGGAAATTGACGCGCACGCGAATGCGAATTTCAAGGAAGAATTTGCTGGTGAGTTCGAATACGCAAGTCAGCACCAAGATCAAGCGAAATCCTCTTCCCAGACCTGTTGTCACACATTTAAACCGAAAGAAAAGAAGTAGCAGTCGATGTCTCAAAAAGACGTATCTGTGATAGATACGTCTTTTTGCTTTTGTCACCAGTAAGTTCTAGAGACTTGTCTTTGCTATAAACAGCTGATTGACCTTTTCCTGTGCTTCTTCCCAAGAGGTTACGCGATGAACAAGAGCCGGGAGCGGACCTTGGTTATAAGGTGTGTCGAACAAAAGGACAGGAATTTGCAACGCTTCTGAAAGCTGCAGAGCATTTTCCAGACGATCCTCCAAGAAGAGATCGACTTGCCATTTGCGTGCGGCAGCCAGCTTATCGTGTGACCCGACCAGATCTACTTCATGGAAAGGGATTTGGTAACGGGAAAACCAATTTATCGTCACATCGCGATGTCTGGCATCTCGCGCACTGATATAAACGAGCTTGTGCTCCGCATGCCATTCCCGAAGGATGTGGTCAGCATTTCCGTGTACGGGCGATTCATCATACAAGCGGTTACCGAATTGATCGAGCCAATCCCCAAACTCAGCATCGGTAATGTTGTACACATTAGCCAGATTGTACTCGTAACAGTCTTCATATCGTAAATCTTTTCCAAAGCATTCATTCATCAAAGGCACAATACTGCTGGGTGAAGTCACTGTACCGTCAATATCGATGCCAAAGGTTAGGACTTTCTCTGTTTTCATTCTCTCGCCTCCCGATTAAATTGTACACCTTTCGTAGACAATAAGGCTACTTCCTTCACCACAAATCCTTTGGACAAGGGGCTGAGCATCCCATGGCGGACCACAAAGAACGTATGAATGCGAAGCGGAAGGAAGATACCGGTTTTTCGGACACTCTCGACATGCACGATACGGAATTTGCTGCAGATACGTGGACCCAAGCTGAGTTCGATCGACACGAAGCAAGGGACCGAAAGCGTATTGCGTATGATCCGTATACCCAGACTGAGCGTTACTTTGGCGACTCAGACAGGGAGCGGGAGAGGACAGACTTTTCGGAGCGTTTGGACGGAGTTGTTTTGGCGAGGGAGGAGCATGGCGATCCTCCATCTGTTAGAGACGACGATGTAGAGACAGCTGCGGAAATCGCTGAACCGATTCCGGTGCGCCGAGCCTCACGAGATGTCGGCGATGACGACAGCCGGGAAAATGGGGCAAGCGGTATTGGGATGACAGGTCTTGGATTATCGATCCTCTCCCTGTTCCTCATGCCGTACTTGATTGCTCCTATCGGGATGGTGCTGGGCTTCTTAGCGTACCGCCGCAACTCGCGAGCGCTTGGGGCGTGGGCGATGATCATTGGGGCTATCGCCATCTTGGGCGCCTTGGTTATTTACCCGTACTACAGAGCCCGTTAGGCACCAACCTTCAAAAACCTCTCCGGTCATCGTACCTGGAGAGGTTTTTGGCTGTTTCCTTAATAAAAAGGCGAGTGAAATGGGGTAATTGCTGCAATCACTGCATCGCGAAAAACATCCGCACGACGGACGCGATCGTCGGTAAATAATCCGTAGGCCCCGCCACGATGGTTGCTGTTTGTCGTTTTTCCCCATTCATCAATAATGGTATGGAGCTCTATTTTTTCTTGCTTGATACGCTCGGCAGCGAGGTTAGGGATTGGAAAGGACAAGCCTTTTCCCAAAAAAAGCTGCTTGCCATTCCAGGCCGCACAGACAGAGATGAGATACCATTGCGAAGTGAAGCGATCATCATACATAAGACCGCCTTCCAGACCGAGTCCGATTTGTGCTTCGGGCAGCGCGGCAAGTACTGCCCTCGCCCGATTAATGGCACCCGTAATGGTTTCGTCCTCGCTCATTGGCTGATCCGAGATACCTGATGGCACCGATAAGCAGATCGGTTCTACACCCGTCGCCATTTGTACAGCTAATCGCTTTGCTCCATTTGTAGTTCCTAAGCCAAAACGCCATGCAGAAATATCCAAGTGCCATTCCTCCGTTTCCAACAATAAGAGGTAGTATACCACTTTCCCACAAGCGGGTGTGTTGTGATAAGATAATGCGTATACGTAAAGTCAGATATTACAGAGAAAAAGAGGAGTGGACGATGAAATTTACGAAATTGCATGGCTTGGGTAACGATTACGTATATGTCAACTGTTTTGAAGAAGACTTGACTGGCGTAGATCTTCCTGAACTGGCAAGACGGGTAAGCGACCGTCATTTTGGGATTGGCGGCGATGGTCTAATCTTAATTTTGCCATCTGAGCGAGCTGATTTTCGCATGCGCGTCTTTAATAACGATGGCAGTGAAGCCAAAAACTGTGGCAACGGCCTGCGATGCGTGAGTAAATACGTATTCGATCACGGCTTGACAGAAAAAGCTACATTCACAGTGGAGACACTTGGCGGTATCATGACACCCGTTGTTTCGCTCGGTGAGGATGGCAAAGTCGAGCAGGTGACGATTGACATGGGTGAGCCGCGTTTTGAACGGGCGGCGATTCCGATGACTGGCATCCCGGACGAGCAGGCACGCGAAGAGGCGATTGAGGTCGATGGCGAAGTTTTCACGATGACAGCCGTCTCGATGGGCAACCCTCACGCCATCATTTTTGTGGATGAGGTTCGTGACGAAGATGTCGCTCGCTACGGATCGAAGATTGAATTCCATCAATGGTTTCCAGAGCGCACCAATGTCGAATTTATCCAAATATTGAATCGAAAGGAAATTCTTTTCCGTGTATGGGAGCGCGGTTCAGGAGTGACGCTTGCCTGTGGTACAGGAGCGTGTGCAGCAGCAGTAGCCGCGTGCCTGAGTGGCAAGACGGATCGGGAAGTAACCGTTCATCTTGCAGGTGGCGACCTGATGATTGATTGGCGAGAAAGCGATAATTGCGTCTTCATGACTGGCCCTGCTACTGAAGTGTTTTCAGGAGCGTACATGGGACCGATTCCGTATAAATAAGTTTGTTGATTCAATGAAAAACCGTTCTTGTCCATGAAAGGGCAGGAACGGTTTTTCGTGTTAGTGAGCCGTGACTTGACCAAAAGACACGTCGTAGCCCAGCTAGGCTTTCAAATGTGGGGCGAGCTTACCTTATTTTCTCCCGGCTGCGATTTTGATCGCTTCCTGATGATCTGGGTCAATCAGATTATCCTTATGGCGCAGGCTCCCCAGAAAATGAATGTCAAAGTGCCCATTGAAATCATTATTTGCAATGTATTCAATGCTATGAGGCATGGATGTCATCGACGCAGCAATTCGTCTGCCATTTACTTCAACAATGACGGGCCGGACACTCCAGGAAAAAGAACCTCCCCAGATGTCTTTAATCATCGCTGAATCAGCTGTAGTAAGCGGCTCCGTATCGGAATGGGAGGCGCCGATCGTGCGTTTTACACGGAAGGTCTTTTTCGTTGCAAAGTCGGTTACTGTGGCGACAGCATTGATCGGAAACAAGTATTGCGCTGCTTCAAACCAGTCCAAATATTCGCCATAGGCAGAGCCTGTCACTGCTGTTTTCGGGATATGATGCACGGGTACCTTTACCAATTGTCCGATTTGCAGGTAAGCCGTTTCTGACAGACCGTTTGCTTGGAGGAATTCTGACATCGGAATCCCGTGTGCAATTGAAATCGTCCAAGGAGTATCTCCAGCTGCTACTTTGTAGCTGACATTCTCCACCCAGGGCTTGTCCTGTCCTGTAGCGGGCTTGGGCTGTGCACTCTGATCTGAAGAAGCTTTTGTCGGGATGAGCAGCTTTTGTCCAATCCACAGATCGTCAGTTGTCGGCAATTGATTGACATTCACAATACTCTGAATGCTTACGCCATAGGTAGCGGCGATTTTCCACAAGACATCACCTGATTTCACTGTATAGACGAGAGAGCTCGGTGGTATGTATAAAGTCTGACCCACCATAATCGTGTCGGAAGTCAGATGATTAGCTAGCTTTAGCTGTTCGACAGTGATTTGATTGCGATAAGCGATATTGCCGAGAGTATCCCCGGACACGACTGTAACCGATTGTGCCCATGCGGAAGTGGCAGGGAGCAGAGTAGCGATCAATAATGTTGTTGCGGTCAGACGTTTCCATCTTGATGTTTTGAACATGAAAGCCTCCTCGATGCCGTAGCATGATGTATTTGACTGATACAGTATTATTGTACGCAGTCAAGATACAGGCTTTCACCCGCCAAATACCCCCTCGGGTGGTCGGTTTTTCCACCATCTGAACAAAGATTGTACCCCCAGTAGGAGTGCCAAAGTAAAAAATAAGGTGAGAAGACATAAAAATAGCGCGGTTGCGGCAATTATATCTTGCCACTACCCGCGCTATCGAAAGGAAAATAAGCGAAAAGTCACCCGTTGTACACCTCATTTAGATATGCGACATCTGTTCGGTCCGGACTTTTGTTCATTTTGGCCAACTCAGCCTGCAGACGCTTCAATTCTGCTTCCATTTTTCTGATTTTTTCTTGCATAGCTTGTGTTGTCATCATTGTTCTCTCCCCGTTGTTATTGTTTTATCTAAATTTATTGACTATTCTAACGAAAGGAAATGAAGAAGTAAATAGCCTATATCTGCATGTAAGCGTTTTAGCTGTGAATACTCTGTGAACGAACGTTCAGATTTTGGTTTTTTTGCTTGTTGTTTCTTCTATAGTCGGGAAAAATAAGGCTGTAAAGGTGCTTTCCACTGTATGAATCGGGAAAAGTCATGGTATGATGAAGCGTAGACTCAAGGCAGCTTGCCTTCAGGAAGGTGTATACTGGTGATTTACTTGGATAACAGTGCTACGACCCGTCCGCATCCACAGGTCATTGAAACTGTGCGACGGGCAATGGAAAGCTATTACGGAAATCCGTCTTCTTTGCACCAAAAAGGGGTAGAAGCTGAGAATGTGCTAAAGCAGGCACGAAAGGTAGCAGCGCAGTACCTCGGATGTAGGGAAGCAGAAATCATTTTTACCTCAGGCGGTACGGAAAGCAATAATACGGCGATCAAAGGCATTGCCTTTCAATATCAGAACAGAGGGAAGCATATCATTACGACCCAGGTTGAGCATCCGGCGGTTTATGATGTTTGCAAGCAGCTGGAGGGCCTGGGGTTCTCCATAACGTATCTACCTGTCGATCGTGATGGTCGTGTATCCGTGGATGATCTCAAGCGGGCAATGCGTCCGGATACCATTCTCGTATCTGTCATGCACGTGAATAATGAGCTTGGCACGATCCAACCTGTCACAGAAATAGGGCAGTGGCTGAAGCAGTATCCGAAGGTGCTGTTTCACGTAGACGCCGTGCAAGCCATCGGCAAGGTTCCACTGCGAATCAAAGATTCTGGCATTGATCTCATGAGTGTCTCTGCACACAAATTCTACGGTCCGCGTGGGATTGGCATTTTGTATAAGCGCGAGGGTCTGATCATTCATCCACTCATGATGGGTGGCGGACAAGAAGCCGGAGTACGATCAGGAACAGAAAATCTGCCAGCAATCGCAGGCATGGCAAAAGCCTTTCGAATCTTGGAAGAGCTAGGTACTGTGGAAAGCATCCGGCTCCAGGGCTTGAATCAACAGCTCCGCGAAGGCATCTCTCGCATCGAAGGCTGCATCATCAATACACCCGAGACAGGTGTTGCTCCACATATCATGAATTTGTCGGTACCGGGAGTGAAAGCAGAGGTTCTGCTGCATGCTTTGGAGGAGAGAAGCTTTTTGATCTCTACGAAATCTGCCTGCTCGTCCAAAATAAACGAGCCAAGTCGCGTACTGACTGCAATCGGCATCGCGCGGGATTGCGCACTGTCGTCGCTCCGTATCAGCTTGGGAAGAGAAAATAATGCCGAGGATATCAACGGGTTTGTATCTGCATTACAGGATTGTGTGGTCAAGCTGCGTTCTTATATGAAGTAACGCATTTACTTTTTTACAGAATAAAGCGTTTCTAACAAAAAGGAGATAATCATGAACTACGATGTTATTTTGATTCGTTACGGAGAACTGGCCTTAAAAGGAAAGAACCGCGATCAGTTTGAGGAAGCTCTCGTAAGAAGTGTTAAAAGCGTTCTGCGTTCCTTCTTTAAAGTAAAAGTACGCCGCAATTACGGCAGAATGTATGTCGAGCTGCATGGGGAAGATGCATATGCGGTTATGGAGCGCCTGAAGCGTGTTTTCGGAATTTCATCCTTTAGCCCGACTGTGCAGGTTGACCCTGACATCGAGAACATTAAGGCCAAGGCACTTGAAATGATTCGACAGTTAAATCCGCAGCCACGTACCTTCCGTGTCGTGACGCGCCGCGCAGACAAGCGCTATCCGATTCCTTCTATGGAAGTAAACCGCATGGTAGGAACACATATCCTGCGGGCGATTCCTGCGATCAGTGTAGATGTGCATGAGCCCGAAGCGATTGTAAACCTCGAAATTCGGACAGAAGGAACCTACTTGAGCTGTGAGACTATTCCGGGACCTGGCGGTTTGCCAGTAGGTGTGAGCGGGAAAGTGCTCCTCTTGCTATCTGGGGGGATTGATAGTCCGGTTGCTGGCTGGATGATGCTGAAGCGTGGGGTGACACTTGAAGCCATTCACTTCCACAGTTATCCATTCACGAGTGAGCGTGCCTTGCAAAAAGTACGCGATCTCGCTCAAAAGCTGGCGAAATGGGGAGGAACTGTTCGTCTTCACGTCGTACCTTTTACAGAGATCCAGACACAGATTCGCGAAAAGTGCCCAGAGGACTATCTCATTACGATCATGCGCCGGTTTATGATGCGTGTATCGGAGCGAGTAGCTGCTAATACAAAGGCAAAGGCGCTTGCCACAGGTGAAAGCTTGGGACAAGTCGCTTCTCAGACGCTTGAGAGCATGGATACGATCAATAAAGTGATTTCTATCCCAATGCTGCGACCACTTGTTGGTATGGACAAAATCGACATTACCGACATCTCGCGTAAAATCGATACGTATGAGCTGTCTATTTTGCCGTATGAGGATTGCTGCACCGTATTTACACCGAAAAACCCGGTAACACGTCCGAAGCCATACTTGGCTGCTCGTTTTGAGGAGGCACTGGATGTAGAGGCTCTCGTAGAGAATGCCGTAGCTGGGACTGTGATTGAAGAAATTACGACCAAACCAAAAGAAGCAGCAACAGATCTGTTCTAACTGTACATTCACTGATAGAAAAGGAAGAACGGGGAGAGGTTGTCATGATTATCCGTTATGAGCGCAACGGCAAGGTGAAGCATGGATGGATGGTAGAGGCGGATCACAAAGTACGTGTGATCGAAGGGGACATTTATAAAATCCAATCGGCAAAACCGATCATGACAGGACTCGAGCTGTCATTGGACGACATTACAGTAAAAGCCCCTAGTGAACCAAGCAAAGTGGTGTGTATCGGCGTAAACTACCGAGACCATGCGGAGGAAATGGACATTGAGCTGCCAAAAGAGCCATTGATGTTTTTAAAGCCATCTACGACTGTTGTAGGTCCGAATGAGCCGATTGTATACCCAAAGCTGACGGAGAACCTTCATTATGAAGGAGAGCTGGCTGTTGTCATCAAGAAAGAGGCGAAAAAGGTCAAAGCTGAAGATGCTGATGATTACATCCTGGGGGTTACGTGTGCGATTGATGTGACTGCACGTGATTTGCAAATGTCAGACGGGCAGTGGACTCGTGCTAAAAGCTTTGATACGTTTTGCCCGCTTGGCCCAGCGATAGCAGCCAAACTGGATTACCAAAATTTGCGTATCGTGACTCGTGTAAATGGGGAAGTGCGTCAGGATTCGAACACGAATCAAATGGTTTTTACCATTCCGCAAATCGTGGAAGCTGTTTCTGCCGTGATGACCTTGCTGCCAGGTGACGTCATTCTTACGGGTACGCCACCAGGAGTAGGTGAGCTCAAGCCGGGAGATGAGATCTCGGTAAGTATCGAAGGAATTGGAACGCTCTGTACTCATGTTATTACAGAAGAATAGTTATTCTTTTGTTAAATAGCCAAGCCCCCTCCACATGACTTTTTGGAGGGGGCTGTGTTTTACTACTCTTCTTCATTAGGATCATCGTGTATCGGATGAGCCGAAGGGTCTTGTCGAGGCAAGTCTTGATGCATGAGCCTGGTTTCATATGTGAAGCGTGTTGTCGTTGAATGCTGTCCTGGCTCCCAGCCTGTAGCTTTTCCTAGTCTGACTTCGTTTGTAGAAGCTCCATACGGACCTTCGGGAAATTCTTCTTGCAGAATTTCGTTTCGTTGTGATTCAACGGTGGACAACTCGCTGTATCGGTCATTTTCATACTCTTCATAGGTTGGTTTGGGATCCACTTGGGCACCGCCTTTGCAAATATTTGCTTATGAATTCTGGAGCGCATGGAACTTTTCACTAAAAAGCGGTCGCACCTCCATGCAGTGGCCTCGATAGAGGTTTTTTATAGAAGGAATAGGCTTTCAGGGATAGTGTGAAATAAAAGGAGGACTGTTATGCGTTTTTCTATTGACTTCTCGATTTTGTTCATTTATATTTAAATTCTGCCGCAATTGATCAAGGTTTTTGAAAAAGATGCGGAGAAAAAGAACAAAAAACATCTTGACTTTTGAGGTGGATTTTTGATACATTAGAACTTGTCGCTGCAAGAGTGATAAAAGAGGATTGAAAAAACCTCTTGCAAAACAAAAAACAATATGATAAGATCAAGAAGTCGCTTTTTGGGCGAATTGGAAAAATGTTCTTTGAAAACTGAACAGCGAAAGTGTTAATGAGTCTATCATGAAATGATTTGCCAGCTTTGAACCAGCAACAAACTTTATTGGAGAGTTTGATCCTGGCTCAGGACGAACGCTGGCGGC
>NZ_CANMZW010000039.1 GCF_947502445.1 uncultured Brevibacillus sp.
CATTTTTTCTCAAGTATACAGAAATGTACCCTATAGGTAGACTTTTTTAACGTGTCTACTCTATAGGGTACATTTTACTTTTTGAGCGGACTCTTTTTTTTAGCGATTCTAATGATCAGGAAGTATTTCTTTTTCAACCAAAGCGATATCCTGGGCTTTTAACACAGCCTGTGTACGATTGGTCACCCCAAGCTTCCCGTATATTCGATGCAGGTAAACCTTAACTGTCCCGACTGTATTTCGCAGCTCCTCAGCAATTTGTTTATTGGATGCACCTTGGGCCAGCATAGACAAAATGAGCATTTCCTTCCCCGTCAAAGGTTCGATTAAAGGGGAAGAGATCTCGACCACTTTGCTTGATTCTTTTTTGGGACATAAGGAAAGCAATTTTTTCACATAGGTTGGCGAAACAATCGGTGTGAGCTTGTTTACCCTTCGCTTACTGCGTTCCTTGTAGGCTGTGAGCAAGTGAGACATGGCAACTCCATGGTCGATAAAGCTGCGCGTATATTGGTTCGCTTCCCCGATTACGAGCGCCTCATGCAAAGACAGCAGTGCCTCTGGTTTTTTTCCAAGCTGCTGCAATGCCAGTGCTTGTATGACCGCAATGTCCACCTGGCTGGTCAGCAGTCCTTCTCGTTTTGCAGCAGGTCTCAGCTTATTCAAAATTTGCAGAGCTTCGTGCTCCTGATTTTTTTGAAGCTGCAAATGAACGTAGGTAAGCAGCTCCAGCTCTTTGTGGATCGTGGGTTGTTCTAAAAAAGAAAGAGGCAGTGCTGCGAGCTCCGACTCAGCCTGTGAAATATCCCCTTCCTGCAAAGCAATCCGCACAAGAAAGGCGCGCAATGAAGAAAGCCAGTGGGAGGCAGACCAGTGCTGGATTGTATCGAGAGCATCCTCGATGATGGCGCGTGCAGCTTGAGTATTTCCTTGGACGAGCTTGATTTTTGCGAGTGTCAACGAATACGGAACGAAAAGTCCAGCAATTCGCTCGCGGCGAGAGGTCGGCTCTACCTGACCTAACAGCTTGAGGCTGTCCTCTAGTTGATTGCGCTCGTAGTACCCTTCTGCCATTGCCTGGATGACGTACAGATTGATCAACGATTCCTGCCAGCCTTGAGCGGAAATAATTTCGCTGAAACGCTTGCCGACGCTCTCGGTTTGAGCGGATATCATTCCTTTTAGCCCAAATGAGGTGCGTCTGATAAATGGCTCCGTCGTATTGAAATTAAAGTGATAAAATAGCGGGTCCTCTGGCAAGGTTTGATCCAGCTGAGAGGAGCTGGCCACCCAGCTATCGAAGTCGCCTGTGGCAAAAGCGAGATTGGCTTTGACGAACAAAAGGCCGCTGAAAAACTTGAGCTGTTCTTCGGAAACGTCCATGGCTGCACATTGCTTGTCCAGACGGATGAGCGCTTCTTTTGCCCGATTGGTTTTTCCGCACGTAATCAAAATAAAGGCGTGCAGCAATGAAAGAACGGGGGGCAGCATGTCACTCGGCTGGGGAAAGCAGTCCAACCAGCGCAAGAGCGTGGCAAACTCCCCGAGCTGGATCAGTGTAGAGATATGCTGCTCCAGGAAGTGTGCAGCAAGCTGGTAATCCGTTGCTGCAAGCGCATGATCAATCGCCTCTTCATACAAGCCTCGTCCAGCAAAGGACTTGCTTGCGACCCGGTGAAGCTCCAGCGATTTTTTCGAATCAAGCTGGTATAGCTGGTTGCGCAGGAAGTCTGTAAACAAATGATGATACCGATACCAGCTTTGATAATCATCCAGTGGAACAAGGAAAATATTTTGGGCGTGCAGCTGGTTTAGCATTTGTTGGCTATTCGATTGTTCGGTGAGTGCATCGCATACTTGTGCATCCATCCGCGACAAAATGCACGTATGCAGCAAAAAGCGCTGCGTATCGAGTGGGAGTCTCAGCCATACCTCATGCAGCAAATACTCCGAAATGTTGCGATGAGAACCGGTAAAGCTTTGGAAAAACTGATCTGATTGTGCTGTATTGGCAAGCGAGATGGCAGCCAGTTGTAGTCCTGCTACCCATCCTTCTGTACACGTCTGCAGCTGGTCCATTTGCTGTGAGGAGAGGGGGAGCTTATGGATCTCACGATAAAAGGAATTTGTTTCCTCCTGCGTAAATAGAAGCTGCGTGGCGTCCAGCAGGTGTGCTTCGTGGCGCAAGCTCCATTTTGAGGTGGAAAAGGGGAGCTTGCTGCGACTGGCGATATAGAGATGAACGTTACTTGGCGCGTAATCGATAAAATAGCTAAGACTCGCATGAACCGTGTCTTCGGTCAGCGCATGATAATCGTCGAGAATGATGACTACATGCATGTCGATGGAAGACAACTCATTGAGAAGGGAGTCAATGAAAGTGTAGATAGAGGTGTGCGAGGTAGCTTTTATGGAAGGCTCCATCCGTTCTGCAAGCTGGGGATGTACGGAGCCTGATAATGAAAAGACGATATATCGCCAAAAACGGATTAAGTCATTATCCATCTCGTCGAGAGACAACCATGAGGCAATGGATCTGTGCCGAAGTGCCCACTGAGTGAGCAGGGTTGTTTTCCCGTATCCGGCGGGTGCAATCAAAGTGGTCAGTCTGCCTTCCAATCCACGCTCCAGCAGTTCAAGCAGCTTCTCTCTGGCAATTCGATGGGATTGGAACGACGGCAAGGCTGTTTTTGTCTTTAGCATAATGGAATGCTCAAAGCGATCCATGGTTCCTCCTTTCGCTTATGCATCTTCAGTCATATGACCCCATTATACTTGTTTTCTTGCAACGTTCGACATATGAAAGGCAGAAACATGAAAAATTGAGACTATATTCTTGATGTTTGGAGATCCTTGCGCAAATTCCGCTATTTTTCTTTTAGCCGTCGGTTTTACGCGAGAAATTTCCTTTGCGTAAAAGACAGACTTCAACAGGCTTTACGCTCGTTGCCCACTAGAATGATGGCTAACTAGAGGGAACGAGAGAGGTGCAGGAAAATCGGACGCTTTCACCGGATAGTAATTAATGTAACAGTAAGCATGCTTCTGGTTGCGATGAGCACAGCCCCTATATCGGTTCGGGCGAACAGCGGTACACAAGGAGAAAAGGCAGAAGGAGAAGAGGCGATAGAGGTAGCGTTTGTAGGCGATATGATCATGGATAAAAGCGTGGGGGTACAAATTGCGAAAAACGGTGTGGATTATCCGTTTTCAAGGACCAAGGACTTTCTCAAGAAAGCTGACTTGACTATCGGCAATCTGGAGACGCCTGTCAGCACGGGAGGCAAGCCTGAGAAAAAAGAGTTTACGTACCGCGCGAGGCCCGAGACGTTAAAAGGGCTGGTGAATGCAGGCTTCGATGTCGTCAATCTCGCAAACAACCATACCCTCGACTACGGGATGGACGCTTTGTTTGACACGATGCAGCATTTGCGAAATGAGAAGATCGGTTATGTCGGGGCAGGAAAAAACGAAGCAGAGGCATTCGCTCCTTACCTGCAAACGATCAAGGGCAAGCGTGTCGCCGTCATTGGACTCAGCCATGTCCTGCCCAATCGCCAGTGGTTTGCGGGCAAAGACAAGCCTGGCTTGGCACACGCTTACTCCTACGAGCCAATGCTGACCTATGTAAAGAAAGCGGTGGAGCAGTCAGACATTACGATAGCGGTCATGCACTGGAATTTGGAGTACAAGGATATGCCAGAAGCCTATGCCCGCGAGATGGCACGTAAGCTAATCGACAATGGAGTAGACGCGATTATAGGCTCGCACAGCCACTCAATCATGGGTATCGAATTTTACAAGAATGTCCCCATCTACTATAGCGTTGGCAATTTCGTCTTCACGACCTCTTACAATCCTAAGGGGAGAGAAGCGATGATGGTAGGATTGACATTTACCAAAGAGGGAACCAAAAGTCGAGTGATTCCAGTCAAAATTGACAATGGTCAGCCGACCCCGATGGATGCAACCAATAAACAGAGGATCATTGAAAAGCTGAACCGAATCTCATATGAAGCGGTTGTAGATCAAACGGGACAGGTTACAGCGAAGAAAAAAGAATGAATGGCTGTCTAGCTGCCAGCCATTCTGCGCATCATCTCTCTTCGTATAAATCCATATTGCTCGTAAAGACCATGCGCATCCCGTGTTGCGAGCGTCATGTTGGTATGCCGTATCGACGGATGATCCACGACAATCTCCATCATCCACTTGCCAAGTCCGAGACCTCGATGGGCAGGGTCGATGTACACGTCACACACCCAGGAAAAAGTAGCGTAATCACTTACCACCCGGACAAAGCCCGCTTGTCCGTTTTCGTCATGCAGTCCAAAGCACAAAGAGTTTTCCATTCCTTTGAGAATCATCTCTTGGGAGCGTTCGGCTGCCCAGTACGTCGTTTGCAGCCATTTACAAACCTGTTCTTTGTCGAGCAGCTGCTTGTCGTCACTAATGTAATAAGGCAATGAATGATGCTTCCATTCCATCTGTATCCCTCCACTTTTTCTTTACTCCTATGCTTATGATTCACTATACTGAAGGCACAGTCAGAGATAAACGGAGAAAAAGAGCATCTGTACCCACACAGATGGAAGGCTGGTGAGCGCGATGGAAAACAAATACGAAGTCGTGAAAAGCCGCATCAAAGAGCAGCTGCTTGCAAACAAAATAAAGCCGGGCGAGAAGCTGCCGTCGATACGAGCAGCCTCTGAGCAATGGGAATGCAGTGTCAATACGGCTATACGCGCTTATCAGGAGCTGGAAAAAGAGCATTTGATATACTCGGTGCCAAAAAGCGGGTACTACGCGCTGCTGCGTTCAGCAAGCAGCTTGCAGTCAACGGTGGAGCGGATTGACTTTTCTGCCGCGAGTCCAGATCCGCAGGTCATGCCGTACAAAGATTTTCAGCATTGTCTCAACCGTGCGATTGAATTGTACGAAGACCAGTTGTTCAGCTACTCCGATCCACAGGGCTTTTTCTCGCTGCGCAGGGAGCTGGAAAGTCATTTGGCAAGCTCTCAAGTATTTGCCTCGCCGTCGCAAATAAGCGTTGTTTCTGGTGGGCAGCAAGCTCTCCATCTGCTTGCGGCAATGCCGTTTCCGAATGGAAAAAATGCAGTTTTGGTAGAGCAGCCTACCTTTCACGGCATGCTTCGCTGCCTGGAGCTGTTCGGAGTGACGACGCTCGGCATTGAGCGAGGGGCAGACGGCATCGACTTGGATGAATTGGAGCGGCACTTTCGCAACAACCAGATTAAATTCTTTTATACGATCCCACGTTTTCATAATCCGCTAGGAGCTTCCTTTACAGAAACGCAAAAAAAGGAAATAGCGAGACTTGCGGAGCGCTATGATGTGTATATTTTGGAGGACGATTACCTGGCAGATATGGAGGTCACTGCAAAGGCCGATCCGATCTACAGCTACGATCAGTCAGGTCACGTGATTTACGTCAAAAGCTTTTCCAAAATCATGCTTCCAGGACTTCGACTGGCAACGGTTGTTTTGCCGGCTTCTTTAATGGAGACCTTTCGCATGTTTAAAGCGTCGTGTGATTCAAGCACATCCGTTTTGTCACAGGCCGCTCTTGAGCTATACCTGAAGTGCGGCATGTATGAGCATCATTCCGCGATGGTACGTGAACGCTATCAGGCACGGATGCGAGCCTTGGCTGATGCCTGCAAGCGTCACCTGTCTCCGGCGTTTCGAACTGAAATCGTCAAAGGGGGCATATTCTCCAGAATCCTGCTCCCGGACTCGATCAATCCAAATGACCTGATAGCCGGGCTTCATCACCAAAATGTACGGATTACCTCGACTGATCAAAACTACCTGCGCATGTTTACGCGGGACAATGGTGTGCGTGTCAGCATTATTCAGACGGACGAAGATCAGATCGAAAAAGGCATTCGCCTATTGGCCGAGACGGCTGCTTCGATTGAAGACAAGCAGAAGAAAGACGGCTATTGGCGCGTGATCGATTGGACGTGAAAAACTGCACCTCAGGCATTGACGACGAGTGGAAGAGTATGGTAGTTTGGATATATCAAAGTAAATTAATCGGATTTTAGGTAATAAGCTGATCGGACCACCGAAGGCTCCTGTGAAAAAGACACCCAAGTCTTTTTTCTGCGGGAGCCTTTTTGATTGAATCATCCCAAGTGACCTTATTGACAAACTGGGAGTCGGGAGGTATTATTAGAAAAATAAAACATACTAAATAGGTAGGAATAATATAGATTACGTTTATTATGTGAAAGGGAGGCTGGACCTTATGCCAAAGAAACCAGAGGTAGTAGATGATTTGCTTTTGGAAAGAATCGCAAGGGCTTTGGAAACCTTGGAATATGGCTCCATACATATTGTGGTGCACGATTCACAGGTGGTCCAGATTGAGCGGACAGAAAAATACAGACTCCCTGCAGAAAAGGTAGAGACCAAGTACAACCAGCTTCGCGCTAGCAAATAAACATGGAAATCAAAAGGAAAAGATCAAGCAAAAAACAATCGCTGGGATAAGAAGAGAGGAGGATTTAAAAATGGCAGGCGTTTTAGTAGTTGGAGGAGATCGATTAGGGGATATTGAAAGCATGCTGCAGGATAAAGGATATCGCAATGTCTACCACGTATCCGGGCGGAAAAAATCCGATGTAAAGGCGACCATCCCTTCGGACACAGAGCTTGTTCTCGTTTTTATCAACTTTGTCAGCCATAGTTTGAGCAAAAACATTAAGAAGCTGGCGAAACAGCAGCATGTCCCGATTGTTTTTTGCAGACGTTCCTGTGATGCTATCGCGATGTCCGAACCAGCCATTAGCTAAAAGAAAGGGGCTTTCGTTGTTGCAAAATGCTCCCCAGCATATTCGTGAATGAATAGAGGTATTCAATAGAGAATACCTCTATTTGCTGTTTCCAAAGCAATCAGTAGAAAAATGTCGGATAAGCTCGAGGAAAACTATTCATCAGTGAATAGGTGATGAGAGATAAGTGCTGATAAATATGGATGGCACAAAATTTGCAGAATATTTTACTGAATCAGAAATTGTGGATGTAGGGGGTCCATCATGAAACGACGAATTGCCATTATGAGTACGTTTGTTCTGCTTACGGGCTTGTTTGCCGGCTGTAGCAACGGCAATCAGGCGAATCAGGCAGCAACAACACAAACGCCAGAGCAGTCATCAACGGAATCCGCACCTGCAACAAATCAAGTCTTGCGTATGAATGCAGCTGAACCAGAAACACTCGATTCGGGATTGTCCAATGACGTTATTTCTGGTGCTTTCATTCGTTCGCTTTACGATTCTCTCGTCCGACTGGATAAGGACGGCAAGCCCGTAAACTCCGTAGCATCCGATATTCAAATCTCAGAGGACAAGCTCGTGTATACGTTCAAATTGCGAGATAGCAAATGGAGCAACGGTGATCCAGTTACAGCAGGTGACTTTGCCTTCGCCTGGTTGCGCGCGCTCGATCCGAAAACAGCGAGTAGCTCGGCATACAAATACTATGCGATTAAAAATGCGAGATCGTACTTCGAAGGAAAAGCACAGGCACAGGATGTCGGAATCAAGGTAGTGGATGACAAAACACTGGAGGTCACACTGGAAAACCCGACTCCGTATTTCCTCACGCTCGCAACCTTCTACTATCCGGTCAATCAAAAAGTGGTAGAGTCAAATCCCGATTGGGCGAAAAAGCCGGAGACGATTGTCACGAACGGGCCGTTCAAGATTGTGAAATGGGAGCATAAAAACAAGATTGAGCTGGCGAAAAATGAGAACTATTGGGATCAAGAAGTGGTCAAGCTGAGTGAAATCCAGTTTTCCATGATCGAAGATACCAATACGGAGCTTGAGCTATTCAATAGCGGTGAGCTGGATTGGGCAGGTGGACCGATCAGCGGCTTGCCAGCAGATGCGATCGGACCATTGCGGGATGAAGGCAAGCTGAAGACGATGGAGCGTGCAACCAGCTACTACCTGCTGTTCCAGACAGAAAAACCGCCATTTACGAATGCCAAGATTCGCAAAGCATTTGCGTACGCGATCAATCGCAAGGACATCGCTGAAAATATCGGACAGGCGGGTCAAGCACCGCTGATGGGCTTTGTGCCGCTCTCCGCTTCCTTAAAACCGGATGGATACTTCAAGGATAATGACACTTTGGCGGCGAAACAATTATTGGCAGAAGGCATGAAGGAATTGGGAATTACCCAATTGCCGGAAATTACGTATCTTTTCAACACCTCCGATCTCAACAAAAAGATCGCCGAAGCTCTGCAAGCACAATGGAAACAGGCATTGGGTGTAGACGTCAAGCTGACGAACAAGGAATTAAAGGTGATGTTTGACGATCAGGAGCACGGCAAGTACATGATTTCCCGGACAGGCTGGACAGGCGATTACAACGATTCCGTCAATTTCCTGGAGCTGATGATGGAGAAATACAGCTCGAAAAACTCAACCTTCTGGGGCAACGAGAAGTACGTAGAGCTGGTGAAAAAAGCGTATGCCGAGCCGGATGAAGCAAAGCGCAATCAGTATCTGATGGACGCAGAGAGCATTCTTATGGAGGAAATGCCGGTAACAGGCGTATACAGCAGCGTCAATTCTTGGGTACAAAATGACAAGGTAAAAGGCATCACTGTGGACCCTCTGGGCTATATCGACTTCAAATGGGGGTACAAAGAACAATAGAGTAAGACCGAAATGGCCGACACTTTTTCGTGTTGGCCGTTTCGCAACTAAAAAAGGAGGCATTTGGCATGGGATGGCAACAGGCGTTGGAGGAAGTGCTGACAGATTCGCCGGGTGTATTCGGAGTAGCGGCTACACACTTGGAGACAGGGCAATCTGCAGGCAATTTGGCTGATCAGCTGTTTCAATTGGCAAGCGCATTCAAGATTCCGATCATGGTTACGCTGATGCGCGAAGTGGAAGCTGGCAAGCTGCGCTTGGATCAGCGCGTTACGTTAAAACGCGACGAGCGGGTGCCAGGCTCAGGAGTATTGCAGGAGCTGGATGCAGGTGCCACATTGACGGTCAAGGACCTGGCGACACTGATGACCATTGTCAGCGACAACTATGCAACAGACCTCGTTCTTGAGCTGATTGGCGGCATCGAGCAGGTAACGGCACATATGCATGAGCTGGGACTAAAAGACATTCATTTGCGCCACACATGCTGGCAGCTGCTCAATCACTGTGTCGGCATGAACGAGCCAGCACCGTCTGCAGCAGGCTTTGATGAGTACGAGCGCAGAGAAGACACAGGTGAGTATGAAATCATCCTCGATGTATCACAGCCGACTCTGGAAAACAACGTAGCCACGCCTGCTGATCTGAACCGTTTGCTCATCATGATCGCGAAAAAAGAAATTCTCACTCCTGCTTCGTGTGATTTGATGCTCGATATTTTACGCCGTCAGCAATACAACAGCCGTTTGCCATTCCTCCTGCCGGAAGGAACCAAGGTCGCGCATAAAACAGGGACAGTCAATGCAGTGGTAAACGATGCAGGGATCATCTATTTGCCAATCGGAAAGGGCATGATAGCCATCACCGTTTTATCACGGGGTGTCACCGAGAAGAGTGCCGCAGAATTGACAATTGCACGTGTGGCAAGAGCGATCTACGATCAGGCGATGAGGGATGAATAAGGTGGAGGCATGGATTCAGGAGTTTGAAGCCTACGCGGAAAAGCTGCTAGGCGAGGCAAAAGCGCCTGGTGCAGCGATTGGCGTCGCCCGTGACGGGAAAATGCTGTACAGCAAGACGTTTGGCTATCGCGATCGGGAACAGGAGCTGCCGATTTCGATGGATACGGTGTTTGGCATTGCGTCTCTCACCAAGTCGTTTACCTGCGTGGCGATTATGCAGCTGCAAGAGGCAGGGAAGCTGTCCGTTCATGATCCCGTCACGATGTATTTGCCAGAGTTTCAAGCAGGTGGGGCAGAGCTGACGGCTCAAATGACAATTCATCACTTCATGACGCATACCCCGGGAATGGCACCATTGCCGTTTTTGGACGGGGCGATGAAACGCAGTATGGAACAAGACCCAGCGATTGTCGGAACAGAGGCAGAAGCAGAATTGCAAGGTCTTCCGTATCTGGACACTTACGAACAGGTCATGGAGGCAATTGCAGGGTATGAGGGTAAACCACTCGGCGCTCCGGGAACTGCTTTTAGCTACAACAATGACGCGTATGGCCTCTTGGGCACCATCATCGAGCGGGTAAGCGGTCAGCCGTATGAAGCTTATGTGACGGAGAAAATTTTACAGCCGCTCGGCATGAGTCGGACCGTGTTTGATGTAGCCGATCTAGGTGATCAGGAAGACGTTACCGTGCTGTATACAAACAAAAAAATCGATGGTGAAAATCAAGTGATCGCTGCGCCCTTCTGGCAGGATGCTCCTGCGATGCGGGCCGCAGGCTTTCTTAAATCGACCGTCCATGATTTACTCGCCTACCTGGAAGTATTTCGGACAGGTGGAGAAAACTGCGAGACGCCCATTTTGTCAAAAGCGAGCGTCAATCAAATGCTCACCCCCTTCGCCAGATGTGACGGCTATCGCTCGTACGGGTACGGCTTGATGGTGTCTCCCGCTTTCCCGGATGGAAAGCTAATCGAGCATGGCGGTTCATTAAAAGGGATTAGCTCCCATCTCTTTGCGATTCCAGAGACCGGCTTGACTGGGGTTGTTTTGATTAACCTTGACGGCGTAGCAGTACGTGAGCTGATCGCAGGCTTGCTCAATACCATGGCTTCAAGACCAGTAGCAGTCCCGCCTTATCCTGTACCACAGTACGAGCTGGCTGACGAGCAGCTGACCGAATACGAAGGCCGCTATGAATCTAGTGAATGGATGAAAGCATTGATTGAAAGGCGCGAGGGCGCACTGCAGATCGAAGTGGACGGTCTCTCTTATCCGCTCATCCCTGTCGCTCCAGATAGCTTTCTGTTCAAAAGAAGAGACTCTCATGTCTGGATCGATTTTTTCCGCTCGCCAGAAGGTCAGATTGAGCGAATGAGCTATGCACTGCGACAATTAACCAAGCAGGAGCCATTCGAAGAGTCTTCGAAATAATCACTCCATTTTGCAAAAAGGACAATTCGTTTTTCTAGCGAATTGTTCTTTTGTTTGTTGGCAAAAACTGGCGAGGTAAAAGGTAAAATGGGAGACGAAAAAGATGGATTGGGAAGCATGTAAACGTGAGTGGTTAAGTACGCTGCTCTCGGTGAAAGAAAAGATCGTGGAATTGCATATGAGAGAAATGCTGGAGTTTGGCGAGCCGATTTCACACTATTACCGGAAGTATCAAAAGCAGCAGCAAATGGGGATTCAGGGTATGCTGACAGAAGCATTTCAACAGCTCTTTTCCCCTGAAAAAGAGTATGAACAGTATGTGCAGGCGCTATCTGCCGAAGCGTACATCTGGGGAGAAAGATGGGCGCATGAAAATATTCCCAAGGAAGTGCTGCTGGAGGTTTTGTTCAATCTCCGAGAAAATGCGTTCAACGAGGTCAGCCGCTGCTGTGAGGCGAGTCAGGTAAAGGAAGCGCTGCTTTCCCGGTTGTACCATATTTTGAACGTACGCTATCATCATACAATTCGCGGGTACCTGGCGAGCAAGGATCAAATGATCAGTCATTTACACCAGCAAAAAATGGGCGTCATGGGACAAATGGCTGCCGGAATGGCACATGAGATTCGCAATCCGCTTGCTGCTTTTCACGGCTTTTTGCAATTGATGAATCAAAGTGTAGAGAACACCTCTGAAGAGATTAATCGAGAGCAGTTTGCGAAGTATATTCAAATTTGCCAGCATGAGGTGCAGTCGCTGGAAAAGCTTGTTACCAGCTTTTTGATTCTCGCACGGAAAAACGAACAGCTGCAGAAGCAAAACGAGGCGGTTGCGCTCAGACCGCTTCTCGAGCATGTTCACGTTCTGGCCAAGCACTATGTAATAGAAAAGGATGTTTCTCTCTCCTTTCACTATGATGAGGGGACGAATCTGGTATGGGCGATTCCGTCTCATGTAGAGCAAATTTGTTTGAATTTGATAAAAAATGCGCTGGATGCAGTCGGTACGAACGGAAGGGTGGTGGTTTCTACAGGCTTTCAGCCACAGGAATCGCATGCGACCGTGACGATTGAGGATAACGGCTGTGGCATCTCCCAGCAGCGATTGAAGCATCTGTTTGAACCGTTTTACACAACCAAGGAAAAAGGTACGGGAATCGGGTTATCCGTCTGTAAAAAGCTGATTGAGGAGATGGAAGGGAAAATCATCGTGGAATCCAAGGAAGGGATCGGAACCAAGGTGGAAATTCGCTTGATCGCCGTTACGTTTACCACATCTAATCCAGAGTCCGGACATGCCCTAGGCTGAGCATGTCCGGATTTTTTATTGATAACCGCTGCTCGGGCAATGGCAGGTAGTAGCTATGATTTCAAAAAAATTAATTGTATTCAAAAAAATTGTTTAAGAAACATTTTCAAAAGTAGTATGGTGAAGATAGCGAATGAAAACAAGAAAATGCCCCAATGAGGTGATCTGATGTCCAGAGTTGAAAAGCGTTTGGCAGAATTGGGCTATACGCTGCCACCTGCACCGCCTACGATGGCTAACTACGTGCCATGTGTTCAAACCGGTAACGTCCTATACACATCAGGAGCAGGCTGTTACGTCAATGGCAGTCCGATGTACGTGGGAAGACTAGGGTCTGATGTGACGATCGAGCAAGGCTACGAGGCTGCCAAAGTGACGGTTCTCAATTTGCTCGCGATTTTAAAGAACGAGATCGGTAATTTGGACAGAATTACTCGCATCGTCAAGCTGTTTGCTCTGGTGAGCAGCAGCTGGCACCTCCCTATTGCCTTTTAACAATCCGATTGAAATTGAGTTAATCGTAGAAATCAGCTCAGAAACCAACTAGAGAAAAGCGAGGCTTATTTATGGAGAGAACGATTCACCCCATCCTGGCGAGCTACATTCCAGTGGTGGAGGGATTGGCGAAGACGTTTGGCAGTCATTGTGAAATTGTCCTGCACGATCTGACGGACATTTCGTCCTCAATCATTGCCATACACAACGGGCATATAAGCGGCAGGAAGATCGGCTCTCCTGTTACCAATCGGGCGCTGAAAGCACTGCGTACAGCCATGGTTAGCAAGGAAGATTACGACCTCAACTATCGCAACGATACGATCAAAGGTAAACAGATCAAATCCAGCTCGATCTATATCAAGGACGAACACGGGCAAGTGATCGGCAGTTTGTGCGTCAATATAGACATGACTCATTTGGCGATTGCGCAATCCGCTTTAAGCGAAATGCTGGCTATTTCGGACAAGCGTGAATCTGATAAAACAGAGGAAAGCTTCCCGCCAACCGTGTCCGATCTGATGGAACAGATGGTAGCAGATTGCCTGCGCAAAACAGGAAAGCCGATAGCGCTTATGCAAAAGGAAGAAAAAATTCAGTTCATCCATGAGCTTGATGAAATGGGACTCTTTTTGATTAAAGGCGCCGTGCAGCATGTGGCAGACCTCTTGGATGTAACCAAATTCACCATCTACAACTATCTGGATAAAAAGTAAGCAGGGCGAAAGTGGCAGTGAAATAGTCCAAATAGACAGGGGGATGTACATAGATGGATCACAGACAACAGAACGGATCAATTTTTGGCTATTATCAATCGGGTATTCATATTGCGGACATTCGCTTCTCTAACACGGGAGTATGGCATCGCCCTACAGGATGGGAGTCGGGGGAAAAGCTGACAAGTGACTTCACCCAGTTTTTGGCGGGGAATGCAGGCTATGAGCTGCCTGTCAACGAGTTCAATGACCGCTTGGCAGAATGGAACGGTCTCAGTTGGTCAACTGCAGATGTCGTCTTTCCACCGAATGGCGGGCATTATCAGCGGCATGAGCGTATCGAGGGCTTCATCTATGGCGAGAAGAAGAAGCCGAAAGAGGCGTGGGTGTTTGCAGTGCGCGAGTCAGCCCAACCGATCGATCTGGTCATCTGTGAGAATGAGGTCATTGCGTTTGTTCTGACCGGAAGAGGGGATAGCGCGATTCTGGTCAAGTCAGGCTGGGAAGACCTGACTCCGCTGAAGCTGTGGCAGGACCCGCTCTTGTCACAAGCACGTTATGGAATCAAGCATTTGGGCAGACACGACGTTGCGATGAGAGATGGCGTCAAGCTTGCGACAGAGGTATGGATACCAGCAGGCTTGCAGCCAGGGGAAAAGGTACCAGCTATCTTGATGCGCACGCCGTATGGCCGGATGGATGCGATTTTTCGGCGACTGCCTTTTGTAGCACGTGGCTATGCACTGGTCATGCAGGATACACGCGGGCGTGAAGACTCTGAGGGCGAATGGATTCCGCTCGTCCATGAGCGCAGCGATGGGGATGACACACTGACATGGATCGCAAGTCAAGAATGGTCAGATGGAGCAGTCGGAATGCTCGGTGGCTCATACGTAAGTTATGTCCAATGGGCAGCAGCATCGAGCGGTAATCCACATCTGAAGGCGATCTTCAGCTATGTGACTGTAGGGACGCCTTATGTAGACATCCCGCGAAAAGGTGGCACGATCCTTACCGGACTGTCCTGGATTTTCATGATGGCAGAGAAACGCCGCGATGTATCTGCATTGAGCCGTGACGATTGGAGCGAGGTGCTAAAAGTACGTCCAATCAAAGAAATCCCGCAAAAGGTCCTTGGCAAAGAAATTCCGTTCTGGACAAAATGGATGGAGCATCCGGATGGAGACGATTTCTGGGCACAGTCCGATTGGAAAAGGCACGCCGATCAGGTGAAGGTTCCGTCCTTTCTCGTCTCTGGCTGGTACGATGACAATGGAATGGGAACAAGCGAGTCGTGGGAGGTCATATCCAAACAGCTGCCTGACCATGCGCACATGATTCTCGGACCGTGGTATCACAAAGCCAATACGACGAGAGAGATTCACCATGTTCCCTTTGGCAACAATGCGATCCGCTATGATCTTGACGTGACACAGCTGCGCTGGTTTGACCGTTATCTCAAAGGGATCGAAAACGGCATCGATCAAAAGCCGCGGGTCGAATATTACATGGTCGGACAAAACGAGTGGAAAACATCACTTACCTGGCCGCCGCAAGACGCGGTTTATACCCATTTTTATTTGAGCAGCAATGGTGCGGCAAATACGAGTGCGGGAGACGGAGTCTTGACTACTGCCGTGCCGCAGGACCAGCCCACGGATTCGTATGTATTCGATCCGCAGGATGCAGCGCCTTATCTGCTCGATCTGTCTGAAAATGAAAACAGCGTGCCAGAAAACTATGCAGAAGTAGAAAAGCGCACTGATATGCTCGTGTACACCTCCGAGCCTTTGGAAGAAGAGGTAGTCATAGCGGGTGAAATCTCCGCCGTCCTGTATGCAGCAAGCTCGGCAAGAGACACTGACTGGCTGGTGCGGCTCAGTGACGTGGATGAGGAGGGCAACTCTATTCGCCTGTCAGATGGCATCATCTGCGCCCGTTATCGGCATTCTTTTAGCGAGCCACAGCTTCTTGAGCCAGGCCAAATCGAGCGCTACGAAATCCGCATGACCAAAATCGCCAATGTGTTCCAAAAAGGGCATCGCATTCGCGTCTGCGTCACATCAGGAGCGGAGAACTTCTCTTTCCCGAATACAAACACTGGCAATGATTTGGCGACGGACACAGAATATGTGGTTGCCCAGCAAACGGTCTTTCATGATGCGGAGTATCCGAGTCATATCAGACTGCCTTTACTGCTTGGAAAAAGGTTGAATACAACTACCTGATTGATCAGGACGAAGAAAATGGCTGCTCATGTTGCAGCCATTTTTTGGTTTTGTTTTCCGCTTTATTTTGATTTCCACAGCCGCTCCCGGCATAATAGAGCTATTACGTTCAGGATGTGATTAGACATTGCAAATCATCGTATTTGACCTCGAGACCACCTTGACCCATCAAAAAGATAAAATACCGGAAATTATAGAAATCGGAGCGGCGAAGGTCATACCAGGAAAAAATGGCGTCGAGGTAGACACCTTTCAGCGCTATACGTTTCCAGCTATCGAGCGCCGAATCACAGAGCGTACGCGCAAGTTTATCGGGCTGGATAAAGAAAACATGCCGACCTTTATCCCGTTTCGCAAAGCATTTGCTTCGTTTATGGAGTGGATTGGAGACGACTCGGATTACTATTTGTGCACGTGGGGAAAAGACGACAAGCGTTTGATGATCGAGCATTGCGCGCGCTTTGGACTCGATTTTTCCTGGCTGCGCAATTATAACGATATCCAGCCGCCGATCAGCATGCTGCTCGCAGACCGCAAGCAGATGAGCTTAAAAGAAGCGATCGATACAGCAGGAATCGTCCAAGAGGGCAGATTGCACTCGGCATTGGTAGATGCGATTCATACGGCGCATTTGCTGATCAAATTCAATAAGACTGTCCATCTGGTGTCCAATACACCACAGGAAAACTACAACCTGTCCAGCTCGCTTTATATCACATGCCGTTCTTGTAAAAAAAGCAAATACTATACCGCTTTTGGCAGAAAAAGCAGAAGATGCGAAGCGTGCCTTGCACATCGCAAGCAAATGGAGCAAAAGGAGCAAAAGGCGTTGGAGGCAGCTGCTGCCGAGCAAAGCCAGTAAAGAAAGCATCGAATGAGGATGGGAGAGAGAAAAAGGGGGAGCATCATGATTCGGGAATTGCAGGCTTCAGATACGGAGCCGCTAGTAAAAATGATTGGCAACGGCATCGCGTGGAGAGCAGAGGAAATTGCTGCGATGCTGAAAAACGCGACGGGCTACGTCTGTGAAAAGGCGGGACAACTCCAGGCTTGTGCCATATACGATCTGACGTCGTTCGGAGAAGAGGGAACAGCAGAAATCCATCTGTATACTCATCCGGACAACCGCAAGCAGGGCATCGGTTCTCAGCTGTTTGACAAGCTCTGGGGTGAATTGCTGGACAAAAAACCAGTAGCAGCTGCGACTACCTATCGAGTTGATGAACAGAGAAGCGGCGATTTTTTTACCAAGCGCGGATTTGCTCCGATCTGGGGACACCATTACATGAAGCATAATGGCAGTATCGGTCCAGAGTCTCAGCTTGTCGTGCGCAAATTTACCGAACAGGACCTGAATTTGTACATCCAGTCTCAAAGTGATGCGTACTATGAGGTGCGAAAAGGCATAGACCTAAAGCCGTATCGCTTGACAGAATACCAAGAGGCGACGATGGCTTCCTGGAAGCAATGGATTTTAAACGACATGCGCGAAGATATTTATATGTTCTATCATCAAGACGAATTTGTCGGGTCTTTGATTTTGACGCCTCATGGAGAAGTGTATGATGTGTTTGTTGACCCCCGGCACCAGGGAAAAGGCTTTGGCAAACAACTCATCCACTTTTTCGTGAACCGCACGCTGGAAAAAGGCTTGCAGCCGCATCTGATTACAGGCACGCACAATCAACCTGCAATCAGCTTGTACGAGGGGACGGGCTTTCATGTTTACCAGACGACTACGACATGTAAGCGAGTTCTTGCACAAGAGGATGAAATACCCAGTCAAAAAAATGCCGCGGGCACATGACCCAAGCGGCATTTTTCATGTTAGACACCAAGTAATAGCAAGATAATCGAGGTCAGACTGAAGCAGACACTGATCAGACAGAGAAACGCAACGACTTGCTTTTGGTTGAGTCCCATTCGCAGCAAACGGTAGTGAACCTGGCTGGCATCAGCTTGATAGATTGGTTTTCCTTGCATTGCGCGTTTTGTAACGACAAACAGGTTATCAAAGATCGGCACTCCCAAAGCCAAAATCGGGATGAACAAGGATAGCACCGTTGCCTGCTTGAAAGCCCCATCCAGCGCGATGACCGCGAGAATAAAGCCGAGGAAGGTCGCTCCGGCATCTCCCATGAAAATCTTGGCGGGCGGTTTATTGTAGCGCAAGTAAGCGAGCGCTACGCCGATCAGACTGATTGCCATGATAGCAGAAGTGCTTTGCCCTTTGGCAAGTGCCACAACAAACAACGTTCCTGCTGAGATAGCGGACAGTCCGCCAGCCAATCCATCCATGCCATCAGAGAAGTTGATGACAGTCGTGACTCCGAAGATCCACAGGATCGTCAGGATGAATTGCAGCCATACCGGAAGCAGAATGTATTCGCCGCTGAGTGGATTGTAAAAGCCCGAAAAGGTAATTCCCGACATATAGACGATGATCGCAGCCGATATATGAACAATCAGTTTGGGGAGCGCGGAAAAATCCTTGCCCTGCGTCTTGTACCAGTCATCAATCGTCCCAATGATGAGCAGGAGCAGAGAGCCTACCAATACGGCAACGGTTTGCCCGGGCGATTCTTTGGAAAAGAGCAGAAACGACGCTGCAAATCCAATGAATATCGCATAGCTAGCCGTTAACGGGATAGGCTCACGATGTATTTTTCGTTCTACGTCTTTACGAGGCTTGTCCACAAAATCAAGTCGAAATGCCAGCTTGCCAAGCGGCGGGATCAACACGAGAACAATGCAAAACGACAGCAAAAAAGATAGAGCATATGTAATCGTAACCATCTCCTAGAATGAGAGAGCTGTATTTCACAAGTCTATTATAGGCAGTATTCCAAATTTTGTCGACTCTTGTAATCAGTTGAGGGAGGTACCAGAAAAAATTGGTACTTATGGCACGCGAGTCAAAAAAATATAATCCCTTCTAGGGGGGGATCGTGATGGAGTATATGGCTTTATGGTTTATCTTGGGCATTATCTTTATGATTACTTTGATCACGTCTGGATTTAGATTATGGATGAAAGCAGTCGTAATTTGTTATTATCTCGTGCTTTCTTATATTTTTATTTCGCGGAAAGAAGAAATCTATCAGGCTTACCACACACTGCCTGTACCCGAGCAATATTGGGATACAAATTATGAGTGGGTATGGTTTATGCTTGGCTTTTATTTTGTGCCTTTCCTTTTCATTCTGCTGATCAACTATTATCTATGGTTCAAAAAGGCAGAGGGAATCAAGCGAAGATTCTGGATCGCGCTCACCATTTTGCCTGCTAGTGTCGTATATTTCTGTATGGTCATCATTTTTGGCATGTACGGATATCGCCCTTAAAAAAGATAAACTTTACATATGATGTTATAAAAACTAACATAAAATACGTGCGCTTTTTCCTCATCTCCTTTATAGTGAAAAGAAGAGCAAGAATATTTGTGCTGGCTGGAGGAGAGGGTTATGATCATGGGAACAACGTTTCTTTATCGGGAGGTAGCACAGCTTGGTGTGGATGAACTGGATCAGCTCTCGCAGCTTCTGGTGGATGTAGTGGGCGAAGGAGCTTCCGTTGGTTTTCTTCCACCGTTGCCGTACGCAGAAGCGCGGGCGTATTGGACAAAAGTCTTGGAGAAAAATGTGAAAATGTGGGTTGCCGAGCGTGATGGCGTCATCGTAGGTACAATCCAGCTGCATCTGGCGACCAAGCCGAACAGCTTGCACCGGGCAGAAATCGCAAAGCTGATGGTGCACCCATCTGCGGGGCGCCAAGGAATCGGGCGTGCACTGCTGCTGATGGCGGAAGCTCGGGCGCGTGTGGAAAGTCGCAGTCTGCTCATTTTGGATACGCGTGAGGGCGATCATTCCAATCGACTTTATCAATCCATGGGCTATCAGGAAGCAGGACGAATCCCGCAGTATGTCACATCGGCAGACGGCAGTCTGGATGCCACTGTTATTTACTACAAAATATTGCACTAGCCTTACGGGTAAAGAGGCGGAGAAAAGTCATCAGGAAAATATCCGCTTCTCCTTTGTTTCTTGACATACCGACTGACGGTTTGTATAGTGATGATAATACCAAAATCGATCGTGATTATAGGAGGAGACTATGCAAGCCATGCACCAAAACCCTAGCTTTCAGCTGCTCCTGGCTTCAACAGAGGAGCTTATTCTGGAAAAGGGGTGTCAACAAACGACACTGCAAGATATTATGAAGCGTTCTGGCTTGTCAAAAGGGGCCATTTACCATTATGTAAAGAGTAAAGATGAGCTGATGGGCCTTTTGCTGCAGAAGCGCTTTGAGAGTATCGGCCAGCGTTTTTATCAGACGGTGAGAGAGGGAAGGCAGGAGCTTTCGTCCGGTTTGGAGGCCATCTCTAAAGGGCTGAGCCATATTCACGATTCACGTGATGTAACGAACCTCATCCTGATTTATTTGCTGAGCAAACGAGAAGATCCGATTATTGGTGCCATGTTGGCCAGGTTGCATGAAGAGAGCATCAAGGCATCCATGGAATGGATTCAGGTCGGGCAAAAAGCGGGCGTGATCCCGGAGAGTCTCGATGCCGAAAAAACAGCGATATGGTTTTCGGTCATCACCTACGGAATTCGCGTCAATACGCAGATCGCCCCAGATTCCAAAATCCTTTCCGTAGAAGAGGTATACAAAATGATGTTTGAAATCCTATCCAGAGGCTAAGGGAAGGAATGATCGGAGCATGTTCCTTTTTTCGCTCTTTAAGCTTGTGCACATTGTTGCGGGATTTACGGCCTTGCTTGTGTTTTGGATTCCGATCGTCACGAAAAAGGGAGGAAAAGCTCATCTGCGCTCGGGCTGGGTGTACGTCATAGCGATGGGCGCTGTAGCGGTTTCTGCTTTGTTTATGGGAATCTGGCGAATTGGCTTTGATCCTGTTAAAACAGCAGATTCCGAAGCCTTTGCCTGGTTCTTGATTTTCATCTCTATACTGAGCTCGGCAACGGCGTGGTATGGAGTCCGGGTGCTGCGGTTTAAAAAACGGAAGGCAGCCCATCGCCAGATCGTTGATGTAATGTTTCCTGCCCTGCTGGTCGGCTCGGGAGTAGCAATTTCGATTTATGGTGCTGTGATTCACTTTCCTTTGCTTACGTGGTTTCCGCTGGTTGGCATTTTTCTGGGAGGCAGTCAGCTGATCTATTGGCTGCGAGCCCCGCGAGCCAGAATGCACTGGTGGTTTGAACACATGGGTGGCATGCTCGGGTGCTGTATTGCAACGATTACAGCCTTTACGGTATTTGGTGCTCCGCGTTTGCTCGGCATCAGCTCGGTTCATCCGTTTGTCTGGTTTATACCGACGATCGTTCTTGTGCCTGTGATTGTTGGTTTTTCTCGTTACTACCGCAAAAAGTTTGCGATTTCGAAAAGTCTGTGAATAGGATTGGGAAGATTTGGGTTGTAATTCTCTGTAAAAAGGAAGTGAATGATGTGAACTTTGCAAAAGTAACGCTTCAAACAAGCGTGCTGGAAGAAATGATTTCGTTTTATCAGCATGTCCTGAACATGCCTCTTCAAGAGCGTACACAGCACTCCTTTTCCGTTGTTGTCGGGAGGACGCTGCTTACCTTTGAGCGTTCGAGCGAGAAGCCTTTTTATCACTTTGCACTGGGTATTGCGGAATCGGTGTTTGATGAGTATGCCGGGGTGATCAAGGAGCGTGCAACGATCCTGCCAAGCAAGGATGGGGAAGAGATCATGCGCTCTGTTACATGGAAAGGAAAACAGCTGTATTTCGAAGATCCGGATCAGAATATTTTGGAAATCCTTGCATTCCCTACCCATCCAGCAGCAACTTGGCTGTGCGTTCAAGAGGTCGGAATGCCTGTTCGGGAGGTAGCTGCATTTGCTGAGCGTCTGTCTATGCTTGAAAATGAATTCTCTCCCGAGTCAGCCAGCTTCCGCTTTTACGGCGATCAAGAAGGCGTGCTTGTGCTCGTAAAAGAACAACGCCCCTGGTATCCAACGAACCGGGGAGCCTCTCTCCATTCGATCGATGTAGAGCTGGTTTCCGCAACTGGCAGGGTGATTGATTTTGCAGTAGAGCAGCTTCCATATCGAATCGTTTTCTAAGGGGTGTGAGCGTGACGACATTGTCCGTTTCGTGCGGTACCCTATATGGCAAACACTTTCGAATGGAGCTCGATCAGCGAAAAGGCTCTTCATCCGCTAGAAAGCGAAGATGTGGTGGTAGAGGAATGGAAGAAGTCGAGGAAATGAAGAGCGGCAAAAACGTGCAGGGCTGGAGTCCAGAAAAGGGGCTTCGGCTATTTTTGTTTTCAAGAATGGCGATTTTCTGTACTTTTGTTTATTGATGTTTTTCACATGTCATCCTTAAAAAAGATAGACCGACCACCTAAAGCTAGTGAGAGGAAAACGGAGAAATAAGCGCCAGATCTTTGGAACACCAACCGAGGCGCAGTGAAAAAAGAGAAACACGATCTTAAGCGTCCACCCTGAGAAGCCCCCCTGAACCGTCTACTTTGGACGCGGTTTCGCTTTTTTTACGGAGCTGTCCAGTCAATCCCCGATGCTAGTGTTCCAAGAATCTGGAGCGCTTTCTCCGGTTTCCTCTCCTCCACATAAGTCCCGACCAAAGGTCTTTCTTTCCCCCTCTCCCTTCACAATTCATTAACGAAATATTTAAACAAAAATAGTTGTATGCCTATGTTTGTGCAAAATATAATAAAAGCAACAACAGTCAACAAACAACAAAAAATGGAGAGAGAACATCAGTTTAGGAAAGAGGAAACCACAAATCCTTGGGAGGTGCTCAGCGTGAACAAAAAGAAATGGTTAGAGAAACGCTCTTTATTTGCAGCAACTACAGGAGTACTACTCGTAGCAAGTGTGATGGCAGGATGTTCAAGTAATACAACAGGAACAGGCAGCGAAAAACCACAGGAAACCAACAACCAACAAGCAGCTCCATCCACACCTGCACCACAACTGACTTTGGCAGACATCGAGGCAAAAGCAAAAGAAGAAGGAACAGTCGTCAGCGTAGGGATGCCTGACTCCTGGGCGAACTGGCTGGATACATGGAAGGATTTGGGGACGAAATACGGGTTGAAGCACACTGACACAGACATGAGCAGCTCTGAGGAAATCGCCAAGTTTGAGGCAGAGAAAAACAATCCGACCGCAGATATTGGTGACGTCGGAATCTCCTTTGGACCGATTGCTGTTGAAAAAGGAGTAACTCAGCCGTATAAAACGTCCTATTGGGACGAGATTCCTGAATGGGCAAAGGACAAGGATGGACACTGGATCGTAGGCTATCAAGGTGCTATCTCTGTCATGGCAAACAAGCAGCTGGTGAAAAACCCGCCAAAATCGTGGGACGATATTAAAAATGGCGACTATAAAGTAGCGATCGGTGATGTGACAAAAGCAGCGCAATCACAAATGACGGTTTTGGCTGCTGCTCTGGCGCACGGTGGAGATGAAACCAACATCCAGCCGGGAATTGACTTTTTTGCAGACCTCGCGAAACAAGGCCGCCTTTCCTTGGGCGAAATGAACCTGGCAACGATTGAAAAAGGGGAAGTCACTGTTGCAATGCTGTGGGACTTTAATGCGCTGTCTTACCGCGACCAGATCGATGCCTCCCGCTTTGAAGTGAATATTCCAAGTGGCGGTACCGTTGTGAGCGGATATGCCACCATCATTAACAAATACGCTCCACACCCACATGCTGCGATGCTGGCGCGTGAGTACATCTTGAGTGACGCTGGTCAAATCAATTTGGCAAAAGGCTATGCTCGTCCGATTCGTGAAAGCGTGAAGCTGCCAGAAGAAGTAGCGAAAAAGATGATTCCAGCTGATCAATACAAGGATGCAAAGCCAATCAAGGATCAAAAGGCGTGGGATGAAACCGCCAAGAAAATTCCGCAAATGTGGGAAGAACAAGTCCTGATCCATGCCAAATAATGAGGAGGAATTCAGCATGGCAATGAACAAGGTAATCGTGGTCGTTGTGGACGGCATGCAATATCAGGCGGCAATCACCCAAATGGGATTTGTCAATCATCTCGTAGAAGTAGGCAGGGCAGCTCGGTACTTGGTTAAATCCGAGCTGCCGAGTCTCTCCCGCCCTTTGTATGAAGTTTTGTTAACCGGTACGCCTAGCTCTGTAAACGGGATTACATCGAATCAAGTAGTTCGCCTCTCCCATCAAAAAAGCATCTTTCATTTGACCAAGGAGCACGGACTTCGCAATGCAGCAGCGGCTTATTACTGGGTAAGCGAGCTGTACAACCGCGCACCGTTTCATTATGTCGAGGATCGTTTCCAAAATGACGAGGAGAAAGCGATTCAGCATGGCTGCTTCTATTTTGAAGACAGCTATCCCGACTCCCATCTCATGCTCGATGGGGAGTCGCTGCGACGCAAGGTAGACCCTGATTTCCTCTACATCCATTCGATGGGCGTAGACAATGCAGGGCATTTGTTTGGCTCTGACTCCAAGCAATACCGAGGCTCAGTCATTGCCGTAGATACGATTTTGGCTCAGCTTTTGCCAGTCTGGATGGACGAAGGCTACCAGATCATCGTGACCTCGGATCATGGCATGAATCCCGATGGCAACCACGGCGGAACAGGAGATGATGAGCGCAATGTGCCACTTTATGGCATTGGTTCTGCGTTCACCCCAGGTGTATACGATGAGGCTATACCGCAATTGTCAGTAGCTCCACTTATTTGCCAGCTAATCGGAATTCCAGCGTCTGAAGCGATGATCAAGCACTCGTTCCCAGGCGTTCAAGGCTAGACGAATTGGAGGGGTTCACCTGAATATTCGAAAAAGCCACAAGTGGCTGTTGTTGTCCTTGCTGCCGTTTGCCTTTCTTGTCCTTTGTTTTGAATTATTGCCGCTTCTCGTCATGGTTCTGGAAAGCTTCCGGGGTGATGGTGGAGTAGGCTGGGGCCTTGAACAATACACCAAGGCGCTTACGAGCAAATATTATTTGCAAGGCCTTTCAAACAGCTTTTTCATTTCGTTGTGTGCGAGTGCGGTGGGAATTGTGGTTGCCCTGTTTGCAGCTTACTCGATTACGCGCTTTTCCCAGCGCATGCGTGATTTTTTGTTGATGCTGTCCAATATGACCTCGAACTTTTCAGGGGTTCCGCTTGCTTTTGCCTACATCATCATTTTGGGGAGCAACGGATTATTTACGCTTTTGTTCAAGCAATTGGGCTGGACGACGCTGGCATCCATTGACTTATTCAGCTGGTTTGGGCTGGTGTGTGTCTACGTCTACTTTCAAATTCCACTTGCGATTTTGCTCTTGTATCCGACTTATTACGGAATTCATCAGCAATGGAGAGAATCAGCCGCCTTGCTCGGAGCATCCACGGTCCAGTTTTGGCGCTACATCGGACTGCCGGTTATTCTGCCAGGGGTCGTAGGAACGTTCAGTATTTTGTTTGCCAATGCGATGGGAGCTTATGCGACAGCCTATGCACTGGTCGGAGGCAACTACAACCTGATTGCCATTCGAATCGGTTCGCTCGTCGCAGGTGACGTCGCTGCCAGACCGGAGCTCGCAGGTGCACTCGCCGTCATTTTGGCGATTACGATGGTGACGGCTATGCTGATCAATGAATGGATGATGCGACGTGTCAGGAGGGAGCTCGGATGAAGCCTAACAAAGTATTCCATGCTTCTCTGATCACAATCGTCATGATCTACTTGTTTATCCCTCTGGTCGCAACTTTCTTGTATTCGATTTCGACGGATTGGTATCGGACGATTTTGCCAGAGGGCTATACGCTTTCGTGGTACAAGGAGCTGTTTACCGATCCACGCTTTTTGGACGCGATGCAGCGTACGCTGTTCGTTTGCTTTCTCGCGATTTGCATTAGCGTCACTGTGATGGTGCCGACCATATTTATCGTGACGGTGTACTTCTCGCGCTGGGAGCGGACACTCCAAGGCTTGGTCATGCTTCCATATGCGATACCTGGAGTCGTAGCAGCCGTCGGATTAATCAAGCTGTACTCGTCTGGACCGATTGTGCTGTCGGGCAGCATTTGGATATTGATCGGTGCCTACTTTGTCATCGTGCTCCCTTACATGTACCAGGGAATTCGCAACAGCATGCGCACCATCGATGCGATCAAGCTCGTGGAGGCTGCTGAGCTGTTGGGCGCAAGCCGGATGCAGGCGTTTTGGAAGGTCATCTTTCCCAACATTTTGACAGGGATTATCGTTTCGACGCTGCTGTCATTTTCCACGCTGTTTGGCGAGTTTGTGCTCGCAAACCTGTTAGTCGGAGGGCATTATGAAACGATGCAGATTTACTTGATTCGCCGGATGTCGGAGAGCGGACATCTTACTAGTGCCATTGTCGTCACCTACTTTATCCTGCTGTTTGCTTTGTCAGGTATAGTGATGCGACTCGGCAAATCATCGTCCAAGGAGGGAAGCAGATGAGCTATGTACAGATTGATCGCTTGAGTAAACGGTTCAAGGAGACCACTGTTTTGAACCAGGTTTCCCTCTCGATTGAAAAGGGCGAATTGATTACGCTGCTCGGTCCGAGCGGATGCGGCAAAAGCACGCTTCTTCGCTGTATCGCCGGTTTGACAGAGGTAGAGGACGGGGGCAAAATCGTCGTAGGGGACACAAATATCACGCAGCTTGCGCCAAAGGCCAGGGAAGTCGGCATGGTGTTTCAATCCTACGCGTTGTTCCCCAATATGAACGTATACGGCAACATTTGTTTTGGGCTGAAAATGAAGGGCGTGAAGAAAGAGGAATACAAGGAGCGAGTGGAGCGAATTATTGACCTGGTTGATCTGCGCGGCCGTGAGAATTCGTATCCACACCAGCTCTCAGGTGGTCAGCAGCAGCGTGTAGCTTTGGCGCGCTCACTCGTTGTCGAGCCTAAAATCCTGCTGCTGGACGAGCCGCTTAGTGCGCTCGATGCCAAAATTCGCAAGAGCTTGCAAACCGAGATCAGGCGGATTCAGCAGGAGCTCTCGATCACAACGGTATTCGTTACGCATGACCAGGAAGAGGCGTTGACGGTATCTGACCGCATTTTCGTAATGGATCATGGCAATATCGTACAGATCGGTACCCCGAAAGAGATTTACGCTCATCCTGCAAGTGAGTTTGTTGCCCGCTTTATTGGCAACTACAATGTACTGAAGCGAGCGGAGATGGTGCAGCTGGTTGGAGAAATAGTGATGGCAGGCGATGCTTTTGCCATTCGACCTGAGGTCATTTCTCTCGTACCACGTGGCAATGAGGCATCCGCACAGTCAAAAAACGGCTGGTCCGTGGAGAGTGTTGTTCGCAGCATGACGTTAAAAGGAAACGTCATTCGTTATGAGGTAGAAACCAACCATCAAAAAATGCAAGTGGATGTGCTCAATACGTCTGACAATCACTGGATTCGCGTAGGGACACCTGTTTTCATGCGGATACCGGCTGAAGAGTGCATCCCGTTACAATAAGGGAGCGTATGGAATGTCCATCTCGGCTGAAGAAAGAAAAAAAGCCATCATCGAAGAACTGAATCTGTATGGAAAGGTAAAGGTGCTCTCTCTCGCTGAGCGGCTGGAAGTATCGAGTGAAACGATTCGCCGCGATCTGGATGCACTGGAGCAGGTAGGCAGATTAAAGCGAGTTTACGGTGGAGCAGTAAAGGAGAATTACGCAGAAGGGGAGCCGCCCTATCAAGAGCGACAGGACATCAATCTGGCAGCCAAGCGGGCGATTGGACAGCATGCTGCTGAGCTGTTAGCTGATGGGGAGACCGTCGTCATTGACACGGGTACGACCATGCTGGAATTTGCCCGCATGATTCAGGGGCGCAAGCGTCTTACTGTGCTGACGAATTCACTGCCTGTAGCCTCACTGCTTTCGGAGGCACTCAATCAGCATGTATTCACGGGCAAAGTCATCCTGCTCGGGGGAGAAGTGAACACCGAACAGCAATCGATCAGTGGCCCGTTGTGCGAGAAAATGCTGGAAACCTTCCATGTTGACAAGGCATTTATTTCGGTAGGTGGGATCTCCCTATCATCCGGGATCAGTGATTACGACATTAATGAGTCCATGATCTCCAAAACGATGGCACGGGTATCCAAAGCGGTTTTTGTCTTGGCGGACCAGAGCAAAATCGGCGTGCAGGCATTTTGCAAAATCATTTCGCTGGATGCAGTCGATGTCATTATTTCCGACCATGAAAAGCCAGCGTCCTGGGAAAGCGAATTGGAGAGAAAAGGGGTAAGCTGGATGACGGTTGACACAAGGGAGGGGAAAGCGTGAAAGTAGATTATCACGTACATCTGGAGGAAGGTCCGTATTCCTTGCGCTGGTGGAATCGCACGGCAGAGGCACTGCTTCGTTTTCGCCAGCCTGCACGGGACAGACACACACGAGAATGGATGGAAGAGCTCGCGTCCTGGATGCATGAGCGGATCAACCGAGGAGCGTACTCTCGTGAATGGCTCGACCTGTATCGTGTTCGCGCCAAAGAGCTGGGACTCTCCCATGTAGGGATTGTGGATCATCTCTACCGCTTTAAGGAATTCAAGCCTTACTTTGAACAGCATATGCACCTGGAGGACGATGAGCTGGGATCCATGCAGCGCATCTGGCTGGATCAGGTTTGCACCGACTCAATTGAAGAGTTTGTCGACTTTATTTTGAAGCAGCAGCCGATCTGGGAAGCAGATGGAGTTGCACTAAAACTGGGGATTGAGGCTGATTATTTTTCGGGTGGCAAGGAAGTGCTTGCCCCAATGATCGATCGTTATCCCTGGAACCATGTGATTGGTTCCGTCCATTTTGTAAACGGCTGGGGCTTTGACAATCCCGAAACAAAAGAACGGTTTGAGGGGATTGATTTGCTTGCCCTATACGAGCAGCAGTTTCAAGTGGTGGAGGAAGCAATCGCATCTGGATTGTTTAACTTCGTGGCACACTTGGACAATTTGAAGGTGTTTGGCTACCGTCCTTCTGAACAAGAGCTTGTCCCTTATTACCAGCGTATCGCCCAGCTGTTAAAACAGCATGGGATAGCGACAGAAATCAATACGGGACTGTATTATCGTTATCCCGTCAAGGAAATGTGCCCGAGCTACAGCTTCCTGCAAATTTTGCGCGAGCATGACGTGCCAATCACAACTTCCTCTGACTCGCATTTTCCCGACGATTTGGGCAGCTACTTGGACGAGGCACGAGAAACCTTGCTTCAAGCAGGCTACCATGAAATCGCGACATTTGAAAAACGAAAGCGAATATCCGTCGAGCTGTTGGACAGAAAATAAAAAAACTGCCTGAGTCTGATTGATGAAGACTCGGCAGTTTTTTGGTTTACGAAAGGATCGCGTGAAGCATCAGGTCTCCTGTCATATGAGCGATCATTGCGTATTCCAGTCCCTTTTTCCAGTACAGCCAGCCAAACACGATGCCGCCAATTGAATTCAAAAGAATTGCGCGAATGACAAGCAGCGATGTCAGCTCGCCAAAAGCCTGAATAGTTGCAGGGAGATGGCCCAAGCCGAAGAGCACGCTCGTGAGTAGAATCGCTACGATGAACATCCAGCTGCTCGTTTTTTTGCCAAACAGGCGATAAAATAGCCAAACGAACAAGGTCATTAGCCCCAACCGCAGCAGCAATTCTTCCACAATGCCCCCATAAAAAATGGTCGTAAGTCCGAGCCAGCGAGAAGACACGGGAGCCTGAAGCTGGGCAAGCTGAGGGATGCTTGGCACAAAGAAAAGCCGATCGAGTGAAGAGATAGCCAAAGAGACGATGATACCTCCAAAAATCGCAAGGATCACAGTACGCTTTGCAAAACCTTCGTGCTTTTGGCGATATGCCCAGCCTTTCCACAGATTTAGCTGCGAGCCGACTGAGGAGGATAGGCGAATCCCGAGATAGCTCAAAAGCAAGGTGATGAGCGCTGTTTGAATGGCAGAGCTAGCAAAAAGAACGGCTGGATGGACGGGAGCCGCTTCAGGAAGCGGTATGATTTGCAGCTGATAGGGAATCATGATCAGGCTAGCCAGAAAAGAAATCGCGGCAAAAATCAACGCAAGGCGAAGAGGTCTTTCTTTCATTTCATACTCCACCCTTTTTCCATACTTTTCGTACGACTAGCAAATACACGAGCAGCGGAGTCGGGATACTCGTTAATCCCCATAACCCCCAAAGCCAAGGAAAACGGCTTCTTTTTTTCGCATCCAAAAACAGCCAGGTTCCCTGAATTGCAGCAAGACTCAATAAAGTGAAAAGCAGCCACAGTGGAAGCTCATGGGGTTGTGTCATGGTTACCTACCCACCTTTTAGCAAGGATGAGAACAAGCGCGAGAAAGGACAGTCCTTGAACAAGGAAGTAAATAATCAGCGCTTGAGATTGAATGAAGTAAAGCATGGAAAGCACGACAAGAGCAACACACCAGAAAGCGAGCAGCTCATAGCGAATGCGTTTTTTTGTGCGTTTGGTTGTTTCCGAAACGATGCTCTGGAAAAAAGCAGGGTCGGGAGTGGCAGAAGGAAAGAGCTCATCCAGCTCATCCAGACCCTCTCGCATCTTCTGATACAACTGGTCGTTGTCTTCATCCGGATGTTTGTTCATCGTCCAACCATTCCTTTCTCAATTGATTGCTGGCATGATGCACGCGGGACTTGACCGTTCCTTCGCGAATATGCAGAATGTCCGCGATCTCCGCATAGGTGTACCCGTAATAATGCTTCAAAATAAGCGGAATGCGATACTCCTCCGATAATGTCAGGAGAGCTTCAAGGAACTCAGGCCAGTCTCGATTTAGATTGCCCGCAGCCCATTTCATTTTGGAGAGGGCTTTTTGTTTTTCTGTCCATCTTTTTTCCGTGTCTTTCTTGCGTAGAAAATCGATATATAGGCGGGAACCGATCGTAATGAGCCAGCTGGAAAAAGCAGATCGGCCGTCATACGAAGTGATTTTCTCGATCGCTTTGATCAAGGTCTCTTGTGTCAAATCCTCGGCCAAGTATGGATTTACCGTGATTTTAAGCAGATAGCTCTTTAAAAAGGCGTAATGCTTTTGCAATAGCTCAGACAATGCCTGCTGGTTTCCTTTTTGGGCTTGTTTGATCAGGTCGCGTTCATCCATAGACGATGGAGCTCCTCTCGACGCATTCAACCTTATTACGATTAGCTTACCTCAATCGTTCACTTAGGCATGTAATATTTTTTTCGAAAGAACATCCGAAATGTTTAGACAATTAAATGTATAATAAAAACAAAAAGCAACTAAAAAATGGGAAAACAAACTAATTGATGTGGAATTGGTATTGTCTTAACCGGAAGTCAGCTTGGAAGGGGAGAATGGATTAGAAACAAAAGGGGGAGGGTTCTGGATGAAAAAATGGGTTAGCACAATCGTAGTGGGTGTACTGTCAGTTGGGCTTTTAGACAGGCTTTAGGTGTGGTCGATTTAGACTGCACCTTTTGCCATTTATAAAAAGAGAGCTGGGAGAGTATGTCCACCACCATTTTACTGATTCTGTTATTTGCAGCGGTATGCCATGCGATTTGGAATGCCCTGTCCAAGAAGATCGAGGAACGAGACGCCTTTTTTACCCTGATTTTAGGGGCATCAGTCATTTTGTACTTTCCACTTGCCGTATACCTGTGGCATACACTGGTGGGAGGACTCTTCGTTTTCGTATCCAATTCGCTGGCTGTGTACGCCATGCAAACGACGCCGGTAACTTATGTCGCCTCTGTGCGTGAAATCAGCATTGTGTTTGCGACCATTATTGGGGTGATCTGGCTGACGGAAAAGGTCGGGGTCGTCAAATGGGTGTCCATCGGGATGATTTTGGCTGGGGTCGTGATTATTAAGCTGAGTTAGTCGTAGTCTAGGACATTATTTTTCGTCCTAGGTTACCGCTGTTTACTAGGCGGAAAGCCGTTTCAACCCTGTTTCGTTTCTCATACGATACAAGAATACAGGGGAGGTGAGCTTCTATGGCAAATAACAGAACGCTTTGTGAGCAATTTTCAAAGATACTAAGGGGCAGGCCTAGCTTTGCTGGCGGAAAGTGCGTAGCAACCATAAGCCGAGATGAAATAAAAGCAGTCATTTTAGGGAAAAGATTTCGAGTAACGTCTTCTTTTTCATTCGAATCCGTAAATAGGAAAACAGGCAGAGGACTTTGTCTGGCGCGAGCAGCATTCTTGCAAAAAGAAGTGAATCGATTTATTTCGGCCATAAGAAAACAAGGGATAAAGGTGTCCTCTGTTCGTAACGAATGGCTCTTCGATCAGCCTCGATTGATCTATATAAATATAGAAGCTGTTGATCGACCTCTCGCTTTTGCTAGAAAAGTCAGGCGAGCTTTGGATGCGATAGGTCGCTTCTCTTAAAAACCGGAAGGACTCGTAAGCGTACAGCGCTACGAAGTCATTCCGGTTTTTTTGCATGTCAGGCTAGACCGAGTACCAGTGCCAGCAAGACGGCTGACGCGCCGCCTGCAAGTGAGCCTGTAACATTGACGGCATCGTTGTTCCAGCCGGAGCGGCCACGTATCTGGATGGCTGGCATTCCGCAATGGCGGGCTTGCTCGATTTCACGACCGCAGGTGCCACAACGGTACATTTGCTGCCAAGTCGCACCGATCCAGGAATCTGCAAGCGACCCAATAATGCCTGCCAGGCCCGCTATTGCAATCCAAGCTGCTGGTCTGAGTGCCGTTGCGACTGCATCAGGTGCTGGAAGGCTGGACACCGATAGCAACAACCACGCTACGGCACCGATAAAAAGTCCCCCTGCCAGTGATGCGCCCATGCCAAGGCCAGAAACTCCTCCGGACGTACCAGGCTGAACGCGCTGACCCGTTTTGATTGATCTCGGCGGAGTCCGGCTCAAGCCGCCGATTTCTGTTGCCCAGGTATCGGCTGTGACTGCAGCCATAACACCGAGGAAGGCGTACCACCAAATAGGATGTGGAAACGACCAATTTATCGTACATAACAGTAGCCCCAGTCCACCGTTTGCGAGCACCTGGCCGGCATCGCGCCTCCCGGTTTTCTCATAACCACTCTCTGCCTCTTCCTTTGCATGCTTTTTCCACTTGGACAAAAGGCTCGACGAGATAAAAAAGGCGATAAGGGAGCCAAACCAGACCGCGCTTCCGAGCGCGTACATCACTGTGCCCAGCATCATCGCCGCTAAAAAACCGGAGACGGACAACGACCGCTTTACATATGCCGCCCCCGCAATACTGGTACTGCAGGCAAGACCTATTAACCACTCCACCGCACATTGCCCCCTTCACTTGGACCTATTATAGCGCAATCCAATAGGCTTTCGAAAAAGAGTAAGCTGTGCTCAAAAAAGGAGCGAAGGAATTTGGGATTGGATGTTGGCTCATCTCAGTTTCTATGAAAATGATGAAAGTATAATTATGGATTTTTGTGATACAATTGAAAATGAAATGAAACTTTTGGAAAATGGTTCACACCGAGCGGAAAGGAAATGACTATCTATGACACTACAAAGTACATTGTCCCCAAAGCAATCAGGCGACAAAGATATGGAATATAACCTTTTTACATTGAAAGAGCATCCTGAAATGGCTAGTGATTTTGACGCTATGAATGAAGCGGGCTGGCCGACGTTTATGTTATATGATGAAGTGGCGATCCAGTATTATTCTCAGGTGGTCGAGATCTTCCCCCAATTCCAATTTTGTATCGCAGATGAAAGCGGGACTGTAATGGCTTGCTGCAATTCTGTACCGTTTTATTGGGATGGTACTGAGGAGGGACTGCCAGCCGGTTGGGATCACGTATTTATGAAGAGCATAGAGGATTACCATCAGGGCAGAGTGCCAAACACGGTATCAGCTCTTGCTATCGTGATCCATCCCTCTTATCGTGGGAAGGGAATCAGCGGCATTATGCTAGACGCATTAAAAGGTATAGTAAAAAGTCACTCGATCGAACAGCTGGTTGCACCGGTAAGACCTTCTTCGAAATCGAAATACCCGTTGATTCCCATGGACAAATACGTGCATTGGCAAAATGACAAAGGAGATTCATTTGATCCATGGATACGGACTCACTTGCGAGCCGGGGCTAAAATAGTCAAGCTTGCTCCAGAATCGATGAAAATTAACGGAACGGTTGCAGACTGGGAAAGCTGGACAAATATGAAGTTTCCTGAGTCAGGGACTTATATAGTGCCAGGTGCACTGGTTCCAGTTACTATCGATGTGGAGAAGAATGAAGGGCGTTATGTTGAACCCAATGTTTGGATACAGCATTTCCTTTAATTCGATCAGGTGATTTTTGAGCATAAAATCAGTTGGGCGCTAGTCTGCAATCATTTGGATTGCGTGACAAGCGCCTATTATTATTGGTTTGATCATCGTCGCGCTTGCACAGGACGCCTGTTCCTGCGAGAAATAGAGCTCTTGACTTTACACTTAACTGGAGAGTGTACAATCTAAACGACAAAATGAGAATGGAGGGTGAAAACACTGTTTAAAATCAGCGAATTTTCCAAGCTGAGCCGTATTCCGCTGCAAACTCTGCGCTACTACGATCAAATCGGACTCTTAAAGCCGGCCAAGACCGACGAATCGAGCGGTTATCGGTACTACTCTGCGGAACAACTGCTCAAGATCAATCGAATTGTGATTTTTAAGGAATTAGGATTCACGTTGCAGCAAATCTCGCAGCTATTTCATGAAGAAGTATCAGTTGAACAGATTCGCGGTATGCTGAAGCTCAAAGAGAATGAGATCGAGCGCCAGCTAAATACCGAACTCGCCAAGCTTTCCCGGATAAAAGAACGAATGCAGCTTGTGGAACGTGAGGGAAAGATGGATAAAGAACAAGAAATCGTTGTGAAGCGCGTTGAAGCCATGCACATGGTTACTTACGCTTCCGCGGGTACGGTTGACGATATCCCAAATCTTTTCGATATCTTCGATGGTCTGCTGGATAGCCGAATCCGATCTGCCTTATCTGGCCCGCGAACGGTGTTATGGAACGGATCCAGCAGCACGACACATGAGTTTGAGCTTGAGGTTGGTTACGCCGTGAAATCGGAAGCCCTCAGGCTGCCCGAGAATCTTCATTTCCGTTTTTTGCCCTCGGTCACGATGGCCACGATGTTATTCCGCTCGGATTCGATATATTCTGAGACGGCATGCGTCAACCTTGCTCAATGGATTGAGCAGCAAGGCTGTTTCGTACGGGGCGACCAGCCCGGTAGAGAAACCTATGTGCCACTACCTGGAAATCCGGGTGTTAATCTCATCGAAATCCAAATTCCAATTGAAGATAATGAGGAACAATTATGAACAATAAATGGGTCGTTTATTCGCTTGCACTGGCTGTGTTTCTAATAGGGACGATTGAATATATCATAAGCGGAATTCTTGACATCGCAGCAGCAGATCTTGGGATTACGACATCTACTGCAGGGACGCTCGTCACGGCGTTTGCGCTTGCCGCAGCGATTGGCTCCCCAGTTTTGATAGCCACAACCATCCGGGTAGACCGAAGAAAAATACTGTTTATCATGCTTAGCATTTTTATTTTAAGCAGTATCCTGGTCTATTTTAGTCCTTCGTTTGAGATGATGCTAGTGACACGAATCATCCAGGGGCTCACCGGAGGGGCAGCCACGGTCATTGCAATGGCTGTGGCAACGCGTTTGGTTGAAGAGCGGAGTCGAGGTCGTGCAATCGGCACTATTTTAATGGGGTTGAGCAGTTCACTTGTTCTTGGCGTACCAGTCGGCACATTATTAAGCGAAGCGCTAGGGTGGAGAACCTTATTTGTTATCGTTGGGTTGCTGACGGTAATTCCGCTGCTTGTGGTCTTCTTCAGAGTCCCTTCTATTACTGAGCAGAGAGCTATTACGCTCGGAATGCAGCTGTCGATTTTGAAAGATAAAAAGATTGTGCTGGCGGTTGGCATTACGCTTTTCTATATAGGAGGATACTCTGCACTGTTTACGTATATTTCGCCATTCTTGCAATCAAATGCCGAACTGACTGCGGCGGCGCTTTCCGGCATTCTGCTGCTTTCAGGAATTTGCAGTTTTGCCGGCTCCAAAATCGGTGGAGTCGCAGCGGATACGAAAGGGCCCAAGTTCACAATCTATGCCGGACTGTCCCTCCAAGCTGGAATCCTGCTGCTGCTGACCTGGTTAGGCGGCTTGATCTACGCTGTTATCCCGTTAATCATGATATGGATGGCTGCTACATGGATGACCTCCCCGGCACAGCAGTTATATTTGGTTACTTTGGTGCCCCAGTCACCAGATATTGCTTTAAGCGTAAATACTTCGTTTATCCAATTTGGCTTCGCCATTGGCTCGGGAATTGGGGGATTGATGATCAGCAGCTCCTCAGTAGACAATCTAGGCTGGGCAGGGCTTGCATTGGTTGTGCTGGCGCTTCTGCTAGCAACGTGGTTGTTCGCTTACGATAAAAAAACTGGACACGCAGCGAGTAACAAAGACAGCGAAAGCCAAAGAGCCTGTACCGATTAAAAATTCTCCAAAAACTCTCTCGGTATGCGTCAAATCCCTCTATCAGAAATGTGGCAGTCTAGAACTTTAATTACTCTTCCTAGACTGCCGCACTAGCCTCAAGGGCCTACTAACATCGTCATTTTATCCACAGTGAATAATTTGGGGACAAAAAAGGCAATGGAATATACGTATGGAGCAACGATTGCTTTTGGATTATTACTTGTCATTTCTGCTTTTCTTAATACGTTGCTCATAACAATAGTGCCAAGATTATTAATTGTTATGCAGATAATCGGAAGCATTTATATATTTTATCTCGCTTATCAAATTTATAAAATGGATACGTCAGAACCATCTGTAAACCAAACGGGTACCTTTATGTCAGGCTTTCTCATGCAGTTTCTAAATCCAAAAGTGGTACTATTTACTATGACTGTACTTCCTAGTTATGTGATCCCCTACAATAGTGAAATTCCTGCGGTGACAGTAAGTGTTATAGCGATCACAATCATTGGATTTTTAGCATTTGTTACATGGATTCTTTTCGGTACAATCTTCAAAGGGTTTTTACAGAAGCATAAAAAGACGGCTAATGTAATGATGGCATTGCTTTTAGCGTTTTCTGCAATAATGATTTGGATGTAAGGTAGTTAATGAGGAGGTGAGAGAGATGGACAAGTTTATCTATAAAAAGTCTGCAGGTGTTACTGCGTTGTCAGCGAGTATGACTGATTTTACGTATAAAAAGCACTCTCATAAAGAGTATGCATTAGGTGTTACGCTTCGTGGTATTCAAGAGTATAACCTGGATGGGAGTTTACAGCTATCCTATCAAAATGGGGTTATGCTTTTTAATCCAGAGCAGACCCATGACGGAATGGCGCATGATGAGACAGGTCTTGATTATGTTATGTTGTATATTGATCCACAATTGTTTTTAGAGATTAGTGAGAAAAAGGAAATCGTTCGGTTTTCAACCCCAATTGTGTATGATGATAGACTTGGTCAAAAAATAGTAAATCTTTCTCATGCAATATTGAGCGAAAAAGATGAGGCTTTGTGCAATGAATTACTCGTATCTCTCACGGATAGCCTTGTTCAAACGAATCTATTTTCAGATGATAAAAAAGATGCCCCTCTTATGAGAAAAGCAAAGGATATGCTTCACACCAACCTAGACAACGTACTTAAGCTTGACGAGGTATGTAAAGAGCTGCATTTATCAAAATTTCAGTTTATCAGATTGTTCAAGTCTCATACTGGAATTTCACCATACCAATACTTTCTTAATTGCAAGATAGAACGTGCAAAGCAATTAATCGAGAAAAATCACGATATATATGCGGCAGTAGCAGAATGTGGTTTTAGTGATTTAACCCATTTGAATAAACACTTTAAAAGAGTATATGGAACAACGGCATTTGAATATATGTCACATGTAAATGCGGGTTTTAAGACCAGTGTTTACCTATGATACTATTATTTGTGAAGGACATTTATTGCAGCAGCTTTTTTATGTGATGTATGTGAGGAGGTTTTTTATGTTCCGTAATAAAAAATATTGGCGTTTACTCCCTCCTTTTTTGGTAATTTCAATAATATTGGCTATTTGGTTACCACCAAAGCTAAAACCGATTGCAGTTTTTGTCATATTAGTATTTTGGGCAGTATATTACCTTTGGGTTCATTTCGAAAAAACGAATAATTCAAGGAAATAACCATAATCACACTACTGTCCTGGATGCACAATACACAGTGTCTAATACTTTTTCATTGACGCAACTTCCTCACTTTTATAAGATGATCTAATGCCCAAAATTTGACTGTAAAAGATCACATACTAGAGGAGGTTAGTTACATGAATGTTGTGGTTACGGATTACAACGAGGACTGGAAGCAAAAGTTTAGCGAGGAAGCTCAAAAAATCAAGGATATCTTTGGTGATGAATTAATCGACATTCATCATATCGGAAGCACTTCCGTTCCAGGATTAAAAGCCAAGCCAATCATTGATATCATGCCAGTGGTAAAAGATATTGAAAAAGTGGATTCATTTAACGAACAGATGGAAGACATTGGTTATGAATGTATGGGCGAGCTCGGCATGAACGGAAGAAGGTATTTCCGAAAAGGCGGGGATAATCGCACACATCAGGTCCATGTGTTTCAATGGGATAACAAGGAAGATATTGATCGCCATTTAGCGGTAAGAGATTACCTCCGTGCGCATCCCGATTACGCAAATCGGTATGGAGATTTAAAAGAAAGCCTCGCCACACAGTTCCCAAAGGACATAGAAGCCTATATGGACGGGAAAGATGCATTTGTGAAAGAACTGGAAAAGTACGCACTACAATGGTCCAACGGATGCAAAGAACGTTAAGCTAGCCATTCGGTCGCATAGAAAAAGTCGTTTTCCCTGCATGCGGAAAACGACTTTTTCTTTCGTCTTGCTGACATGTGAAAAGCTATTTATCGAGCCACTTGCACCGATTCATCCTCTGTATCGAGCTGCGTAATCTCCTCGTGCATGAAAATTCCTCGTTTTTCCAGTTCCGCAAACACCTCTGCCGGTTCGAATGCTTCCTCAGGAATGAGCACTCCCGTCTTTTTCACCATGCCTTTGGCGATCATTTCTGTCGCGACAGCCATCGGAATCCCTACATTTCGTGTATACGCCCGCAGTTTTTCCCAGCCCTCCACCGATCCATCAGACGCCGGGTGAGTATGAGAGAGGACATGCTGTACGCGTCGGCCGTCCTTGGTGCCGATCACCTCCACATGCAAGGAATAGCCATACAGCTCCGTTTCCTGTCCTTCCGTTGAATGAAATAAGTATTCACTGATGCAATCTAGCACACCAATTTCTTTGTCATTCACGGTAATTTTATCATTACGCATGAAGCCCCAGTCGTAGAGAGCGCGCACGAGCTGCATGTTTTTGGCTGGCCACGTACCGCGCACCTCAATCAGCCCAACGTCTTTGTCAGCGAGTGCTGTCGCCAACGTTTTCGTTTCTGCATGCGGAATAATGTACTGGATTGTTTTTCCGTATGGTTCTGGCAATTGGATTTCACGCGGTCTGGCAAAAGGAGGAACCTGAACGAACTTACCGTTTTCATAGACGACACGACCAGGCAGGAGGGGATCATATTCATACGTAGTCGTTTCCGTAATGTATTGAAAATCTATCGTTGTGAAAGAGTTCTTGTTTCGGCCTTTGGAGGGAAGTAGCTTCACCTGTACAACAGGTCTATTTTACGCATTTGCACATATCATTTCTCTATCGCTAAAAGAGGGTGAGTCACATGGAATCTCTGCAGTTACTTTATGAACAGCATGTCATCATGAATCTGGAGATGTATTTGCGCGTGGTCATTAGCGCAGTATTAGGAATGTTCATTGGCTGGGACCGCTCACACAGAAACAAGCCAGCCGGGTTAAAGACATATATGTATGTCTCAGTGGCTTGCACGTTGATTACGCTTGTTTCGATATACAGCACAAAGCTATACAGCTCCCCGAATAGCGGGACGATGATGGACCCGATGCGTTTGGCTGCTCAGATCGTTACAGGCCTTGGCTTTTTGGGAGCAGGGGTCATTCTGAAGGATGGCTTGCAGGTAAAAGGGCTGACGTCTGCGGCTATGATCTTTTTTGCTGGGGGCATCGGAATCGGAATCGGGGCGGGATTTTATGGTATCGTCATTTTTTCTGTGATCGTGGCATTTGCGCTGGCTCGCGTCAGTCAGCGCTTCGAGGACGTCCAGCAGAGGCGGTCAGACAGTAGTGAAAAAACGAGCGCGGTCAAAAAACAAGAGGTGGGATAGGGAAAAAGGTGGTGCTAGCATAGGCTCAGCGCCGCTTTTTTTGTTCGCTTGGCTGTGCAGGAGAGCATTTTGTAGCAATTTCCTCAATGGGTCTTTATTCCGTAGTCTTTTCGAACTATGGTAAAGAGAGCAAATCATCGTTTAAACAGGGAGGGGCAGGCGGAAATGCGTCAGCAGCCAATGATCAGGCAAACCATCGTTTTCGCCTTTTTGATAGCCTCCATGCTAACCTTTGTTGCCGGGGCAATGGCTTACGTCGAGCAGCCAGTCGCCAGGCAAGGCGTTATCGATTTGCGTGCGGTGAACTGGGACGAGCAGCAGTCCGTATCTTTAAATGGCGAGTGGACTTTTTATTGGAACCAGCTGCAGACCCCAGCTACCATACGAGAACGAGCACGATCCGCTCAGTCTAGCTACAAGCAAGTCCCGTCTACCTGGAAGGACGGGGCGACCATTCATCAATCTTACCCCAATCATGGCTACGCTACCTATCGTCTCCTGCTTCAACTGCGAGAGGAAGATGTACATAAACGCTTTGCAATCTACATGCCGAGTGTCGCTACTGCCTATCAATTATGGATCAATGGCGAGCTGGTGGAGAAAAACGGCGTTGTTGGCACGAGCAGAGAGCAGATGGTACCCAAAAATTATACCAAGCTCATCCCCTTTCAATCCGATCGTTCCCAAGTAGAGCTGGTTGTCCAGGTCTCGAATTTCGTTCAGCGAAAAGGCGGCTTGTGGGAGTCTATCACACTCGGACCCGTTGAAGAAATCATGCTGGAGCGCGATACAAAGGTCCTCTATGAAAGTCTGATTGCCGGCTGCTTGTTTCTGATGGGAATCTATCATTTTGTGTTGTACTTGGCGAGAAAAAGAGAGAAATCAGGTCTCTACTTTTCTGGTATGAGTATCGGTATCAGTATCCGGCTTCTTTTTTTGGGCGAGACACTGGCTGTACGCTATTTCCCGCAAATTCCGTGGGAGATAGGAGTCAAGCTGGAGTACCTTTGCGCCTCGGCATGTATGATGTTTCTCGCTTTGTTCGTTCATTCACAATACCCTCTCGAGTTTAATCGAACCATCCGCAATTGGCTGATTAAGGTCGGTAGTGTGCTCGTTCTCTTTATCACGATTACTCCTGCCTGGATATTCACCGAAGCGATTCTGATTAAAGAAATCTACTTAGTGCTCTGCTATTGCTATGTGCTATACGTCTATGTGCACGCAGTGATTCGGAAAAGGCATGGCTCCCTGTTAAACGGGTTTGGCTTGATGCTTCTTTTTATTGCCTCGATAAACGAAATCCTGTTCTACGCAAACTTGTCTCCCTTTGAAAATGGCGTAGCATTTAGTGTACTCGTTTTTTTGTTTACCCAAATGATCAATCTGTCCATGGCGTTTGCCAGATCATTCGATCATGTTGAGAGGCTGTCAGAAGAGCTGCGAAAGACCAACGAATCACTGGAGCAAAAAGTACAGCAGCGAACACAAGCACTGGAAGGAAAAAACAAGGAGCTGCAAATGATGCAGGAATCACGGCGCAGACTCCTTTCCAATATTGCCCATGAGCTGGGGACACCGCTCACATCGATCCAGGGCTTTATAAAGGCCATGATCGACGGCGTCGTCAAGCCGAATGATCCGAAGTACCTCAGCGTGATCTATGAAAAAACAATTTATTTGCATCAGATTATCAAGGATTTGTTTGAGCTCTCCAAAATAGAGTCTCGCCAAATTCGCTTCCATTTTCAGCCGATCCCGCTTATCACCTATTTTCATAGTCTGTACGAAAAGCATCTGCTCGACATGGAAAAAAAGGATTTGCATTTCGTTTGGGAGCTGGGTTCGGGAATGCAACCTGATGACAGGCTGTGTATCATTGCTGATCCGCTTCGTGTCGAGCAGGTAGTGGTCAACCTGCTGACGAACGCGCAACGATATACGCCTGCGGGAGGCACGATCAGTCTGAGGATAGACTCGGAGCTGGGACCAGATGGGACTGGACGAGCCTTCGTGGAAATAAGGGACACGGGACTGGGAATCGACTCGGAAAATCTGCCTTTCGTCTTCGAGCGATTTTTCAAAGTAAGCGATGCACGTAAAGCTAGAGCAGGAGGCGGAGGTGGGCTCGGACTAACTATTTCTAAAGAAATCATCCAATATCATCAGGGAGACATTTGGGTAGAAAGCACTTTAGGAGCAGGAAGTACATTTTCGTTTTCTTTGCCAGTCAAGCGGATGCAAACAACTACAGAACCCATAGAGGAAGGGAGGGTTTCGTAAATGGAAACCCCTATGATATTACTGGTAGAGGATGACGAGATGATCAGGGAGCTAGTGCGACTTTATTTGAAAGCAAATCATTTTGGTGTGTGGGAGACTGAGAATATTCGCGAGGCCATTACTACTCTACAACAAAAGCAGCCCGCCCTGATCGTTCTAGATATTTTATTGCCGGACGGCTCTGGTCTGGAGCTGTGCCAGTCCTTGCGAGAATCAGGCAGTGAAATCCCCGTCCTTTTTTTGACCTGCAAGGATGATTCAGAAGATATGATTGCCGGGCTGGATTTGGGTGGGGATGATTATATGACCAAGCCCTTTGATCCGAATATCCTGGTATCTCGAATCAAGGCAATTTTGCGCAGACGAGGTGTTCAGGAAAAAAAGGACAGTGCCAAGAGTACACGGGAGGAGCTGATTGAGCGGCTGACAAAACGGGAAATTGAAATGCTGACGCTGATCAAGGCAGGGTATACAAATCAGGAAATCGCTCTGCACTATCAAATCTCCATAGGCACAGTCAAAGGCTATAATAATCAACTATTCGGAAAGCTAGGAGCAAAAAATCGCACCCACGCGATCATGCTCGCCAGTGAAATTGGCCTATTGCGCGGATCCTGATGCCACTTCCATGCTACTTGCAAAGCAGCTTCATTCGATTCGCTCCTTTGATAATCCTCTGACAATCAAAAGCTAAGCTGGATACAAACGTATAAAAGGAGCGAGTGGACATGAGGGATGAGCGGCTCGGAAAGATTGCTGACAATTTGATCTCGTACAGCCTGGATGTTCAGGCAGGCGAGCATATCTTGATCATGGTGGTGGACGAAGGGGAGCTGTTGGCTGCAGAATTGGTAAAAAAGCTGTACGCAAAAGGGGCATTTCCGCATCTTCGTTTTGTAAGACCAAAGGTACAACGTGAATGGATGAAGGGGCTGTCAGATGACCAGCTTGCCCAAATGGTTCAGTGGGAGCAAGAGATGTGGAACGGCATCCACGGGTATATCGGCATTCACGGGGAGACAAACGACAGCGAGATGAAAGATGTGCCAGAAGAAAAAAATCGCCTGTATGCGCAGTATTTCCACTCGATCGCTCGGCGTGTGGACAACGATATAAAAGGGATTCGAATCAATTATCCCACGGCAGCATTAGCCCAAAAGGCGAAAATGCCTACAGAGGAGTTTGAGGACTTTTATTACGATGTTTGCTCGCTCGATTATCGCAAAATGTCGATCGCATGTGAACCACTTTATCAGCTCATGGACCAAACTGAACATGTACGTATCACAGGTCCGGGTACAGAGCTTCAGTTTTCCATCAAAGGAATCGGTACAGCAGTAGCAGTCGGCAAGCGGAATATGCCTGATGGTGAAGTGTATACGTCCCCAGTACGAGATTCAATCAATGGGACGATCAGCTATAACGTCGCCAGTCAGTATAAAGGCACGACGTTTGATAACATTAAGCTCACTTTCCGTGACGGGAAGATCGTGGAAGCGACGGCTAACCATACAGCCAAATTAAATGAGATATTGGATACGGACGAAGGGGCTCGCTACATTGGTGAATTTGCAATCGCATTTCATCCATCTATTTTGCATCCGATGGGCGACACTTTGTTTGATGAAAAAATTGCTGGCAGCTTCCACTTCACTCCGGGTCAAGCTTATAGCAGAGCAGATAATGGAAATCGAAGTACAATTCATTGGGACTTAGTCAATATTCAGCGACCTGAGTATGGCGGCGGTGAAATCTGGTTCGATGAAGTGCTGATCAGAAAGGACGGGTTGTTTGTTCATCCGGCGCTTCTGGGATTAAATCCGCAGCAGCTTCTTCGCTAGCATAAGGAGCAGTGGAGGAGGGCATAAGCGCCCTCCTTATTTTTTCTTGTTCACTTCCCCTATCGATTGCCAGTCGCTATCGCGAATTCTATGCATTCCCGCAAAATAACTATGTGTGATTGCATAGTCGTTATTCTTGCCTGATATGTGTCTTGAAATGGTATAGCTAGGTAGGTAAGTCAGGTTAGGTACTTATGTAAAGCAAGCCGGGGCTTTTTGAGCTGGCGAATGAAGGCACCCTGGGGCTTGACGAAATTGTCGATCTGTGATAATGGTCGCTCATTTGCCAGAAATCGTGCATCCCATGCAGCATGCCCATTCTAGACTGAGTGTTACGGAAATCATTCCGTTAAAAGAGGCAATTTCCATGCTGGAAAATCAATTGCTGACGATGGCACGGGATAAATACAAAACGACGACGAGAATGGCAGAGGTATTGAAAGTAGATCAATCGACTATCAGCCGAAAGCTAGGAAGGATCAAATAGCATAAATCTTTCCAATTGCGTGAGAATGAGCGGGGAGGAATTCAGATACACTAACGAGAAGTATATGACAGATGAAAGAGAGTGAAATGATTGGAGTGGTTATCTTGTCATTGAAGGCAGAACATACAGTCATCGGATTTGTTGGAACTGGCGTAATGGGAAAAAGCATGGCGTCCCATTTCCTGAATGCTGGTTACCAGGTGCTGGTATATACGCGTACAAAGGAAAAGGCTGAAGACTTGCTCGCACGCGGTGCGGTTTGGAAAGAGCGTATTTCCGATCTGGCAGCGTCAGCCAATGTGATTATTACGATGGTCGGCTACCCAAGTGATGTAGAAGAGGTGTACCTAGGAGCAGAGGGAATCGTATCCCATGCAAAGCCGGGTACTTTCTTATTAGATATGACCACTTCCAAGCCGTCCCTTGCGAAAAAGATTTACGAGGAAGCAAAGAACAAATCGTTGTATTCGCTGGATGCGCCAGTTTCTGGTGGCGATGTTGGAGCGCGCGAGGCCAGGCTGACGATCATGGTAGGTGGCGATCAGGAAGCGTTTGACAGCGTAGAGCCACTGCTGCAAATTATGGGCAAAAACGTCGTTCTCCAAGGTGGTCCAGGAGCGGGGCAGCACACAAAAATGTGCAATCAAATCTGTATCGCAACGAATATGATCGGTGTGTGTGAAGCCATTGCCTACGCAAAAAAAGCAGGTCTTGATCCGACCAGAGTGCTGACAAGCATCGAAGCAGGAGCAGCAGGCAGCTGGTCTTTATCCAATCTGGCGCCGCGCATGATTGCTGGTAATTACGCTCCAGGCTTTTATATCAAGCATTTCATCAAGGACATGGGCATTGCTTTGGAAGCAGCGAAAGAAATGGGCCTGTTGACACCAGGGCTGGAGCTGTCCAAATCACTGTATGAGGAGCTCGCTGATAAAGGCGAGCAAGACAGCGGTACGCAAGCGCTGATCAAATGGTTCGAGGGGACATTGGCACAATAAGGAAATTGGCCTCCTTAATCGGTGCGCATGATAGAAGAGGTATTGAAAAAGGTTGTCGATTAAGTCGACAGCCTTTTTTGCGTTCTCAGGTACTAGGAAGCATATGAAAGCAAAAAAGCTTTTCTGGCAACGGCATGATTTCATGCACGGGTATACCAGAAAAGCTTGTATATACGTAATAGCCTGACTTATTGCGTAGAAACTGCTTTCGGAAGAGGCTGCCCCATCTTTTTCACTTCAAGGATGTCCAACAAGAATACGAACGAAGGGATTCCGACGATCAGACCCCAAACACCAAAGAAATGCTCGGAGAAGATGAGAACCACGAATGTATAGAAGATCGGCAGATGTGTCTTGGATGCCATCAGTCTCGGATTGAGTACGTACGCCTCAAGAGCGTGAATCAGAGCAATGAAGATGAGCAGGTACACAACCGTATGCAGTCCACCGATACTAAATGCGATGGCACTCAGTGGAATGAGCGAGATCACCACACCAGCGACAGGGATGAGACCCAGTACGAAGATCAAGAGAGCCAGACCGATCAAATTCGGGAAGCCCATGATCCAGAGGGCGATGGTCGTGAGTATCGAGTTAATCAACGCGATCAGTAGTTGCGTTTCAATCACTTTGCCAAACGTCGTGATAAACTTTTTACTGAAGTACTCAATCTCTGTATACAGCCAGGAGAGCTTGCTTCCCCGGAACTGAGCAGTGAATGCGATGACATTGTCCTTTCCTAAAAGGAAGAACAGGCTTAGAATAAGGGCTAAAAACAGATTGAATCCCCAATTCTTTACGACCGTCAGAAAATCAAGACTGCTTTTCACGAGACCTTGCATATCCAGTTTTTCCAATGCAGGCATCAAGTACTGCATAAACTCATTATCCTGCTGATTCCGAAAGACGTGCTCAATGACATGAATCAGTTGGGCGCTCTGATGGATGAGGGAAGGGAATACTTTGGCCCCTCCTACAACCAGCAAGGCTGTTAGCACAACATAAAGCGTGACGAGAACAAGCTTTGGACTGATTGGAACAACCTTATGAATCAGCTTGGTGACATGAAAATGCAACCGATCCATTAAAAAGGTAACCAGGAAGGTCAAAAGTACGACATTCATCATGCTTCCCAGAGAATAGAGTAGCAAGCAGAATAATGCTAGAATCCCAAAGCGTCTGACATCTGGTTTTTTCAGGAAGGTGAGCAGATTCATGGGAACATCCTTTCCAATTTACAAACGTTCTATTCTATTAAAACAGATTACAATAATCTTGTGTACTTCTTGTGTCCTTTTCCCGCACTTGCCATATTTTAATCCAGAAAATGGGCGGAACACACAAAAGACACAACGAACATCTATACTAATGGCGCAGGATTTCTCCTGAGCGAGTAAGATGAGCCGAAGGGGGACATCAACAGATGAAACGACAGGTGCTCCTGATTGAAGATGAAAGTCGAATTCGTGAAATCGTTGCTGACTATTTCGAGCGGGAGCAATGGATCGTATATGAAGCTGAAAATGGTAGACAAGCAATCGAGATGCTAGAGTCGCTAAGGGTCGATTTGATTATCCTCGACATCCTCATGCCGGAAATGGATGGCTGGGCTGTGTGCAAGTACATCCGCGCCAGATCCGATGTGCCCATCATCATGCTGACTGCGAAATCAGAGGATGACGATAAAATGCTCGGCTTTGAGCTGGGGGCAGATGATTACGTCACCAAGCCATTCAGCCCGAAAGTGCTTGTAGCGCGTGCCAACACCCTCATGAAGCGGGTAGAGGGAACCGTGGGCAAAGCCGATCATCTGCTGTGCTTTGGCCACGTAGTGATCAACAAACGGTCACGCCGTATGGAAATCATGGGAGAAGAAATTGATCTCACCCCCAAAGAATATGAACTGCTTGTATACCTGATTAAAAACGCCGGAATTGTACTTTCTCGTGAAACTATCATGGATCACGTGTGGGGCTTCGATTACTTTGGCGATTTGCGAGTCGTTGATACCCATATCAAGAAGCTTCGCAGCAAGCTAGGCGGCGAAGCACGTCATATCCGAACGGTAATTAAGGCTGGCTATACCTTCGAGGAAGAACGATGAAGCGGCGGGGGGTAACAGTCAAGCTGTTCGCTATCACCTCATCGCTTTTCCTGTTGTTATATACGATCATTATGCTCGGTCAGTTACTTTTTTTTGAACAATTTTATCAATCAAAGAAATTGGGAGATCTGGAAAAAAAGCTAAAGACGTTTTCGGAGCACTATGTCTCGAAGCAATGGGACGATGAAAGCATGGCAAACGAAGTGTCTTTGTTTATCAGCCGCAATAAAGCGCAAATTGCCATCGTCAGCACAGACGGGAAGGTTAAGGTCGATAACCCATTTGGAATCGTCATCCGCAATAAAGCTGGGGAAAAAGTGAAAATCTCCCTGTCTATGTTTCCTGATGTCTATCGAAAGGATTTAATCAATGCGAATTTGCATATAGGTGATCACATCGAGGCGGTGGGCGTCTTTGAGGAAGGCATTCCACAGACCCTGTTTTATCCCTTGGTAATCCACAAGTCCGGTGAAAAGCCAATCGGCAGCTTGAAATCGGGTGGAACGGCAGAGCCGCTAGAGCGGTTATCTGGCGAAATAACAGGAATGCTGCTACCTTCGCCAAATCAATGGAACTCACGTCAAGGAATCCTGTTTCTCGTGATCAAAGATTGGTTTCCTCTAACGGAAGCACGCAAAGCAAATCTGGAGAGCGGCAAAGTGATTGAGGAGGAATGGGTAGAGCCGTGGAGCGGAGTCCGCAGTCTCGTCGTGATTCAACCGGCGATGAAGGATGGCCACGTAACGGATCTCATTATCGCCTCGACATCGCTTCAGCAAATTAGTGAGGCAAACGACGCTCTGCGCTTGTTCTACATCTATATCGGAATCGGAGGATTCGCCCTGATTCTCTTGCTTTCTCTCATCTTTTCCAAGGTGGTTTCGAAGCCGCTACTATCTTTGAATAAAAGCGCCTTGCAGATGGCCAAGCTGGACTTTTCCGTAAAATCGCCGATTATGAGAAATGATGAATTCGGGAGTCTGGCGAGAAGCTTGAATACAATGGCGGAAAAGCTCGATATGACCTTGAAGGAATTGCAGCAAGCAAATGAGCAGCTCCGTGCAGAGATGGACCATAAGCAGCGGATGGAGCTGATCCAGAAGGAGTTTGTATCCAATGTCTCGCATGAGCTGAAAACGCCGATCAGCATCGTCAAAAGCTTTGCCGAAGGATTAAAGGATGGCGTCGGAAAGAACAAGCACGATCGTTATATCGAGGTCATTTTGGATGAAACGGAAAAGATGGAAGACCTCGTCAGAGATATGCTGGAGCTGACGAAACTGGAATCGAAAACGATCAAGCTGAAAAAAAGCTCTTTCTTTGTCAGTGAGCTGATGGAAGAAGTCGTAGATAAGCTGCTGCTCCATTTTAATGAAAAGGATTTGCAGGTTGTGACGATCTTGGCGAATGAGGAGGCTCTCTACGCCGATCAGGTCAAGATTGAGCAGATTCTGTTTAATATTTTGGTCAACGCGATTCGTCATGCGCGTGTCGGCAGTGAGATTACGGTACGAATCGAAGGAAGAGACAATCGCGATTTATCCGTGGCGATTGAAAATGGAGGAGAGCATATTCCCGAGGATCAGCTCGATCATATTTGGGATCGCTTTTATCGGATCGAGCGCTCACGCAACCGCAAGACTGGGGGAACGGGTCTCGGACTGGCCATCGTCAAGCATATCGTAGAATTGCACGAGGGTACGTACGGCGTGCGCAATACAGAGCGAGGGGTTACTTTTTTCTTTGTGCTGCCATGTCACATGTATACGTAAATAGCGCTGGAAACAGCCAAACCAGGCGTAACACCACTGCACATGACAGGTGGGTTACGCCTTTTGAGTACATCTTCCTAGTGGACGGGCCAGTATTGCTGTACCAAAAGATAGAAGACGACAGCCAATACTGCGGTAGAGACTAGACAAAGAATGAGCGTAACCAACGAGATTTGGCTAAGCTTGTAAGCTACCAGGAAAAAAATCGTAAATGCAATATAGGCAATAAGCGTAGTTTCTTCTAAATAAGCCACATTTGTCACCTCGCCATCTATCATAGCCGATTTCTGCCTGCAAGATCAAAAGATTTGCTAGAGCAGGATGCTATAGAAAATCAGTTAAAATATGGTAAGTTAAACGAGAGTGAATCATTTTTGCAAAGAGCGTATGGAAGAGAAGGAGAGAGATAAGCATGGAGCTAACCATATCAACTGTAGCAAAGACCGAAGACAAGCAGTACGTCCGTAACAAATTGATTGCCTATAATTACGCTAACTTTCCCGCTGAACTAAAAGACATGTATGAAGAAGTAAACCTTTTTGTAAAAGATGCAGCTGGTCAAACCTATGGCGGGCTTGTAGGTGAAATATGCTGGAACTGGCTGGAGGTTCACTATTTGATTGTTGATGAAAACGTGCGAGGACAAGGCTACGGCAAAAAGCTGCTGATGGCAGCAGAAGACATCGCGAGAGAAAAAGGCTGCGATTTTATCAAGCTGGATACGCTTAGCTTTCAGGCGATCGATTTTTATAAACAGCAAGCTTACGAAGTATACGGTGTGATTGAAAACGCAGGTGGGCACACGCACTATTATTTGAAGAAGAATCTGTTGAAATAGCGTAACGTCAGGAGGAGACAAATATAAATTGTTGCCGCCTACTTAAATTGATAAAATAGTAAATATTGGATAATCAGGAATGGAGGAGAAATCCATTGAAAAAGAAAATGAAAGTGGCAACGAATCTTTTCCTCGCGGCCGGTGTGCTGGCATCGTCTTCGGGTATTGTTCATGCGGCAGAAGCAAAGCCGCAGACTTCCACAGCCGCATCTGAAAAACGCCTGCTCCGGTTAAATATGTCAGATAGTATATATACGGCTGATCCTGCACTGGCGGAGGACGCAAGCTCGACCGCTCTCGCAAGAGCGACCTTTGACGGCTTGACGCGAGTGGGACCCGATGGAAAAATTCAGCTCTCTGTGGCACAAAAGATAGATGTATCCGATGACCTGAAAACGTACACGATTCACTTGCGGGATACAAAATGGAGCAACGGTGATCCTGTTACTGCTGGTGATTTCGAATACGCTTGGAAGCGAATGCTTGATCCCGAAAAGGGGAGTAATTATGCCTACATGCTGTATTACCTTCAAAATGCTGAAAAAGCGAACCTTGGAACGCTCGGCTTGGACAAGGTCGGCGTCACTGCGGTCGATGCGAAAACGTTGAAAGTAACCTTGGAGCAGCCTGCCCCTTTTTTTACGGAATTACTAACACTTCCTAGCTACTATCCTGTGAACAAAAAAGTAGTAGAGGCAAACCCGTTATGGGCAGAAAACGCTTCTACACATGTAGGAAATGGACCTTTTACGATTGAGACATGGACACGACAGGAAAAACTGGTCCTGGTAAAAAACAAGCATTATTGGGATCATGCGGCAGTCAAGCTGGATAAGCTGGATTTCACCATGATTCGCGGTGAGAATGAGGAGCTTACTCTGTTTGAGGAGGGCAAGCTGGATTGGGCGGGAGCTCCTCTCAATGCTTTGCCAGTGGGAGCAAAGTCAGCTTTGAAGCAAAAAGGCTTACTGCAGAAACAACCGATTGCAGGCGTATATTGGTACAAATTTAATACGGAGAAACAGCCATTTACCAATGTAAAGATTCGGAGGGCTTTTGCTTATGCCATCAATCGGCAGGAGCTGGTAGACAGCTTGCTAGATTCGGTTCAATATCCGGCAATGGGAGTCGTTCCGTTAACGACGTCGCTTAAAAAGGAAGGGTACTTCAAAGATAATGACAAAGAGACGGCCAAAAAGCTGCTTGCAGAAGGGATGAAGGAGCTGGGTCTGACAAAGCTACCACCCCTTTCTCTTTCCTTTAACCAATCGGATGCCCATCGAGTCATTGCAGAAACGATCCAAAAGCAATGGAAAGACTCTCTTGGCGTAGATGTGGCTTTGGAGGGCAAGGAGTGGAAGGCCCATTTAGACAATATGCGCGATGGACAGTACCAAATCGGTCGTATGGGCTGGGTAGGCGACCTAAATGATCCGATCAATTACTTGGAGCTATTCAAGGACAAGTATGGAGATTTAAATGATACCTACTGGGCCAGCAGCAAGTATCAGGAGCTGCTGAACCAATCAGCAACAGAAAAAGACCCTGAAAAACGCAAGCAATTGCTGGCGGCTGCTGAAGCCATCATCATGGATGAAATGCCAGTGGTTCCGATCTATTTCTTTACCAGTCAGTGGGTACAAAAGAAAGAGCTAAAAGGCGTAGTAATGGACGGACTCGGGAATATCGACTACAAATGGGCTCATAAAGAATAAAAAGAGAAGCTCCTTCTGATCAAAGAAGGGGCTTCTCTTGCGTTACGGCTCCCACGGACGGCGGGTTCCGAGTAAATCAGCCAAATGCTTACTGCGTGTTCGGCGGAGCTTACGCGCTTCTGCCCGCTCGGCAGCGCCATCATGCAGGAAAATTTCCTCGGCTGTTTCGGGAACGACTTGCGGGACAGTCGTAGGACGTCCATCCTCACCAATCGCGACAAAGGTCAAAAACGAGGTTGCACACACAGTGCGGATTCCGGTGAGCAGATCCTCCGCGACGATTTTGACAAACACCTCCATGGAGGTCTTATGCGACCACGTTACGAAGGCCTCGAGGGATACCTCATTATCTACTCGAATCGGCTGCAGGAAATCGACGGAGTCGGTTGATGCTGTGACGACAGGTCCCCGTGCATGCTTCATTGCGGAAATCGCGGCTACATCATCAATATGCGCCATCAATCTGCCGCCGAATAAAGTGTTGTGATTGTTCGTGTCTGGAGGCAGTACATGGCTGGCTTTAAATGTGCGAGACTCTCGAACAAAACGTTCAACGGTCATGGGGAAGACTTCCTTTCTCAAATGAAAATGGAGTGATTTCCTTTTAAAGATTTTGTGTAAGGGTCCAAGCAAATTTTTCGAGATAATGCTGATCCACTTCATCAAAACGATTTTTAATCGGGCTGTCGATATCGAGTACACCAATCAACTCACCGTTCTTGATGATCGGCACGACGATTTCGGACTGCGAGGCTGCATCGCATGCGATATGTCCAGGGAACAAATGAACATCCTCGACAAGAACGGTTTCCTTTTTACTCGCTGCTGTCCCGCATACACCTTTGCCAAACGGAATGCGGACGCAGGCAGGTAGTCACTTATTCACTCCATTATAGAGTAAATAAGTAACTCTAGATAATGCCTAAAAAGAAGAATCCCTACCAAATGTAGAATGGTAGGGCAGTTGACGCACATCTATCGGTCTTGCTTCAAGAGCTCCGGCAGTGGTACTGGTTTAACCGGGGTGATGGTAGAGACTGCAGCTTTGTAAAAAAGACTTTGCTTAGCTTGTGAGTTCATCGTAATTGTATACGAATCGGCGTAGACAATCGTGCCTTTAAGAGGGACGCCATTTTTAGTGATCAGTGTAACGGGTAATTCATTTGAAATTAAGTAATTCAAAAAAGCGTCTTGAACATTCATTTGCTTCATGGAAAACATCCCTTTCTCTCTATAGTCGGATTCTCTTCTATAATAACATTTTTTGTAAAAGGAAGCATGCAGTTACAACCGTTTTACACAATGGGGCAAGGTGGAAAAGAAAATGCTCTGGCAAAAGCAATGCCAGAGCAGGAGCCACACCTAACGATTATCTACTTTCTCGGGATACATATCATGATTCATCAAGCGATGGCTCGCCATTTCTTCGTACTTCGTTCCCGGCTTGCCATAATTGCAATACGGATCAATCGAGATGCCGCCACGAGGGGTGAATTTGCCCCATACCTCGATGTATTTCGGGTCCATGAGCTTGATCAGATCATTCATGATGACATTGACGCAATCCTCGTGGAAGTCGCCGTGGTTGCGAAAGCTGAACAAATACAGCTTGAGTGATTTGCTTTCGACCATTTTAATATCCGGAATGTAGCTGATGTAAATGGTTGCGAAGTCAGGCTGACCGGTAATCGGGCACAGGCTGGTGAATTCCGGGCAATTGAATTTCACGAAGTAATCCCGATACGGATGCTTGTTGTCAAACGACTCCAGTACACTCGGATCATACGAGTAATTGTAGGCAGTGCCTTGGTTACCCAAGAGAGTCAGGGAAGATAAATCGCGTTCTTGATGGTTCGACATATCCAATAAACCTCGTTTCATTTCTAATTTTTCAAATGGCTTACACTCCGCGTTTATTTCCCCAGACGAGTGCATGCAGCTGCGGGAGTACCTTGGCGTCATTCATACCAGGCGCTTCCATAGCACGATCAATTAACCATTCAAAGCTTTCCAGCAGCTTGTCTCGCAGGTCGACTGTATCCGCAGTAGTCAAATCGTTGTTTCCTGGCTGCAAATAAAAGGGAACAGAAGGATAGCGCTGATGAATGCTTTGAGCGTAGGCAAAGTCATCATCATTAAAGACAACTACTTTAAGACTGAGTCCCTGATGATTGCTTGCCATGAGTGCATGTATGATTTGGTCCAGTGCGTCCAAATCAGTCGTCATTCCTGAGCTTGGCGGCTTGGGGGAGATCGTGACGTCATCGATATCATGAAGCCAGCTCTGCCATTTGCTCCCCTGTGTTTCCACCGCGGTACGGATACCGCGCTCTTTTAACAGCTGGACAAGTCCATCCAGGCTGGCAAGCAGGGCAGGATTGCCCCCAGAAATGGTGACATGGGAAAAACAGTCCTGTCCCAGACGAATTAGCTCCTGATAAACTGCCTCTGGAGTCATTTGCTTGATCTCATCGCGTGCGGTGCCGTCCCAGGTAAAGGAAGAATCACACCAGCTGCAACGGTAATCGCAGCCAGCTGTACGTACGAACATCGTTTTTTGGCCGATGACCATTCCCTCGCCTTGAATGGTTGGACCGAAGATTTCCAATACAGGAATGGAGCTCATGCGAACATCCACTCCCGTCTTGCTTCAGCGTAGCTGGTTGGCGTCTCAAACAGGCGTACGAATTCCACACGAGCTTCGTTATAGCGATTGCGATAGGTCTCGGATTGCAGCTGGTTTTCCATTTGCTCAAAAATCCAGACGACCATATTTTCGGCAGTAGTATTCATAAGAGGAAGCATTTCGTTCAAGTAGCGATGGTCCAAGTAGACCTCAATATGCTCTTTCCAAATCTGCTTGATGTCGCCAAAATCGATGACGAGTCCGATCTCGTCGGGCAAGCCGCTGATGCCAAACACAACCTTGTACGTATGTCCGTGCAGGTTTTTGCATTTTCCTTCGTATGCGTGCAAATGATGCGCAGCGTCAAAGGTAAACTCTTTGCTGACGAGTACACGCTTGTTATGGTAGCGAAGCTGTGACTTTTGAATGTGAGTGCCCAAGGCTTGCATGCGGTCGACAATGCGGAAGTCAAAGTTTGCACTCATGAGATTTGTTCTCCTTGCTTACGTGTGGAAAGGTAAGTGTCCAGTCCGGCTTTTCGCAGTTGGCAGGCAGGGCATTCGCCGCAGCCGTCTCCTTTGATGCCGTTGTAGCAGGTGAGGGTATTTTCGCGGATATAGGTGAAGGCACCCAGTTCATCTGCCAGCTTCCACGTTTGTACTTTGGTCAGCCACATTAAAGGTGTGTGGATCACAAACGGATAGTCCATCGACAGGTTCAGTGTCACATTGAGTGATTTAATGAACGAATCGCGACAATCCGGATAGCCACTAAAATCTGTTTCACAAACGCCAGTTACCAAATGGCGTGCTCCTCGCTGCTTGGCAAATACTCCGGCAAACGAGAGAAACAGGAGATTGCGTCCATCCACGAACGTAGAGGGCAGCTGTCCTTCCTCCTGGGTGATGCCAATGTTTGTGCGGGTGAGGGCATTGGGAGCGAGCTGATTCAACAGGCTCATATCCAATACCGTGTTTGGGACGCCTAATTCACGGGCGATCTGCTGGGCGCATTCGATCTCCAGCTTGTGACGCTGCCCGTAATCAAACGTGAGGGTTTCTACTTCGCCGAATTGCTCCTTGGCCCAGAACAGGCAGGTCGTGCTATCCTGTCCTCCGCTGAAAACAACGACGGCTTTTTCCTTTTTCATGCTCTCCATCTCCTTCAGTAATGTAATGGAAGAAAGAGAGTTCTTGAACTTGCTCCTGCAAAAAAACAAAACAATACCAAGAGTAAGGTACTGTTATCCACCTTAGTTTTTTATAGAGGGAGTTCGCGAACCTCTCCCATGCACATGCATGGATTTCGTATTCGGTTTGGCATCCAGGCAGACGCCTGTCGCCATTATACTACAAATGCTCGGCATTAGGGATGGAAGATCACAACTTCTTGATGATGGAAAAAATAATTTGACGGAAAAGGGAGGTGACTGCTAGTATTTTTTAGTAACACCATTGGAAAAATTCTTTTGTAAAATTAGGTAACGTTCGGGATTTGAATGGTTCTGAAGCATGTTTTGCGTGAATATTTTATATTTTTATACCATCATTGGAATAACGAGAATAACGAAGTTGGTTTTCCTATATTTAAGTAGAGTTGGTGATCAGAGTGAATTACAGTCTGTTAGTTGAAGAGTATCGTGGAGAAGTACTTGAAAATGTTCATTTCGGCGTTGTTTGTGGGGTTGATGAGCACGGTCAGGTTATTTATTCTGCCGGAGACGAGATGCACGTCACTTTTTTGCGTTCCGCAGCGAAGCCGTTTCAGGCCATTCCTGTAGCCAAGCAAAATATTGATGGAAAATTTGGTTTAACAAGCAGAGAAGCGGCCTTGTTTACCGCGTCGCATCGTGGTGAGACGTATCATATGGAAGGATTGGAGTCGATCCTGGCCAAAACGGGGATTAAAGAGGACGAGCTGCTGACATGTCCAACCTATCCGCTCAATGAAGAGCCCAAGCTGGCTTGCGTCGCAAAGGGAATGCCTAAACGCCGCCTTTTTCACAATTGCTCGGGCAAGCATCTTGGATTCCTCGCCTTGTCCAAGGAGCGCGGTTTTTCCACGAACGATTACTACGAGCATACTCATCCCACGCAGCAAGAAGCGCTGGAGGCTTTTGCCTATTTGGCCGAGTACCCTAAAGAGCAAATACAGCTCGGCGTAGATGGTTGTGGTTTTCCCGTTTTTGCTGTACCACTGAAGCATATCGCGATCGCCTACTTGAAGCTGGGCTGCCCTGATTTGATTGAGGATGAGAAAACGCGCGAAGCTGTTTTGAAAATAACCGGATGGATGAGCGAAAATCCTGACATCATCGCGAGTCATAACTTCATTTGTACGGCACTCTTGACTGATCCGAATATTATCGCCAAGGGTGGAGCAATGGGGGTGTACGGTTTTGCGCTGAAAAAGGAAAGGCTCAGCTTCTCACTAAAGGTCCTCGATGGCTCAGAGCTTGTGTGGTCGCTGGTCATTGCTTCGATTCTGGAGCAGATCAATTATGAGAACAAAGAAACGATTGCACGATTGTACGCACTGACTCCCCGGGAAATTAAAAATGATAACCAGTTGATTGTTGGCGAAAAACGATCTGTGTTCACACTGAAAAATAGGGCGTAGGCAAGCTCGTTTATTTGCATCTGGAATAAAAAGGGTATACGATGTCCACAGATCATGAGAACGGAGGGAAATGGATGCTAATCGAAGTGATTGCGACTTCTGTGGAGGATGCAAAAAGAGCAGAGCAGGGTGGGGCAGACAGGCTCGAGCTGATAACCGGAATTCTGGAGGGTGGATTGACTCCGAGCTGGGGATTGATTGAAGCAGTCGTCAAATCTGTCCGTATCCCAGTTAATGTCATGGTGCGGCCGCACAGCCAATCTTTTTGCTATACCCATGATGAATTGCTTGTCATGCGAGAGGATGTGCGCGTTATTCGTGAGTTGGGAGCGGCAGGTATCGTTGTTGGCATGCTCACCGACCAGAAAAAGCTTGATCAAAAGGGCTTGGAGCTCGTGCTTTGCGAAGCGGATGAGCTGGATGTTACCTTCCATCGCGCATTTGATGAAGCGAGCGATCAGCTAGAAGCTGCACGAACGTTGCTGCATTATCCGCAAATACGTCGCATCCTCACTTCAGGCGGTCAAAAGAGTGCCGTCGAGGGCATTGACTGCATCAAGCAGCTGCAGCAGCTCACAGATAAAACCCAACTAAACATTTTGGCAGGCAGCGGCTTGTCACTTTCAAATATTGCTGATTTTCTCCAGAAAACAGGGGTCAGGGAGATTCATTTTGGCACAGGTGTACGTGAGGATGGGCAAGCTCTGCGATATGTAGACCCAGAAAAAGTATCTGAGCTGAAAGGAATCTGCGAACCTTTTTCGAAACATGTATGATTAGGAAATATTTTGAATCGTACATGCTGCATGGGAAAGGATGACGCTAGTGGAAATCGAAAAAAGATTGGGCGAGATTATTGCGGATGCGGAGGGAAACTGGGGTGTAGTGGTGGAAGAGCTGGGGCAAGCCAATGGTTTTGGGCTGCACTTTTCGCATATGCCCGACGAGAGGTTTATTGCCGAAAGTGTCATCAAAGTTCCGATCATGGCAGCAGTCTATGAAGCGGCAGACAATGGGCAGTTTTCCGTATCTGACAAGCTTACGCTGCGCAAGGAAGACCTAGTCGGGGGGTCAGGATTTTTGTACACACTATCGCCTGGCCTGAAGCTGACCATTCGTGATGTGATCACCATGATGATCATCCAAAGCGACAATACGGCAACCAATATGCTGATTGATTTGGTTGGAAAGGAACAGATTGAACAAACGATGCGCAATCTGGGAATGAACCAAAGTCGCTATTCGCGCAAGCTGATGATCTACCCGGTCGATGTGACAGAGAACAATATGATTACAGCTGGTGATGTTGCCAGCATGTTGGGGAAAATTGCCTCAGGCGCTTTTTTGTCACAGCGTGCCACCGAAGAGATGATAGCGATTATGAACAAACAGCAGGTAGTGAACGGGCTGCCATCTTTGCTTCCCGTTCAAGCTGAAGCAGGAGCGTTTCCGGAGTGGAAACTGCCATGCAAATCGGGATGGGATACAGGCAGACAGCATGATGTCGGCGTGCTGATCGCGGCGGGACGGAAAATTACGATTACAGCATTATCCAAGGACGTACAAGCGAGTGCAGCTCTGCGCACGCTAGGTTTGCTGGGGAAAGCAGTATACGACTACGCGGCGGCAAATGAGTCATGTTCAGTATAATAACGTGCTTTCCAAACCTAAAAAAGAGGTAGCCCAATCATTAAAATGTACCCTATAGAGTAGACACATTAAAAAAGTCTACCTATAGGGTACTTTTCTGTATACTTGAGAAAAAATGAGGATTGGGGAAGATCATGAGTAAGAAGGTATTTACAGAAAAAGAAATAAAAC